>JAYPFK010000022.1:0-119785 GCA_038126235.1 Verrucomicrobiales bacterium
GACCTCGATTTTCATGTGAGACGAGGTGACGAGGCTCACTTATCAACGACTTACGGATTGAAATGAGCCTTCTAACGTCGGCTGCTACCGTTTTCACATGGTCTCTTGCGTAGGCAGCGTCCTCTTCTTTTGCAATTGCACGCTGGGGGGGCGGTTCAGATGGCGACGGCCGCCTCGGCGCACTTCAGCCCGTCCATGGCGGCGCTGACGATCCCGCCGGCGAAGCCCGCGCCCTCGGCGCAGGGGAACAGGCCGGCGACCTCCGGATGCTGAAGCGTGTTTGCGTCGCGGGGGATTCGGACGGGCGAACTGGTCCGGGTTTCAAAACCAACCAGCAGGGCCTCGTCGCAGAGATAGCCAGGCGACTTGTGGCCGAATTCCTTCAGGCCGCGCCGCATTCGCGAGACGATGCCCTGGGGCAGAAGTTCGTCGAGGCGCGCGGGGTTAAGTCCGGGCTTGTAGCTGCAGGAGGGCAGGTGGGCGGAGTCGCGCGCCTTCAGGAAATCGAGCGCGCGTTGGGCGGGGGCGGTCTGGCCGAGGCCGCCGGCCAGCTTGGCGGCGGTCTCCAGTTCCCGTTGGAACGCCACGCCGGCGAGGTCGCCGTGCTCCTTGTGGAAACGCTTCACGTCCCCGGGTTCGACGGTCACCACCATGCCGCTGTTGGCGAAGGGCGAATCGCGGCGGGACAGGCTCATGCCGTTGACCACCACTTCGTCGTTTTCCGTGGCGGCCGGGACGATGAAGCCGCCCGGGCACATGCAGAAGGAATGCACGCCCCGGCCGTCGATCTTGGTCGCGAGGTTGTAGCTGGCGGCCGGCAGGAGCACGGGGCGTTCCGTGCCCAAGGGGTAATGGTATTGCAGGCTGTCGATCAGCGGTTGCGGGTGCTCGATTCGCACGCCCACAGCGAAGGGTTTCTGTTCCAGTCTTATCTTCCTGTCAGCCAGCAGGCGGTAGATGTCGCGGGCGGAATGACCGGTCGCCAGGATCACGGCGTCGGCGGGGTACTCGCGCCCGTCCGCCGCCACAACGCCGTGGACGCGGCCGGAATCGAGGAGCAGATCGACGACCTTGGTCTGGAAGTGAACCTCGCCGCCGGCCTCAAGAATGCTTTGACGGATGGCCTTGACGACGTTGGGCAGCAGGTTTGAACCGATGTGCGGATGGGCGTCGATGAGGATCCGCTCCGGCGCGCCGTGGGCGACCAACGCGCGATAAACGTCGGCGATGACGCCGCGCTTCTTGGCCCGGGTGTAGAGCTTTCCGTCGGAGAAGGTCCCCGCGCCGCCCTCGCCGAAGCAGTAGTTGGAATCCTCGATGACCGTGCCGTGGCGCAGGATGGGGGCCAGGTCGAAACGTCGGGCGGAGGCGTCCTTCCCGCGTTCGAGGATGATCGGCTTCGCGCCCCGTTCGAGGCAGCGCAGCGCGGCAAACAGTCCGCCCGGACCGCTGCCGACAATGACGACGCGGCGGGCGTTGGCGGGGACGGCGGGGTAGTCGGCGGTTGGCAGAGGCTCCTCGGGCAGGTCCGCGCCAATGCCGGCGTCCAGGCGGAGTTGGACCTTGATCTGGCGTTGGCGGGCGTCGATGGAATGCTTGCGAAGGCGCAGTTGGCGGATCCGGTCGGGGGGGAGCCCGAGCGCCGCGGCCGCCGCTTCGCGCCGCGCGGCTTCATCCTCCGATTGTTCCAGGGGGAGGATGATGTCGACGGTTTCAATGCGCGGTTCGCTCACGGGCAAGTGGTAGCTGCTTTGATGGCGGCTTGCCAAGCCTTGCCCGCGCTTGCGCGGGAAATCCGAATCCCGAAAAACGAAATTCGAAACAAATCTGGATTCTCGAAAAACCGTCGCGCGCCTTCGCGCGTCGTAGCCGGGAGGCGAACTGCGAACCGAGAACCTCCAATCACGCTCCCATCGCCTTGATTGCGGGAAACAGCTTCACGAGGGCCGTCCAGACTCCGGCGACGAGCATGCCGGCGGCGGAGATCCAGAGGAACATATCCCAGCTCCGGCCGGGCGCGATCCGGTGATCGCAACGCTGGTAGCGGAACCAAAGCGCGGCGAACGCCATGACGGGGAGCAGAATCGACTGCATGACGCCGCCGGCCAGCACCAGCTTCTTCGGCTGAGGAAAGAGGACGTAAACGGCGAAGCAGGCCAAGGGGAAGGCGGCGCTGAAGATTCTCAGCCAGCGAAGTCGGGAGGTTTCGTTGTCCGCCCGCCACCGGAACAGGCGCAGCGCGTCCGTGCACATGCGCGCCTTGCTGGCGTTCGTGACGAAGAAGGTGGAATACAACACGGCCACCGCGCCCAGCAGGAACAGCCATTGCGCGGTTCTTCCGAAGACCGGCTCGTACATGACCGCTAGCGTGCGGATCATGTCCGCGCCCTTGGGGGAGAGGCCGATGCGATGCAGGATGGCCGCGCCGAGAAGGTAGAACGCGACGGTCGACAGTGTGTAGACCGCCATGGATCCGAAGGCGTCCCAACGCAGGACCTTCAACCAGCCCCTGGCGCGCGCAGCCCAATCCTCGGAGCCGTCGTTCGGGCCGACGAAGCGGGCGTAGCCTTTCTCCAGACACCAGTAGGGGTAAAACACGAGTTCGCCCGCTGCGACGCCGATGATGCCGAACGTCGCCAGCGCGGTCGCCAGCGGAAAGACGTTCTCCGTGCGCGGCGGCAGGCGGAAACTGAGCCCGGAGAAGAGTTCGCCCGCGCCAATGGCGTAGGCCGGGTTCGACTGCAGCAGGATCAGGTTGACGACGGTCATCAACGTGAAGCCGGCCACCATGACAGTCGCGAAGTTCTGGATGAACCGATACCGTCCGAACACGAGGAGAAAGGCGGAGCCCAGGGCGACGATTCCCGCCCAGATCAGGTGGTCGCGGGCCTTGGGTTCAAGTTTTTCGATTTCACCGGGGACGCGGGTGGCGCCAGGAACGCGGAAACCGTCGTAGCGACGGAGTTCGGCCTTGATGGCCGCGATGCGGAGGCTGTCGCCGTATTCGATGTCGGCGGTCAGGCCCGGATCGAGCCCCAGTTGCTTCTGTTCCTGATGCAGTTCGACGACGAGCGCCGCCCGGGCGTCCACGGCGCGGTTGTATTCCCGGCCGGCCTCGGTGAGGGGCAGGCTGATGGCCAGGGATTGTCCCACCCCTCCCACGATGCCGCCGAGTTGTCCGGTGGTGACAGTGATGGTGGCCAGCCAGAACCAGAGAGCCCAGTTGACCGGGCCGATCCGCGGGCCGGGCATTTCAGACAGTCCCTGAAGGGAGGTCTTGCCCGTGGAAATCGCAAAGCGGGCGACCTCGACCTGGGCAAAGACCTTGATGGCGCAGCCGATCAGGATCAGCCAGAGAAGGAAGAAGCCGGCCTCCGCGCCGGTGGCCGTGGTGGCGATCAGTTCACCGGAACCGACCACCGCGCCCGCCACGATCAGCCCTGGTCCCAGTTCCTTGAGAATGCCGCGAACGGTCGTCGGCGCGGGGCGGATGCCGGGGACGTCGTTTGAGTCCGATTGTGGCGTGTCGGGAGATTCAGGCATGGGCGGAGGCTACGGGATCGGATGCCCGACTGAGAACCGTTTTCACCCGATTCCCCACGAGGCGGGGCGCACATCGCTCGTGCGACCTAATTGGCCGTCGGGGAGGCGGGCCTGACGTGACGCCTCCCCACGAATGCCTGCTCCTTCCCGCTTGTCGCCTCGTCCAGCATTCCCTATATCCTTCTGAATGCGCGCGAGCGGATGGCGACGGTTGTTTTTTGGGATGACGCTTTTGGGCGTCCTCCTGAAGGTCGTCTGCGCGCAGGCCTCGCCCGGCGCGGCCGAGGCCGGCTTCGATTGGGGGGAAGCGCGGCAGTTCTGGGCGTTTCAGCCTCCGGTCCGCAAGCCGTTGCCGGCGACGGGGAACTCAAGTTGGGCGAAGCAGCCCATCGATCATTTCATTCTGGCACGGATGGAGACGGCCGGACTGGCCCCGGCGGACGAGGCGTCCCGCCGGACCTTGATACGACGCGTCACTTTTGGCCTGACGGGACTGCCTCCCACGCCGGTGGAAATCGACGCCTTTCTCGCGGACCCGGATGCCAACGCCTACGAGCAGTTCGTGGACCGCCTGCTGGCGTCGCCGCAGTTCGGGGAGCGGTTGGCGAGCCTTTGGCTGAACGTCGCGCGTTATGCCGAGGATCAGGCGCATCAGGTCGGGTCGGCGACGCAACATTTCTATCCCAATGCGCATCTTTATCGCGCCTGGGTCATCGAGGCCTTCAACCGGGATCTGCCCTATGACGAGTTCATCCGCCTGCAGTTGGCCGCCGACGCGATCGAGGGCCCCAATTCGCCAAATCTCCCGGCGCTCGGTTTCCTTGGGCTTGGACACAAGTATTACAGCCGCGGTCGTCTCGAGGTGATGGCGGATGAATGGGAGGATCGCGTGGATACGGTCACTCGGGGACTGCTGGGGCTGACCGTCGCCTGCGCGCGTTGTCACGAGCACAAGTATGATCCCATCACCATGGCGGACTACCACGCCCTGGCCGGCGTGTTTGCCAGCACGGACATGTTCAACAGGCCCTTCGATGAGGCGGCCTATGCGAAGGAGAAGGACAAGAACAAGCAGCCGATGCTGGCCATGCATGTCGTGAAGGACGGCAAGGTCCAGGATCTGCCGATTTTCCTGCGCGGGGACGTGGAGCAAAAGGGCGAGGTCGTGAAGCGCGGGTTTCTGGAGGTCTTGGGCAAGGACGGTCGGCGCGAGTTCCAGGAAGGCAGCGGCCGCCGGGAACTGGCCGAAGCAATCGTCGATCAAGCGAATCCCCTGACCGCGCGCGTCCTCGTGAACCGGATCTGGGCGCGGGTGTTTGGACAATCCTTGGTGGCGACGCCGAGCAACTTTGGCGCGCTGGGCGAAAAGCCCACGCATCCCGATATGCTGGACGACCTGGCCGCGCGGTTCATGGAGGGCGGTTGGTCGATCAAGGCCCTGGTCCGGGAGTTGGTGTTGTCGGCGACGTATCGGCAATCGTCGAAGAACCCCCGGCTCTCCCCTGAAACCGACCCCGAGAACCGGTTTTACGGCCGCATGGCGAGGCGGCGGTTGGATGTGGAGCAGTTCCGCGACGCGTTGTTGTTCGTGAGCGGCGGCCTGGACCAGGAGGGCGGGCGTTCCTTGGAACTGAACGATCCCAAGAACCTGCGACGCACGGTCTATGGACGCATCAGCCGCAAGGAGCTGAATTCCCTGATGATGCAATTCGATTATCCCGACGCCAACGTCCACGCCGCCGCGCGCGCCTCGACCACCACGCCGATGCAGAAGCTTTGGATGATGAACAACCCCTTTGTCATCGAACGCGCGCGGCGGCTCTCCGCGGAGCTGGACGATCCATCACTCGCGAGGGAGGCGAACGTCCGCCGCGCCTACCGGTCGCTTTATGGACGGCCGCCGACAGGCGAGGAGGAGGCATTGGCGGCGACGTTCCTTGCGGAAGAGGACGACGGCCCCGGGTTGAGCCGCTGGACGCAATACGCGCAGATTCTCCTGGCGGCAAATGAGTTTCTTTATGTCGATTGATCGAAGACGGACCGGCCGTCGGACGGCGATCTCAAATCTCAGATTTCAAATTTCAGATTCGCGATGACCGATTTGCAGTTGAATGAAATGCCCATTTCCCGCCGCGGCATGCTGACGCGGGCCTGCGGCGGTTTCGGCATGCTGGGCCTGGCGGGAATGCTGGGCGGCGGACGCTCGGGCTCCGCCGCGCCAGTCGCGCCTCGTCCGCACTTCGCGCCCAGGGCGAAGCGCGTGATCTTCCTTTTCATGAACGGCGCGCCGTCGCATGTGGACACCTTCGATCCCAAGCCCGCCTTGGAGAAGTACGCGGACAAGGAGCCGTCAGAGAAGCTCTACCGCAATCGCAAGGGGAAGTTCCTGCCGTCGCCGTTCAAGTTTTCGAAACACGGCCAGGCTGGCATTGAGGTCTGCGAGACGCTGCCGAACCTTGCCGGCGTCATTGACGACTGCTGCGTGATCCGTTCGATGCATACGGACGTGCCGAATCACGAGCCGGGCCTGCTGAAGATGCACACCGGCAATATCCAGCCCATCCGGCCGTCGATTGGTTCGTGGGCCTTGTATGGACTGGGGCAGGAAAATGAGAACCTGCCGGGGTATGTCGTGTTGAGGCCGAGCCCGAAGATCGTCGTGGGGCCGGCCCTGTGGAGCAACAGCTTCCTGCCCGCGAAATACCAGGCGGCCAGCGTCGTTACCAAGGACATGGCGGTGGACAAGTTGCTGGCCAACATCCGCAATCCCCACTTGGATTTCGCGAAGCAGAGGAAGCAGTTGGACCTGCTCCAAAAGCTGAACCGGATCCACCTCGATCAACGGGAGGGCGATTCCGAACTGGAGGCCCAGATCCAGGCGATGGAGACCGCCTACCAGATGCAGATGGCCGCCGCCGACACCTTCGACATCTCCAAAGAGCCTGAACATGTCCGCGAGATGTACGGGACGAGCGCCTTCGCCAATTCCTGCCTGCTGGCGCGCCGGTTGGTGGAGGACGGCGTGCGCTTCGTGAGCGTCTACTACACCAGCGACGGCAGCAACCAGCCCTGGGATACCCACAGTTCGCACAACCAGAGCCACCCCAAGCTCTGCGCCGACAGCGACAAGGCGACCGGCGCGTTGATCCGCGACCTCAAGGCGCGCGGCCTGCTCGAGGACACGCTGGTCATCTGGGGCGGGGAGTTCGGTCGCACGCCCTACGCGCAGCCCAACAAGAAGAATCCCGACAAGGTCGGTCGCGATCATCATCACACCGGCTTCTCCATGCTGTTGGCCGGCGGCGGCGTGAAGGGCGGCATGGTTTACGGCGCGACGGACGAAGTCGGCATGCACGCGACGGAGAAGCGCATGCACGTCCACGATCTGCACGCCACGATCCTGCACCTGCTGGGGATCGATCATGAGAAACTCCTCTACCGCTGGTCCGGTCGCGACTTCCGGTTGACGGACATCTACGGCAACGTTGCGCACGAAATCGTCGCGTGAGGGCGCGTTTTATCGGGGCAATACCACGTTCGTGTGAGGGAGGCTTTTTATGCCGTTCGTTTTCCCATGGCTGATGTACGACACAACGCGGCGGGCGATGCCCCTCTGGAAGGCGGCCAGCTTCGCGATGCAACCGCGCCGTATTGCTCGCCCAGCGGACCAAGGCGGGCGGGCTATGCGCCGCTCTGGTGCAAGAGTCACTATTCCTTCCTCGAAGGCGCGAGCCATCCGGACGAACTCATCGAGGAGGCGCATCGCCTGGGAATCCGGTCGCTGGCGCTTACGGACCGGGATGGCGTCTACGGGATGCCCCGAGCGCACAAGCGGGCGAAGGAGTTGGGTGTGCAGTTGATTGTCGGCGCGGAGATCACGCTGTTTGACGAGTCAAACCTGGTCCTGCTGGCGATGGACCGGCGCGGCTACGCAAATCTCAGCCAGTTGATCTCAGCGGGGCGGTTGCGGTCGCCGAAGGGCGTGAGCCACGTGAGTTGGGAGGAGGTCTGTGAACGGGCGGAGGGACTTATCGCGTTGTGCGGAGGGGAGCGGGGTTTGATTTCGCAGGAGGAGGAGCCGGAGGGCGAGGCGCGGCGGTTGCGCGAGGCGTTCGGCGACCGTCTTTACGCGCTGCTTACACGGCATTGCGAGCTGGAGGATGCGCGACGCGAACAGCGGGTTCGGACGCGCGCCAAACGCTGGGGCATTCCCACCGTCGCCGGGATGGAGGTCCTGTATCACACGCCGGCGCGGCGGTCCTTGCAGGATGTGCTGACCTGCATCCGGCATGGCGTGACGCTGGCGACGGCCGGGCGTCTGACCAAGCCCAATGCGGAGCATGCGCTGCGGCCGCCGCATGGTTTCGGCCTGCTTTACCAGGATGATCTTCACTCCGTCCGGCGGACCGAGGAGGTCGCGGAGCGCTGCCGGTTTTCACTGGATCAACTGCGCTACCGCTACCCCTCCGAGCGCTTGCCGGATGGCAAGACCTCAGCGCAATGGCTGGAGACGCTGACCTTCAAAGGCGCGCGGCGGCGTTATCCGCAGGGTGTGCCCGACCAGGTGAAGGCGCAGATCCACAAGGAACTGCAACTCATCCATGAGCTGGAATACGACGGCTATTTCCTGACGATGTGGGAGATCGTGCGTTTCTGCCGGGAGAAGAACATCCTGTGCCAGGGACGCGGGTCGGCGGCGAACTCGGCGGTGTGTTACTGTCTGGGAATCACGGCGGTGGACCCGATCCGCATGGGGCTGCTGTTTGAACGGTTCATCTCCCGCGAACGCGCGGAGCCGCCGGACATCGATCTGGACATCGAGCATGATCGGCGCGAGGAGGCCATCCAGCACGTCTACGCCAAATACGGACGGACCCACGCGGCAATGGTGGCCAACTTCATCCGCTATCGCTCCAAGTCGGCGGTGCGTGACGTGGGCAAGGTCCTGGGGATTTCAGAGGTGGGGATTGAACGGCTGGCGCGGGGATTGACGCATTACGATTCCGCGACGCCGGAGGCCTTTGCCGATGCGGGGTTCGATCCGAACAGCCGGTTGCACGCGGATTTTCTGCGGTTGGCGACGGAGATTCAGGACACGCCGCGGCACCTGTCGATCCATCCCGGAGGCTTCCTGCTGGGCCATGAGCCGGTGGGCGACATTGTGCCGATTGAGAACGCGACGATGGCGGATCGCACGGTGATCCAATGGGACAAGGACGACCTGGAGGATCTCGGGCTGTTCAAGGTGGATCTGCTCGGACTGGGGGCTCTGAACGTGGTGCACCGCTCCTTCGACCTGATCGAAAAACACTGCGGGCAGAAGTGGACCATGGCGACGATTCCGCCGCGGGACGCGCCAACCTTTGAGATGATCCGGCAGGCGGACACGGTCGGGGTGTTCCAGATCGAGAGCCGGGCGCAGATGTCGATGCTGCCGCGGTTGAAGCCGGCGAACTACTACGACCTGGTGATCGAGGTGAGCATCGTGCGGCCGGGGCCGATCACGGGCGGCATGGTGCATCCTTATCTGCGTCGGCGGAATGGCGAGGAGTCGGTGGACTACCCGCATCCGGCGCTGGAGCCGGTGTTGAAGAAGACCCTGGGGATTCCGCTGTTCCAGGAACAGGTGATGCAGTTGGCCATCGTCGCGGCGGACTACACGCCGGGCGAGGCGGATCAACTGCGCCGCGACATGGCGGCCTGGCGGAAGTCGGGGAGGATCGAACGCCATCGCGAGCGGCTGATCTCTCGAATGGCGTTCAAGGGGATCAAACGGGAGTTTGCGGAGCGCGTGTTCGAGCAGATCCAGGGCTTTGGCGAATACGGCTTTCCCGAGAGCCACGCGGCGAGCTTCGCCCTGATCGCCTACGCGACCTCGTGGCTGAAGCGCCATTTTCCGTCCGCCTTTCTCGGCGCGATGCTCAACGCGCAGCCGATGGGGTTCTACAGTCCGGCGACCTTGATCGAGGACGCCAAGCGGCACGGGGTCGAGGTCCGGCCGATCGATGTGACGATCAGCGACTGGGACTGCGCGCTGGAGGAATGCCCGGGCAGCGGGGAGGGCTTCGCGGTGAGGATGGGGCTGCGCTATGTGAAGGGGCTGCACACGGCCGCCTCGGAAGGTCTGCTGGCGGCCCGGCGTGAGCGGCCGTTCCGTTCCATCGACGATCTGGCGCAGCGGTCCGGACTCGACCAGGGAGGCTTGGCGCGCCTGGCGGAAAGCGGAGCCTTGGCGAGCTTGAACGGGGAGCGCCGCGATGCGTATTGGGAGACCTTGGGGACGGAACGGCGGAAGGACGCGGAACTGGAGTTGGAGTCGGCGGAGCCGGTCGCGGATTTTGACGCCCTGGATCCGTTTGAGGCGATTGCCTGGGATTACGATTTCACCTCGCACAGCACGCGCGGGCATCCGCTGGAGCCGCTGAGGGAAGAGTTGAATCGTCGGCGTCTGCCGGATGCAGCGACGGTGCGGACGATGCCGAACGGCCGGCGAATCCATTACGCGGGCATGGTCATCTGTCGCCAGCGTCCGGGCACGGCCAAGGGTGTGGTGTTCATGACGCTGGAGGACGAGACCGGCTTCGTGAACCTGGTGGTCTGGCAGAAGGTCTATGAGCGCTTCCGCATCGTGGCCAAGACCGCGCCTTTCCTCGGCGTGACCGGGAAGCTGCAGTCCGAAAACGGCGTTGTTCACCTGGTGGCGGACAAGCTGTGGGTCCCGCAGTTGGAGGTGCAGCCGCGGAAGGGGAAAAGCCGGGATTCTCATTAACCGCGGATTGCGCGGATGACACGGATGAGAAAGGCGGGTAGAACATCCGTGAAATCCGCGATATCCGCGGTCAAGCAGGGAAAAGAAGAGTATGAAACATGAGGAGACGACGCGAAGCGTCATTGGCGGAGCCATGGCTGTGCTGAATGAGTTGCGGCCAGGTTTGGACGAGAAGCTGTACGAGAATGCGTTGGTGATTGAGCTGGTCCATCGTGGGCATTCGATTCAGCAGCAGCGGAATTACCCGGTTCACTACCGGGATCAATACGTCGGGAAACTGGTTCCCGATCTGATTGTGGATGACAAGGTGATCGTTGATCCCAAGGTCGTGACCGCGTTCAACGACACCCACATCGCCCAAATGTTGGGCTATTTGAACATCACCGGCATGGAGGTCGCATTGCTCCTGAATTTCAAGGAGTCCAAACTGATCTGGAAGCGCGTCGCGAACGACCGCCGATCAGGCCTCGGATTGGATTGATCGCGGATTGCGCGGATGACACGGATGAGAAAGGCCGGTAAGGCATCCGGGAAATCAGCGATATCCGCGGTGAAAATGGTTTTCGGTGATCGGTGGCGCGGCTAATGTGCCGCCCATGAAGCTCATCCGTATCATTGTCCTTGGCATCTCCCTCCTCGTTCTCAATTCCGCGGTCGCCGCCGCTCATGTCGGCGTGGGCGCGAAGCCGGTGAAGGGGGCGGAGGTGGTTCTCGACGGTTCGCGCGAAATGCTGGACGCGAAGTGGACCTATTGGGAGGGGCCGGGGTTCCGTTCGTCGATGCCGATCAAGTGGAAGGTGGTGGACGACCCGGTGGACAAGGGGACGGCGATCATGACCGACGACCGCGCGGCGGACGGCGGGAAGTTCGGCGCGGCGGATATCGTGACCAAGAAGAAGTATCGGGATTTCCGGCTGCACGTGGAGTTCCTGGTCATGAAGAAGGGCGGCAACAGCGGCGTGTATCTCCAGAACCGCTATGAGATCCAGGTGCTCGACGGCGACAAGACCAAGCATGGCTTGGGCGCGGTGATCAACGAGACGGAGTCGCCCTACCACGCCTACAACGGAACCGGCAAATGGAACTCCTACGACATCACCTTCCGCGCGGCGCGCTTCAAGGATGGCAAGCTTTCGGAGAAGGCCCTGGTTTCGATGTATTTCAATGGGAAAAAGGTCCACGAGAACGTGCGGATCAACCAGGTCTGGGGCGGGCCGAGGTCTGGTCTGGATGGAGGCAACAAGGGCGGCAAGGGCATCACCGATACACCCGGCGGCCTGAAGCTCCAGTGCGAAGGCCACGACGTTCGCTACCGCAACATCTGGATCAAGGAGCTGGATCTCGAAAAGGCGGACACGGATTTCTAGGGTTCCCGACCGCGGATCACGCGGATGGAGTAAGAGAGCCTTGTCAGCGAATCCGACCTGGCGTCGTTCAGGTGCGGCGCGCTGGGGAATTCCAGATCCGTGAAATCCGCGTGATCCGCGGTCGAACATCCGTTTAATCCCCGGTTTCGCACAAACCGCTTGCCCCGCATTCGCGGCTTCGCCAAGGTTTCGCGCATGTCTGACGACGCCTTTGACATTCACTACGTTGCGAACCTCGCCCGCATTGAGCTGAGCCAGGAGGAGGAGGCCCGCATGGGCGCCCAACTCGGCGACATTCTGGGCTACGTCGAGAAGCTCAAGGAGCTGGACGTGAGCGACGTGGAGCCGACGGCCCACGCGTATCCAGTGAAGAACGTCACGCGTCCCGACGAGGTTCGGCCGGGCCTGTCGCACGAGGAGGCCTTGGCGAATTCTCCCCGCGTGGTCAACGGGCTGATCACCGTGCCCAAGATCGTCGAATAGGGCGGCGGCTCCTTTCTTGTTTTCGAGATGTTGAACCAACTGACGATTTCCGAACTGACGGAGAAGCTGCGTTCCGGCGAGGCATCTTCGCGTGAGGCCATGCAGGCCTGTCTTGACCGGGTCGCCGCGGTGGACGGCAAGGTGAACGCCTTCATCAGCCACGACGCCGAGGACGCCTTGGAGCAGGCGGATGCGGCGGACGCGGCGCGCAAGGCCGGCGCGGACAAGCCGTTGCTCGGCGTGCCGATCGCGCTGAAGGACGTGATCGCGGTCAAGGGGCAGCCCTTGAACTGCGCTTCGAAGATCCTCGGGGACTTTGTTTCGCCCTACGACGCCACTGCCGTGAGAAAGCTCAAGGAAGCGGGGGCGGTCGTCTTCGGTCGATTGAACATGGACGAGTTTGCCATGGGCAGCTCGACGGAGAATTCCGCCTTCGGCGTGACAAAGACGCCTTGGGATCTGGATCGCGTGGCGGGGGGGTCCTCGGGCGGTTCCGCGGCGGCGGTGACCGCGGACGAGGCGATCGCCACCTTGGGCACGGACACCGGCGGATCCATCCGGCAGCCGGCGGCGTTCTGTGGTTGCGTCGGCATCAAGCCGACCTACGGGCGCGTTTCCCGCTTCGGTCTGGTCGCCTTCGCGTCGTCGCTCGACCAGATCGGCCCGATGACCAAGGACGTGCGCGATTCCGCGACCCTGTTGGAGATTCTGTGCGGGCATGACCCGCTGGATTCGACGAGCAATCCCGAGCCGTCGCCGCAACTCACCGCCAATTTGAACGGCGACATCAAGGGCATGCGAATCGGTCTTCCGAAGGAGTATTTCATCGAAGGGCTCGATCCTCAGATCAAGGCGGCGGTGGAAGCGGCCGTGAAGAAACTGGAGGGCCTGGGCGCGGAGATCGTGGAGATTTCGCTGCCGCACACGGATTACGCAATCGCGACCTACTACATCATCGCCAACGCCGAGGCGAGCGCGAACCTGGCGCGCTTCGACGGCGTGCGCTACGGCGCGCGGGTGGAGCCGGGCGCGGGCGATCCGAATCCGGTGTTCAATCTCTACGCCCGGACGCGCGGACAGGGGTTTGGCGCGGAGGTGAAGCGACGCATCATTATGGGGACCTATGTCCTGAGCAGCGGCTACTACGACGCCTACTACCTGCGGGCCCAGAAGGTGCGGACCCTGATCCGGCAGGATTATCTCAATGCTTTCGAGAAAGTGGACGCCATCGTCTCGCCGACCTCGCCGGTGCTGCCCTTCAAGGTGGGGGAAAAGGCGGACGATCCGCTGCAGATGTACCTGGCGGACATCTTCACCATCTCCTGCAACCTGGCCGGCATCTGCGGAATCAGCCTGCCGTGCGGCTTCTCGGCCGACCCGAAACTGCCGATCGGGCTGCAGCTGTTCGGCAAGCCGCTGGGCGAGGAGACGATCCTCCGCGTGGCCCACGCATACGAGCAGGCGACTGATTGGCGCGCGCAGAAACCACAGATCTAGAACTTCATTTCAACCGCAGATGAGCACGGATGAGCACGGATGTATTGAACGTCGCCTGAAGGCGTCGTGTTGGAACCGGGGAGTTCCTGTTCTCCGTTCACGCGTTGGGGTGAAGGTGTTTTTACCAGAGTAATCCGCGTCATCCGCGGTAAAGAAAATGGAATACGAAGCGGTCATCGGGCTGGAGATACACGTCCAGCTGAAAACGAAGTCGAAGATGTGGTGCGGCTGCGCCAACGAGTATGGGGCCGAGCCCAACACCAACGTCTGCCCGGTCTGCATGGGCCTGCCCGGGGTGCTGCCGGTCGCCAACGAGGAGGCGATGCGCCTCACTGCGTTGGCCGGTTACCTGTTGAACTGCGAGGTGCCTCGCTTCGCCAAGTTCGACCGGAAGAACTACTTCTACCCGGACGCGCCGAAAAACTACCAGATCACCCAGTACGACAAGCCCTCGACGCAGAACGGATTTGTCGAGTTTGAGTTCGGCGGCGGATTGGAGCGCGTGGGGATCACCCGCGCGCACCTGGAGGAAGACCTGGCCAAGAACTTCCACTACGACCGCGACAGCGGCATGGACTTCAACCGCGCCGGCCTGCCGCTGCTGGAAATCGTGACCGAGCCGGACATCCGCAACGCCGACATGGCCCACGCCTTCCTGAATGCGCTCAAGGACATCATGATCTACGGCGGCGTGAGCCACTTCGACATGGAGAAGGGCATGGCCCGCTGCGACGTGAATGTGAGCGTGCGGCCGGTCGGGCAGGAGAAGCTCAATCCGCGGCGCGAGATCAAGAACATGAACAGCTTCAGCGGCGTGCGACGCGCCCTGAACTATGAGATCCCTGAGCAGATCCGCGCGACGAAGGCCGGCGAAACGATCCTGCAGGGCACGGTCCGCTGGAACGACGATCTGGGCATCACCGAATCGATGCGCAGCAAGGAGGACGCGCACGACTACCGTTACTTCCCCGAGCCCGACCTGATGCCCTTCGAACCGACGGACGAGTGGTTGGAGGAAGTGAAGGCGCGGGTGGTGGAGCTGCCGCTGGCGCGCAAGCGGCGGTTCATGACGGATTACGAACTGCCCGAGGGCGACGCCGATGTGTTCGTGCAGAACGTGCCGCTGGGCGACTATTTCGAGGTCGCCGCCAAGGGCGTGAAAAACCGCAAGGCCGTCGCGAACTGGGTGATCAACAATCTCCGCGCCAAGTTGGTCGAGGCCGGGTTGGAGATCGGCGAGGTGCGATTTGGCCCTGCGGCGATCGCCGAACTGGTGGAATTGGTCGAGTCCAAGCGCATCACCAGCAAGAACGCGCAGGAGGCCTTCGGCATCATGTTCGAGACCGGGCAGGCTCCGACTTCAATTGCTGATGAGAAGGGCTGGAAACCGGCAGACGCCGGGGAGATCGAGACTTTCTGCGACGAAGCCATTGCGGCCAATCCCGGTCCGGCGGAGGATGTCCGCAACGGCAAGGATGCCGCGTTGAACCGCATCCTCGGGCACGTGATGAAGCTCAGCAAGGGCTCGGCGGACCCGGGACAGGTGAGGGAGATCCTGACCAGGAAGCTGAAGGGATGAAGGAGGTTCGCAGCGTTCATTTCATCGGCATCTGCGGCACGGCGATGGCCTCGACCGCGGCGGCGATGAAGGAGCGCGGATTCGCGGTCACAGGTTCCGACGAGGGCGTCTATCCGCCGATGTCGGATTTCCTCGAGGATCGGGGCATCGAGGTGAGTTCACCCTTCAAGCCCGACAACATCCCGGCGGACACCGATCTGATTGTCGTGGGCAACGCGATGTCACGGGGCAATCCGGAGGTGGAGTTGACGATGGCGGGCCGGCATCGCTACATCTCGCTGCCGGAGCTCCTGAAGGAGTTCTTCATTCGGGGAAAGCGTTCGATCGTGGTGACGGGGACGCATGGCAAGACGACGACGACCTCGCTGCTGACCTGGGTGTTCGAGCACAACGGCCTGAACCCAAGCTATATGCTGGGCGGCGTGCCGAAGAACCTGAAACAGGGCGCGCGTTTCACGGACAGCGAGTGGTTCATCATCGAGGGGGACGAATACGACACCGCCTTCTTCGACAAGCGCAGCAAGTTTGTCCACTACCTGCCGGAGATCGCGATCGTCAACAACGTCGAGTTCGATCACGCGGACATCTTTGAGGACCTGGCGGCGATTCGGAAGTCGTTCAGCCATTTCATCCGCCTGGTCCCGGGCAACGGCCTGCTGCTCGCGAACGGCGACGACGAGAATTTAAAGGGGTTGCTGGAGGTCGATTTTTGTCCGGTGAAGCGATTTGGCCTGGGTGGGGGGAACGATGAGCGAATGTCGGAGATCGCCTACACGGCGGAGGGGGCCCGTTTCACGCTGGGGGGTGTGCAATTCAGGATTCCGATGATCGGCGAGTTCAACGTGCGCAACGCGGCAGCGGTGATTCTGGCGGCGCGGGAGGCCGGGATTTCAGACGAGGGGATCCAAGCGGCGTTTTCGTCCTTCCATGGCATCAAACGGCGCATGGAGGTCGTGGGAGAGGCCGGGGGCATCGTCGTGATTGATGACTTCGGGCATCATCCGACAGCGATCGATCAGACCTTGCGGGCCTTGCGGGAGAAGTATTCGGAGCGACGCCTGTGGGCGGTCTTTGAGCCTCGTTCGAATACAACGCGGCGCAATGTGTTCCAGGGGGAACTGGCGGAGGCGCTGTCCCTGGCCGACCGGGCGGTTGTGGCGGAGGTGGCGCGGTTGGAACTCCTGGCCGAGGATCAAAGGCTTGATCCGGCGGAATTGATGGCGGCGATCCAGGATTCGGGGACGGAGGCGGCCTACCTCCCGACGGTCGAGGCCATTGTTGAGCACGTGGCCGATGGCGCCGTGGAAGGCGATGTGGTCTGTGTCTTCAGCAATGGCGGATTCGGCGGCATCCATCGCAAGCTGCTGGTCGCTCTTGGGCGGCGGGAGGGCTGATGCCGCATGGTGGGGAGAACTGGTTCGGGTGATCCGCCCCGGGGCGGGCCCAAGTCGGCTCACTGAGGACAGTTCGTCCTACCAGAATTGGCGGCTCACTGGGACAGTTCGCCCTACCAAGTTTGTTTTTTGCGGCTCTATTGGACGACGCCTTGGGCGGAGGAGATCCGGCGCATCAGATAGCGGCGTTCGCTGCGCAGTTCGTCGCGCCTGGACCGGTCGATCTGTTTGCGCGCGTCGGCGTATCGTTTGGCGGTGATCAGGGCTCCCGCGATGTTCAGGTAGACCGATTCCCGCGCCAATTCGCCGGGCGCCAGGCGCGCCGAGCGCTCCCACGCCGCGATGCTTTCCTCGACGAGGGGTGGATTCAGGGATGCATAGGCAAAGCCGAGTTCGTTCACCAACGAGTAGTTTTCGGGATTGAGTTGTTCGGCCTTGCGGAAGTGGGATATCGCGCGCATGGCGGATTCCTCGCGGGCTTCGTGGTAGTGAGCCGCCGCCGCCTTCTGGTTGGAGAAGACCAGCGAGGCCAGCTGGTAGTGATAGTCCCAGTTGTCCCCCTCCAGTTCCACCGCCTTTTCAAAGGCGGCCAGGGCCTTCCCGTAGTCGTCCTCATAGTAGGCGATGCGCGCGCGACGATCCCAGGCCTCCGCGTTTGGCGCGAGGTCCATGGCGTGGTTCCATTCACGTGTCGCGCCGTCGCTGTCGTCGATGCGTTGCAGGTAGTCTCCGTAGGCGATGCGTCCGGCGGAGTGTGAGGGGAAGTCCGCCAGGAAGGCTTCATAATCGTCCCGGATCTGTCGCAGCGCGATCTGCACCTCGGTCTCGAAATCGGTGTCGCGGAGGTTGTTCTTCAGCAGGTGGTCCCGGAAGGCCCCGGAGGAGTTGACCCAGGCTTCGATCATCTCGACCCCGCGATTCTCGGAGGCGACGAGTCGAGCGAGTCTCCGTTCGGTGGGATCCCAGGTGAACGCGGCGCGAATGGAATGCAGCGCGCTCCGCGGAATCACATCGGTTTCCAGGGCGGTCTCCCAGAAGGAGAATGTCGCCGACGCGATGATTGCGACGAGGGCCGAGGCCAACAGGGCGCGCTTGGCGGTTGTCAGAGAGCGGGGGGGCGGCGTGGCAGAGGGAGGTGGGGCGGGTTCGTTCATGGTGTGCGGTTCGGGGAGACCCGGGGATATGCGATCCCACGGGTGTTCTGGGTTCAATTCACGGGGTCCTCCGAGATGCCGCGGGCGGCGGCCTGTTTTCGCTCGAGGGACTTGAGTACGGTGTCGACCAGGCCCTTGTAGCGTTCGTCCTTGATCGCCTGGAGGCGTTTCCGGGCAGCGTCAAACCGGCCGGAATTGAGTTCAAAACGGGCAATGTGGATTTCGACGCCCTCGCGTTCAAAATCGTCGCGGGCGAGCTTGGAGGCGGCCTGCCAGGCCTTGAGACCCGCCGCGAGCCTTGGGGGGCGGATGCCGTAGTAGCTTTGCGCGTAGTCGGTCGCCAGTTCGAAGTTGTTCGGGTCCAGGTCCATTGCCTTGCGGTAGAGCTCCAGGGCCTTGTCGAAGACCCCGTCCTCGTCGGTCTTGAAATACTCGCGCGCGTCCTTGCGGTAGAGGTAGACGGTGACCGCGAAGTTGTGGTGGTAGACCGACTCGAAAGGCGCGAGCTCGATGGCCTTCTCGTAGTATTGGAACGCCTTCGTCTGGGGCCCCTTGTGACCGTGGTAGTTGGCCAGGTTGTTCCAGGCCGCGGGGTTGTCCGGCTCCAGTTCCCGGGCCTTCTCCCATTGCTTGGCCGCCTCGGCTTCGAATCCCTGGTCGCCGAGGAAACTGCCGTAGGCGAGGCGCGCGCGGGCGTGTTTCGGATTCTTCAGGATGAAGGAGCGGTAGGCTTCATCCACCTTCTTGCGCCGTTGTTCGATTCGCTGCTCGAGGGTCGAGATCGGAATGCCGGCGTCCTTGGCGCGTAGTCGGCTTTCATCCAGGATCCACTTGTCGATCTCGGCTTGAGCCTTGTCGTCGTCCTCCAGGATCTCGCGATAGGCCTTTTCCACAGGATCTTCGGCGGCGGACTTGGCGGGGGCTTCCGGACTGGCGGAGAAGGAGGGGAAAGCGGACAGGAGGGTTGTGAGCAGACCGAAGAGAAATCGATTCACGGCGGGAAAATTAGCCCACCCCCAGACGGTTGGCAATCCTTGTTGAGTTGCGGGCAGCATGTGGTTTGCGCGGCGTGGGGATTCAAATTGCCAAGGGGGGCGACGGAATTAAGCTGCTGTCATGAGTTTGGAAGATCATGCGGGCGACATCGTGTTCAAGGCGCGGTTGGCGGCGGGAATCGAAGAAGCAAGGGTGGCCGAGGCTGGCGGAGTGAGCGAGGCGCGGCTGGCCGATTATGAGGAGTATGGAACGGCTCCCTCAGGGTTGAACCTCGACGGGATCGCCGGCCTGCTGGGATTGAACGCGGCCAAGTTGCGCGCCGTGGCGGAGGGTTGGGAGCCCGCGGCGGTCGATGTGTCACGCTGGCGAAGGCTGGAGATGATCACCACGGAGGAGCGGATGGCGGTCAACTGCTTCCTCGTCTGGGACGAGGATACGAAGGAGGCGGCTCTGTTTGACACGGGGTGGGACGCGGCTCCGATCTTTGCCCTCTGCGACGCGCAGGGGTTGGATCTCAAACGCCTCTTCATCACGCACTCGCACGGCGATCACATTGCCGCGCTGGCGGCAGTGCGGGACCGGTTCCCAGGTGTCCGACTGCACTCGAACATCGATTCCGCCCCAACGGAACAACAGGTGAACCCCGGCGTGGCGGTCGAGGTGGGGAGATTCTCGGTGGTCGCCCGATTGACCCCGGGGCACGCGGACGACGGGGTGACTTACATCGTTTCCGGATTCCCGGACGGCGCGCCGGATCTGGCGGTGGTGGGCGACGCGATCTTTGCCGGTTCCATGGGCGGGCATCAACGGGCGCCCGAACTGGCGAGGCGCAAGGTGAAGGAGGAGATCCTCTCGCTGCCGCCTGAGACCCTGGTCTGTCCGGGGCACGGGCCGCTCAGCACGATTGCCGAGGCGAACGAGCGCATCCCGTTTTTCTGAGTCAGAGCGTCGTGTGTTCGACGGTTCGGGCGACAGCTTCGACCCGTTTCCGATCCAGTCTTGCAGGGAGGAGTTGCTCGAGGTTGTCCGCGGCGGCGGCAAGGCCGAAAACGATCGCTTCGGGCGGGGTTTTGCCCTCGCTCAGTCCGAGGGCGATGCCGGCGGCAAGACAGTCCCCGCAGCCGATGGGATTGACCGCCGACCTGACGTTTGGCGGCGCGAATCTGAAAAGCCCGCAACCATCGGTCGCGTGCGAGGGGCGACCGCCATCGCTGACCACGCACCACTTTGCGCCGCGCTCGATGATCTCTCGCATGGCGTCGAACATGGCGGTGTCCGTATCGAGCGGGCGATCCAGGGTCCGGGCGAGTTCGTGACGGTTGGGCTTGACCAGAAACGGCCCAGCTTCCAGCGCGGCCAGCAGTTCCGGTCCGGCGATGTCCAGAACGGTTTGCGCATCCGGGTTCCGGATCGCGCGGAGGGTTTTCAGGTGGAAGTCCTTGGGTGTGTTGCGGGGCAGGGAGCCGCTCAGGACGATGCAGTCCGCCGCACGGGATTCCTCGGAGATCGCGGTGAGATAGGCTTCGAGTTCCCCGGGGGAGACTGGGGCGGAGTTTTCCACGATCTCAGTGGTCTGCCTTGAGGGGGGATCGAGGAGGGTGGTGCAGACGCGTGTGGGAGAGTCGGTCGGAATCCAGCGGGCCGAAATGTTGTTGGCCTCGAATTCAGCCTGGATGGCCATCCCGTTGGCTCCGCCCAGGCACGCCAATGTCTTGAAGTCCGCGCCGAGGGAATGCAGGGCCAGCCCGACATTGATCACCTTGCCGGAGGCGACGGCATGAAATTCGCGCGCCCGGTTGACCGCGCCGATTTCCAATGAATCCAGGACGGCGATCTGTTGCCAGGCGGGGGTGAGTCCGGCAGCGAGTATCATGTGGGCAATGGCGTCTGTGTGGTGGCGGGCGGGTTACTTGCCCTGCGCGGCCTTCTGCTTCGGCTTGGCTTTCTTCTTCGCGTCGTTGGCGCGTTGCATGGGGTTTTTGGACTTGGGCGTCTTCTGCAGGCGGAAGGTCTCCTCGTCCATGAGCCGAGGGAAGTGGTTGTTGCGGCGGTCCACGTCGGCGGTTTCGTCGCGCGGGTCGAGGGTGAGGGAGAGGATCTCCTTTCTTGTGTGCAGGAGCTTGGAGACCTGTTCGCCGTTGTGCCGCCAGATCTCGGCCGGGATGCGGAGGGTCTGTTTTGAGCCGTCGGAGAATTCGGCTTCGAGGATCACGGGAGTGACGAGGCCGCCAACGTTCTTGAGATCGACGGTGTAGAAATGCCCCTTGGTCTTGAGCAGGTCGCGTTCTTCCGGCGTGAGGCTCTTGAGGAAGCGCTTGAACGCATCCGTCTCGTGCGGCAGGACGGCGAACTTGTCGAAGTCGTCGTAAAAGTCGCGCAGTTCCTGGAAGCGTTCCACGCGCTTCTCGATGTCCTTGTTCCGCTCGACAATGAGCGGGACGTTCTTTTGCTCGTCCTTGTTGCGGGCGCGCGCCTTGGCGATCGTGGGGTCCGGGTTGGCGATCGTGTGGCGGGTGACGTTGTCGATGGAGACATCGACGTGGTCGGTGGAGTAGAACCAGCCTCGCCAGAACCAGTCGAGGTCGCGGCCGGAGGCGTCCTCCATGGTGCGGAAAAAGTCGTAGGGGGTGGGGCGCTTGAATTTCCAGCGGTTGGCATACTCCTTGAAGGCGAAGTCAAAGACCTCCCGTCCGAGGACGGTCTCGCGGAGGATGAGCAGGGCCTGGGTGGGTTTGGTGTAGGCGTTGTAGGCTCCGGAGATGAGGGAGTCCGCCGCGGTCATGATCGGCATCTTGTTCGACTGCCGGAGCCAGGCGAAGAAGCCGGCGCGGCGCGCGGGGTCGGTGAGGCGTTTGGGGAACTCTTCGGACCACTCGTGTTCCGCGAGAAACTCGACAAAGGAGTTCAGGCCCTCGTCCATCCAGCGCCAGCGACGCTCGTCCGAATTGACGACCATGGGGAACCAGTTGTGGCCGACCTCATGGATGATGACGCCAATCAGGCCGAACTTGGTCGATTCGCTGTAGGTTCCGTCCTTTTCCGGTCGCGGCGACTGGAAGGTGATCATCGGGTATTCCATGCCGGAGATCGGCGCGTTCACCGACTGCATCACGGGGTAGGGGAAGTCGAAGGTGAATTTCGAATAGGTCTCGACCGTGTGGATCACGGCGTGCGTGGAGTACTTGCGCCAGAGTTCGCCGCCTTCCTTCGGCCAGAAGGACATGGCCATGACGCGGCGGCCGTTGAGATCGAACCCCTGCGCGTCCCAGAGGAACTTGCGCGATGAGGCCCAGGCGAAATCCCGGACGAGCTCCGCCTTGAAGACCCAGGTCTTCTCTCCCTTGGGTTTCGATTTCTCATTCGCGATCGCCTCTTCCCGGGTGACGATCATGACGGGCGTTTCGGCGGTGCGCGCCTGGTCAAGTCGCAGGCGTTGGGTTTCGGTGAGGACGTCGCTCCCATTCTGAAGTTCGCCGGTGGCGGCGACGATGTGGTCGTCGGGCGCGGTGATGCGGACCTCGAAGTTGCCGAACTCCACCGTGAACTCGCTGCCGATGCTCTGCTTGTTCTGCCAGCCGTGAACGTCGGTGTAGGCGCACATGCGGGGATACCACTGCGCGATGGCGTAGAGGTGGTTCTTGTCCTCCGCGAAGTATTCAAAGCCGCCGCGGACGCGGATCTTCTTCGCGTCGGGGATGGCGTAGCTCCAGTCGATGGAGAAGGTGAATGTGGACCCGGATGCGATCGGCTGCGGCGGATCGATGCGCATCATGGAATGAACCAGCGTGTGGGGCAGGGGGCGGCCGGCGGCGTCCTTGACGGCGGCAATGCGGTGGCCGCCCTCGAAGTTCTCGCGATAGAGGATGCCGCCAAGTCCCTTGTAACTGAGCCTCGAGAGGTCCGGCGCGGCGGACGTGAGCCACTCGTGGGAATCCTGCTCGTAGCGTTGCTGGTCCAACTGCACCCAGAGGTAGGTGAGAGCGTCGGGGGAGTTGTTGTGGTAGGTGATGCGCTCGGAGCCGGTCAGTGACTGCCGCTTGTCGTCGAGCCGGATGTCGATCGCATAGTCGGCCTGCTGTTGCCAGTAGTCCCCGCCCGGCGCGCCGGAGGGGCGACGCAGGTCGTTGGGTGTGGGCCATTCATGATCGAGTTGCCGGAAATGGTCCTTCGGGGGCTGTTGCGCCGACAACGCGGATGAGGCGAAGAGGAGGGCGGCGATGGCGGCGGCGCGTAAGGGAAGTAGGGATGTGCGCATGGCGGGGAGTCTCTGGATCAGGCGCGGGGAATTTCAATCATATTTCGAGACAGGGTTGCGCCATGACGAATTCCCGAGCGTGAATTGTTGCGCCCAAATGACGCAGCGGATGGGGACGGAGCGCCTGGTGTGACCGCGAAATCGTGGACAATGCGCCGTATGCGCGCATTTCAGACTTTGGCACGGATTCTGGTTGGAGGGACCGCCATGAGCGGCCCGGACGTTCCCGGCCGCGAACAACAACAAATCCACACACATGAAAACCATCATCGTCATGACCTCCCTCGCTTTGATTCATCCCTCGCCTGAGGCGAATCTGCCCGAGGTGGATCGGCCACAATCGACTGTGGCAACAGCCCCCGCCAAACCGCTCCCGGAAGCCCGGGAACCGTGGGAACCGGACGCCGATGTCGCAGAGGACGACAACGGCTACCAAGTCATCCTGGAATTGCCCGGTTTCAAGAAAGGCGACTTCGAGGTGGTCGTCGAAGACGGGTGGATCCGCGTGTCTGGGGAGCGGCCCATGCCCGAGGAAAAGGACGGACTGCTCTACAACCGGATCGAACGGAAGACCGGCAGCTTTGAGCGTCGATTTCGCGTCCCCCGCAATGCTGAACCGGAAAGTGTGTCGGCCGCTTACGAGGACGGGTTGTTGACCGTCGCGTTGAAGAAGAACGAGGATGATGCGTTGGGCCGGATCGAAGTGGAGTTCAAGTGAGGCGGCGCCGGGAAGACCGCATTGTGTCAGGATTGATCAGGGCGCTCAAAAGGGCGCGCAAAACTGACCCACTGCCTGCCTCGATTTGAATCCGGGGTTTTCCAAATTCCCGAAAATGCCGCGAAAACTGTTAGAAAGTCGTTGGCACGATTCCTGTTATCGGGTGTGACGATCCGTTCGTGGACGGGCGGGCGGACGGATCGGGAAGAAACGCCGCCCCAGGAAACTGAAACCGATGATTGGTATGAAAACATTGACTGTCTGGAAACCGTTTGAAGAAATCGAACAGCTCCACAACCGGTTGTCTGATTCAATTTTCAGGACCCCGGCCGCGGGACGTTCGAATGGCGACACGTCTCATTGGATTCCAGTTGCGGACGTGATGGAGGACGAAAGGGAGTATGGGGTCGTCCTGGAACTCCCCGGCGTCAAGAAGTCCGACGTGGACGTGCGGGTCGAGGATGGCTGGCTGAAGATCTCCGGAGAGCGTTCGAAGGCCGACGAGAAGGATGGGCGCGTGTTCAATCGCCTCGAACGCGCAACCGGTCCGTTTCACCGGGAATTCCGGATCCCCAAGGACGCGGATGCCGCGAGCGTCGCGGCGAAGTATCGTGATGGCCTGCTCATGATTGCCATCGCCAAGCGGGAAGAGGCGAAGCCGCGACGCATCGATGTGAAGGTTGGTTGAACAGAAAGCCCGGGCGAATCGGCCGGCGCCGAAGCTGAGGATCGAGGAGGTCGGCGGGCCTCCGCCCGGGCTGGGTGAATCCGAGAACAAGACTTGAAAGGGAAACATGAAGACGACAACATCCATTCTTGAGAGGATCGTGAAGTTCATTGGCGGCCGGCATGAGCGCTGGTCGAGCCTTGCGCGCGGTCTGGGAACGCGACCGTCTGAATCAAGCGGTGTCTTGGCGGGCGAAATTATCGCGGCTTCCTACCATGACGGTTCGTTGACCGTGACCTTGGCTGCGGAAGACGCTCCCGGCAATTGATGCGCGCCCGCGTCGGGCGGGGCTGTCATTCCAGCCGGTCCTGACGCGCGTCGACGCCGCTCAGGCCAGGGGCAGCCCGGAAGGACTGTCCGACAGGGAGGGCTTTCGCCTGACCTGTGTCGTGATTCCCATAATTCCAAGGTCGTAGTGCGGGCGGGGCGAATTGCCCCCATTGAGCCAACGTGAGTATGCCCGCGCGGCTCGCTGCGGACAGTTCGCCCCGCCTTCAGGCCAACTCAGCGACTCCTGCGACGCTGAGGGCCTTTGGGCGCGGCGCTTGACGAATCCGAAAAATCCGTTATCCCCTTTGCCTCTTTTTCCCGATTTACGACACGAACAATGAGCAAACCGAAGAAGCACGAATTCAAGGCTGAGATCCAGCAGTTGCTGGATATCGTCATTCACTCCCTCTACACCGACAAGGAGATCTTCATCCGCGAACTGGTTTCGAACGCGGCCGACGCGTTGGAAAAACTGCGCTTTCAGCAGGCGTCTGGGGCGAAGGTTCACGACCCGGACCTCGAACTGGCCATCTCCATCGCGACCGACGAGAAGGAGCGCACGATCAGCATTGCCGACACCGGCGTCGGCATGACCGCCGACGAACTGGTGGAAAACCTGGGCACCATCGCTCACTCCGGCTCCAAGGCCTTCCTGAAACAGTTGACCGAGGCGCAGGAGAAGGGAGCCAAGCCCGACGCGAACCTGATCGGCCAGTTTGGCGTGGGATTCTACTCGGCCTTCATGGTCGCCGAGAAGGTGACGGTGGAGACGCGCTCCAGCGATGCCGGAGCCCCGGCCTGTCGCTGGACCTCGACCGGCGCGGGATCGTACGACATTGAGACGCTCTCCGACGACCTGCCCCGCGGCACGAAGATCACCATCGAACTGAAGGACGACCAGAAGACCTTCGCCGAGGCCTACACGGTGAAGTCGATCGTGAAGCGTTATTCCAGTTTCGTTCCGTTTCCGATCAATGTGAACGGCGAGCACGAGAACACCGTTGAAGCCATCTGGGCGCGCGACGCCCGCGGCATCAAGGCGGAGGAATACGAGGAGTTCTACAAACTGATCGGGCACGATTCGGACGCGCCGATGTACCGCCTTCATTTCAGCGCGGACGCGCCCCTGGCGATCCGGTCGCTGCTCTTTGTGCCCAAGCGCAATTTCGAGATGCCGGGCATGCCGCGGGGGGAGGCGCAGGTGCACCTCTACTGCCGGAAGGTGTTGATCGACTCCGAACCCAAGGAGTTGTTGCCCGAATGGATGCGGTTCGTGAAGGGCGTGGTGGACAGCGAGGACCTGCCGCTGAACATCTCCCGCGAGTCCATGCAGGACTCGGCCCTGATGGCGAAGCTCAAGAAGGTGCTTTCCAAGCGCTTCATCAAGATGCTGACCGAGAAGGCCAAGAAGGACGCCGAGGCGTACGACGAGTTCTTCAAACAGTTCGGCCGCTTCCTGAAGGAGGGGGTCGCCTCCGACTACGACAACAAGGACGCGCTCGGCAAGCTGTTGCGTTTCGAATCCAGCGTGACCGACGCCGGAAAGACCGCCGCACTCGCGGATTATGTCTCCCGCATGCCGGAGGAGCAGAAGGAGATCTACTACATCAGCGCGCCCAACCGCGAGGCCGCCGAGGCCAGTCCCTATTTTGAAGCCTTCAAACAGAAGTCTCAGGAGGTCCTGTTCTTCTACGACGCCTGGGACGAATTTGTCGCCGACCACCTGCGGGAATTTGACGGCAAGCAGTTGGTGGCGGCCGAGAAGGCCGAGGTCGAAGTCGAGGCCCCGGCGAAGGAGGGGGAACGCCTGAGCGAGGAGGACGGCGAGGAACTGGCCAAATGGATCAAGGAGACCCTCGGCGAGAACGTGAACGAGGTCCGCGTCTCCAAACGGTTGGTCGACAGTCCGGCCGTGATCGTGGACGGCGACAAGTTCATGACGGCGTCGATGCGCCGCATGATGAAGGCGATGAATCCGGACGGCGGCGGCATGCCTGACAAGTTCGACCTGGAGATCAACCCCGGCCACAACATGATCGTCCTGCTGAATCAGCAGCGCGTGGACAACACCGAACTGGCCGGCAAGGTCGCCGAGCAGATCTACGACAACTGCCGGGCCGCGGCCGGCCTTCTCGAAGACCCCCGCGCCATGATCAATCGCATGAACGAGCTGTTGGAACGGGCCTTGGGTGGAGGAAAGTAAGGGGTTGCTTTACCCCTTTCAGCGTTCGCCGGAAGGCGGGCCAGGTTCTGGATTCCCCTCCAGGGCGACCCTCGGCAGCTTGACGGCTGCGAATTGGATGGACTCCTGGAACGGGCCCAGGAGGATCACCCGCCTGAACCTGGAAACGTCGGTTGCATGGGGAGCAAGCGGCTTGGAGTGATGGAGTGGCGGAGTTGTTGGAATTCCCGCCATAGGGGAGCCGCTTCGAATGCTCCAATTCTCCGCCACTCCATTACTCCGTTTTGGTTCGGAATGGGCTTTTCCTGTCCCACCGCCGTTTTCAGGTTGAAATATCCGCCTTGCTGGTCTCCGCCGCCTGCCAGACGGAGACGAGGGTGATGGCGGCCATGCCGATGAGGTAGAGGGAGACGTTCGCGGTGGAACCTCCGGAACGCGCGGCCAGCCAGGTGGCGATCATAGGGGCGAGGCCGCCGGCGAAAGGGGAGGCAAGCTGGTAGCCGATGGACGCTCCGGTGTAACGGACCCGGGTCCCGAAGAGTTCGGAGAAGAAGGCCGCCTGCGGCCCGTACATCGCCGCGTGTCCGACCAGACCGAGGACGATCGCGAGGACGATCATCGGCGCCGTTCCGGTCTGCACCAGCATGAAGAAGGGGAAGGCAAACAGGGCGATGAAGATCGTCCCGCCGAGGTAGACCGGCCGGCGGCCGAGGCGATCCGAAAGCAGGCCGAATCCCGGGATGGCGAAGATCTGCACGGCGGCGGCCACCCAGACGCCCATCAGCACCGTCTGTTTCTGCACGCCCAGGTAATTGGTGGCGTAGGCGAGGACCCAGACGCTGAAGATGTAGAAGCAGGCGTTCTCGGCGAAGCGCGCGCCCATGGCGAGGACGACGTTCTTCGGATGCTTGCTGAAGACTTCGAAGAAGGGGGCCTCGGAGACATCGTTCTTCTTTGCGGTCTGGGCAAAGAGCGGGCTTTCCACGATCCGCAGCCGGATGAACATGCCGATGCCAAGCAGCGCGATCCCGAGCAGGAACGGAACCCGCCACCCCCAGGTCAGGAACTGCTCCGGTGTGAGGCGTGAGGTGCAGAACCAGTAGACCGCGGTGGAAAGCAGCAGCCCGACGGGCACGCCCATCTGCACGCAACTGCCGTAGAAGCCGCGCTTGCCGGCGTGGCCGTGTTCGATCGCCATCAGCGCGGCGCCGCCCCATTCGCCGCCCACGCCGAAGCCCTGAACGATGCGCAGCAAGGCCAGCAGGATGGGGGCGGCGACGCCGATCTGCGCGTAGGTGGGCAGGACGCCGATCAGGAACGTGGCGACGCCCATCATCATCAGGGTGACGACCAGCATCGACTTGCGGCCCAAGCGGTCGCCGTAGTGGCCGAACACGACGCCGCCGATCGGCCGCGCAAAGAACCCCAGCGCGAAGGTGGCCAGTGAACTCATCTGCGCCGCTGTCGGATCGCTCTCAGGAAAGAAGAGCGTGGGGAAGACCAGGGCCGCGGCCGTGCCGTAAAGGAAGTAGTCGTACCACTCGATGGTCGTGCCGATGAAGCTGGCAAGGACGACACGGCGGACTTCTTTGGGATCGGCGCTCATGCTGGAATCGAGCGCACGGTAGGGGAACAGGCGTCCGGGAGAAACGGAAAAATCGGTTTTAGGCGGGGAGGGGGCGGTTCGATTCCGGCAACGGCCGTGCAAACGCACTCCGATTTCATTCTCCCCGGGAGCTGTATATGACGCGCAAGTCTTCAATTTGGGGATTCGGTCTATTGCCCTCTTTTTCGAGGTAGAATCGACTGATGACAGACAATCACGGTAGGGTCGCGTTGCGTCGCGCCACACTTCGAAGCCCTGAGAGGGCGCAAGCATCTCACGACAAAACACGGCGGCGGGCTGTTACATCCCTTCGGGATGTCGAAGTGGGCGGCGATGCAACGACCGCCCTACCGCGGAACGGACTCCAATCGTTGAAACCACACTGGCTTGCACGGTTCTTGAACGCGTGAACCCAGTCCGATTTCATTCTCCTCATCAGGGGCGCGATACCGGCTTGAAGAATTTCGTAGTCGGAATCGTGTCGCCCCGAAGGGGCGTTGAAATGGGGCGCCTTCGGCGAGTCGCCCCTACCTACGCTGGTAGGGACTTTTCGCCGAAAGGACCCACTTTAAAGTCCCGAAGGGACGAACTGCGGCTACAGTTTTTCTTGGTTGCTTTGAATCGGGGTGGGATCGCGCGGTGTCCGGTTGCTTCAGCGCGTCTGCGGCCGGAGTTCGAGCTTGAAGGGTTGGATGCCGCCGCTTCCCTGGATCATGGCTGTGGTCGGCTGGGAAACGGAAAGGCGAAGGGACAGGTTCGTGGAGGTCTGCGGCGTCCCCGTGAAGGAGGCGAACCGGCCGGAGTCGTCCAATCGTTTGTCGATGGCCGTGAAGGCCGAGTCGTCGAGCGGAGCGAGGTCGAGGATCTTTGCCGTGGAATCGGGCGGAAGGAACGCGACCAGCGTCATTTTATCCATGGGGTCGGAGGTTGCCCGGGCCAAGGGGATCACGGCGGCCATTCCGGTTCCGGCTTCTTCGATGACGGTTTCGCCCTTGATCAATGTCTGTTTCGCGGTGGGAGTGGGCGGAATGGGAGGGTTCTCCGCGTATTTCTTCTTCAGGGCGGCGAGGCGTTCGGCGTCCTCGGCCAGCAGGGTGTCTTCATCCTTCATGCGACGATCGGAAGGAACGGACGCGCTCGGAGGCGGCGGAGAGGGAAGGGGCCGGGACTGCGTCTTTGCAAGGGGACCGGGAGTAGGCGCAGGTCCTTTGGGAAGGGAGGTTTCGGATGGCAGTGGCTGGTCGGCCTCGTTAGGTCCGGTTCCGCCGAACCAGCCGAGTCCGGCGCCCACGGTGATCAACACGGCTCCCGCAACAATGGCGGCGACAATCGGAATTCGGTTTGGTGATGGCATGGTCATGGGGCGAGTTTCTGTGGTCGGTTGGCGTTTGTCAGGCAGGGAGTTTGCCAAGTGTGGGGGAACGGGGGGATCACACGATAGGTGAATACGGGCGGGAACGCCGCGGGGCGCGGAGTTCATTCCGCTTCAACGTTGGTGGGTGAAGCGCGTTGAAATGTCTCAAACCCCTCGGATTGCCGTAGGTCGATGCGGAATAAATTCCGCGCTCCGTTTCTGAACCGCCTTCGGCGGGTTCAATCGCTCGGTTCATGGCTCCCGTGAAAAAAAACGCGGCAGGCGATGGCCTGCCGCGTTTGTCATGCGTGAATCGTCAATGTCCCCCGGCCGGTTCCCGCGGATAAGGCGGGACGTAAGGATCGGAGATGGCGTGCACCTTGTCGGGGCTGAAGTCCTTGCCCTTGCCGTGGCACACCCTGCAGGATTCCTGCTCGTCCCCGCTGAAGGGTTGGGCGGGCGTCGGATCCCACGTCATGAGCGCGCCGTGCAGGAGGGAGTCATCCGAATCGTGGCATGCCATGCAGGCCAGGCGGCTGGGTTTCTCCTTCCAGGTCGGGCTTTCCGAGTGGCACTTGGTGCAGTTTCGGACGTCCTGTGGGAAGATGATCCCGCCGAAGTGCTCAGCGTCTTCCTCACCGTGGATTTCGCCCGGCTTGTGCAGGTATTTGCCGTAATGCACGCCGTGGACGCGACGCGATAGCGGCGCGGCGCCAAAGCCCCAGTTGCGGTCGTCCCAGTTGACCCTGTCCGCATACCGTTGCTGGTAGTCGTGGCAGTTCTTGCAGAGATCCACGTTGAAGGGATAGGAGCCGTGCATCTTGGTGGAGGCGTGGCAGTCGGTGCAACTCGTGGCGATCCTGGCTTCTTCCGAGGCCGTCCCGACCTGAAAGTTGATGATGCCCACATCAGAGCGCCGCACTCCGTTTGTCCTGCCTTGGACGTAGACCGAGTAGGTGCCTGCCGCCAGACCGGTGACGGATTCAAGCTGATACTCGATGGCATCCGTGGTTCTGGTGATCCTCGGGTCGTCTTCCATCGGATCGGCTTGGGCGCGCAGATCGTTGTAGATGTAGGATCCACTGCCGGATTTGGTGGGATCCGTCGAAGCGGTGGTCAGCACGGGTTCGGTGAGCGCCCGGGGGCCGGACACCTGAAGCCGCAGCCGACTGAAGGAGTCCGTGGTGATCTCGTTCGGATTGGCGAAGACGCCGGTCGGCACGCCGTCGGCGTCGAGTTCCTGGAGCTTGACGGTCAGCGTGGGCTCTTCGCCGTCGACGTAGTGCGTGCCGTTGGCGGGAGGCGACAGCGACAGGTCGATCTGGTTGTCGAATTCCACCGGGATTGCGTGGACCATGGCCACTGCCATGTCCTTGCCTTCAAACTCATACCCGCCGCTGTCGGGGGTGTGGCAGTAGGCGCAGGTTTCGTCGCTGGTTTGCGGAACGAAGTGCTGCTCCATGCCGTCGGGCAGGTCCGCGTATTCGCCGAACCACACGTTGTCGTGGCAGGCGCCGCAGGCGAGGCGGGAGGGAACGGTCTTGTAGCGGTCGTCGACGTGGCACGCCGCGCAGTTGCGGATGTCCGCGGGGAGATCGACGTGGATGTAGTCCGCGAAGTCACCCACAATGGGATCGTTGTTGAACTCGAGTTCCAGCCCGGAGCCCCTGTGGACGCCGTGGATACGCCGGACAATGGGATCGGGAATGCGCTCCGAGTCGGGAGCCCTGTAGGCGGCGTAGCCGTCGAGATTGTGGCAGGCTTTGCAGCTCATAACCGGGGTGAAGTCCAATGACCAATTGCCGGTGGGGGAATAGCCGGGGTCGATGTGATGCAGGTACATCTTGCCGCTGATGGTGCCCTCGTGGCAGGCGGCGCACTTGGGGCTGCCGTCGGGGGCGTAAGCGGCCACGACTTCCTCCTCCACAGTGGCGGTGCCGATCTGGATTTGAGCAAAGCGCATGACCTGTGCGAAACCGTCCGACCGTAGCCCGACCCACAGGCCCAATTGATAGGTTCCGGGTTCCTCGTCGGTCACGGCCTGGAGAGGATAAGTGTAAACCTGGCCGTCAAGCTGCACGCCGGGGCTGCTGCGGAGATCGATGTAGTGGTGCGGCCGCTGGGAGCGGTCCTCGTTGGCGTTCAGCAGCTTGTTGGCGGATACGGTCTTCCGCGGATCCTGGGGGCCCCACATGTAGAGGTTCAGCGAGGAGAAATCATCCGGTCCGATGCCGCCGCCGAAGGTGTCGAGCACCTTCACGGTGACGACCGGGGCCTCGCCCTGCGTGAAATACTGGCCGTTGGCCGGCTCGGAAACCTCGAGGTAGATCGACCAGCCTTTGAGTTCGACGATGGTCTCGCCCATGCTTTGGACGCGGTAGAACGCGGCGTTCACCTCATCGCCGATCGGCATGGTCGCGAGAAAGACGCCGTCGTTGAGCTTGGTGACCCGGGCGCTCGGCACATCCGACCACTCGGCCTCGGCATCCAGGGTCATGCGTTGCTGGACCTGAAACGGCCCGGTTCCGCCATGGAACATCATGATCATCTCTCCGCCGGCGGGCTTGGAGAGGGTGGCGATGTCCGGTGTGGGCTCGGCCGAGGAGGCGGCGCCGACCTGGAATAGGAAGGCTGTGAGACACGCGAGACTGGTGGAGACGAGGCGGTGTGATTTCATGATTGCCCTGCCGGTTGGATGTTTGAGGTCTGGATAAGGAACACGAATGAAGCCGTAGCAACTATATTAGAGACTCTAAAGAAAACTGCCTTTGTGGAGCTAACCGGTCGTTGAAGAATTCCAACCTCCGGTTGTCCTGAGGCATGTCAAAAGCGGCACTGCAGGGTGGTGGAGAACACGTGGGCAACATAGTCATCGGAGCCTCCGGTGGTGGATTCGTTGAAATTGTAGAAGCCGTATTCAAAGACGATCCGCATGTTCTCGGAGAGGCGACGGTTCACGGTGGCCGCGATGCGGTGTTCCTCGAAACTGGCGCCGTAGGGGAGGCTGGCGGCGGAGTTGTCGATGAAGTTGTCGGCAATGTAGTAAAGGTATTCCACCGCGAGGTCGGTGCGGGCGCCGAGCGCGTAACCGACGGAGCCCCCGACGTTCCAGAAGCTGTTCTGCGATTCGGGGATGACGGCTGCTGTCGCGCCGCTGTTGGGGGGGGTGGTGGTGACGTCGTAGACATAGGTCAGCATGCCCTGAAGATAGAGCCGGTTCACCGGGGTCCAGGTCAGGCTCTGGCTGAAGATGTGGGTGTCGAGGTTCGCGCTCTGGATCTCGGACAGGCCGTTGGCTCCGGTCTCGATGCCGGAAAGCTGGAAGTCATAGCGTGACACCGAGACGAGTTGCGCCATGGGCCGGAGGGTGACGCGGACGTTGAAGTCGTGGGTGTCGAATTCCTGCTGTGTGAGATAGGCGGGATAGCGGAGCAGTCCCGCGTTCGGCGTGGTGTCGATCAGGTGTTTGTAGTCGTTGTCGCGCCGTTTGTAGTAGTACTGGCCGGACACGTTGACCTTGCGGGCGGGATACCAGTTGGCCCCGAGGGTGTATTTCTGGCCGTAGCGTTGGAACTCGGTGTCGCGCTGCAGTTGCACGGTCCCGGTTGCCAGGGCCGTCTGGCGTTCCTCGAGGTCGCCGTCGCCCTGGTCCCAGTCGCCGCGGGCATAAAGGACCCAGTCCTTGATCCCGGTGTAGCGCGCCTCGAGACGCTCGGAGAAGTCGAGATAGTCCTGGCCGCCGTTGACGTTGCGGGCGCCGGCCGCGCTGGGGGTGGCGGTGTAGTAGGTGTCGTTGTTGACGCCGGTGGACTCGACGCGCACGGAGGGGACGATGGAGATGTTCTTGGTCGGCTGGTAGTGAAGGTTGAGGGCCGCGACGTGCTGGTTGAGGCGGGAGCCGCCGTGAAGGCTGACGAATCCGGGGAAACGGACGATCGAGGGGTCGAACACCGCGTCGTAGCTCGTGCCCAGGATGCGGCTGCCGGTCACTCCCGTGTCGATGGTGGTGAAGGAGTAGGCCGTGGAGAAGACCATGTTGGTCTTCAGCTTGGTCGAGGAGTGGGCGTTGAAGCTGAACATGTCCGAATCGACGCCCTCCTTCTGGGTGGTGAAGTCCTCGGCCGGAACGCCGACGTCGCGTTGGAAGTTCAAGGTGTTGTCGGACTGGAAATGCTGGTAGCGCGCGCCCGCGCCGAGATCGGTGTTCCCGAGGGTGTGGGTGGCGTTGAGGGTGACGAGGTCGCGCCGCTCGTCGATGCCGCGGAAAGCGGCGCTGACGCCGCGGCCAACGGCCAGCGGGGTCGCTCCCCAGATCGTGGAGTCCGTGTCGCCGAAGCGCTCGTGATGCTCGTAGCGGATACCGACATGCGGCTTGTCGGGCAGGGTCAGTCCGCCTTCGACCCAGATCATGCGGCGGTCGAGGTAGAGGAGGGAATCGGAGTGGGGGAAGGTGGCGCCGGTGGGGGCATAGAATCCGCCGTTGGCGTCGCGCCAGAGGCGGCGCTGGCTGCCGCCCGCGCGCAGGTAGCCGACGTCGGGGTTTTCGTAGCTGATGCGGACGTCGAAGTCGTCATTGCCGGCGACGGCCTGACCCCCGAGTTTGAGCGTTCCGTTCTCCCCGACAAAGGTCTCGTAGTAAATCTGGCTGATGCCGCCAATCACCCCGGTGTCGCGGCCGTGACGTCGTTGGAAGGCGGCTTCATTGCCCTTCACGCTGGCGCCTCCGACGGTGAAGTTGACCCAACCGGTGTAATCGGTGTTTCCGCCGCGCCACTCGCTGAGTTCTTCGACCTCTTCCTCCTCTTCGGCGGGCTCGGCCTCTTTCTCAGCCGGTTCGGCCTTCTCCTCGGCCGGAGGCGTTGCTTTGTCCTTGGCGCCGGGCGCGGGCTCGGCGGCCCGGGCGGGCGACGCAGAAAGAAGCGCGCTGAGCAGGCAGCAGGCGATGAAAGTTGTGATGAAGAGTGTTCCCCGGCGAGGTTCGGATTGGTTTGGAGCCTTCACAGCGTCGATGGGGTCGGACGTTTAGAAACGGAGGGAGGAACTGACGTGGGAGCCGTGGACAGCCTCATGACATCCGGCCGACCAGCAGGTTCCGCGGGTCATCAGGAAGGAATGAGGCAGGCCGCCGACGGTGATGGTCGCCGAACGGGCGTCGATGTGGCACTTGAGGCAGAGGTTGCCGTTGCGCTGGACCAGCATCTTCTCGTTCACCGAGCCGTGCGGGTCGTGGCACATGACGCAGCCCTCGCGGGAAGCTTCATGCTGGAAGGCGAAGGGGCCGGCCTGGGCGGGGTGGCACTGGATGCAGCCATCATTCATGCCGGCCAGCGAGGCGGCTCCCCCGCGGATCGCGGAGCCCTTGTGCGAGTCGTGGCAGTTCGAGCAGGAAACGTCGCCCTCGTTGAGCGGATGATGATGGGGGAGGTTGAACTTGCCGCGCATCTCCATGTGACAGTCGAAGCAGACCTTGGGCGATTTCTTGGGGTTTACGATGGTGTTCAGGGCTCCGCCGGACTCGGTGTGCATGCTGGCGGGGCCGTGGCAGGATTCACAGCCGATCGTCCCAGCCTCGTGCCACTCGGTCTTGATCGCGGAATGCGTCGCCGTGTGGAAATCCTTGGAGTGCTTTTCATGGCAGTCCCCACAGCTGGAATCCCCGACGAACTGCGCGGTGGGGATGTGCGGCGGAGCGACCATGGTGCGTTCCACGGTTGCGCAGGAGATGGCAGTGAGGATCGCGGCGGCCAGCAGGCCAAGGGTGAGGCGCCTTGTGGATCGTCCTTCCGGGTCGCGTCCAGCCTTCATGGAGGTGTCGGTTCTAGCGGTCATGTGCAGGAAACAGGTGGTTCATCCGGCGGTCGGAATCGGTTTCGTGTCCCCGTTCTTCGCGCTGAAGCGGCCCTGGAGGATCGGGATGGCCACCCGCAGCGCGACCGTGTAGCAGAGCAGGCCAAAGGCCCAGATGCCGATGCAGATCAGCGATTCATCGAAGGAGGGCGTGTATTCGACGATCTCGCCCAAAGGCGAGGGGATCTGGCCGGGCACGACCAGCCCCATGCCTTTCTCGATCCAGACGCCCACGATGGCGAGCACGCAGGCCAGGTCGAGCACTTTAAGGCTTCGGCTCACGGGGAGCATGAGCAGGGCCATGGCTCCCAGGTTGCAGAAGACGGCGGTCCAGATCCAGGGCACGAGGGCGGTCTTGCCGTCCAGTCCGAAATAGAGGTAATGCGCCGAGGCGGCGTGCAGGTCGTCGGTATAGAACTCCTTGAACAGTTCGTTCATGAGCAGGAACACGTTGACCACGATGGAGACCTGGACGATGGAGCGGAGCGTGAGGAGGGCCTTGTCGGTGATCATCAGGCGTTCGGTCATGCGGGTGCGGACCACCTGGTTCATCTTGGGATGCTGCAGCAGGCGGCGCAGCGCGGTCGCGGTCATCCGGATAACCTTCACGGGGGATTCGGCGACGGCGGTGGCGGTTCGGGCCGTGCCCGTGAGGGCGGAAATCTCGCCGCAGATTTCTCCAGGACCAACATTACGGATCACGCGTTCCCGTTGGTTTTCCTCGCGTTTCACCACCACGCGGCCGTCCAGGATGAAAAAGGCCTCCCGGTCGGTGTCGCCCTGCCAGAGAAGCACTTCGCCCTCGTTTGCCTCGACGACGGCGGATCCGGGAAGGCACTTGGAAAGCGTTTCATTGGGGACGTGGGCCAGTTCCGGAAGGAACTTGGCCAAGGCCTTGAAGTCCTCCAGGGTAGCCGGACGGCTGGAGTGGTCGGCCAGGTGGGCTTCACGGTTGGGGATCTGTCTCTCGGTCGCGGAGCCGGAGGCCGTGACGCGGCGGACCATCTGCATGGCCAGGATGACGATGGCCGGGCCCGACACGAAGGCGGAGGCGATGAAGCGGGGGCCGACGATGCTGTTGTTCCAGAAGGGACGGCCGACGAGTCCGACATACAGGAATGCGGTGACGGTGTGAATGGCGACGGCCCAGAAGATCGAGAGGAAAATCCACGGAATGTAGTGCCAGCCGACGGGGGGCTGACCCCGATAGCGCCGGTAGAGCAGGTAGCCGCAGATGTAGATGTTCATCGCCAGGTAGCCGTTCAGGACAATCACGTCCCAGCTGAGCAGCGATGCGGGAAAATTGAATTTCCCGATGCCCGGGATCATGTGCCAGAAGCGGTCGGGACGGCCGAGATCGACCATGACGAAGGCGAGGCTCATGAGGATCGCGACGACCGCCAGCAGGATGCCGAAGATGACGAAATCCTGTAGTTCCTCCCGTTTGTAGAGGTAAACGGGGATCACCAGCATGACGGCGGCGTCCGCGACGCCGACCATGAAGGTGAAATTGGCGATGTAGACGCCCCACGCGACGTGATCGTTCATCCCGCTCGTGGCCAAGCCCTGGGCGAACTGTTTCGCGTAGGCGTTGACGCCCAGGACGGTGGCCAGGAACAACAGCCCGATCCACGCGTAGTAGCGCCAGTCCCCTTCGGTGGCCAAACGGCAGCTTCGCCACAGAAACCGTGAGAAATCACGTAGGTGCGCGCTCATATGTCAAAGTAGTAGTAGAATCGGGGCTGGGTGCCGGCCTCCTCCTTCAGGACGAAGACGCGTTTCTCGCGGAGGATGTGGGAAACCTCGCTTTCGGGGTCCAGGATGTTGCCGAACTTGCGCGAACCCGTGGGGCAAACCTCCATGCAGGCCGGATATCTGCCGGTCCGCGTGCGTTGGATGCAGAAATGACATTTCTCGACCACGCCAACCGGTCTGGGGCGGTTGCCGAGGTAGGACATGTCCGGATTGATCTCCTCCTTCGGGATTGACGGTTGCTTCCAGTTGAAGCGACGGGCGAAATACGGACAGGCGGCGACGCAGTAGCGGCAGCCGATGCACCAGTCGTAATCGACGACGGTGATGCCGTCAGGCTCCTGCCAGGTGGCCTCGACGGGACAGACCTGGACACAGGGCGCATTCCGGCATTGGTGACACTGGACCGGCATGTAAAACGACCCGTCCTCGGGGACCGCCGCCGGTTGATATTCGGTGTCGCCTTTCTCCAGATCGAAGGTGCCCTGCGGCATCTTGAGGACGGTGATGTATTGGACCTCGGGGCTGCGGGACTGGTTGTTCTCCTTCACGCAGGCGTGGACACATTTCCGGCAGCCGATGCAGCGGGTGAGATTCAGGCAGTAGACGAACTCGACGCCGTCCATTGGCGCAAGGGCCTTGACCTCGGCCTCGACGTCGTGCCGTTCCTTGACCTTCTGTTCGATGATCTTGAGCCGTTGAGCCAGTTCGTCCGGGGTGAGTTCCTTGTAGTGCTTGCGCAGGAACTCCTCGACGTTGGTGAAATCGTCCAGATCGCGCAACGGGGCGAGCGCGGCCGCCATGGCCGCCAAGCCGGACGCCGCCGCCGCGGATTTGGCGAGGAAGGTGCGCCGGCTGCTGCGGGCGGGGCTTTCTTGAGAATTACTCATGGGTGTTCTGCGCCCGGGGAGGCGGAGTTGGGATGCGGCCGATAAGGTTTTGGGGCCGGCTTCACGGCGGCAAAGGCGGGGGAATGCGGGTCATGACAGGCCGTGCAATCCTGACGTTTGAAATCGCCCGATTCCCTGTCCCAGTGGCCGTTCAGCCTGCCGTGCACACCCTGGATCCATTCCCGGTAGGACGTTCCGTGGCAACTGACGCAGAGCTGCGTGCTGTCCTTGAGTTCAAATTCCTCGCCATGACGGGTGCGCACCTTGTTCAGCTTGTCGGGGATATGGCAGTTGAAGCAGTCGTTGTTGCGGCCGAAACGCCCGTGCCGCATCGGGGGTTGCTTGTGGTGCGGGGGGATGATGAGATTGTCGTTGTCGTCCCACTCGAGGTCGACCTCCTCGGACTCCTTGTGGCAGCCCGCGCAGTTCATGCGGGCATAGACGAGGTCGAGGTGGTTGGTGGAGGCGGCGACCAGGCCGTTCGCATCCTTGTGCAGGGTGGGGACTGCGCCCTCGGTGTGGCAGGAGTAGCAGTCCATGCCGGAGGTGTCGCCTTCGCTTTCAATCAGTTCGGCGGCGGAGAGGCGAACCGTTGTCGGGGTGTTGAATACGGCGTCCATGGGGACGTGTTCCGGGGGAATATCGCCAGCAGAGCGGCCCAGCAGGAACACGGGAATGAGGATGACAAACGCCGCGGTGAGCCCTCCAAGGGTGATTTCCGCCTTACGGTCGCCGTTCATGGTCGGGGGCTTTCCTTGTGAAATGGCGCCCCGGCTCCGAAAGGACCCGGGGCGGGATGATGTTATTTGGCGAACTTGCGCACGTAGGCGATCAGGTCCTTGATTTCGGCGTCAGAGAGCTTGTCCCCGTAGGGTTTCATCTGTTCCTTGCCCTTGTCGTCCTTCATGCCTTCCTTGAGGTGTTTGAAGGCCTGGTCGTCGGTGTAGGCCTTCTGCACCTTGGCGTCGGTTTGATCCTTGACCTTGGCTTTGCGGCCGGCGCGGGTCTTGCCCTTGCCGTCGTTTCCGTGACAGGAAGCGCAGTTCTTCTTCCAGTTGGCTTCGGCATCGGCGTTGGCGTTGACGGCGGCGAGCAGGAGGATCAGGCAGGTTCCCAGAACGATCTTTTTCATCTTGTGTTGTTTCAGGTTGAGGTTGGCGCTTACGGCTTGATTGTTTGGCGCTGTCAGCATGTTCATGAGCCTCCTTTCGCTGCTGCGGTTATCTTGCTTGAAGTTAAACATAAATTGGCTTCGGTGGGGCAATTTCGAGTCATTGGTTGGTTGCTGTCCTCTTGCCAAGCGTGGTATTGATCAAGAATTGCTCGCATGGCAGCAAATTTTGTGTGGTTAGGATTGAGAAGTCTTTCCTATTCTCAACCCGCATCATGCAACATGACGCCCCCAAGTTCGGGAAGTTGAATGGCCGAGGCCAAAATAGGTTGACGGCCGGATGAGGAAAAGGACCCCCATGAAGACCACAGCAGTAATCCGCAGATTCTCAGGCATGACGGCAGGTTTGTTCCTGCTTGTGGGCAGTTGGACCACGTTTGCCCAGGATTCAAAGATTGTTTCCCGGCCGCTGACGCCGCAGGAAATCAAGGATTTGGGGCTGCCCGCGGATACTCAAACCTCTGGCGGGCTGTTCAATGTGGGCTTGGGGCAGCCGCTGTATCTGGAGGCCCAGGTTCCCACCGGCACCGTGGTTACGAGTGTGGATTGGTCGCTGGGCGATGTGCCTGCCGGTTCCATGGCACAACTTGCCGCCAGCATCCTGGCCCCCACCGTCCCCATCTACAATCCGGGCGACCGCACTGTGAATATCGTGGCCGGCAGAATGACCTTGGTTCCCGATGTGGTCGGCCACTACACCGTCAACGCCACGGTCAACACGGATGGCGATCCTATTGTGCTGAGCCGGATGGTGACCGGGGCCACCTTTATCGGCGTGGGAACGGGGGAGTTAATCTTCCGCGATCCCCCACAGTGCAGCCTCTGCCACCCGGACAAGTTTGCCGGCTGGCAGACCACGAAGCACTCTTCGGCGATGACGCGCAAGATCGACGGTATCGGCGTCAGCCATTTCGCCTCTTATTGCCTGAAATGCCACAATACGGGCTATGACGCGGCTCCCGCGGCGGACAATGGCGGTTTCGACGACATCGCCCGGGCCTTGAACTGGGTCACCCCGGCGCACCCGGAGCCGGGCAATTGGGACGCCATGCCCGAGGAACTTCAGGCGCTTTCCAACGTCCAGTGCGAAAACTGCCACGGTCCCGGCAGCCAGCATGCCCGTTCGGGCGGCAACCCCGCTTTCATCACCCAGAGCACGAGCTCGGGCGATTGCGGCCAATGCCACGATTCCGAGCCGTATCACACCAAGAACAGCCAATGGAACCTCTCCCGGCACGCGGTGGCGACGCGCTATCCCACCGGTGAAAGGCGTTCGGCGTGCGTCGGTTGCCACAGCGGCGTCGGCTTTATCGACCGGGTTGATGGTCTGCCGGAAGCGCAGAGACGCACGGAATACGAGGCGATTGTCTGCGCCACCTGCCACGATCCTCATGACGGGGCCAACCCCCATCAATTGCGGAAGGTGGATGGCGTGACGCTGAACAACGGTCACCAGGTGACTCAAGGCGGCAACGGCCGCATTTGCATGAACTGCCACATCGCGCGGCGTAATGCCGAGGAATATGCGACGGAGTATCACAGTCATTACGGGCCTCACTACGGTCCTCAGACCGACATGCTCGCGGGTTCCAATGCGATCGAATATGGCCGGCATATTCCCAGCTCGGCCCACCTGACCGCGGTGAAAGACACCTGCGCCACCTGCCACATGCAGGAACTGGCCAGCTCGGATCCCGCCAAGAACCTGGCCGGCGAACACACCTTCAAACCGCATTGGGACGCGGGCACGCCTGAAGATCCCTCCGACGATGTCGATCTCGTCGGGGCCTGCGTCGATTGTCACGGACAGATCGCGTCCTTTGACTTCCCGCGCAAGGACTATGACGGCGACGGGACGATCGAGGGGGTCCAGACCGAGGTGAAGGGCTTGATGCACGAACTGGCGATGTATCTGCCGCCGCTGAACGACCCCGCGGTCACAGTGACATCCAGCTACACGCCCGCGCAGTTGAAAGCGGCTTACAACTACCTGTTTGTCGAGGACGACAAGAGCTACGGCATCCACAACCTGAGCTATGCGGTCAACATCCTGAAGGCCTCGATCGCCGACCTGACCGGCGACTACTCGATCATTGGCGATCGCGACAACGACAAGCTGCCGGATGCGTGGGAGTTGGAGCACTTCGGCTCGGTCACCGCCCAGAACGCCGATGGGGACGCGGATGGCGACGGGCTGCGGAATTCGCTTGAGCTGGTCATCGGGACCAACCCGAACAGCGCGGACAGCGACAACGACGGCTTCGGCGACTTTGCCGAGCTGCACACGGGCACGAACCCGCAGGACGAGGCTGACAACCCGCAGGTCGGCCGCAGCTCGATCTTCAACGCCGCCGAGATGTTGTTCTTCACCGAGATGGGCAAGACGTATCAGCTCCAGTCGGTGGCCGAACTCGGGGTCGGTGCGTGGGTGAACGAGGGCGACACGTTCACCGGCGACGGCGGCATGGTCCAACACTTCATCTCCACCCGTGACCAGGACAAGAAGTTCTACAGGGTCATCGAAATGCAGCAGCCGTGACGAGGGAGTGATTAAATCGGTCCGGCCCCGCGTCCATTCAAACGGGGTCGGGCCCCACACAAGAACAACAGGGCACACAACCACACGAAAAAACACAATCCATCATGAAAAAAGTCATCACCATCGCCGCGGGTCTCCTCATCATGGCCGTCGCCGCCCCGACGCTTCAGGCAGCCGACATGCCGGCGGGCTACAAGAAGAAATGCGCCCCCTGTCATGGCATGGACGGCAAGGCCAAGACCAAGATGGGCAAGAAGCTCAAATGCCGCGATCTCACTGATCCCGCCGTTCAGGCGAGGGTGAGTGACGAGGCCATCGTGAAATCGATCAAAGAGGGCGTTACAGAGGACGGGAAGGTGCGCATGAAGCCGGTCACCGGTCTCAGTGACGCGGAGATCGCCGAGATCGTGAAATTCGTGAGGACGCTCAAGAAGTAGCGGATCCCCCAGACTGTATCCGCCACGGACCTGTAAAGCGCGTCGCTTTCGGTTCCGTGGCGGAGGCGGGTTCGTCGTGCGGTAGACAATCAACCCCGGAATGACATGACTGACAGTCGTCTTGAATCCAAGGTGTCCGCAGCGATCGTCGCCGTCTTCGCTTTGCTGGCCGCGGGCTTCGCTTTGGAGTTGTTTGGCGGTTACCGCCCGCTTCCGGAAAACCCACTCGTCGATCCCTCATTCCTGGAGACCAAGACCTGGCGGGCGTCGTATGCCGACAAGGTCGCGGCGGAGGAGGAGGTTTTCGAATACGACTGCTACTTCTGCCACGAGGAGAAGAAGAAGCTGGAACTCACCTTCGACGACAAGGGCGCGTGGGTGAGACCGGAGGAGCACGAGAACATCAAGATGGGCCATGGCACCCATGGCCGGAACAACAACTGCTTCAACTGCCACGACCAGGAGAACATGGTCCTGCTGCAGCCCCGGGATGGCACGACCATCGAGATGCAGGACAGTTCCCGACTTTGCGGCAGTTGTCACGGCCCGACGCAACGGGACTGGCAGGCTGGCATTCACGGTCGAACCAGCGGCCATTGGGACCGGGAGAAGGGGGAATTTCAGCGATTGAATTGCGTCAACTGCCACGATCCCCATTCCCCGCAATTCCCCGGACGCGCCCCGGCTCCTCCGCCGAATTATCTCAGGAAAGTGGGGAAGCAGGGCAGCCACCAGGATGTTGAAGAGGGGGCGGAGCAGGCTGAGGAATCCGAGGAGGAAGCGGAGAGCTCAGATGAGGCCGAGCCGGAGATGGACGATTCCGAGGAGTCGAAACCGGAAGCCGCCGACGCCGAGAAGTCTGAGCCGGAAGCGGAGAAAGGGAAGGACGAATGAGCGAGCAGACCGAAACCACCACGCCGGAGGCCGCGGATCCCATGAAACGGCGGAGCTTCCTGCGCGCCGCGACGGCGGGAGCCGGCATGGCGGCCCTGGCGGCCAGCCTGAAGCCGCTGCTCGAGATGGAGGACCCGCCCTCCATGGAACGCTTCCTCCAGAAGTATTACAAGGAGATGACGCCCGAGGACATGAAGAAAGTCCTCACCCGGATCGAGAACGAGGTGGAGAAGGAATACGGGAAGCGTCCGCACGTCCGTGATCTCAAGCCCATGGACGGCGTCCAGTTCGTCTACTGCCTGAACCTAACGCGTTGCATCGGTTGCCGGAAATGTGTCCACGCCTGCGTGGCGGAGAACAACCAGTCGCGCAGTCCGGAGATTCAATACATCCGCGTGCTGAAAATGCCCCACGGCTCGCTGGACATGGAGAAGGCCGACCACGATTACACTCCAGACCAGGTGCCGGAAGAGGGCTATTTCTACATGCCTGTGCAGTGCCAGCAGTGCGAGAATCCGGCCTGCGTGAAGGTCTGTCCGGTGAACGCGACCTGGCAGGAATCCGATGGCATCACGGTCATCGACTACGACTGGTGCATCGGTTGTCGTTACTGCGCGGCGGCCTGTCCGTATTTCGCCCGCCGCTTCAACTTTGCCAAGCCGAGCATCCCCAAGGATCGGATCAACCTCGACATGGCCTACCTGGGGAATCGGCCGCGCCGGATGGGCGTAATGGAGAAATGTCACTTCTGCATCCAGCGGACCCGGGCCGGTCGTTATCCCGCCTGCCTGGAGGTCTGCCCGGCTGGCGCCCGCAAGTTTGGGAATGTCCTCGACCCCGAAAGTGAAGTGGCCAAGATCCTGGCCACCAAGCGTGTCTTCATTCAACTCAAGGAGGAATTGGGCACCATGCCGCGGTTCTTCTACTACTTTGACGTATGAACAAGGGCATCAACGATTACCTGCATTTTCTACGTCGCTGCGCGGGTGTCGCCTTGGTGGGCGACTGGCGTTACCGGGCTTGGCTCGCGTTGTTGGGCGCGTTCTGCCTGCTCGGCCTGAACGCCTACTGCCGGCAACTGGCGCACGGCCTGGTGACGACCGGCATGAGCGACGAGGTCTCTTGGGGGGTCTACATCGCGAACTTCACCTTCCTGGTCGGGGTGGCGGCGGCGGCGGTCATGATGGTCATTCCGGTCTATGTCTATCGCAATGAAGAACTTCACGACCTGGTGATCTTCGGCGAACTGCTGTCGGTGGCGGCGATCCTGATGTGCCTGGCGTTCGTGATGGTCGATTTGGGACGGCCCGACAACTTCTGGCACCTGATCCCCGGGATTGGTCAGTTCAACTTCCCGGCCTCGATGCTGAGTTGGGACGTGATCGTGCTCAACGGCTATCTGGTTCTCAATGTCTGGATCTGCGGCTACCTCCTCTACTCGCGTTATCGCGGGAAGACGCCGACGCGCTGGTTCTACATCCCGTTCGTGTTTGTCGCGATCGTCTGGGCGATCTCGATCCACACGGTGACCGCGTTTCTCTTTGTCGGGCTTGGCGGACGCCCCTTCTGGAACTCCTCGATCGTGGGGCCGCGATTCCTCGCTTCCGCGTTCACAGCGGGACCGGCGTTGATCATCCTGGCGCTTCAGGTCGTGCGCCGGGTCACCGCCCACGCGCCGCTTCATGGCGGCGAGGGGGCCAGGAAAGCCGAGGTCGGCGAGTTGAAACCCTTTGTGAAACGACCCGCGACCCTGGAGGATCTGGAGGAACTCGACCGGTTGCTGCCCGAGTTTGAAGGCGTGTCGATGGAAATGCGGCGGACCATCCTGCCCGAGCTTGATGTGATCGATCTGGAAAAGGGCGATATCCTGCTGCGGCAGGGGGATACGGACAGTGACGCCTATTTCGTCTTTGAGGGACGCGTGGTGATCGAGAAGGAGGAGGCCGGCCTGCTCCGCGTGGTGGGAAGCGTCGGTCCCGGCGCGCCGGTCGGCGAGGTGTCCGCGTTGAACGAGACGACGCGCACGGCCACGGCCACGGCCGAGCGGCCAACCCGCCTGCTGCGCATGCACGCTGACAATTTGCGCAAGGTGATGACCTGTCCGGGAATGAACAAGAACATCCACGCGCGCATGGCGGAACGTCTCCGGATCACGGACCGCGCGCTGCTGACCCTCCGCTCAATCGTGCAGGTGTCGATGCTTATCAACGTGTTCCTGCTGCTGAACGAGGTTTTCAAGGAGTTCTACTCGGGGACGCACCACGTGGCCTCGTCGAAATACCTGTTCTTCGGACTTCACGGGCATCATGCCCTGGTGCCGTGGATCTGGACGGCGGTCGTGTTCAACCTGGTCGCCATGGTTCTGCTGGTGCTGCCGGTAAGCCGGAGCCTGAAGTGGCTGAACGTCACCTGCATCCTGGCCATCGTGGGCATCTGGATCGAGAAGGGCATGGGCATGGTGATCCCCGGCTTTGTGCCGACGCCGCTGGGCGAGGTCATGGAATACACGCCTTCCGGCAGCGAGACCTTGATCTGCTTCGGCATCTGGGCGTTCGGCCTGCTCTGCTACACCATCATGCTGCGTATGGCCGTGCCGATCCTTCAAGGACGCCTGTCGAAGGCCAACGAAGAGCCCAATGCTCCGGCCGCCGGCTGAGGCGAGCGCCGGATTCAGTCCATGGAGAAGCGGCATCGTCCCAAAGCTGAAGACGCGCAGGAGTCGCTCAGCGGCCACGCGGTCTACAAGGGCGAGGAGTTGCGGGCCAAGTACGGGACGGACATCGGGTGGGAGCAACTGCACAAGATCTTGGAGGACCGGACCCTCGTCCGTTATCCCTGTGAAATTGAGTTCACGGCGGAAGGCCTTGAAGACGGGGAGTTCGCGTTTCCTCAACCCAAGGGAGAGACGCCCGAGGATGGGTTTGTCATGCGGGTCCATCCGGTTTTTCAGGACCGTCCGGATGTCGTGCCCGGCCTTGTCTTCTACCAGTTGGTCGCGGTGAACTACGGGCCGTTCGCGTCGGCGGACGACGCAGAGGCTTTCGGCGCCGCGGCGTTGGGGATGGACAAGGACGAATACTACCGGGCCTTGTGCGGTTACGCTGACGAGTTGAAGGGATGCGGCGGGGCGGCGGGGAATTGTGGTTGCGGGGGGTGAGCCGCGGCGATGCCGCCGACGAGCGCAAAAGTCCGTTGGCGGTCAGGGGCAAATCTGTATGATGCCGCGTATTCTATGAATCTTCGCAAGCATATCGTCCCGGTTTCCGGGATCTGTGGCCTTCTTCTCCATGTTTTCAGCGCGCATTCGGCGGATCTGCCCAGGGCGCTTGCCCGCAAGGTCATCGATCCGGGACTGCCCATGAAGGAGGTCCAGGCCTTCTGCGACGCCCGGATTCCGACGATGCCCGGGGTGAAGTCGGTTTCGGCGTGGGAGCGGCGGGCTGAAAAGATGCGGCGCGAGACCCTGGAGAAGGTGGTTTTTCGAGGCGAGGCGAAGGCGTGGCGGGACGCGGAGAAGAAGGTGGAATGGCTGGAATCGATCCCCGGAGGACCGGGGTATCACATTCGCAAGCTGCGGTATGAAGTCCTTCCCGGGCTTTGGACGGCGGCCCTGCTCTACGAGCCGGACCGTTTGAACGGCAAGGTCCCCGTGGTGATGAACGTCAACGGCCACGATCGCAAAAACGGCAAGGCGGCCGACTACAAGCAGACGAGGTGCATCAACCAGGCCCGGCGCGGCATGCTCGCGCTCAATGTCGAATGGCTTGGCATGGGGCAGCTCAACACCGAAGGCTTCAGTCACTACCGCATGAACCAACTCGATCTCTGCGGATCCAGCGGTCTGGCGCCGTTCTACCTCGCGATGTCGCGCGGGTTGGACATCCTGCTCGCGCATCCGAACGCCGATCCCGGGCGCGTCGCCGTGGCCGGGCTTTCGGGCGGCGGTTGGCAGACGATCTTCATCAGCTCCCTGGACACGCGGGTGACGCTCTGCAACCCGGTGGCTGGTTATTCCAGCTTCCGCACGCGGGCCTACCATCTCTCGGATTTGGGAGATTCCGAGCAGACGCCGAATGACCTGGCGACCGTCACCGACTACGCGCACCTGACCGCGATGCTCGCCCCGCGTCCGGCTTTGCTCACCTTCAACGCCGAGGATAATTGCTGCTTCGCCGCGAATCACGCCCTGCCGCCCCTGCTCGCCGCGGCGACGCCGATCTACCAGCTTTACGAGGCCGAGAGTTCGTTGCGCTACCACGTCAATTACGACCCGGGCACCCACAATTTCGAAGTCGACAACCGGCAGGCGCTGTATCGCGTGTTCGGTGACTTTTTCTTCCCGCACGATCCGGATTTCGACGCGCGTGAAATCCCGACGCTCGGGGAGATCAAGACGGCGGGGGAATTGGAAGTCCGGTTGCCGGATGACAATCTCGACTTTCACCAACTGGCCCAACGCCTGGCTGCCGACCTGCCGCGAGCGGAAATGGCTCCGGACGACCGAGGTTGGCGTCGTGCGACGTTGAAGGAGCTTCGCCGGGTCGTGAATCCGCCGGATTACGAGGTCGAGGAGGCGGAGAAACTGGACGTCGCTGACGAAGGAACCAGCGTCACGCATTGGAAACTGCGGGTGGGCGAAGATTGGACCGTTCCGGCAGTCGAGTTCGTGCGCGGCGAACCGAAGGGGACGACCGTGGTGATCGCGGACGGCGGGCGAGTCGCGGCGGAGAACGAAATTCGGGAACTGTTGGATGCGCAGCAACGCGTGATCGCGGTGGATCTTTTCTATTTTGGCGAGTCCAGGATTGCCAAGCGGGATTACCTCTTCGCCCTGCTGGTCGCGGCGACCGGCGAGCGTCCCCTGGGAATCCAGGCCGGGCAGTTGAACGCCGTGGCCGAATGGGCGGGGGAATACAACCGCGGGCAGGACGTGTCGGTTGCCGCTGTGGGACCCAGGTCGGGGCTGATCGCGTTGACGGCGGCGGCGCTGGATGAAGAGATCGACGCGCTTCAACTGCGCCGTCCCTACGTGAGCCTGAAGGACGTCATTCGCGACAACGTCACCGTGCAGCAGGCGCCGGAGGTGTTCTGCTTCGGACTGCTGGAAACGGTGGATATTCCGCAGTTGCTGGCGCTGGCTGCGCCGTGTCCGGTCGCGATCAGGGTGGACTGAATTTCCGGGTCTGGCAGATTGATTCCCTTATGAACGCCCTTCCAAAACCACGCGCGGGCTTGAAGGCGGCGGCCGTTGCCGTCTGCGCGCTTTCCCTGTCGCTCTCGCTGAAAGCGGCGGAGGCATTGAAGCTCTCCAGGTCCGAAGCCGAGGCGCTCTTCGTCGAGAAGATCCGCCCGTTGTTCAAGGAGAAGTGCCTGGCCTGCCACGGTGACGACGAGAAAAAGCTCAAGGCGGAGTTCGACATGCGGACGTTGCCGGGGCTGCTCAAGGGCGGGGAATCCGGCGTTCCCGGTCTCGTTCCCGGAGATCCTGAGAAAAGCCCCATTTACGTCTCGGTGACCTGGCGGGACGAGGACCTGGAAATGCCGCCCAAGGAAAACGACCGGCTCAAGCCCGAACAGATCGAACGGATCAGGCAATGGATCGCCGCCGGCGCGCCATGGTCGGACGCCGTCAAGGCGGGCCAATGGTCGGATGAGCCGAACAAGGACGGCGTTCAGGTCCGCACCAGCGGCGGCTTGTCCGACGACTGGACGTATCGGCGCTACAAGCCCGAGGACCTGTGGGCCTACAGGCCATTGAAAACGGTAATCCGCGATCAGAAGGCAGGAGGCGCCAATCAGAGCCGAGATGCTCGAAGGCAGAATCTGAATACTGATTCACCGAATACTGATTACTCTTCTTCTTCCAACCCCATCGACGCCTTCATTGACCGCAGGCTGAAGGAAGCCGGCCTGCAGCCGGCGCCTCCCGCCGACCGTCGAACGTTGATCCGGCGGGCGACGTTCGATCTGACCGGTCTGCCGCCGACACCGAAGGAGGTGGACGATTTCGTCGAGGACCCGGCGCCGGAGGAGAAGGCTTTTGCGAAGGCGGTCGATCGTCTGCTCGCCAGTCCGCATTACGGTGAGCAGTGGGGCAGGCATTGGCTGGACGTTGTGCGCTACGCGGATTCCTCGGGCTTTGCCAACGACTACGATCGCGGCAGCACGTGGCGATATCGGGATTACGTGGTGCGGGCCTTCAATGACGACAAACCCTACGACCGGTTCATCCGCGAGCAGATTGCCGGGGACGAGATCGATCCGACGAATCCCGAGAACCTGGTGGCGGTGGGCTTCCTGCGGATGGGGCCGTGGGAACTGACCGGCATGGAGGTTGCGGCCATCGCTCGCCAGCGTTTCCTCGACGACGCGGTGAACTCGGTGGGACAGGCGTTCCTCGGGCAGATCCTCGCCTGCACCAAGTGCCACGACCACAAGTTCGACCCGATTCCGACCCGCGACTACTACAGCCTTTACGCGGCCTTCGCGACGACCCAACTGGCCGATCGTAACGCCGATTTCCTGGCTTCGGAGAATACCGCCGGGTTTGAAGAGGAGGCGTATCTGAAAGAGCGGCGCGCCTATTTCCAGGCGATCCAGGATGAGCTGAATCGCAAGCGGGTTGCCAGCGCGAAGAAATGGTGCGAGGAGCGCGGCCTGCCTTTCCTTACACGCGCCCAAGGCATGAAGAAGGGCGTTCCCTCGGAGCAGTTGCCCCCGAAAAACGTGGGCTTCACGCCGGAGGATTTCGGACTGGAACGAATCAGCCGCAAGGGCATCGCCCGGATCGACTGGGAACTGGACCGCTATCGTCCGGTCGCATTCTCTGTCTACGCGGGCGCCACGCCGCAGGTGACATCGGTCAACTCGCCCATGCGCATGCCGAAGAATCCGATGAAGGCCGGAAAGATGGAGGAGTCGCACATCCTGCGGACCGGGGACGTCTTTTCGAAGGCCGATCCGGTGACGCCGGGCGCGCTGAGCGTGCTGGAGCAGTTCATCCCGGCGCTGCGCGATGTGAAACTGCCGGCGACGCCCAAGGGGCGCCGCAATGCCCTGGCTGATTGGATCGCGCATCCAGAGAACGCGCTGACGCTGAGGACGATCGCGAACCGCGTCTGGCAATGGCACTTCGGGCAGCCGCTCGCGGCCAACCCGAACAACTTCGGTTCGACCGGGGCGAAGCCGACCCATCCAGAACTGCTGGACTGGCTGGCGGCGACGTTCCGCGACGATGGTTGGTCCTTCAAGAAGCTCCACCGTCGGATCATGCTATCCGAGGCGTATCGCCGGAGCTCGGCGCATCCCGATCCGAAGGCTCTGGCGGAGAAGGACTCGAAGGGACAGAGTTACGCCGCTTTCCTGCCGCGCCGGATGACGTCCGAGGAACTGCGTGATTCGATGTTGGCGGCGAGCGGGGAATTGAACCGCGCGCTGGGCGGCATTCCCAATCGTCCGGAGATGAATCTCGAGGCGGCGTTGCAGCCGCGCATGGTCATGGGAACCTTCGCCGCGTCGTGGCAGCCCAATCCGAAGCCGAAGCAGCGACATCGACGCTCGCTCTACGCCCTGAAGATCCGCGGCTTGCGCGACCCGTTCATGGAGGTTTTCAACGAACCGGCCCCGGATCTTTCCTGCGAGGCGCGCGAGGCGTCGTCCGTCACGCCGCAGGTGTTCAGCCTGTTCAACAGTCAGATCTCGCTGGATCGCGCGGTCGCATTCGCGGCGCGGTTGCAGCGTGAGACGAAGAACCGGAACCAGGCGGTCACGCGCGCCTTCCGCCTCGTCTATGGTCGCGCGCCGGACCAGGAGGAGCGGAAAGCCTGCCTCGATCATTGGACCTTGATGACGAAACGGCATGAGAACCTGAAGGCCCCCAGACCGGAATACCCGGTGGAGGTCGTGCGCGATGCGGTCGAGGAGAACACGGGTGAGCGGTTCAGCTTCACCGAAAAGCTGGAGATGTATGAGGACTTCGCGCCGGACAAGAAGCTGGCGGATGTCGATCCCGGGACGCGCGGCCTGGCCGAGGTCTGCCTCGTGTTGTTCAACTCCAATGAATTCATCTACGTCTACTGAAACAAAATGAGTTCATCCTTCATCCCTCATCCTTCCTCCTTGGCGCCTACGCGCCGGGACTTTCTCTACGGTCTCGGCGCGAGCCTTGGCAGCGTTGCCCTGACCGGCCTGCTGGCCGACGAGGCGAAGCGGGCGGGGGAAGCGGGGCCGCTGACGCCGAAGAAGGGCCACTTTCCGGCCAAGGCGAAGCATTGCATCTTCCTGATGATGGAGGGCGGGCCCAGTCATATCGACACCTTCGACCCGAAACCCAAGTTGAAGGATCTGCACCTGAAGGAATTCCAGAGGTCGGGCGAGATGAAGTCCGCGATGGAGAGCGGCAAACGCTACTTCGTGCAGAGTCCGTTCAAGTTCACCAAGGCCGGCCAGAGCGGCGCGGACATGGGCGCGAACTGGGAGCATCTGAAGAAGGTCGCCGACGAGATGTGCTTCTATCGCGGATGCCAGGTGGATTCGGTGAACCATCCGACCGCGCTTTACCAGATGAACACGGGCAACCGGTTTGGCGGCGATCCGGCGATCGGTTCCTGGGTGACCTACGGCATCGGGACGATGAACCAGGACCTGCCCGGCTTCATGGTGTTGCCTGACGCGGCCTTTCCGCAGGGCGGCGCCGCGAACTGGGGCAACGGCTTCCTGCCGCCGCTTTTCCAGGGGACGACGCTCCGGCCGAAAGGCTCGCCGATCCTGGACCTGCAACCGCCGGCCGGGATCTCCCGCGAGCATCAACGCGCCAACCTCGACCTGCTGGCCAGGCTCAACCAACGCCACCAACGGGAAACGGCCTGGCACGAGGACCTTGCGGCGCGCATGGAGAACTACGAGCTCGCCTTCCGAATGCAGGCGCAGGTGCCGGACATCCTGGATATATCCAAGGAGGACCAGCGCACCCGCGACCTCTATGGCATTGGAAGCGAGCCGACCAACGCCTTCGGGCGCAAGTGCCTCATGGCGCGCCGGTTGGTCGAGAAGGGGGTGCGCTTCGTGCAGTGCTACAACGGCACCTGGGATTCCCACGACTTCATCGAACGGGCGCACGGCTCCCTGATCCGACAGGTGGACCAGCCGATCGCCGCGTTGATCCAGGACCTGAAGGAGCGGGGCTTGCTGGACGAAACGTTGATTGTCTGGTGCGGCGAGTTCGGTCGTTCGCCGGACAACGGAGTCCGCGGCGGCATCGCCTACGGGCGCGATCACAATCCCAAGGCCATGACCGTCTGGTTTGCGGGCGGCGGTTGCAACGCCGGCCATACCATCGGCGCCACCGACGAAACCGGAGCCGAGGCGGTGGACAAGAAGCGCCACGTCCGCGACCTGCACATCACGCTGCTGAAGCTCCTGGGGCTGGACGACAACAAGCTCACCTACTTCGCCGGCGGCCGGTTCAAGCAGTTGTCCCAGTTTGGCGGCCAGGCGATTGAGGAGCTGATCGGGTGATTTATCGCTGCGTCCTGATTCGCGCGACGCGCGCCGTTTTCATTCTTCCGCCGTCAGTTTCTTTCGCAGGGACCTGGTGACGATCACCCCGACGGCCAGCAGGCAGATTCCCGCGATGGCAACTCCGGCCTTGCCTTTGAGGATTGCGCCGCCGGAGATGACGAAGCCGAAAGTCCAGACTGTCTGCGCCAGCAGGGAGACGGTGAAGTAGACCCGGAAGGGGACTTCGGCGAGCCCGAGGATGTAGTTCTGGAGGAAGAAAGGCAGCCCCGGTGTGATGCGGAAGATGATGGTGAACCGCCGCACGTGATGGTCCGGCAGCTTGGGAATCTCGACGTCGAAGCGGCGGATGAGGCGTTGGACAAGCCGCCGGGCGGGGTAGCGGGCGAACCAGTAGGTCCAAGTGAGATTCAAGGTGATCGCCGCCAACGCGATCAAAGCCGCCCGGAAGGGGCCATAGCGTTCGCCGTAGACAGCTCCTGCCGCAAGAAGCAGGACGCTTACGGGAAAGGGCGCGGCCGGCAGGATGACGATCGCGACGAAGATCATCGCGGGCCGTTCCTCCAACCAATCGACCGTCTCCATGATCCAGCCTTTCAAAGCGGCGGGTGTCACGCCCAGTTTCCAGGCCAGCAGCAGGGCTGCCGCCCCCAGGGCGATCGTCATGGCGGCGAAGGCGGGGAAACGGGGGTGTTTGAGAACGGCTTTCAAGCGAGGGGGACGTCGTTGGGCGTGTCAGTAGCCGGGATCAGTAATCGGTATTCAGCTTTCACCAACTGACCTCGGAATACCGATGACTGAATACTTATTCGCTGCGCCGGCCATGACTCATACAGCAAGTCCAAGGGCGGCGTTGGGCGAAACGGGATTCAGCCGCCCTTGCGGATCACGTCTTTCTTTTCCTCCCGCTCGGCCTCCAGCTTGTTCTTGTCGTCAGTGAGCTGCTGGTCGAGGTCGGCGATGGCCTCGTAGTCGCCGTTCTCGCGGGCCTTGTCGATCTCGGCGTTGAGCGTGAGCTCGCGCTCCGCGATCCTGGCGTCGATCTTCGAATCGATTTCGGCGAGCGCGGCCTTCTGCGCATCGGTGAGCTTGACGCTGGGCGACTGCTTGTTCAGTCGCTCCATCGCGAGTTCGTAGGCGGTTTTCATGGGCGGGAGATTAACGGTTGCGCGGAGCGAGTGGAAGCCCGGCGATCAGGACTGTCCGCCGCCGAGGGGCTTGTTCTTTTTCCACGGCATGTCGGGGAACTTGTCCGGTGGGGGAGGGGGCGGCGCGGCTGGGGCAGCCGGCGGTTTGTCCGGGGCCATGCGGAGTTCGTCGTCGGCGTCGACCTTTGAATCGGGAGCCGGAGCGTCCATGTTCCCCCGCCAGGAGGCGATCCGGGCCTGGAGCCCGTGATGTTCGGCTTTCTCCTTGTCGCCATTCTTCATGTGAAAGAGCGAGAGATTCGTATGCACGAGCTGCTCGTTGGGACGGAGCTTCTCCGCCGCGTGGCCATGCTTGATGGCCTTGGCAAAATCCCCTTTCCGATACCAAGCCATGCTGAGTCCCTGAATGGCGTCGAAATGATCGGGGGTCTCCCGCAGCACGGCGCTGAACTTCTCGATCGCGGCGTCGAAGTCGCCGCAGGCGTAGTCGGCCATGGCGTCGTCACACTGTTCCTGATGGGGGTCCGGGGCGGAATCGGTCACGCAGGGAAATTAGACGTCCGCCCGGTTCCTTTCGAGACGATTCTCGGCGGACGATTCCAAGGGCGGCCCGGGCGCCGCCCGCAGGCATCAATGATGCGGTGATCCCGCCCCCTGTCCGCATCGGGATTCGCACGGACTTCCTTGATCAGAAACAAAACTTAATCTGTGGCGATGTAAAATTAGGTTGCCTTATTGAAATCGACGTTTTCCGAGAAAAATGAGACGCTTGGAGTAAAAACTTTTCATCGAAACGTTGACATTGGAATTCATGGATATTATGCAGTCTGGTTCGGTCAAACGGCGTTTTTTTTCGGATTCTTGCGTCCGGATTGAATAAAGAAGCTCCGGATGCATCCGATGAACAACCTATCAGAACAGTTAATAGCCAGACGATAATGAGCGAAGCTCCCGCGCCCGCCTCCGCTGAGGAGGAGGACAGTTCCCAAGTCACCAAAATTTCCGAGGTTGTCATACGTATTGCGGGCAACTCCCAGGACGGCATCCAATCCATCGGCGGTTTCCTTGCCCGGCTTGCCGGACGCAGCGAGCAGGATGTGATGACCTTCATGACGATTCCGTCCACGATTTCGGGCGGGCCGTCGATCTTCCAGGTCCGGGTCGGCACGGGCGAAGTCCTGAGCGCCGGCGACGAGGCGGACGTGTTGCTGGCCTTCTACCAGCATTCCTACGAAAACCACATTGATTCCCTCCGTCCGGGCGGCGTCGTCCTTTATGATTCCGACCATGTTGAGGAGAAGGAGGAATTCCGGGAGAAATACCGCCACGTGGGCATCCCGATTTCCAGCCTGACCGTTGAGGCGATCGGCGGCACGGCCCGCGACAAGGGGAAGAACATCTTCGCCCTGGGCCTGATTGCCCGCACCTTCGGCCTGAATTCCGAGAAGCTGACCGGCCTGATCACCGAGAAGTTCAAGGGCAAGGCCGGCAAGGTTTTGGAGAACGCGCTCGCGGGCTACAACGCGGGCTATGCCTACAATATCGGCGACATCTTCGAGACCTTCGAGTTCGGCGAGTCGGAGGGCAGGAACTATGAGCAGGTCGTCATGGCCGGGAACGAGGCGCTCGCCTTCGGTCTGATCGCCGGCGGCGTGAGGTTCGGCGCGGGCTACCCCATCACCCCATGGTCGGACATCATGGAGCTGCTGCGCCGGGAACTTCCGAAATACGGCGGCTCCTTCATCCAATGTGAGGATGAGATCGCCTCGGTCTCCATGGCCATCGGCGCGGCCTACGCGGGCGTCATCTCCTGCACCGGTTCCAGCGGCCCGGGAATCTCCCTCAAGAGCGAGGCTTTGGGGTGGGCGCAGATGGCCGAGATTCCGTTGGTTGTCATCGACGTGCAGCGCGGCGGCCCCTCGACCGGCATGCCGACCAACGTCGAGCAGTCCGACCTGAACATCGCCTGCTTCGGGGCCCACGGTGATTCGCCGCGCGTGGTGATTGCTCCCACGGATGTCGAGGACTGCTTCTACATCGCCATCGAGGCGGTGAATATCGCGCGTAAGTACAATGTCCCGGTGCTGATCCTGACCGACCAGGCGATCGCCACGCGCATCGAGGCTTTTGCCGATCCCGATCTGGAGAGCGTCGTGCAGGAGTTTCCGCCGGACCTCTCCCCGGTGAAGGACTACAAACCCTACGACCTGAGCGTGCCGGACGGGATCACCCGTCGAGTGGCTCCCGGGACCCGGATCGAAAGCGGGAAGTACCCGATCGCGACCGGTCTGGAGCACGATGAGTGGGGGCATCCGACCGCCATGCCGAAGCTGCACGTGCAGATGAACGCCAAGCGGCGGAACAAGCTCAAGGCCCTTGCCCGGGAGTTGCCCGTGCCGCAGGTCTATGGTCCGCCGGAAGGCAACGTGCTGTTGGTCGGTTGGGGCTCCACTCTGGGGCCGATCCGGGAGGCCGTGGATCGTGCTCGCGCCGCCGGGGACAGCGTCTCCAGCCTGAGCATCCGCCACCTCAACCCGCTGCCCGAAGGGCTGGAGGACATCTTCTCCGGTTTCCATCACGTGTTTGTCGTCGAGACCAACGACGAGGGACTCTACGGATTTGGACAACTGGGCGGCCTGCTCCGCGCGCGCTACGCCGATCCGAAGATCCGCGGCATCAACAAGACCGACGGCCTGACCTGGAAGGTCCGGGAAATCCTCGCCGGAATAGAGGAGAAGCTGGAACAGGCTGACGCCGCAAAATGAGTCCCGCCTCGCCGACGCATTTGACGATTTTGCCCCCAAGACCATGAGCACATTGCAGTTAGCCACTCCGCCCGTCCATCCCGGACTCGAACCCGCCTCGCCCCTCGCGGACGAGGAGCGTCAGCCGTTGAAGAAGAAGGACATCGCCGCCGATCACCCCACGTGGTGCCCCGGTTGCGGCGACTTCGCGGTGTTGTCCCTCTATTTCAAGCTGATTGAGAAGCGCGGTCTCTGGCAGGAGAAGCTGGCCACGGTGGCCGGGATCGGCTGCTCCAGCCGGTTCCCCTATTTCGTGCAGGGGCACGGCGCCCACTTCATCCACGGCCGCGCGCTGCCCTTTGCAACCGGCGTTTCGTTGGCCCGGCCGGACCTTCATGTCTTTGTGTTCGGCGGCGACGGTGACGCCTTTTCCATCGGCGGCAACCACTTCACCCACACGGCCCGCAAGAACCTGAACCTGACCTACGTGGTCATGGACAATTCCGTCTACGGCCTGACGAAGAAGCAGACCTCGCCGACCTCGCCGCTCGGTTTCAAGAGCAAGACTGACATGTGGGGCGCCGTGGATCGTCCGATCAATCCGATCAAGCAGGCGTTGGCGGCGGGAGCCACCTTCATCGGCCGCACGACGCATTCGAACCCCAAGCACATGTTGGAGGTCTTTGAGGCAGCCCTGGATCATAACGGATTCAGCTTCGTGGAATGCCTGAGCGAGTGCGTGGAGTTTTATCCCGGCGCGTTCAACCAGACCAATCCCCGCAAGGGCGGCGTCTTCAACGAGGTTCCGGAGGATCACGACCGCACCGATGAACTGGCGGCCTACAAGCTGGCCGGAGAAGATTTTCCCGGCTATTTCGGCGTGCTTTACCAGGTGGAACGCCCAACCAAAAACGAACTGGAGGCCGACATCAACAAGACCCTCCAGGAAAAGGTCGCGGGCAAGAAACCTTGGGAGATCCTGCGGCAGAACTTCAATCGCATGAAGTGAGTCGCGCTCGAAGTGAATTCAAGCCCCGGTGAAAGCCGGGGCTTTTTTTGTGGGGGCGGTTGGATGGCGGAGGGAAGCGCATGGCAAGTCCGGGCGGACCCACCCCGATTTTGCCTCGCCCTTCGGCTCCGCAAAATATCCCCTCCCGAGGAGGGGACCGACGCGCTGGTACGCCCGAAGGGAGGTCCCCTCTGGGGAGGGGATATTTGCCGCCGCCGACGCAGTCGGAGTTAAGGCGGCAAATCGGGGTGGGTTCGCCCGGACTTGCCCTTGGCGTCCGATTGCAGCCAAGGGAATTGTTGGACCAGCAGCCGCTGAATCCCTACCCTCCGCGCTTCCATCGACCCACGTTTCCGAAGAGTCCCGCAACCATGAAGAATCGATTCATTCTGGCATGGGCCGGCATTTTGCTGCTGGCTGTCTGCAACCTCCACGCGGCGAAGAAGCCGCACGCTGTCTTCGTCGTCGGCACGCATCATTACAGTCCGCAGTTGTCGATGCCGCTGCTCGCCGCTGAGTTGGAGAAGCACGGCTTCGAAACGACCGTTGTCGCCGCGGATTACGATCCCGAGAAGAGCCCGCGGGGGATCGGCGGATTGAATGCCCTGCGGCGGGCGGACGTGGCCATCTTCTTCATGCGCTTCCTCACGCTGCCGCCAAAGCAGCTGAAGCACATCGAGCGGTATCTGGAATCGGGCAAGCCGGTGGTCGGGTTCCGCACCAGCACCCACGCCTTCATTTATCCGGAGGGGGACGAACTCGCGAAGTGGAACGACGGCTTTGGACGCGACGCCTTGGGGTCGAAATATTTCATCCACACCTCCGGTCCGACCGATGTCAGCGCGGCTCCGGGGGGCGCCGGACATGAGATCCTGACCGGGGTTGATCTGGCCAAGGCCCGGCGCGCGGCGGGGACCCTGTATCTCGCCGAATTGCCGGAGGACGCGAAGGTCCTGCTCCGCGGAACCAGCGAATCCAGAAAGACCGGGACGGTGACGAACATGTTCGGGACGCATGAGATGGCGAAGGTCATGACGGACGACGTCGCCTGGACCTGGCAGAACCAGTGGGGCGGGCGGGTGTTCACGACGACGCTCGGCCACGAGGAGACCTTCGCCGATCCGAACTGGGTGCGCCTGTTCGTGAACGGCATTCTCTGGGCTGCGGGGCGGCCGGTTCCCTCGGCGGACGCGAAGATCGCCGGCTTCAAGGTTGAAAGGCCGGCGAAGAAGGCGAAGCCTGCCACGTCGACGAAACAGACCGCCGCCGCTGTAAAGCCCGCCGAGAAGCCCGCGAAGAAAGCCCGCAAGCCCCGGACCAAGGCCGTCGATGAGGCCGGGAAGAAGGACGCCAAGAACACCTCGACCGGCCAGCCCAAGCCGGAGAACGATCCGGAACTGGAGAAATACGGGATGTATGAGAACAAGGCCCCGCGCGCGCCGCGGGTGAAGGCCGCCAAGACGACCCTGCCGTTGAAGCTGAAGAAGGGCGCGCGCATCGCGTTGATCGGCAACACCCTGTTGGACCGCGCCCGCGACTTCGGGTTTCTGGAAACGCTGCTGCATCAGCGCTTTCCTGAAAGCGAACTGGTTGTCCGCAACCTGTCCTGGTCGGCCGACACGCCCGGCTTGCAGCCCCGTCCGGAGAACCTCGCCGACACCATCCAGCACCTCACCCACGAGAAGGCGGACGTGATCTTCGCGGCCTACGGCTTCAACGAATCCTTCGATGGCGAGGCCGGGATTCCCAAGTTCCGCAATGACCTCACCGCGCACGTGGCGGACCTGCGTTCCCGGGCCTTCAACGGCAAGGCCGGGCCGCAGGTCGTGCTCCTGTCCCCGATCGCCAACGAGAACATCAAGGGCGTCCCCGCGGCGGACCTGAACAACGAGAACATTCAACGCTACGCCCGGATCGTCCAGCAGGTCGCCGAGCAGCAGGAGGTCGGCTACCTGGATCTGTTTACGCCGACGCTGCAGGCCCTGTCCGCGCCGGATTCGGACCTGACCTTCAACGGCATCCACCTCGGGAAGGAGGGCTATCACGCGTTGGCGAACGCCGTTTACCGCGGCCTGTTCGGCGAGGACGCGCCGACGCCGGACGAGACCCTGCGCTCCGCGGTCGTCGAGAAGGACAGGCAGTATTTCTACCGCTACCGTCCCTTGAACACGTTCTATTACACCGGCGACCGCAACAAGACGTACGGCTACGTCGATTTCCTTCCCGCCATGCGCAACTTCGACATCATGGTCGAGAACCGCACCAAACGGATCTGGGAGCTCGCGAAGGGGCGTGACGTGCCCGCCAAGATTGACGATTCGAACCTGCCCAAGATGCCGGAGGTCTGGGAATCGCGCGGAGCCAACGAATGGATGACGGCCGAGAACGAGCTGAAGGCGTTCAAGATCGATCCGCGCTTCGACGTGAACCTGTTCGCCGGGGAGGAGCAGTTCCCGGACATCGCCTGCCCGATCCAGATGCGCTGGGACGCGAAGGGGCGGCTCTGGGTGAGTTGCTCCACGACCTACCCGCACGTCTATCCGGGCGGAACGCCGAACGACAAGATCGTCATCCTGGAGGACACGGACGGCGATGGCCGCGCCGACAAGTCCACCGTCTTCGCGGACAATCTCTACGTGCCGTTGTCCTTCGAGTTCGGCGACGGCGGGATCTACGTCTCCGAGGAGCCCCACATGGCCTTCATCAAGGACACCGACGGCGACGGCAAGGCGGACTTCAAGGAGAAGGTCCTGACCGGCTTTGGCTGCGAGGATTCGCACCACGCCCTGCACGATTTCGCCTGGACGCCCGACGGGGACCTGATCTTCCGCGAGTCGATCTTCCACCACTCGCAGGTCGAGACGCCCTACGGTCCGCGTCGCCAGCAGAACAGCGGCTGGTTCCGCTTTCAGCCGCGTCATCATCGCCTGACCAGCTTCGGCAGCTACCACAGCACCAACCCCTGGGGCGTGACCTTCGACGACTGGGGCCAGCACGTCGCCAGCCATCCGATCTACGCGGCGGCCTTTCACGCGCAGGATCCGGTCTACCCGGAACAGCATCCGAAGCCGGCGGGGTTGAAGGCCTATTCCGGCACCTGTGGACATGAGTTCATCGACTTCCCGAACTGGCCCGAGGAGATGCGCGGCGGTTTCATGAAGGCGCGCTACAAGCCGACCAACCGCATCGAATTTCACAAGTGGAACCGCACGGAGTTCGGCTACGACGAGAAATACGTCAGCGACATCATCTTCTCGTCGAACCTCAGCTTCATTCCGGTCGACATGCGCTTCGGGCCGCGCGGGGCGATGTATGTCTGCGACTGGTACAATCCGGTGAAGGGGCACATGCAGTATTCGCTGCGCGACCCGCGGCGGGACAAGACTTCCGGCCGCATCTGGCGAATCATGCCGAAGGGCGTGAAACCGCAGGACCCGCCCAAGATCCATGGCGTGTCGGACGACGAGCTGGTCGCGATCCTGAAACGGCCGGAATACCGCTATCGTTACTGGGCCAAGCGTGAACTGCGCGCTCGCGACGCCGACAAGATGAAGGCGGCCATCGATCGCTTCGTGAAGAACCTCGATCCGGCCGATCCGCGGCATCGACACCACCAGATCGAGGCGGTCTGGGCCTATCGCAACATCGACCGGACCAACCTGCCGTTGCTGCGCGAACTGCTCGACTGCGAGCACGTCCAGGCGCGCGCGGCCGCCACGCAGCAGTTGCGCTACTGGCACAAGGGATTTCCGGATGTCGGAGCCTTGCTGCGCGCCCGCGCCAACGACGCCAATCCCATCGTTCGCATGGAGGCCGCCATCGCCGCTTCCTATATCGGCGGAAAGCCCGCGCTGGTCGCCCTGCTGGACACGATCAAACATCCTACCGGCGGGCATCTTGCCTACGCCATTCGCACGGCCCTGGGTTCGCACCAGCTCAAGCCGCTCTGGGATGGCAACGAAGTCTTCAATCGCGAACATCCCGAACTGGCGAAGTTCTACGTCGATTTCGACAAGGCGCAGAAGCTCAAGCCGCAGAAGATCATCAGCGCGCAGGACGCGAACTTTGACAGCCAGAAGGACCTGAAGTTCGTGAAGATCGAGACCGTGAAGGAGCGCATGCTTTACACGGTCACTCGGATCGAGGTGAAGGCGGGCCAACCCGTGAAGATCGAGTTCGTGAACCCCGACGCCACGCCCCACAACTTCGTCATCGTCCAGCCGGGAGCGATGCTGGAGATCGCGCTCGCGGCCAACGAGATGGCCAAAGACCCAGCGGCGTTGAAGAAGGACTTCATTCCCGAAAGCAACAAGATCCTGCACTTCACGAAGATGCTGCAGCCCGAATCCGCCGAGACGCTGCGTTTCAAGGCCCCGGAGAAACCGGGCATCTATCCCTACCTATGCACCTTCCCCGGCCACTGGGTCCTGATGAAGGGTGAGTTGGTGGTGAAGTGAGGTTGGCCGGAGAGACGCCTGATTCTGATCTTGGAAGACAACGAGGACCGGATCGGCGAAAACCGAGGCCCAACGGGCCGGCTCCATGTCAGCCCAGGGCAACGCCCTGGGAAATCGTGTCAATGAAGCCGGAGCCCCAACGGGGCGGCCCCAAAGGCGGCTTCCGATGATTTCGGGCCGCCCCGTTGGGGCTCGATTTGGTTTGGCTTTCAAACCCGGGCCGTTGGCCCGGGCTGGCATGGAGCTGGCCCGTTGGGCCGAAATCCCGCAGTCTCCGGCTTGCCTGCATATGAGATTTGATTCGTCTTCACCTTCCGGCCCCATCACCGACGCCCTCTGCGCGAACTGTGGCCTCTGCTGCGACGGTTCGTTGCTGGCCGATGTGGAGCTTGCCGGGCGGCGCGAGGCGGATCGCATGGAGGCTCTGGGCCTGGAGGTGGAGGAGGGCGACGACGAAGGGCGCGACCTCTGCCTGCTGCCCTTGCCCTGCGCCGCGTTGCGCGGGACGCGTTGTTCGATCTACCCGCATCGGCCGGAGACCTGCCGGACCTTTGAGTGCCGCCTGCTCAAGGACGCGCTTGCGGGACGCGTGAGTCTGGCGGAGGCGCGGGGCGTGATCGAGGAAACCAGATCCCTGGCGCGGCGTTTGGGGGAGTTGGTTGAAGCGGTCGGAGAGGAAGAGGGCGGGGGAACGTTGGCGGAGCGGGTTCATGAGGCCATGGGAGCCGTGGCAGAGCCGGAAATTCGGAAGGAACAGCGCGAGCGTTTCGCCGTCTTTGAAGCGTTGGTGCGCGAGCGGTTTCTTGATGATTGAGGCAACGAGCGTGGAGTGCGGGCATGTCCGCCGTTGAGCAGTGATTGGGCCCTTTCATCGGGCCTTCAGCCCGCGAAACGAAAACCGTCCGACTCCGTCTTTGCTGCGCCGCGACAGGTCGGTGGGAGCCTCGCCCCACCATCGCCCGCAAGAATCCCTTGGCCCGATTGTAGTCCGGCGGCGCCTCCGATTCGGCTACACTGTCCCACAGTTCGCGGGGCAATCGACGCCCGCTTTCCCAACCGACACCAACCCGGAACCCCAGAGAAAGGAGCCACGAACCATGATCCCCTACACTGTAGAGCAACAGACCGCCGCCATCGTGCAACGCCTCGGGAAGTTCGCCCGCGCCGCCGGCGCCGGCCTCAACTTCCGCCTGCCCCTGATCGAGGACGTCGTCGGCAAGGTCAACCTGCGGGTGCGCCAGCTCGACGTCGAGGTCGAGACCAAGACCGAGGACAACGTCTTCGTCCAGGTCATGGTCTCGGTGCAGTATTACGTCCTGAAGGAGAAGATCTACGAGGCCTTCTACAAGCTGGAAAACCCGGAGATGCAGGTCAAATCCTTCGTGTTCGATGTCGTGCGCGCCCGCGTGCCGCGCATCAAGCTCGACGACGTCTTCGAGAAGAAGGACGAGATCGCCGACGTGGTGAAGGAGGAGTTGTCCGAGGTCATGGACGATTTCGGCTACGGCATCGTCAAGGCGCTGGTGACCGATATTGATCCCGATCCGAAGGTCAAGGAGGCCATGAATGAGATCAACGCGGCGACCCGTCTCCGAGTGGCGTCGACCGAACGAGGCGAGGCGGAGAAGATCCTCCAGGTCAAGGCGGCCGAGGCGGAGGCTGAGAGCAAGGCGCTTTCCGGCAAGGGCATCGCGGACCAGCGGCGGGCGATCGTCGAGGGGCTGCGGGAATCGGTGGGCGAGTTTCAGAAGACCGTCGGTGGCGCGACCGCCCAGGACGTGATGAACCTGATCCTCATGACACAGTATTTCGACACGCTGCGGGACATCGGCGCCCACTCCAAGGCGAGCACGATCCTCATCCCGCATTCGCCCGGCCACATGTCCGACCTCGCCGGCCAGATGCGCGACGCCATGATCACCGGCGACCAGGTCCGGCAGTTGTCGGGGCAGGGGTGATTTGCAGCTCCTTGACGTCGCCGCTATTCTCCCGCGCGTGTCTGAAACCGAACCAACCATTGCGCCCGCGGAAACCGGCGCCGCCCGCCTTCGTGAGGCCCTGGCGGCGCTGGAGTCGCTGGTCGAGGATCGCACCCAGTTGCTGGGGCTGAGCGAGGAGGAGCGCGCGCGCCTGATGAAGGCCGCCGGCGAGGTCTACGCCCCGGATGTCTCCGAACGCCGCAAGCTGCTCAAGGCCAAGAAGCGGCAGAACCGGCATCGCAAGATCAAGCGGGACCAGGCGGAGCTGAACGAGACCGGCATCCGCTCCCTGCGGCGCAAGCCGGTCTACATGTCGCCGAACGTCTACCCGCCGAAGGACCCGGAGCAGGTCGAGGTGGCGGACGATCCGGATTTCCGCGAGGTGGTCGAGCCGCAGAACTGCTACGTCTGCAAGCAGGACTACAACCGGATTCATCACTTCTACGACCAGCTCTGCCCCGAGTGCGCGGAGTTCAACTTTCGCAAACGCACCGAGACGGCGGACTTGCGCGGGCGCGTGGCGTTGTTGACCGGCGGGCGGGTGAAGATCGGCTACCAGGCCGGGATCAAGCTGCTGCGCGCCGGGGCGCAGTTGATCGTGACCACGCGTTTTCCCCGCGACGCGGCGGACCGTTACGCGAAGGAGGAGGATTTCGCGGAATGGCAAGACCGCCTGGAGATCTTCGGCCTGGATCTGCGGCACACGCCGAGCGTGGAGGCCTTCTGTCAGCACCTGTTGGAGACGCGCGAGCGGCTGGACTTCATCATCAGCAACGCCTGCCAGACCGTGCGCCGGCCGCCGGATTTTTATGAGCACATGATGGAGCTGGAGCGCGCCTCGGTGGAATCCCTGCCGGAGCCCGCGCAAAAGCTGCTCGGCGCCTATGAGGGGCTGCGCGGCTATCACATGCTGCCGGAAGGGGAGGCGGCCCTGGTCGCCGGACAGGACGCCACGGTCGCCGGACTCACGCGCGCCGCGGAGCTTTCGCAGGCGAAGCTGCTGCCCGAGGAGCGGGAGGCGCAGCAGGCCTTGTTCCCCCAAGGGAAGCTGGACCAGGACCTGCAGCAGGTGGACCTGCGCGACCGGAATTCCTGGCGCCTGATGCTGGCCGAGGTCTCCTCGGTGGAACTGCTGGAGACGCAGTTGATCAACGCGGTGGCGCCGTTCGTCCTGAACGCGCGGCTGAAGGAACTGCTCATGCGCGGGCCGGAGCGGGACCGGCACATCGTGAACGTCTCGGCCGTCGAGGGGCAGTTCTACCGGAAGTTCAAGACCACGCGCCACCCGCACACGAACATGGCCAAGGCCGCGCTCAACATGATGACCCGCACCTCGGCCGCTGAATATCACGCCGACGGAATCCACATGAACAGCGTGGACACCGGCTGGGTGACCGACGAGGACCCCGCCCACATCACCGAGATGAAGCGCGAGGAGCACCGCTTCCACCCGCCATTGGACATCGTCGACGGCGCGGCCCGGATCGTCGATCCCATCATCGACGGCATCAACACCGGCCACCACGTCTGGGGCAAATTCCTGAAGGACTACCAGCCCACAGACTGGTAGACGCGGCGGGTTTTGACCGCGGATGTCACGGATGACACGGATTCTTTTTCTGAAACTTCGAAACTTCACGGCCCTCTTTTTCATCCGTGAAATCCGTGACATCCGCGGTTAAAACCTCGGCGGTCAACATGAGTCGCAAAAAAGAACGCATATCGACGGACGGGGGCGCGAGCCTGACGCAGAATCCCTTTGGCGCGCTGGACGGCCTCGGCGGCCTGCCGGATGGCCCGGCGGAACCGGCCGCTGCATCGCCAGCCCAACCGGAGAAGACTTCCAAGCGCGGTCAGAAGAACACGAACCGCGGCCGCGTGGACATCATCCGCCAGACCGCGCACCGTGGCGGCAAGGCGGTGACGGTCGTGACGAATTTCCCGCCGATCGAGGCGGGGGAGAAGAAGGAGCTGCTCAAGAAGATGCAGAAGACCTGCGGCGTCGGCGGCGCGCTCAAGGGCGGCAACATCGAGATCCAGGGGGACAAGCGCGAACAGGTGAAACAGGTCCTGATCGAGGCCGGGTTCAAGCCGGTGTTCGCGGGCGGGTGAGAATGCCCCAACCAAGTTCAATTGGAGCGCGCAGGCGAATGCTGGTTCTGATCGTCGGCGTTGCCACGCTGGGGATTTCAGTTTTGGTTGCCTTGTTCGTCGGGCATGCCCGGTCGGAAGCGCGATTTACGAAAACCATCAGCGCCGTCCACTTTGTCACCGGGGCCTTGAAGCGGTATGTGGAGGAAGAGGGGCAGTTTCCAGAGTCGTTGGAAGCTCTTGCGGATGAGGGGGACACCGATTCGAATCCCTTGGATCACTTCTTGCCCGGCGTGGAGGTTTCCTACCGAAAACCCGCGGAAGACGCGGAGGCTGGATTTGTCGTTCTGGAGGTTCGTTACGAAGGAAAGACCATCGAGGTCACCAAGGAGTTTGAGCGAAGGGAGATCCGGTAAGGGGATTCTTTTCCGTGTTTTCTGTGTATTCCGTGGTTGTTTGAAAGATTTCGAATCTTTTTCTTGATACCAGACAAATGTCTGGTATTGGTTTTCACATGTCAGCGAAAACCAGACCCGGTGAGACCCGCGAGCGCGTGTATCGGTTCGTGCGCGAGCGGCTGGAGGCGGGGTTGGCGCCGACGGTGCGGGAGGTGCAGCGGGAGTTCGGGTTCAGCGCGGTGCAGACCGCCCGCGAGCACCTGGAGAAGCTGGTCGCCGAGGGGCGGTTGGCCAAGCGGGCGGGGGCGGCGCGCGGGTATTGCCTGCCCGGCGGGGAACTGCGCGGTCCCATCCCCGCCTTGATCCCCGTGCTGGGGCGGGTGCAGGCCGGCATGTTGACCACGGCGGTCGAGGATCTGGAGGGCCACATTCCCGCGCAATCGAGATCCCACGAGGATCTCTTCGCGCTCCGGGTGCGGGGCGAGAGCATGATCGAGGCGGGCATCCTGCCGGATGACGTCGTGATCGTGCGCCAGCAGCCGACCGCCGAATCCGGCGAGATCGTGGTGGCCCTGGTGGGGGATGAGGCGACGGTAAAGACGTTGCGCCTGCAAAACGGCCGGATCGAGCTGCATCCGGAGAATCAGGATTTTGAGCCGATCATTCCCGAACCGGAGGAATGCTCGATTCTGGGCAAGGTGATTGAAGTCCGGCGCGCCTTGGAGCCGGGGAGATTTTGAGATTATGAAGACGCTTATGAAGCCACAGGCAAGTCCCTGCGAACCCACCCCGATTTCGCTCTCCTATTTAGCTTCCGACTTCGTTGCGCTACGACGCGACAAGTCGCGGGAGAGCAAAATATCCCCTCCCCGGAGGGGACCAGCGTTTGGAGCATGTCGCAGGACAGGTCCCCTCCAAGGAGGGGATATTTCAATCCGCCGCGCAAGCGAGAGCGGATTGAAATCGGGGTGGGTCCGCCCGGACTTGCCCGTTGCCTCACCTTCCTCCCAAACCCAAAATCTCCCCCAGCAGCCGCAACCCACCGCCGCTGCCCGTGAGCCTTTCCGCATCTGGGACATGCTGCTGCTGTGGTGCTTTGCGCTCGTCTTGTGGAGCTTCCTCCCGGAGCCCTTGAACACGAACTCCGGGGCGGGGCAGGCGGGGGCTTCAGCGAAGGTCGAACAGAACCCCGTATCCGCAACCGACTGGGAGTTGCGGGAATGACCGGGGACAAGGAGGTTCGCGCCCCGCTTTCGCGCCGGCGTGGCCAAGTTTCAGATTCCAAGGGCCGTCATGGCGACGACCGGTTTTTGGAGCTGGAATTTGGTTCCGCCGGCGCGGAAGCGGGAGAGGCTTCCCCTGATCAGGTGTCCGCGCACTGCGCGCCTGAAGCGGGGCGGGAATTGGACAGGCTTTCCCGCCCTCACCCCGACCCTCTCCCCCGGGAGAGGGAGAAGAACCGGGGGCTTTCGGAATCCTCCAGCGACAAAGTGACATCGGAGGCCCTCAAAGATATCCCTCTCCCGGGGGGAGAGGGATCAAGGGTGAGGGCGATTCCGCCTTGGATTGACGCCCATGCGCAACTACGGGACCAGCCGCAGCAACGTGGACGACAACCCAAGCCTGGTTCGTTCTCAAACCCTGGCGGATCGGAAGTTGAGCAGAAGGTTCTGCCACCTCCTTGCGGAGGCGGCTACGAGGTTCAGGGGAAAGCCGGCCGCAAGAGCCTTGGCCGTATTCCTGGCGTTGTCTCCGCCAGCCGCATGGAACGGGAGGAGGTCGACGCGGGGTGGAAGCTCGACGTCCTGGCTGGTCGCTTCGTGGAGGTCTCCAGCCCGGCCGACACCTGCGCGCTGACGATCTGCGCATCGTTGATCCTGGAGGCGCAATGGCGCAACGAGCCGGTTGCCTGGATCTCCGTCCGCCCCTCGTTGTTTTTTCCGCCGGACTTCGCCGCCCGGGGCATCGATCTCAAGGCCCTGCCGATTGTCCGTGTGACGGAGGTTGCCAAGGCGGCGCGGATGGCCGACACGATGCTCCGTTCAGGAGGTTTCGGCGTGATGGTCATCGATCTGGGCGACGCGGCCCGCCTGACCTTCCCGATGCAGACGCGCCTGGCGGGCCTGGCCAAGAAGCATCACACGGCGCTGGTCTGTGTCACCCGCGCCGGGGAGCGCATCGCCAACCTGGGGTCGCTGGTGTCGTTGCGCGGGGAGGCGCATCGGGAGCGCGCGGGATTCGACCGTTTCCTATGCGAGATTCGGGCGGTGAAGGACAAGTTGCACGGCCGACTTTGGCGACACACGGAGGTTGGTCGTGGACCGGATGGCCTGTGTTGATCTCCCGGCCCTGCCGCTGCAGATCCTGCTGCGCGCGCATCCTGATTGGCGCGGGCATCCGGCGGCCGTGGTGGATCGCGACAAGCCCCAGGGCGTCATCCAATGGGTGAACGAACGGGCGCGGGCCTTTCGCATCCTGCCTGGCATGCGCTACGCGGCCGGGCTGGCCTTGGCGCATGAACTGCGGGCGGGCGTTGTGACGGAGGCGATGATCCGGTCGGAGGTCGGGCGGGTGACGCGGCGACTCACGCGGCACAGTCCGCAGATCGAACCCTCGGACCGGGAGCCGAACATCTTCTGGCTCAACGCCTCGGGCCTGGGCCGGCTTTATCCCTCTTTGGAGGAATGGGCGAACGGCATTCAGATCGATCTGCGGCGGGTGGGATTTCGTTCCGTGGTCGCGGTGGGCTTCTCCAAATATGGGACCTACGCGGCGGCGGTTTCGCGACGCAACGGCCGGAACATTGTTTTTGCGGACCAAGGGGAGGAGGAGGCCTGCCTGAAGTCGGTTCCCCTGGATCGGCTGGGAATCGAACGGCAGTTGCGCGACGCTTTGGCCAAGCTGGGGGTGCGGACCTCCGGTGGTTTCCTCGCGCTTCCGGCTGAAAGCGTGCGCAAGCGGTTCGGCGCGGCGGCGCACGAACTGCACCGGCTGGCGGGCAACCGCGATTGGACGCCGCTCAAGCCGGCGGACCTGCGGGAGCCGGTGGAGCGCAAGACCGTGCTCGATTACGCCGAGACAAATCACGAGCGGCTGCTGACGCTGGCGGAGCCGCTGCTGTTGTCGATGCTGGAGTCGCTGGCGGAACGCCGCGAAGCCCTGGCCGGCCTGCGTGTCTGGCTGACGCTCGACGACAAGGAGCGGCGGGAGGAGACGCTGGAGCCGGCCAATCCCACCTTGGAGGGCGGGCAGTTGCTGCATCTGCTACGGCTGCGCTTTGAATCGATCTCGCTTTCGGCCGGGGCAGTCGAACTGCGGCTGCGGGCCCGGGGTGTATCTGCGTCGCAGCGGCAGTTGGAATTGTTCCGTGAAAAACCGAAGCGCGATCTGGCTGCCGTGCAACGGGCCCTGGCGAGAATTCGCGCGGAATTGGGCAATGACGCGGTCCTCCATGCCCGACTCACCGAGGGGCACTTGCCTGAGGCTCAGTTCGCCCTGGTTTCGTTGAAGGAGTTGTCGCGCCCCCGCCCGGTGGAGGTGGAGCCGGCGAAACGCCCCTTGGCGAGGCGGATCCTTCTGCCGCCCGTGGGGCTGCCGTCGCGCGCGCGGCATGAGCCGGACGGCTGGCTGCTGGGCGATCTGGCGGACGGTCCGGTCGAGGAGACGCACGGCCCGCATATCGTCTCCGGAGGCTGGTGGATGCGGGAGACAACCCGCGTCTACTACTACGCCCGCACGCGCAGTGGCCGTTGGCTGTGGGTCTATCAGGACCTCCGGCGGCGGCGGTGGTTTCTGCATGGGGAGGTGGAGTGAGCGTGTTGCATGTCGCGCGACCGGCAATCGGCGGCTCGTCCTCGTCCTCCCACTCGTCCTCGAAATCCGGAGTCGAGGACGAGGACGAGGAGGAGGACGAGAAAGCAGATGGCAGATCCCGTCCCAACGCCTTCGTTTTAAACAGGATCATTGAGGACAGGATCATGGGTTCGGAAAAATGATCCTGTCCCAATTATTCTGTCCGAAAAAACGAAGTGGAGGAAGTTGGCTGCAGATGGCCGACAGCCAGAGCCGATTCATTTTCGCTGTAGCCACAAAGAAGCGCAAAAAGACACAAGAAGAAGACTGTCTTTGTGTTTCTTGTGCCTTTTTGTGGTCACGACTGGTTCTTACACAGCTCTAATTGCAGATCGCCGCACGCAACATGGGAGTCGGTGAGTCGCGTTTCCCGTCAAAGCTGTGCGATGGCCATGGCGAACCGCAATCCTCAACCCCTTCTTCCCTGATTGAAACGACGCGACTTCTGGATTTTCGGCGCGACACTGCTCGCGGTTAACATCATCGGCCTTACGGCGATCTGGCTCAAGGCGGGGCGTGGGACGGCAGAAGGACCGGACGGATTGGTCCGATCTGTCCGATCCGACGGATCCCCACCACCCACGGACGACGCCGTGCGGATCGTGGAGGTGACTCCGAACCACCGGGAGGGCGGACGCAATCTCCCCGACGCTGCCTCGCGGATCGCGTTGACCTTCGACGCGCCGGTAGCGGCTGAGGAAGAGGTGGGCGGGTGGCTGGACTGGGAGCCGGTCGAAATCGTGCCGATTGTGGATGGGCGTTGGCGTTGGGCCCAGCGGAACGAGTTGGAGTTTGTCCTGGCGCGACCACTGCCGGCCGGGAGCCGCTTCACGCTCGAAGTGTCATCGCAATTCCGGGAAAAGACGGGGCTGGCCGTTGATGGCGGCCGGGAGTTTGAATTCAGCACGCGACGCCTGGCGCTCGTGCAATGGCGGCAGGGGAAGCAGGACGAGGAAGGCGCTGAGATCGAGTTCAGGTTCAACCAGCCGGTCGATCCACAGGTCTTCGCCGAGCAGGCGAGCTTCGTCGAGGAGGGTTCGAACGCGCAACTGGACTGGAAGCCGCTGAGCATGGCGCCGGACGACTTGATCCGGGCGCGGGTGGAGATTCCGAAGTCGCGTCGGCTGGTCGCGAGGTTGTCGGGGGCGTTGACGGGGCGGGACGGAACCTTGGGGTTGGGGGAGGCGCGGGAGATCCCGATCGGGCTGAAAGGCTTCTTTCATACACAACCCTGCTGGGCGGTTTATCCGGGTTTGGAGAGAATCAACACCGTGCGCCTGCGCTTCAGCCGGATGCTGGATCGCTCGCAACCGACGCCGAGGTTGGAGCTTCTGCCGGAGCTGCCGGACGCGGCGGTGAGCGTCTCCGGGGATGCGATCACGGTCACGGGGGCCTTCAAGCCGGGCCGCGACTACTCGGTGACCCTGGCTTCGGATGTCCTCGCGGACGACGGTCAGACCGTGGCAGCGGGGGAGAAGTTCCATTTCGAGGTGAAGGACCGGCCCAGCAAGATCCGCTTTCCTCGGCCCCTCGGCGTGCTGGGGCGCGAAGGGAATCTCCTGCTGGATGTCAACTTCGCGAACCTGAAGGCCGTCGAGTTGGCGGCGACACGGATCTACGACAACAACCTGGTTCATTTCTTCGGTGGCGACGAGCGTTGGCACGGGCGCGATCGGATGGCGCGGTTTGGAAAAGTGGTCCTGGTCCGGAAGAACTACGCCCTGACCGGCGAGCCGAACGAGGCGCGGACGGCGGCCTTGGATCTGCGGGCGCTGCTCAAGGAGCCGGTCGGGGCGTATCGGATCGACGCCTATGTCGCGGGTCGGCATTGGCCGGAGTCCACGGCAGTCATTGCGGTGACCGATCTGGCGTTGACCACCAAGCGGCATCGCGACGGCGTGGCGGTCTGGGTGACGTCCCTTTCAACCGGCCTGCCGGTCGAGGGAGCCGAGGTGGCGGCGATGTCCGCGGCGAACCAGACCTTGGCGACGGCGGTCACGGACGAGCGGGGAATCGCCTGCCTCGCGACGCCGGAAAATCATCCCGACGGCCGACCGTGGTTGATCCACGCGAGTCGTGGCTCCGACCTGAGCTGGCGGCAGTTGGATCGCGAGGACTGGATGTTTCCCGACGCCGATCTCGCCGGCCGGGAGATTCCCGCGAACTACGATGTGTTCGTCTACCCGGAGCGTGGTATCTGCCGCCCGGGGGATGTCGTGCATCTGACCGGCATCGTGCGCGAGGCGGACGGCGGCGTTCCCGAACCGTTTCCCCTGGAAGTCGCCGTCATTCGGCCGGACGGGAAGAAGATCGACACCCTGATCGCCACGCCGAAGCCGGACGCTCAGGGCGTCTTTCAGGTGGAGTACAAGATCTGGGAGGGCGGCCGAACCGGCCGGTATCGGTTCAAGGTCGGACTCCCCGGTGATGAGGAAACGCTGGGCTCGACCAGCGTCTCGGCGGAGATGTTTGTGCCGGCGCGGATTGAGGTCGCGGCAGAGGCGGAAGCGGGCGAGGCGGCGCCGGCAGTCGCGGTTTCGGCGCGTTACCTCTTCGGACGGCCGGCGGCAGGGCTGGCGGTGAAGCTGGGAGGTGCGTTTGCGCATCGGCCGTTCAAGAGCGCCGCCTTTCCTGGATTCGAATTTGGCGGCGACGACCTTGTTCCGCAAACCATGGAGCCATTGGCGGGTCGCTTGGACGGGGAAGGGAAGGCGCGGTTCGATCTTGCGGAGCGCAAACCTTTCGGGACGCCGGGAATCTGGGCCGGTTCGTTGCGCGCGACCGTCACGGAAACGGGCGGGCGCTCCACGACGGCGCCCGTGGAGATTGTGTGGGACACGGCGAACCGGCATGTGGGAATCAGGCCCCCCGCCGGAATGGTGAAGCCGGGCGCGACGAGCGATTTCGGCCTGGTCGTGGTGGACGGATCGGACGCATCCGTCGGGGGCGCGGAGGTGAGGTTCGTTCTCGAAAGGGTCGTGCGCGACTGGACTTTGCGCGAGATCGAAGGCCGCCGCGTCTGGCGCAAGTCTGAGGAGCGTTACCCGGTGAAGGAATGGACGGCGGCGCTCGGCAGCGGCGTGACGAATGTCGGCGTGCGCCCGGAGGTCCCGGGTGAACACTGGCTGGCCGCAACGGACCTGGAATCCGGTTCGATCACGCGGATTGCGTTCCTCGCGACGGATGCGATCGCGGTAGGTCCGAAGCGACCGATGGCCAGCTCTTCTTCCGCGCCTAACGAGGCTGAGGAGGATGCGTTTGGCGAGGGCAGTCCGATCCGGCTCGATTTGGCGCTGGATCGCGAATCGTATCGGCCGGGCGCGGAGGCGACGCTCTTCGTGCGCAGCCCGATTGCAGGACGCGGCCTGGTGGCCGTGGAGACGGACGAGGTCGTTCATCTGGAGTCCCGGGATTTCACGGCGGGAACCAATGTCGTGAAACTTCCCGTTTCCAAAACGATCCGGGGAAGCGCGTTTGTGACGGCGACGGTGGTGCGGGCGGTGGACGCGGCGGCGGATTGGAAACCCTCGCGGGCCAAGGGGATTGCCCGGCTGCGGATCGATCACGACGTGCAGTGGTTGGAACTGGAGATTCGCGCCCCTGAGCGCGCGCGGCCGGGGGAAACGACGCCGGTGACCGTGGCGTTGGCGGACTGGAAACCCGGGCGGGCCGGGATGGTTCACCTTTGGGCGGTCGATGAGGGCATCCTCCAGGTCAGCGGTTTTGAGACGCCCGATCCCTTCGGACATTTCTTTGCCGATCGCGGGATGGCGGTGATGAGCGGCGACACCTACGCGTCGTTGCTGCCGGATCATCGTCGCGCGGCCGATGTGGAACGGATCGGCGCCGGGGCGGGCCTGGCGATGCGGATGCGCGTGTCGCCGGTGAAGGACAATCGCCAGCCCCCGGCCGTCGTCTGGCGGGACGCGGTTCCGCTTCGTGAGGACGGGACGGCCGCCTTCGAGCTGAACCTGCCGGACATCACGGGCGAGCTTCGGCTGATGGCGGTCGCGGTCTCAGAAGACAGCTACGGCGCAACGGAACGTGCGCTGACCCTGGCCACGCCCCTGCTGATCGAGCCCTCGCTGCCGCGCTTTGCCGCGCCGGCCGACCGGTTTGAAATCCCGGTGAAGCTGTTCAACACCACGGACCGCACCCTCGACGTGGCGCTGGATGTCAGGATCGACGGGCCGCTGGAACTCTCTGAAGCTGAGCCTCCTTCGGCGCGACTGAACGCCGGCGCGATGGAGACAATCTGGCTCCAGGCGAAGGCCGCGAATCTCGGGGCGGCGGAGATCTTCTTCACGGCGACGGCGGGCGATGAGCGGGCCGAGGCGCGCGAGACCTTGGCGGTGCGACCGGCGGCGACGCTGGGCTTTGAGGCGCGGAGCTTTTCGGTCGAGGCGGGCGGGGAGTTGAGCATCGGACGGCCGGAGAAGTTCCTGCCGCTGGGGACGCGAGCGGTGGTCACGGTGGGCTCAAGTCCGTTGACGGATTTGCGTACGGTCGTGGACCGCCTCATTCATTATCCGTATGGCTGTCTCGAACAGACAACGAGCCGGCTGTTCACGCTGCTGCACGCGCCTGAACTGCTGGAAGGCGCGCGCGGGGAGAGGGCGGGGGATTTTCTCCGGGCCGGCGTGGAGCGGCTGCGGCAGATGCAGACGCCCGAGGGCGGTTTCGGTTATTGGCCCGGAGATGTCGAACCGCATCTGTGGGGGACGCTCTACGCGACGGAGTTCCTTCTGGCGGCGAGCGAAAAGGGGGTTGCCTTCGATGACACGATGCTGGATGCCTCGCGGGAGTATCTGCGCCGGCAGCTCTATCATCGCTCGCCGGAGCCTGACCTTCAGGCGCGGATCTGCCACGACCTTGCGCTGCTGGGGCGACCGGAAGTCGGGCGCATGGCGGCCTTGGGCGACCGGCCCGACCGACTGGATCGAGGCGGGCGCGCGCATCTGGCGGGAGCCTGGCTGGCTGTCGGACGCCGCGACCTGGCTTTGCGGGCGCTGCCGGAGGATACAATCGACCTGCCGGCGGAGCGCACTTCTTCGGGGCGGTTGACCTCGGACATCGCGCAGGACGCGGCGTTGCTGGAGGTTCTGCTGCGGTTGAACCCGAAACACGAGTGGGTCGCGGGGTTGTCCAAGCGGATCGACCGGGCGCGCGTGAACGGCGTTTGGGGCAGCACCCTCGACAACGCTGCGGCCCTGGCGGCGCTGGTCCGGCATCAACTGACTTTTGCCGGAAAGCCGGCGGACTTCACGGGCACGGTCTTTGGCGGGGGCGCGCGCGACGTGGCGTTCAGCAGCGGAGCTCCGTTGGTCCATGAATTCGAATGGGGCGGCGGGCCGTTGCGCATTTTCACAAAAGGAGAGGGGCGGGTGTTCGTCTCGGTGACGACGGAGGGGTTGCTCAAGGCGGAGGAGACCAAGGAGCTTGACCAGGGGTTGGAGGTCCGGCGCGAATGGCTGACGGAGACCGGAGAACGACTCTGGGGCGAGACGCTCGCGGGGCGCCGGGATGACGCGTCGAAGGAAGGGTCGAACGCGGCTCCGATCGACGCGTTTGCGCCGGTAAAACTCAAGGTCGGCGATCTGATCCACGTCAACGTGACCGTGCGTTCGCGTGGCCGGGCGGTGGACAACCTGGCGATCGTGGACGCGCTGCCGGGCGGATTGGAGATCGAGAATCCGCGGCTGACACCGGGCGGGCGGGAGGATCGTTCGCGCGGCGCGCTGCCGCCGCGCGCGGAGTTCCTCGACGACCGCGCGTTGTTGTTCGTCTCCGCCGGGCCGGACGCCCGCGAGTATCGTTACGCCTTGCGCGTGGTTTCGCCGGGCAGCTTCGCGCTGCCTCCCATCCAGGCGTCGAGCATGTACGACGCGGAACTGGCCTCGGTCCACGGCGCGGGCCGAGTGGAGGTGGCGAGGTGAGGTGGGAGAGGCTGAAGTCCGAAGCGGCTCCCGGACAACGGAGCGCGGCTGTGTCGGAGACCAGCCGCAGCAACGTCGGGAGTGACTGCGGCCAGGCGCGTGGCAGGACGTTCGTCATTCGGTGGTTGCTGCGGCTGGTCCCGAAGACGGGACACAGCCGCGCTCCGCGCCTGCGGCGTTGGGTGAAGATCGCCTTCGCTCCTGCAGCTCTGGCCTTCGTCCTCGGAGCGATCGCATTCGGCGTTGCTTGGCAGCGGAATCCGTTTCCGTTGGAGCGATTGGAACAGTGGGGGCGAAGCCCGATTGTGTGCGATTCGGCCGGAACACCAATTTTTCGCGGCGTAGCGGCCGACGGCCAATGGCGGTTTCCTGTGGAGTTGGACCGGATGTCGCCGTGGCTGGCGAAGGCGACTATCGCCGTGGAGGACGAGCGTTTTCGCAGGCATTGCGGCGTCGATTTCATCGCGGTGTGTCGGGCGGTCCGGGATAACGCGCTGGCCGGGCGGCGCGTGTCGGGCGCGAGCACGCTGACGATGCAGTTGTGCCGCATGATGGACGACCGCGACCGAACCTATGCCGCGAAGGCGATCGAGTCTTTCCGCGCGTTGCAGTTGGAGCGGTTGCTGAACAAGGACGAGATCCTGGAACGCTACCTGAATGTCGCCCCCTACGGAGGGAACCTGCGTGGCGTCGAGGCGGCGGCGCGGCGTTGGTTCGGGCGCGGGGCGGCGGAGTTGTCGCTGGGCGAGGCGGCCTTGTTGGCGGGGCTGCAGCAGTCGCCGGAACGCCTGCGGCCGGATCGATTCCTCAAGCGGGCCATGGCGCGGCGACGGGTCGTGCTGCGGCGGATGGAGGAAACCGGCGCCATCACCGGGGCATTGCGGCGGGAAGCGGAGTCGCAGCCGGTGAAGATCGTTTCGGGCGACGATGATCCGGCCTTGTCGCTGACCGGGACGCCGGGGCACTTCACGGCGTTGGCGCTGCAACGACGGCCGAGGGGCGGGATGACGACGCTGGATTCGCGGCTGCAGGCGGATGTCGGACGCCTGGCGCGCGCGCATGCGGAAGGGTTGCCGGAGGGGACGCAGATCGCCGTCGTGGCGATCGAAGTCCAGGGCGCCGGGGTGGAGGCGATGCTGGGTTCGCTCGAATTCAATGATCCCGCGGGCGGGCAGGTGAATGGAGCCCTGGCCTGGAGGTCGCCGGGATCGGCGCTCAAGCCGTTCGTCTATGGAGCGGCGTTCGAGGCGGGAAGGCTGGCGCCGGATTCGACCGTCTATGATGTCGTGATCGACTCGGCGGACTGGAATCCGCGCAACTTCGACCGTGTCTACCGCGGGCCGGTCCGAGTTGATGAGGCGTTGAGGTTGTCGTTGAACGTGCCGGCGGTTCACGTGGCGGAGGCGCTGGGACCGCGACGTTGTGAGGGCTTCATGGCGGCGGCGGGTGTGAGGTTCAGGGGCGATGCGGCGAGGCGCGCCGGGGCCGGGCTGGCGGTGGGCGGCGCGGAGGCGCGGTTGCTGGATGTCGTGAACGCCTACGCGACCCTGGCTCGCGGCGGGGAGTTTCGTCGACCGGTGTTCTTCGTGGATGAAGTCAGCGAATCTCGGCCCGCCATTTCGGCCGATGTCTGCGCGGCGTTGGATGAAATCCTGTCGAGCCGCGCGCGGCGGCCGAACGGCATGGAGATTCGCCGGTACGGGGATACGCCTTGGTTCATGTGGAAGACGGGGACGAGTTCGGGGCGGCGGGACGCCTGGGCCGCGGGGCACAACGGCCGCCACGCGATCGGCGTCTGGGTGGGCCGGTTCGCCGGTGGCGGCAGGTCGGAATACGTGGGCGCGACCGCGGCGGAGCCGTTGCTGGCGGAGCTGTTCGATCTGCCGCAAATCCGCGCGGTTTGCGGGCCGATTGGCGAATTCACGCGGATCCGCGCGACGAATCCCTTGCCCCCCCCGGCGGAGACGGGCGGTCGCCTGAGGATTCTCGCGCCCGCGGAGGGGGCCTCATTTGTCGCGGTGGACGGGACGGTTCCCGTCCACGCGAAGGCGAATTCCGACGGGCCGTTGAGCTGGTTCCTGAACGGACGTCGGCAGGCGGACGCGTCGCGCGGCCCGATCGCGGCGGGACCGGGAAGGCATCGGCTGTTGTGCGTGGACAGCGCCGGCGGAGCGCATACGGTTGAATTCTTCGTTCGTTGACGGGGTCGGATTGGGCGCGTATGAACGCGCCGCACATGAATTTCAACATCACACGGGCGCCTTTTCTGCGCGCCGCCGCGACCGTCCTCATGGGTTTTTCCATCCTTCTTGACGCCGGATTCCGCTCCTCGACCGGAGGCCTCAACGCCGCCGAGGCCCCGCACATCCGCCAGCCGCCGCCGAGCGCCGCGGAGATCGCGAAGCTGCCGAAAGACGGCGGCAAGGAGTTCAACCGGTTGGTGTTCGAGCAGAGTCCCTACCTCCTGCAGCACTGTCGTAATCCAGTGGACTGGTATCCCTGGGGCGAAGAGGCGTTCAAGCGCGCGAAGGAGGAGGACAAACCGGTGTTCCTCTCGATCGGCTACTCCACCTGCCACTGGTGCCACGTGATGGAGCACGAGTGTTTCGAGGACGAGGAAGTTGGCGAGATGCTCAATGAGAATTTCATCTGCATCAAGGTGGACCGCGAGGAGCGGCCCGACATCGACAACGTCTACATGACCTACACCCAGGCGTTGACCGGCAGCGGCGGTTGGCCGATGACGGTATTCTTGACGCCGGACAAGAAGCCCTTCCATGCCGGCACCTATTTTCCGAAACACAGCCAGGGGCGGCAGACGGGACTGATGGATCTCGGGCCGCAGGTGGCCATGCTGTGGGCGGACCGGCGCGAGGATCTGCTCAAGGGCGCGGAGGAGGCGGCTCGGACACTGAAGCAGATCGTCGGGGGGGCGCCGGGCGACAGCCTGGGGCAGGAGGTTCTCGACGCGGCGTTCAAGGCCTTTGCCCGGGATTTTGACGGGGAGCGCGGCGGGTTCGGTCGCTTCGACCCGCGGCAGGGCCGGTTGGCGCTGGGCACGAAGTTCCCGACGCCGCACAACCTGATGTTCCTGCTCCGTTACTGGAAGCGCAGCGGGGAGGAGGAGGCGCTGCGGATGACGGAAAAGACGCTGGATGCGATGCGCGCGGGCGGCATGTGGGACCACATCGGGCATGGAACGCACCGTTACTCGATGGACCCCTATTGGGTGGCTCCGCATTTCGAGAAGATGCTTTACGACCAGGCCCTGCTGGCGATCGCCAACGTCGAGGCCTTTCAGGCGACGGGCAAGGCGAAGTTCCGGCGCACGGCGGAGGAGATCCTGACCTACGTCCTGCGGGACATGACCTCGAAGGAGGGAGGGTTCTACAGCGCCGAGGACGCCGACAGCGAGGGCGTCGAGGGCAAGTTCTACCTTTGGACCGAGGAGGAGCTTCGGAAACTGCTGGGCGACGGGGATGGGGATGTCTTCGTGCAAGTGTTCGCCGTCGAAAAGGAGGGCAACTACGAGGACGAACGGACGCATCAGAAGAACGGGACGAACATCCCACAGTTGAAGAAGACCGTGGCCGAGCACGCGAAGGACCTCGGGATGGAGGAGGAGGCCCTGGCCGGGAAGATCGAGGAGATGCGGGCGAAGCTCTTCGCGGTGCGCGAGAAGCGCGAGCATCCTTACAAAGACGACAAGATCCTGACGGACTGGAACGGCCTCATGATCGCGGCCCTGGCGAAGGCGGGCCAGGCCTTCGATGAGCCGAAATACACCATGGCGGCCACGAAGGCGGGGGATTTCCTGCTGAAGAAGCTGCGGGGCAAGGATGGGCGCCTGCACAAGCGTTATCGCGGCGGCAAGGCGGGCCTGCCGGGCCATCTGGAGGATTACGCGTTCTCCGTGTGGGGGCTGATCGATCTCTACGAAGCGACATTCGACGCCCGTTTTCTCCAGGCGGCGGTCGAGTTGAACGACGCGATGCTGAAGCATTTCTGGGACGCCAAGGGCGGCGGCCTGTTCCTGACGGCCGACGACGGCGAGGCTTTGCTGGTGCGGAGCAAGGAGGTCTACGATGGCGCGATTCCCTCAGGCAATTCCGTCGCCGCGTTGAATCTGGTGCGCCTGGCGCGGATGACCGGGAAGATGGAATACGAGTCCAAGGCGGACGCGCTGATCAAGGCCTTTTCCGGCGCGGTCAGCAAGGGGCCGCGGAACAACCCGATGCTGTTGCTCGCCGTCGATTTCCTGGTCGGTCCGGCGCACGAGATCGTGATCGCGGGCAAGGCTGGCGCGGACGACACGAAGGCGATGCTGGCGGAGTTGAGGAAGCGGTTCCTGCCGAACAAGGTGGTGGTGTTCCGGCCGGACGGGGATGCGCCGGAAATCTCCCGGATCGCGGCCTACACCAAGAATCAAGGCAGCTTCGATGGACGGGCGACGGCCTATGTCTGCCAGAACTTCGCCTGCAAGGTCCCTACGCAGGATCCGAAGGTGATGCTGAAGTCCTTGGAGAACGGGGAGGACTGAGGGAGGGGAAGGGAGCATGGTTCTTGAAATCACGATCCTGTCCTTGGAGCGATTCGAGAATTGCTTGGCCGAAGTTGTGCAACCTTTTTCGGGTTTCGAAGTGGGACGCCTTCGGCGAGGCGCCCCTACCGCGGATGGTAGGGAAGGTTCGCCGAGTCGGCCCATTTCAAAGTCCTGAAGGAACGTAAGGCGGCTGCAGTTTTTCAGAAACCGCGCCAGTGATTCTGCTTCAACTTCGGTGAGCGGGGGCGAAGGCGAGGCCGGGATTAGGAGGCAGTTTTTCGCAGGACAGGCATCCTTGCCTGTCCAGAAGCATTGCCAAGGCGCGGAGGTTGTAGCTCTTGGCGGTCTGTACTTGCGAGACCCGCGATAGGCGCGAGGTGCATTGCCGGTAGTCGAAGACTCTGCGTCATGCCGGGGGACAGGCAGGGATGCCTGTCCTGCGTCAACCCGCGCCGCTTCTGAGTTTGGTGGCTCGGCGGATGGCGTTGGAGAGTTGGGAGGGGGACATTTCGAGGGTCAGGGTCTGCCGGGCGCGGGCGGCTTCGGCGATTCCTTCGGCGGCGGCCATGTCGAACCAGATGTAGGACTCCACGAGGTCGCGGGCCACGCCTTCCCCGCGGGCGAACATGAAACCCAGTTGGTAACGCGCCTGCACGCTGCCGCCGCGCGCGGCCCGGAGGAACCACTGGAATGCCTCCTCGAAGTCGGGGGGGACGTCCTGCCCCTTGTAATACATCAGGCCGGCGTTGTACTGGGCGTGAACGTGGCCCTCCCGCGCCGCCTTGAGGAGCCATTTGGAGGCTTCCCTGGTGTCCTTGGGGACTCCCTTCCCGGATTCGAACAGGGCGCCGACATTGTAGGAGGCGCGGGCCAGTCCCTGGGCGGAGGCCTTGCGAAACCAGTCGAATGCCTTGGTGTCGTCCTGTTCGGTTCCCCGGCCGGTGAGATATTTGACGCCGAGATTGAATTGCGCGTCGGGGTCGCCCTGTTCGGCGGCCTTGCGCAGCCAGGCGGTGGCTTCGACCTGGTTTGTCTCCGTGCCATGGCCGTTTTCGAGAGCGAGCCCCAGGCTGAGTTGGGCCTTGGCATGGCCCTGTTCGGCGGCGAGTCGGGTGAGTCGGACCGCCTCCGTGAGATCCTTGTCGATGCGCTTGCCGATGAACAGGAGACTGCCGAGGTTGTACTGCGCCTGAACGTCCCCGGCGGCGGCCTTCTTTTTCAGTTCGGCGAGATCCGCGCTGGAATCCTCGATCATCCGCGCGGCAGGGACGCTGCCGAGCACGGCCGCGTGGCGATACCATTTGAAGGCCTCGGCATAATCCTGTTTCACCCCGAGCCCCCGGTCGTAGACCAGGCCGAGGTTGTGCATCGAGTCATGGTCGTGTTGGGCGGCGGCCTTGAGCAGCCATTGGCGCGCCTCCTTGAGATCCTGCGCGCCGTGTTTGCCGGTGAGCAGGTAGCCGCCCAGCGAGGACTGTGACTTGACGTAGCCGGCCTCGGAAGCCCGGCGATGCCAGTCCGCCGCCTTCGCGAGGTCTTTTTCCACGCCTTCTCCCTGGGTGTAGAAGGCAGCCATGTTGTAGGCCGCTTCGGCGTGGCCCTGCTCTGCGGCCTTGCGCGTCCACTCGATGGACCGGGCCAGCTCCTTTTCGACGCCGCGTCCCTCGTAATACATCGCGCCCAGAAGGAAACGTGATTCAGCGGAGCCGAGCTCCGCAGCCTTGAGGTGCCACCGGACCGAGGCCTCCTCGTCGGCCGGGACGCCGTCGCCATTGTAGTATCGGACGGCCAGGTCCGTCGCCGCTTTGACGTGGTTCTGTTCGGCGGCCTTGGTCAGCCATTCCACCGCGAGTTTCTGGTTCGCATTGGTGGCATAGCCGCGGCCGAGCATGACGGCGAGGTTGTACTGCCCTTCTGAATAGCCTTGGGCGGCGACCTTGGAGACCCATGCCATGGCCTTCTCGTAGTCGCGCGGCACGCCGTTGCCGTCGAGGTAGATGGAGCCGAGCGCAGATTCTGCGGGGACAAATTCCTGGGCGGCAGCCTTCTTGAGCCAGTCGATTCCCTCGGCCGGGTCGCGTTGGACTCCACGTCCGTTGACGAGGAGGACGCCGAGTTCGAACTGGGCCTTGGGGTCCTTTGCTTTTTCGGCGGCGGAGCGGAGTTCGGCGAGACGAGACTCCGGCAACATTGCCGGGGCCGGCGCTTTCGCCTTCGCGAGGAGATTGGTGGAGATGCTGGCGGGCTTTGGTTCGGCCGGGGCTTTGGGCTCAGTGGACGGCGGGAGCGCCGCGGCCGGGGGCTTGGCGGTTTCCTGCTTGGAGTCGGCGGGAGGCATTGGTTCCGGGCGTGGCTTTGTGATGGCCGCGGTTTCCGGTTTGACCTCCTTCACGGCGACCGGGGGAGGGGTGTCCGGCAGTGGGTCAGCCTTCGGGTTGGCCTCTGGTTTCGCGGCTGAGGGGGGCGTCTCAGCGACCTTAAGGCCGCCCTTCGTTCCGGTTGGAGCCGGGGGTGTTGTCGGCTCAGGGGCTGGGGTTTCCGTCTTGGCCTCGGTGGGGGGCGGCTCTGCCTCGGGGGCGGATGGTTGCGTCTTGACGACGGGAGTCGCGGTCTCGGGTTCGTCGCCGCCCTTGTTGCCGCAGCCGGTGAGGGCGATCACGCAGAAGGAGCAGAGCGCGAGGGCGAGGCCCCGCTGATACGAGGTTCTTTCAGGAGAGAAAGCAGTCATGTCTGGGGAAAAGTCGGTTGGTTCAGTGCGCGGGTTTCCAGGAGACCCAGATGGGAGAAGTCCACCCCATGTTGCCGTCGGTCTGTTCGACCCGGAGATAGTAGCGGTTCTCGCCGGTCAAGGGGGCGGCGTCGGTGAACTCCATCGCGAAGTTTGCGCTGCCGGGTTCGAAGATCTTGTAGTCCTTTTCGTTGCGGACGATCGTCACGCGGGCGATGGAGGCGGTGCCCTGCACGGCGAGCTTCAGGACGGGTGTTTTCGACGTGGCAAAGACGTCGCCAAGCGGACGGCCATTGCAGGAGAACTCCATGAAGATCTTGTCGGTCGCGGCGATGGTGCGGCGGGCGTCCATGGCGTCGAACACGCCCTTGCGGTCGAAGCTTTTCACGTAGACGCCGCCATAGGAGATATGGGTGGAGCGGTGGTCGGAACTGGTGAAGGCTCCAAGCCGGTGACCGAGCCCCAGCGCGTTCTGCCAGGTTCCGGCGTTGAACTTGCCGAACTGCCGGCTTTTCCCGCCGACGATCGCCGGTTGCGGCGCGCCGACGCCCTCGTAGCTCTCACGCGAGCCCTGGAAGACCTCGATGATGTTTTCAAACTTGGGGTCGATCTTCTGGTAGACGCTCCAGTCGGTGCCCATGGCTCCGGCGGAGGTGTGTTCGATGGTGACGGCGCGTTGGCCGTGGGCGCGCAGCAGGCCCCAGAGCTGCCAGGGCGGGATCTCGCCCTCCCGCACCCCGTCGGCTTCAGGCAAGGGGGTGGCCCATTGGGAGCGGGCGTAGTTGTCGCGCTTGATGTAGATCACCGGGCCGCCGCGTTCGATGAAGACGACGTTGCGGTGGCCGTAGGGCCATTTCTGTTCACGCTCGTAGGCGTAGAACCCGAGGAAGAAACCGGGGTTATGGAAGACATCGGCGAGCTTCTGCGTCTGCCACCATTCGTAGGCGGACAGCGTCTTGCCGACCTCGGTGTGATCGGAAGTGGCGAGGTAGTCGAGGCCGCCGGCCTCCAGCGCGTAGCGGAAGTGCTCGACGATGCAGCCGTCGTCGGTGGTGCGGCAGTTGGAGAAATCCGTGTGGCGATGGAAATCGCCCCAGTAGAGCGTGTGCTCCACGCCGTCGATTTTCCAGGAATGATGTTCGGCGCGCTCGCGCTCGGGAGTGTCGTTGAAGGCCTTGAGGGGGGATTTGGGGAGGTCGGGGATTTCGGCGGGCAATGCCTCCGTGAAGGACGCGGCCGCGGTCTCGCGCGGGTCGATCGCCGTCGTGTGAATTCCGGAGACCTGCTGCTGCTTGGTGGTGCGGCGGTCGCTGGGCCAGACGGCGTGGATGCGGCCCTGCTTGTCGAGGTCGAGGGAGCAACGTCGGTCCTGGCAGTAGGCGCTGCTCTCCAGCGTGCGGGCTTTGGTCCATTTTCCGGAATCGGCATCGTATGCGGCGAAGGCGATCTGCCAGAAGCCGACGCCTTTGTTTGCGGCGTAGCGGAAGAACAGCCAGGGACGGTCCTGACGATCCACGATCAGGTCGGGGCGGTTGACGGCTCCGGAGTCGGGCTTGCCTCGCTCGGCAAGCATGCCGGGGATGAGCGGGGTGATGTCGGAGATTGTCTTGGCGCGGCCGGAGGCGAGATCGACCTTGGCGAGTTTGATGCGTCGGTCGTAGTTGAGGCCTCCGCCGATCTTGCGCCATTCGGAGCCGAGGTCCTTGCCCCAGCGTTCGATGCCTTCCTCGTAGGCGACCCAGAGGGTTCTGCCATCGTTGGACAATGCGCCCGAAGCGCGGGCCTCGTAACGTGGGGTGGCGACGATGGGAGTGAAGTTAGCCGTGCCGTTTGCCGACACGCGCGCGAGCCGGAGGTCAAAATCGCCGCGCTCGTAGGAGTCGAAGAGGATCAGCGCGTCGCCGTTGGGGGCGACGGAGATGTGGGGTTCCCACTCGCCGGTGGAGGTCCTGGTGATGCGGAAGTCAGGTGAGAGCGATTCGCCGTCGGCGGCGATCCAGCGCGCGTGGATATCGCCGAGGCCGCCGTTCATCCGCTGCCAGGCGATCCAGACGCGCCCGGACTTGTCCGTGGCGGCTGAGGCGAAGACGTTGTTGCCGGTGTTGGTTGCGACTTCGACGAGCTTGTCGAAGCGGGTCGCCTTGGCGGGCAGTCGGCCGGCGCGGAGGTCCCAGCGTCCGTCGATCAACTCGGACCAGACGACCCAGGCTCCGGCGTTCGGGGCATCCGCCACAGCCGGGCGGAAGAGGTCGCCGCCCTGATGAACCTTGTGAACCGAGTGAAATGCGAGGCGCTTGTTTGGACCCTCGTCATGAAACCGGGCTGTCATGAGCGTGTCGCCCTTGCCGTCGAATGCGACATAGGCGGCAAGCGCATGGTCGTTATCGCCGAGAAGCATGGCGGGAAAGTCGTTCTGGACTTTGGGAGTGACCAGCGAGGTTCGGGCGTCCTGCCAACCGCCGGGAGCGGCGAGTCGCGACTGGTTCTTTTTCTTCTTCGCGTTCTTCCTTGTTTGGTTCTGCTGGGCCGGGGCGATCGCCGTCAGCAGCAGGGAAACAAGCAGGACGATCCTGAGACATGTGGAATGCATGACCGGGTTTATCTCATGGAGTTCAGCCGGTTCCAATCCCTTTGCGGGCGAGACGCGGATTTTGGTCCGCGTCGACGCTGGATGGTGGGGCGCTCCTTTATTCCGCCCTTGCTGACTGTCTTGGCCTGAATTCCCTTGCCATCGTTCCCGGAGCCCCGCCAAATCGACCTTCGACATGGCGTTTGAAGTCACCATTCTGGGATCGGGCACCTCGGTCGGGGTCCCGATCATCGGCCGGGAATACCCGGAGTCCTTTCTGGCGAATCCGAAGAATCACCGGATGCGCTCCTCGGTCCACATAGCGACGGGGGAAGTGAGGTTCGTGATCGACACGACGCCGGAATTCCGCCTGCAGTGCCTGCGCGAGAAGATCGACTGGCTGGACGCGGTCTTGATCACGCACGCCCATGCCGATCACGTGATGGGGCTGGACGACTGCCGGCGGTTCTGCTCGTTGCGGGAGGGGAGGCTGCCGATCTATGCGACGGAGGAGACGATGGACTCCCTGCGCCGGGTGTTCAACTACGCCTTCCACGACGGCGAGGTCCCCGTGGGGTATTTCGCGCCGGATCCCCGGTTGATCGACGGTCCGTTCCTGTTGGGCGATCTGAAGGTGACGCCGTTTTTCCTGCCGCACGGGAGGTTTGACAGCACGGGATTCCTGTTCGAACAGGGAGGCGTGAAACGCTTCGCCTACCTGAACGACTGCAACGAGGTTCCGGCCGAGGTCGTGGAGGCCGTGCGGGGAGTGGAGGTCGTCGCCTTGGACGCGCTGAGGAAGTCCCCGCATCCGACGCACATGTCCCTGGATGAGGCGTTGACCGCCGCGCGGCGCATCGGCGCCGGGAGGACTTTGCTCACCCACCTGACGCATGATTACGACCACGATCTGGACCAGGCGGAGATGCCGCCCGGCGTGGAGCTGGCTTGGGATGGGTTGAAATTCTCACTTGGGGGATGAAACGATCGCGGTCAGGTGAACGCTGTCCGGACAATCGACGTCTGATTGCTTGTGCTGATTGAGACCATGTTTTCCAGGAGAGCATCCATGTTTGCATGGCGTCGTCGAATTCGCTCCAGCGCTTTGGAGTGCGGCGCCGCACGCCGGTTTTGTTTCCGGGGGGAGGCGTTTTCAATTGCGCTTGTCACCTTCATGCTGGCTCCGATCTGGGAAGCCGCTGCGCAGTTTGCTGACGAGGCGGATTCTGTCCTGGTGGTCTACAACGCGCGGATGGAGGAGTCGCGCGAGGTGGCCGAGCATTACGCGAAGCGGCGGCGTGTCCCCGAAGCCAACCTGCTGGGGCTGCGGATGGCGCGATTGGAGACGGTGTCCCGGAGCGAATATCGGGCGCAGGTGGAGGAGCCGACACTGGAGCATCTCGTCAAGAACGGCCTGTTCACCTTTGAAAAACTGGATCCCTCGCATGCCTTGGCCAAGGGGCGTTCCGACTTGGAACGGGTTTCCTCCGCGAAGATCCGGTACCTGGTCCTGTGTTACGGGACGCCGCTGCGGATCAAGGCGGATCCGGGGATCAAGGAGGAGGGCGCGGAGGGGGCTCCGGAGGTGATGCGACGGAATGAGGCCGCCGTGGACAGCGAACTGGCCGCGCTTCCCCTGAAAAGAATGCAGCCGCTTCTCTCCGGGCTCATTCCGAATCCTGTCTGCCTGGCGACCAATTCGTTCAAGGTCCATCCGACCAACGGCGTGTTGATCGTGACCCGGCTTGACGGTCCGTCCAAGGAAATCGCCAAGGGCCTGGTCGACAAGGGCATCGAGGCCGAGGAGAACGGCTTCTGGGGGCGCGCCTATTTTGACGCCCGCGGACTCAAGGAAGGCCCCTACAAGCCCGGCGATGACATGATCCTGCGCTCGTCGAACGGAAGCCGCGTCGCGGGGTTCGAATGCGTGGTGGACGATCAGGAGCCGGTGTTCGGCGACGGATTCTGGATGGACGACGCGGCGATCTACCTGGGCTGGTACCGGACGCATGTGTGCGGGCCGTTCGCAACCGGACAGGTCAACTTCATGCCCGGGGCGATCGCCTACCACCTGCATTCATTCAGCGCGGCGACGGTCCGCAATGCGAAGCAACACTGGGTCGGGCCGCTGCTGGATCTCGGCGCCACCGCCACCTTCGGATACGTGTGGGAGCCCTATCTCGGCGGCACGGTGGTCCTGCCAAAGTTCATGGAGCGCATCATCACGCGACGATTCAACTTCGGGGAGGCCGCCTACTCGTCCATCGGGTCGCTGTCCTGGATGACCACGTTCGTCGGCGATCCGCTTTACCGGCCGAACGCGCGGATGGGCAACGAGCTGCACGGTCATCTGATGGCGAAAGGCGACCAACGCCTCGAATGGTCGGTGTTGCGGTTCGTGGATCTGCAGTTGGCCTTCGGAGGCAAGCCGGAGGCGATGATCGAACTCTTGGAAAAGGAGCCGGTCGCCGCGAAGAGCGCGGTGTTGCAGGAGAAACTGGGCGAGCTTCGTTTTGCCGCCGGGGATTTCGATGCGTTTGTCGCCGCGTATGAAAAGGCCCTGAAGCAGGCGCCCTCGCGCCTGCAGAAAGGGAGGCTCCTGGAGACATTGGCGACGCGGTTGGAGGAGGCTGGCAGGCGGGACGAGGCGAAGGGTGTGTATGGGAGGCTCGCGGAGGCGTTTTCCGACCATCCCAAGGCGGCGGGTTGGCGGAAGCGCCAGGCCGGTCGTTGAAGCGACCGCGGATCGTGGTTCAACGCGGAGCGTTGACAGCCATGTAGCCCCGGGCTGAGCCCGCTGCGCGGGCGACACCCGGGGGGGCAGGCCGCGTGAATCGACCCCGGACGGCGTCGTGGCCGGCGTTCGGGACAAACCCGCTGGCATCCCTTCAGGATGCGGAACCGTATGGTCGCATTCCGTGGGTGTCGCTCCGCTCAACCCGCGGCTGCCATGCTTTGAACCCCTCGGGTTCGTGGGAGACTCTCCTGAATGCGCCGAGCGTTCGAACGCCAACGTGTGCTGCAGGCCGTCGCGGCCGGGGGAAGCCCGTCTGACGGCGCGTCAACCCGCCTTCCTTTCAGCCTGAAAACGGCGGTTGAAAAGGCGGCGCGCATTCCGAACCAAAACGGAGGGACGGAGTTGTGGAGAATTGGAGCATTGGAATTGGCTCCCCCTTGGGGGAAGCCCATCAACTCCGTCACTCCAAACTGGTTGCTCCGAATCCCACCCTCCAACTGCCGTTCTCAGGCTCAGACATCCGCTGAAGCCACAAGAAAAGCCCCGTCAACCTGGCGGCTGACGGGGCTTGGGAAATCCGTTTCGGTCGGAGAACCGCCTACTGGTTTTCCTTGTCGAAGGCGGCGTCGAAGGCGACGTCGCTGGGTTCGAAATCCACGGCCTTGACGAAGTCGGCGGCCTCGGCGGCGCCCGCTTCGCGGTTCATGCCGATGTCTTCCCATTCGACGGAGAGCGGACCCTGGTAGTTGATGTGGTTCAGGGCGCGGATGATCTCCTCAAAATCCACGGAGCCGCGGCCCAGCGAGCGGAAGTCCCAGGAACGGCGGGCGTCGCCGAAGTTCGTGTGGCCGCCGAAGACGCCGGCCTCGGTCGGGATCGGCGAGGAGTAGGCGTCCTTCATGTGGACGTGATAGATCCGGTTGCCGAACTTGTGGATGAACTTCACGTAGTCGACGTTCTGGTAGACCAGGTGCGAGGGGTCGTAGTTGAAGCCGAATTCCTCGCGGTTGCCGATGGCGTTCAGGGCCGTCTCGGCGCTGGCGATGTCGAAAGCGATCTCGGTCGGGTGGACCTCCAGGCCGAACTTCACGCCGGCGGACTTGAACTCGTCCATGATCGGGTTCCAGCGCGCGGCGAAGTCGGCGAAGCCGTCCTCGATGGCCGAGGGGCTGACGGGGGGGAAGCTGTAGAGGTAGGGCCAGATGCTGGAGCCGGTGAAACCGTTGACGACGCCGACGCCAAGGTTCTTGGCGGCGTGGGCGGTCTTCATCATCTCCTCGGCGGCGCGCTTCTGGACGTCCGCGGGGTTGCCGTCGCCCCAGACGTGCGGGGGCAGGATGGCCTTGTGACGCTCGTCGATCTTGTCGCAGACGGCCTGGCCGACCAGATGGTTGGAGATGGCCCAGGTCTTGAGGCCGTGTTTGCCGAGGATTTCATGGCGGCTGTCGCAATAGGTCTTGTCGTCGGCGCCCTTGGCCGGATCGAAGTGGTCGCCCCAACAGGCGAGTTCGATGCCGTCGTAGCCGAAGGAGGCGGCCTTCTCGGCCATGACTTCAAGGGTGAGGTCGGCCCATTGGCCGGTGAACAGGGTTACATTGCGAGCCATAAAACGATCTGCTTGTTGTTTCGGTGGTGATTCCGGATGGGAACCGGGCTTGTTCGGAGGCGGTGTTGTCGCCAAACCGGGCGTTTATCGCAAAAGGGGGGCGGGCCTGTCAATGATCCAGATTTGGGGCGGATTTACCCGGTTTTTCATTGGTTTGCCCGGCGTTTCCGGGCTGTTTTTTTCTCGCCAAGGAAGGCGTTCGACGGCACAAAATCCCTCCTTCATTTTTCATGACAGAACAAATCGTCATCCTCGATTTCGGGTCCCAATACACGCAGGTCATCGCGCGGCGCATCCGTGAGTGCAATGTCTACTCGGTGATCCTGCCCTTCAACACCCCCGCCAGGAAGATTGCGAAGCTCAAGCCCGCCGGGCTGATCCTGTCCGGCGGTCCGTCGAGCGTCTATGCGAAGACGGCTCCGCACCCGGATCCGGACATCTTCAAGCTGAAGGTTCCGGTCTTGGGCATCTGCTACGGTCTGCAGTTGATGGCCCATTTTCTCAAAGGGAAGGTCGAGCGCAGTGACAAGCGGGAATATGGGAAGGGGACGCTGAAGGTGGCGGACAAGAGCTGCCCCCTTTTCAAGAAGCTGCCGAAGGCCCTGCAGGTCTGGAATTCCCACGGCGATCGTATGACGAAGCTGCCCGCCGGCTTCAAGGCGGTCGCGACCACGGACAACGCGCCCAACGCTGCGGTGGAGAACCGCGCGAAGAAGATGTACGGCCTGCAATTCCATCCGGAGGTCGCGCACACGCCGAAGGGCATGCAGATCATCGAGAACTTCGTCCACGGCATCTGCGGATGTTCGAAGAGCTGGACGATGCGCGGCTACATCGAGCGGGCGGTCGAGGAAATTCGCAAGCAGGTCGGCGACGGCGAAGTCATCCTGGGCCTGAGCGGCGGCGTGGACTCCAGCGTCACTGCGGCGTTGCTGCATAAGGCGATCGGCGACCAGTTGACCTGCATTTTCGTGGACAACGGTCTGCTGCGCGCCAACGAGGTCAAGGCGGTGAACGACCTGTTCGCCACGCATTTCCACATTCGCCTCAAGACCGCGCGCTCCGCGGGCGAATTCCTGCGCAAGCTCAAGGGCGTCACCAATCCCGAGCGCAAGCGCAAGATCATCGGCCGGACCTTCATTGAGGTCTTCCAGCGGGAGTCGAAGAAGGTGAGGAACGCGAAGTTCCTCGCGCAGGGCACGCTTTATCCGGACGTGATCGAGTCCGTGCCCATTGACGGCAATCCCGCCGCCCTCATCAAGAGCCACCACAATGTCGGCGGCCTGCCCAAGAAGATGAAGCTCGAGCTGGTCGAACCGCTCAAGTGCCTGTTCAAGGACGAGGTCCGGGAGCTGGGATTGGCGTTGGGCATGCCCAGGGAGATGATCTTCCGGCAGCCTTTCCCGGGGCCCGGCTTGGCGGTCCGCATCCTGGGCGACATCACCAAGGCCCGCTGCGACGTGCTGCGCAAGGCCGACTCGATCGTGATCGAGGAGATGAAGAAGAGCGGTTGGTACTACAAGGTCTGGCAGAGCTTCGCCGTCCTGCTTCCCGTCCGCAGCGTGGGGGTCATGGGCGACGAACGCACCTACGAGGACACCATCGCCATCCGGGTCGTGGAGTCCAAGGACGGGATGACCGCCGACTGGGTGAAGCTGCCCGGCGAACTGCTGGAGACGATGTCCAACCGGATCATCAACGAGGTCGATGGCGTCAATCGCGTTTGTCTGGACATTTCCAGCAAGCCCCCCGCGACGATCGAGTGGGAGTGACGGACTGGTGGCCGGGTAAATCGCGGGCCCCAAATCTGAAATCCTCCCCGGCCAGCGCCCCGGGTTTTTCGCTCCGGGCTCCGTTCCACTCGAACTGCCTAATCGCTTGCTTGACACGGATTGGGGCTTCCAACAGCCTTGTTTCCTCACCCATCCGCCGATTTCCGGCGGCGCAGGCATACACTCTCATGAAGCGACTCGACGGCGTTCTCAAACCACTCCTCATCGGCGCGACCTGCGCCCTGTTGACCACATCCTGCAGCACGGTTCCGACCGGCGGGGATGCCGGATTCGTCTCCCTCTTCGACGGCAAGACCCTGGAGGGGTGGACGCTGCTCGGGCAGAAGGGCGGCGGCTATGTTGTCGAGGATGGCGCGATCATCTGCACGGAGGGAGGGGGCGGCAACCTCTTCTACGACCGGCAGTTCTCCGATTTCATCCTGCGGCTTGAATTCAAGCTCAAGCCGGGCTCGAACAATGGTGTCGCCATTCGCGCGCCGAAGTCGGTCGGGGCAATGGCCTACAAGGGCATTGAGATCCAGACCATCGACCATTTCAACGAACGTTATGGCGACCGGTTGAAGCCTTTCCAATATCACGGTTCGGTCTATGGCGTGATCCCGGCGTCCACGGGCGCCCTGAAGCCGGTTGGCGAATGGAACCAACAGGAGATTCGTTGCGACGGCCGTCAGATCACGGTCACGTTGAACGGGACGGTCATCCTTGATGCGGACCTGAACGACGTCATTGACCATGAGACGCTGCTCGCCCATCCGGGCATGTTGCGGGATTCCGGGTATGTCGGCTTCCTCGGTCACAATGACTGGGTCGCCTACCGGAACATCCGGGTGAAGGAACTGCCGAAGGCCCGCGTCGACAACCTGGCTCCGGAGGGCTTCAAGTCCCTGTTCAACGGGCGCGACCTGACCGGTTGGCGCGGGGTTCCGGCCAGCCCGCCGGAAATTGCCAAACTCTCGATCACGGAATGGGCGGAGAAGCAGGTGATCGCCGACGAGATCGTCCGCACCAATTGGGTGGTCCTCGATGGTGCGCTCACCCACATCGGCAAGAAATTCTACAACCTTGCCACCGACCTCGACTACGGGAACTTCGAGCTGGTCGCGGACTGGAAGGTCTACGACGGCGGGGACAGCGGGATCTACCTTCGCGGCAGCCCCCAGGTGAACATCTGGACCGAGGATTCGGGTTCCGGCGGACTCTACAACAACAAGCAGAACCCCAACACGCCGCTCGTGCGCGCCGACCGTTTCCCGGGTTCCTGGAACCGCTTCCGCATCCTCATGCTGGACGACAAGGTGACCGTGCAGCTCAACGACGACCTGGTCGTCTGGGACGCAAAGAAGCGCACCGGCGTGACCTTGGAGAACTATTGGGAGCGCGACAAGCCGATCTACGATTGGGGCCCGATCGAACTTCAGGCGCACCAGCATCCCGTCCATTTCAAGAACATCTACCTTCGGCAGATTCCGTGATCGTGCGACTGTGGCAGCCGACGTGAGGAGGCTCGCTCCTGGCTCCTCGGCAAGCGGTTTGAGCCTCCCTACGTCGGTTGTCACGGGATTTGAATCAACAGACCCGAGCCAATAGAGCCATGAGCATCAAAACCAATCGTCGTCAGTTTCTGCAACGTTCCGTGGCTGCGGCCGCCGGTCTCGGCGTCGCCGGCGGTTCCGCCTTCGCCAAGCCCTTCTTCATCAAGCCCTCCGAGGCGAAGGAGAAGATCAACATCGGGGTGATCGGCGTCGCGGGGCGGGGGGCGTCGAACCTGGCCGGCGTCAAGGGCGAGAACATTGTCGCGCTCTGCGACGTGGACGCCCGGAATGTCTCCAAGGCGGCTGAACAGTTCCCCAACGCGAAACGTTATTCCGACTACCGCGAACTGCTGGACCAGAAGGACCTGGACGCGGTCGCGATCAGCACGCCCGATCACACGCACGCGGTGATCACGGTGGCGGCGTTGAAGAAGGGGAAGCACGTCTACTGTGAGAAGCCGCTGACGCACACCGTTTCCGAGGCGCGCGCGGTCTTGAAGGCGGCGCGGAATGCGTCGGTCGCGACGCAGATGGGCAACCAGATCCACTCGCATCCCTCGGGCAATTACCGCCGCGTCGTGGAGGAGATCCAGAGCGGGAGCATCGGCGCGGTGCAGGAGGTGCATGTCTGGGCGGCGGCCGTTTACGAGGCGAAGCCCTACCCGGTGGGTGTCCCGCCGGTCCCGGAATACCTGGATTTTGAGAACTGGCTCGGCCCGGTGGAATACCGGCCCTATCACCCGGAATACATCCCCTTCAAGTGGCGGAACTGGTGGCATTTCGGCGGCGGCACGATGGCCGATTTCGGTTGCCACTACATGGACCTGCCGCACTGGGCGCTGGATCTGGGGACGCCGGTCGCGGTGGAGCAGGTGGGCGGTCCTGCCGCCGATCCGCAGGGGCCGCCGAGGCAGATGGTCGTGCAGTTCGACTACGCCGCGCGCGGCGACCTTCCTCCTGTCCGTCTGACCTGGTATCAGGGCGGACTGCGTCCTCCGTATGTCGAGGAGGGGGCGATCCCGGACTGGAAGAGCGGCGTCCTGTTCGTCGGCGAGGACAAGCGCATGCTCGCGGCGGACTACACGCGGCGCGTCCTGCTGCCGGAGTTCCGGTTCAGCAGCCACAAGGCCCCCAAGCCGTTCATCCCCGATTCCATCGGGCACCACGCGGAATGGATCCAGGCCTGCAAGACCGGCGGTTCCACCGGCAGCAACTTTGGCTACGCCTGCGAACTCACCGAATCCATCCTTCTAGGCAACGTGGCCCATCGAACCGGCAGGCCCATCGAATGGGACTCCAAGCGCATGCGCGCGATCGGAGCGCCGGAGGCGGATCAATTCATCCACCACCGCTACCGCAAGGGGTGGTCGCTCTGAGGCGTGCGAATATCAGGGGGCTGCCTTCGCAGCAAGGCGGATAGCCATCCTTTCGTCAGTTCGACCCACACTCTTGCGAGCGCAGCCTCGGGGGCGGTCGCTTCCGGGCTTTACTTCGGCCGGGCGTCCGCGATCCTGCCCTTCATGAGCCAGCAGACCCGCCGTTCCTTCATCAAGCAATCGTCCGCCGCCGCCGCCGCTGTGGCCGCCGGATGCGCCACGAATTTCAGCCCTTCCACTCGTGGCCTCATCGACGCCCACGTGCATGTCTGGACGCCGGATCTGGCGCGGTATCCGATCCACATGGATTTCAAGCGCGCGGACATGGCTCCGCCGAGCTTCACGCCGGAGCAGCTCTTCTCCCACTGCAAGCCCGAGGGCGTGGACCGCATCGTGCTGATCCAGATGAGCTGGTACCGCTACGACAATTCCTACATGCTGGATTCCATGCGGCGGTTCCCCGGTTCGTTCGGCGGAGTGGGGATCGTGGACTGGTTCGGCGCGCGGCCGGACGACGACATGGCGAAGCTGGCGAAGCAGGGCGTGCGCGGTTTCCGGGTGACCTTCCGGAATGCAAAGTCGATCGATCGCTGGATGGAAACACCGGGCTTCGAGCGGATGTTCAAGCACGCCGCTGACAACGGCCTGGCGATCTGCCCGCTGATGGATCCGCGCGGGCTGCCTTCGCTCAGCCGGATGTGCGCCAAGCATCCGGACACGCGGGTCGTGATCGATCACTTCTGCCGCATCGGCATCAAGGGACCGATTCCGGAGGAGGAGGTGAAAGCCCTCGCGGACATGGCGAAGTTCCCGAACACCCACGTGAAGACTTCGGCGTTTTATGCTCTGGGCAGCCGCAAACCGCCGCACAGCGACCTGGAGCCGATGATCAAACGCCTGCATGCCGCCTTCGGCGCGAGGCGGCTGATGTGGGCCAGCGACTGCCCTTATGCCGTGGACAATGAGACCTACCGCGACGCCATCACCCTGGTGCGCGACGGCTGTTCGTGGCTGAGCGAAGAGGACCGCGACTGGATGCTGCGCGGCACGGCGGAGAAGGTTTTCTTCTCCTGAGCTTATCCGGCCACGGCCCCGGTGCAGCTGCTGCCGGCTCCGGCGGCGCAGGCGAGGCAGTGAAAGTCGGTCTGGATCGGCAGGCCGGGGAGGTCCTCGGGCGTGATGTCCCAGAGGAAGAGCGGTTTCCCGTTGCGCATCCGCAGGTCGAGCATCTGGTTGAAATCGCAGTCGTAGAGTTCGCCGCCGTAGCCCACGCTCAGGGTGTTGCGGCACATGAGTCCGTCGATGGTGGCGGGGTTGAAGGCGTTGGCGAGGAGGTCGAGGTAGTCGTCCCACCGGTCCTGCCTGCGGAGATCCTCGGCGAAGCGTGCGATGGGCTGGTTGGTGATGGTCAGCAGCCGGTTGAACACGATGTCGAACTCGTCCTTGAGGACCTGCTTGTAGTCGGCCTCCAGTTCCGCCTGCGGACCGGGGAGATTCGGGCCGAGCGGATTGTAGACAAGGTGGAGTTCGAGATCCGCGCTCGCTCCGTAACCGAGGGCGTTGAGCTTCTTCAATCCGGCGATGCTCTTGTCGAACACACCGTTGCCCCGTTGTCGGTTGACGTTCTCCCTGGAGTAGCAAGGCAGGGAGGCGATGACCTCGACCTGATGCCGGGCCAGGAATTCGGGCAGATCCTCGTGGCCGGACTCGGAGAGGATGGTGAGGTTGTTGCGGTCGATGACCCGGGCGCCGGTCGCGCGTGCGGTTTCGACCAAGGGGCGGAAGAAAGGGCTGAGTTCCGGCGCGCCGCCGGTGATGTCCACGATGGCGGGTTTGTGTTCCGTGATCCAGGCGGAGACGCGGCGCGCCGTGGCCTCGTCGATGGTCTCGGTGCGCCAGGGGGCGGCGTCCACGTGGCAATGACGACACGCCTGGTTGCACTGGCGGCCGACGTTGATCTGGAGCGTCTCGAGGCGGGCGCGTTGGAGCCGGAGGCCGTGTTCGGCGAGCTTGCTTTCGAAGCGGTTGGGCATGCGGGCGTCAGGATACGGGGAGGTTGGGATTATTCCATGGGATTTTCGGGGCGGCGGGGTTGGGAGGGGAAGAAGGTAGGGCGAATATCGCGAACAAGCGGGATTGCCGGCAGGGCTGGGTGTTGGCTAGGCTGGCCGGCTCATGAATCGACGTTTTTCCATGACGCTTTTTGTCGCGGCGTTGGCTTTGGCCGCCGCGGAATTCTCCCCGCTTCGGGCCCGCGAGGCGGATCAGCGCGCTCTGCTCTCGGGAGTGCGTGAGATTGGCATTTCCGGGGCGCCGGGGCCGTTGTGCGTGTTTGGCGGCGGCGCGTTTCCGCTGGTCACGGGGAAGGGGGGCGGCGATGCGCAGTTGCCCGTGGTCGCGGCCGGGAGGTTTGGACGAGGGCGCGTGGCGGCCTTCGGGCATACCGGTTATCTGAGCGCGGGAACGTTGGACAAGGCGGACACCGCGAAACTGATGAACAACCTGATCCGTTGGACGGGCGCGGGTTCCGCTGGTCGGGCCAGGCCGGTGAAGGTGGGCGTTTATCGGGTGGGCGGATTGAAGGAATGGTTGGCGAAGAACCGTTTTGCCGCCGCGGACATCGATCTGAAACAGCTCGCCTCCGCGGACGTGTTGATCCTGCCTCAATCGAGACTTTCCGACGATGAGGTGAAGGCGGTTCAGCAGTTTGTCCGCTCGGGCGGGGGGCTGATTGCCGGCGGTCTGGGCTGGGGGTGGAAGCAATTGAACCCGGGCAAGGACCTCCCGACGGAACATCCGGGCAACCGCGTCCTGGCTGACATGGGCATCCTGTTTGCGGACGGGACGGTCGCGAAGACCGGCAAGACGGGTTATGCCGTGAACGGCGCGCCTTCGAAGTTCACGCACGCCGGGACGGCGTTCGCGGCCGCGCTCAGTCAACAGGGCGGGAAGCCGGTCATCCCGCGCGGCGAGGTGAAACTGGTTTCCGCCGTATTGACCCTCGCCGCGCAGACCCTGCCGCCGGACGATCGCCAACTGCTGCCGGCATTGCGGAAGAATCTCCCTCCGCCGGCGAATCAGAAGTGGCCGGTCGGGCAGTTCGACATCCTCGGCCGCTTGGCAGTTTCGATGCAGGCGCGGAATCTCCGCGGACTGGACGAGGGCCGGCCGGTGGCGCACCCGGCGGCGGCGCGTTTTCCGGGCTCCGTGCCCAAGGCCGCCGAGCGAGTGACGGCGAAAGTGACGATCGATTCCTCCACGCCCGCCTGGCACAGCACGGGACTCTATGCGGCGCCGGGCGAGGCGATTTCGGTCCGGTTGCCGGCGGGCATTCCGGGCAAGGGTTACGCCATCCGCATCGGGGCCCACAAGGACCGGGTCTGGCACAAGGACAAGTGGCAGCGGTTCCCGGAGATCTCCTGGAATGAAAAGGTGGAGTCCGCGGAACAACGCTTCGCGAACCCCTTTGGCGGATTGGTCTACGTCGAGGTTCCGAAGGACGCGAAGGAAGGGACGTTCGAGGTTTTGATCGCCGGCGCGGTCCGGGCTCCCTGGTTCGTGCGGGGGAAGACCTCGTTGGCGGAATGGAAGCAGACGATCCGCAACCATCCCGCGCCCTGGGCTGAATTGCAGGGCAACCGCGTGATCGTGACCGTGCCCTCGAGGGTTGTCCGCGACCTGGAGGATCCCGCGGAACTGATGGGCGTTTGGGACCGCATCCTGGATCTCGAAGCGGAACTGGCGGCGATTCCGGCAGAGCGGGAGCGTCCGGAACGGGTGGTGACGGACGAACAGATCTCCGCCGGCTACATGCACGCGGGCTATCCCATCATGACCTGGATGGACCAGACCCGGAACTTCGTGGACGCGAAACATCTGCGCGCGGGCAACTGGGGCATCCTTCATGAGTTCGGCCACAATCATCAGGTGCGCGACTGGACCTTTGACGGCACGGGCGAGGTCACCTGCAACCTGTTCACGCTTTATGTCTTTGAGAAACTCTGTGGTGTCGCGCCGAAAGACCACCCGCGGACGAACGCCGAAGGCATGGCCAAGCAGTTGAGCCAGTATGATTTCCGGAATCCGGACTGGGGCCAGTGGAAGAGCAAGGCGTTCCTGGCGCTGATGACCTACGTGCAGTTGCAGAACGCCTTTGGCTGGCAGCCGTTCATCGATGTGTTCGCGGAGTATCGGGGATTGCCGCAGGCGCAAAGGCCGAAGAACGACGACGAGCGGCGGGACCAATGGATGACGCGGTTCAGTCGCCGCGTGGGGCGGGACCTGGGGCCGTTCTTCGAAGCCTGGGGCATGCCGGTTTCCGCGCAGGCTCGGGCCTCCATCGCCCACCTGCCGAAATGGATGCCCGAAGGATTTCCGGGAGGCGGGCGATGATGAGAAACGTCCAGAAAGCGACAGTTCCCGGGAGGCGGAGATCGCTCTGTTGAAGGCCGAGAATGCCCGGTTGTTGGCGGCGGCCTCCACCCGCGCGAACAGGGAACCGGCAGCCCCGGTGAAGGAGGAAGGCGGGGCGGAGGAACTCACAGCCTTGCGCGAGGAGTTGGCGAAGATGCGCGAGTTGGCGGAGGTCAACGCCATGGATGCCGCGGCCCTGCGCAAACGGCTTGAGGAATCGGCCGCGACGGAGGCTCCTGCGAAGGTAGCGAGCCCGTTGACCTTCTACGACCATCCCGCGAAACCCCGGGAAGCATGGTAGTTCCTGGGATTCAGCGAACCGGAGGAGACCCTGGAGTCCATGATGTGGGGGATGCGGCAGCGGGATTTTGAAATCGCGAAGCAGGCGCGGTTGGACGGGCACGACGAAATGGTCGCCATGAGCCTGGCGGATCGGGACGCCGCGCGGGAGAGCTTCTTTGCCGCGGGTGAGGCGGCGCGGGCTTACCGGTTGATCTGGCGGAACCAGGTTCTGCCGCAGGTGGTCTACCTCAAGTTCACGGTGGAAGGCTGGGGCGACGGGGCGCAGGTCGTGGGAATGCGGCACACCGGCACGGCTTGGAAGATCTTCGGCGAATCCTTCGAAAGCGCCAGGTGACGCCCTATTCCACGTGGGCGAAGATGGCGTCGATCTTCTCGTTGACCTGGTGAATGAAGGTCTCGCTGAGTTCCACCTTGCTCCACGCACAGGATTCGTCGGGCGGGCGGGCGATCCAGCGTTTGACGGCGTCGCCGCCGTTGGGGGATTCGCCGGGAAGCTCAGCGAGCACGACGATCTCCGGGATGACTTCGCCGCCGACGTTGGCGTAGATCATGGGGTAGATCTCAATGCGGGCTTCGCAGGCGTTGCTCAGCGTGAGATCGGCGGCAACGATGCAGCCCTCGGACTCGGGTTCGATGAATCTCCAGTCTTCGATTTGGATGCGCATGGTCGGGTGGGGTTCGATTCGTTGTGACCCTGAATGGTGTCAAGGCGATGGGGCTGGCAACGGCTCACGTCAAACTCTGGCGGAAGGCTTCCGCCGGACTTGACTGACGCTACGCGGAATGCCGTTGCCCTGCAAGCGCCCGGCCGGGCTCACCGGTGTGTTGTGTCGATGCCACTGTAAGGCTCACAGGGGACAGTTTGCCCCACCTCTGTGGCCATCCAGGCGTTCGGGCGAACCCTGCAGGCGCACTCGCCCCGGGCCCGCGTCACTTCTGCTCGCGGTCGAGCGACTGGGAAATCAGGCTGACAGCCGACGTGGAACGCGAGCGGTGGAGGATGAGCCAGGCGATGGTTCCCGCGGCGAGGCCCGCGGACAAGGCCAGGAACAGCGTCCCCAGGATGCCGCCGGTCTTTTCGACCGGAGGAATGGCCGCGGCTGCGGCAGGGTTTGGGGCCGGAGGGGCGGGGGCGGTCGCGGCCGGATCGGGTGTGGGCTTGGTCTTGGCTGTCGGGGAAGTCGCACGAACCGGGTCAGTCTTCGGCTCGGGTGGGCTTGAAACGCCTGTGATGGGCGTTGTGACCTTCTCGGCGGGTTTGGAGCTTGCTTCCACCGGCGGTTTCGGAGGGGCGTCGACGGGGGGTGTTTTGATTCGTTGCGCGCTGGTTTGAGGTGGGTTGGCCGACGGGGTTGCGGCGACGGTCGGAGCTTCGTTCGGCTTTGTAGGGGACGCGGTCCGGGTGGAGGGAGCAGGCGTGGGCGATGCTGTCGGTTTGGCGTCAGGCTGGGCCGCGGGTTTCGGCGTCACCGGCGGTTTGGGAGTGGGAACGGCGACGGGATTCACGCGGACATCGGTCATCGGGGAGGTCCGGGGATTGACGACCGGAGTTGACGCCTTTTTGGGGGCGTCGCTTTCGGTGGGCGAAGGCGTCGCGGCTGGCTTGGCCGGTTTGGGCGGCGGAGGTTTGGCGGCGGCGGTGTCGGTCGCCGGCTTGGGCGGCGTGGAGGGGGACGCGGCTTGCGTGTTCTTGGTTGTCGTTGGGACAGGCGGCGGCGGGGTCGGTTTGCCCGGCGGCGGGGAAGTGCGGATCGGTTGCTTGGCGGCAGTGGTCCCGCCGGGGGGAGGGCCCGCCGGTTTGGTAGGTTCGCTCTTTTCTTCCTCGATCCGGGGAACGGAGACCTGGCCGCCGCCGGAATCGACCGCCCAGGCCCGGATCTTTCCGCCGCGCGCGGCGAGGGAGGTGACGAATGGTTTTTTTTCGGCGGCGAGTTCCTCGCGGTGCAGCAGGTAGACCGTCGAGACATCGAGATCGTAAGGCGTTCCATAAAGGACCTCGTTGCCGTCGGAGAAGATGAAGATGGTGATCTCCTTGGAAATCCGGGTCGCCTTGACCGCTTCCTTGACGGCTTTGTCGAGGTCGGAGCGGCGAGAGTGTTTGAGCTTGTCGATGAAGTTCACCGCCTGCGCGGCGAACGTGGTCCGTAGGTTCGGCGCCCACCTGAAGGTTGGAAAGGCTCCAGGGTTCAGTTCCTGGCCAAAGGTCCAGATGCCGACGGTGTCGCCTGCCTGGATCTGCCCGTCGAAGCCGCCGTAGATCAGTTCGCCCAGGGACTTTGCCGTGGCGGCCTTGCGGCGGCCCATCGCCGAGGAGGAGTCAACCAGGATGAGGTAGCGGTAGAAGGGGCCGCCCTCCCCAGTGGGAATCTGCGCGCCGGCATCGCGGCAAGGCAGGCACGTCAGCGCCAGCAGAAGGAATGCGAAAACACGTTTCATCGGCGTTGTCCCTTGAAGCGTTTCTGTTCGCGCCGGTTGTGTTCCGCAATATGGATGGAGAGCGAGCCGAGAGCCGATTCGACGTCCGCGATGAACGCCTCGCAGCTGGAGGTCAGGGCGCCGAGATAGGCGACGGTGTCGCGTTCGGCGAAGTCGTCGGTCACGACCAGGACATCGCCGAAGTTCAACAGTCTTTGGGTGGCGCGCTCGATGACGTCGTCGGCAGTGCGGCGTCCCCGGGAGAAGAGGACCTCGAATTCACCGGTGGATTGCGCGGAGGGGGCGTTCTTCGGGGCTCCTCCGCCGTCAAACACCACGGTGATGGCGGTGCCGATGGCGTCGCGGTAGAGCGAAAGGGTGGAGGTCAGGGCGTCGCGCGCCGCCTCGGAATGACGCGGGCAGCCCGGGGCCAGCTCCGGCCAGTTGTGGAGCAGGCTGTAGCCGTCGACCATGATGCGCACGATGGGCACGGGGGAGAGCTTAGGAGATGGCGGTGGGGTTGGAAACGGAAATTCCCCGTGCGCGCGCGCAGCGAGGGACAGCTCGACATCGTGGAGGCGGGTCCGCAGACTCGCGCGTGTGAAGCAATCAATTGTGACATTGGATCTGGAAGGCGTTCTCATCCCCGAGATCTGGATCGCGTTCGCAGAAAAGACCGGCATCGAGGAACTGCGGTTGACCACCCGGGATGTGCCGGACTACGACCAGTTGATGCGCGGACGTCTGAAGATCCTGGAGGAGCGCGGCCTGAAGCTCTCGGACATCCAGGAGGTGATCGGGACGCTGTCTCCGCTGGAGGGGGCCAAGGAATTCCTCGATGAGCTGCGTTCGCGCACGCAGTGCATCATCCTTTCCGACACCTTCCTGCAGTTTGCCTCGCCGCTGATGCGGCAGCTCGACTGGCCGACGCTTTTCTGCAACAGCCTGGAGCTGGCTGACGATCGGATCGTGGATTACCACCTGCGCCAGCCGGACCAGAAAAGGCAGTCGGTGGTCGCCCTGAAGAGCCTGAACTACAAGGTGATCTCCTTCGGCGACTCCTTCAATGACACGACGATGTTGAAGGAGGCGGATGTGGGCTTCCTGTTTCACTCCCCCAAGTCGATCCAGGAGCAGTTTCCGCAGTTCCGTGCCTTTGAGGAGTATGCGGACCTCCTGGCGGCCATCAAGGCGGAGTTGTAGGCGGGCGAAACGCAGCGGGGCTCAGATGCGCTCCGCGACGGCGTCGCGGCCCGTCAGGGCCAGCACGGCGCTGCGGGCGTCCTTCCCCTCGTAAAGGACGGCATAGACCTCGTCGATGATCGGGGTGGGGATCTTGAGCTTCTGAGAGAGCTGTCGCGCGGAGCAGGCGGCGTGGTAGCCCTCGGCGGCGTTGGCCGTCTTGAAGAGGATCTCGGGAAGTTGTTCGCCGCGTCCGAGGCGCTCCCCGAACGCGCGGTTCCGGCTCAGCTTGGAGTAGCAGGTCGCCACCAGATCCCCGATGCCGCTGAGGCCGGAGAAGGTCTCGGCGCGGGCGCCGCTGGCGACGCCGAGGCGGGTCATCTCCACGATGCCCCGGGTGACCAGCGCGGCCTTGGAGTTGTCCCCGAAGCCGAGTCCGTCCCCGCAGCCGGCGGCGATGGCGATGACGTTTTTCAAGGCTCCGCCCATCTCGACGCCCTGGATGTCGTCGCTGGTGTAGACCCGGAAGGCGGGCCGGTGAAAGAGGCCCTGAACGATCTTGGCCGTCGGCTCATCGACACTGGCCACGGCGGTTGCGGCCGGGACGCCTTGCGCCACCTCGAGGGCGAGGTTCGGTCCGGACATGGCGGCGACGCGCGCCTTGGGCATGGTCTGAGCGAGGACGCCGGACATGGTCCGGCCGCTGTCGAATTCGATGCCCTTGGTGCAGGTGACGGCGATGCCCTTGAAGGCCTGAAGATGACGGGTCACGGAACGGAAGGCCTTGGAGGCGACGGCGACGACGACGACGTCGGCAAGGGCGACAGCGGCCTGCAGGTCGGGTTCCGTGCGCCAGTCCGTGGGGAGCTGGATGCCCGGAAGGTAGCGTTCGTTGCGGCCGGTTGCGGCGAGTTCCGCCAGACGTTCGGCGTTGTGGGCCCACAGGGTGACCTCGTTGCCGCTCTCATGGAGGAGTTTTGCCAGCGAGCTGCCCCAGGCTCCGGCTCCGAGTACCGTGACGTTCATTTGGAGGTTGTTTCGTCCGATTTCTGCGACTTGTTCCCGCCGATCCGGTGTTCCGTTCCGGCGACAAGGCGGCGGATGTTATCCTTGTGCTTATAGATTGCAAGGGCTCCGACTGTCAGCCCGACCCCGATCATCAGGGAACTGCGGCCCGTCAGCCAAGCGGAGAGGGGGACGGCGACCGCCGCGGCGATCGACGCGATGGAGACGTAACGGGTCAGCGCCAGGAAAACCATCCACACGCCGATGCAGATGAGGCCGCCGACAGGCATCAGGGCCAGCAACGCCCCCCCGGTGGTGGCGATGCCCTTGCCGCCCTTGAAACGCAGCCAGCAGGTGTAGTTGTGACCGAGGATGGCGAAGACGGCTCCGGTGAGTTGCAGGCGCTCGTGGAGATCGCCATCCGTTTCGGCGGGGAGCGAGGCAATGCGGGCCGCGAGCAGCGGCGCGAGAAAGCAGGCGAGCCAACCCTTTAGGACATCGACGATCAGCACGCTTGCGCCAACCTTTTTGCCGAGGGTGCGGGTGATGTTGGTCGCCCCGATGTTGCCGCTGCCGACCTTCCGGATATCGACACCCTTCGCCTTCCCGACCAGCAATCCGGTCGGGAAACTTCCGAGAAAATAGGCGGCGATGGCGACGACGGCGTAACCCAGCGGATCCACGCGCGAACTTTAGGCGGAGGCGCGCCGGGGCTTCAAGTTCCATGTTCCGGCGGAAGGAAAGGCCGTGAATCAGGAATCGGTATTCAGTGGTCTGTCCGCTGGCGCTCTCCGGAGGCTGAATCCCGAAGACTGGATGCTGAACACGGATTTCCGACCGCCTCGTCCTGCTTCCGCCAGTTTCCCCTTTGCCGGGGGAACGAAGCCGCTTATACATCCCCGCGTGTCGGACACGATCAAAGTCGCGGTTTTGGGAACGGGCTCCTTGGGCAAGGAGCATGCGCGGATTTACGCGGAACTGGCCGCAGCGGGCGTGGTGGAATTCGTCGGCGTTTTCGACCGGGACAAGGGGCTTTGCGGGACGATTGCGGAGAAGCATGGCGTCCCGGCATTCGCGTCCGAGGACGCGGCGGCGGACGCGGCGGACGCGTTGAGCATCGTGACCCCGACCGAGAGTCATTTCGCGTTGGCTAAGATGTTGTTGGAGCGCGGGAAGCACGTGCTGGTGGAGAAGCCGATGACCAACACCGGCGAGGAGGCTGCGACCCTGGTCTCGCTGGCTCGCGAACGGGATTGCATCCTGCAGGTCGGGCACGTGGAGCGGTTCAACCCGGTGTTTGATTTCCTGCAACGCGAGGCGGCCGAGCCGAAGTTCATCGAGGCGCACAGATTGTCGCCGTATCCCGCCCGGAGCACGGACATCGGGGTGGTGCTGGACCTGATGATTCACGACCTGGATGTGCTGCTGGCCTTTGTGAAGTCTCCCGTCGTCAGTGTGGACGGGGTGGGGATTGCGGTGTTGAGCGAGTCGGAGGACATCGCGAACGCGCGGATCCGGTTTGAAAATGGCTGCGTGGCCAATGTCACCGCCAGCCGGATCAGCCCCGAGCGGATGCGCAAGATCCGGGTTTTCAGCGGCGGCGAGAGCCCGAGCTACATCTCCCTGGATTACCGTGAGCAGAAGGGATATCTCTATCGCCTCGGCCGCAGCGACGAGAAGGAATCCTCGCTCCTGAAGAAACTGATCGCGGCGGGCGACTCGAAGATCGTGAGCGAATTTGCGGGCAGGAAGATCGTTCGCGAGCCGGTGCCGATCGAGAAGGGCGAGCCGCTCAAGCTGGAACTGCAGAGTTTTGTGGGATCGGTTGCCGCCCGGACGGCTCCCTTGGTTTCCGGGGAATCCGCGAAGCAGGCGCTGGATCTGGCCCTGGAAATATCCCGGCAGATTGCGGCGGGGGAGAAGCTCAAATAGGCGGGGATGACCTTTCAAACGGCCGGCATTCCCTGCTGGTCTTCCTCGGGGGACGCAATACACTCCAGATCCGTGCACGGTAAGAAGTTCATGATCCTGGCCGGCGAGGTGAGCGGGGATTTCCGCGCCGCCGAGCTGACGCGCGCCCTGCGCAAGGCCGCGCTCGCTCATGGCGAGGAGGCCGCGCCGAGGTTCATCGGCACGGGACCGGAGTTGGAGCGTGCGGGCGCGAAGCTGGCGTTGGACCTCACTGCGCATGCGGTGATTGGGCACCTGGATTTCATTCGCGCGGGAGTCTTCAAGTTCTTTCGTTTTTTTGACCAGTTGCTCGAACTCGCCCTCGCCGAGAGGCCGGATGTCTTCGTCTTCGTCGACTACTCGGGGTTCAATATCCGCTTTGCGAAGGCTCTGCGCCGGCGGTTGAACGCCATGCGGCCGGGAGCGTTCAGCCACTGGAACCCGAAGTTCGTCTACTATGTGTCGCCGCAGGTCTGGGCCTCGCGTCCGGCGCGGGCGCACGTCCTGGCGGAGAACATCGACCTCATGCTCTCGATCTTCCCGTTTGAGAAGGAATGGTATGCGAAACGGACGCCGAAGCTGCGGGTGGAGTTCGTGGGGTATCCGCTGCTGGACACCTACCTCGCTTTGGGGGCGGGCTCCGATCCGAAGCGCAAGCCCAAGAAGGAGCCGCTGGTGGTCGTCCTTCCGGGCAGTCGGCGCCAGGAGGTCGAGCGGCACATGCCGGTGATGCTGGACGCCCTGCGTCGCATCCAGGCGGAACAGCCGATCCGGGTCGTGGTGGTTGTTCCCACCGAAGCGCTTGCCGAGTTGGCGAAGGAGATGATCGAGGACCGGATCGAGGTCGATATCCAGATCGGGACGCAGGCCGACATTTTGCCGGAGGCGGATCTTGCCATCACAAAATCCGGTTCAGTCACAATGGAATGCGCCTTGTTTGGCGTTCCCGCCGTGGTCATCTACATCGCGAACTGGCTGCTCTATCAGATCGGCCGGCGGATTGTAAAAGTGAACTTCCTCGCCATGCCGAACCTCATCGCCGGCGAAAAGGTCTACCCGGAGTTGATCCAGGACGAAGCGAACGGGCCGAACATCGCCCGGCAGGGCCTCTACATGCTGGAGAACTCTGAGTATCGCGAGTCCGTCCGCCGGAAGCTGGCCGGCGTCATCGAGTCGCTGGGCGAACGCGGCGCCAGCCGTCGCGCCGCCGATCATATCTGGCGCCTCCTGAAGGGCGGTTGAACTCCGTCTTCCTTCCGCCGCCGGAATTTCGAATGCAACGAGCCCGCTGGTCGTTTGGTTTGTTGTCACCTGTGAAACCGATGCGAAAGAACATCATCCCATTTGTCCGCGGTCTTGTGGCCGCCGCTCTTGTCATCAGTCAGGCCGCCGGTCTGCAGGCCGAGGAAACCAAGGACGCCAAGTCCCGGCGACTGAGCGGCATTGAGCTGCTCAAGCATCAGGGCGATTCCCATTGGGCCTTCCAGCCGGTGAAGAAGCCCGCCATTCCCCGGGTGAAGGACGCGTCCCGCGTCGCGACCCCGGTGGACGCCTTTGTGCTGGCGCGACTGGAGGCCGAAGGGATGAAGCCCGCGGCACTGGCGGACAAGCGCGCCTTGATCCGACGGGCGTTCTACGACCTGACCGGACTGCCGCCGACGATGGCCGAGGTGGAGGCCTTCGTCGCGGACGAATCGCCGAAGGCCTTTGAGAAGCTGGTGGACCGGTTGCTGGATTCGCCCCGCTACGGCGAACGCTGGGGACGGCATTGGCTGGACGTCGCGCGCTTTGCCGACACCAAGGGTTACCTTCCAGGCGGGGTGGAGCGGCGTTACCCGTATTCCTGGACCTACCGGGACTACGTCATCCGCGCCTTCAATGAAGACCTGCCCTTTGACCGCTTTGTCATCGAGCAGGTCGCCGCCGACCGACTGGACCTGGGCGAGGACAAGCGGCCGCTGGCGGCGCTGGGGTACCTGACGCTGGGACGGCGCTTCCTGAACAACCCCCACGACATCATCGACGACCGGATCGATGTGGTCATGCGGGGGATGATGGGGCTGACCGCCGCTTGCGCGCGCTGCCACGATCACAAGAACAACCCCGTCACCATGGCGGACTACTACGGCCTTCACGGCGTGTTCAACAGCTCGGTCGAGCCGGGCGAACTGCCGCTCCTGGGCATTGAGCCCGAACCCGCCGCGCACGCCGAATGGCGGAAGGAGCGCGCCAAGCGCGAAAAGGCCCTGAACGATTTCCGGGCGGAGAAGGTGGAGGAGGAGATCCGGGGCATTCGTTCCCAGTGCGGCAAATATATGCTCGGCGTGCATGAGGTGGGCGGTTGGACGGACCGGCGCGTGCAGTTGAAGGAAATCCAGAAACGCAAGCTTCACGCCAGCGCGGTCGTGCGTTGGAAGGAACTGCTCGACGCCGTCGCCAAGCAGCCGCATCCGGTGTTCCGGCATTGGACCGGTCTTGCGGCGTTGCCGCGGGAGGGCTTCGGGAAGAAGGCGGAAGCGGTGATCGCCGCCCTGTCGAAGGAGGCAAAGGAGAAGCCGGGCAGCGTCAACGGCGCGGTTGCCCGGGCATTTGAGAATCACCCGCCCAAGTCCATGAAGGATGTGGCGCAGGTCTACACGGATCTGTTCAATGGGGCGGAATCCAAGTGGCGCGAGGCGGTCACCGCTTCACCGAACGGCAAGGAGCCGGAAAAGCTCGCCGCCGCCGAATGGGAGGAACTGCGGCAGATCCTGCATTCGGAGGCGGGACCGCCCAATGTTCCGGCGCAGTTCCACAATCAGCTTCTGGGTGGGGCGCAGCCGCAGATCCGCTCGTTGCAGGCGAAAATTGACAAGCTGGACGCGACCCATCCCGGAGCCCCACCGCGCGCCATGGCCCTGGTGGATCGGCCGAGGCCCGTCGAGCCCCACATCTTCATTCGCGGCAGCGTCGGCAATCGCGGACCGAAGGTGCCGCGGCAGTTTCCCGGTTATTTTGCCGGCGAGGACGCGAAGCCCTTCTCCGAGGGGAGCGGCCGGCTCGAACTGGCGAAGGGAATCGTTTCCCGGGACAACCCGCTGACCGCGCGCGTCCTGGTGAACCGTGTCTGGCTGCATCATTTCGGTCGCGGACTGGTGACGACGCCGAGCGACTTCGGGCTCACGGCTGACCCGCCCAGCCATCCGGAGCTGCTGGATTACCTGGCCGCCTGGTTCATGGAGAACGGCTGGTCGATCAAGAAGCTGCACAAGCAGATCCTTCTGAGTTCCACCTGGCGACAGAGTTCGGACGCCGATCCCTCCGTCGCCGCCGCCTACGCGGAAAAGGACCCGGACAACGCGCTGCTTTGGCGGATGAACCGTCTCCGTCTGGACCTGGAGGCGATGCGGGATTCGCTGCTGCTCGCCGCTGGTTCCCTCGACCTGACGATGGGCGGGATCTCGGTGAGCCTGACCGATTATCCCTATTCCACCCGCCGGACGGTCTACGGGCTGATCGAGCGACAAAACCTCGCCAGCATGTTCCGGACCTTTGATTTTGCGAACCCGGACACCTCGAACGCCAAGCGCTTCAGCACCACCGTGCCGCAGCAGGCCCTCTACCTGATGAACAGTCCCTTCGCGATCGAACAGGCGCGCGGCATCGCGGGACGGAAGGAAATCGCGGAGGCCGGATCGCTGGAGTCCCGGATTGCCCGGCTCTACGGGATCGTGCTCCAGCGGAAGCCCACGGACGGGGAAGCCTCGGCCGCGGCGGAATTCGTGCGGGGCAGGGAGGCGGCCCTCAAGGCGGAGGAGCCGGAGAACCGCTGGACGCACGGCTACGGCCGCTTCGACGAGGCGACGGGTCGCGTGGTCGATTTCAAACGGCTGCCCCATTACAACCAACGTTGGTGGACCGGCAGCGAGACCCGCCCCGATCCCAAGCTCGGCTACCTGTTCTGGAGCGAGACCCAGGGCCACCCCGGCGACAATCCTGGCCTCCAGGCCGTGCTCCGCTGGACCTCGCCGATCGACGGCTCCGTCGCGGTCTACGGGAAGTTCAAGCATCCCTCCGCGAACGGCGACGGCGTGCGGGCGCGGGTCGTGTCATCCACCGCCGGGAAGCAGGGCGAATGGACCGCCAAGAACAGCGAGGCCGGAACCCATGTGAAGCAGATCGCCGTCAGGCGCGGCGACACCGTGGACTTCGTCGTCGACTGCATCGGCAACACCGGCTGGGACACCTTCGACTGGGCGCCCCGCGTCAAGGAGTTGAACGGCGCGCGCGAATGGTCCTCCCGCCAGGACTTCAAGCTCTCCGATCCCCGCGTTCAACCCCTGGATGCCTGGCAGGAACTGACCCAGGCCCTGGCGCTGTCGAACGAGTTCATGTTTGTGGACTGATCGGGGCTGCGGCAAGCTCGGCGGCCGTGAGCCCCGATTCTTGTTCGCTTTCTGAGTTTGTCGCCGGACTTCCGATTTTGGACGTCCACGAGCATCACCTGCCCGAGACTTTCCTGAACCGCGATGTCGGCCTCCTCGACCTGTTGCGGCAGAGTTATGCCGGGTGGACGGAGGCCCGGCCGTATCCGTTGCCTTCGGAATCGCGGGAGGAGGATCCCATGCTCGCCTCGACCGGTGAGCCCCGCTGGGAGGACATTGCGCGTTTCGTGGAGGGAAGCGGCTCGAACAGTTTCGTGCGGAACCTGCTGGCTGGATTGGATCAACTCTACTGTCTGAACGGCTCGGGTATCACGGAAGGAAATTACCGGCATCTGGACCGGGAGATTCGCGCGCGGCATGCCGATGGCTCCTGGACAAAGGAGGTCCTACGGCGGGCGAATGTGACCGGCGTCATCACGGACCCCTACACGGATCCGCTGCTCGACGCTCGGGCGGCCTTTGGCGAGGACTATCGCTCGGTGTTTCGCATCAATGCCTTTGCGATGGGTTGGCATCCGGACGCGCGGGACCACAACGGCAACAGTCCATTCGAATTTGCGAAACGCCTCGGCGCGCCGCTGGAGACCTTCGACGATTTTGTCGCTCTGCTGGAAACGGCGGTGGATTCGATGGTTTCGCGGAATCAGGTCGCCCTGAAGAACGCGTTGGCCTACGACCGCGACATCGGCTTCGACGAACCGGATGAGGCCTTGGCGCGGAAGGCCTGGAGGAGTCCTGCCCCGTCAGCGGCGGAGCGGAAAGCCTTCGGCGACTTCGCGGTGGACCGCTTGTGTGCGCTGGCGGGGGAGCGGGACATTCCGATGCAGATGCACCTGGGCACGGCGTTGATCCGGGGATCGCATCCCTTGAACGCCGCCGGCCTGATCGAACGGCATCCCCGGACACGCTTCCTGCTGATGCACCTTGCCTACCCGTGGAGTTCGGACCTGCTGGGGATGGCATTCGTCTACCGGAACGTCTGGATCGATCTCACCTGGTCGTTCCTCCTCAGCCCGACGCATTTCCAGCGCGCGTTTCACGAGGCGATCGAAATCCTGCCGGACGAGTCTCGGATGATGCTGGGGGGGGACAACTGGCACGCCGAGGAGACTTTTGGCGCGATGAAGACGGCTCGGCGGTTGATGGGTGCGGTTCTGGAGGAGAAGGTCGCGGCCGGCTATTTCACCGGGGAGGACGCGCGGAGGTTGGCGCGGAAGATCTGCTCGGAGAATGCGCGGAAGTTCTTCGGCCGGCCGTTTGGCTGAGGAGCAGTTCCGATGCTGCGGTGGAGTCGGTTCGCGGAGCCGCGCTTCCTCCAATGACGGGCGTAACTGAAGGTGGGGCGCGTCGCGTGGACCATGCGTTTGGGAGCGGCTTTGGCCCGCTTCAACGTCGAGTCGTCCGGGGGCATCGTGTGTTTCCAGGCATCGGAATATCGGAGGGTGAAGCGGAATGAATTCCGCGCTCCGCCTTCAAGCCGAGTTCGCTGTAAAAGAGAATCTCCGCCGCCCTTTTCTGGGGAGTCCCTCTTACGTTCGTTTCGCGTCTTCGAGCAGATCCCTCACTTCTGCGAGGGCCTGATCCACTTCGATGCCGCACAGCCCGGCCCCGCCGTGGAGCAGGCGCATTGCGTCGCTCCGGGGACTCCAGACTTCGGTGTTGGTCTCCCCCCACAAAGCCACGCCGGGCAGGCCGGCCGCCGCGGCAAGGTGGGTGATCCCGGAGTCGTGGCCGAGGAACCCGATGCAGTGTTTCAACCAGCGCGCCGTTTCGGCCAGGGGGCGGCTGCGAAGGATGTGATGACGATCCGCTGGCAGCGGGGCCGCCAGTCGTTCGAGCCGGTCGCCTTCGGCTTCGCCGCCGACGATGAGGAGGTTGGCGTCGGTCGTATCCAGAATTCGAGGCAGGAGTTCGGCCCAATTCTGCTCCGCCCAGTTTTTGGCTTCGCTGCCGCTTCCTGGATGGACAGCCAGCCAACGGCGCTGGTCGGCGGTCAGTTTTCGGGCTTCCTCATGCTCCCATGGTTCGACCTCGATCCGTGGAGTGGTGTCCGCGTCGAAGATGGCCAGGCGTTCCAGCGGTTTGAGGAAGGTCTCCGTGGCATGGATGCCGGCGTCTTCGTCGGGGCGATGGGGGCCGGCATGGAACTGGGCGTGGGAGCAGCGGTTGACGTTCTGCTGGAAGAACAGGTCGGGATCGTAGAGGTAGGAGATGATGATGTTGAAATCCTCAAAAAAGGCGGACTGGTCGGGATCGAGATCGCCATTGCGGGCGAAGAAGCCGGCCAAGGGGCGCGCGTCGATGGGGTGGGCGGCGTCGGCCAGTCCGCCGATTTCCGCGATCTGGACGATGTGGGGATAACCGAGGATCTCGATGCGCGTGTGCGGGAACATGTTCCGCAACGCGGCAAGCACGGGCAGGGTCAGGATGAAGTCGCCGATCGCGCCGCCGCGGATGACCAGGATCCTGCCTTGGTGCGCCGTCATGCCGGGATCACATGCCTCGGAAGGCGGTCAGGCCTAGGACAATCAGGAACAGGCCGAAGCCGGCCTTGATCCCGGCCGCGAAGCGGAGCCGCTGTTCGTCGGCGACGGCCCAGTCGATGAGGTCGCGCACGCGCCAGGGCGAGATGGTCCACCACATCCCGGCGAGGATCATGACGTAGGCCCAGACGGAGAGGACCAGCCGCCACTGGGTGTCGGCCCAGCGGCAGGCGTCGAGCACATACTTGGCCAGCAGCATCAGCAGGATGGCCAGCCCGCGAACGGGCAGGAAATCGGTCACGTAGATGCAGGTCAGGACCCCGACGGCGCCGAAGCCGATCATCATCGGCCGCTTGAAGGCGAGGAAGTCGGCGGTCTGTTCGAGGTTCAGGTTGTGGAGGAACCAGAGGGTGGCAAGCCCCATCAGCACGTAGCCCAAGGGAATGGAACGCGGAAACTTCGGAGCCCATTCGCGGACCGGTTTCGGGTTCATGAAGACGAAACCATTGGCGACGGCCGCGACGACGCCGAGAAGGATGCAGAGTTTGGAAAGGGTCATGGGCGGCGCGGTCAGTCGAGGTTCACGATGGCGGGATCGCCGTAGAGGGTGAAGGAGCCGGCGCGGGTGATCTTCACGTCCAGCAGTTGGCCGATGTGACGGTCCGCCCCTTCGAAGATGACGATCTTGTTGGAGCGGGTGCGGCCGGACAGCCGTTCCGCATTCTTGCGGCTGGGACCCTCGACAAGGATCTGGTGGGTTTCGCCGACGCAGCGTTGGTAACGTTCTGAGCCCTGCCGGTTCATCAGGTCAAGCAGGCGGGAATGCCGTTCGTCGATGACTTCCTGCGGCAGTTGGTCCGGCATCTTCGCCGCCGGGGTGTCACGACGTTGGGAATACTTGAAGATGAAGGCCTGGTCGAACTGCGCTTCCTGGACGAGGCTCATGGTCTGCTCGAAGTCCTCATCGGTTTCGCCGGGAAAGCCGACGATGATGTCGGTGCCGACCCCGATGCTGGGCGCGGTTGCGCGGAGCTTCTCCACGATGTCCAGGAACTTCTCCCGGGTGTAGATGCGATGCATCAGGCGCAGGATGCGGTTGCTGCCGCTTTGCATCGGGAGGTGAGCGTGCTCGCAGAGTTTGGGCAGGCGGCCGTAGGCTTCGATCAGGTCGTCGCCGTAGCCCTTGGGGTGGGGGGAGGTGAAGCGGAGCCGCTCCAGACCGTCGATTTCGTGCACCGCTTCGAGCAGCTGTACGAAGGCGGTCTTGCCATCCCGTTTCGGATAGTCGCGGCGGCCGTAACTGTTCACGATCTGGCCGAGCAGGGTGATCTCCTTCACGCCCTTGCCGACGAGTTCGCGGCATTCAGCCACGATCTCATCGATGGATCGGCAGCGCTCGAGTCCGCGGGTGTAGGGGACGATGCAGAAGGTGCAGAACTGGTTGCAGCCCTGCATGATGCTGACGAAGGCGGTGACGGACATCTCCTCGCTGGATCCGGCCAGGAGATGTTCGCGTATGGTCCCCTCGCTGCCTTCCTCGGCCTCGGTGTCCACGATCTTGTCGCGCTTGCGGGCGAGGAGGTCGTCGAGGTGCTCGGCGGCGCGGTGGAATTTCTGCGTGCCGAGGACGAGATCGACGTCGGGGAGCTTGTCGATGAGTTCCTTTCCGCGGCTCTGGGCCATGCAGCCCATGAAGCCCAGCACGACATTGGGACGGCTGCGGCGCGTTTCCGCCGCGAGGTTCTGCATCTTGCCGATGGCCTTCTGCTCGGCCGAATCCCGCACGCTGCAGGTGTTGAGCAGGATCACGTCCGCGGCGTGTTCGGACGCGGCCACGGTGTAGCCCTTGGAAACGAGCTGGGCGGCGACGGCTTCGGAGTCGCGCTCGTTCATCTGGCAACCGTAGGTTTTGATGTAGACACTGGGCATGGCCGACGGGCGAAAGGCGGAGAAGCTACGGCGCCCAAAAACCGATGAAAAGCGTGAAAAGGGCGGCCAGACAATCGTTGTCAGTCCCATGCGCGTCTGATACACAAGCGCCGCTCAACCGCATTTCCAGCTGACCGAACTCCCATGTCCACCGACGAACACCACCGACATTATTGGCGGACCAACGTCAAAGTCCTCTCCGCGTTGCTTTGCGTCTGGTTCCTCTTCTCCTGCGTCCTGCCGATTTTCCTGGTGGAGAAGCTCAACGAGACGCGCATTGCCGGGTTCAAACTGGGTTTCTGGATCGCCCAGCAGGGTTCGATCATCGTGTTCATCTTCCTGATCCTCGGTTACGCGATCATCATGCGGAAGGTGGACGCCGCGCACGGCGTCGATGAACACGGCAAGCTGATTGGCGCGGACAAGAAATCAGAGCAGGCTTCGCCGGAAGGGGAGGAGGGGGCGAAGTCATGACGCAGCCCGTCTGGAACTGGATCTTCGTTCTCTCCAGCTTCGCGCTTTACATCGGCATTGCCTGGTGGAGCAGGGTCAAGAGCACCAAGGGGTTCTACGTGGCCGACCAGGGCGTGCCGACGGTCCTGAACGGCATGGCGACGGGCGCGGACTGGATGAGCGCCGCGTCGTTCATGGGGATGGCGGGCCTGATCTCGGTGATGGGCTACACGGGTTCGATGTACCTGATTGGCTGGACCGGCGGCTACGTGTTGCTGGCGATGCTGCTGGCTCCCTACCTCCGTAAATTTGGGAAATTCACCGTGCCGGACTTCATCGGGGATCGCTACTATTCCGATGCGGCCAGAGGGGTGGCGGTGTTCTGCGCGATCTTTGTCTCCTTCACCTATGTCTGCGGCCAGATGCGCGGGGTGGGGATCGTCTTCGCGAACCTGCTCGGCTGGAAGATCACCCCGGGCGTGCTGGTCGGGATGGGCATTGTCTTCTTCTACGCGACGCTGGGCGGCATGAAGGGGATCACCTACACGCAGGTGGCCCAATACTGTGTGTTGATCGGCGCGTTCGTGATTCCCGCTGTGGGCATCTCCTTCCAGATGACCGGCAACCCGATTCCGCAGCTTGGTTTTGGTTCCCAGGTGACCTCGGGCGACAACGCCGGACTGTTCCTCTTGGACGCCCTGGACAAGATTCACACCGAACTGGGCCTGCCGGAATACACGGGCGCCTTTGTCGCGGGCAAGAAGTCCATGATCGACGTCTTTGCCATCACCTTCGCGCTGATGGTCGGGACCGCGGGGCTGCCGCACGTGATCATCCGGTTCTACACGGTGAAGACGGTGCAGGCGGCCAGATGGAGCGCCTTCTGGGCCTTGATGTTCATCGGGATCCTTTACACCACCGCGCCGGCGGTCGGGGCCTTCGCCCGCGTCAACCTCCTGCAGACGACCCACAACAAGGCCTACGAGCAGGTCCCTGAGTGGTTCAAGAAGTGGGAGAAATCGGGGCTCATCGCCTGGACCGACAAGAACGGCGACGGCCTGATCCAGTTCGGCGACGGGGCGGCCTTTGCCGGCAAGCCGACCTTTGCCGAGGGTGATGCGCGCGGCGCCCACGGCCAACGGGTGGTCACGAACGAGCCCACGGGGACCGCGAACGAACTCTACGTGGACCGCGACATCATGGTGCTGGCGAATCCCGAGATCGCCAAGCTGCCGGCCTGGGTGGTGGCCCTGGTGGCCGCGGGCGGTTTGGCGGCGGCGCTGTCGACCGCGGCGGGCCTGCTGTTGGTGATTTCGTCGTCGGTGTCGCACGACCTGTTCAAGCGGATGCTCAAGCCGGACATGTCCGAGACGGAGGAGCTGCTTTACGCGCGGATTGCCGCGGCTGTGGCGGTGGCGATCGCCGGTTGGTTTGGCATCCACCCGCCGGACTATGTGGCGGCCCTGGTGGCCTTTGCCTTCGGACTGGCCGCGAGCAGTTTCTTCCCTGCCATCATTCTGGGCATCTTCAGCACCCGGACTTCGAAGGAAGGCGCGGTCGCCGGCATGCTGACAGGCATCCTTTTCACCGCCGGTTACATCATCTACTTCAAGTTTGTGAACGTGGGAGCCAACAAGCCTGAGAACTGGCTCTTCGGCATCAGCCCCGAGGGTATCGGGACGGTCGGCATGGTTCTGAACTTCGCGGTGACCCTGGTCGTGACGCAGTTCACCTCGCCGCCGCCCGAGGCGATCCAGGATGAGGTCGAGCGTCTGCGTTACCCGAGCGAAGACTGAATTCACCCAACCTCATTGCTTTTCCATGTTTGAACCCGGTCAACGAGTTGTCTGCGTGGACGACTCCTTCCCTGAAGGAATCCGCGACATCTTCAACGCCCTGCCGGTCAAGGGTAAGGAATATGTCGTCCGCGATCTGGTTCCCGGCATCAACTGGAAGCTCGGCGAAGAGCCGGCGGTCTACCTGGTCGAACTGGTGAACCTGCCGAATGAGCACGGCATCGAGCCGGGCTTCGCCAGTCGCCGGTTCGCGGAGATGGAGGAGGAAACCGAGACGGAATACGCCAGAAAGTCGGATTCATTCGCCTATTAAGGGGCGGAGCGAACTTGGTGTCTTACTGAATCCTCCCCGTAGGTCTGAAATGCCTGATATCGGGTTCCAGTTTTTCGGGTTTTGCATGGTTTTGCCTCGCTGAGTATTCTTACCGGCGTGCCTCCCGTTTTTCACAACGGCATCTTCTTTGCCGCGGTCTTATGGTGCCTGGCGAGTTGCCTGCCGCTCGCCTTACCCGCGCGGGCATTGCTGCGTCGACAGCGTTTGCGGGAAAAGAAGTGGAAGCGCAAGCAGGCGAACGGCCCCCAATTCGCCGAAGGAGGCAACGTCCTGACCGAAGCCGACTTTTCCGGGAACGACCTGCGCAAGGAACGCCTCCGTGGCGGGATCTGCCTCGCCATCGGGGTATTGGTCCTGTTCTTCCTCCAACCAGACGCCGGATTCATGGCCTTCGAGGTCGCGGACTCTCCCCAACATTCAGAGCTTCGATCCCTGGTGATTCGGGAGGCCGGGTCGTTCATGGAACGGGAACCGATTCTTGGGATGGTTGTCGCGGTGGTTCATGGCGACGAGAGTCTTGTTCTGGGTTTTGGCCGGCGCGATCTGTCGACGAAGCAACCTCCCGATGGGGACACCGTGTATGAGATCGCCTCTCTGAGCAAACTCTTCACCGGTTTGCTCCTGGCGCACGAAATTGAGGAGGGCAACGTCGCTCTCGCCGACCCAGTAAACAGGCATCTGCCTTCGGGAGTCTCCCTGCCCGCATCTGCGGAGGGGGCGCTCATCCGTCACCTGGCGACCCACACCTCCGGATTTCCCAAGGTGGCTGGGAATCTCAAGGACATGACCGGCCTGGTCGGCTATGCGACAGGGCGGGACCCCTACAAGGGCTATACCGAGGAACACTTTTGGGAAGCAGTGAAAACCGTGCAATTGCGATCTCAACCCGGAGAGAATGTTCATTACTCCAACTTCGGGGCGAGCCTGCTCGGTTCCCTGTTGGCCGCCAAGAGGAGCGCCACATATGAGTCAAGGGTGAAGGAGGTCATTTGCAGGCCACTTGGCATGAAGGACACCTGTGTTGTCCCGACGGAGGAGCAAGAAACGCGCAGGGCGCGGGGTTACCGTTCGATCATGAAGCTGGGCGGCTTTCGCGTCACCCTCGCCGCCGATGCGTGGGAGGCGCCGGACGTGATGGCGGGGGAGGGAGGCTTGCTGTCCACCGGCAATGACATGCTCAAGTTCCTCCAGGCAAGCGTCGGACAAACCCGCTCCCCCTTGACCGCCGCAAGCACAAGCGCCCAAAAAGAGCTTCAACCATGGACGGACCACACTGCCGTGGGCACACTGTGGTTCCGAACAAAGTGGAACGACCACGTGTTGTTGCAGCACGAGGGACGATCCACCGGCCAGCGGTCTTTCATCGGGGGCATTGAAGGCCAACCAACCGGCATCGTGCTGCTGAGCAACGGCCAGGTTGAGGTGGATAACCTCGGCAAGTCGTTGCTTCGGCAGATTCTCCGTCTCAAGTCAAAAGACGCCCCAGTTCCGCCCGCCAGCGGCATCAACTGACATGATCGCGAATTGACAGTTCCCGCCTGAAATCAGTGGCAAAACGCGCCAAACTGGGTTACATCTTTGCACCTGCGGAGCGTAAAGTGATCCCATTGATTGGACCCCACGGTTTGGCCCATTCCTTATGAGACAGTTTCCCGTGGTT
>JAYPFK010000023.1:0-113294 GCA_038126235.1 Verrucomicrobiales bacterium
CCTTCACCTCGCCGCAGCGCTCCTCTGGTTGAACTGAATGTCGATTGGCCCTAGACCGAATCCCGGAATTGTAGACTTGTGCGCAATGCACAGCTCCCGTGGAGGGGACCTGCGCGTTGGCATGCCCGAAGGGAGGTCCCCTCTGGGGAGGGGCGATTTGCCGCCGCCGACGCAGTCGGAGTTAAGGCGGCAAATCGGGGCGGGCTTGCCGCGCCGTAGCGCAGCGAAGGCGGGTTCGCGGGGACTTGCCTGATGCTCCCGTGTTGCTTCCCGCCTCAAAGGAGCGCAGGCCTTCGTTACCACCCCGACTCCAATTGCGCCCCGCGTCAGCCCCGTTCTGGAAAAATCCGAATTATCAGGGCTGAGCCCGTCATGTCAGCTCTCACGACGTCGGCGGGTTGACAAATCGCCGTTTGCAAAAGCAAACGCCGCCACGGCGGCGATGGTTGAAATCGAGAGAGGATCGGCGACAACGCTGTGCCCCGTGAGATAAAGCGCAACGCAGCAGACCACGACACCTCCTGCCAGACCATAGAACCACTTGGCGCGCCTTGTGATTTTCTTTGTCTCCATTGCGTTGGTCTTCCGCCTGCCTGTGTCAGGGTTTTCGGGAAGGGTTTCCTTCCCCCAACACCAACGTCGAAGCGTTCACGGAGTCGAACAAAACCGGTCAACGTGAAAGCCGGACTTCCGGGACATTCGTCCTCGTCCTCCCACTCGTCCTCGTCCTCGGGTTTTTGGGCTTCGGTTTTCGAGGACGAGTGCGAGGAGGAGGACGAGCCCCCCTCCCCACTACGCCAGAATCTCCTTCGGAATCCTTACGGCCTCCACGCCGGTGAGACGTTGGTCGAGGCCCTGGTAGGGGAAGGTCAGCTTTTCGTGGTCGATGCCGAGCTGGTGGAGGATCGTCGCGTGGAGGTCGCGGACAGCGACGGGATCCTTGACGATGTTGTAGCTGAAGTCGTCGGTCTGGCCGTGGGTGAGGCCGCCCTTGACGCCGCCGCCGGCGAGGAAGGCGGAGAAGCAACGGGGATGGTGGTCGCGGCCGTAGTCGTCGCGCTCCAGGCGGCCCTGGCAATAGGAGGTGCGGCCGAATTCGCCGGCACAGACAATGACCGTGTCCTCCAGGAGGCCGCGCTGTTTCAAATCCTGGATCAACGCGGCGGCGGGCTGGTCGATGTCCAAGCATTGCCCGGGGAGTTGCTTGGGCAGGATGGTATGGTGGTCCCAGCCGCGGTGGAAGATCTGGATGAAGCGCACCCCGCGCTCGACCATGCGGCGGGCGAGGAGGCAGTTGCGCGCGAAGGAGCCGTTCTTGCGGACCTCGGGGCCGTAGAGATCAAGAATGTGCTCCGGTTCGCCAGAGACATCGGTGAGCTCCGGCACGGAGGCCTGCATGCGGAAGGCCATCTCCTGCTGGGCAATGGTGGTCTGGATCTCGGAATCGCCGATCTCCCCGAAGTGCTTGCGGTTCATCGCGCCCACGGCATCAAGCATGCGGCGGCGCACCCGGACGTCGATGCCCTTGGGATTGGAGAGGAACAGGACGGGATCGCCGGCGGTCTGGAAGGCGACACCCTGGTGTTTGGAGGGGAGAAAACCGCTGCCCCAGAGGCGGTTGTAGAGGCCCTGGGTGTTGCGGCTGCCGCCGGTCCAGTAGGCGGAGTTGAGCACGATGAAATCGGGCAGGTCGCGGTTGATGGCGCCGAGACCATAGCTGAGCCACGCGCCCATGCTGGGCTTACCGGGAACCTCCGCCCCGGTGCAGACGAAGGTCTTGCCCGGATCGTGGTTGATGGCGTTGGTGTGCATCGAGTTGACGACGCACAGGTCGTCGGCGATGCCGGCCAGGTGCGGGAACAACTCATTCATCCAGATGCCCCCCTGCCCCGCCCGGCGGAACTTGTACATCGAGGGCGCGACGAGCTTGTCCCGCCCCTTGGTCATGGCGGTGACCCGCTGATTCATGTGCACGCTCTCGGGGAGCGGCTGCTTGAACAGCTTCTCCATCTGCGGCTTGTAATCGAAGGTGTCGATCTGGCTGGGCGCGCCGGCCATGAACAGGAAGATGACGTGCTTGGCCTTCGGCTTGTGGTGCGGGTCGATCAGGGCTCGCGCATTCTGCGGCAGGAGGGAGCCGAGGACCGTGGCGCCGAGGCCCATGGTTGAGGTCTTGAGGAACTGGCGGCGCGCCTGCAGCAGGTTCCGTTCGTCGCTGATGTCGTGGAGGATCATTGCCTTGTCTTGGTGATGTCGAGGTTCTGGAGGGAGCTGACAAGCAGCGTCCAGGCGGCGAGGCCGCTTTTGTCCGCGCCGACCGACGGGGGCAGGCCCTCGCAGATTTCGTCGGCGAGTTGCGTGTCGTCACGATAGATCTTTTCCAGGTCGGCGAGGGCGGCGAGCAGGGTCCGGCGCTCCTTTTCGTCCGGAAGCTGCGAGGTGACGGTCTCGTAGGCGGCGGCGAGCCGGGCCGGGTCATCCTTGAGCGAAGCGTCGGAGAGGATCGCGGCGGCGAGGCCGCGGGCGGCCTTCAGGTATTCCTTCTCGTTCAGGAGCAGCAGCGCCTGCAACGGGGTGTTGGTGCGTTCGCGGCGGGCGATGCATTCCTCGCGGGAGGGGGCGTTGAGGATGGTCATCTGCGGCGGAGGCATGCCGCGCTTCCAGAACGTGTAGAGGCTGCGGCGATAGATCTTCTCCCCCGCATCCGGGATGTATTCCTTCGGATAGGAACTGGGCATGCCGACCGACTTCCAAAGCCCCTCGGGCTGCGGCGGCTTTACGCTCTTGCCATAGAGCTTCGGGCTCAGCAGGCCGCTGGTGAAGAGGACCTGGTCGCGGATCATCTCGGAATCCATGCGGAAGCGCGCGCCACGGCCGAGCAGGCGGTTCTCGGGATCGCGGGCAAAGGCCTCGGGCGCGGCCTTGGAGGACTGCCGGTAGGTCTTCGACATCACGACCCGCTTCATCAGGGCCTTCACGTCCCAGCCGGAATCCGTGAAGGAACGGGTAAGGAAATCGAGCAGTTCCGGATGGCTCGGCCATTCGCCCTGCGCGCCGAAATCCTCCGAGGTCTTCACAATCCCGACGCCGAACAACTGCTGCCAGAAGCGGTTCACCGCGACGCGCGCGGTCAGCGGGTTCTGCCCGGAGACAAACCAGTCGGCGAGGTCCATGCGGTCCTTGACGCCGTCCTTCTTCGGCGAGGGCGGGAGGAAACCGGGCGTCTCGCGACCGACCTCGGGTCCGTGATTGTCGTAGCCGCCGCGAATGAGGATGTAGGAGGGACGGCGTTCGGCGCGCTCCTTCATGACCATGGCGGCGGGAATCTCCAACAGCAGGTTGTCGCGCGCGGTCTGCGCGGACTTCAAAGCCTGTTCGGCCTTCTTCTGCTCCGCGACCAACGGCTTCTTCTTCGCCGCGTCCTTCTCCTTGGCGGCGGTCTGCCTCGCCTGTTTCAAGGCGGCGTCAGCCTGCTTCACAGCGGCTTCCAACTCCGCCAACCGCGCCGCCTGTTCGTCGCTGGGCAGATCCATGTAGGGCGGTTGCAGTCCCCGACGGAAATCGGTCCCGCTACGGCGGCCGGTCTCGGGCTGGGCGTCGATATTGTTGAAGAAGGAAAACAGCTGGTAGAAGTCCTTCATCGTCATGGGGTCGTACTTGTGGTCGTGGCAGACGCAGCATTGAACGGTCATGCCCATGAAAGCCGCGCCCACGGCGGTGACGCGGTCGATGACGTTGCGGGTGTAGCTCTCCTCCGGCAGGGCCGTGCCGACATCGATGATCAGATGGAGCCGATTGAAGCCGGAGGCGATGAGCTGGTCGGTCGTGGGCTTTTCGTAGAGGTCACCGGCGAGCTGCCACCGGGCGAATTCGTCGTAGGGGAGGTTCGCATTGAAGGCGCGGATGACCCAGTCGCGGTAGGCGGTGAGCTCGCGATAGTGGTCGTGATGGATGCCGTTGGTGTCGGAGAAGCGCACGAGGTCGAGCCAGTACTTGGTCATGTGCTCGCCGTAGTGCGGGCTGGCGAGCAGGCGGTCGACAACCCGTTCGTAGGCCAGGGGGGAATCATCGGCGAGGAAGGCGCGAATCTCCTCGCGCGTCGGCGGCAGGCCGGTGAGATCGAAGGACAGCCGGCGGATCAGGGCGCGCTTGTCGGCCTCGGGATTGGGCGCCATGCCCGCCGCTTCCAACTTGCGGAGGACGAAGCGGTCGATGGGGCGGCGGCTCCAGTCCTTGTCCGCAGTCTCCGGAGTCTCGGGCAGGCGCGGCGGAACGAAAGCCCAGAAATCCTGGTAGCGGGCGCCGTCTTGGATCCACTGCTTGAAATGCTCCTTCTCCTCGGCGGTCAAAGGCTTCTTGCCCGCGTCGGGCGGCGGCATGATCTCTTCCGGGTCGCTGGTGACGAGACGCTGCCAGAGAGAGCTTTGCTCTGGAGAGCCGGGTTGGATGGCGGCGACGCCCTTGCGCGAACGATAGGCGCCCTCGGGGCCATCGGTCTTGTCGAACCGCAGCTTGGCCTTGCGCTGGCCGGCCTCGGGGCCATGACAGGCAAAGCAGCGATCGGAAAGCAGGGGGCGGATGTCGCGGTTGAACTGAACCTCCGCGGCGGAAACCGCCGCCGGCAGAGCCGCCGTCCAGACCAGCAGGGAAACCGTCGCGCGCCGCGCAAAAGTCGACGCCGAAGCTAGGGCATTCCGAGGAATCATGCGCGGGAGTATCGCCGCGCGCCGGAGACGCGCAACACACAGTTTTTGCAAATGCCTGACGCTCGTTGGAGCGGCTGAATCGGAATCGTTCGATGCGGGTGACGATCTGAGCGATTCTGTCATGCTGTTTCGCCCTCACCCCAACCGTCTCCCCCAGGAGAGGGGGAAGAACCGGGCGCTATCGGCATTCTCCGGGATCATAGGAACATCCATCGCCTCCAAAGATACCCTCTCCCGGGGGGAGCGGGACCAAGGGTGAGGGCGATTCCTCCGCGACATGACTCGCCGCCAACTGCCTCTCCCGTCACTTCAACCGCAGGCAGACGAGGTCGCCGCGGGAGTTGCGGCAGTAGAGGTTGCCGTTCGCCAACACCGGCGGCGTCCAGCACAGTCCGCCCAGGACCTGCGCCTGCGAGGTCGCCTTCCAGCCGGCGGGCGAGGCCATGCCGACCGCCAGGATCCCGCGCGCGCCCAGCACGATGAGTTTTCCCTCCGCCGCGCAAAGCGAGCCGTAGCCGAATTCGTCCGTGGACCATTTCTTCTCCCCGGTCCGCCAATCGACACAGGCCAGATAGGCCGTGCCACGATGGCTGTTGCCGTCGAAGCCGTAGAGATGGCCGTCGATGAGGACGCAGCTGTTGAAATGGTTGCGCATGTTCCGGTTCTCCCAAAGGACCTCGGGCTGGTCGTCCGTCAGGCGCAACAGGGCGCCGCCGCGATCGTAGCCGGAGGAAAGGAACAACCGCCCGTCATGAAGGATCGGATCGGCGGCATTAACGTCCCAGGAAGTTTCCCAGGGATGACTCCAGACGATCCTGCCGGAAGCCGCCTCCACCGCATGCATCGCCTTGGCTCCGAAGAGGGCGACGCAATCCCTGCCCGCCTGCTTGAAGGGCAGCGGCGTGGAATACCCGGCGGCGGCCGACCCGGTCCGCCACAACAGCTTCCCGGACTTCTTGTCGAGCGCGAGGCCGGCCGTCCCGACGTTCAACAGCAGCTTGTCTCCCGCGACAAACGGCGACCCCGAATAGCCCCACTCCGGATACTCGGCGTCAATCTCCTCCGCCGCATTCTTGCTCCAGAGTGTCTTCCCGGTCCCGGCGTCGAAGGCAAAGGCATCGCCCTGCCGCCCCAGCGTGAAAACAACCCCGCCATCGACGGTCGGCGTGCAACTGGGACCGCCGTCGTAATACCGCGGCGCCTTCGGGCTGGGATACTCGCGCCGCCAGATCTCCTTTCCGGTCTTCTCGTCCAGGCAGAACACGATGTCCGTATCATTCCGGTTGCCCATGGTGTAGACCCGGCCATTGGCGACGGTGACGGCGGCAAAACCAGTGTCGACCCGCACGCGCCAAAGCCGCTCCGGCCCGCCCGCCGGCCACTTGTCCGACCAACCGGTCTCGCGGCTGATGCCGTTCAGATCCGGCCCGCGCCAACGCGGCCAGTCGTCAGCGTTGACGCCCCCTGCCGCCAATACAGCGAGGAAAATGAACGTGTGAATGCGTGGACTTGCGAACGGTTTCATCGCGACATTGATAAACCGGCCGCCGCGCCTGGGACAGCCGAATCAGCAGCAGGTATGGAGCCGCGTCCAAGGATTGCGGCATGCATCCCGCCGCTGCCTGAAATCGGGTTCAGCGTCATCGGCAACCGATTGGCCGCTCATGCCGGCGGAAAAGAAGCAGACGAGGGCCGCTAATCGCCCAACCGCCTCAAGATCAGCGAATGCACATCGCAGATCGCCTTGCCGGGACGATCGAGAGCCTCCAACTCCACCTGTGTCCGGCCCGCCTTCACCTCGATTTCGCCCAGTTCACGGGTGATGAAGGTCTGCACGAAGCGCCGCTTGTTGATCCGTGTCGGTCGTTGGACCGGATTCGGACGATGCGCCTCGCGGAGCGTTCCTTCGAGACTTCGGCCGCCCGCCTTGACCCGAAGCCTTGTTCCCACCGCGTCCTGCTCACAGGCGTAGCGCAGCGAAACCCGGAAACGCCCCGCCGTCCGGACGTCGGTTTCCCACCACAAGCGATCGGCCTGGTCGGCCCACCCGGTGAGCCAGTCGTGTGCGAATCCCCATTTGTTGTACCAATGAAGACCTCCTGTGAACCGGGCCTCCGGCACGGTGAGCTTCGTCTCCGGCCACTCCCGATGCCCGACCTGGATCACCGGACGCACGACCGGAGTCTTCCGCACATCGTCGAACCAGTTCCCGTAGGCTTTGGCGAGGCGGTCGGCCACTGCCGGATGCATCAGGGCCACGTTGATTGTTTCTCCCGGATCGGCCGTCATGTCGAAGAGTTCCCATCCCCCGCCCTCGTTGACCGCCCGCCATCGCTGTGTCCGCACGGAACCGGGGAACAACTGGTCCACGCTTGCCGTCGCGGGCTCGCCGTCCGCGCCGACCATCTTCCGCCAACCGGGCGAGCGCGCGAAGATCATCCGGTCCGCCGGCCAGTCGGTTTCGCGGTCAAGCAGCAGGCCCGCCAGACTGTGCCCGTCGAGCGGCTTGGTCTTGGGAACCACGCCGCACAATTCCGCAATCGTGGGCAGGACATCGATGTGCCCCGCCAGTTGCGGCAGCTCCCGGCCCGGCTTGATCCGCCCCGGCCAACGGACGAAGAAAGGCACGCGAACGCCGCCTTCATGCACCGTCCCCTTCATGCCCCGCATCCCCGCGTTGTAGCGGCTTCCCTCGGGACCTTCCGCGCCGTTGTCGGACAGGAAGATCACCACTGTGCTCCGGTCGAGCTTCAATTCCTCTAACAACCTGAGCAGGCGTCCGATGTTCTCGTCGATATTCTGGACCATCCCGTAGATTGCCGCCGCCTTGGAGTCGGCGACCCGCCCCTTGTATTTGTCGAAATAACCGTCGGCGATCTGCATCGGCGTGTGCGGCGCATTGTAGGGGAGATAACAGAAAAAGGGGCCATCGCGATGGTCACGAATGAACTTCATCGCCGCATCGGTCAACACGTCGGTGATGTAGCCGAGGTTGGGAACCATCTGGCCATTGCGCTCCAGCTCCGGATCAAAGTAGTTGTCCCAGTGCCCCTGCGGCATCCCGAGGAATTCGTCGAAGCCCTGCCCGTTGGGATGACTGGGATAGTGCTCGCCGATGTGCCATTTGCCGAAGCAGCCGGTCGCGTAACCCGCCGGTTTCAGGACCTCGGGAATCAGGACCTCTTCCGGCCTCACCGTCTCCAGCCCGCACGTCACGGACGCGCAGCCCGTCCGCAGGTTGTAACGCCCCGTCAACAGGGTCGCGCGGGTCATTGAGCAAAGCGGACAGACCATGAAACGCGTAAAGCGCGTTGACTGCTTGGCCAATCGGTCCAGGTTGGGCGTCTCGACGATCGCGTTCCCGTGGGAGCGCAGATCACCGTAGCCCTGATCGTCCGTCATGATCAGAAGCACGTTGGGCCGCTCGGCCGCCGCCGCGCCGAACAGCGGTATCGCCGCCAACACCATCGCCGCCAAGATTCCCACCCGGATGAGTTTTCTCATGACCGCGTTCTTAGTCGAAGAAAGCCTGAGGGACAATCCGTTTGGAACCAAGGAGGGGCGACATTCCGGTCGCCCTGCCCCCGCAGCGGGCACATGCGCGGCAGCGAATGGCCAACGCCACAGCATTTGCCAGAACCAGCGGATGGACCCAGGCGAACTCCTGGCCCCTATCGGGGCCACGGCGACAAGAATGTCGCCGCTCCTTGGTTTCACGACGACCGCGGCCAAGCCAAGGAAAAGCCAAGGTTTGTCCAGCGGTGGCTCCGAGGGATTCTCAATTATCCTGATCGATGCCACTTGCGTCGACACGCCACCGCAAAATGAAAACGCTTCCCCTTCTCGCCCTCCTCACCGCCGCCGCCATCCACGGAACCGCCGCCGAGCAGGCGGCCTACGACCGCGCCGCGGACAAACACGGATTCACCGTCTTCATGCAGGAGGGCGGCTGGTGTTGGTATCAGGACCCGCGCGCGATCGCGCATGACGGCCGGCTCTTCATCGGTTCCGTGCGGGGCAACGGCGACGGCGAGGCGCGGGTGAGCGTCTACGATCTGAAGGCCGGCAAGCCCTTGGGGGCCGTGACGGCGCATCCCAAGTTCGACCGGGACGACCACAACGCCCCCGTGTTCCACGTCCGGCCCGACGGCTCCGTGCTGACCGTCTACGCGCGGCACAACCGGGACCGCATCCACCATTCCCGCGTCTCCGATCCCAACGATCCCCTGAAATGGAGCGAGGAAACCGACCACGAACGCGTCATGGCCAACCCGCGGGATCGGGTCACCTACATGAACCTCTTCGAGCTGAAGGACGAGAAGAAGCTCTACCTGCTCTACCGCGGCATTGACTTCAACCCCACCTTCGTCACCTCCCCTGATCACGGCGAAAGCTGGAGCGAGCCCGTACATTTTTTTCAGAGCGAAGCGCCCGGACGGCAGCGTCCCTACGGGCGCTTCGCCGGCAACAGCACGGACACTATCCACGTCAGCGTCACCGACGCCCATCCCCGCAATTACGGCAACAGTCTCTACTACTTCGCGTTCCGCAAAGGAAAGTTCCACCGGGCGGATGGTTCGACCATCAGATCCCTAACCGAAGGCCCGCTTAAACCGAGCGAGGCGGACCTCATCTATCGGGGCAGCATGACCGTCGCGAAGGCGAAAGGCTTTGAGAGCGTTCCCAACTCCGCCTGGACAAGCTCCATCGCACTCGACGGAAAAGACCGCCCCCACATTGGTTACACCCTCTACCTCTCCAACGACGACCACCGCTACCGCCTTGCCTCCTGGAATGGGAGGAAATGGATCGACCGCGAGGTCGCGCGCGCAGGGAAATGCCTTTACCAACGCGAGTCCAGCTACACCGGACTCATCGCCCTCGACCCGATCGATCCGACCGTCGTCTTCATTTCCACGGACGTGGATCCCAAGACCGGCAAGGACACCGGCGGCCGCCACGAAATCTACCGCGCCAGGATCGGAACGGACGACGACATCACCTCCATCCAATGGCGGGCCGTGACCCGGAACTCCCCCGTGCGAAATCTCCGCCCCATGATCGTCCGCGACGGAGCCCGCCGCATCATCCTCTGGCAACGCGGCGACTTCCGCACCTACACCAACTACCAGCTCGACACCGTGGGGTTTGTCGAAGCGGCGGAATGAAGGGAAGGTTAGACGCCTCCTTCACCCCTTCAGGGTTCTTGAAGCGGGCTCAACGTCCCGGAGGCCTCACTTCCCGATCTTCCGGACGCGCACGTTCTTCCAATACACGCGCTGGCCGGCCTTCCAGTTCTTGCCGCCATGGACCTGAAGCCCGATGGAGCCGCGCGGTTGCACAACCTTCTTCGCCTTCTCGCGATCGTATTTCGGATGGGTCGTCCGGGCGGCATCGAAGCGGCAGACCTTCAGGCCGTTGACCCAAGTCTCGATGATCGGGAGCTTCCCCCCGGTGCAGCGGATGCGCAGCGTGTTCCAATCGTCGGCCTTCCAGACCTTCAGCCATTCCTCCTGGGTGCAGGTGACCTCGTAGACTCGGGCCGGCCAATCCTTCGTGCGGGAATCGACCGCCATCTTCAGGGCGGGATTTGCGGGATCGATCCGCGAGAAGCCCCATGGCCGGAATGGGACGCTGTAGGGCTTTGTCTCCAGGCGGATGTGCCCGACGTTCCCGTGATCGTGATGATCGACATAAATCTGCCAACCGCCGCCGCGCTCGTCCGTCCGCACGAAGACGCCGCTGTCCGGCCCCCAGTCGGGGCGCAGAGACAACTCCATCTCGAAGTCGCCGAAGGTCTCGTCGGACAACAGGAAGCCGCCATTGCCCGAACCGGGAGGCCCCTGCTCGCCGAAGAGGACGCCTTCCTTCGTGACGCCCCAGTGACCGCCCGCCCCATGCTGACCGCGCTCCTTCTGGAGGTGCCAACCGGTGAGGTCCTTGCCGTTGAACAGCGGTTTCCAATCGTCCGCGGCCACGGCCGCGCCCAGGCAGAGCGCCAACAGAAAAGTCGTATGCTTCTTCATTTCAGTTTGCCTTTGAGATCCTCGTAGCCGCCGGCGTTCTCCACATTGGTGTAGCCGAGTCCCTTGAGCGTCTTCAGGGCCATCCCGGCGCGTCCGCCGCTGCGGCAGTAGACGATGATCTTCCGGGACTTGTTCTTCTCATGCTTGGCGATCTCGTCGCCGATCTCGTCGTAGGGGATGTGGATGGCGCTCCCGATGTGTCCCTCGTCCCACTCTTCCTCGGTGCGGACATCGATGATCAACGGCTTCGCCGCGGCGGTCGCCTTGCCCTTCCCCTTCCCTTTGCCGTTGTTCTTCCGTTTGGGCTCGGGCGGAAACAGCTCCTTCTGCGCGAGAATCGCGATGTAGTGGTAGGTCCCCGTCATCAGTTCAAGGCGGACCGGCACCCAGTTCGCCTCTTCGGCCTGGGCTGCCAGACGGCTGAGCTTGGTGCCGTGCGTTCCCTCGCCCAACCCGGTCTCGGTGTATTTCTCAATGATAACCACCCGGCCCGTCGGCTTCACGACGGAGTGAAGCCCCTTCAGATAGGCGACGTGACCGTCCTTGTTCAGATGATGGTAACTCTGCGAAAAGAAGGCCACGTCACAGGAATTCTCCGGCAGGCCCGTGCCGTCCTTGGGGATCAGGTAGGGCTTGATCTGAGGGAGCTTGGCGAACTTCTTCTTCATCCCCTCCACCTTCTTCTCCTCGATCTCGGCGGCATGCACCGCGCCCTTCGCTCCAACCTTCGCGGCAAACTTCTCCGACCACCAACCGTCGCCCGCGCCAATATCGACCACGGCATCGCCTTCCTTAAGATCCAGTTCCTTGAGGATGTAGTCCGCCTTCTCGCGATAGGGATAGCTCTTGCTCCCCTTCCTCTGGTGCTGCTTGGGATCCGTGATCCGCGTGGACTGGCCCGAGTCCGCCGAGGACTTCGCTGGAGAAAGAACAAATACGACGCCGCAGGCAAGCAGCGTCAACAGACGGGAGGTTTGTTTCATGGGGTCGTTCTTCATGTTGATGGTTGCTGGACAGGTCTTATTGGATTCAGGACCGCAGGCGGCCCGATTCCCGGGAAATGGACGGCGCGGCGTCGATATTCTTCAATCTAGGAACTCTGGGGTTGGCGGGGAGCGGAATCAATCTGGAAACGGGGATTGAGGCGAACCGAGCGCCGTTGGGAAGGAATGAGAAACAAACGCCGCCGCGCGCCCCCAATCATGCCTCGGTGAACTCGCGGCACGATGAATCCCAAAGGGATTAAACTCCAAAGCCCTGGGTTGGGAATATAATCCCTCTGGGATAGAGGAGCCTCTCCCCGAGAAAAACACTCGACGTTCTCGTCTCCAAAACGTCACATGCTATCGCCCATGAACACGTCCCGCCCCACTCCTCTGCTGACGTTCCTGCTGACCATCGCGACGGCTGCCTGCGCCGTTTCGGCAGCGCAACCGACGTCCCGGACCTCCCCCAACATCCTGATCATCCTGGCCGATGACATGGGCTACGGCGATGTGGGAGCGCTCAATCCCGAAAGCCGGATCCCCACGCCCAACCTGGACCGACTCGCCCGGGAAGGCCTGACCTTCACCGACGCCCATTGCGCGGGATCCTACTGCGTCCCGTCCCGCTACGGGCTCCTGACCGGCCGTTACATGTGGCGCACACGCCTGGGCTCCGGCGGCAACCTCGCCAACCTGGCCGGAAGCCTGATCGAACCCGGGCGAAAGACGGTCGCGGATGTCCTGAAGAACGCGGGCTACCACACCGGCCTCGTCGGCAAGTGGCATCAGGGCATTGACTGGAGGCTGCGCGACGAAAGCGCGCGCGCGGACATCCGGACGAATCGCAACTACCAGGCCTTCGCCAACATCGACTTCAGCTCGCCCGTCTTGAACGGACCGAAGGATCACGGATTCGACTACTCGTTCGGCACGGCCGGATCGGCGGAGATGAACCCAGCAGCCTTTATCGAGAACAACCGCGTCACGGTCGTCCCCACGCTCTCCTCCGACCAGGCCCGCTCGAAGCACGGCGAATGGTATGGCCGCGACGACAACATCGTCGCCGAAGGCTACACCATGGATCGCCTCGTCCCGGTCCTGTCAGACAAGGCCTGCGGATTCGTCGAGAACGCGGTCCGCCAGCGTCCCAATCAGCCGTTCTTCCTCTACTACGCGATGACGACGCCGCACAACCCGATCGTCCCCTCCCCGGAATTCACCGGGAAGAGCCGCGCCGGGGCCTACGGGGATTTCGTCGTCGAACTCGACCACCACGTGGGCCGCCTGCTGCGCAAGCTCGCGGAACTCGGAATTGAGAAAGACACGCTGGTCATCTTCACCAGCGACAACGGGCCGGTCGATCGCACGCGCGGATACCGGGAGCGATGGGTCCGCGGCGACACCGGCATCTACGGGCACGACAGCAACGGGCCGTTCAGCGGCTGGAAGGCAGGCCTGAAAGAAGGCGGACACCGGGCGCCCTTCTTCGTCCGCTGGCCCGGCAGGATCAAACCCGGCGAGCGCTGTTCAACGACGATCGTCTTCAACGACATTCTCCCCACCCTGGCGGATCTGCTGAAGATCCGGGTGGACAACCACACCGCCGAAGACGGCCTCAGCTTCCTGCCGGCGTTGACGGGCAAATCCCGTCCCGGATCATTCCACGAAGCGATCGTACACAATCAAAGCAACGGGACCTTCGCCCTTCGCCAAGGCCCGTTCAAGCTGACGATCAACGGGCCGAAAACCACCAAGCAACTCGCGGACGACGCCTTCCCGGCGACCTTCACGCTCTACGACCTGGACAAGGACATCGAAGAAACCACCGACGTGTCCCGCAGCCATCCTGAGAAGGTGAAGAACATGCACGCCTTGCTCAAACGCTATGTGCGGGAAGGCAGAAGCCACGGAATGTCGCGCTGACTTGGCTGCGCGGCAGCGCGCGGAGTTCATTCCGCGTCAAACTCCGACAAACCAAGGCTGCGAAAAACCTCATGCGCAACACCGCACAGCGGTGAAGCGGAATGAACTCCGCGCTCAGGTTTGATCATTCAAACGACAGATCCACCTTCGGCGTGAGAACCGTCCCTGGCGGCGGGTCCTTCTTGAGCGTCCGCAAATAGGCAATGAGATCCTCGACATCCTGTGCGGGCAGCAGGACGCCAAACGGCGGCATGGGCGAAACCTCGGCGGGAAAGCCCTCCGCGATGGTCGCCTGCGGATCGAGCAGGCTTTCTCGGAGATAAGCCGCGTCCTTGCGCTTGGCGATGCCGTCGAGATACGGTCCGACGAATCCGCCCTTGCCGCCGACCTGATGGCAGCGGATGCAGGAGGCGATCGGATGGGTGTGGAAGAGCGTGTCGCCGCGCTTCGGGTCGCCGACGAGGTTCTTCGCGTCGACGGATTCGACCTTGAGCACAACCTCTTGGAGGGCGAGATCGTCGTAGAAGGCGCCGCCCGTCGAGGTCCCCCAACCGCCGAAGAGGCAGTGGATGTCGAGTTTGTCCTGGCTTCCGGAGTTGAAGAAGAGTTCGAGTTCCGTCCAGTCGTTGACCTTCTGCAATCCGCGCGTGACGCCGCCCTCAGGGATGTTGACGGTCAGCAAGGCTCCCTTGGCGTCGCTGACCCAGTCGGTGCGCACCCAACCTGACAGGCGGTATTCGGTGTCAGGCTTTACAGCGACCGTGGTCTGCCACCCCGCGTCCGCGCCGTCGGCCGAACCGATCTTCACGGAGCGCTTTCCGCCATGGACCTTCCGCTCGTCGGAAACATGCACGAATTCGGTCCGGCCCAGGTCCTTGAAGACATGCTTCCGCCAGCCCACCGGCGCGCCGTCCTGCTCCTCCTCGAACGAGGGATTGGGCAGGATGTTTGGCCCGAGCGCCGTGGTGAAGGCGTCGGCGCCCTGGTTGCGCGCGGCTGTCTTGAGCGCGAGGGAGAGCCACTCGTCGGAACGGTTTGCGCGATCGCGGAACAGCAACGGCAAAGCCGCCTTGATCGAGTCGTTCTTCGGGAAGTGCGCCATCTTGCTGAACGCGACGCGGCGCACCTGGAGATCGCGATCCGCCACGACCGCCGTGTCGAAAAAGAGTTGAATGTCCGCTTCGGAAACGCCCAGGGCCTTGATGGCGTTGCGCTTGAGCGCGGGATCGGGACTCAACAGGGCGGCCTGGTGGATCGGCTGGTCGAGTTGCCCCATCCCGTGCAGCGACCACAGCGCGTGGATGGCCGCCAAACCGCCTTTCGCAACCAGTTTCCGCAGCGACTGAACCGCGGCCGCCGGCTTCGCCTCGACCAGCAACCGCTGGGCAGTCAACCGCCAGAACTGGTTGTGATCGCCCAGCGCGGACACGAGTTCGGCAGTCGAGACCTTGGCGAGGGAGCGGATCGGCTTGTTCTTCTCCGCGCCGACCCAGATGAGCCGGTAGATGCGGCCGTGCTGGCGGTCGCGGTTGGGATTGACGTGGGCGTTGCCCTTGCCGGTCTTCGCCGCGTAGCCGCCGCGTTCGGGATTCGGGGTGGGGTTGTGCTGAATGATGAAGTTGTACCAATCGGCGACCCAGAGATTGCCGTCAGGACCGACCTCCGCGGAAACCGGGGAGAACCACTCATCCGCGCTGGCGATCAACGCGAAGTTGTTCTTCGCCTCGTAGCCCGCGCCCGAGGGGGTGTTACGATACATGCCGAGGAGGTTGCCGGTGGGCCCGGAGATGAAGGACATGGTGTCGCGCCAGGACTTCGGAAAGTTGTCCGAGGTGGCGAAGGCGTAGCCCGCGCCGGCCGTGTAGGCGCCAAACGCGTCCACCTGCCGGATGTTCGGCGTGATTGGGAAGAACGACCGGTCGTCGGCGATCATCAGGGCCGAGATCCCGCGCGCGCCCTGGTAACCCGTCGCGGGAAAGCCGCAAAAGAAGGCGGGGTTGTTGTTCGCGGTGGAGCCGAAGACGTCCCCGGCGGAGTTGAAGCCCAGGCCCCAGGTGTTGTTGTTGAACTGATGCAGGAAGCTCACGTTGCCGCCGTCGCGATCCATCTTGAAGATGCCCTGACCGAATCGCTCGGTCTGGCCGTTGCGCCGTCCCGAGTAGCCCGAATAACCAACGCAGCCCCAGATGCGGTTGTCAAAGCCGTAACGGAAGCTCGACGGCCCGGCGTGCGTGTCCTTGGTGCCCCAGCCCGTGTTCAGGACCTCGCGCGTGTCGGCCTTGTCGTCGCCATCGGTGTCCCTGAACAGGATGAATTCCGGCGCCTGCGCGACGATTACGCCGCCGTTGGCGAAGACCATGGCTGTCGGCACGTTGAGCCCGGTCACAAAGGTCCTAACCCGATCGCAGCGGCCGTCGCCATCGGTGTCCTCCAGGATCTTGACGCTGTCACGGCCCTTGCGGTCGCCGGTGATCTCATTCGGGTAATCCATCGTCTCGGTCACCCAGAGCCGTCCGCGCTCATCCCAGGCCAAGGCGATCGGGTTGACAATGTCCGGCTCGCTGGCAAACAGCTCCAGGCGGAAGCCCACCGGAACGCGCGTGTAGTCCTGGCTGTCCTCCGGCGAAAGCGGGAGCTGGTAGGGCAGCGGCTCGGGACGCTTCTCGTAGTTCGGAATGTTGTCGCGCTTCTCGTATTTCAGCGGCGACCGCCCGGCGACGAACTTCTCGTACGAGGCCTTCCGCCTGTCGCCGATCGCCCAGAGGATGCCGCGCTTGAGCAATGCGTGGAACTCGGACCGGCTCCACACGCGCTCGTCATGACCCGACGCCGTGTAGAAGACGCGTCCCCCGCCCTGCGTGCGGATCCAGGTCCAGGGCTCAGGTTTGGAGATGTTGTCGTCCGCGCCGGCGACCTCGCGCACCTGGAGAACGACGCGGTTCTCCAGGTTGTGGTTCCGGTGCTTGTAGGTCTCGTCCCAGGCCTCCAACTCCGGCACATCCTTGATCGCCGGATGACCGGCGAGGATGGTCTTCAACTTGAACACCCCGGTCTTGTGGCTCGCAAAGCGGCCGCCCACCAGCTTGTCGAATCCCGGCTCGTTGCCGAAGCACCAACTCGCGCAGTGGACGGGAACAAACCCGCCGCCGCCCTCCACGTAGTTCTTCAGGTTGGCCCACTGCTTCGACGTGACGCTGGCGTGGTTGCAATACATCAGCAACGCGTCGAACCGCGCCAGATACGCGGCGTCACCCAAGGCCTCCTCCACCGAATCGGTGTAGTCGAAGTAAACGGCATCGCGGCCCAAGGCGCGCGAAATGTGGCCGTAGGCGGGGCCGGGCTTGTGCGCGGCCTGCCCCTCGCCCGCGCCGTCATGACCAAGGAACAACACGCGAACCGGGCCGGATTCCGCAGCTCCCGCGTCAAGAACCCCAAACGCGACCGTCGCCGCGACAAGGAATGTGAAAAAGGACTTCATGCGCGCCAATTCTACGGGACGAAGCCGGATCGGGAAAGCCGGATGAACCGGCCACCTCCTGGAGCGGCGGGGTTTTCCCAAAAAATCGGTTTGGCATTTGTCCCCGGGAACCCGCACAATCCGCGCTCCTTTTTCAGAAAACACCCGAATCGCACACACCATGGAACCCACACGGACAGCTTACGGAATCTGGAGCGGCGGACGCTTCATGCACTTTGGCGAGGCCATCGACGAGGAGCGGATGGAGAAACTGATCCGCCGCGCCTACGACCGCGGCGTGCGCACCTTCATGACGGCGGACGTCTACGGCAAGGGCGAGGCCGACAAGATGATGGGCAAGGCCCTCGCCGGCCTGCCGCGCGACAGCTACTGCCTGATCGGCATCGTGGGACACGATTTCTACTCCGCCGAGCGCAAGGGCATCAAGGGCTTCCCCCGCTTCACCCACCCCGAACTCCGGCAGCCGAGCGAATACAAGTCCTACCTGCGCATGGCGACCGAGAAATCGCTGGAGCGCTGCCAGGCCGACAAGTTCGACCTGCTGATGCTGCACAACCCGGATTCCGTCGGTTACTCAGACGACACGGTCTGGAGTGGCATGGCCGACCTGAAGGCCGAAGGGCTGGCGGACCGCCTGGGCGTCGCGCCCGGGCCGGCCAACGGCTTCACCCTCGACATCCTGCTGAACTTCCAGCGCTTCGAGGAACTGATCGACTGGGCCATGATCATCCTGAATCCACTGGAGCCGTGGCCGGGCGACATGCTCCTGCCCGGAGCCGAGAAGCACGGCGTCGATCTGATCACCCGCGTGGTGGATTACGGCGGCCTCTTCCACGGCGACGTCAAGCCGGGCCACGAATTCGGAGAGGGCGATCACCGCACCTTCCGGCCGGAAGGCTGGGTTGAGGCCGGCAACGAGAAGATCGACCGCATGCGCGATGTCGCCGAGAAACACGGCCTTTCCATGCTACAACTGGCCTGCGCTTGGAATCTCAGCCAGACGCGCGTGAAGAGCGTCGTCCCCACGCTGATCCAGGAGGTCGGCGCGAACTCCAAGCCGATCGAGGACAAGGTGGACGACCTCGCGGCCCTGCCCGAAATCACACTGAGCGACGATGAGGTCGCCGCAATCCGTGAGATCGGAAACAACAAGAACTGCATGACGCTCAAGGGCGGCAATCCCGAATACGAGGGCGATCCCGTCGCCGATCGTTGGGAGTTGAATCCGGATTTGTCCGCCGTCGGAGAAGCCTGGGGCATCAAGCCCGAGGTCGATCTCGCCTGCGCGCACTGAGGCCGTTCAGCGGCAGGCGCCCAAGGAGCGGCGACATTCTTGTCGCCGTGGCCCTGAAGGGGAAAGAGAGGCGCGTGGAGTACAATTATCTCGGGGAAACAGCCAGGCGTCGCTGCCATGCCGCGCGCCTTTGTGCCCGCTTCGCAGGCTGGGCGACCGGAATGTCGTCCCTCCTCGAACAACCCGCTCAGCCCTTCGGAGGCGTGGCCGATTCGGGACGCGCGCGGGGCTGGGGGATCTTGGGAAGCTCCGGGGCCTTGTTGGTCGAGGCGGCGCGTTCGGGAAGCGGCGTGTTCGTGCTGACGGCGACCGGGGCGGGCGGCGTCGCTTCAACCTCCTTCGCCTTGCCCGCCGAGTCGGCCTTCGCGTCGCCAGCGTCCTTCTTTTCCGGTTCCGCGGCCGGCTTGGCGTCCTCAGGGGCCGGCTCCGGGGTCGGTTCGGGTTCCGGGGCGGGCGGCTCCTCGACCTTCAATTCCTCAGGCATGATCACCAGCGTAATGCGACGGTTCTGGGCGCGGCCGTCCTCGGTGTCGTTGCTGGCAATGGGATGGTATTCGCTCTGACCGACAGCGGCGAGGCGGGCGGGATCGATGCCGGCCTCGTCTTGGAGATACCGGACGGCTGAGACGGCCCGCCCGGCGGAAAGTTCCCAGTTGCTGCGGAAGCGTCCGGCTCCCCCGGTGAAGGGGATATTGTCCGTGTGGCCGATCACGTGAATCGGACGGTTGGGCAGGTTCTGCAGGGCCTTGGCGACATCGCTGAGGATCTTCTTGCCCTCTTCCTTGAGATCGGCCTTGCCCAGATCGAAGAGCACGCGGTTGAGGATGTCCACGGAAAGCTTGCCTTCCAGCTGGCTGATGGTGACGTCCTTGGACTTGAGCTGCGCGGTGAGATCGCCCTCCAGCTTGGCCTTCAGATCAGTGGCCTCCTGCGCCTGCTGACGCAGGTTCGCGTTTTCGGCAGAGAGGCGGTTGTTCTGCTGCTCAAGCGCGGACTTCGCCTGCTCCAAGGTCGATTTGGCGGATTCCAGCCCCTCGACCATCTTCATGGTCTCGGCGAGATTCTTCTCCAAGGTGGCATTCTTGTCCTTGAACGCGTTGGCGGAAGACTGTCCCTCGGCCGCGGCCTGTTCGGTCTTCTGCCGTTCGGCGGTCACATCGGCGTTCGCCTTGTCCAGCTTCAGCTGCAGTTCGTAGACCTTGTAGCCCAGACCGCCGATGGCCACGATCGCCAGAAACCCCAAGAAAATGTTCCAAGCTTGCTTTGGCATGGTCGGACCTTAACAAAGGCGCGACGGCAAGGCCAGTGTTTGGAGGAGCAAAAGTTGCGGACCTTTTTCCGGGAATTGCGGATTGGGCGGGACGCTGGAATCGGGCAAGGTTCGCGCCGCCCATGTTGGAACTGCATCAGATCGACTCGTTGGAACTGCCGGGACTCGCGCCCTACCGGACGCTGCAACGACCGCGCGAACACGCGGAGCTGGGCATCTTCGTGGCGCAGGGCGAAAAGACCGTGCAACTGCTGCTGCGGAGCGGGTTCACGATCGTCTCACTGCTGGTTTCGGAGGAATGGCTGGACCGGGTGCGAAGCCTGTGCGAGGCGAGGCTGGAGGTGATCCAGGTCTATCTGGGGAGCAAGCCGCTCCTGCAGGAAGTCATCGGTCACACGATGTATCAACCGATCCTCGCGGTGGCCCGCATCCCGGTGGAGCCGAGTCTGGAGTCGGTCCTGCTACACAGTCCCAAACCCTACCTGTTCGTCGCATTCGACGGGATCAGCAACGCGGAGAACCTCGGGGCCCTCGTGCGCAACTGCGCCGCGCTGGGCGCGCAGGCGATGCTGGTCGGAGAGAATTCCAGCAGCCCCTACATCCGCCGCTCAGTCCGCGCCTCCATGGGCGGCATCCTGCACCTGCCGACCGTGCATCTGACAAATCTCTCCAGGACATTGACAAACCTGCGCGAACTCGGTGTGAAGTGCGTCGCGGCTCATCCCCGGCCCGATAGCCGGACGGCGATGGACGTGGACATGACCGGGGATTGCTGCCTGGTGTTCGGCAGCGAGGGGCATGGAATCTCCCGGGCGGCGCTGGACGCCTGCGACGAGTGCGCGGCCCTGCCACAGACCGAACGCGTGGATTCGCTCAACGTGGCCAACGCGGGCGCGGCCCTGCTCTACGAGGTCTGGCGACAACGGGGCGCGTTTTCCGCCCCCTGCGACATTCCGCCGTTTTGCGTGTAGGGCGAATGCTCCTCACTGAGCCGGCCTTCGAACGTGAAGCGGCCCGCTGGGACCGCTCGCCCCGCCATTTCTCCGCGAACCGGCAGCAGTCGGAATGCGCAAAGCGCGCCGTACAAAACAAACCCCGCCCGGAATCGGGCGGGGTGGAGCGAAATCTGTAAGCGCCTTGATATTTCAGTTCTTGTTGATCAACAGGCCGATCACAAGCCCGACGCCGAAGGCCACGCCGAGAGATTCATAGGGATGCTCCCGCACGAGTTTCTCCGTGGACTGAGCCCCGGCAATTGCGCGCTGCTGCACCGCCTCATACTTCTCCTTGATCTGATCGACCGCTTTGCGGAGCTGGTCGCGGGTCTTCTGGGGGAGCTTCTCGCCGGCGTCCTTCAGCAGGGTCTCGGCGTCCTTGACCACCTTCCCGAGATCTTCGACGAGCCGGTCCTTGGTGGTCTCGCGCGGCGTGATGTTGTTGAAATAGGTTTCCATGAATCTGTTCCCGTTCTCCGGCGGTTCCCCGACCGGAGCGACACACTACTACCCAATCGGGGATGTGGAAACCTGAATTTCCACCAGACAGTCCCGCTCGGACGCCTTCGCCCAAAGGTGGCGCGCCCCCCGTTTTCGGATGCCTTGTCCACGAGTTCGCACACGCGGCTACAGATTCAGGGAATTGCGCGTTCCAAATTGGAGGTTGCGGGGGCGGCGTTCTATTTCCTAGAAACGGCGGTCTTGTCCCGTTCCCCGAGCAATGGACGCCCCTGCCAAATCCGGTGATCCGCGCAACGACGACGTCTTTCACGCGCCGTCAGACGCCCCTTTTGTCGCCGGGCTCTTCATCCTCGGCGGCTCCTACGTGGCAATCATCGTCCTGATGTTTCTGGCGGACCTGGCATTTACGGACAAGGCCTCGATCTTGGCCGCCTTGGGGGAGCCCGAGATCCGGTATTCGATCAAGTTGAGCCTGATCAGTTGCACGATCTCCACCGTGCTGTCGGTCTGGGTGGCCGTTCCGATCGGGTACCTGATGTCGCGCTACAAGTTCGGCGGCAAGAGCGCGGTGGACGCGGTGCTGGACGTTCCGATCGTGTTGCCGCCGCTGGTGATCGGCATCAGCCTGCTGATCCTGTTCAACTACCCTCCCTTCGTCTGGATCAGCGACCACGTGGTGTTTGAGATTCCCGCGGTGATCCTGGCCCAGTTCATGGTGGCCTGCGCTTTCGCCGTGCGGACCATGCGCGTGACGTTCGACCAGATCCCGACGCGCTTTGAGGACGTCGCCATGACCTTGGGCTGCAACCGCAGCCAGGCCTTCTGGCGCGTGATCCTGCCCCAGGCGCGACACGGCGTGCTGGCGGCGGCGACGCTGGCGTGGGCGCGGTCGCTGGGGGAATTCGGACCGATCCTGGTATTCGCGGGATCGACACGCATGCGCACTGAAGTCCTGCCGACCTCGGTGTACCTGGAAATGCAGGCGGGCAACACCAAGGGCATGCTGGCCGTGGCCTTGATCATGGTCGCGGCGGCAGCTGTCGTGCTGGTCACAGCGCGCCTGTTCGGGATGAAGAGGATCGCCGCATGATACGCGTCTCCGATCTCTCATTGACCCAGGGCGACTTTTCGTTGCAGGGCGTGACCCTCACCGTGCCCGCCGGTGAATACGCCACGCTGATGGGCCGCAGCGGTTGTGGCAAGACCACGGTCCTCGAGGTTGTCTGCGGGCTGCGTTCCTTCAACACCGGGCGGATCGAGGTTTCGGGACGTTCCGTGGGACATCTGAAACCGGCCGAGCGGGGCGTGGGCTACGTGCCGCAGGACCGGGCGCTGTTTCCCACCATGCGTATCCGCGACCAGATCGCGTTCTCCCTGGTCATCCGCAAATGGACCTCCGCGGAGATTGGACGCCGCGTCGAGGAGTTGGCCGAACTGCTCGAGGTCTCCCACCTGCTGGACCGCATGCCGGCCGGCCTGAGCGGCGGAGAATCGCAGCGGATCGCGCTGGCCCGGGCGCTCGCTTTCCGTCCCAAGGCCCTCTGCCTTGACGAGCCGTTGAATGCCCTGGATGAGGAACTGCACGACGAGATCTGTGAACTCCTGGCCGAACTGCACAAGCAGACCCGCGTGACGGTCCTGCACATCACCCACAGTCCGAGCGAGGCGAAGCGACTGGCGGGCATTCGCTTCCGGATGGCAAATGGCGCGATCGTCGAGGAATGAGCGGCCTGGGAATTCACCCTACGCCCTCGTTTCACCTGCCCACCTTAACCCAGGCCTCATTGAATCGAGCGTGCTTGATGGTCCGCTTCCGCTCACCGAACTTCGCCGTGTCGCTGTGAGTGAAGACGATGTGGACGCTTCCGTCCGCCGCCTCGATCAGCGTGGGATACTGCCCGGTTCCCTCCCCCTTCGGATAATCCTCAAGCCGCCGCCGCCATTTCCAGGTCCGGCCTTCATCGTCCGACAAATAGACCGTAAGCCGATGCCGTCCGTCCGCGTCATTGGTGGCCAGCAGCCAATTCCCGCTTCGCAGGCCGAGCGCGGCAACGCTGGATCCCGGGCAGGGCAGGTCGAGCGGATCCTCCTCCCAGGTCATCCCGCCGTCCCGGGACTTGGCTCGACGAACCTTCGGCTCATCCCGCATGAAGGCCACGATCCCTCCGTCTCGTTTTCGCACCAGCGCGGGCTGCACATTGATCGGCGTCGAAAGAAGCATCGGCGGACTGAACTCCCAGTTCCTGCCGCCGTCTTCGGTGAAGGCCATCAACGAGCAGTCCCAGACATCAGAATACAACCCCAGCATCATGCGCTTCTCGGACAGCATGATCGGCGGCTGCCGAGGCATCCAACCGAAGCGATGCCAGAGCTTTTCCTTCACCAGCTTCTTCTTCGCTTCAAACTCGGCAACCTGTTTTCCCGGGATCCTCCCCTCCGCCAACATCCGGTCCACGGCCGAAGCATAGGTCTTCTCCATGTCCTTCGGAAAACAGATCAACGCGTCCTGCCAGGTCCAACGCGGCGCCCCGTCGCCCTCGTAGTCGGTGGAGATGCGGTATTTCAGGAAATGGCCGCGCACCTCATTGTCCAGCGACGAGATCCAGAACAGCCACAACCGCTTCTGCGAATCGATGAACAGGGTGGGATTCTGGTCCGGGAGGTTTCGGTTGTCGGCCAGCACGAATGGCGGCGACCACTCCTTCGCGCCCCGCGCCCGGCGCGCCCCGAGGATGACGAGCGAGTTGTCCTTCCGTTCGCCCTGTCCATGAAACCAGGCCGCCAGCAGCCCCCCCTCCGGCGTCTCCACCAGGCTGGGCGAGTGATTGTGAAACCGCTCGGCGGGGAAGACCAGGTCGGATTCAAAGACGGGCTCTGCCGCAATGACCGGGACGGCGGCGCACGCAACCAGGACCCCAAAAAGGAACCCAGCCGGGACAGCGGATGGGAAAAAGGAGGAAGGGATTCGAGTCATGGGCGGTTTGGATTGGAAATCACTTGAAAAGGCGGCGTGAACCGGGCCCCGCGAGCCACTCTTGGAGATGCTCGCGTCGGCTCCCCGGGGACCGTTCTCGCTGCCATCCGGTCAGATCAATTCCCGGATCGGGGCGCCGGCGTCGATCAGGTACTGCGGCCGGCCGGAAGTGTCCTCCACCGTGATCCCGCGCGCGTCGATGCCGAGGTTATGGTAAAGGGTGGCGACAACGTCCTGGTAGTTCACCGGTCGCTCCGTGACATCGGAAGCGGTCCGATCCGTCGCGCCAATGACCTGCCCGGTCTTCATCCCCCCGCCCGCCATCAGCGCCATGCCAACGCGCGGCCAATGATCGCGGCCGGCCTTCTCGTTGATCTTCGGCGTCCGGCCGAATTCTCCCCACGCGACGATGGACACATCGTCGAGCATTCCGCGCTCCTCCAGGTCCTCGACCAGCGTCGTCAAAGCGTGATCCACCAGCGGCCCAATGGTGCGCATCCGGCGGAAGTTGTTCGAGTGCGTGTCGAAATCACTGATGGACAGACTCACGCAGCGGACGCCGGCCTCGACCAGGCGGCGGGCCAGAAGCAGTTTCCGGCCGGCTGTGGCTCCCTCCATCGTGTAATCGGCCGGATGCGGTTTCAGCACGCGCGGCGTGTAGCGCGCCAGCGTCCGCGGGTCCTCCTTCTCAAGGTCCATGGCCTCGGCAAACCGGCCGGAGGTGAGGATGCTGACAGCCTGCTGCGTGAATTCGTCCAATGCCGCCATCTGGCCGGAGCTGTCCACGTCGCGGCGGATGCGGTCCATGCTCTTGAGCAGGTCGACGCGATCGCCCAACCGCCCCGCAGTCAATCCCTCGATGAGCCCCAGGCTGACCTGATGCCCCCCGCCGAGATTGGCGAGTTCGTTTTGCATTCCCGGCTCCAGCTTTCGGTGAAAAAGGTGTGAGATATCCGGTCGGAACGGACGATAGGCGGGACCGAGAAATCCGGGCCGCGCGCTGTTTCGCGCCAAGCCTCGTCCTTGGAGCAGATCGACAAATGACGGAGCCGTGTCCTTCGACGAGGCCTGAAGTTTCGACACCGCGCACCCCATGGCCGGCCGGCCGCCGAGGGATTGCAGGTCCCGGAAACTGTAGCCGCTCTGGCACTGGAAGGCGTCGTGCCGTCCGGCCGAACCCTGCAACGATCGGATGAAGGCAAACTTGTCCGCCGCCTTGGCCATGCGGGGCATGAGTTCGGTCAGATGAAGCCCCGGAATGCTCGTGCGGATCGGCCTGAACTCGCCGCGAATCTCGATCGGCGCCTCCGGCTTGGGATCGATCATGTCCATCTGCGGCGGACCGCCGTCGAGATGGATATTGATGACCGCCTTGGTCGAGGAACCGGTTCCGGCCGAGGCCTCGGCGCGCAACACATCGACCAATGACAGGCCGCCGATTCCGAGCGCGCCCGCCTTCAGGAAGCTTCGGCGCGATATGCCGTCGCAGTGTCGATGTCGTCCTGTGGCGAAAGTCAGCATGCGATCGATTCGATGATTGGGGAGGATTGAAGGCGGATGGCGCCGCGGGATCAAGGGAAAATGCTCGACGCGAATCTGGCGACGGAAGGGAGTGAGAGGGAATATCGATTGCTGAACAAGGATTGTCGATTGGCGAACCGATGGTTTGGTTCAAACACTTCAAAAATCAGCAATCCTTGTTCAGCAATCGACATCCAACTCTGACAAAGCTCCGCGCCATCAGTACAAAAAGGAAGGGGGCCTCCGGCCCCCTTTCGGCTTCGCATGTTCCTTCGCGAACCGAAGCTCAAGCGAAGAGGAAGCCTTTGTGTAGGAGGCAATAGGATTCATCGTCAGAGGCGGCGGGTCAAGCGGGAATGAGGGATCATTGAATGACACCAAACCGAACAACGATTGCTGAACAACGATTGCTGATTTCAGAAGTGGGCGAACTGAACCGCCGGTTCAGCAAGCAGCAATCCTTGTTCAGCAATCGAAACTCACGCCTCGGCCCCGCCGCCACATCCGCCTTGGCCTTTCGCCGCGAACCCTCCATGGTCGGACCATGCCCCGTTTCCCGTGGACACTCCTGTTCGTCGCCGCGGCGTTTGCGACGCAGAGCCCCGCCGTCGAACGCCCGAACATTCTCTGGCTCACCTGCGAGGACCTGAGTCCGAATCTCGGCTGCTACGGTGATTCCCAGTCGCGCACGCCGAACCTCGACCAACTTGCCGGGCGCGGCGTGCGCTACCTCAACGCCTTCGCGCCGACCGGCGTCTGCGCCACCGCCCGCTCCTCATTGATCACCGGCATGTACGCCTCCTCGATCGGATCGCAGCACATGCGCTGCACAACGACGCTGCCGGAATCCATCCGTCCCTTCACGACCTACCTGCGCCGGGCCGGCTACTTCTGCACGAACCAGTCCAAGCAGGACTACAACTTCCGCACGCCAAACGACGCCTGGGACGTCGGCAAGGGCGCCAAGGCCCACTGGAGGTTCCGCAAGGCGGGCCAGCCCTTCTTCGCCGTGTTCAACTTCACGGACACGCACGAGAGCCGCATTCGCGGCAAGACCAGCCGCCCGCTGAAACTGACGCCGGAGGAAATCCACGATCCCGCGACAACCCAAGCCCCGCCCTATCTCCCCGACACGCCGCTCATCCGCAAGGACTGGGCGCGCTACCTGGATTTGATCGCCAACCTGGACAAGACCGAGATCCCTCTGCGCCTGCGCGAACTGGAAGAAGCGGGCGTGGAGGAGGACACCATCATCTTCTTCTTTTCCGACCACGGGGCCGGCCTGCCGCGCGCCAAGCAGTTCGTCTACGACAGCGGCATGCAGGTCCCCCTGCTGGTCTATTTCCCGCCGAAGTGGCGGCATCTGGCGCCTTCCGCGCCGGGTTCGACCCAGGAACGCATGGTCAGTTTCGTGGATTTCGCGCCGAGTGTGCTCAGCCTTGCCGGAGTCCCGATCCCGGAACACATGCAGGGCCGCGCCTTTCTCGGGCCGAAAGCCGTTGAACCCCGCCGATACATCCACGGCATCCGGGATCGCATGGACGAACGCTACGACATGACCCGCACCGTCCGCGACGGACGCTACAAGTATCACCGCAACTACCTGCCCTTCCTCCCACACTATCCATGGCTCGATTACATGGACATGCTGGAGACCTCCAAGGAACTGCGCCGCCTCCACGCGGCCGGTCGCCTCACCGGCGGACACGCCTTCTTCATGGCGGACACCAAGCCCGTCGAGGAGCTTTACGACCTGAAGAACGATCCACACGAACTGGTCAACCTGTCCGCGAATCCGGCGCATCACACAACCCTAGAACGCCTGCGGAAGGAACATCTCAACTGGACCCGCCGGACAGGGGACACCGGGCTGATTCCCGAGACCGAGCTGCGTCGCCGGGCGCGCGGTTCGTCCGAATACGAATACGCCCGCAGCGGCCGCTACCCCCTGGAGCGCATCCTGTCCACGGCGCTGCTGATCGGACAAGGCCCCGACGCTCTGCCCGAATTGGTCCGCCGCACGAAGGACTCCGACGCCGCCGTCCGCTACTGGGCGGCCGTGGGACTGGCAAACCTCGGGCCGGACGCCGCCTCCGCCGCTGAAGACGCCCGCCGCATGCTGAAAGACGAATCCGCGGATGTCCGCATCGCTGCAGCGCAGGCCTTGGGCCGCATGAGGTTCCCCCAAGCCGCGCTGCCCGTTCTGCTCAAGGAACTGCAGAACCAGGACGAATGGGTGCGTCTCGCCGCGGCGAACGTCGTGGACCAACTTGGCGCGGACGCCCGACCCGCCATTCCCGTAATGCGGAAGTTCCTGGCCGGGAACGAGCGCGAAAATCTTTTTGTCCGCTGGATCTTCGGCCACACCCTCAGGACCCTGGGAATCGCCCCCAACAAACCATGAAGAAACTGCCGCTCCTCCTCGCCCTGCTCGTTCTGCCAGCGGGCTTTTCCGCCCAAGCCGACGAATTCCTGCCCATCGGCGTCGCCAAAACCGACATCACGGCTGAGGGGCCGATCCGCCTCTGTGGCTACGCCTCGCGCACGACCGAATCGGAGGGCGTGGATCAGCGTCTGCGCGCCTGCGCGATGGCCATTGGCGGGGACCGAAACCCCGACGGACCCGCCGTGATGATCGTGGCGGAACTGATCGGCGTCCCGGAACTGCTGGTGGGACCGCTGGCCAAACGCCTGGAGAAGGCCGGAGTCCGCCGCGAGCGCCTCGCAGTCTGCGCGACACACACGCATTGCGGCCCGTGCCTGGCCGGCTTCCTCAACGAGACCCATTTCTCCGCCTACCTCCCCGACGACCAGATGGACCGCATCAAGGCCTACACCGCGACGCTGCTGGATCGGCTTGAATCCGTGGCGCTGGAGGCCCTCAAGAACCGCCAACCCGGCAACCTCTCCTGGAACCAGGGCAAGGTGACCTTCGCCATCAACCGGCGACGCCTGAAGAACGGCAAATGGGCCGGCTTCGGCCGCGTCCCGGAAGGGCCGGTCGATCACGCGTTCCCGACGCTGCAGGTCCGCAATCCCGACGGCACTTTGCGGGCGATCGTGGGCAACTACGCCTGCCACTGCACGACCTACGGCGGCCGCTTCAACCGCATCCATGGCGACTGGGCCGGCAGCGCCGTCCGTCAGATTGAGGCGCGCCATCCGGGCAGCACAGCATTCATCTCGATCGGCTGCGGCGGCGACGCCAACCCGGATCCCAGCGGCCAAGTGAAAGGAAACGGGGTCGTGAACCGTCACGGCAAGGCCGTCGCCGACGAGGTTGACCGGCTGCTGGCGGCGGACCGCGTTTCGTTGACCGCGCCGCCGACCTGCCAACTGCGCCGGATCGACCTGCCCTTGGACCACGTGCCCACGCGCGAGGAGCTTCAGGGACGCCTGAAGGGAAAGAAGCGACCGGCCTTCTTCGCTCGCATCCTGCTGGACCGCCTGGACAAGGGCGAAAAACTGCCCGCCTCCTTCCCCTACCCTGTGCAGACCTGGACCTTCGGCGACGACCTGGCGATGGTCTTCCTCGCGGGCGAGGTCCTGGTCGACTACTCCCACCGGCTCAAACGCGAACTCGATGGCGACCGCCTCTGGGTCACCGCCTACGCCAACGACGCCCCGGGTTACATCGCCTCGCGCCGGGTCATCGGGGAAGGCGGCTACGAGGTGGACGACTCCATGAACAACTACCAGAAACCCACCCGCCTCGCCCTCGACGCCGAAGATCGCATTGTCGAAACCGTGAAGGGATTGCTGCCGGAGGCGTTTCGTCGGTAAACCGGCCCTTCAACCACCGTCAGGTCTGGCCAACCGTCCCGTCGGGACGGTTTGTCGCGCCGCAGGTAAAGGAAGGTGACGGCGATCCACAACCCGAGGGCAGCAATCGGCGGCGCCGCAGCCAGGATGGCCGCTCCTTTGACCGATCGGAAGATTCCTTCAGCCTCGTCCACGGATAGTCTCGGAGGTTGATCGGGCAGAGCGTGAAAGACGGCAAGATTCGAATCGTAGACCGACACGCCAGAAACGCGGATCGCCAGAATTGAAACCCCGACCGCCACGACGCTGAGCGTCGCCAACACACCGAACCAGACCCACTTCTTCGCCATCATGGCCGGATCGCAAAACTTCGCCGCTATTCCCCGAGTCCATGCACCGTGCTGAACACCTCGCCGCGCAGCGGCTTGCCGTCAGTGGTTTCGAGGTTGAAACGGATGTGCATCTGCATGACGGGGCGGATACCCGGCAGTTCGAGGGAGACGGTCCGACCGTCGGCGGACAGCGCGACTGACTTCACCTTCAGGGCCTCCCGGTTCTTGCCGTCTTTCTGCTCGGCGGTCCATTCGCTGCCGGCGTCGCCGGGCTTGACCGTGGATTCCTTGCCGGGCGCGACCTCCGGGGAGCCGTAGGCCGCGGACCAGATGTAATTCCAATGGCTGACCGCCCAGCTTTCGGGATCGACGGCCAGCTCCCTGTCCAGCGGGTCGGTGAAGGTGATCGTCACGCCCTTCGTCGTCGCATGCAGGGCGTGGGCCATGCTCGCCGGTCGGCCGGTGTAACGGACTCGCTGCAGGCAGCCGTCGAGGACCGCGCTGGTCTGCCATCCCTTCATGCCGACCACGCAGAGCTGCCCGTCGATGGGATTGAAGCGCGCGCGCATGATCCCGCTGGGGAAGCTGACCGGGAAGCGCGTGACGCCGCCCTGGACCTGGCCGCCGACCTCCTCCTTCAGGACGGAGTACAGCGAGCAGGTCCCGTAGGACAGGTGCAGCAGGCGGCCCTTGAAGGGCCCCCAGCGGTCGTCCGGGACCCAGACCTGCCCGCCGCTGGAGTTGTCCACCTCCTTGGGCAGCCAGCACAAGGGACGATCGTAGTCCGTCGGCGGCGGATCGCGATGCGCCAGGTCAACGACGCCATAGAAACCGCCGGGCTTGATCCAGTTCAACCGGCAGCGCGGCGTCCAGGTTCCCTCGTTGTCACCGCTGGTGATCTGCCCGGTCGGCCCGACGCCGATGCCGTTGGGCGCGCGCAGCCCCGTGGCGATGGTCTCGAACTTCCGCCCGTCCTTCGACACACGGAACAGGGCGCCATGATGATCGACGATCTGGTCGAAGCCGCGACCGCCATTGCGCACGGGGCCTGCTTTCGCGAAGTAGAAGTTCCCGTCGGCGTCGGTCTGAAGGTCCATCGCGAACTCGTGAAAGTTCGTGGTGATCTCGCAGTCGTTGTTGAAGTTCTCGTAGAAGTCGGCCTCGCCGTCCTGGTTCAGGTCGCGCAGGCGCGTGATCTGGTCCCGACCGGTCACGTAGACCTCGTCGTTCACAATCTTCAACCCGAGCGCGTGGAACAACCCCGCCGCGTGCCGCTCCCAGATGACCTTGGTGAAATCGTCGTTCATCCCGGCAACGGTCCAGACATCGCCGTGGAACGTGGAAACGGCGGCGCGCCCGTCGGCGAAGAAATCCAGCCCGGTCAGGTACATCGGCGAGCCGTAAGGATTCTCGTAGGGAACGCCGAGGGTATCGACAACGTAGGGGCCGTCGCCGGAGCCAAGCTGAAACTCCCCGAGCACGGCGTTGGTCCACTGGAGGTCGCCGCCCTTCACGAAGCTGATCGGGTTCAGGAACGGCGGGTGCTGATGGAAATTCTCAACGAAGCGGTCGAGGTTCACGTCGTCCGGCGGCCCGCGCCAGATCTGGAGCTGGAAGGTCGTGGGTTGCGTCAACGCCGGAAGCCTCAGGTAGAGGTGCCCGTCCCTGGCCTCCAACTTCCCTTCCTTCGGCGCGTCGAGGACGCCCACGGCAATGGTCTCAGGCTCGCCGTTCAGCAGGGCGTAACCATGCGAACCATTGCCGACGTTCTCCACAATGTCGCGCCCGCCGCGCTTGGGCGGCAGCTTGCAGACCAACAGCATAAGGGGCTCCGTCGTCGGCTCCACGTGGAAACTGCGGGTAAAAAAACGATCGAGCGACTCGTACCAGGGCATCTCCAGGACCTTGGCGGAACCGACAGTGTAGGACAGGACGGCCCGGTTCTCATAGCGGTGCCAGCCGTGGTATCGGGCCTGCTCGGCCGGCAGCGGCCCGAGGGGCTCCAACCGCGGATCGACCAGGAGGTTCGTCTTCGCCCACCCCGGGCGATTTCCGCTCTCCACCCGGATATCGCCCAGGGCGGAGGGATACTCGCCGCGGGACATGAGCTTGATGGGAGAAATGAAGCCGCCCTCCCACATCGCGGACATCCTCAGCAGTTCGGTGTCAAAGCAGACCGCCGCCTCTTTCCGATCGCCGACCTGGATCGCCAGGCCTTTCAGGGTGGTGTTCGTGCCGGTGCGGATCGTCGCCGCCTGCACAAAGGACGGCTGTTGGTCGGCGGCGCGGGCGGAGGCGGCCAACCCAAGAAGCAGAAAGAGCAAACACGAATGAACAACCATGCACACGAATGAGGAGAGACCGTGCGCGCCGGAACGACGGGGAAATTCGTGTCCATTCGATTTCATGGGAGGTTCAATCCGAAATCAATCCGCCGACCGGGAGGCCGTGTCCAGCCAGAAACTCCCCCGCGCTCATGCGACGTTTCCCTTCGGGCTGCAGGACTCGGACAGCCAGCGCTCCTTCGCCACAGGCGACCACAATGCCATCCTTGTCCGCACGCAAGACCTCGCCGGGTTTCCCGGAATCCCCGGTCACCTTCGCCTCCCAGATCTTCAACATCTTCCCCTGGTTCCGCCGGACAAACGCCCCCGGCCAAGGCTTGAACGCCCGCACCCGACACCAGAGGGCGCGCGCCGGTTGTGCCCAGTCAATCAGCCCGTCGCTCTTGGAGATCTTGCCGACATGCGAGACTCCCTCCTCCGGTTGCGCTTCGGGGAGCGCACGCCCGGCCACGTAGTCCGGAATCGTGCGGACGAGCAATTCGCCGCCCAACCGCGCCAGCCGGTCGTGCAGCGTCTGCGCGTCGTCCTTGGAACCGATCGGCGTCGCCTCCATGGAAACGATGGGGCCCGTATCGAGACCCTCGTCCATCTTCATGATGGTCACTCCGGATTCAGCGTCATCGTTGAGAATGGCGGCCTGGATCGGGGAGGCTCCGCGGTACTTCGGCAGGAGGGAGGCATGCACGTTCAGACAGCCGTGGACCGGGAGCTCCAGAATGGCAAGGGGCAGGATCTGCCCGTAGGCGGCAACCACGATCAGGTCGGGCTTCAGGGCCGCCAACTCCGCGATGAAAGCCTCATCCCGCGCGCGTTCCGGCTGCAGCACGGGCAGCCCCAACTCCAACGCCCGGACCTTCACCGGCGAAGGTTGCAACTGGAGCTTCCTGCCGCCGGGGCGATCCGGCTGGGTGACCACGGAAACGACCGAGAATCCCCCGCTCTCCGTCAACGCCAGCAGGCTGCCGCACGCCAGTTCGGCCGTGCCCATGAAGACGATTCTCAGAGGATCGGAAGCGACGGGTTCGTTCATGTGCCGGGCATGCAAATCAAAAGACGCCGTTCCTGCGAGCGGCGTCTTCTGGTGAAATATCGTCTTTGGCGGGACCGTTCAATCCGGCGCGTCCTTGTGCTTCAGGGTGATGCAGAGCAGGTCGTTCAGTGGAATGACCTTGTCGACCGTGGCGCCCGAGCCTTCTTCCCCCTTGGGGACTGAGAACGTCACCTCGGTGTTGGTCGCCTTGAGAACCCGGTTGCTGATGAATTCCCCCTGAGACGCCCGGACAACCATGATCATGTCCTTCTCATTTTCGCCCGGAACGGCCCGGAAGAAGCCGGCAAACTTGGATTCGATGAAGCGTCGGTTCAGGTTGAACTTGCCGCGTTCGAACACCTTGGTCTCGGGAAGCTGCACCGGCTCGGGTTCCGGTTCGGGAGCGTGGTAGCCCGCATAGCCGCCCGCCGCAGGATCCGCCGCGATGGGATTGCCATGCTCATCGTAGGCATAAGAGCCTTCGGCGTATCCGCCCTCCGCGTATTCGCCTTCCGCGTAACCCTCCACGTATTCATCGTCGGGTTCCGGCTCCTCGATCACCACCTTCTGCTTGCGCTTGGTGGGCATGCACAGGAACACGATCGGCCCGATGAACGGCGCGACCGCCGCCACGCCGGTCACCATCGGCATCGGATAACGCCGGAAGAAGGAGATCTCGTAGCCGGCGTAGACGTTGCCGGCATAAAGCAGCAACAACAGCAGGAAGCCGCCGCCGGTGAAAAAGGAACCGATGAAGCCCGGCCGTTTGTCCGGGCGTTCGTGATTCTTGAACACGCTCACCGTGATGGGAGCCGACTCCTCCCGGTCATTCGGCGAGGCCATTTCGGTGTCCATCTCCGCGTCAGGCACCACGACCAGCAGCTGCACAAAGGGCGCCGCCTCCGGATCGGTGTTGAAGAACATCAGGGTCTCCTGGGTGAACCGCTTCCACGGAATCCGCTCTGTGAAACCGCCGGCGTTCGGCCCCTCGGAGAGCTTGAACAACGTGCCTTCGGCCTTGTAGTTGACCGTGCGCCCGACGAACGTCTGCCCGTCCGTTGTCTTGAACGTGCCTTCCAACCCCTTGCCCATGACCGGCAGGGCGCAAAGCAGGACCAACAGGAAAATCGCGGCTTTCTTCATGATTGAGTCCGGGAAAGTAGCAGACCTCCGGCGGAGGGGAAACCCAAATCAGCCGCCGCCTTCCTCCCAAAAGTCATCGTCGTCAAACCGGGCTCCCAACCGTCGCGGCAGGGAATCGATCGAAAGCCCCGCCCCGGTCGATTCGGCCATGTCGGCGGCGTCTCCGTGAACCCAGGCCCCGTATCGCAGGCACAACGCCGGATCGGCCGCGAGGCGGGGCTGCGCGATCAACCCGCCAAGGAAGCCGGCCAACACATCGCCGCTGCCTCCCTGGGCCAGCAGCGCATTGCCGGAGGGATTCAAGCAAACCGGACCTTCGGCCGCGCCCACCAGGGTGTGATGCCCCTTCAAGACGACCCAGCAGCCGCCATACCTGGCCGAAAGCCCGCGCAGGGCTCCGATCCGGTCCGCCTGCACCTCCGCGGCGGAAACACCCAGCATCCGCGCCGCCTCACCGGGGTGCGGCGTGATGACTCGCAACGCGCCCTCCGGAGTCGGACCGGCCGGTAGCCAGTCCAGGGAACTGGCATCCGCCACGACAGCCCGGGGCGATTCCGCCCACAAGCGCCGCGCCAGTTCCCGGCCGCCGGCTTCCACGCCCGGCGCCGCCAATCCCGGCCCAATCAACACGGCCGTGCATTTCTCGGGCAATTCCACCTTGTCGTTCCACGGATGAACCATGGCGGCCTTGAGCTGGGAGGCGACCGGGATGTAGCAGTCCCGATCCGTGAAAACGCTGACCAGCCCAGGCATGGCGCGCAGCGCCGCCTCCGCCGCCAGGACGGCGGCGCCGTGATATCCCACGCTGCCCGCGACAAGCACGAGATGACCGAGGTTTCCCTTGTGGTCATCCACCGCCCGCCGCGGAGGAAAGCCGGCAAAATCGGAGGCCGTGGTCCAATTCAACCCGCCCTCCAGCGGGAGACTCACCAGACCGATGTCCGGCTCCAACTCCAACCGCCCGACAAATTCCCGCGCGCCCGCCATGAGCAACCCACGCTTGGGAGCCCCCAAGGTCAACGTCCGGTCCGCGCGGACAGCCAGGCCCATGGGCTCGCCCGTGTCCGCATCAAGTCCGGAAGGGCAGTCGACCGAGAAGATCTCGGCCCCGGAATCGTTCAAGCGCTCGACGACGCGGATCCAATCCAGGTTCAATGGCCGGTTCAGCCCGATTCCAAACAGCGCATCCACCACCGCCCAATCACTCCGTTCCGACAGAACCCTGTCCAACTCCGCGAAATCGGCCGCCGGATCCCGGACATTCACGATCCTTGGAACTTCCGAACAGAACTTCTCAAAAAAGGGAATGGTCAGCCGCGCGTCCTCGCCGTTGTTCCCCTTGCCCGCAACGATCAGGAGGCGGCCGTCGCGAACGGAGGTCACGCCAATCAGCCACGCGCCCAGCTTGCGGCCAACCTGCGCGATGACATCGTTCTCGGAGATTCCGGCGTCCCAGGTCGCCTTCTCCCACTCGCGCATCCGCGCCACGCTGATGACTGGGACAGACATGGATGATCGAAAATCAAATCCAAGCTTGGTGGACTGACAAACGCGGGCCGGCAACCCTGGACGTCCGGCTCAGCGGGAGCTTCGCGCCGCCGGCGCACAAACGTTCCATGGCGCCGCCCTCACTTCCCATTCCAGAAACCAAACTCCGCATTCCAATCACCCTTTCTTGTAGAGCCCGCCCACCTGCGCCGCGTAGCCGTTGAGATACTCGGTGCGTTCGCGGCGACCGGTGTCGATCATCCGGTGCGTGGCCTGCGACCAGCGCGGATGCGGCGCCTCGGGCTCGACGTTCGACTCGAAGGGATACTCGCGCGGAGCCAGGGCGTTCCAAAGCGTCGCCGGCTGCTCCGCCACCAACTCGATCTTGTTGATCGATTTGATGCTCTTGTAGCCGTATTTCCAGGGAACGACCATGCGGATGGGCGCGCCATTCTGGACGGTCAACGGCTTGCCGTAGAGCCCCGTACCGACCAGCGTGAGATCGTGCATGGCCTCGTCCAGACGCAGGCCTTCGGTGTAGGGCAGCGGATAACCATTGAGCAGGAGCCTCACCCAGTTGGGGTAGTCCTTCGGCTTCCCGCCGGTCACGAAACGCACGAACTTCGCCCCGGATTTCGGCTTTGCCTTTTCCAGCAGCAACCGCAGCGGAAAACCCTGCCAAGGGACCACCATTGCCCAAGCCTCGACGCAGCGGAAGCGGTAGACCCGCTCCTCGATCGGGAACTGCTTCAGGATGTCCGCGACATCCAGCGTGATCGGATTCTCCACCAGGCCGGAGATCTCTACCTTCCACGGACTCGTCGGAAACCCGGCCACCCGCTTGTGCACCTCGTCCTTCGTGGTCGAGAACTCGTAGAAATTATTGTAGGTCAGGACCTTCTGCTCGTTGCTCAGCGGCCACCCCGGATCAAAGTCCCCGTTGCGCCTGACCGGTCCGCCGCTCGCGTTCGCAGATGCGGCCTCTGCAGCCGGTTCAGGAGTCGGCGCAGCCTCCGCCGAGGGCGCCAGGGGACTCCCGGACGCCGGAGCCGAGGCGGTTTCACCGTCGCCGCCCGAGCAGCCGATCAGCTGGGTCGAAAGCGCGCCGGCTCCGGCGATGCCCAGCTGCTTGAGAAAGCGGCGGCGGTTCCTGTAAACGTCTTCGGGCGTGATTTCCCGTTCCGGAATGTGCCAATCGGGGCGGATGACAATGTTGGCCATAGGGGGCAAAAGATGCCTCAAAAGGCCGTTGATGCCATGTTTTTTTGGATTTCATTCCTCCCCGTTCATTTCCTCGCGTTCGATGATATCGCCGAGCTTCGATTCCGCCAGCGGCGCCTTGACGGACGATTCAAGGACAAGGACGAGCGGGAGGAGGAGGACGAACAGGAACTATTCCTCCACAAAAGGCCGGATCACCTTGGTCCAGACCTGATAACCCTCGCGGGTCATGTGCAACCCGTCCTTGAGGAACAATTCCGGCCGCGGCTTGCCGTCCTTGCCCAGCATCGGCGTCCAGATGTCATGGTAGGCCAGGCGCTTGTCCTTGGCGCAATACGCCTCAACCAAGGCGTTCGCCCGTTTCATCTCACCCGCCAGATTCCATCGCTTCAGGCTGGGCTTGATCGCAATGAAGCCAATCCGCGTCTCCGGGAGCTTCGCATGAACCTTGGCCACGAACCTCTGAAAATCCGCCAGCACTGTCTCCGCCGACTTGCCGTGACCGATGTCGTTGTCGCCAGCGTAGATGAGGATCGCGCGCGGCTTGTAGGGCAGCACGATCCGGTCCGCGAAGTGCAGCGAATCCGACACTTCGGAGCCGCCGAAACCGCGGTTCATCACCGGCGTCCCGGGAAAATCCTCCGCCAGTGTCTTCCACATCCGGATGCTGGAACTGCCGATGAACAGGACTCCCCCCGGCGTCGGAAGGCGCTTCTTGTCCGCCGCCTCAAACTTTGCGATGTCCGACTCCCATCGGGCCGCCCCCTTCTTCGCGTTGGCTGCCCGCGCCCCGCCGACGGTCGCGCCAAGAATCACCGCCGCGGCCAGCGCCGCCCCAATCGTCGAAAAAAACGTATTTCGCATGGCCGGACAGGGTGGCGATGCCGCCCGCGATTGGGAAGGAAAATGGCGATGTCCGTCGTCAGGCGTCCGTTGTCCGTTGCGGAGCGAACTCGAGGCTAAGCCCGCGCACTTGCTCCTCTTCCTCCTCTTCCCCGTATCCCGAGCAAGGACGAGCGCGAAAGACCGGAGGGGACGCGATACGCATCGGACAGCGGACCACTGACAACAGACCGGTCAAAACTCAAACCTTGCCACCTCCTCGGCTTCAAGGCGTAATCTCCCGCCCATGAGCGAGTCTTATCACAAGTTCCAACACGAGGACCCTTGGCGCATTTTCCGGATCATGGCGGAGTTTGTGGATTCCTTTGAGACCATGTCCCAGGTCGGCCCGGCGGTCACCGTCTTCGGCTCTGCCCGCACCAAGCCGAGCGATCCGTATTACAAGGCCTCCGTCGATCTCGCCAAGGCATTGGCAAAACACGATCTGGCCGTGATCACCGGCGGCGGCCCCGGGATCATGGAGGCCGCGAACAAGGGGGCCAAGCAGGGCAAGGGGCGCTCCGTCGGCCTGAACATCAGCCTCCCCCACGAGCAGACCAACAACAAGTGGATCAACGTCCCGGTCGATTTCCACTATTTCTTCGCCCGCAAGGTCTGCTTCGTGAAATACAGCATGGGGTTCGTCTACATGCCCGGCGGATTCGGCACGCTCGACGAATTCTTCGAGGTGGCCACCCTGGTTCAGACCCGCAAGATCACCCATTTTCCCCTCATCCTCTTCGGCAAGAAATACTGGAGCGGTCTGATCAAGTGGATGAAGACCACCCTCGACGAAGGCGGGTTCATCAGCAAGGGCGACCTCGAGCTTGCCACCCTGGTCGACTCCGTGGACGAGGCGGTGGAGATCATCCTCCGCTACCGGCGCCGCGTCGGCCCGCCCACGAAGGTGGCCCCGGCTTTCAATTGAACTGAACGGGATTCGAAAATCCGAATTTCAAAAAACGAAATTCGAAACAAATCCGAATCCCAAATGGTCGAAACGCCACAAGGGGTGTTTCGGGTCACACGAGGGCGCATGGGGCAACGCGAGTTCTCCGCGATCATGCTTCAAGCAGAACGACGGACAGAACCAGCATGAACAAATGGCAGATCATCTGTCCGGTGACCGTGATGTTCGTCGTGGCTGTCGTGTTCGCGATTCGTTCGGCGCGCGTTCACCGCGAAATCTTCGTTCTGTCGCAGACACACGCCATCGCGGGCGAATTGCTTTCCGAAACCAACTCGGTCTGGTTGGCGAAAATGTCGCCTGATCTCCGGGCGCGGCTCTCCGTCCTGTTGGCGGACAATGCAGGCATTGATCGTTGCGCCTACGGCGACGCCCCGGCCCCGATCGGCAACGGAACCGCGGACAGCCATGTCGTTCTGACCAACGCGGCCGGCAGGGAGATGGGAATCCGCCTGGCAAACACCGGCGGCGAGTTTGACACCCTCGGCTGGTGGACGAACTGGCAGTAAGGCTCCGCGCCCGTGAACAAGAACGGCTTCGAATCCCGAAGGAAGTGAAAAGCCGGTGGGGCGAGACTCCGTCGAGCGCAAACCAAAGCTTTGAAGGAGCAAAAGAAGTCTCCCGATTGCTCCCTTCACCCTCCTCCAGAGCCGCGTCTCTGGAACGCCGGCGTCCCGTCTTCGGGACCAGGTGTAGCAGCCTCCGAATCGGAGACGCCCTTTCAGATTTCATATTTCGAATTTGTTTCGGATTTCGCTTTTCGGATTTCGGATTTATGAATCCCCGTTTTCCCAGATGTACAAAACGACCAAACTAGACAACGGCCTGACGGTCGTGACCAAGTCCATGGCCCAGCGCGCCAGCGTGAGCGTGGGCGTGTGGGTGGGCGTGGGCTCGCGTTTCGAACCCGCGCGGCTCAACGGCGTGTGCCACTTCATCGAGCACATGCTCTTCAAGGGCACGCGCCGTCGCTCACCGCTCCAGATCACCCAGGCTGTCGAGGGCATCGGCGGCTACCTCAACGCCTTCACCAGCGAGGACCACACCTGCTACTATTCCAAGGCGCGCCACGACCGCTTCCCCGAGCTGCTGAACGTCCTCATGGACATGCTGCTGAACTCCACCTTCCCCGTCGGCGAGATCCGCAAGGAGCGCAGTGTGATCAAGGAGGAGATCCTGATGTATCTGGACCAACCCCACCAGCACGTGCAGGAACTGCTCAACGAGACCCTGTGGCCCGACCATCCCCTCGGCCGCAACATCGTCGGCACGGACGCGTCGCTCGACGGCATGAGCCGCCGCCACCTGGTGGAGTTTGTTCGGAACAACTACCACGCCGGCAACACCGTGGTCGCGGCCGCGGGCAATCTGAAGCACGATGCCATTGTCGCCGAGGTCGCGCGTTACGCCCGGCGTTTTCCCAAGGCCGCCAAGCCGCTGGCCATGCCGCCGGTCGGCATCAAGCAGACCGAGCCTTGGGTGCGCCTTGTCACCAAGGACACCGAACAGACGCAGATTGCCTTGGGGCTCCGCGCCTGTTCCCGCCACGACGAACGACGCCATGCGCTGCGCGTCCTCAACGCGATCCTCGGCGAGAACATGAGTTCCCGCCTCTTCCAGGTCATCCGCGAAGACCACGGCCTCGTCTACAACATCTACAGTTCGGCCAGCCTGTTCGAGGATGTCGGATCGCTCACCATTTCCGCCGGGCTCGATACCGACGCCCTGCCCAAAGCCCTGAAGCTGATCGGCCGCGAAATGCGCCAACTCGCCGAGAAGCCCCCATCCGCCGCCGAAATTCGTCGCGCCCGCGAATACCTCCTCGGGCAGATCGACCTGCACCTCGAAGGCACGGAAAACCAGATGATGGCGCTCGGCGAACAACAACTCGGCTACGGCAGCGTGTCCTCACCGGCCGGGGTGAAAAAGAAAATCGCCGCCATCACCCCGACGCAGGTCCGCAATATCGCCCGCGATTTCCTCCGCCCGGAAAACGCCTGCCTCGCCCTCGTCAGCCCGCTGAAAAGCGACACGGGGTTGGCGGAATTGCTGAAATTCTGAGCCTTCATGCGCCCGCTGATCCACGAAGCCGAAACCCGGCATTCGCCCGAATCGCTCGTTGAGCGGCTCGGCGGCGAGGACGGCGTCGTTCTTCTCCGCAGCCATCCGGACGACTCGGACCGCGCGCGCTATTCCTTCGTCACGGCGAACCCCTTCCTCACCTTCCGTTCCTTCGGGTCGCGCTGTGAGATCCGCTCGGCATCCGGCGTCCGGCGTCAATTCGGCAATCCTTGGGCGATCCTGGACCGTCTCATGGCGCGCTGCGAGATCCTCGACGAGGTGGACCTGCCCTTCCCGCTCGGCGGCTGCTTCGGTTTCTGGGGCTACGACCTCAAGAACTTCGTCGAACCGCGCCTTACCCGGCGCGCCGAGGACGATCTCGACCTGCCGGATTGCGCCGTGGGTTTTTACGACAGCCTCGTAGTGTTCGACCACCGACTGGAAAAGGTATGGATTGTGGCGACGGGATTGGAAGAGGACGGATCGAGGGACCGGGAGAGGGCTGTCGCCGCGCTCGAAACGTGGCAAGAAAGACTCTCCTCGAAATCCGGCGGCAGCCGACGCGAGGAGGCTCATTTCGATCAGAGCCTCCTCGCGTCGGCTGCTACAAGCATGGGCGAGGCGGCTCCAACCTCAAACCTTACCCGCGAGGCCTTCATTGCCCGCGTCGAACGGGCGCAGGGCTACATCCACGCGGGAGACATCTACCAGGTCAATCTCTCGCAGCGGCTTTCCGCGCCGTTGTCGTCGTCCGGCTGGGGCCTGTATCGGCGCTTGTCGGAAATTTCGCCGGCGCCGTTTTCGGCTTGGCTGGACTGCGGGGAGTTCCAGCTCGCGTCCTCCTCGCCGGAACTCTTCCTGAAGCTCAGCGGCCCGCATATCCTGACCCGTCCCATCAAGGGCACCCGCCCGCGCTCCGCCGATCCGGACGAGGACGCCCGCCTCGCCTTCGAACTCCAGGCCAGCGAGAAGGAACGCGCGGAACTGGTGATGATCACCGACCTCCTGCGCAACGACCTCGGCCGCGTGTGCGAATTCGGCTCTGTGAAGGCGCCTGATCTCCTGCGCCTGGAGCGTTTCGCCCAGGTGCAACATCTGGTCTCCACCGTGGAGGGGCGCTTGCGCGCGGACGCCACCCATTTCAACGCCTTCGCCTCCTGTTTTCCCGGCGGCAGCATCACCGGCGCGCCCAAGATCCGCGCCATGGAGATCATCGACGAACTGGAGCCCCTCACCCGCGGCCCCTACACCGGCTGCATCGGCTACCTCGGCTTCAACCGCGAAAGCCAGCTGAACATCGCCATTCGCACCGCCGTCCTCACTCCGGGTCGCGCTTGGTTTCACGCCGGAGCCGGCATCGTCGCCGATTCCGATCCGGCGGCGGAATACGAGGAAACCCTGGCCAAGGCGGCCGGATTCCTGGGGGCGTTGAATCCTCTTGAAGCGAGGCCCGCTCAACCCATGGCCAAAGAACGTCCGACACCATGACTTCCACATTCGTCCACCTCAACGGCAAGCTCGTCCCCGAAGCCGATGCCCTCGTCCCGGTGACCGACCGGGGGTTCATGTATGGCGACGGCCTGTTTGAGACCATCCGCGTCCACCGCGGCCTGACCCTGCGCTGGTTCGCCCACGTGGAGCGGCTTCAAGACGGGCTGGAGCGTCTCGGGATCCATCCACCCACCCCCGCGACGGAATTGCGCGAAGCGTCCGCCGCGCTTATCGAACAAAACACCCTGACCGACGGTCTGCTCCGCATCCAGATCACGCGCGGCTCCGGCCTGCGCGGTTATTCCCCCAAGGGCGCGAACGAGCCCACGGTCGTCATCACCACGCACCCCGCGCCGCCCCTGACCGATCCCCTGCCGAAATGGCGGTTGATCCGATCCTCAATCCGCGTCCAGTCAGACAACCCGCTGAATCGGATCAAGTCCCTGAACAAGCTCCCCTACATCCTGGCCAAGGCCGAGGCCGAGGCCGCGGGTTGCGACGACGCCCTCCTGCTAAACGAGCGGAATGAGGTTGCGGAAACGACCGGCGCCAACTTCTTCTGGATCCGCAACGGCGCCATCTTCACACCTCCTCTCGACAGCGGCGCACTCCCGGGCATTACACGCAATTTCGTCACCGACCTGGCTTCCTTCGGCGAGATCGATCTTACCGAGCGCAGCTGCGCCCTGAGCGATCTGCAGGAAGCTGAAGGCGCGTTCCTCACCGCCAGCTCACGCGTCCTGATCGAGGTCGGGGAGATCGACGGACAGACGATCCCTTCCTCGCCCGTCTTCGATCGGCTGCACCAGGGCTTCCTCTATTTCCTCAACAAGGGCCAGGGTCTGTCCTGAGGAGACTCTCGAAAGAGCCCTTGAGACGGGGCCGCGCCTCAAACCTCATCCGCCCAGTTCCGCAGCGCGCGCACGAAGTCCGGGGTCGTCCCGCAGCACCCCCCGATGAAGTCGGCGCCGATTTCGCGCAAGGCCGGGGCGTGCGACAGGAATTCCTCCGGCGTCGTCCGGTATTCGGCCCTGCCGTCGACCATTTCGGGAAGCCCCGCGTTGGCCTTGATCCAGACCGGCAGGTCGGTCGCGGCGCGAAACTGCCGACACAATTCGACGAACCCGGCAATCCCCTGCCCGCAGTTGGCGCCGACGACGTCCGCGCCCGCCTCCGTCAACGCGGCGACAGCCTGCGCCACGGTCGTCCCCATCATCGTGCGGTCATTGCCCTTGCCGGAATCGAAGACCATGCAACCGACGACGGGCAGCCCCGTCAGGGTCGCCGCGCGCACCGCCGTGGCGGCCTCGACCGGATCGGACATGGTCTCCACAACCAGCGCATGCCCCCCCCCTTCGGCCAGGGCTCGCGCTTGTTCCTCATAGGCCTCGCGCAGAGCGTCCTCGGTCACCTCGCCCGACATGAGCAGCTTGCCGCTCGGGCCGATGGAGCCGAAGACGAAGGCCCGGGCGCCCGCGGCCGTCCGCGAGATCTCGACAGCCCGCCGATTGATCTCCCGGACATCGTCCCCATGGCCGTGCCGGCCGAGAATGAAACGGTTTCCGCCAAAGGAATTCGTCAGGATCACCCGGCTGCCCGCCTCGACGTACTCCCGGGCGACGACCTCGACGCGGGCGGGATGTTTGAGATTCCAGATTTCCGGACACTCCCCGAGTCCGAGTCCCAGCCCCTGCAACTGGGTTCCCCACGCGCCGTCCGTCACCGCCGGGCCTCGCCTCAACAATTCGTCAAATAGAGCCTTCATTTCGCGGACCGGGCGTAGTCGAACATGGCGATCACGTTCTCCTCCGGCGTTCCGGGAGGCACCTCGCAACCCGCGGAGAGGATGAACTTGTCCCCGGACTGGCCGTGGGCCTCAGCGAAAGCCTCGCGCACGCCCTGCGGGGAATTGTCCTGGATGCCGCGCACGGGATCAACATTGCCGGAGATCACCTGATCCGGCCCGACGGCTTCGCGAACCTCCTCCATGGTCTGGGGATAGTCGACGTCCAGCATGTCCACTCCCAACGTCTTGATGGCGTCGTATTTCTTCTTGATGCTCCCGCAGATGTGCAGGCGGACCTTCGCCCCGGCCTCGTGAATGGCGTCCACGATCTTCTTCTCCCGGGGCGCGACCTCGGCGGCGTAGTACTTCGGACTGACGAGCGATGCCGCGGCATCACCGACCCCGATGAGGGTCGCTCCGGCGGCGATCTGCGCCCGGGCGAAGTCGATCTCCATCTCGACGATCCAGTCCATCAGGTCGCGCACGAACTCCGGTTCGGTGATGGTCTCCATCATGACCTCGTTGATGCCGCGCAGATCGGCGGCCTGCGCCATCGGCCCCTCCACCCAACCCTGGATGGGGATGTCATCGCCGACCTTCTCGCGGTAAAGCTCGATGGCCTTGAGCCGCTCGGTCATCAGGCCGCCGCCGGACGGATCGGGCTTCTCAAGTTTCCCGAAATCCGCCGGGCTCTGCAGCAGATGATGTCGACAGGCCGGCGGCTGGTGGTCGTAATACTCCAACTCCGCGCCACAATCGTGGGTCTCGGCGAAGGGAAAGGAACAGCAGGAGACCACATCGATGCCGTAGCGTTCGACGAGCGCCAGGTTGCCATCCACCATCACCCGGTGGTCGCGGCAGTATTGGTCGTAGGTCTTGCCGACAAGATCGCAGGCGTAGACCATGAAAATGGGAAGGGCCGGCAGGCGGTCCACGGGCTCCCCTTTGAGCCGGGCGTTGAATCGTTCGGTGGAGTTCATGAAGCGGCGGTTGGTTGGGGTGACAATGAAGCGGAGGGTTGCCCCGAAGGAAAACCGGATTCTGACTCTGTCGCCGTCTTCGGGAAACTCATTTCCTCGACATAGGTGTCCATGAATTCGGGGTCGGCGCCGAGGCCAACATGTTCGACCCGGGCGCAGACCGACTCCCAGATTCCGGGTTCATCTTCGAACAGCGCCAACTTCGCCCCCAGCAGCGCGGCATTCCCGACCGGACGCACGGACTCAGACGGCTGCTTGATGAGTCCGATGCGCCGCGCGCCGGCCAGGTCCAGGTAGTTCCCGAATGCGCCCGCAAGATCGACTCGCGTCAACGCCGTCTCCGGGCCGAAACGCCGGTCGCGCAGGATCCGGATGCCGGCAGCGATCGCGCCCTTGGCCAGCTGCAATTCCCGCAAATCCGTTTGCGTGAGTCGGACCGGATTGAGCAGGGGCAACTCCTTGGAGCCGTCCGCCAGGCGCCCCGTCGGCAGGACGAGCCCGAGGTCGAGAGCCGTCGCCACTGCGTCCACCAGACCGCTGCCGCAGATGCCCCGCGGCGTTTCGTCCCCGATCACGTGGCAATGAAACGCGCCCTCGACGGCCTCCACCCGTGAGATCGCGCCGGTGGCCGCCCGCATGCCCATCGAGATGCGGGCGCCCTCGAACGCCGGGCCGGCCGCCGTGCTGGCGCAGAGGATGCCGTCCCGGTCGCCGACCGCCACCTCGCCGTTTGTGCCGAGATCGACCAACGCAACGGGTTCGCGGCTCTCATGCATCCCCGTCGCGACGATTCCCGCCAGGACATCGCTGCCAACGAAACCGCCCAGGCACGGGAGAAACCGGATCGGGCAATCCACCGCAACCTCCCAGCCGAGATCCGCCGCGCCCAGCTCAACCAGCCCCGGGGTCGGCGTCTCGAACGGCAGGCGCGAGAGCGGCTCCAGGTCCAGGTCGCAGAACAGGTGGTGCATGACCGTGTTGCCGACCAGGACGACGCGCTTCACCTCCGCCACATCCGCCTTTGCCGACCCGGTCAGTTCGGCGACCAGTTTCCGCATCTGCCCGCGGATCAGCTTCACCAGCCGGGCATGGCCTTCCACGGTCTGCGCAAACTCGATCCGAGTCATGATGTCGGCTCCATGCCGCGCCTGGGAGTTCAGCGCGGAACGCACGGCGAGCACGTTGCCATTCGACAGGTCCACCAACTGCCCCACCAAGGTGGTCGTTCCCAGATCGATGGCGACGCCTAGCCCCTCGCCCGCGTGGAATGAGAACGGGGAATCATCGCCAAGGATGGGAGCCTCCCATTGCGCCAACTCCAATGTTACATCGCCTTCCGCGCGACATCGGCAGACCTGCCTCCAACCAGTCGCGCGCTCCTCGTCGCTCAATCGGCCCGCGTCGCCGTCGATCTCACGCAATTCCCCCTCCAGCACGCGAACCAGGCAACCGCGACATCGGCCCTGCCCGCCGCAGGGAAACTCAACGCCGTGCGGAAACAGCGCGTCCTGCAACGAATCGCCCGCCAAGACCTCGATCTCACGCCCCAAGGGACGCAACGCGATGCGCGCCTTTCCACTCATGTCCGCGAACCGCGAGCTTTCGGCGTCTTCTCAGCGGAGATCACGTTCCCGTCATGGCTGGGCATGACGCGAAAACCGGGCGGCACCACGAGAAAACCCTCCTCCTCCCATTGCCCGTTCAACAGCCGCTGGAAGAGCGTCATGTCGCCCGGAATCTTGGCAAACTTCCAACCGCGCTCCTTCGCGTCCCGCCTCGTCCTTTTTTCAAAGCGGTCATCGGGCTCCACGCCCATCTCAATGAAGGTGTACTGCCCGTAATTCGGCGCGGAATTGCCCAGGATCTCGAAGAGATACGCGCCGTTTTTCTCCCCGTATTTCTCGATGTATTCCTCGCGCGTCAGGTCCAGGCCGTTCTGCCGCGGAATGGACAACTGGGAAAGGTCGTCCGTCTTTTCCTCCCGGCTCTCGATCCAGCCGCTGGTCTTGTAGTAGATGCCCGGGTCGGCCTCGAATGCCCGCTGATAACGCTCCTTGCTCCCCATGAACAGGGCGATGCAGTCGTGCGCGCGCGGCAACACGATCGGGATCGTCCGCGCCCGCAGACCGGACAGTCCGTTGCCGCAGAGCCCGTATCCAAAGATGACCGCGTCGTAGCGGGATTCGTCCACCTCCTCGAGCGCCGCGTCGATCCGTTGAAACATCCCCGCACAGCCTATGTCGTGAAGGCCCTGCGGCAGGTAGCTGACATCAATTTCGTTGGTGGCGCGGGCGATCGCCGCCTCCATCTCCCGGAACATCACCCGGCAACTGATCAGCTTGAGCCGCATGAGGTCGAGGCATCGAAGGTTGTCCGGCCGACCGACGTGTCGCCGCCGGCCTCTCCCTTCAGAAAACGGCGCGCCATGGCGACGGCCAGGCTCGCGTTTTCCGCGTAGCCATCCGCGCCGATCTGCTCGCCGAAGCCCGCCGAAACCGGGGCGCCACCCACCATCACCTTCACCTTGTCGCGAAGTTCCGCCGCGATCAGCGCGTCGATCGTCGCCTTCATCGAGGGCATGGTGGTGGTCAGCAGCGCCGACATGGCGACGATGTCCGCCTCCCGTTCGCGGGCCGCATCGACAAACCTTGCGGGATCGACATCCGCGCCCAGGTCCATCACATCGAAACCGCCGCCCTCAAGCATCGCGGCGACCAGGTTTTTGCCGATGTCGTGAAGATCACCCTGCACGGTTCCGATCACCACGCGACCCACAGGCTTCACGCCGGTCTCGGCGAGGATGGGCCGGATCAGCTCCATCGACGCCTTCATGGCGCGCGCTGAAATCAACAGTTCGGGAACAAAATACTCACCCTCCTCAAAACGACGTCCCACCTCATCCATCGCCGGGACCATGTGATCCGTCACTAGGGAAAGGGCATCGACGCCCTCCGCCAAGGCCGTTTCCGTGACGCTTCGGGAGACATCCGCGTCTCCATCGACGACCGCCTGGAATAACTGCTGAAGATCCGGCATGTTCCGGCAGGAATACCGGGAAGACCGTCGCGCCACCAGCCCATTATTGCCCGATGGCAATCCCGATTCGGTCAACAGTCAAATCAGCCGCCTGTGCGCAACAGGGACTCCGATTCGCTTTCACCGTCGTCGCCCCGGCGGGTGAACTCCTCCTCATCGAAATGTGCGGTGGGTTGGACGGGCTCCGAGAAATCCTGTTCCACCGCCCCTTCGCCGACCGGCGGAGAAAGTGAAACGACCTCGCCCGCCGAAAGCCCGGAAAGAATCTGGATCTGCCGGTCGTTGTAGAGCCCGGTGGTGACCGAGCGCATCTCGTCCCGGCCGTCCTTCTTCACCAAGCAGACGCGCTCTCCGTTGATGGAGGTGACCGCGCTCAACGGCACTGTGAGCGTATCCTCCAGATAGGCGATCTCGATGGTGGCGGAACCGGACATCCCCGGCCTTACGTCCTCGGGAAGTTCGTCTTCAACGATTGCCTCGATCCGGTAAACCTTCATTCCCGGCCGGTAATACTGGGTCATGCCATCGGGCGTGTGGGCAATCTTGCTCAGGCGCGCGGTGAAGGTCTGGCCGGTGTAGCTGTCCAGCTCCAGGCGGGCGGTCTGCCCGAGGGAAAGGCGGTGGATGTCGGACTCGTGGACCATGAATTCGATCTTCATCCGCGAGGTGTCCGGGATGGCGAGCAGCGACTGTCCGTAATAGACGGTCGTCCCCTCCTCAATCATGCCCTGACTTTGGGAATAACGGGTCATGGGAAACACCACCATGCCGTCGGCCTTCGCCCGGATTTTCGCCGCTTCGACCTGCCCCTTGTACCAGTTGAGTCGGTCCACCTCATTGTCATGGACGTATTCGCGGGTCTTCAGGTTGCCCCGGTATTTCGCCAACCGGGCGGCGGTGCGGGCGGTTTCACGTTCCAACTCCAGTTCCGCCTGCCGCTTCGAGGACTCGTACTTGCGGCGCAGCCGCGGGTAATCGTAGGTGGTCGCGATCCGCAGCTTCTCACGGGCCTTCCCCAGCCCCGCCTCCAACTGCGTCACCTTCAGCTTCTGCTCGGCGAGGGCCTTCTTGGTTTCAAAGCCCTTCTCCTCAAGCTTGACCGTCCAGTCCAACTGCTCGCGGGCCAGCAACAGCTCCTCCTCCGCCTGCTGGATGTTCATCTCAAGATTTCGCTTTTGCTGCGGCCAGGTTCCATCGACATACTGCAGGAGGTTCGTCGCGGCGAATTCCGCATCCAACGCGGCGGCGCGCAGGCGCCCCTCGGCCAGGCTCTCCTCGATCTCGAGCGTCTCCCGCGCCTGATCCAACAGATTCCCGCTGTGCGAGACATCCAGTTCCTGCTTTTCCAACCGGTCCTGGATGTAGGTGGAATCCAGCTCCACGACGATCTCATCCTTCTTCACCATCACCCCTTCAGGGCGGGCAAAAATGACTTTCGTCGTGTAACGGTAGTCGTTGTCGGTGACGTACTTGCGGATCGGCTCCAAGGTCGCCTCCCCCTCCACCGAAATCCGCAGGGGGCCGCGTGACACCACATGAATGTCCGACAAATCCTCCGGCTCGCCCTCGCCGAACACCGCGCCAGCCAAGACCGCCGCCAGCGCCGCCGTCGCCACAACTATGCCGACCAGCGCCCGCCGCGATCTCGTTTTCGGGTTTTGGGTTTCTTTGCTCAAAACGGATGTTCGTTTCCTGATGTCCCGCAAAAAAAGGCCGAGATGTAGCCCATCCCCACGCAACAATCAAGCTCGGACGACAACCAAACTGTTCTATTCAAAGAATTTACGCGCCCGGCGCCGACTTTTCCGAAGACCGCTTTCAACGCGTTCAGCATCCCACGGTATTCGCACGCCTCCAACCACTTTAACGGCGACGAAATTGCCTTTGATTCAGCAAAAAAGGTTGCTGACCGCGTGGGATCAACGCTTTAAATCCGCCCGATGAATCCAACGAGAGTCCGGCCTGCCACTCTTCTCGAGATCGCCCTCGCGGCGATCTCGGCAGCCGGATGCCGGGCGCCCGACGCCGGACACGACGCGACCGCCCGGCCGGCTCCCCCAAACCTCCAGCATGTTTCCGCAAATGTCTGGTCCGGCGGGGCGCCCGAAAGCGACGAAGCCTTTGCCTCATTGAACGAGCTGGGCATTAGGACCATCGTCAGCGTCGATGGAGCCCGGCCGGATGTCGCCGCGGCACGACGGTACGGTCTCCGCTACGTGAATATCCCAATCTGAATCGGCCGATCCTGCAAGGCCTGCCACAAGAGCCACCGCAACTGAACCCGCCTCAACACGAAACTCCAATCATGTCCTGCCCTTCGCGCAACCGAGCCCCCTCCTCCGTCCCGCCGAGAACCCGCCTCACGCTCGCCGACCTGCGCGCGGAGCCCTATCGGATCTTCTTCCCCTCAGCCGTCCTGATCGGCCTGCTCGGCGTCGCACTTTGGCCGCTGCACTTCAGCGGTCGTGTGGCCATGTATCCCGGCATGACCCACTCACGGCTCATGGCCTTCGGCTTCTTTGGCGGATTCATCGCCGGGTTCCTCGGCACAGCCGGTCCGCGCCTGCTCTTGGCCAAGCCGCTGCGCATTGCCGAACTTGCCCTGGTCTTAGCGCTCTACTGGGGCGTCTCCGGCTGCCTGCTGGCCGGGAAGCTCGCTGCCGGGGAAACCCTGCTGATCGTCTGGCTGACCGCGATTTCCGCGATCGGACTGCACCGCTTTGTCGTCCGCGAAGATCTCCCCCCGCCGGGCTTCGTCCTGCTCCCCCTTGCCTTCGCCTGTGCGATGGGCGGCGCGGCCATCTCGATCCTTGAATCGCGCGGCGAGGTGGATTTCTTCTGGCTGCAGTTGCGCCCCCTGATCGCCTTTCAGGGATTCCTGATCCTGCCGCTGATGGGCGCCGGCGGCTTCCTGCTGCCGCGCTTCCTCGGACTGGAATGCCGCGAGAGTTTCTCCAAGGCCCGCTCGCCCCAGCCGGGCTGGTGGAAACTCACCCTCATCGCGCTGGCGACCGGACTCGTCATCGTGGGCTCCTTCTTCATCGAGGCGACCGGAAAACTCCGCATTGCCTACGCCCTGCGCTGCGCCGCGATCGGCGGTTACCTCCTGTTCCTCTGCCCGGGCATTTTGCGGAAACTGCGCCGCGACGCCATCGTGTTCGGCATCAAGTATGGCCTCCTGGTGATCCCGCTTGGATATCTCACCCTGACGATCTTCCCGGCCTGGCGCGTCGCCTGGCTGCACCTGGCGCTGGCCGGCGGCCTCGGCATGGTCACCCTCTCCATCGCCAGCCGCATCGTCCTCCGCCATGCCGGCCGCAACGACATCTTCAAAGGGAAAAAGGGCTGGTTCATCATCTCCCTTGTCATGCTCCTGCTCGGGGTGACCTCGCGCATGATCGGCGACTTCGTCCCCAAGATCCTCATTACCCACTACAACTACGGCGCGCTCTGCTGGGGCCTCGGCATCCTCGTCTGGGCCTGGAAGGTCATCCCCAACGTCCTCACGCCCGACCCCGATCCGTGAGTTTCGGGAGAGGCGGAGGCGGCATTCCTTCCGGCGATACAATCGAAAAGATATTCGATTCCCATCCACCGCCTCGATCCAACATGCTCCCGCCATGTTTTTCAGAACGTCCGCGTGCCTGCTGATCTGCCTTGCCTCGGCATCCCTCTCGAACGCGGCCACGATCAGCGTCGCTCCAACGGGCAACGCCCGGTTCCGCTCCATCCAAGCCGCCATCGCCGCCGCAAAGCCGGGCGACACCATCCGGGTCGCCGAGGGCGTCCACCGCGGAAACATCACTATCGACAAACCGCTCACACTTCGCGGCTCCGGCCCGTTGAAGACGATCGTCGAACTGCCCGGCGACACGCCTCCCACGATTGAGGCGCACTGGGAGCAGGTCATCCGCCGGATCGAAACCCTGACGCTGGAAGAACTGAAGTCCTCCGGCAACCTGTTCAAGCAGACGCCGTCCACGCCGCCCCTGAAGATTCTCGGCGAGGGCGCGGTCACGATTGAGGGCATGGAATTCGTCTGGTCCGGACCCCGCTCGACGAATCCCTCCGCGATCACCCATCTCGCGGAGATCGCCGAGGCCGAGGCGACGCTGCGGAACTCGGCCTTCATCGGCTCCCCGGCGGGCGGCGTGCTGGTCCATCGCGGCGCAACGCTGGACATGCGGAGTTGCCTCGTCGCGGGCAACTGGGACCGGGGGATCGAGATCGGCTCCAAGGCGGGCGGCCCCGCCAATACAGTCCGCATTCTCGAATGCGAGTTCCGCTCCAACCAGCGCTCCCACATCGTCGTCCGGCACGACACCGCCGCCACGGTCATCGAACGGAACCTGTTGCGCCAGTCGGCCTGGTTCGGCATCCGGCCGGGCGCGACCAACATGCTCATCACGGGCAACGCCATCTTCGACAACGCGCGCTCGGCCCTCTACAGCGTGGGCTCGACCGCCGTCGTCACCAACAACCTCTTCGCGTTCAACCACTATGGCGGGATCTCATGCTGGAACAACGACCGACCGCTCATCGCCAACAACACATTCATCGCGGAGCCGGCCTCCCGCGGCCTTGGCGTCGCCGCGATGCAGTGCATCGGAAGCGCCCACCCCACGATCCGCGACAACATCTTCGCCGGCTTCGACATCGCGGTCCACGCCGGCGCGAACGCCTCCAACGCGGTCGTCGCCGAGCCGGTCCTCGGCCGGAACCTGTTCTGGCGAAACGGGACCAACTTCGTCAAAGCCGCCCCGGCCTCCGAAGTGAAAGGCGGCCAGATCGTGACGCCTGTGGCGCTGACGAGGGAACAGTCCCCCGCCCTCGCCCCGGGTTTTGTGGACGAGGCCAACCGCATCTTCTCCCTGCGCGCCGATTCCCCGGCCCGGGCGGCCGGCCTCGGCGCGGCGGACGTCATCCCGTTGAGCTCCCAACATCCGCTGCGCGACGCGGAGAGGCGCATCCTGCCGCCGCCGGGCAACGGCTGGGGCTTCCAGAAATGGAGGAAACCCCCAACGCCGGACGTCGGCGCGTTCCAAGAACGTCTCGTCGCGATCTACGAAAAGAAGATGGCCGCCTCCCTGCGGCCCGACGTTTCTTACGCCGAGGCCTTCACCGACCTGCACGCCGAATTCGGGAGGAACTACCAGAGTTTCAAAGCCAAGGGCATCGACTGGGACGCCGTCAGCGCGGAACTCACCACCCGAGCCGAGAAGGTCGCGAACGACCGGGAATTCGGCCTGCTGTGCCAGGAACTGGTCGCTCGCTTGGAAGACAGCCATGCGTTCGTCGGCAAGGGCCTGATCGATCCGCCGGTGATCAATTCCCCACGCTGGGACCCGGGCTTCGCCTGCCTGATCGACGACCGAGGACGCCCCGCCGTCTACCACATCGACAACAACGGCCCGGCGGAGAGGGCGGGCATGAAGCCCGGCATGGTCGTGCTTTCCCTGAATGGCGTTCCGGCCGAAGACGCGATCGCCGCGACCATGCGGGAAAGCAGCCGCTACAACGGATTCTCCAGCGACCGCCTGCTGCGCTACCACGCGGCGCGCGGGTTCGTCCGTCAGGCGAAACAGGGGATCAATGTCAAAATCGCGGTCGAGTCGCCCAACGGCGACAAACAGACCTTCAACCTGCCCGCGACCCAACCGATCCGTTACCTCCCCCGCCGCCCCGTGCCTACCGCCGGCATCCGCGACTCCGCCAACGTGGACTGGACCCGGCTCGACGACGAAACCGGGTTGATCTACGTCCGCCGGATCCGCGCCGACCTGATCGCGCAGCTCGACAAGGCCGTCGCGGAACTGCGGGACGTGAAAGGCCTGATCATCGACGTCCGTGGCAACAGCGGCGGCGGATTCGACTTCCAACGCGAGCACCGGAACTTCAGCGCCGACAGGAACGCGGAGCCAGACCGCCCGCGTTACACGGGTCCGGTCGCGTTGCTGATCGATTCCCGTTGCATCAGCGCCGGCGAAGGCTGGGCCTCCTGGTTCATCGCGAACAAACGGGCGCGAGTCTTCGGCACGACCACGGCGGGGGCCTCCTCCCGCAAGAAGACCTACGAACTCAAGAACAAGCTCTTCCGGGTCACCTATCCCGTGAAACCCTACCGAGGCTACCTCGATCGCCCGATCGAACGCCGCGGCCTGGAACCCGACGTCGCAATCCGTCAGAATGCGGCCGACCTCGCCGCCGGAAAAGACACCGTCCTCGAAGCCGCCAAGGCCTGGCTCAAGCGCGGAGGAAAGGCGGATTGACGATTGCCGAACGAGGATTGTCGACTGTTGAAATTCTCCGACGAACGCGTCCGGCCGACTGCAGAAATCAACAATCCTTGTTCAGCAATCGATCTTCAGTCTTGCCCGCCTCGCCTCACCCTGCCGCCCGCTTCTCCGCGTCCTTGCGGATCTTCTCCAGTGGCCCGGCCACGTCCCCGAACGGCAGTTCGTGCGGCAGCGCCCCCTTGCTCACGGCGACCGCCGTCGCGGCCCCGGCGGCCTCGCCCATCGTGACGGCGTCGCCGGTCACCCGGTAGCTGGAGTGGGCGATAAAATCCCCGCTGATGCAGCGGCCCGCCATCATCAGCCCCTTCGCGTCCCGCGCGATCAGCGAACGCAGCGGAATGTCGTAGGGCTTCGCCTTGAACGGCTTGGCTTCGATCTCCTTGTTCCCCTCCCGCTTCGTCGCGTGGACGTCGATCCCGAAATTCACCCGGCAGATCGCGTCCTTGAATAGCGAGCCCTTCCTCAGGTCCTCGGAATCCACCTGGTAGAGGCCGCGTATCCGCCGGCCTTCGCGCGTGCCGATCTGCTCGCCCGTGGCCACCACGCGCACGTCCTTCCACACGCCGCCGTCCGCCCGCAGGCCGTCGATCAACCGGTGGATCTCGCGCCGCGCCTGCATCGTCGCGCGGGTCACGTGGTCCGCGTCAATCGCCTGCTGGTTGTATTGGTGGTTCGCCATCAACGCGTGAAGCCCGTCGCGGATGCGGAAAATGGTCGGACCGTGATACGAAGGGTCCACGCCGACACGATGCAGTTCCGCGAGGAAATTGCGCTTGGGATTGCCTTGCTTCCGAGGCTCCGCGTCGCCCCGAACGAAACGGGCAATCGCCTCCGTGTCCGCGCCGGTGAACAGGGCCATCAGGCTCATTGGCTGCAGGGCGTGCGTGTCTGGATGGCCGAGGTCGTATTCGCAGCCCGCCTGCGCGGCAAGGTCGCCATCGCCGGTGCAGTCGATATAGCTTTTCGCGATCCAAGCCTCGCGCCCGGACTTGGACTCCGTGACGACTGTGGTGAGCCGCTTGTCGCGGTCCAACGCAGCGCCGACCACACGCGTGTGCAGGCGGATCTCGACGCCGGCCGCCAGCAGCATGTCCTCCAGCATCAGCTTCAACGACTCCGGGTCGTAGACCATTGAGCCGCCGATCCAATGGCCCGTCTCCCGGCGTTCCAACATTTCACGGATCTCCGCCATGATGCCCGGCTTGCCCCTGGAATCGATGATCAGCGACAGCGCGCCCCCGGTCCAGATGCCGCCCACACAGCCGTTTACCTCCAGCAGACGCGTCCTTGCCCCGCTGCGCGCCGCGGCCAACGCCGCCGCGATTCCCGCCGGGCCGCCGCCGCAGACCACCACATCGCAGGCCTCGGCGACCGGGATGTTGCGCGCGGATTCCTGGAACACCCGCCCATCGTCCGAAACGAATCCCGAGGTGCGCACGTGCTTGGCGTGGGAATCGGGAACGTTGCCCGCCGTCGGCAGCAACAACCGCGTCGGCGCGCTGATGGCGTCCACGTCACTACGCTTGCCGGCCTCCGCCGCGCCCAAGGCCCCGCCCGCGGCCAGACCGGACGCGGCCGTCAACGACTTCGCAAACTCCCGACGATTCAGTTTCTTCTCAGGCATGCCCGATACTTGGTCCGCCGAACGCGCAAGGCAAGCGCGGCCTTTTCATGCGACGGGCAAAGCCGGCGCGCCCCCAAGGAGGGGCGACATTCCTGTCGCCCTGCCTGCGCAGCAGGCACACAGGCGCGGGCATGACACAAAGCTCTTCCGCTATCCTCGACGCCCGTATTCGCCAACGCCTCTTCTGGCCCCTTCAGGGCCACGGCGACAAGAATGTCGCTGCTCCTTGACTCACTTCACGAACGCGCCCGACTGCCACTCCCCGTCCTCCAAATTGGAAATTTCCTTCAGTTCGGCGGCCTCGTAGTGATCGCGCACCTCGGCGTAGCGTTCAGCCAGAATCCCCGCGAGCGCCAGTGTCCCGCCCTTGCGGACCCGCGCGACGATCCGTTCCCGCTCCGCCAGCAGGAGATCATACATCAGGTTCGCGCAGACGACGTCGTACTTCCGGCGACTGGACGCCGAAGCCGTGGCCAGATCCTGCTCCTTCACCTGCACCCCGTCCCGAACGCCGTTCACCTCCGCGTTGGCAAGGCAGACGCGGACCGCCTCGGGATCGACATCGAACGCGTCCACGGGACTGTACCCGATCCTGGCCGCGCAGATGGAGAGGATCCCCGAGCCGCAACCGATATCGAGGAAGGACTGAGCCTCCCCCTCCTTCCGCGCCTCGACCAGCGCGTGCAGGCAAAAGGACGTGGTCGCGTGCCGCCCCGTGCCGAAGCTCAGTCCCGGGTCGAGCGTCACCAGGGCCTGCCCCGGCTTCGGCTGTTTCCGGCTCCAACTCGGCTTGATCAAGAGCTTCCCCCCGATCTCCAGCGGCTTGAAATGCTTCTTCCAGGATTCCGCCCAGTTCTCGTGCGGCACCTTGATCACCCGCACCGTCCCCGGCCCGATGTCCAGCCCGCATTCCTTCAGGAACGCCAGGTCGCGCTTCAAGGTCGCGCGCGTCGAGGGCTTCCACTCTTCGCCCTCGCGCAGGTAGACGCTCACGATGGTCTCGTCGGTCACCCGGTCGTAGAGCGCGGCCGGCGACGAATCGAAACGACGGCGCAAAAGCTCGATCACGGCCTCCTCGGCCTCGGGCGAGGTGATGATGGAAATCTGTCTCAACGGCGCGGCGCTCATGACTCAAAACTCCAAGGGACGTGGTTGACGAAACGGGCGACAGCGCGCCGGGGACTCCATTCCACCAGCGTCACGCTCGCATAAGCAATATCCAGGGCGCCCAACCGGTCCAACGGCAGGTCGAGCAGGATTGAAAGCAGGGAACGGATCACGGCGCCGTGGCAGACGATCGCCACCGACTGCCCGGCGTGTTTTCCGGTGATCTCCTGGAGGCACGGTTCCAACCGCGCGCGCAGGTCCGTCGTGGATTCGGCCCCCGCCACCTCGCCGCCGTCCAGCAAACGCAGCCAGTCGAACACCTCGGCCTGATGGCGTTGGGCGACCTGGTCCCACGAAAGCCCCGTCCACTCTCCGAAGTCGATCTCGCGCAACGCGTCCAGAATCAACGGCTCCTCGGGCCAGCCATTCCGGATCGGCTCCAAGGTCTGCAAGGCCCGCTTCATCGAACTGCAATAGACCGCGTCCGGCCGGTGATCGGAAAAGTAGCCCCCGAGCGACTTCGACTGTTCGCGGCCCTGGTCGGACAGCTCCATGTCGATGCGGCCGCCGTAGATGCCGTGATACTTCTCCTCCACCTCGCCGTGGCGGACCAGATACAACTTCACCGAGTCTTCCATGACGGATGTCGCGCCCGATTCGACGCTCAAAAAGCGGCCGCGATCGCGGCCTTCTGCAGTTCCAACAGCCGGTCAACCCCGGCCCGGCCCAGCCCAAGCATCGCCTCAAGCTGCGCGCCGCTGAAAGTCGCCTCCTCGCCCGTGCCCTGCAGTTCAATGAACTCGCCGGAGCCGGTCATCACCAGGTTCATGTCCACCTCCGCCGCCGCGTCCTCGACATAACAAAGGTCCAGCAACGCGCGCCCCTCGACGACGCCCACGCTGACGGCCGCCACGGAATTTGCGATCGGCGATTCCTTCACCTTGCCCTCGGCGATCAACCGGGTCACCGCCAGACTCAATGCGACAAAGGCCCCGGTGATTGAAGCCGTGCGCGTGCCTCCGTCGGCCTGCAACACATCGCAGTCCAGCCACACGGTGCGGGAGCCGAGCTTCTTCAGGTCGATCGCCGAACGCATCGACCGGCCGATCAACCGCTGGATCTCCTGCGACCTTCCGTCGATCTTGCCGCGCGAAATGTCCCGGGGTTTCCGGCCGAGGGTCGAGTAGGGAAGCATGGAATACTCCGCCGTGGCCCAACCGCCCTCGACGCCCTGCCCCTTCATCCAGCGCGGCACATCCTCCTCCACCGTCGCGGCGCAGATGACGCGCGTGTCGCCCCACTCGATCAACGTCGAGCCCGTGGCGTGCGGGGCGATATGGTTCTGGAAACGGATCGGACGCAGTTCGTCCGCCTGACGCCCGTCCTGGCGCGCCTCTGATGAATTCTCGGAATCTGACATGCGCGAGACGGTAGGCGCCGGCCGGGGCGGGAGCAATGTCGAAAAGCCGACCCGCCCGACAAACCTCAATTTCCGGGTTGGCCCGCCCGCCCCGCTCGCCTATGTTTCGCGCCCCGCCGGCGCCAAATGAGAGGGCCCAGTCGTGTCCCCGGACCGGCGCGGACCTGAAAGCACACCGATTCTATGAAAGCGATCGCAGTCAACCGCACCGGCGAGGCCGGACGCCCCCACCTCGACGGTTCGGACAACGATTCCATCCACCTGCGCACGGACATTGCCGAGCCGACACTCGAGGATTTCCCCGACGGCCGCGGCGTCCTGGTGAAGATCCTGCAGGTCGGCACCTGCGGCACGGACCGCGAGATCAACCGCGGTGAGTACGGCCAGGCCCCTCCCGGAGACGATTTCCTGGTGCTGGGCCACGAGTGCTTCGGCGAGGTGCTCGAAGTCGGCCCCAAGGTGAAGGACTTCCAGCCCGGCGACCTTGTCACGGCGACGGTCCGTCGTCCGGGAACGGGCTTCCTGGATCGCATGTTCATGCACGACATGACCCGCGACGACATCTACTTCGAGCGCGGCATCAACCTGCTTCACGGGTTCTTCTGCGAACGCATCGCCGAGCACGAGAGCTTCCTCGTCAAGATGCCGGGCCACCTGCGGGAGATCGGCGTCCTTTCCGAGCCCATGTCCGTGGTGCAGAAGGGCATCCGCCTCGCCTATGTGATGCAGCAGGCGCGCTTTCCGGACTTCCTGCCCCGCAAGGCGCTGGTCACCGGCGCGGGCGCCATCGGCCAACTCGCGGCGATGGTACTCCGGTTGAAACGCGTGGAGGTCGTGGTCAGCGCCCGCACGCCCGGACCGCACCGCAAGGCGGAGCTGCTGAACCGCATCGGCGCCCGCTACGTCCCGACCGAGGGCAACAACATGGCCGAGGTCCTGGCGGACGAGGGCCCCTTCGACATCATCTTCGAATCCTCCGGCAGCTCGCGCGTCGCCATCGCCGAGGCTCCCTTCCTGCTCGCCAAGAACGGCGTCTGCATCTGGAGCTCCATCTCCGGCGGCGACCACAAGTGCGAGGTCCGCACGGATGAGATCAACCAGGCCGCCGTGCTCGGGAACCAGCTCTTCTTCGGCACGGTCAACGCCCACCTGATCGACTTCGAACGCGGCGTCCGCGACTTCGAGCATGCCATGGAGTATTTTTCCGGCTGGCTGCCGCAATTGCTCACGAACAAGATCGACCTGTCCCAGACGACGGACCGCGACGCGCCCCGCGAAATCATCAAGCCCGACGCCGACGGCGTGAAAGCCTACGTGAACCTGGTTTGAGCGGAAGGCGGGGGTTCCAATTCTCGTAGTCGCGACCTTCAGGCCGCGACTAAATCACTTGGCGAAAAACCCGCTACCCCAGCCGAGCCTCCAACCAGGGCTTCAGCTTCTCCAGCGCGCGCGCGCGATGACTGAGGCGGTTCTTCGTTTCCTCCCCCAGTTCGGCGAACGACTGTTCAAAGCCGTCGGGAACGAACAACGGATCATACCCGAAACCGCCTTCGCCCGCGGGCTCAAACTCGATCCTTCCCTCACAGGCTCCGTCGAAGGTCGGGGTTTCGGCTTCCAGATCGACCGCGTCAGCCGCCGCGATGACGCAGCGAAAGCGCGCCGTGCGATGTTCCGTCGGGATATCGGCCAGTTCGCGCAGCAGGCGCGCGTTGTTCTCCGAATCGGGGCTGTTGCCTTCGCCTCCGGATTCCAAGGCCGCGTAACGCGCAGAGTAGACGCCGGGCGCGCCGTTCAGCGCGTCCACCTCCAGGCCAGAATCGTCCGCCAGCACAAGCAACCGACCTTCGGGACGATCCTGGCCGGCGGCCAACCAACGCGACAGTTCCTGCGCCTTCTTCACGGCGTTGCCCGCAAACGTGTTCCGGTCCTCCACAACTTCCGGCGCGCCGGGAAAATCGGCCAGGGTCATATAACGATGAAGGTCGCCCAGGATGGATTGAATTTCCCCGACCTTGTGACGATTGCGCGTGGCTATGAGCAGCGTGAACATGCGCGACATTGTCCCGTCACGCCGGCAAAGCTCCAAGTTCAAACCAGCCAGCCCTACTCTTCCGCCGGCGGACGCGTCACACGGAAGAAGCGGCGAGGCAGGGCCAGGGCGTTGGTGTTGGTGAAGACAAACGAAGCGGCGGTCGGCGCGTTGGTGAAGAAGGGAGTCCAGTCAATGAGGTTCATCGAGGTCTCAACCACCGCGTCGGCCCCGGGCTCGGTCGCGACGACAAACCTGAAACCGCCGCTCGCCAGGGGCTCCGGAGCGGAGAGCAGGGCCGGCGGCGTATACCGGACATTCAGGACCGCGCCGTTCCCTCCTTCACGGGAACCCAGCCGTTTCGCAATCCCTGCGATGTCCTCGGACTGGCCGACCACGATCCATCCGAAGTTCAACCCGGGATTTGCAGCCCAGAAGGCGACGTCCTCGGCAAGCCCCGAACCGGTCCAGACAGCCTGACCGCCGGTATCGATCAAGGTCGTGGCGCTGGCGGCAGTCACGTGATCGCCGACGGCGCCCGGGTCAGACCAGTCGTCCTCAGCGTGCTTCCGACTGTTCCACGTCGCTTCGCCCGCGGAGGCGGGAGATCCCAAGTTGCCCAGAAAACCGCCGCCGAACGGACTCGGATTCCCTTTGGTTCCCTCTCCCCAATCCAGCAGCAGACGATGAACTCCGAACCCCGCGGCTCCCCCGCGCCCAAGTGGGACGTCCACCGAAAGCGTGGCGGAGTCAATGCGCGAACCGGGCGGAATGGTCGACGTGTCAAAACGAAGCAGGGCTCGGCGTCGGCCGCTGCTTCCCGAGCCCAGCGCCCGACCGCTCATGACGAAGCCGTGGCCGCCCAGGTTGTTGTTCACGTCCGATTCGCTGAGCGTGGTGTCGGCCACGACGTTCAGCGTGACCTCGGCGGCGAGGGCTCCTGCCGGAGCCGCCACCCCGACCGCCAACGCGGCCGGAATCAACAGGAGAGACAATTTCATGCCTGGTGTCTGGGTTGTGAACGAACCACGGGATGACTCCCTCCCGCGTCCGCACTAAGTGGCTTGGCAAGCAGGCTGCCAAGATTCACGCCTCCGGGAAATCGGCAGTTTGTGCGACAAGCCTCATCCGCTGGACTGGAGGCAAACCCACGATTTGCCCACTCCAATGAGTTGGCGGCCGGAGGACTTCCGACTAAGCTGCCTTCTTTCGATGCGCCATCTCGTCGAAGACTTCCTGCAATACCTGCGTCACGAGCGCGGCCAGGCCGCGCGGACGCAGCAGACCTATTCCGAGCTGCTCGGACAGTTCGTGGATTGGGCGGAGGCGAACGGCATCGAGGACTGGGAAGAGGTCACGCTCCAGACCCTGATGAACTTCCTCCAGCACGAGCGGACACGTCGTCCCAAGGACGCCCCGGAAAGTTCCAGCGCCAAACTCAGCGCCTCCACCGTCTACCTGGAGATCGCGGCGCTCAAGGCCTTCTACAAGTTCGCCGAGAACGAGAAGATTCTCCCGGTCAACGCCGCGGAGAACCTGTCGCTGCCCCGTCGCTGGAAAAAGCTGCCCAAGGCCCTGTCCTCAGACGAGATTGAACGCCTGCTCGTCGCTCCGACGCCGGCGACACCGTCCACGCTCTGCGACCAGGCCATCCTGGAGCTGGCCTACGCCTCTGGACTGCGCCTCTCCGAACTGCGCAATCTTCGTCTCGAACAACTCCACCTGGAGGCCGGCTTCGTCACGGTCATCGGCAAGGGCTCCAAGGAGCGCGTCGTGCCCGTGGGCAGCAAGGCGTTGGAGGCAATCCAACGCTACCTCGACGCCGGCCGGCCTCAGCTCGTCACAAGGAAATCCCCGGCGAATGTCTTCCTCACCCAGCGCGGAACGCCCTTTGCCGCGCCGACCATGTGGCTGCGCGTAAAAAAGCGCGCGAAGTTTGCCGGCATCGAACGCGAGATCACGCCGCACATGCTGCGACACAGCTTCGCCACCCACCTGCTTGAGAACGGCGCCGACCTGCGCATCATCCAGGAACTCCTCGGCCACGCCTCCATCGCCACCACGGAAATCTACACCCATGTCGCGGGGAGCCGCCTGCGCGATGTGCATCGGAGGTTTCACCCGAGAGGGTGAGGTTGAGGACTGGGGTGTAGGCGTGTGGGGGTATGAGGGCATGGGCGTCGTCCTCGCACTCGTCCTCCTCCTCGTGCTCGAACAAGCATGCCCGTGATGTGCGTTGACGTCGGCTGCGAGGACGAGGAGGAGGACGAGCACGAAGGAAAGCCATCCCCCCTATTCCCCTACTCCCTCACACCCCCTTCTAAAATGTGGGTGCACCGCGAGCCATATGATCGGCGGCAAGGCTGCGCTCAGGATAAGAGCCAAAGTCGGATGATCCGTTCCCTTGTGACCGATGAAGGCGAACATGAATCCGAGCGGAAACGAGCCGCAGGCCAGCGCGAGATGAAACGTCCGCGCCGGCATGCACGTCAGTCCGGCCATGCACGCGATCACCTCGGGAAACAGGGGCAGCCAGCGCGAAAGCACGACCATCCAGCCGCCCACCTCGGAGAACAGCCGCTCTCCCTTGGCCAGGTCCTTCTCGCCGAGAATCCGTCGGGCGGCATTGCGCCCCAATGCGCGACACATTCCGTAGGCGAATGAACCGGAAAGAAGCGACCCGCCACCGCCGATCAGTCCGCCCAGAACAGGTCCGTAAACGAGTCCCAACGCGGCCATGACCGCCGTGCCGGGGATGGGCAGGAGCAGGTCGGACATCAGGAGCGCGACCCCTGCGGCCCAGGCCCAGTCGCCGTATTTTTCCAACCAGGCGACCGAACCGTCGCGGGAAAACATCTCGGCCAGCGTGTCTCCCCAGAGGAAAAACGGGATCATCAGAATCAAGGCGAGGCCGAGAAAGATCCAGAACAGTCGCATCGCCCCGGATTGAACCATCGGAGTCGAAAGTTGAAAGCCAAACGTCCCCGCCACGGCTCGTCCACTTTTCGCTTGCCCAAGGCTCGGCCTCGGTGAAAGCCTCTCGCCTCGTTTTCAATGCAAGTCGAACTGCTGAAATCCAAGATTCATCGCGCCGCGATCACCGGGGGCGACGTCAACTACGAAGGCAGCCTGACGGTCGCCTCCGACCTGATGGCCAAGGTGGGCCTGTTGCCCTACGAGAAGATCCTGTGCGGCAACATGGCCAACGGAGCGCGCTTCGAGACCTACGTCATCGAAGGCGAAGCCGGCTCAGGAGCCATTGTCCTCAACGGAGCCACCGCCCACCTCGGCAAAACCGGCGATCTCCTCACCATCATGGCCTTCGCCAGTGTCGGGGCCGACGAGGCCGACGACTGGACACCCCGCGTCATCGTGCTGGGAAAAGACAACGAAATCGTCAATGAGCGCGGAATCTAAGCCCCAGTTCACCGTCGCAGACATCGCGGCGCGAGTCGGCGGCGAGGTCGCGGGCGACGATTCATTGCGCCTTGCCGGACTGGCTCCCGCCGACCTTGCCGGCCCTGGATTCCTGACCTTCGCCGAGAACCAGGCCTTCTTCGAGAAGGCGGAACAGAGCTCCGCCTCCGCCATCCTGGTCGCCGGAGAATTCTCCTCGGAGACCAAGACGATCATCCGCGTGAAGAACGCGCGCCTCGCGTTCGCCCACATCCTGCAGTTGTTCTATCCGGAAAAGAAGTTTGCCCCCGGCATCCACCCCTCGGCCGTGGTCAGCGAAACGGCGACGATCCACCCCACCGCCCATGTGGGGCCGCACTGTGTCATCCACGACAACGTCACGCTCGCCGCCGGCGTCGTCGTGCAAAGCGGGTCGCACATCGCCCACGACTGTTCGTTGGGCGATGGGACGCATCTGTTCTCAAGGGTCACCCTCTACCCGCGGACCCGGATCGGCAAACGCGTGAGAGTCCACGCCGGCACGGTGATCGGCTCCGACGGCTTCGGCTACGTCTTCGATTCCGGCATCCACCACAAGATCCCGCAGGTCGGCAACGTGATCGTGCACGACGACGTCGAAATCGGCGCCTGCGTCACCATCGACCGCGGAGCCCTCGGCTCCACGGAAATCGGCCGGGGCAGCAAGATCGACAACCTCGTGCAGATCGCCCACAACGTGAAGGTCGGCGCCAACTGCATCGTCGTGTCGCAGGTCGGCGTGGCCGGCAGCACCCAACTCGGAGACTACGTGACCCTGGCCGGACAGGTCGGCCTGGCCGGGCACCTCAAGATCGGAAACCAGGTCACAATCATGGCCCGTTCCGGCGTGATGAATGACATTCCCGACGGCGAGGTCTGGCTCGGCGCGCCCGCCCGCCCCCAGCGGGACGCAAAGAAGACGATGATCGCCATGGAGCGGCTGCCAAAACTGGCCCGACAGGTTCGCGAACTGGAAAAAAGGCTGGCGGAACTTGAAGACCGCTCCGGCTGACCAGGGGCGACGACGACGCCGGCGCGCGAAGCGGTTTCACTTGATCTTTTCGGCGATTCCCCGGCAAGTAGAGTCCCCGTGAAACCGGCCGTCTCCACAATCAAGGGAAGCGCAGAGTCCCCCGCGCATGACGCGCAGAGCGTCCGCGCCGGTTCGCTTCTCGTGGTCGATGACAACGAGCTGAACCGCGAGCGGTTGGCCGGCCGGTTGCGAGGCCTGGGATACACCCTCGCCACCGCCCAAGGCGGGCGCGAGGCGCTGGAACTCCTGGAGACGTCCCCCTTCGACCTCGTGCTGCTCGACAGCCTCATGCCCGATCTGGGCGGCCCGGAGACGCTGCGCGAGATCAAGTCCCGCGCGGACCTGCGCGACATCCCCGTCATCATGATCTCCGGACTCGACGAGATTGAGACCGTGGCCCGATGCATCGACCAGGGCGCCGAGGACTACCTTTCCAGCCCGTTCGATCCCGTTCTGCTGGCGACACGCATCGACGCCTGCCTGGAAAACAAGCGTCTGCGCGAGCAGGAGGCTCTGTTCCTCGACCAACTGCGCAAGGAGAAGGACCACTCCGAACAGCTGGTCACCCTGGTCATCCCCATCGGCATCTCATTGATGCAGGAACGCGACTTCAACCGTCTGCTGGAAAAGATCCTGGTGGGAGCCAAGGGCATCAGCGAGGCGGACGGAGGCACCTTCTACCTGCTCAACGAGAAGCGGGAGCTGGAGTTCGTGATGCTGCGGAACGACTCCCTCAGGATCGAGATGGGCGGCACCAGCGGAAAGCCCATCCCCTTCCCGCCGCTCAAGCTCTACAATCCCGAAACCGGCAAGCCCAATCATTCCCAGGTCGCCTGCCACGTCGCCTTGACAGGGCAATCCGTCAACATCCCGGACGCCTACAACGCAGAGGGATTTGATTTCCACGGCACCAAGGAATTCGACAAGAAGACCGGTTACCGCTCCAGGTCCTTCCTCACCACGCCTCTGATGAACGAATTCGGCAAGGTGATCGGCGTGCTTCAGCTGATCAACGCCCAGAACGCAAACAGCAGCGACGTGATCCCCTTCGACCCCACCCTCCAGAAGTCGATCGAGTCGCTAGCCAAACTGGCGGCGGCGGCCTTGGAATCCTACGAGGAATCGCCCGCAGAGACCTGAGCGGCCGCCCGGCCCGAAGCCTCAGTCCAGCCGGACCGTCTCCACGGTCACCTTTCGGGGATCGAACTCCCCGATCTGCAGCAGCCCCGCATTGTGATAAAGTTCCATGTCGGGTTTCCGGGCCGGCAGTTCCGCCTTCTCCCGCTGGCGTTCCAACTCCCGGATCGACATCACGTCCAAGGCCAGCGGATCCCGACTGAATCTCAGCTCGTTCAAGATCGACGAGTAGTGCAGCAGGCTCTGCCGCTCGCCCTGATACTGGCAGATCAATGCGTCCACGATGTTGAGCGCGACACGGTCGCCCAGGATCTCCATCGCGTAGAGTTCAGGCGTCGCCGTGTTCAGGTGCGCCCGGCTTGCCTCGAAACGGAAGGTGTTGTCCACGCTGCCCAACGAAAGGCTGTACAGGAGCCCCGTCACCCCGGCGTCATAATGGTTCAACAACGGGGCAATACTGATGAACTTCGTGACCTCCCGGGTGATGAGCCGGGAAACGAAGGATTTTCGCCCGACGCCCTCTCCCTCCTCCCCGAACTCCAGATCCCCCCAGACCAACCGACCGACCAACGCCGTCTCATAGAACTTCTCCGGGTCGTATCCGGCGTCGGCGCTGCCCTCGATCCGGATCCCGTAGCGTTCGGCCAGCTCAAAATACCCCGCCGCCTGCAGGTCGCTGACACGTTTGTCCCAGACGACAATGCGCTCGGGCGGCAATCCGGCTTCGAGCAATCCCTCAACCACTGCCGCCGCCACCGGAAGTCGAGTTCCGGCAACCGCGCCAGAGCGGGTGTAGACCTTGACCCCCACCACGTCGTTGGTCGTCACCAGCGACAGCCACGCGGACTTCACGTCCGGACGAAGGGCAACCTCCATGACCCCGCGATCCACCATGGACCGGATGACCCCGGGATCGGGCACAAAAGTCCGCACCGCGCGCCCGTCGCGCACCGTCACGATCCGGGACTTGGCCGCCCCAGGCTCCACCGAAGGCTGGGCACCGACCAAAACCGGCGCAAGCATCACAAATACACAGGCAAACAAACGTCTCATACTCAGACCAGGGTCGTTTCTCAGGACAGTCGCGACAAATGTTGGCGATCACGGAGGAGTTGGCCACAAAAAAGCCGGCGACGATTCTGGAAAGCCTCCAAAAAACCGGAGGAAAACCGGCAAAAAAACCGTCTCATCGGGCGCGCCTTGGCGTTTCTTGACACTGCCTTGAGCGAATGCTACCAGCATGACCATGTTGATCCTCCAAATGCCGCGCGTCGCGCGTCTTGCCGCGACGGCCAGTCTGCTTCTGGCCGCGGGATGCGGCGACCCCGGTCCGCGGGCGCTGCTCGACGGCGAGAAGATGATCAACGAGCGGCGTTTCGCAGAAGCCGTGGACCGGCTCACCCTGGCGACCCACCTCCTGCCCGACAACCCCCAGGCGTGGAACCATCGCGGCCTCGCTCACCACGGCGCGCGCCAGAATGTCGACGCCGAAAAGGCCTACCGCATGGCCCTGCAGTTGAACGAGAACCTCGCCGCCGCACGCTTCAACCTTGGTTCGCTCCTCCTCGAATCGGGAGATCCCGAAGCGGCCATCGAGGAACTCGGCAGCTTCGTCGTGCTGCGCCCCACCTCCGTCGAGGGCCACGTGCGCCTCGGCAGCGCACAGATCCGCGCTGGACGATGGGAGGACGCCGCAGCCACCTTCAGCCAGGCCTACCAGCTGGGCGAGTCCAATCCCGAGACCCTGAACGCCCTTGGCCTCATCCACCTCCATCGCGGCGAACGGGAAAAGGCTTACCCCTTCTTCGACAAGGCCATCGAATTGAACGCCAATTACGCGCCGGCCAAGTTCAACCGGGCGATCTGCGAACATCGCTACGGCGACGACAAGACCCGGGCCTTGGCCGCCTACCAGTCGTTCATGCTGCAGCATCCGGACACCCCGCTGGCGGAGCAGGCGCTCATCGCGGCAACGAGCCTGGAGAAAATCCTGAACCCGGTTCCTGCGGAGCCTCAACCCGCAACCGGCCCTGGCGGTCTCGCCTTGGCGCAACGCACCGATCGCGCCACCGCGGCCGCCCCCGAATCGGACAACACGCCCGCCGCCCCGGAGGTCGCCGCCACGACCTCAACGCCGCCCGCGAACGACAATCCCCCCAAGCCCTCCTCCCTCACGATCCAGCCCATGACCGAACGCGCCCCAACCGCATCGGTCGCCGGGGAAGCCGCGTCAACGCCCCCCCCTCCGGACCCCGCTCCCGTCAAGATGGCAGCGGTCCTCCCCTCCGAAGCGGCTCCCATCCCCCCCTCGGCAGCCAAACCCGAACCGCCCGCGTTCGAACCGGCCCCGCCCAAACCTTCCGTCTCCAATGAAACCGGGACCGCCGCTGTCGCCAAACCGGCGCCTCACGAAATGCCTGGGGAACCGGCCGGCAAGAACGTCCCGGAAATACGTCCGGAACCAACACGGACGGAAGCTCCTCCAGTCACCGAAACCGTCGAGGCCAGGATAGCTTCCGAGCCCGCCGCTCCGACTCCCTCGCGCCCAATGACGCCCGAAGCGCCAAAACCCGTCGAAACCGCCCCTCCGCCCCCGGCTCCTACTCCGGCCCCAGTCAAACATGTGATCGCCGCCCCTCCCGTCGAAACCGCGTCGGCAAACCCCATGCCCTCGCCAACCACGACTCCGCCGCGCTCCTACGTCCCCGAATACCGCCCCGAACGCGATGAGGAAGGCGGATTCCTGCGAAGACTCGATCCTCGTCGATTCTTCAAATCCAAGGACGCCAAACCGACAACGCCATTGAATCCCGGGGAAAGACAGGCTCCCGCCCCCCGGGAAACCGTCGTCACCGCCTCGAAGCCGGTCGCGCAACCGCCGACTCCGACGCCGGCTCCCAATCCCGCGCCTGCCCCTGCCGTGGCACCGCCGCCCCGGGCCGAACCTCCGCGATACGCCTACGTCAACCCGCCCGCCCCAAAATCCGGCGACCGACGGGCGGCCACGCCCGTGTTTCTGGAAGCCCTGAAGGCCCATCAGGAAAACCGGCTAAGCGACGCGATCAAACTCTACCGCGACGCCGCGCGACTCGACGCCTCGCTCTACGAGACACACTACAACCTCGGGCTCGCGAGCTACCGGGCGAACGATCTTTCCCTGTCCCTCCGCGCCTATGAAACGGCGCTCGCGGTCAAGCCGGACTCCGGCAGCGCGCGCTTCAATTTCGCCCAGGCCCTGACCCGGGCTCGCTACACCCGCGACGCCGCCAACGAGCTTGAGAAACTCATCGCCGCGGAGCCGGACCAGGTTTCCGCCCATCTCGCCGCCGGCAACCTCTACGCCAAGGAACTGGGCGACAGGGCGCGGGCTCGCGAACACTACCTCAAGGTGATTGCCCTCGATCCCAATCACCGGCAGGCCCAGGCCATCCGCTACTGGCTCTCCCAGAACCGTTAGAAGTTACCATTTCGGCGCTTCCGTTTTGATCGAATCGCAATTGACTCTGGAACAATCCCTGCTTTTGCCCCATTGTCCCGGGCCAGACACAGCCCATCCCATTTTTAGACATGACCAGCCTAGCAGCATTCCGTTGGTTCGACCTCGTCGCCGTCGCCCTCATTTTTGTGGGGCTCTTCCACGGCCGCAAGAACGGCATGTCCCAAGAGTTGTTCAACACCATGAAGTGGCTCTTCATGCTCGCGCTGGCGCCCCTCGCCTATCTTCCCCTCGCCAAGCTCCTGCAGAAGGTCATCCACATCAAGGCGATCTACATCCATGTCGGAGCTTTTGTCTTCGTCGCGGTGGCCGTCCATCTGCTGATGATCACGATGCGTAAGAAGATCAAGGACAAGATGAGCGACAGCGACGTGTTCGGATCCGCGGAATACCCTTTGGGCATGCTGGCGGGCGCCTTCCAGTATTCCTGCCTCCTGGTGATGATCGTGGCCTGCCTGAATGCGAAGTACATCGACGAGGACGCCCTCAAGCGGCAGGACCAGATCCAACGCGACGCCATGGGCGAGAAATTCATCCCCACTCCCGGCAATCTTCACAAGGACGCGATGACCTCCATCGCCGGCACGACCATCAAGAAATACCTCAAGTTCCAGCTGATCGAACCCGTCGATCAGCCGGCCAAGAAGTGAGTTTCGCCGATGGACCGCCTCCCCTGAAGGCCCCTCCTTCTAGACAGCCCTTCCCCTCCCCGCCGCTTCCAACCGAACCTGCGTCGCCGCGGCATTTCCGTTGCTTCCCCGCCCCGGATTCGCAAAGCTGCGCATCCCCGAATGGCCGGCTTCATTACCGATGACAAACGAGAACAGATCCGCGATGCGAGCGACATCGTGGACGTGATCGGCAGCTACTTCCCGCTCAAGCGCGCCGGCGCCTCGTTCACGGCCCTCTGCCCCTTTCACAAGGAGAAGTCCCCCAGCTTCCACGTCAACCCAAGCCGCCAGAGTTTCCACTGCTTCGGCTGCAACACCGGCGGCGATGTGTTCAAGTTCGTGATGCTCTACGAGAACCTGAACTTCGTGGAAGCCATGAAACGCCTCGCCGACCGCGCGGGGATCGCGCTCGAACTCGACGCCAGCCCCGAACAGCAGAAATCCCGACAGACCAAGGACGTCCTGCGCAACATCCATGAGCAGATCGCCAAACGCTGGCAGTCCGCCCTCGCCAACGACGCCGCAGGCCAGGTCGCCCGCGACTACCTCGCCCGACGCGGCATTTCACAGGAGGCCGTCGAACTGTTCCGCATCGGCTACGCGCCGGACGCCTGGGACGACACCGTCAACTGGGCCAAGGCCCAGAAACACGACCTCGCCGACGTCGAACAAGGCGGCCTCATCATCCGCAAGGAAGGAACGGATCGCTATTACGACCGCTTCCGAGGACGGCTGATCTTCCCCATCTGCGACGAGCAGGGACGCGTGATCGGCTTCAGCGGCCGCATTCTCGCCGACGACGCCAAGGCCGCCAAATACGTCAACTCCCCCGAGACCCCGCTGTTCACCAAGGGGCGGGTCATCTTCGGCCTGGACAAGTCCAAGCGCGCGATGCTGGACGCCAAGACCGCCATCGTCTGCGAAGGCCAACTCGACCTGATCGCCTGCTACATGTCAGGCGTGAAGAACGTCGTCGCGCCGCAGGGCACCGCCTTCACCGCAGACCAGGCCCGTATCCTGAAACGCTACGCCGAGGAGGTCGTGCTGTGTTTCGATTCCGACGCCGCCGGACAGAAGGCGGCCATCCGTTCGCTCGACCACCTGCTGCCAGTCGGCTTTGCCATCCGGGTGGCGACCGTGCCCGCGCCGCACGACCCAGACAGCTTCATCAAGGAAAACGGCCCCGACGCCTTCCGGGGATTGATCGATGACGCCGAGGGCTTCTTCGATTTCTATCTCCGCCTGCTGTGCGAGCAGAACGACCTCGCCTCGGACCTGGGGCGTTCGACCATCGTCCGCGAAATGGGCGAAGCCGTCCGCAAGACCGGCAACAGCGTGATCATCGACCGCTACGCCCAACAGACCGCGCTTCGCCTGGGCGTCTCGCCCGACGCCATGCGCGCCGAATTCGCCAAGACCAAGCCCGCTCGTCCGCCGCGTCCCAACCATTGGGAAGACGACTCCTTCGGCGACGAGGCGGACACCGGCGGTTCCTTCGATTCCTTGGAACCGGAAATCCCCCGCCCCAATGCCAAGGAGTTCTGGCTCCTGAAGATCTTCCTGATCGACGACGAAGCCCCCGTCGAGTTCGCGCCCTGGGTGAACCTCCAGTGGATCACGCATCCGCACGTGCGCGAGATCGTCGACCGCATCCTGAAGGCGCGCGCCGCGGACGCCTGGCGCGGTCCGGCAGCGCTGCTGTCCGGTATCGAGAATTCACGGGTTCAGTCGTTGGCCACCGAGGCCATGGCCGAACAACGGAAGATCCCCGATCCCAAGGCGCAGGTCGCCGACATTCTTCTCACCCTGCGCAACCAGTTCATCGACCGCGAACTCGCCAGCCTCAACCACCTGGCCAGTCAGCCCGACACCCCCGACGAAAAGCTGGATGAAATCCTTCTGCTCCAGCAGGAATGGCGGAAGATGAAGCGCGATCCGCTGATCCCGCCCGGCGCTTGACCGGTTTCAGATTTTTTGCTCCGTCAGTGTTTGCCCCTCCGGGACGAGGAATCCGTCTCCCGCTCTCTTGATCACCCACCCTTTTTCGCGACGCCGCCGGAATCGTCCGCTACCCTCCCTCTTTTCGAATGTTCATGCCTGCCGCCGCGCTGCCAATCTGGGACATCCACGACGAAATCGCCGAATCGTTGCGCGCCGATTCACGGCTCGTTCTCGTCGCGCCAACCGGCTCCGGCAAGTCCACCCAGGTCCCCCAGATGCTGCTGGACGAGAACCTGGCTGGAGGCAAACGCATCGTCGTTCTTGAACCCCGGCGCGTGGCCGCCCGCACTCTTGCAGCGCGGGTGGCCTTCGAACGGAAGTCAAAACTTGGCGGGGAAATCGGTTTCCAGATCCGTTTCGACGACGCCACCTCACGCGACACACGGATCACGTTCGTGACCGAAGGCGTGTTGCTGCGGCAACTGCAGGAGGACCCGACGCTGGCCAAGGTCGGCGCGGTGGTCTTCGACGAATTCCATGAGCGCAACCTGATGAGCGACATGGCGCTCGGCCTGGTGAAGCGACTGCAGGCAACCCTCCGCCCCGATCTGAAAATGATCGTCATGTCCGCGACACTAGAGGCGGAGCCGGTGGGACGATATCTCGACGCCCGCGTCCTGGAATCGCAGGGTTCCATGTTCCCCGTCACCGTGACCCACACCGACCTGCGGGACGACCGCCGGCCGGAGCAAAAGGCGGCCGACACCGTGGCGCACATCGTCAACTCCGGAGAGGAGGGCGACATCCTCGTCTTCATGCCGGGCATGGGCGAGATCAACCGGACCCTGGGCGAACTGCGCGGCATCCGCACAAGCGAACGACTGAACTGCCTGCCCCTGCACGGCGAGCTCCCGATCGAGCAGCAGGACCTCGCCTTCGCCCGCAGCGATCTGCGCAAGGTGATCGTGGCCACCAATGTCGCGGAAACCTCCGTAACCATCGACGGCGTAAGCCATGTCGTCGACAGCGGCCTCGCCCGGGTCGCCCGCTACGACGCCGAGCGAGGGATGAACACCCTGCTGGTCGAGGAGATCAGCCGCGCCTCCGCCGACCAACGGAAAGGCCGCGCCGGACGCACCGGCCCCGGGACCTGCTGGCGGCTCTGGAGCGAGAGCAATCATCTCAACCGCCCGGAGCGCAACACGCCCGAAATCCAACGCGCCGACCTGGCGGAGACGGTCTTGTTCCTCCATTCGCAGAGCGTGCGCAGGGCGACGGACTTCGACTGGCTGGACAAGCCGGACACCGCCGCCGTCGAACGCGCCGAGGAATTGCTGCGGATGCTGGGGGCTTTGCGCGCGGAGGGAGAAGAGAAAGTGAACGCCGTTGGCGTTGGAGGGGGCGACATTGCCCCTTTGCCCGGAACAGGCTGGAAGCCTGTCCTACGGGACAAGACAGGCAAGATGCCTGTCCTGCGTTCGGACGACCTCACGGATGTCGGCCGGGCGATGTTGAAGCTGCCGATGCACCCGCGTTACGCGCGGATGCTGGTCGAGGCGGCAAAGTTCGACTGCGTCCCTGGCGCGGCGTTGTGCGCGGCGCTGGTCAGCGGCCGGGATCTGCTGCTGCGCGTGGATGGCGGCGACCGCCGATTGCTGGAAAACCGAGAATCCCTGGCAGAAGGCGCGGAGTCTGATTTCGAGGTGCGTATGCGGGCCTTCGTCTACGCCCGCAACAAGAACTTCGAGATTGGCGCCTGCCGCGCGCTCGGGATTCACGCGCAGATCGCCCGCGAGGTCGGCCGGACCTTCCAACAGATCATGGACCTTGTGAAGAAGCACGGTCTGAACGCGGACGGCGCAGTTTCGGCGAGCCTCGAAAAAGACGAAGGGCTGCGGCGGGCCGTCGTCGCTGGCTTTGTGGATCAACTGGCCATGCGGCGTGACAAGGGGACGCTTGAGTGCCGACTGACCGGCGGACGCCAGGGAACGTTGGTCCGAGAAAGCGTGATCGCACAGGAGGACGGTCCGGAGCTGTTCGTCACCGCGGACGCCCGCGAGGTCTCCGCCCGCGGCGGTCGCGGCCTGACCCTGCTGGGCCTGGCGACGGCAGTGAAGATGGAATGGCTGCGCGAGATGTTCCCTCAGCATTTCCAGGTCTCCTTGGAACACGTCTACGATCGTTCGCTCAAACGCGTCGAAGCGTTCGAGACCTCGCGTTTCCTGGATCTCACCCTGCACGAAAAGCGCGCGAGCCAGCGCGAGCCCGACGCCTGCGGCCGGGCTTTGGCGCAGGCCTGGCGCAACGAGACGCTGACGCTGCCGGAATTCAACCACGAAATTCAGCAGTTCATCGCCCGGGTGAATCTGGTGGACGCCGCTGTGCCGGAACTGGAGTTCCCTCCCTTCGACGCCGCCGCGATCGACGCCTGTCTCGCCAAGGCCCTGCGCGGGGTGGAGCTTGGGAAGAAGGCTCAGGAGATTCCGCTGCGCAACGCCGTCCGCTCCAGGCTGACGAAGGAGCAGATTGAATGGCTCGACGAACTCACGCCCACGCGGATTCCCTGGCCCGACGGCAAGAGCAAGAAGCTGCTCTACGCCGACGAGCCCCGCGGCAAAGGCGGCGTCATCACCCCGCCCGAGCTGCAGATCAAGATCACCGACTGCTTCGCGCTGGAGAAACACCCCAGGATCTGCGAGGGAAAGCTGCCCGTGCGGTTCCGCCTCCAGAAACCCGACGGGAAGAAGCTCGACGAAACAGACGACTGGCCGACCTTCAAGCAGAAGGGCTACCCGAAGCACAAGAAGGCGCTTAAGGCGAAGTTCCCCTCACTGCCTTGGCCGTGAGGAAAGCGGCGAATTCTCTCACCCCTATGAGGTTTTGAAGTGGGCTCGACGGAATCTCTCCCCACCAACTATCCGAACCTCCCAGATCCCCTGTGCGCCGATGGCACGATGCCATTCGCCGTTCCGACACGAACCGGAAACGCCGAAAGACAGCGGCAGCGGATCCAAAAGCCGGTGGGGAGAGACTCCGTCGAACCCACTGCAAAATCACGCAGGAAAAGCCTGGAAAGACCGCCCCAAGTCCGCCATGCCTAGATTAACCCCGCCGTCTGCTCGAATCCGCAGGCCAGGTTCATGCTCTGCACGGCCTGCCCGGAGGCTCCCTTGATGAGGTTGTCCTCGGCGCTCATGACGATCAACCGCCCGGTGCGCGGGTCCAACCGCCAGGCGATCTCGACGACGTTCGTCCCGGTGACGTTCTTGGTGTCGGGCAGCGCGCCGTTCTTCAACAACCGCACGAACGGGGCGCCGGCGTAGGCTTCCGCATAGGCGGCGGCGATCTTCTCGCCAAGCGCATCCGCGCCCGCCGCGTCGTGAAACTTTTCCGCCGGCGCCAGATAGAGCGTCGTCAGGATGCCGCGGTTCACGGGAATCAGGTGCGGGGTGAACTGCATCGTGACCGTCTCGCCGGCGGCCAGGGAAAGCTCCTGCTCGATTTCCGAAAGGTGCCGATGTTTCGGAACGCCGTAAGGCCGCACGCTTTCGTTGCACTCCACGTAGAGGTAGGCCAGGTCCACCTTCCGCCCCGCGCCGCTGACGCCGCTCAGCGAATCCGCGATGATGCCGCTCGGCTTCACCAGCCCCGCCTTCAGCAACGGGATCGTCGGGAGCAGGATGCTGGTCGGATAGCAACCGGGAGACGCGATGAGCTGGGCCTCCCTGATCGCTTCGCCGTAGACCTCGGGCAGTCCGTAAACCGCCTTCGCGAGAAGTTCCGGCGCCGGGTGTTCGTGTTCGTGGAACTCCCGGTAGATGTCGGCGTCGTTCAGCCGGAAGTCGGCGCTCAGGTCGATCACCCGGCAGCCCAGCTCCAGCAGCGGCTTCGCAAATTCCGCCGCCACCCCGTGAGGCAGCGCCAGGAACACGATCTCGGCGTCCCGGGCGATCAATTCGGAGACCGGATCGCGGAAGTGCAGCTCGTTGGCCTTCGCGTGGTGCCCGAAGCGCGGGAACACCTCGGCGATGGTCTTCCCCGAATACTGACGCGACGTGACGACAGTGAGATCGGCGCGCGGATGCGACAGCATCAAGCGCACAAGTTCCTCGCCGGAATAGCCCGACGCTCCCACGATTCCGACCCTGACTGGCTTGGCTTCTGACATGATGGCGGAGGTTAGTTCAAAACCACAAAAAAAGCCCCGCAGAAAAATCCGCGGGGCTTTGAAGGGAAGATGCGCGCTTAGCGTTTGCTGTACTGGAAGCGCTTGCGGGCCCCGGGCTGACCGTATTTCTTACGTTCACGCTGGCGCGCGTCGCGGGTCAGGAATCCGGCGGCCTTGAGGGCCGGACGGTGCTCCGGATCGGCGACCAGCAGGGCGCGGGCGATGCCGTGACGGACGGCGACCGCCTGGCCGCTGAGTCCGCCGCCGGCCACATTGACCCGGACGTCAAACTTGTTCTCGTTCTCGGTGGCGGCGAAGGCCTGCATCGCGACCATCCGCTGGTCCTCGAGGAAGAAGTACTTGTCGAACTCGCGGCCGTTGACGGTGACCTTGCCCTCGCCGGGCTTGATGCGAACGCGGGCGACGGCGGTCTTGCGGCGGCCGGTGCCGAGGAATTCCTTGGTGTTGGGATCGATTGAAACCATGGATCGGGGTGGGTTCAGGAGAGGGCGAGCGGAGCGGGCTGCTGCGCAATGTGCTTGTGTTCGGAGCCGGCCACCACCTTGAGCTTGGTGAGCAGCTTGCGGCCGAGACGGTTCTTCGGGAGCATGCCCTTGACGGCCTGCATGATGAGCCGCTCGGGGTGCTTGGCGCGGATGTCGGCCACCGTGCGGCTCTTGTGTCCGCCGGCGTAGCCGGAAAAGCTGTGGTAGGTCTTCCCGGTCTCCTTCTTGCCGGTCACGCGGACCTTCTCCGCGTTGACCACGACGACAAAGTCGCCCGCGTCCAGATGCGGCGTGAAGACCGGCTTGTTCTTTCCGCGGAGAATGTCGGCGATCTTCACGGCGACACGGCCCAATACCTGGCCTTCGGCGTCGATCAGATGCCACTTCCGCTTGTCTACATCAATTTTTGGCAAATACGTTTTCATGTGGTTCCCGGGTAAGGAGCGGGAGACGATAGCAAAACCGGTTTTCCCGTCAACAGACAATTGGAACATTTTTTTGGTCAGCCGACGCGAGCCGTCCAATTTTGCACTACAGGCTTGTGTCCTCCCCCGAGCCCACCTAATCTCCGCCGCTCCCCTGCCGGTCAAGCCGGGCGGCCAGGAGTTGACCCGGTCTCGATGCGCTCGGGCGGCACACTTTCCGTCTCTCCGGATTGATCAGGCTGACATCCCGTCGGCGCCGGAGCGCGTCACACTCACATTTTATGAACACACTGAAAGCCCAACAAACAAAGCAGGCGGAGCGCAATCAGGCGCTCCTCGCGGACACGGTTTACTGTCAGGACAAGATCGAATCCAAGGTCCTTCCCTGGAGCCTCGACCTGAGCGCGGACGAACTCTCCGACGAGAAAATGAACCAGCAGCGCGCGATCGAGAAGGTCGCCGCGAAGATCGCCATCGAGTGCCTCATCGACCTTGCAGTCAAGGAGAAGGACCTCGACCACCTCGGCGGCGGTCTGGACCTCATCCCCGCGCTGACCGCCACCCTCGGCGTCGTCGATTACCAGGCGAAGCACTACACGATAGAGCACGCCCACACGAGCATCGGCTACTACAGCTCCCTGGCCGCGCTCGGATTTCTCGACCGGGACCGTGTCGTCAACACCTTCCGCCGCAGCCTCGACATTGCGGGCCATGTCTCCTGGGTCCCCGGCGGCACGGAACTCAACGGCGGCCGCCTCGGCATCATGGTCCCCGTGGCTGTCGGCCAGGCCCTCGGGGCAAAGGCGCACCACGGCGACGACGCGCTGGTCTTCGTCCACTGCGGCGACGCCGGCTGGATCTCCGGCCAGGCTCTCAACGGCTTCGTTGACGCCGGTCTGCACGGCGCGCCAATGGTGTTCATCATGCACCGGAACGGCATCCAGCTTTCCGACACCACCGAAAAGGTGATGAATCTCGACCCCCGCCCCATCGTGGAGGCCATGGGAGTCAAGATTGTGGAAACCAACGCGTTGTGCTGCCCGAAGGGCCTCTTCAAGGCCTACAAGGAGGCCGCCGATCTCGCGAAGAGCGGTCAACCCGCGATGGTCTATCCAGTCGGACTCAAATCGACCGACTCCGAAAAAGTCACGCTCAGCTCCATCGGCGAGATCATCGGCATCCAGGAACAGGTGGAGGCCTTCGCGGCGAAGAACGGCGTCGCAACGGACACGGAGATCTGGATTCCCGGCTCGCTCATGAGCTACCGGGACGTGCCGGCCATGCTGGAGTGCGTCTTCCACGTCAACAACCTCCCCGGCGGCAAGGGCCACCACGACGGCGGCATGAACGGCCGCGACCATGAGGAGGCCCTGGCCAGCCCGATGCTCGTCCTCACCGAGGACGAACAGGCCGCCCTCGACGCCATGAAGGCCGCCGAGCATCGCGTGGTCGTCACCGAGGCCCGCCCGGCCAAAGGCGCCGCCAACCTCGTTCTGAGCGCGGAGGATCTCGCCGACGTCAAACTGCCAGGCGCGGAAAAGGCGGTTTCGCCGCGCGCCGGCTCGGAAGCGGGCTATGTCGCCATCGCCAAGAAATATCCGGAGGCCTTCTTCACCGTCTCCTGTGACCTTGATCCATCCACCAAGTTTGCCAAGGCCAAGGCCCTGATCGCGGACGACCACAAGTTTGAGGTCAGCATCCAGGAGCAGGTGGCCACACTGATGACGGCCGGCCTCTCCTGCAGCAGCCGCAAGCCTCAGGTCAACGTGGTTGCCACGTTTTCAGCCTTCTTCGAGGGCATCGCCCGCGAGGGTTTCGAGCTCTGGCGCTACCAACGCAACCTCAACGGCATCAACGAGGGGCTGAACGTGATCATGCACCTTTCGCACGTCGGCGCCTGCACCGGCCGCGACCACTTCTCCGGTTGGAGCCTGGACTGGATTCCGCTGGGACTGGGCTACCTGCCCTACCTGCGCGGCTTCTACACGCCGGCCGACGCCCGCGCCGCGTTCATCGCAGTCAAGGACGCCGCCGCCGGCTACGGCGGCCACATCGTCGCCATCCCGCGCGACAACCTGCCGATCCTCACCAAGCAGGGGTCGGACGAGCCGTTGTTCGACGCGACCGACGATTTCACCCCGACCACGCAGGTCCGCGCCAATGACGGGGCCAAGGCGGCCATCGTCAGCGTCGGCGCGCCGACCTACGTCGCCATCGAGGCGGCGGACAAACTGACCGAAGCCGGAACCCCGACCGATGTCTACTGCGTGAACGGCTTCCCGGTCGCCGACGACTTCTTCGACGGCATCGCCGAGAAATACTCCGCCGTTGTCACGGTGGAGGACGGTCTGATCGGCGACCGCGACTCGGGCGTCCGCGGCTTCGCGGCCTACGCCGCCACGCGTCTCTACGACAGCCACACGCCGCTCGCCCACGTCGGCATCTGCGATCCCTCGGTCGCGCCCTCGGAGCACTTCCACCTCGTGTGGGAGCATTTCGGCATCACCGCCGACAACATCGCCGCCCAAGCCAAGGCGCTGCTCGGCTGAGCGAACGTTTCATTCCAACAAAAAGGCCGCCCGAAATGGGCGGCCTTCTTCATGCAAACGGATACCGGGCTTCCCCTCGGCCTCAAGCCTGAGCCGCTTCAGCCTTCTTCAGGATGATCCCGATGGCTTCGGTGAGCTGGTGCATCTCAAACGGCTTCCAGAGAACCAGACCCCGGATACTCCGGATGAAATCGTTGACGTCCTTGTCGGCCTGATGGCCCGTCATGAAGACGAAACGCTGGCACAGGTGCGGCTTGGTGCGCTCCACCGCCTTGTAAAACATGTCGCCCCTCATCGCCGGCATAACCATGTCGCAAAGGACAAGGTCGAAGGTGTCGGCCATGATCTGCTTCACGCCGTCCACCCCGCTGTGCACCACCGCGACACGGAATCCGTCGTTCTCCAGGAAATCCCGCAGGATGCCCGTCAGATCCTCATCGTCATCGACAATCAGGATCTTCTTCGGCGAAGGAGGCAGATCGTCGTCATCCACATCGTGGACGCGTTCTTCTCCGGGAATGAAGGTTCGTTTCAGCATAAGTTCGGCTTGGGTTGAGGAGCGGACAGCGGGGACCGCTTGGCTCCTGATGTCGCATTTCGATAATAAATCGGAAGGACAGCGGAGGAATGAACCAGAATTCCTAGAACGTGTAAAGGAATAACACCCCCTCCATGATCAACAAAAAGACACTTCCGCCCACCCTGTGGACACCTTGGTTTCTTCGGTTTCGACGCCTGCGCGTCATTCACTAAATGGTACGCGAGAAAGGGTTCGAACCTTCAACCTACGGCTCCGGAGGCCGTCGCTCTATCCAATTGAGCTACTCGCGCACGAAGGAGCGGGGACTGTAGGGCAGAACGATCGCCGTCGCAATCAGATTTGTCAGGCGATCAGGTCGTGAACGATCGAACCGCCGCTGAGTGTCAACGGGCGGCCCACCGGCGTGATCAGTTCCTTGAGATGGTCAATGCCGAGTTGATGCAACACGGTGGCGTGAAGGTTCTCCACCTTGACCGGATTCTCCGGCGTATCGCTGACACCCTCCGGATCCGTGGATCCTCGGACGTATCCCCTGCGAAAGCCGCCGCCGGCCACCGCAAAACTGAAGCCCTTCGGCCAATGGTCGCGACCTTCCAGGCCGTTCACCTTCGGCGTCCGGCCGAACTCCCCGCCGCACAGCACGATCGCGCTGTCCAACAGCCCCCGCTGTTTCAGGTCCTTGACCAACCCGGAAAAGGCCGGGTCCAGGTCCGCATTGCGGGCGGCATGGGTCTCGTGGTTGTTCACGTGACTGTCGAAGGTCTTCAGCGTGACCTCGACGCAACGGACGCCGGTCTCGATCAACCGCCGCGCCGCCAGGCATCCCCGGCCAAAGGCGGAGTCGCCATACAAGTCACGTTCCGCCTGGGTCGTCTGGCTGACATCGAACGCGGCAACCTGCTCCGAGGACATCATCCTGCGCGCTCGTTCCATGGTGTGGAGATGCAGCGTCTTCTTCGCGTCGAGATCCGGGCGCCTGCCCCGCAGAAAACCACGCTCGATCACGGAGAGGTTCTGCTTTCTCCGCTCATCGCGTCCCTCATTCACCCGGGAGACGAGGTCCGGCACGGGTTTGTCCGGATCCCCCATCAGGAAAGCGTCGAATTCCGCGCCGAAATAGCCGCCCCGCGCCGCCCATTGATCGGGGAGAATCGAGATGTGGCTGGGAATCTCCACCGCGGGATTGGGCAGCTCATGGTTGATGACGGCGCCGATCGAGGGATGCACGACGGTCGGATTGGGCCGCCAACCGGTCTTCATGTTGTAGCTGGCTCGCTCATGATCGCCTTCCTGGCTGGTCATCGAGCGCACCAACGTGATCTCGTTCATGATCTCCGCGCAGCGCGGCAGGCCGGAGGCAAACTTCACGCCCTTGACCGAGGTGTCGATGGCGGTGGTCCCATGGGCGATCTTCTTCCCTGGATGCGGGTCGAAGGTCTCCAACTGGCTCGGCCCGCCCGCCAACCACAGGAAGATCAGCGACTTGGCGGGCTTTCCCTTCGGCGCTTTTTCTGCGTCCAACGCCAGCAGGTCCGCCACCGGAGTCAGCCACGCCAGCCCGCTCAGGCCCGCGGCCTGCAGGAAGGAGCGACGGGTGAAATGATCGACGCCGCAGAAATCGGGCGCGAGGTCGGAACGGGAGTTCATCGGGCGGAAATTGAGATTTGGAGCTTGGGATTTGGAATTTCCTAATGGTTCCAGGAAAACTCGGTGGAATTGAGCAGGGCCCAATAGAGGTCCGACATGCGCTCCTGCCGCTCATCGCCGTCAGTGTCCTTCAACTGCGCGGCGAAGTGCTCTGATTCCAAGGGCATGGGCCGGCGTGTAAGGGTAGCGAGGAAGGCGGTCTCAACGGCGGTCTTGTCATCGGCGGCGACGATGCCGATGCGGGTGGAGGCGTTCATGACGGGGTTGGGTTTGACCTGCTCGGAAAGCATCTCTCCGTTCATCATCAGGAGGCGCTGTGGAATCGTGCCGCCCACCTGGTTGAATTCATCTTCGCCCGCGTCGCCGTAGCGGGTGACGAATTTGCCCTGGGAGAAGAAGCGTTTCATCTTCTGGAAGATGTGGGCATCGGCGTTGATCGTCGTCAGGGTCGAGGATTGGATGACGCCGAGAGCCACCTGTTCCGGACGCAGGCGCGTGATCGGGAAGGCTGCAAAGGCCCGCTCCTGCTCCGCCGTCACCGCGTCGCCCTCCCCCGCCGCCCGGCTGTCGAGGCGGAAGGCCCGGGTCGAGGCGATCACCCGGATCAGTCGCTGCAGGTCGAAGCCGTTCGCAATGAAGTCATCCGCGAGCAGTTCCATCGCCGCCGGCCAGGGACCTTCCAACGGGACCTCGTCCACCGGATGGACGAGCGGCTTGTTGAACATCAGCGCCCACATGCGATTGACCGTGGCGCGGGCAAAAGGACGGTTCTCCGGATGCGTCACCCAGGTCGCCAACCGCTCGCGCAACGGCCCCTCCTCCGGCAGCAGTTCCGCGTTGAACGGCACGATCGGCGGCACGCGTTCCTCTTCCGGCTGCCTCAGATAACGAAACTCGTAGTCCTTGGTCTCGTTGTCGCGCACCCCCGTGAACTTCACCTCGGCCTGCGCGAAGAACGCCGCCAACTGGTGGAAGTCTTTCTGTTTCCAACGATCGCCGAACTTGTCGTCATGGCACTGCACGCAGTCCAACCGCAGACCAAGGAAGGCACGGGTGACCCGGGCGGCCAGCTTGACCTCGTCCGGCCCCTTGGGCTCCTCGCCCTTCTCCGGCTTGTCATTTGGATCGATCGTGACCGTCAGGAAGTTGGCCTCCGGCTTCGAAGTCCATGCCCCCTCGGCGGTGATGAGATTTCGCGCAAGGTCATCGTAGGCGCGGTTCTGTTGGAACTGATCGCTCAGCCAGCTCACCATACGATGCCGCCGGTAGACCAGGAACGGCCCCTTCTCCACTCCCACATAGGCCCTGGCGAAACGTTCCGCCAGGTAGTCGGAATGCCGCCGATCCTCGAGCAATCGCGAAATCCACCATTGAACGCGCTCGTCGTCCGTCCGGGCCTCCAAGGCCCGAATCTCCTGCAGGGAAGGAATCGTCCCGGTCAAGGCCAGGCCAATCCGGCGCGCTATCGTCAGATCGTCCGCCTCGGGCGCGGGTTTCAGACCGGCTTTGCTCCACTCCGCCGCCATCGCGCTGTCCACCTGGTCCACCACACCTCGAAACGCCGGCGACTGGAACGCCGCGATGTTGAACCCCTTCAACTCCGGTTCTGGGTGACGCCGCAGGAAACGATCCGCCAAGGCGCCCGCCGCAAGGAGGCAAATCAGCAGAAACAGGAGATTCCGGTCCCAGCGCCGACGCGGGGCGCCGCCTCCTCGCGGAGCGACAACATTGGTTTCAGGCCGTGACTGCGAATTCATGAACGACATCCGTTGGACTGACACCGTAACCGGTTGTCGAGTGAAGACGAAGGGAAACGTGTCCGGTTACCGAACAGGCAATAAAGTCGGAGCGACCTGTCCGCAGTAAGCCGCGCTGCGGAATGCTCACGTCGGCTCATTGGGACAATTCGCTCCACCCTTTCCTCACCCAAGCTGGGGCGAGCTGTCCTCAGCGGGCCGCCCCGGCAGGGTCCCACTCCGCTCGTTGAGGCCATGGGGCCAATTCGCCCCCGAAGCACACAAAGCCTTACAGACACGCTGCCACGCAAACCAGCGTCAACGCAAAGGCATCCCGAGCCGAGAACTCGTCGCCCCGCGCGTTAAGACGAAGGTGGTTCAACAGCGCGCCGGTCGGGCAGCCGTAACGGCAGTAGGCCATGGGGACGAACAGGGATGCGCCCAGCCCGACCGCCGCAATCCCCAGCGCCGCCCCGCCGGCAACCTCCCAAACGAACGCATCGAAGGGCTCGATGTCCGCAAGGCTGACCGGGAGATGCAACGTCGCCGCGCCCACGGTCCAGGCGAGCAACGCGGCCGGAACCAGCTTCAACGCCACGCGGGCGCGCTTCGGCAGGCGCCATTTCCAAGGCAGCCGGTTCTTCGCCAGTTCCTGCGCCGCGCCAAAGGGACACAACTGCCCGCAATAGACATTCTGCCGCGTCGCGATCGGCACAAGCAACGCCGCCGCTGTCAGCAGGACCAGTCCGGGCGCAAAACGCCACGCGACACCATTCTGCGCCCAACCGACCAACAGCGCCTGCGAGACCATGTCCCCGTTGACGAAACCCAGGTAGACGATCAACGCGATCTGGAACGCCAGACGCGCCTTCCGCGCCGCGCGCAGCCGGGTGAACCCGAACGCCAGTCCCAGCGCGACCATCGCCGCCGTTCCCACATCGCGACCACGCGGCTTCCACGCCTTCGCCACGCCGGCCGGGGCGGGCGCGGGTTCGATCAGGATTCGCGCCGCCGCCTGCATTCCCTCCGCCATGGCGATGCTGGTCATCGTCGCGCCGGAAACGCCCTCCACCTGAGCGTCCACCAGGTTCGTCCCGGCCAGTTGATTCAGCGTCCAACCGTTGAAATACGTCAGGAAATACTCGTCCTCCGCGACGTAGCGCACGTAGGGCTGGTTGTCGTACGACTCGTTCAACGCCAGGCCCTTGATCATCGCCCCGTCCGCGTCCAGCGCCATCAGGGCGTCCGTCGGCCCCTGATAGCCCATGACCTTGTCGGCGTGAGGCGTGGTGCGCGCGATGCGGCCCACGGTCGCGCCCGCCTCGTCCATTGCCTCCAAAAGGCGCGAATCCGATTCGCTGGGAGCGAGACTGACGGCGTTGGGAAACAGGTTCGTGATCTTGCCGACCTCCACCTCCGCGGGAAAACGACCGGGCCGGGTCGCGCCGCCGAGCCGGTGAATGACGCCCTCCGCGACCGCCAGACTGGTCAGGGTCGCCCCGGAAACGGCGTCCACCCCCCCCATCCGCGCCGCCTCCTCCGCGGTCAGGCCGTTGAATGATTTCAGGAAGAACTCGTCATCCGCCACCCGGGCCGCGTGGTCGCGTGTGTCGCCACTGCTCAACAACTTCGCGCCCACGATCCGGTCATCCGCCCCGAAGGCGAGCAGGATATTGTTCGGTCCCGAGTAACCGACGATATGATCGCTCCGTGGCGAGGTCTGCGCGACGTAGCCCAACGTGGCGCCGGAGTCGTCGGATACCATCTGTAGGCCGGCCTGGTCGGGCCCGGTGATGGCAACCGCTGCGGGAAAAAACTCCTGCGCGTGCGCCAAGGAAACGTCGGGAACGCCGGCGACAGCCTTCGCGGCCAAGAACTCGTGATGTTGCCGATGGATAAGCAGGACAATCGCGACGAAGACCAGGATGCGGGACAGGTGCAGGGCGACGCGGCGAATCCGGTTGTTCCTTGTTTCCGGCATGGCGCAGCGCGTCAGTTCCAGAGCGGCCGATCAAAGAGGGGCGCCATTCCTGTCCCCCGTCCTGCGAAGCAGGCACAAAGGCGCGGGCATGTCATCGCGCCTCGAGATTTCTCAAACGCAGCTCCCACCGGACGCGCTGCGTCCTGCCCCTTCCGGGCCACGGCGACAAGTATGTCGCCGCTCCTTGGCGGAACGCCCCTCACTTCACCGGCAGGATCTGCACGGCGTCGGCGTGGAGGGTGCCTTTGGGATCCGGCTTGCCGCCAATCACCACGGCAGCGGGCTTGCCGGCCTCGAAACGGTATCGGCCGACGGACACCCAACCTTTGTCGATGGGCGGGGCCAGTTTCATGTTCACCCGGGTGGTCTTCTCACCGTCCGCGGAATGCACGGTGACCGGCTCGGCCGCGGCGCGGTTCTCGTGGTTCTGGTAAGCGACGCGCACCTCGTAGGTCCCGGTCTTGTCCACCTTGAACTCGAAGCGGATCTCGGCCGACGCGTCGCCGCCGGCGTAGAGGTAGTTGAAGGCGACAAAGCCGGGCAGCCCCGTGCCGGCGGACCACTTACCCTTCTTCTTCGCCTGCTTGTCGTCGATGACGAGGCCGGGGAGCTTTGCGGGATCGATGCCGGGCATGGGGCCGTAAGGGCTGGTCGGCAGCAGTTCCTTGGGCATGACGGTCTCGCTTTCCAGGGTCTCGCGCCGGGCCTGGCCGGGAAGTTCCAGCATTCCCAGCAAGGTCGACAGGTGGTCCTCATACACGCCGCGCGGGGTGGTGTCCTCCTTGGCGCAGATGGCGGCCGCCTTGCCGACGACCTCGCCCATCATGCCGCAGGTCTTCATCACGCGCACCGTTCCAAGGGCCTCGTGCGTCACACTGATGCAGCGGCCGGCCATGAAGAGGTTCGGGACGTTCTTGGAGTAAAAACAGCGATAGGGAACCGGATAGCCATAGGAACGGTCCACGCCCTTGCCGTGAACGGCGTAGGAAATGAAGGGGTTTTCAGGGAACTTCTTCGCGTACTGCTGTTTCGGGTAGTGCAGGTCAATGGACCAGGTGCTTGGCACACAGCCGTCCGGGAAGTCGCGCTTGGCCACGATGTCCTCCTCGGTCAGGACGACGTCGCCCATCAGGCGACGGGACTCACGCGGGCCGCCGATGTAGGCCGTCCAGGTCAGGATCGCGTCCTTGTGCTCCGCCGCTCCGTCGCCGTTCTTCATGGCGTTGAAGGCGCCGTAGACCGCCCGAAAATTCCAGTCGCGGATACCCTCGGCGTCGCCGATGGCGTCCTTGTCGAAGCCACTTTCCCAGAACCACTGCCCGTGATGGTCACGGGGATACGGGAAGTCCTTCATCTCGAGGTTGAGAGCCCAGGGAGTTTCGGGAAACGTCTCCGTCTTGCCGGTCTGGTCCCAGGCCCACATGTTGCTCATCCCCATGCGGCCCTTCTCCTCCATGTCGTAGCTCGCGCCGGCCAGGTAACCGATGGTCCCGTGGCCCGTGCAATCGACGAAGTTCCGCCCCTTGAAAGTGCGCTCCGCCCCGGTGCGGGTGTCGAAGGCGGTGACGGATTTGATCTTGTCGCCGTCCATCTCGACGACGTTGGCGTGGTGGTTCAGGAAGAGGTCGATGTTCTTCTCGGCGCGGACGATGGCCTCCTTCTTGGCGTCCTCAAACTCCTCGTAGGTTCCCGGCGACTTGGTGGCGCTGTCGGAGATCTCCTCGATGATCTCCCCGATGCGGGGAAACTTGCCGCGGCGGATGTTGCCCTTGGCCCAGACGCGGACCTCGCTGCTGCCGTTGCCGCCCAGCACCGGACGGTTCTGGATGAGCGCGACCTTGGCCCCCATGCGCGCCGCCGAAATCGCCGCGCCCATGCCGGCATAGCCGCCGCCCACGACCACAAGGTCGTAGCCGTCCCGGATTGCCGCCGCCTCGGTCAGGCCGAGCGTCCGCTTGCGCCAGGAGCGCAGCTTCGCGATCTCGTTTGGCGGGGTGAAGCCTTTCTCGGTGGTGAACACGATCGCGTCGCAACGTCCCTCAAAGCCGGTCAGGTCGTGCAGGGCCAGCTTCACGGATTTCGACCCGATCTCCACCATTCCGCCATCGTGCCAATGCCAATCCGCCCCCTTGGTTCCGAAGGTTTCCTTGAGCGGGGAGCCATTGACCAGCAACTGGAATCTGCCCGGCGCGCCGGGAGCCTTCCAACGCGCGACCCAGTCCTTGGTGCGGACCAGCACGCGGTAGCTGCCAACAGCGGGAAACTCGACCGAGGTGTTGGCGTCCTTTACCGGCCGGCCAAGACCGTGCGCCAACAGGTAGGGGGAACCCATCTCGCCGATAAACTGCGTGTCCAGCTTCCAGCCGCCATGGGAGTCGAAGCTCTCGGCCTCGACGAGCACGGTGGCTGCCTGGGCGGAAGCGGAAAACGCGGCGAGGGTCAGGAGGGAAATCGCTTTCTTCATATTCATGATCATGTCGTTGGACGGCGGCTGAAGCGCCGGGTTTTCAAACGAATGCGCGGATGGAAGCAGCCGCCGTCCGGCCCGTCGAGTCCGGAGTCGCGGAATGGGCGAGGTGATGAAGTGATCCGAGTTCAGCGATCAGTGGCCGTGCCCGAAGCCTGAGCGCCGATCGCTGGTTACTGTCTCACCCCCTACTCCAACCAGATGGGTGAGGACCAGGCCTGCTGACCGTCCTCCTGCAACACGCGTAGGTAGATCCAGGTCTTGCCGGCCAGGGGCTTCAATCCCCGAATCTCGCCCGTCATCTTCCTGCCGCCGCCGACGTTCGGAATCTTTCGCACGATCGCGCCGTCACGGATGACCTGGATCTCCCCGAGCTTCCCGGCTCCTTCGACCTCGTATTGGAACACGGGCATCGAATCCCGTTTCAGGATGGATCCCATCCAGTCATCACCCGCGCGAAAGATGAGGCGGATGGGCGCGGTCGCCCCGTAGGTCCGGCGGGCCTGCATTGAGCGGAAGATCGGCTCGCGACCCGGCTCCGGCGACCAGACGCAGGCGTAGCTCCCGCTGGTGGAAAGGTGGTCGCTGCTGGCGATGAAGCCCATGTGGTGTCCCTGCGACAGGGCGTAATGCGCCTGCGCGTGCATCGGGTTGCCGCGGCAACCCTGATACATCTCCAACAGGGGGCGCTTGGCGTCGTCCTTGTAGGCGAAGGCCCGCGTCGGCCGGATGGGATTGTGCGGGATGGTGATGGTGTCGGAATCAATCTCCTTCCAGAAGTCCTTCAGCAGCGGATTGTACGGCCGCAGGACGTCGTCGCGCAGGGAGACGACATTGTGGTCAGTCTCACCGTGACTGCGCTCGAAGGAAAACATCGGGAAGAAGGCCCCGTTCAGTTCGTGCCGGGTGACCTCCTTGATCGTGCGCCACCAGAGCTGGCTGGCGGCCTGGCCGTTCGCAATGTCCCGACAGTGATCGGTCACGCCCATGAAGTCGTGCTCCACCGCCTCAATGCCGTAGCGGTAGATGTCGTCCAGCGAACCGTCGAAGTAGACACGACACAGGGAGAGGTCCGTATGGCGGTGGAGGTCGCCGAGATAGACTTTGTATTCCTTCCCACCCACGACGGTTGGGGCGAAATGCGGGGCGCGTCGGCCGGGACCGTTGGAAGGCGTGGCGGAAACTCCGGGCTCCTCCTTCCCCGGCTCGCTCCATTTCAGGCGATCCGACCAGGCGACACGACTCAGGGCGACTCCACGCTCAGCCGAGGGATTGCCGCGATGCGTCCGGCCAACTGTCCAGGCGGCGGTGAACCCGTTTTGGCCCGACAACAGGGAAAGCCGCTGCACACCGTCGCGCTGCGTCGGCTCCAGGCCCACGGCGTCGGACCAGCGGCCATCCACAAGACAGCGGGCATAAAGCCGCCACCCCTCCTCCTTGTGACTGATGATCCGGGGAGCCGAGGTGGAAGCGGCGGGAAAGAAGAAATGCCGATTGACGAGCCACAGCCGGTCCTTGGCATCCACGGTCAATTGCGGCCGCTCGTAGAAAACACCCAAACGCTCCGTGCCGGGACGCATGTCGTCGCGCTCCCGTCCGTGCGCGAAGGAGGGCATCGGGACCGCGATGCGCTTCACCCCGCCGTCCGCGCCCACCTCGGCGAGCCGCGTGTAACGGAAGCGATGCACCCCGCCGCGCGCGTCCGTGATGGTGGGAGCGCCATCCTGGAAATTGCGGTATTCCTTGCCCCAACGCGGACCACCCTCCTCCCACGCCACGAACAACCGCCCTTTCGCGTCGTAGGCCGCTGAAGCCCGCGCCTCGAGGACCTCCGAATCCGTCACCTTGATCGCCTCGCTCCAGGCATCGCCGCGTTTGCGCTGCGCACGGACCGAGAAGCTGGTTCCATCATACGCGTCCCAGACCACACTGAGTTCGCCCGCCCTGGCGACAATCGCGGGATGCCAGTCTCCCAGCTTGTTGGCTTCGGTCAGGTTCCGGGTTTCCGACCACGTCCCGTCCGCCGCGCGTTCCCGGAACATCACGTCCCACTGGCCGCCCACATCCTGCTGCCAGGCAAAACCCAGCCCGCCGCCGGGCAGCGCCGCGACCGCGTGGTTGATTCCATGCGCGCCGCGGGGAATGACCTCCGCCGCTCCGGACACGCGCCGATCGACGCGCGTGACCGCCACGGTCCAACGGTCGTCGTGATACAACTCATAGCTCAACCAAAGCCGGCCCTCGGCATCTGCGGTCAACGTCGGGCGACGAAACTTGCCGTGGCCCGGCGTCACGACACGCTGCTCCTTCAACTCCGCGCCCTCGCCCAACACACCGACCACCATTTGGTCGCCCTTGCCCGGGGTGAAGTTCAACATCGCCAACCAGGTCTTGTCGCCCAGGCGCGCCAGCGAAGGCTCGTAGTTTTCCTTCCCCTGCAACAGCCGGCCTTCCTGGAAAACCTCGACCGGATCGTAAAAGAACAACCCGCCGCCCTTGATGTCACGCGAAGGAGCCGCCGCGGAGGCGAAGACGGACACGAGGAAGACGAACAGACCCATCCGAAGCGCACTGGGGAAAGCATTTCTCATCCGCGCAGTAGAAACCATCCGACGCGCGGCGCAAAACATTTTCTGGGCCCTCTCCGCGGACATCGCGAAGGGGCCATTTTCACCCATTGCCAAGCCTTGCCGCCCTTTGCTAGCGTCGCGCCGATGATCAAAAGACGCGGCTACTTCGTCGTTTCAATGCTGCTCTTGCCCGTCGTCTGGGGACTCATCATCGATCGGGCGATCTTCCACCTGCGGGCCGACCGCGCACTCGGCAGGGTGACCAACGTCACATCCCACACCTCGACCTCAAGCCGGCACGGCACGAAAACCTACTTTAAGGCGAACGTCGAATTCACCCACAACAAAGCCGCGTTTTCGATCACCACTCCCGCGGGAAACGCCAAGGGCTCCGATCAACCGCTCGACCGCTCCGAGTTGAAGATCGGCGATTCGGTCCCGTTGATCTACGACTCGCGCAATCCTTCCAAAGGCTTCAAAGACAATCTGGCAGAAGTCTGGATCATGCCTGTCTTCGCGTTCATGGCGCAACTCGCCCTGCTCGTGGCGAGTCTGCTGGAACCCCGGCGCCGCTTCAGCAGCCGCAAAGATCCGGATCTCTGGGCGCTGGGCCGATCCTGACTCTGCCCCCGGGTCTCCTCCCCGGCGCCTCGAACCGGCTGGACTTTCGCCAATTGCCAAGCCTTGCCGCCCTTTGCTAGCGTCACCCCGATGAATCTCCTCGTGACAGGCGGCGCCGGCTTCATTGGCTCCCACGTTTGTGAACGGCTGCTCAAGGACGGACACTCTGTCTGCGCCTTCGACGATCTGAACCCCTTCTACGATCCCGCGATCAAGCAGCGCAACATCGGGCACCTCCAGTCCCTCGCCAAGCCCTTCACCTTCGTCGATGGCGACCTCACCGAACGCGCGGACCTCGACGAGGTCTTCGACGGCGGGAACTTCGACCAGGTAATCCACCTGGCGGCCCGCGCCGGCGTACGGCCAAGCCTGCAGGAACCTGCTCTCTACCAGCGAGTGAACGTCGAAGGCACGGTCAACGTGCTCGAGGCGGCGCGCGAGGTGGGAGTAAAGAAGGTCACCATCGCCTCCTCCTCATCGGTCTACGGAACGAATTCGAAGGTCCCCTTCAACGAGGCGGACCCCATCCTGCACGCGATCTCCCCCTACGCCGCGAGCAAGCTCGCCTGCGAGGCGCTCGGCCACGTCTACCACCACGTCTACGGCATGGATGTCGCCATGCTTCGCTTCTTCACCGTCTACGGTCCGCGCCAGCGCCCCGATCTCGCGATCCACAAGTTCGCCAAGCTCATTGACGCCGGAAAGCCGATCCCGGTTTTCGGAGACGGCTCGGCGGCGCGCGACTACACCTACGTGGACGACACCGTCTCCGGCGTGCTCGCCTGCACCACCCGCGAATTCGGCTACGAGATTTTCAACCTCGGCGAATCCGAGACGGTCGAATTGTCCACCTTGATCGAACTCTTGGAAAAGGCCTTGGGCAGGGAGGCCATCATTGACCGGCAACCCAACCAACCAGGCGACGTGCCGATCACCTATGCCGACATCGCCAAGGCCCGCGAGAAGCTGGACTACCACCCCCGGATCAAGATCGAGCAGGGCATCCCCCTCTTCGTCGAGTGGTTCCGCGAACATCAAGCCCATCCAGAACTCGCGTGAGCGGGCACACGACAGCCGGAGCGCGGCGCTTACGCCGCAGATGCCTCGAACTCCCCAGGATCTTCCATTGGAACCGCGACTCTGTGGCGATGGGGCTCAACAGCGGCCTGAAGGCCGCGCTCCATTCCTTATGTCGCCGGGCATGTTCTTTGAACCGCGCCCCCGCCTTTCGTTGACCGACCGACCGTGAACGCGGATCTCCCCATCGTCACCGTCGTCATCGCGGCGCGCCCGGACCAGGAGGAGGTGAAGTCCGTCGAAGCGGCCCGAAAGCTCGACTACCCGAAGGAGAGACTCGAGATCATCGTCGCGCGCGGCAAGCAACCCTCCGTGCAGCGCAACGCCGCCGTCCGCGCCGCGATGGGCTCGCTCATTTACTTCCTCGATGACGACTCCATCGCCGATCCCGGCAACCTGAAGCGGGCGATTGAACGGTTCGCCGACGGGAAGGTCCAAATGCTCGGCGGCCCCAACCTCTGCCCGCCCGACGCGCCGCAAATCGAGAAGGAGTTCGCAACCGTGATGGCCAATCCCCTCGCCTTCGGCCCCAGCCGCGCCCGTTACGCGCCCATCGGCGAGCCGCGCGAAAGCGGGGAGAAGGAATTGATCCTCTGCAATCTCATCGCGCGAAAATCCGCCTTCCTCGACGCCGGCGGCTTCGACGAAGCGCTCTATCCGAACGAGGAGAACGCCCTGATGGACGAACTGCAAAAGCGCGGGGGGAAGCTGCTTTACGATCCGGAGTTCGTGGCGTTCCGCAGGCCGAGGCCGAACCTGCGGGCGTTCATCAAGATGCTGATGAACTATGGCCGCGGACGCGCCGAACAAGTTCGTCTGCATCCGAGTTCGGGGTCGTTGTTGAATTTTGCGCCGGCGGGGTTGGTGGCGTTCATGGCAATGATGTTTGCGACCTTCACCCTCATTGCCTATTGGGAGTATGCGACGAACCGATCGATTTCAACGACGGCCTTTTTTGGCTTATGGTTTGTGAACTTCCTGTTTGCGGTGGTTTACGGCCTCCCTCTGTTCTTCTACACGATGCGCAACTGTAGGTTTCCCACAACCAGGCTCAGAGCCAGTGATCGAGAGGGCACAAGCCTGGAGCAAGTGGATCCCAACCGCCAGATTCCGCTCGTTGGATGCTGCCACATCTTCTACGGCCTCGGTTTCTGGAAGGGCCTTTTCACCTCGCTGCAGAAGCCTGCCGACCGGCCTCAGATCGAAGTCAAACTGGAATTCGCGCAATCCGTATGAGTCTGAGTCGGCCAATCTGTTTTCGCGCGCCGTCCGCAACCGGGCGGACCCACCCCGATTTCGCGCCGCCCTCCGGCGGCTTGAAATATCCCCTCGCCGGAGGGGACCATCCTCTCGACATGCCAACGCGCGAGGCCTCCTCTTGGGAGGGAATATTTTATTCTCCCGCGACTTGTCGCGACGTAGCGCAGCGAAGGCGGAAGCGGAGGACAATGAAATCGGGGTGGGTTCGCCCGGACCGGCAACACGCCCCCTTCCCCGCCCCATGAGCGACTCCAAGGCATCTTTCTTCAAGCAGAGCGGCTGGATGGTCGGGGCCACCTTCCTCGGCGGCGTCCTGATGTTCGGCGTGCACATGCTGGTGAACCGGATGATGTCGGTGGCGCAATACACCGAGCTGTTCACGCTCCTGAAGATCGTGACCTTCATCAGCATGCCGGCCGGAGGACTGACCACCGTCTTCGCGCACCAGGCGGCGGCGGCGGTCGATGACGAATCACGCCGCCGTCTTCAGACATGCGCCCGTGTCGTTGCGGTGGCGACCATCACAGTCTGGCTCGTCATGATCGCGGTCGTAACGGTCGGCCAGGACTGGATCGCGCACAATCTCCAGATCACGAGCCGCGCGGCCTTCTGGATGACCTCGATCGTCGCGCTCACCACCCTGCTCATTCCGCTTTCCCGCGGACTGCTGCAGGGGGCGCAACGCTTCGGTCCCATGGGATGGACCTTCCTTTCCGACGGCGCCATCCGCTTCGGCGGCGCGCTGGTCATCCTGCTGGCGATCGCTCAGACCGCGGCCGGAGTCATGGCCGCGGCCCTGCTTGGACAATGCGTCTCCCTGGCGGCGGGTCTTTGGTGGGGACGCGACTTTCTCGCGCGTTCCGGGGCCCGCGTGGACTGGCGCGCGTGGTTTGGGAAGGCCGTCCCGCTGATGCTCGGATCGGGCGTGGTGGTGTTTTTCATGGCGGCCGACGCGATCTTCGCCCGCAGTCTGTTTCCCGAGGATGAGGACATCTACAAGTTCTACGTGCCGGGCAACATGGTGGGTTTCGCAATGGCGCAGTTCGCCGTGCCGATCGCGGCGGTCATGTTCCCGCGCATCGTCCACGGCGCCGCCACGGCCGACAAGACCGAGGCCTTTCGCTGGACGCTGATCCTCACCGCCATCGTCGGCGCGGCGGCGGCTCTGCTGGGCACGTTTGCGCCGTGGCTGCCGGTCAGGGTGATGTTCAAGGGCGAGTATGCAGGCGGCTCAGCCCTCGTTCCCTGGTTTGCCTGGAGCATGCTGATCTTCACCCTGGCCAATGTGCTGATCACCAACCTCATGGCAAAAAGCGACTTCCGCGCGATCAAGTGGCTGGTGGCGACGGCGATCCTTTACGGGTCCGCGCTGGCGTTCTCCAAGCCCGCCCTCCAGGAACTGGAACCTCTGGCAGCCTATCGCAGCGTGGTCCTGCTGCTCGGGCTGTTCAATGTGGTTCTCTTCGCAGCGGCGGCCGCGTTCACCTGGGCAATACCGCCTTCTAAAGGGAAATCCCGAACCACCTAGACGCGCCCTTCAGGCAGCGCTTCAAGCGCGTCCCGCGCGCCAAGGCATGGACGAACGAGATTCACTTCTCGCCCCTTCGGACTCGCTCGCGACCTGAAGGTTGCGCCTACAACTTCCACGCTCCTACCGGCTCAGAAGAGACTGTTCACCGCCGTGCCCAACACGCTCAGGGGACCGGTGTCCTCCAACCCTTCCGTGGCCTTGTCGACCTTCTGCAGGGTGCGCTTGGCGTTGCGGATCAGGGTGTCGTCGTTGACCAATTCTCCGACCGAGCCCTGGCCACTGTTGATCTTCTCGAGGATCTGGCGGAGCTGCACCAGCGCGGACAACGTCTCCTTGTAGAGCGCCTCGTCCTTCGCGAGCAGGCCGAGGGTGCCCTTGCCCTGCTCGATGCCCTGCACGACCTTGCGCGCCTCGGTCAGCGTCGTCTCCAACTCGGTGAGGGCGTTCTCCGCCTTGGAGAGCGACTTCTTGCCGTCGCCGAACAGGCCGCGCGCCTCCTTCAGGGTCAGCTGCATCTCGTCTCCGGTCTGCTCCAGCTTCTTCACCGCCCCGATGGCGGTGTTGTAGAGTTCGTCATCGGTGAGGATCTTGCCCATGGTCCCCTCGCCATCGGACATCTTGCCGGTCACGACCTTCAGGTTGTCGAAGATCTGCGAGATCTTGGGGTTGTTCTCCTCCAGAAAGTGGGTCAGCGGACCGAGCACGTTCTGGATGCTGTCGCCGCTGAAGCTGCGCGTGATGTTCTCGATGCCGGACGCGACGTTGTCGAGCCGCGCCATCAGGGCGCTGAGGTCAGGCTGCTCCTCGGTCTCGATCGTGGCCTTGCCGCTGAGCGGGGCGGCGTTCTCCGATCCGAATCCCACCGAGACGAAGTTCTGGCCGAGCAGGCCGATGAACTCGATGCGGGCCTTGCTGTCGTCCTTGACGACCTGACCCTCGTCGATCCGCATGGCAACGCGCACCTTGGCCCCTTCGAAGGTGATCTCCTCGACCTGGCCGATGCGCACGCCGGCCTTCTTGATCGGATCGCCGGCCTTCAATTCCTGGACATCGCTGAAGTCGCCGTAGATGACGTAGCCGTTCTTGAAGTATTTGCCGCCGCTGGCCATTTCAAAGATCATGAACGCCGCAATCATCGCGATGGCGAAGAACATGCCGAGCCGGGTTTCGAGTGAGTTTCTCATGATGCTGGGTCTGGGGTTGGATTCTCGGAGTTGAAGTCCGCCGTAAGAAAATGCTGCACGCGGGGGTCGTCGCAGGCCCGAACCTTGTCGGGCGTGTCGATGACGAGGATCTCGCCGGCCTCGATGAGCGCGATGCGGTCAGCGACGCCAAAGGCAAGGTCCCGATCATGGGTGACCACGATGGAGGTGACGTGGGTCCGGCTCTTGAGCGCCAGGATTTCCTGCCCGATCGTGATCGCCATGAGCGGATCCAACTCGCTGGTCGGCTCATCGTAGAGGATCAACTGCGGCTCGATCACCAGCGCGCGGGCGATCGCGACGCGTTTCTTCATGCCGCCGGAAAGCTCTCCCGGATATTTCCCCTCCGCTCCGGTCAGACCGACGATGGCCAGCTTTTCGGCGACCACGCGGTCGATTTCGGCCGCCGGTTTGAGCCGGTGTTCGGAAAGATAAAGCCCCACATTCTCGCCGACGGTGAGGGAGTTAAGCAGCGCGCCGGACTGGAACACCATGGCGAGCCGATAGTCGTCCATGACGCCCGGCATGGAGATGGACTGGCCGTCGATGAAAATGGAGCCCTCGTCCGGGGTTTCAAGCCCGATAAGGCTCTTGAGCAGGACGGATTTGCCCGAACCGCTGGGCCCCATGATGACAAAGATCTCACCCGGACGGACCTCCAGGTCGATGCCCTTGAGCACCTCCTGTCCGGCAAACCCCTTGCGCAGCCCCTCGACCCGGACGCCCACGCATTCCCGCATTGTCTGTGCTTCTGTGGCCATGGTCAGATCTCCAGGAAAAGCAGGATGCGGGTGAGCACGTAATCGAGAATCAGGATCAGGACGATCGAGTTGACGACGGCCTTGGTGACGGAGCGGCCGATGCCCCGAGGCCCCCCGATGGTCTGCAAACCCTGGTGGCAGGAGACCGTGCCCACAACCACCGCGAAGAAGAAGCTCTTGATCAGACCGTTCACAATGTCGGTCGGATCCACGAAGGACTTCAGATTGGTGAAGTAGGTCTGAAACGACACGCCAATCTCAACGTTCGTCGCGGCGACGATGGCCCCGCCCATCCAGCCGACCATGTTGGAGAAGACGACGAGCAAAGGGAGCGCGATGCTGATGGCAACCAACCGCGGAAGCACCAGGAATTGCACCGGGTTGATGTTCATGGTCTTCAGCGCGTCGATCTCCTGGTAGACCGCCATGGATCCGATCTCCGCCGCCATGGCGGAACCGATGCGACCGGCGATGAGGATTGACATCATGACGGGCCCCAATTCCTTGCACAGCGTCAGGCCGACAGCTCCCCCGAGGTAGCTGCCGAGCCCGCGCTCAACCAGCACCGGCCCGGTCTGCAACGCCAGCACGCCGCCGATGAAGATCGACAGGATGCAGGCCATCAACAGGCTGGCATTGCCGATTTCATAAAGCTGCTCCCCCACTTTCCGACGCTGCCGCCAAGTCAACGGCAACGCCCGGAACGTCCGGGAGAACAGGATCAATAGCTGGCCAAAATCGTTGAACATCAGTCGTCGTTTTTTTCCCGGGAGGACTCCCGCGAGAAAAGATCGCCAAGGCGGCCCAACGCTCCGGTGATTCCGTCGCCGGGCAGACCGCGCTTGCGTCGGGGTTCCGCAGGCGGCGATTCGCTACCGGCCTTCACGGCGGCGTACGCTTCAGGCGTCGCCGTTTTTTCAGTGGTCTCCGCGTCCCGGCCCGAGCCGAGGTGAAACCATTTCCAGCGGCTTCCGTCGGGATCCGATTGATACTGAACGAGTCCGAAAAAGATCGAGCATTTTCTGGAGTTTTCGGACACATCGCGTCGCCAGAGATTCCAGAGCAACGACTGACTGGAACGGCCGGCCCGGGGATTCTTCTCAATGCGCCAGATCGACCATAGGGGGGAATAGTTGCGTTCGACGCTTTCGCTGGAGCGGAGCAGCGGTTCCAAAGGCGCAAGGAACTGCCTCCGCGTGGACCCGTCCCAGTCCCGGCGCGCCGTGAACAACGGCCAGAGATCCTTTCGCCACATGGTCTCTTCGGTGACAGTGTCCCGCTGCCGGAGATCCTGATACAGGAAGAAAAGGACGCGGGAAAACCTCCGGTCCAGCGGATCGGACTGGATGGTGTTGCGCTTGTAAAGCGGCCACAGTAAGAACCGGCTTTCCTGGGTGTCATTGTAGACCCGGCTATAGAGGGGCCAGACGCGATTCGCAGTCTTCCCCTCCCCCCGTGCGAAAATGACCAAGGGCCACGGCAGCCCCCATTCACGGTATTTCTTCTCCCGGTCGTCCACGCGCGTGAAAAAGGGCCACATGACGGTCGTGGAATCACGCAGCGGCGACCGCTCCAACGCCAGGACTGGAAGGATATTGTGCTGATGCATGGGATTCTCCGAGCCCAACCCCGTCCAGACATTGAAATAAAACGGCCACAGCGCGAAGAACTTCCTGTGGCCGGGATCAAGGGTCGCCTCGTCCCAGACGTTCGTCACCGTCGCGGGCTCCTTGGTTTCATAACCCATCGCCGGCCAGAACTGCCAACCCTTCAGGTTGTTCCCGTGCCGCAGATGAAAAAACGGGACAAGGTAGTTGTCTGTCACAACATCTCGCTTCCTCGTCTGAAGGTAGAGCGGAAGCATGACCCACTTCACGTCGTGGCGGAACAGCCGGTTCTTCAACCGCCCGTAAAACGGCAGCACCGCAGTGTAGTTCTCGTTCGTGTCCGGGGAACGTTGCTGGAAATAGAAGGGAAAAAGGGTGAACCGCCTCGCCTCTTCGTCGGAGGTTCCCCGCCCGCCCGCAAACGCGAACACCTGCATGATCTGAAAGCGGTATTCATCGCCAAACCGGTCGTAGGTCAGCAGTGGATAGGCGACATCCACCTCACTGAAATCCCCCACCGGGTCGTCCACCCGGGAGATGAGCGGCGTCCAACGGCGCGTCGTCCGCGAATCCGCCCGTTCCACGCCGAAAAGCGGTCCCAGGCTCTCCGTGCCGCGCCCGTTGTCCAAGGTCAGCTCGAATTCATGATGCATCGGTCCCCACGCGGTATCCGCCGCGTTCATCGAGAACACAGGAAAAACCGCCAAACCGCTCAACAGCAAGAGGATCAATCGATCACGCATATCCGGCATCTGCCTCAAAAAGGGTCACGAAATTACGCAGGCTTCGGGCGTCGTCAAGTTACTTCCCTGTCCGTCACTGATTCCCGTGACTTGAAACCTGTTTCCACCTCTCCGCCCCTGTGCATAAGTCGGTGAAAATCATGTAAATACGAAAAATCATTCATTCGAATGGAGCAGGAATGCGAGAATGGCGTTAACGATAATCCCAACCACTAATCCGGCTGCATCTCCATTTTTCGCAACAATATCGTTGACACATGGAGCGTCTCGGTTAAGTTCGCGGCTCATATTGAGGCTTTCACCTCGGTTCCTCCCAGCCCAGTAGCGGCGAGTTTCTTGTCGCTACTGGGTTTTTCTTATGTTCCATCCGGAGCCGGTCAGCAACGTCAGCAGCGCCGTGAGGAAGGTCAACGCCGCAAGCATGCAGGCCGCCGTGCCGATGGACATGACGTAACCCAGGCTCTCGATTCCCTGGTGCTTCGCCATCATCAGGCTGCCGAATCCGGCCATTGTGGTCAGGGCCGACACCAGCACCGCCTTGCCCGTGCTTTTCCCAAGAATACCGGGATTCTCGTCCTCGGAGAACCGGTTCAGAATATGAATTCCGCTGGTGACGCCGATGCCGATCACCAAGGGCAGCGTCATGATGTTGGCCGGATTGAAGGGAATGTCCACCAACCCCATGATTCCCGCCGTCCAGCATGCCCCCAGGGAGACCGGCAGCAAGGCCAGGATGACGCAGGAAACCCGGCGAAAGTGGATGAACACGAGGATTGCGATCGCGATCAAAGAATACCAGGCCGCCTCCACGAAACTGTTCTTCAACAGGGTCGTGTATTCATAAAGTTGAATGGGGGTCCCCGTTGCGCTCGCGTCCACCGTCCGCAATTCCCGCACGAATCTCTCCTGGAACTCCCGGTCCCAGACGTCCTCCTTCGGGTAGACCTGCAGCAGATGCTTGCCCGTCACACCAACGAACCGGTCGTGCAGGGTCGGCGGCAGATCGGCAACCGTCAGGCGCTGACTGTTGTCCTGGTTGCGAATCGCCTCCAACGTCTCCCGCAGATCGAGAAACAGCGCCTGCTGAAACGCGGCCAGCTTTTCCGCGCGTTCGCCGCGGTCCTTCTCCTGGTTGATCGCCACGCGGAAATCGCGGACCGCGAGGTCCAAGGATGTCACACCGGCCAACAAGGCCTCCTCTCCCCCCTTCTCACGGATCGCATTCTTCGCCCCTCCCAAGAATCCGCTCAATGAGTAAAGGGTCCGACTCAGGTCCGCCAAACTCACGGGTTTCAGGTCCACCGGCGGAAAATAAAGCGGCTCCAGGATGCCCTTGATCTCCCCGACAAGTTTCAGCTTCCGATCCTGATCCTCCGTCAGATACTTGCCCATGGAGTCCACGCTGGCCACTGTGGGGAGTTGCGAAAGCCGCTTTTCCAATTCCACGGCCTCCTCCAATGAATCCGCCACCACCGCGCCGAAAAGCACGGATTTGGACGAGTCGTTCATGAGCTTCATCTCGTACTCCACGGCCGGCAGCCCCTCGGTCTGGAGGTGCAGCAGATTGTAATCGAAATAGACTTTGGGAAACTGGGTCAACGAAAGGGCTGTGAGGCCGAGGCCGATCGCGACCACCCACCTGGGCCGGTCCAGCCAGAGCTGCTCGATCTTCCCTCGTGAATCCGCTTCCGCCGGGGCCGAATGATCCAGGACGTTCTGTTTCCCCCGGAGCAGCAGGACCGGCAACATGATCATCATGGGAATCAGGCTCAGGATCAGCCCGCCGCCCGAGATGATGCCCATCTCGCGAACCCCCTTGAACCCGGTGAAGCCCATTGCCAGGAAGGCCCCGGCGGTGGTCAGACCGCTGGTCAGGATCCCGACGCCGGTGTGGGTCATCGAACGTCGCAGCGATTCCAATTCCGACGCGCCAAGCCGGAGTTCCTCCTCGTAGCGCGTGATCAGATGCACGCCAAAGTCGATCGCCAACCCGATCTGGATCGGCACGAAGGTGATGGTCAGGATGTTCAGGCTGCCCACGGTCAGCATGGTGAACGCCATGGTGTAGCCCAACCCCACGAGCAGGCAGAGCGTCGCCTTCAGCGGCCTGCCCGTCTCGCGGTAGGCGTAGACGAAGATGATCGCCACGATTGCAAGCGCCACGACCGCCGCGCGCATCGTGTCACTCTGAGCCTGCTTCATTTCGTCAAACTCCAGCACCGGCTCGCCGGTCAGGCCGACATTCACCCCGGGCACCTCGCCCTGGGTCTCCGCCATCAACCGTCGCATGGCATCGACCGCGTCGCTCTCCAGGTCGCGACTCACCGCGTGGGCGGTCACCAGGTAGGTGCGCCCGTTGTCGAAGGTGATGTAGATCTTCTCCTCCGCTTCGGCTCCCAGTCCGAAGAGGGCCGTGACGCCCGGCGAAGGCGGCGTGCCCGGACGCTCCATGCTGTCGCGCGCCTCGCTCACGATCCGCTCCAGGGCGGGCAGCGCCTCGATCAACGAATCCGTTTCCGGCGCGGGCTCACCCTCCCTCTGCGCCGACCCCGCCTCGAGGAAACGGTCGTTCACCAGGGTAAACAGCGAATTGAGGTTGGTCGCCTGGCCGAACTGCTGGATCAACGGCCGATAGTCGCCGAGCAGGTCGCGCATGGTCGCCAGGTCATCCTCCGGCGCAAACAACAGGGCCTTCTTGCCGAGCATGGTGTAGTCCCCCTTGTAGAACACGTTCGTGAACAGGTCCGGGCGGGCGGTCAGCTTCGCCGCCAGGCGCTCGACAAACTGCCGGTTCTTCAGGACATCGCCGCTCTCGACCACGGCGACCAGGTCATCCATCGAGGGGAATTCATTCCGGAACTTGAGGAAGTTCTGGTGATACTTCGCGTTCGCGTCCACCAGGTCGTTCCGGCTCGTGCTCACCCGCCAGTAGCGCACCGTCACGAACACGCTCGCCACAAGCAGCAGCAGGCAGGGATAGAAGAACCAGCGCGGGCGATGGTAGATCGCCTCCGCCAGCCGGCCCAGAAAACGCTCGGCCAGGTTCTGTTTCGATTCCTGCATGAGCGCGCGAGCTTAGAGGCCGCGCGCGCACTCGGCAAGGGAGGGCTCAGTCCACATCGACCTGGATGTCCGCGCTGGAGTAGACGCCCTTCATGTCGTCCTGGTCCTCCAGCGCCTCGTGCAGCTTCAGCACCGCGCGAGCCGCCGCCTCGTCGTCGATCGGCGTCATCGTGTCCCGGATCGGCAACTGGGTGACCTCGGCCGCCTCACTGGAGATGCCGGCGGCTTCGACGGCCTTGAGCACGGCCTCGAAATCCGCCGGATCGGTGACGATCTCAAACCCTTCCTCCTCGGTGCGGATGTCCTCGGCTCCGGCCTCCAAGGCCACCTCCATCAGCGCGTCCTCGTCCACACCCTCGCGCGAGACCATGATCTGCCCCTTGCGTTCGAACAATCGGCTGACCGATCCGGCGGTGGCGATGTTTCCGCCGCCCTTGGTCACCAGGCTGCGGATCTCCGCCGCCGTGCGGTTGCGGTTGTCGGTGCTGATCTCGCAGAGCAGGCCCACGCCGTGCGGAGCGTAGATCTCGTAAGTCAAATCCTCAAAGGTCACGCCCTCGCCGCCGCCCACGCCCTTGGCGATGGCGCGCTGGATATTGTCGGCGGGCATGTTGGCGGCCTTGCACTTCAGCATCACCATGCGGAGCTTGGCGTTCATGTCGGGGTCGCCGCCGCCGTCCTTGGCGGCGATCGTGACCTCCCGCGCCAGTTTGGAGAACACCTTGCCTCGCTTGGCGTCAGCCGCGCCCTTCTGCCGTTTGATCGTGGACCATTTGCTGTGACCAGACATGTCGTTTCGAGTGGTTGAAAGGATTCGTGCGCTATTCGGATCACGATCGCAATCGACCGATCCGAAGTCTCCGACGGCCCTTCGCGCCAACGCGCGACCGCCGGAAAGCGCGGCATTGAACACAAACCGGGCGCGATCCTGAAGCAAAATCATGCCCTGTCGGCCCACAATCCTCCCACCGCGTTTGCCTCGGAAAACCGGCTGTTTCGCCCGCCGCATTCAATTCCACGACTCCGCGCCCCGCAGGCTTGAAGATCCGGGACGGGAGGAGGATGATCCTGCCGCTCTTCCAATGCCCATTAAGGTTGTCTGTCCGGATCCGCTCTGCGCGGAATCGTTCGTCCGTCCCGACGAGGAGGCGGGGCGGGAAGCCCTTTGTCCGGTCTGCGGGAAGGCGGCGGCGGTCCCGATCGACGAGGCCGCGTGGTTGCCAGCCGTGAAACTGGGCGCCTACCGTTTGATCCGCAAAATCGCCCACGGAGGCATGGGGGAGATCTACGAGGCCGAGCACACCAGACTGGAGCGCCGGGCCGCCTTGAAGACGCTCTCGCCGGAACTCTCCGGGGATCCCGATTATCTGGAACGTTTCCAGCGCGAGGCGCGGGCGGCGGCGGCCGTGAATCACCCCAACCTGGTCCATGTCTACGACTGCGGGGAGGAGGACGGAGTGCATTACCTCGTGATGGAACTCGTTGAAGGGCGCGATCTGGCGCGCGTCGTGAAGAAAGAAGGGAAGCTGCCGCAGGAAAAGGCTCTGGCCATAGCGGAGAAGACGGCCCTCGCCCTGCGGGAGGCTTTGGAGAACGGCATCGTCCACCGCGATGTCAAGCCGGGCAACATCCTGCTCTCCGAAGACGGCGCGGTGAAGCTCGCGGACCTGGGGCTCGCCAAGGTCCGGAACGATGATGCGGGCCTGACCATGACCGGCGTCGGACTTGGCTCCCCCCATTTCATCGCGCCCGAACAGGCGGACGACGCGCGCAACGTGGATCACCGGGCTGATATCTACTCGTTGGGGGTCACCCTGCTATTCCTCCTGACCGGCAGACGGCCCTTCGAAGGCGGCTCCGCCTTTTCGGTGGTCGTCTCGCACGCGAACAAGCCCCTTCCCTCGGGCCGCGAACTGGGGACGCAACTGCCGGAGGACGTCGAATCCCTGATCCGACGAATGACGGAAAAACAGCCGGAAGAGCGGTATCAGGATTACGATTCGCTGTTGGCCGACATTCGCCGGATCAAGGGGGACCCCGAAGTCGACAGGAAGGGGGATCGGGTTGTTGGCGCGCCCCTCATCCTGGCCTTCGTGGCGATCGTGGGTTTGCTGGGCATCCTGTTCGCCTCGACGTTCATGGAAGCCGAAATCGGGGAATCCATCGACACGCCGCCTCGCCCGACTCCAACCGCTCCGCCGGCAACCGGCGCGACGCGGGGCGTCGGCAACTTCACGACCGATGGGCTGGAAGCATTGATCGCCAGACTAAGACCGGCCCATCCGGAGATGAACGAATTGCTCCCGATCGTGGACGAGGACATCGATGTCGGCTTTTCGCCGCTGCCGCCGGTATCGGCGACGCCGCTTCAACCCGGCGCTGCGGTGGAGATGATCGCGGAAGCGGACGCGTTCGCGGAGGCCAACACCAACTCATTCAAGGAGATCCTGGCGCGCTACACGCAGGTGAAGGAGTCCGGCGGCGACGAGAAGGCGGCGACCCGCGCCGAATCGAGCCTGCAATATTGGGCCCTACGCTACTTCAGGGAATTCCGTCGGGTGTTTCAGGTGAAATGGGACGAGGCCGAAACCCACCTGAGGAACTTCAGACCCCGGGATGCCCGCGCGGTCTGGCTGGCCTTTCCCGAGCATCTGCGCTCGTCGACGGCGGACCGGTTCCTCGCCCGCGTAATCGACGACCTGCCGCCGCCGCTTCGCCAGGATGTGACGCCGGGCGAAGGCCAATTCCCCGGCGGGCCACGGATGCGACAGGGCGGCCCTCCCAACGGCGAGGGCGGGTTTGGCCAAGGGACTCCGGGTGGGCGCGGAGGCTTCGGCAATGGAGGCCCGCCGCCGCCGCACGATCAATGAACCGGCCCCTCAGTCCCGGAGGGACGACAAGAAGGTAGCCGGTGTGTGCAGGTCGCAAAACGACCGGAACCACCGGAAACAAGCAACCGAATGAACGCGCCCCGGCAGGGGCGCCAGAGACAATATTGTCGCGGGATCGAACAGCGCCGTTTTGATTGAGGAAGGGAGCCCGTGAGCATGACGCATGTTCGGAGCGCCCCTGCCGGGGCGCGTTCATGTTTGGGCGGATTGGTCCGGTGGTTTCAGGCGCTTTGCGCCTTCCACCGACCGGCTACCTTCGGTTCGCCCCTCCGGGGCGGGCCGCGCGCGGTTCGCGTTCATGCCCCCGGTCTTGCGCGCTCAGGAAACGAAGTTCCCTTTTGACGTAAACCGCGGTTTGGCCTTTGCGTTCCTTCGTCTGCTGATGCTGTCGGTGATCTCCAGCGTGGCCCCGGATTCCTCAAACCGCACGGCCAGGATATCGTGATGCGGCGTCTCATGGTAGCGCAGGACGATGTTCAGGGTATTGGCGTCCTCCCACGCGTGTGAGACCGTGACCTTGGAACGACCGCGCTTGTCCGTATTGCCTCGGGAGACGAGCCACGACTTCGCGGTCAGCATCGGCATCGCGGCGCGGGACCATTGATGCCAACCGCTGCGCAACGACCAGTCCCCGTATTCCGCGCTGCCAAAATCCAGATCCAAAACATCGGCCGTTTGTTTCACCGTGAGCATATCAACGCCCGTCTCGTTCTTGGGAAAGCGGATCTTGCGTCCGCGAAGAATCCCGGCGGATTCCACGAACTCCTGGGAGCCTGCCGGAAACGGGATGCGCATCTCACGCATGCGCGCCGCCGCCGGGGCCGTTTTCCAGCCGGTCGCCGGGGCCGCCGCCTGACCGAAGTTCGGCAACAAGTGTTTCCAGACCAGGTCCAGCTCGCCCTGCATGCTTTTGCTTTCGCTGGTCATCACGACCACGGCGTCCTTCTCCGGCATGACGACAATGAACTGCCCGAACGCGCCGTCACCGCGATAACAGTTGTGCCGGCAACGCCAGAACTGGTAGCCATAGCCCTGCCGCCAATCGGGGTTCTTGTTCGAATCCTCGCCCTGCTGGATGTGCTTGGACGTGGCAGCCTCGATCCACGACTCCGGCAGGATCTGTCGCCCTTTCCATCGCCCCTTCTGCAGATAGAGCTGCCCCATGCGAGCGAGCCCCTCGGTGTTGATGTTCAATCCGAAGCCGCCCTTGGCCACACCCATGGGGCATTCATCCCAGGTCGCGCCCGTGATGCCGATCCGCTCAAACAACCGCGGCTTGAGGAAGTCGATCAAGCCCTGACCGGAAACCTTTTGGACGATGGCGGAAAGCATGTAGGTCGCGGCGGTGTTGTAGTTGAAAACCGTTCCCGGCTCATGCTCGATGGGCTGCGCGAGAAAGGCCTTCACCCAGTCGCGCTCCTTCACCGTGTTCCCCGTCGCCGTGCGGGCCATGCCCGCGGACATCGTCAGCAGGTGCTCGACGTTCAGCCGCGCCAACCGTTCGCCAATCTTGGCGGGCGCGCGATCCGGAAAGAAACCGACGACCTTGTCCGTCACGTTGAGCAACCCCTCCGCGACAGCGAACCCGACTGCGGTGGAGGTGAAGCTCTTGCTCAACGAATACATCGCGTGGTTGAACTGCCGCTCGTAGGGCGCGGCCCAGCCCTCGGCGACAACCTTCCCGTGACGCAGGATCATCAGGCTGTGCAGCTCGTGCCCCTCCCGTCCCATCTCCTGGACGAAGTTCACGATGTGCCGGTCCTCGATGCCGGCCTCGGCCGGTGTGGAATGCGGCAGGGCATTCCCCTTGGCCCTGCCCTTCGCTGAAGCGGCGCGCGCCAACGGGGAAAGGCCTAGGGCAAACGCCCCGCCGGCGCCGGTGGAAAGACGGATGAATTCGCGGCGGGTGGAGTCGGAAGTGGAAAGAACACGGTTCATGTGCGGCGGGAGTCTAGCAAAGCCACCGCGAAGCGGAAGCTCGCAGACACCCCGGGCGAAGGGCAGATGCATCGATTCGGCGCGCGAGAAACCCATGCCACCGGCCCGCCGCTCCTTGATCGGACAAGGTTGCGCCTACATCTCGACTTCCATACGCCGCTTCCACCCCGTTGGGGTTTTGAAGTGGGCTCGACGGAGTCTCTCCCCACCGACTTTCGGATTCGCTGCCGCTGTCAACACGCCTCTTCATATCATCCGGAACGACACCTGATTCCCCTGTCAACGGCGTTCCCGGCAACCGGATGGTTCGTTGTTCCGGTGGGGAGAGACTCCGTCGAGCCCACTTCAACGTCGCGGAGCGAAGCAAGAACCCGGAAGCAGCGTTGCGATGTGGACCTGAAGGCGAAGATAAAGCCCGATCTCAAACGCGGAGTTTACTGAGAAACACTTAGTCCGGACTTCCCTTCTCCGTGGTTCTCCATTTCTCAGAGACCTCCATTCCTCCGCACTTGCCCGCCCCCTCCATCAGCCTATTCTCCCGTTATGAGCGAAGTTCTTTCCCGGCGGAGATTTGTGGCGGGAGGTCTGGCGGCGTCGGCGTTGGCGGCCTCCGCGCGGGGCGCGGATGCGCAGGCGAAGGGCGGCCGGCCCAACATCCTGTGGATCATGACCGACCAGCAGCGTTATGACTGCGTCGGGGCCAACGGCAACAAGCTGATCCAGACTCCGAACCTCGATCGCCTGGCCGGTGAGTCGGCGAACTTCTCCCACGCGTTCGTGCAGAGCCCGGTCTGCACGCCCTCGCGCGCCTGCTTCTTCACGGGCCGCTACGCTCACGCGCATCGTTGCCGGGTGAACTACACCCTGTTGAACCGAAGCGAGGTCCTGCTGCCGCGACGCCTGAACAACGCGGGCTACAACACCCGGCTGGTGGGCAAGCTGCATCTGGCTTACCAATACCCGGCGGTCCCGGAATCGGCGCGGGAGATGGGTTTCGACCAAGTCGAACTGCATGACGGCGCCAGCCACACGGATCGTTGGTCGGACTACGTAAAGTGGCGCAATGCGAACGACCCGCTGGCCATGACCAGCCGCGCGCACTACCGGAAGACGCTTGGAAAGCAGGCCAAGACCGGCGAGAATCCTTACCGCTCGCTCATTGCGGATGAGTTCACCGATACGACCTGGACCGGCGAGCGCTCGCGGGCGCAACTGCGCGAGGCGGCCCGAGGCGACAAACCGTTCTTCCTGTTCAGCAGCTACTGGAAACCGCATTCGCCCTTCGAGGTTCCTGAGCCGTTCGACCGGCTGCACGACGCGGACGCCATGCCGCTGCCGCGCCAGGTGGATATGGATTACATTCGAACGCTCCCTCCGCCGGTGCAGAAACTCATCCTTCGCGGCAACCGCAAGCCTTTCGAGATGGACCGCGATCTTCTCCGCTGGGCCTGGCGCAGCTACTACGCCAGCATCACGCACATCGACCGTGAGGTCGGCCGGACGCTGGATCTCCTGGATGAGCTGGGACAGCGTGAGAACACGATCGTCGTGTTCTCCTCGGACCACGGCGACCAGTTGTTGGAGCATGGCCTGATGGGCAAGAACGTGTTCTTTGAGGAATCCGTGCGCGTGCCGTTGTTGATGCGTATGCCGGGGCGTATCCGGCCGGGGCGCTATGACGAACTCGTGGAATCGATCGATGTCCAACCGACCCTGTTCGACCTCTGCGGATTGGACGAGCCCCGGCATTGCCAGGGACGCAATCTTGCGCCATTGCTGGCCGGGGCGCGGGGGATGGAGTCCCGCGAGGCGGTGTTCGCGGAGAACGTCATCCCCGAAGTGATTACGATCCCGGGGCACCAATTCCGGAAGGGGAAAGGAGTCGCCGGCATCCGGCATCCCGACGCCAAGATGGTCCGCACGAAAAAGTGGAAATACAATTACTACCCCGAGGGCTACGAGGAACTCTACGACTTGGAGAACGATCCAAAGGAATTCCGCAACCTTGCCTCATCCAGACGAGACGTCGCAAACGAGATGAAGGGCCGGATCCTGGATTGGCAGATCACCGCGTCCGAAACGGAACAAATCGCCGAGGAATGGCTGGTGCCCTGGAAAGGGTAGCGACCGGCGCAGGACAGTCCCTCCAGGCTGTTCTTTGCTGCTGAATAAAACCGGCGTGAGCCTCGCCCCGGATCATCGGCGGCCATGCGCCATGTCGTAGGACAGGCATCCTGCCTGTCCACAGCATGGCCGCGAAATCTGCGTTGTCGCCATCAACAAGAAGTACGGTCGCGCCCGGCCAAACCGTTTCCGAACGACGGATTCAGTGGAGAATCATGCGGCAAGCCCGGGACAGGCAGGATGCCTGTCCTACGGGGTTTCGCCACTTTTGAAAGACGCATCCCCGCTTTTGCAAGCGCGGCTACGGACGGTTGCTCAGCGAAGCCCTTCAATCTCGCCCCGGGCGTTCACCCGGATATCGAGCGCGGCGGGACGCGTCGGCAATCCCGGCAAGGTCAGCACGCTGCCGGTCAGCACGACGACAAACCCCGCTCCCGCTGAAAGCCGCAGTTCGCGGATGGGAATGGTGAATCCCGTCGGCGCGCCAAGCTGCTTCGGGTCGGCGGAAAGGCTCATCGGCGTCTTGGCCATGCAGACCGGGAGTTCGCCGAATCCTTCCGCCTGGAGGCTCTCGAATTCCGCCCTCGTCTCGTCGGACATTTCGATTCCATCCGCGCCGTAGACGCGCGTCGCAATGGTCTCGACCTTCTCGATCAGCGGCATCCCATCCGGGTAGAGCGGTTGGACTGCATCCGCCGACTCATCCGCCAAAGCCGCCACGCGCGAGGCCAGTTCCTCCGTTCCAAGTCCGCCCTGGGTCCAATGGTTGCTGATGATCGCCTCGCCGCCAGCGTACTGGACGCCCTCTCGGATCGCTTCCAATTCAGCGGGTGAGTCGGTGTCGTGCCGATTGATCGCAACCACCGCCGGAACGCCGAAACCGCGGACAATTTCCAGGTGCCGTCGAAGGTTGACCAACCCGAGACGCAGGGCCTCGACGTTCTCCCCGCGAACAGCATCCAGCGCGACGCCTCCATGCAGCTTGAGCGCGGCGGTCGTCGCCACGATGACGGCCGCGGAAGGCTGCAGCCCGGCCTGGCGACACTTGATGTCGATGAACTTCTCCGCGCCGAGGTCGGAGCCGAAACCGGCCTCGGTGACGACGTAGTCTCCGAGCGCCTGCGCCGCGCGCGTGGCGATCACGGAATTGCAGCCGTGCGCGATGTTCGCGAAAGGCCCGCCATGCACGAGGACGGGATTCCCTTCCAGCGACTGGACGAGATTCGGAGCCAACGCGTCCTTGAGCAACGCGCTCATGGCGCCCACGCATCCCAGATCTTCGGCGCGGACGGACGCGCCATCGGGCGAACGTCCGACGACCATCCGGCCCAACCTCGCCTCAAGGTCCTCACGGTCGCGGGCCAGGCAAAAGGTCGCCATGATCTCGGAGGCCGCCACGATATTGAAGCCCTCCTTTCGCGGGACGCCGTTGGCGGGGCCGCCCTGCCCGACGGCGATCTCGCGCAAGGCGCGATCGTTCATATCGATCGCGCGCCGCCAGAAGATGCGCGCGGGATCCAGCGCGGGCTCCCCGCCGCGCTGGAGCCGGTGATCGACCAGGGCGGCGAGCAGGTTGTTGGCGGCGGCGATGGCGTGAAAGTCGCCGGTGAAATGGAGATTGATTTCGTCGCCCGGGAGAATCCTTGAGAACCCGCCGCCGGTCGCGCCTCCCTTGACGCCGAAGCAGGGCCCCATGGAGGGTTCGCGCAGGCAGAGGACGGACTTTTTCCCCAAGCGGTTCAACCCATCGTTAAGCCCGATGGAGACGGTGGTCTTGCCCTCGCCGTAGGGCGTCGGCGTCATCGCGGTGACGAGAATGAGCCGCCCGGCCGGCCGGTCGCGCAGCGAATCAACGAAAGGCAGGTCGAGCTTGGCCTTGTGGCGACCGTAGGGCAGGCAGGCTTCGGCCGGCGCGCCGAGGCGTTCGGCAATCTCCGCGATCGGCCTTGGTTCCACGGAAGGCTGGGTGTCGATGCTCATTTCCCCTTTTGCACTGACGTGGCAAAGCCGTCGATGCGGTTTTCAATCAGTCGCACGTCCCGGGTTTCGGGCCCCACGCGGACTCCGGTGCGTCCGGCTGGCGCGCGGGTCTCCTTGATGTCGTTCTTGCGAAGAGTGATCGCTTCCACCTGCCCCTGCACATCCACGCCAATGCCATTGTCCGCGCCGCTGTCGATGATGCGGTTGTTCTCCACGAGGTTGCGGTGCGGCGCGAAGTCCTTGCCTCGCTCAGGGCGAAACAGGACGCCGACCTTGCCGCTGCGGAGGATGTCGTTGTCGCGGATCAGGTTGTCCGTGTCGCGATGGCCGATGGAGACGCCGTAGCTGCGGTTTTCAATGCAGGCGTTCTTTTCGGCCAGGCCGTTGCGCACACCCCAGCAAAAGAAAATGCCGATGTTGTTTCGCTCAAGCTTGTTGTCACGAATGATCGGCCGCTGGGAACCGGAGCCCGGATGGAGCCCAAGGCCGGTATTGTCGTGCGAATGGCAATTCTCCACCAGCACGTCGTGGCAGATCTGCCAGCTCATGCCGTCGCCGTCGTAGTTCCGCGAGGTAACGCCGCGGAAGGTCAGACGACTGCAATCCTGCGCGAAGATGCCGCCCGCGTAGTTGCCATTGAGGTTGTCGTTGTGGTCCTTGTTGCCGTCGAGTGTGATGTTCTCGATGACCACATCCTCGACGAATTCACAGTTCAGGATGGGAAAAAGGGTGGAGATCGCGCTGTCGCCCATCAGCCAGTAATTCTTGCGCAGGGCCTTGCTAAGCTTGAAGCGGTTGCCGGAACGCGCGATGAGCGTGCCCTTGTAGACGTCCGTCCCGCCGTGGTGCGGATTCTTGGTCTGGAGGCAGACGCCGTCGCCGACTCGAAAGCCGGCGGCATCCTTGAGCGTGACCTCCTGATCGAACCAGTCGCTGTCGGCGGCGAGCTTGGTGGAAACCGAAGGCTCCTTGATCAGCACGCTGTCGAGGCCGGAGCCGAGCAGGCGGACCTTGGAGGCGAGGTGGACGGCATTGCGCAGGCGGTAGACGCCGGGCAGGACCTTGACCGTGCCGCCGCCCAGTCGCGCCACCCAGTCCACGGCGGCCTGGAGGACCTTTTCATTCACGCCAACGAGGTCGGCGCCCTTGTTGCCCACGGTCAGGGTGAGGCGTTCGGACCAGTCGGGCTCAACCGCGGCGTCGCCGGAGGTGGCGCGGGGGAGCTTCACGGCCGGCGCGGCGGCGGCAAACGCGCGACTGGCGGCAAGACCGGCCGTGAGCGACCCGGCCGCGGCAACAAAACGACGGCGGGAAACGACGGGGAAAGAGGGTGTCTTCATGGCGGAACGGGAGCGATTAGGTTGTTACGTTGCGAGGATGGAACGGCGACGCCCAAGGATTGGCAATCGTTTTTGCCTGGGCGGGCGAAACGGCTCGCGCGCAAAAAAAAGAAGTTTCCTGCTTGTCACATTTCGGGGAATGCGGCAGATTCCGCGTCCCCTAACCGCGGGGTGGAGCAGCCCGGTAGCTCGTCAGGCTCATAACCTGAAGGTCATAG
>JAYPFK010000024.1:0-103597 GCA_038126235.1 Verrucomicrobiales bacterium
GAAAACCATCTCATTCGCAATGGGCCAGTTCACGGGGGCCCAATCACCGCCGCCGCCTCGCGCTTGAACCGGGCCACGGCCTGGCTGGTCAGGGTAAAATTCCCGCTCAAGACCTTCAGGGCGACGATCCGGTTGAGTGAGATCTGGCGAGCGCGGTAGACCACTCCCATCCCCCCCCGGCCCAATTCCTCGAAGACCTCGAAATCGCCGAGGCGTTCCGCCGAAAGATTGTCGCCGGAAAGACTCATGGCGCCACGGCCTCCGCCAATTCCGGCTCCGCCGGTTCGGTTTCGCAACGGGCGCCCGGCTCGGCATGGACGCGCTCGCCCGGCAACAACAAGTCCCCGGTCCTGGCCCGACGCCGCGCTGGAATGTTGGCGTCCTCGATCCAGACCTCCCCCTCCACCAGGCTCATCCGCTTGAGTCTCTGCCGACGCAGGTCGGTCGCGGACAGCTTGCGATAATCCAGCGAGTCCTCCGGGTCGGCGACGCGCGGTTCATCCAGACCCAACCGCTTCAGCGTGGGAAGGCTTTTGGGATGACGGTCGCGCAGAAGTTCAATCAGGTGGTTGCAATAGGCCGCCCGCGCCTCGGGACAGCAACGGTAGAGCGCCTTGGAGATCCACAGGTGCGTGATGTCCGGATTGCGGGCGACGGTGACCAGGTCCTCATCCAGTTCCGTCAGCGGCTCGACCATGCGCCCTTCCCGCGCGGCGCACATGGGCAGCAAACGCTGCCCCGCAAACAGGGTGGCCCGGTTATAGAGCGCGTGCGTGCCGGCCTCCGGAGCCTCGTTGCGACGCAACGCCGCGGAGTAGTCCTTCATGAAGGCGACCGACCTCGCCCCCATGCTCCGGGGCACGGAATCGTCAGCGAAATAGACGAAGGCCGTGTTGACCGGATCGATCTCCCAATCCCAGTCGCTCGAATCGAAACCATAGCCGCCGAACCGGTCGCGGTTCGTCGCGTAGAAACTCCAGTGGCGCGATTCCCGGTGCAGGGCCATCACGGGCGCGGTCGGACGGAACTCCCGCCAAAGGATGGCGTCGTAGTCGATGATGACGCACGGCGTCTCGATCCATTGGAACGCGAACATCTTCGCGCCATCCCAAAAGACATCCGGGTCGATGTCCTCCGGGATGTCGTCCAGCGCCGTCGAGATCTCGTCATAGATCCACTCCAGGCCCGTGTTCTTGAAGAACGCCGCCCCCTTCGTGTCCGTGATCAGATGCATCGGCGAATGACGACGAATCTCCAGCGCCCCGACGATCCAGGTAAGGGCCTCGAAGTCGAGCAGTTCCATGGACCGGCGCTGCCGCTGCCGCCCCAGGTGCGGCCGGGTCCAAAAAATGTGATGGTGGATCATGTGTGCCGAGCGTGCGTGAGAATGCCCGCCTCGTTCCGTGTGGCAAGCGGCATTTCCGCGCTCAGCGTGAAGAATCAGCCCCGCCCCCGACCGTCACTCCCCCCACTTCTGATGGCCGTGGGTGAAGGCGCGGTCGAAGTGCGTATAGCCGCCGTCGACGAAGACAATCTGGCCGGTGGTGTGCGACGAAACCGGCGAGGCGAGAAAGACGATCATGGCGGCAACCTCCTCCGGCGTAGTCATGCGTCGACCGAAGGGGACGAGCTTGTCGATGGACGCCTTGGCGGCGGCGGGGTCGGCCTGCGAATCAAACCAGGTCGTATATTGCGGCGTCAGGCATTCGGCCGGCATGACGCAATTGACGCGGACGCCATGGGGCGCGAGGGCGACCGCCCATTCGCGGGTCAGGGCGTTGACCCCACCCTTGGCCGCAGCGTAACCCGAGGTGCTTCCCTGACCCGTGACCGAGACCTTCGAACTGACGTTCACGATCGCGCCCTGCGCCGCCTTGAGAGGCTCGCGGGCGAAGTGGGTAAGGGCGTAGGTGGAGACGAGGTTCGCGTTGAGTGAGGCGGCGAAGTCGGCGGGCGGGCGATCCAGGTCCGCGGCGTCGTTGAATCCGGCGTTGTTGATCAGGATGTCAAGCGAGCCAAAGGCGGCGAGGGTCTCCGCGACCGCGTTTTCGCAGGCGGCGTGGTCGCACAGGTCGGCCTGGACGAAGCGTGCCGTGAAACCGGCGGCGTTCAGTTCGCCAGCCAACGCGGAACCGGCGGAGGCGTCCCGATCCACGATGGCGACGCGAACTCCTTCCGTGGCGAGTTGGCGGACGACGGCTTCGCCAATCCCCTTGGCTCCGCCGCTGACGAGGGCGGTCTTGTCGGTGAGTTTCAGGTCCATGGTCTCGAAAAGTGTCGGACGTTTGTCGCACAATCGCAGGGCGGGGGCAATGGCGGGGCAAGCGGCAGTCGCGCATGGGCGTCGACTTGTCAATTGGCCATGCTCTTTCGCCCTCACCGTCGAAGCGCGGCTGTGTCCCGTCTTCGGGACCAGCCGCAGCAGCCTTCGATGCGCAGCCGCTCAAGAACTTCCCCGGCTGTGGTTGTCGCCAACGTTGCTGCGGCTGGTCTCCGACACAGCCGCGCTCCGAAAACGCCAAGCCCGCGACAAAGCGCGGCGTAGGCGGAAGGGTGAGGGCGGTTCCGCCTTGGGTTGACGCCGCTGTGCAGTCGCGCGAGGAGTTCGCTCGTTTTGGACGATGCCTCCAAGGCAAAGCGCAGCCGCTGCTACAGCCAGAGTGGCGTTCGTCCGCGTTGTTTTTGCTTCATCGGGGGAAACGGGTCGGCCATGCTCCGCGCGTGGATTCCCTTTCGAGTGAAGTTGTGCGCGCCGCGGTGGACGCCGCGCTGCGCGAGGATGTGGGCGAGGGCGACGCGACCACCCTGTCCGTCGTGCCCGAGGAGGCGCGATCGGCGGCCCTGATGAACGCGCGCGTCCCGCTGACCTTCTGTGGCGCCGACCTCGCGGAGACGGCTTTCCGGTCTTTGAATTCCGACCTTTCGGTGGAGCGTCTCGCGAATGACGGGGACCGGGTGGAGGCCGGCGCGCCGTTGCTGCGAATCGAGGGCTCCACGCGCGCCATCCTGACAGCGGAGCGCACGGCCCTTAATTTCGTTCAACGGCTCTCCGGGGTCGCCACCCTGACCGCGCGTTACGTGGACGCGGTTTCCGGATCGGGGGCGCAGATTCTCGACACCCGGAAGACGACGCCGGGCTGGCGGATCCTGGAGAAACACGCGGTGGCCTGCGGCGGAGGACAAAATCACCGCATCGGACTATTCGACATGGTGATGATGAAGGACAACCACCTGGCCGCGTTGCGCGACGCTGAACCCAACGCCATCGCGGCGGGGGTCGCACGGGCGCGAGCCGCCTGCCCGGAACTGAAGGTGGAGGTGGAGGCGGACAACCTGGAGCAGGTCGCTCAGGCGGCGGACGCGGGCGCGGACATCATCCTGCTGGACAACATGCCGCCCGACACACTGCGCGAGGCCTTGCGGATCATCGATGGCCGCTGCCGGACCGAGGCGAGCGGCGGCATCACGCTGGACACGATCCGCGCAGTCGCGGAGACGGGGGTCGATTTCATTTCGGTGGGCGCGTTGACGCATTCGGCGACCGCTGTGGACATCGGGTTGGACTTCCTGGATGAGCATTGACGCCCAGATCCTCACGGCGATGCGGGAGGCCGGCGAAGGCTCGGTCGCAGGCACGGAATTGTCCGACCGGCTTGGCATCAGCCGCGCGGCCATCTGGGCGCGAATCGAGGAACTGCGCGCGCGCGGCTACCAGATCGACGCGAGTCCGCACCGGGGTTACCGGTTGGTGGGAACTCCCGACGCGTTGCACGGCGACGACCTGATCTCGCGGCTGGGACGGGTGGAAATCGTCGGCCGCGAAGTCCGCGTGTTCCGGGAGACGGAATCGACGAACGACATCGTCGACCGGCTCGCCCGGGACGGCGGGACCGAGGGGATCGCGGTCTTCGCGGAATCGCAGACCAAGGGCCGGGGCCGGCTGGGGCGGCGCTGGATGTCTCCGCCGTACAAGGGGCTCTGGTTCTCGGTCCTCCTGCGGCCGGACTGCGCGCCGCTGGCGGTCACGCAATTGACCATCGCCACGGCGGTCGCCCTGGTCCGGGCGATCGAATCGGAAACCGGCATCCGCGCCGATATCAAATGGCCGAACGATATCCTGATCCGCGAACGCAAGGTCGCCGGCATCCTGACCGAGCTCAGCGCCGAGGTGGATCACGTGAAGCATGTCGTGATCGGCATCGGCATGGATGTGAACCTGGCCGCTGACGAGTTTCCAGAGGAACTGAAGCCGATCGCCACCTCGCTTTCGCAGGAAAAGGGCGCGTCGATCGACCGGCCGGCCCTGGCGGCAACGATCCTGCGCGAATTGGACCGGGGATACGCCGCCGTGCGCGCCGGCGCCTTTACGGCGATCCGCGAGGCCTGGGAGGCCCGCTGCTCGACCCTCGGTCGGCAGGTGTCCATCCTGGTCGGATCGCGCCGGTTGACCGGGCGCGTGGAGTCCCTGGACGAGGACGGGACGCTGCTCCTGCGCACGGAGCACGGCCGCATCGAACGCGTCACCGGTGGAGACGTGAGCGTGGAGAAATAGTGGATGATCCTGCTCTTCGACATCGGCAACACGCACACGCACGTGGGCTTGGCGAACTCCCGGCGCGTCCTGCGTCACGTCAACATCCCCACGACTTCCTGGACGGGGAGCCGGGCGCTGAAACGGCTTCGTGAGTTCATCGGCCGCTCGCGCATCACAGGCGCCTCTCTTTGCAGCGTCGTTCCCGCGCAAACGGCGGCGGTCAAGGCCGCGTTCAAGCGCGTTTCGGACACGGAGTGCATCGAGCTGACTCACGACCTGGTCGCGCGTCTCGGAGTCGGGGTGGACTATCCGCGCCCCGAGACCATCGGCCCGGATCGCCTCGCAAACGCCCTGGCCGCCTCAGCAGGACACGGCGCGCCTTCCGTCGTGGTCGATTTCGGCACGGCGGTCACCTTCGATGTGGTGAACCGCAAGGGCGACTACATTGGCGGAGTGATCGCGCCGGGGATCGCGGCGATGACCGACTATCTTCACGAAAAGACCGCTTTGCTGCCGCGCGTCGAGATCCGCGACACACCGGCGGCCGTCGGACGGAGCACGGAGGAAGCGATGCGGATCGGCGCGGTGCACGGCTACCGGGGCCTGATCCGCGGAATCCTGGCTGGAATCCGGAAGGAACTGAAGGCGCGCCGCGTCGCGGTCGTGGCCACCGGCGGCTGCGCGAACCTGATCGCGAAGGGAATGCCGGAGATCGACGCCATCGACCCCCTGCTGACCTTGGAAGGCCTGAGACTGGTCTGGGACCGGAGGAAATAAGGCGTCTTCCACGTCGAATGCTCGCCTTGGACCCTCCCTGCGGCGGCCAGCAAGAGCGGACGGACGCCGCCCCCCGCAAGCTGACACAGCCCCGCCGGACCGCCCGCAGCCCCACTCCGCCGGACCGGGTTCCAAACCGGACGAATCCATCCTGAAAATCCCTGTATTTCAACCGATTTCGAGCTTGCCTTTTTGATGCCCCTCCGAAGAATGACCGACCTTTTTTTATGAGTTCAGAAGTCGATTTCGCAGCCAAACAACTCGATCTCCTCGCTTGGTTGGAGAAGAACAAATCACGCCTCATCGGCGGTCTCGCGGCCCTGATGGTGGTCGGCGTCGTGGTGGCGTCCATCCAACGCGGCGCGCACAACAAGCAGATCGCCGCCTCGACCGCTCTCGCCACACTTGGCTACCGGACCGACGAGAAGGGCGAAATCAAGGAACCCACGGCCGCGGATTACCTCGCCATCGTCGAGCAACATCCCGGAACCGGAGCCGCGGAACGCGCGCTCGTCCTCGCTGCCGGCGCGCTTTTCACCGAGGGGGATCTTGATGGGGCCGCCGCCCGTTTCAACGAATACATCTCCAGTTATCCCACCGGCCCCTATCAGTCGATCGCGCGGATGGGCAAGGCTGCCTGCGCCGACGCCAAGGGTTCCGCGGAACAAGCGATCGGCGAATACAAGCTGGTCGAGGACACCTATCCCACCGAACCGGTCGCCGAGCAGGCGAAACTCGCCCGCGCCTACCTGCTGGAGAAGACCGACAAACCCGCCGAAGCATTGGCCATCTACGACCAGATGATCGACTCCGTCGGCGGGAGCGCCCTCGCGTCCGAGGCCAGCCAGAAACGCTCGCAACTGCTGAAGCTCCACCCCGAATTGGAGCCCCAGCCCGAGGCCTCCGCCGCAATGCCTTCCTTGGGCGGCGACGGCAGCCCGATCGACATGCAGCAACTTCAGAAGATGGTGCAGGACGCCGCCGGCAAACAGCCGGCCGCCACAGCCCCGGCCGCCACAGCCCCGGCCGCCACAGCCCCGGCCGAAAAGCCCGCGGAAAAATAGCGGCGCGCCCTTCCCTTTCTCCCCGGCGCACGGAGACAGATCGAGAACATGAAGATCACGATTATTGGAACCGGCTACGTCGGATTGGTCACCGGAACCTGTTTCGCGGAAGTTGGACACCGTGTCGTCTGCGTCGACAACAACGAGGAGAAGGTCAAGCTGCTCCAGGCGGGTGGCATCCCCATCTACGAGCCGGGACTTGAGGAACTCGTCAGGAAGAACGTCGCCGAAGGGCGGCTGAGCTTCACCGCCTCCACCCCCGAGGGCGTCGAGCAATCCGACGTCGTCTTCATCGCCGTCCCCACCCCGCCCCAGGAGGACGGCTCCGTCGACCTCAGCTTCATCGAGCGCGTCGCCCGCGACATCGCCGGCGCCATGAACGGCTACAAGATCGTCGTCGACAAGAGCACCGTCCCCGTCAACACCGGCGAGAAGGTCGCCGAGACCATCAAGCGCTACAACAAGGCGGGCGTGGACTTCGACGTCGTCAGCAATCCCGAGTTCCTGCGCGAGGGCTTCGCGGTCGAGGACCTGATGAATCCCGACCGCGTCGTGGTCGGCGTGCGTTCGCAACGTCCGGTCGCCGCCATGAAGGAGATCTACGAGCCTTTCAAGGCCCCGATCATCGTCACGGACATCAATTCCGCCGAACTGATCAAGCACGCGGCCAACTCCTTCCTGGCCCTGAAAATCTCCTATATCAACGCCGTGTCCGTCATTTGCGAGGCCTCCGGAGCCAATGTCGAGGAGGTCGCCAACGGCATCGGCATGGACGAGCGAATCGGCCGCCGATTCCTCAACGCCTCCCTCGGCTTCGGCGGCAGCTGCTTCCCCAAGGACCTCAGCGCCTTCATCAAGATCTCCGAGGAACTCGGCTACGACTTCGCCCTCCTGAAGGAGGTCCAGCGCATCAACGCCGACCAGATGGCCCGCTTCGTCAAGAAGATCACCGAGACGCTCTGGGTGCTGAAGGACAAGAAGATCGGCGTGCTTGGCCTGGCCTTCAAACAGAACACCGACGACGTTCGCATGTCCCCCGCCATCGACCTCTGCCAACGCCTGCAGGCCGAGGGAGCCGTATTGCGCGTCCACGACCCCAAGGCCATGGAAAAGGCCAGGGACCTGCTTCAGGACGTCGAATACGTGGACGACATGAACGAGGTGGCGGAAGGCTGTGACGCGCTGGTGGTCGCCACCGAGTGGCCGCAGTTCACCGAACTGGACCTCGACCGCGCCCGCAAGCAACTCACCCACCCCATCCTCTTCGATGGCCGCAACCTCTTCGATCCGAAGGAGATGGAGGAGCAGGGCTTCATCTACAAGAGCATCGGGCGGTAGGACCTCGGTTTGCGGTTTGCGGTTGGTGGTTCACGGTTAGCGGTTAGTGGTTTGTAAACGGAAACGGAAGGGGGCCGGAACCGATCTCAAATCTGCCATCTGCAATTTTCAATCTGCCATCGCTTGGACTCCCCAAGAGCGAAACAGCCTGGAAGGACAGCCCCGCCTTCCCTCGCCCAGAACGTCGCGCCCCCCTTCACACACCACGCCCGATGCCCCCCGAAACTCCATCGCCACGCAACGCGCAGCACGGGACACACGCCACGGTGGAAGTCTCCGCCGGCCTGATCTTCCGCGACGGACTTTTGCTCATCACCCAGCGACCTTCAGGCGGCCATCTGGCCGGACTCTGGGAATTACCCGGCGGCAAACGCGAACCCGGCGAATCGTTTGAAGCCTGCCTCGAACGCGAACTGCAGGAGGAACTGGCGGCGCGCGTGGAGGTTCTGGACTTGATTGAGTCCATCGACCACCTCTATCCCGAAAAAGAGGTCCACCTGCGCTTCTTCCGCTGCCGCCTGATCGACTCCGAGCCCCGGGCGATCGCTTGCGCCGACCTTCGCTGGGTGAGCCGGGAAGAACTTGGCGACCACGAATTCCCCGCCGCCGACGCCCGATTGCTCGAAAAACTCCGCGACACTCCGGAACTCTGGACTCTGCCGAATCAACCGCCCTATCCCGACCGATGACGAACGATCTGGGTTTGAAACTGGGAGCTCGGAGCTTCTTAGGGGCTTGGAGCGTGGAATGGGCAGCTTTTTTCCGCCTCCAAACCGGCCGTTGACACCCCTTGGCCCAGTCATTAAGTTCGCCCGAACCTGAATTTCGACCCCGCGCAGAAATGCTCTACAAAATCACCATGATTCTGACCTTGCTGGTCGTCGCCGGAGCCGGCGTGGTCAACGAGATCAAGGTCAAGGCCCACATCGACGAGGAGTTGCGGCTGGACAAGGAAGCCGACGACAAGAAGAACGAGGCGGATTCCGCCCGTAACGCCGCCGCCAACCTGCTGGCCGAGTATCAGAGAGCCCATGAACAGGCCAAGCTCGACCTGAACGCGGCCAACACCGAGAACGCCTCGCAGGCGCAGAGGGTCACCCAGACGCAGCAGGCCGTCCAGTCCGCCCGGGCCGCCGAACAGGCCGCCGAACAGGAGCGCAACACCACCCGCCAGAGCAACGAGGACTACAAGAACCTCGGCATGGAGATCGCCGAGATCAAGCGCATCCGCACGAAACTCCCCAAAGTGGAACGCGCCCTCACAACCGCCAAGTCCGAGCGCGACATCGTGACCAAGGACAACAGTCGTATGCGGGCCCAGATCGAGAAACTCGCCCCGCCCGAGAAGAAACCCCTCCTGCCCCACGGCCTGCGCGGCAAGATCGTCTCCGTCGACGCCAAGTATCAATACGTGGTGCTCGACATCGGCAAACACCACGGCGTCGTTCCCAAGGGTGAGATGATGATCAGCCGCGACGGCTCCCTGCTCGGCAAGATCAAGGTGACCCGCGCCGAGGCGGACTACTCCATCGCCAACATCCTGCAAGACTGGAAGGCCGACGAACCCATCGAAGGCGACCTCGTCATCTACCGCGGCCTCTAACCCTTTCCCGATTGCCCCAGCCATGATGGTTCGAATCTGTTTGATCCTCTCCCTGCTCTGCGCCGGCGGCTCCCTCTTCCTGAGCCACGACAAGGTGCAGAAACGCAAGGACAAGGTCGAGGCCGACCGCAAGAAGGCCGAAACCGACCGCGACTCCGCCATTGAGGCCCGCAAGAAAAAGGAGGCTGAGCGGGACGCCGAGCTGGCCGCGCATGACGGGGTCTCCAACCAGTTGGTCGGGGTCCGGGCCGAGATTGCGACCAAGACCAACCAGATCGCCCAGATGGAGAAGACCATCGCGACTCACGATGAGGGACGGAAGCGTTTTGAGAAGGAACGTGACGCCATCATCGCGGAGAACCCGGACTGGTTCGCGCTCAACACCACGGCCGCCCAGGTCCGCCAACAACGCGACCGCCTGCCCAAGGCCGAGGTTGAGTTGGCCACCACGCAGACCGAGCTCGGAGTCATCGGACGCGACAACACCCGGCTCAAGAACACCATTCTCAAGCTCAAGCCCGGATCCCCCCCCGCCCTGCCCGACGGGCTCTCCGGGAAGATTGTCGCCTTCGATCCGAAGTATCAATACGCCGTCCTGAACGTCGGCGGCAACCACGGCGTCCTCATGGATGGCCGCCTGCTGATCAAGCATGAAGATCAGGTCATCGGCCAGGCCCGCATCACCCGCGTGGAAGACGAATTCTCGGTGGCCAACATCGTGCAGGAATTCAAGCAGGGCGAGGTCACCGAGGGGGACGATGTCCTGTATCAAGGAAAGGCGGATAAATGAGAACTTCCATCGGCCTTAAAACCTTCCGCATCTTCGCGGCGGCCCTGTTCGCCATCCTTTGCGTCTTGTCCACCGGCTGCGCCAGCACGGATCCGGACAACACCATTTCCGGGCGCGCCTGGAATCGTCCCAAGGGCTGGGAAGGCGGCCTCCCCGTCGGTCTTTCCGAAGGGCGTTGAACGGGCGACCTTTCCCCTCTTTTCAGAAGGCGGCCTCAGGCCGTCTTTTTTTGTCGCCCGCCCCGCCGCAGACCACATACCCCGACTGCGTCACGATCCAGTCCATTGCCGCGTCGTGCGCTTCGCTGGGAGCCTCTTCAACCATCTGCCAGTCAAACGCGATTCCCGCGCGCTCCCCGGACGCCTCGGCGAGAATCCGGTCGTAATAACCGGCCCCGTGCCCCAAGCGACGCCCCCGACCGTCAAAGGCAACCCCGGGAACCAAGGTCAGTTCAATGGTGTCGAATCCGACGAAACCGCAGTCTTCGCCCGGCTCCATAACGCCGAACCTGCCTTTCACCAGGTCGTCGGGCCAGGCGCCGATTCGAGCCGGGCGATAGGTTTCCGCTTCTGGATCAAAGCGCGGCAACAAGACCGTCTTCCCTTCCGCAAGAGCCCGTATGATCAGCGGGCGGATATCCGGTTCCGTGGACAACGGAGCAAAGAACAGGATCGTGCGCCTCGACTCCCAACCGCTGACCGTCGCAAACAACCGGCAGATGAGCTCGCCAGCCACGGCCCGCTCCTCGGATCCGACGCGTCGGTCCCGCTCCCGCAGCATCCGCCGCAGTTCACTTTTCCGGTTCCTAACGTCGCGAAGCATCATGATTCGTCAGCCTTTCTTTTCCGGGCCTGCCGGGTCTGCGCCCGCCATTGGTCCAGCCGGTCCTTGATCTTCTTTTCCACCCCAATCTCCCCCGGTTCATAATACCGCTTCTCCGCGCCGAGATAATCCTGCGGCGTGAAGTTCCCCGGATGATCATGCGAATACTTGTAGCCTTCGCCATGCCCCAACCGCTTCGCCCCGGCGTAATGCTTGTCCCGGAGATGGTTCGGAACCGGCAGCGTCCGGCCTGCCCGGACATCCGCCAGGGCGGCGTCGATGGACGCCATGGCCGTGTTGCTCTTGTTCGCCGTGGCGATGTAGATCGCCGCCTCGGCAATCGGAATCCGAGCCTCCGGCCAGCCGACGAACTCCGCGGCCTGGTGCGCCGCATTCGCCAGCACCAGAGCCATGGGATCCGCCAGCCCAACGTCCTCCGCCGCGCAGATCACGATCCGCCGCGTGATGAACCTCGGGTCCTCCCCCGCCTCGATCATCTTGGCCAGCCAGTAAAGCGTCGCGTCGGGATCGCTGCCGCGCATCGACTTGATGAAGGCCGAGATTGTGTCGTAATGCGCGTCGCCGTCCCCGTCGTAGACGATCGCCTTGCGCTGGATGCTTTGTTCCGCGACCGCCAGATCGACGTGGATGACGCCATCGCTTTCCGGCTCCGTCGTCAGGACCGCGATTTCCAGGGAGTTCAATGCCTTGCGCGCGTCGCCGTCCGAAAGCGTCGCCAGATGCTTCAGGGCGTCCTCGGCCGCCGTTACCTGCAGATGCCCAAGCCCCCGTTCCTTGTCCGCCAGCGCCCGCTGCAACAGGCCCAGCAGCGCTTCGGCGTCCAGGGATTGCAACTCAAAGATCTGGGAGCGGGAGACCAGCGGCGAATTGACGAAGAAGAACGGGTTGTGCGTCGTCGCGCCAATCAGCCGCACCACGCCGCTCTCCACATCCGGCAACAGCACGTCCTGCTGCGATTTGTTGAAGCGGTGGATCTCGTCCACGAAGAGGATGGTTGGCTGCCCCGTATTGCGCCGTCGGTTCGCGGCGCCGGCGAGGACCCGGCGCATGTCAGCGACGTTCGACTCCACCCCGCTGAGCCGCTCAAAGTTGTTCTTCGTCTGCCGCGCAATGATCTGCGCCAGCGTCGTCTTCCCGGTTCCGGGCGGTCCGTAGAAGATCAGCGACTGGATCCGGTCCGCCTCGATCGCCCGACGCAACAACTGCCCCGATCCGAGGATGTGCGTCTGCCCGACGAACTCATCCAACGTCCGCGGCCGCATGCGCTCGGCCAACGGGGCCGAAGACGCGACCGACTCCGCCTCGCCCGTCTCCCGTAAGGTCCCGGAAACCTGAGTCGCGGAAAAGAGGTCGTCAGTCGGCATCGCAGAAGTCTACGAACTCGCCCCTTGGAAGAAATGAAAAACGAATCCGCCGGGATCTCCATCAACGGGAAAGCCTCCACATGACGGCGGTCTGGAAGCGCGTTGGCATGCCCGAAGGAAGGTCCCCTCTGGGGAGGGGATATTTGCTCCGACCGCGAAGCGTCGAGGAGCAAATCGGGGTAGGTTCGCGGGAACTTGCCCCTGGCTCGGGCCAGACCGTCGGCGCAACCCGGCGGGGAAACAAGACGCCAGGGGCGAGGCTGGGCGCGCGTTGTCAGTCCGGGCGGACCCACCCCGATTCCCCACTCCTCCGCTGCGCGGGAGCGGGAAATCGCCCCTCCCAAGAGGGGACCTGGCGCGCGGTCATGCCCGACGGCGGGGGGCTTTGGCGCTGGGCCATACTGGCGACGAAGGAAGATTCACGATTCACAGGCATGGAATCGATGCGATAGCTCCACCAGAGCAATCGATGCCATGCTGCATTCGGTGGCTCCATACGTGTCGTCATGCAACATAGCGCTCGTCAACGCTCGGTCCTCGCCAGCGGCATCTATCCGCTTCAGATGCCAATGCGCCCCAAGCCCACGAACTCCAATCTCCCGATGAGGCTCCGACCATGATGCCCTCGAAGTCCTAGTAGGGAATCCTCATAAGGGCAAACAGGTCACCACACTCTTTGCATCTCCATACGGCACGTACATTGATACCAAGCCCCCCCGGTTGGCTCCCGCGGAAGCCTCGTAATTAATTATCCATCTGCAACCGATATCGCCCCCGTCGTGTGGCCAGAAGGAAAAGCGCCGATGGGACAAACGCGTAAATCACAAAGTTCATGGGCAGCGCCAAGATCATTGTCGGACCAACAAAGTCGAGCCACGGGCCGTCAGGTGGGTATTCGCGCTGAAACACAACGTGCGGGACTGGGAAACCGTGAAAGCGTGTCCACCCGTTGGTAAATTGGACGAAATAGCAGGTCATATGGAATGAAACGGCCGCGACAACGGGAACGCTGCCAAGGAATGCGAAGCGTGCCCGCTTTACGGGACAGGATGCATCAAGTGACCGTATAGCAGCCGAAGCAAAGGTGGCAGCGAAGGCGCAGAACACGACTACGATCACGAATAGCATAACAACCTTATAATTCCGGGGTTTTCGGGAAAAGGCCCGCCTTCCCCGATTCCAACCATAGAGGAGCATGGCGGGTGGAATCCCGAGGTCAACGCGAAAGCAAGGCTCTGGGTGTGTCGGTCAACTCAGCCAGCGAATCGGTGATCGCCTTCCTTAGCTGCATCCATTGTCGCCCGCCAGCCAGGGGCAGCTTCTGGTTCACCTCCAGCTCGATGCCCGCGTAGTCCGTGTCGGCGAAAACGCGCCGCAGGGCCGAGGTCAGGCCGTCAGCCACGCCCCGGTAGGGGAAGTTGCGTCGCACACGACAGTCGGGGCAGGCGCCGCGCAGCCCGATCTGCCAGTCGCGGGCCAGCGCGCTTTCCCATTCCCGCCGGGGATCAAACAGGATGCCCAGCTCCCCTCGCCGGACCTCGCCGTCGAGGACCGGCGTGAAGGTATGCACAGAAAGGTGAAAGACCCGTTCGCCTCGCGCGATCGCCTCCGCGACCAGCCGCCTCACCCGTTCCCGATAGGGCCGGTAGTAACGCTCCAACAGGGCTTCCTTCTCCGCCCCTGACAGGCCCCTGCTGAACTCGGACCACAGGCGGGGATGGCGCGGCGAGCGGTTGAGCTCGACGATCAGGCGCGAAACCCCGCCCTCGATCAATTCGGCGTCGTGACGCCGGGCGATCAGGCGCGCCAAACCGACCGCGCCCGGATCCCAGCCGCGATGCGATTCGAGAATCTCCGCCGGGATCGCCAGACGCGCACGCCAGCGCACCGGAACGTGGCGCGTCGCATGCTCGCAGGTCACCAGCAAACGGACGGGTTTCCGCGCCGCAGAGGGCATGTGGTTCTTCGCCATTTTCAGAGGACTGGATGGAGTTTACGAGTACGCGTCAGCGTTTTGGAGCGCCGTCTCGCAGACCGCGTTGCAGCGTGTCCCTCGCTCCAGGCGAGGGCCTCTCCAAAACGAACCTCCCGGCTCCCTGCGAGGCGTTCAGCGACATTTCAGACCCTTTCACCGCCCAAGCCAGGCAAAGCAGCGCGCGGCGCCGCACTCCAAAACGCTGGCGCGCACTACCTGACTCCGGGATGACTCGGATGACGTTCCCTTCCGGCTGGCCATTGTATTCCACTAGAAATGTCAAAGAACCGGCCTTGTCCACGGAACCGGAACCGGGACGGTCAGGCATGGAACATCTCTCCAGCCGCCAGGCAGTCGGCAAGTCGGGCATAAAGGCCGCGCAAGGTCTTTCGACCGCCACGACCGCCTGAAGCGCGCAACAGCCGCCTCGCAAGCGGCCCCTCCGCCAGGATTGTCCCGATGGGACCGCGCTTCGCCATCGCCGCGCCGGGCCTGCGGTCAATCAATTCCCGCCAGACGTCGCTCGCAGGCCGACCTTTCCGCCCGCCGGGATCGAGGCCCAGCGTTCGCAGATAGGCCCGGTTTCCGATGACAGCCTCGTCGGCGTCCCGCACGACCGAAAGCAGGACCTTTTCCAATGCCGGCGTGGAGATCTTCGCCTGGGCCTCCCAGTCGCCCTCATCGACCAGCCTGCGCAAGACCGCCTCGATGGTCTGGAGAACCGCGAGATCCGCCGCCGGACATTCCTGAATGTCGAGAACGCGTATCTCAATCGTGTTCCGGCAGAACCGTGCGATAGCGCCCCGGGCGTTCGTCCATTCCGGCTCGAGCAGCCCGGCGGGATCGTGCGGCGCGACGTCGCGCGCGATCTTCCGCAGGATCCTGCGCTCGTAATCCGCCCGGCCGCGCACGGCCTCGGGGACAACGCGGCCGGTCACGGACGGGATACGCCGGCAGTTGTGGCGGTAAGCTTCAAGCCGCTGGTCGAGATTTACCGCGCGCTTCCCGTCCAGGAAAGGCGAACTCGCGGCCAGGGCGGGCAGCAGCGGGATCATCAACCGGATAGCGGCGTGCAGGCGGACAAACTCATCTTCGTCGGCGAAGGGCAGGTTCAGGTGGACGGACTGGAGGTTGCTCCAGCCATGGCCGCGGCAGTCGAAGATCCGGTTGAAGGTCTCGTAGATCTCCTGGTTTCCGTGCGGCCAGAGGCGGCTTTCGCGATGCGGGTTCATCCAGGGATGGGCCGCGGTGGGAAGTAGGCGGCAACCCTCCGCGGCCAACCGGGCGTTGATGTACCCGACCTCGGACTGGAACCGCTTCGCCAGCCCCGACAACTTCGGCGCCGGCCGCGCGGTCTTCATTTCGATGACATGCAGCGCGAGTTCGTTCGACCAATCGACCGGGCCCCGGCGGACGTCGTCCTCCGGCGCGCCGGCCTCCGCCTGGATCAGGCGGTCGGCGACCGGGCGGACATCGAGGGTCTCCGCATCGACGATCATGTACTCCAGTTCGACCCCGAACCGGGAAAAGAGGGGAAACGTCTTCATCAAGGCCTCAGGCGTCGTGGCGCGGCTCGCGGATGGCCTCAAGCCGTTTGAGAAAGACCTCCATGATCCGCTCGTAAAGGTAGCCGCGGATCATCTGGTCCTCGACGTTGGAGTCCAGGTTCGGGTTGTCGTTGATCTCGATCACCACCGCCTCCTTGCCAATCTGCTTGAGGTCCACGCCGTAGAGACCGGCGCCGATGAGGTTGGCCGCTTTGAGCGCGGTCTTGACGACCTTGCTGGGGACGATCTCGACAGGCAACGTCTCCCATCCGCCTTCGTGACCGGCTCCTCCTTTCTTCTCGTTGTTGTAGATCTGCCAATGGCCGCGGGCCATCTTGTACTTGCAGGCGTAGAGGGGCCGCCCGTCGATGATCCCCACACGCCAATCGAAATCCGTGGGCAGGAATTCCTGGGCGATGAGAAGATCAGACTTGTCGAGCAACCCGGCGACCACGCGCCGGAACTCCTCCTCGGACTTCACCTTCAGGACGCCCAATGAAAAGGCGGAATCCGGCTGCTTGAGGACCATCGGCAACCCGAGCTTTTCCAGGGTCGCGTCGATGTTGTCGCGGTGCAGGATCTCGGTCTTGGGCGTGCGGACGTTGTGTCGGTTGAGCAGTTCGGCGAGGAAGACCTTGTTGGTGCACTTGACGATGGATTCGGGGTCGTCGATGACCACCATGCCGTCAGCCTCCGCGCGCCGCGCCCAGCGGTAGGTGTGGTTGTTCACGGAGGTCGTGGACCGGATGAACAGCGCGTCGTATTCCCCCAGCGTGCCATAGTCGTCCCGGTCGACGATATCCGCGGAAATGTCCAAGGCCGCCGCCGCCCGGACGAAACGCTCCAAAGCCTTGCCGTCGGAGGGCGGGGTCGGGTCGTCCTTGTCCGCGAGAATCGCCATGCTGAATCGGGGCGGGTTCTTCCGGCGGGGATGGCGGGAATTACGGTCGATGTAGGCGGTCGCAAACTCGGCGACCTTCTCCCGGTGGCTGTCAGGCACGTCGTTGCCGCTGATCACGTTGATCCGGGTCATGACCCAGCCGTCCGGCCCCTTCTTGAACCAGGCCCGGAGCAGCGCCGCGGGAAACAGGTTGAACAGCTCCCGGCTCAACCGGTCGTAACGCTTGGCGACATTCCGCGCAAAATAGACGGACAGCGTGAATTCGTCGCTCTGCAGCGGCGCGAGGGATTTCTGGATCAGTTTGTCCAGGGATTCGGAGACGACGCGGATCAGGGACTGGGACTTGAGATCCTGGATGGTGGAAACGCGCGGCAACGGCCGGTGCCCGCGCGCCTCCGCCAGCAACGACACGTAGTAGCCGAGCGTCTGGTAGCGGTAGGACCGGCAAACGTTGAAGACACGGCAGTTGCGCAGGGCGGAATACTTCGGGTCGGTCAGGTACTGCCTGGCGGCGACCACCTCGGCCCCCGGGAGGGTCAGGGGCCAGCGTTCCGGTTGATTTACGACAAAGAGATTCTGGGGCACTTAAGTGGTTTTTCGAGGGTGGATCAGGAGCAGATTGCCATCGTAGGTCAGGACGCCGAGAAGGATCGCGTTGATCAGCCGGGCGATGGGGACGTCGTATTGGCGGGCTTCTGAAAGCGGATTGGCGGCGTAGGGATCGGACACGGTGACGGTCCCTTCGCCGGGATGGTAGCCGGAAAGGACCACGAAATGTCCGCCCGGTTCGCCGGCAATGTCGTCGTCCGCACAGGTATCGGGGCGTTCCCGGCTGTCGCGGTAGAGCCAGGTGGAGCTGAGGCCGGTCAGGATGGGGGCATTCCGGCGCAACAGGCCGCGGATGAGCGCGGGCGTCAGGTCCTCAAAACGGATGTCGCCGCCGGCCTCGACGAACTCGAGATACGCCCGGGTCGCCGCCCTTCGTTTCCCGCTTCTGTGCCGTAACTGTTGGCGCAGCTTGTCGGCCAGGTCCAGTCGTCTGGGCTCAAACCAGGTGGGATCGAAGACCTTCAGGTTGTAGGTGTAAAGCCGGGCGTCAAACCCCCGCCTGAGCGCGTCGAGCCCGAGCAACACCGCAATGGTTCCCCCGCCCTCGACCGTCCCCACCTCGGCGATCAATCGCTCGACCGGGACCTCCCGACGCCAGTATTTGTAGACGGCGTGCAGGCACGTCGGGCCGCAGGAAGTTTCGGTGGGTTGCGCGGGAACGTCGACAGCCACCCGGCAGGCCGCTTCTTCCGGCCGGAAGGGACTGCCTTGTCCGTCAGTTCGCTCGGTTCGCATGTTGTTCGATGGTGTATCGAACGCAAAACAACACCCGCTGGTTTCAACGGTTTCAGAAAACAGAAGAAGAAGTAGAAGCGGGAACGAACGCGGAGGCAATGGGAGGAGAGGTCGCCCGAGTGGTCCAACTCCTGGCTGAGGCAGATGGCATGGCCATCCGGGTCGGTGATCTCGAATTCAGCCAGGCCGTAGGGCATCCTCTCCAAACGGCGGTCACGATCCCCAGCTTCTGGAAGGCTTCAAATACCCGCGAACTATTACACAGGTTGCGGCGCGCCATCCAAGGAGGGGCGACATTCCTGTCGCCCTGTCTGCGAAGCAGGCACACGGCATGCCCTTCAGCCTTGGGACATCACATGACGCAACCCTGACCTACGCGCCTCACTGGCCCCTTCGGGGCCACGGCGACAAGAATGTCGCCGCTCCTTGACTGCCACCCGCCCGCATCAAACCGCCCCGGCCAGCTTGAACTTCGGGCTCTGACTCATGAACCGGACCGGGTTCTGGAAGGCGACCTTGTCGATGAACTCGTCGGTGTGGCCGCGGCGGCGCATCTCCTGCATGGTCCGGGGCACGGCGAGCGGGTCGCTGGGGCCCCAGTCGCAGGCGGCGTTCATCCAGATGTTGTCCGTGCCGTAGACCTCGAGCATGTCGATGGCGCGGTTGGGGGAGCACTTGGATTCCGGGTAGAGCGTCATGCCCGCCCACATGCCGGCGTCCTTGACGATCTTGATGGTGTGCTCCTCCACGTGGTCGATGATCACCCGGCCGGGCTCAATGCGGGAATCGCTCCGGATCAGATCGACGATGAGTTTCGTGCCCTTGAGCTTGTCCTCCAGGTGGGGCGTGTGGACGAGGATGAGCTGGTTCATCTCCGCAGCGAGGTTCACGTGCTTTTCGAGCACGGCGATCTCATTGCGACTGTTCTTGTTCAGCCCGATCTCACCGATGCCGAGGACATTCTCCTTCTCCACGAACTCCGGGATGATGGCGAGGACGTCGTCCGCGAGCTTGAGGTCCTCGGACTCCTTCGGATTGATGCACATCCAGGAGTAGTGCTGGATGCCGAACATGGCGGCGCGGCGCGGCTCGTATTCGGTCAACTGGCGGAAGTAGTCGTAGAAACCGGCGGCGGAACTGCGGTCGAAGCCGGCCCAGAAGGCGGGCTCGCAGATGGCCTTGCAGCCCGCGATGGCCATCGCCTTGTAGTCGTCCGTGGTCCGGCTGACCATGTGTCCGTGAGGCTCGATGTAGCGCATGGGGTTAAGAGTGGGTTTGAGTTGAGAGTTGAGAGAAGGCGCGGCCGGGCGTCATTCAGCCGGCAACTGGCCGATCCGGCCAAGCTCCGCAGGCGGCCTTGGTGGTGGCAGCAGGGATGGGTTCTTCCGTGGGGTCACTGAAGGTGAGGAGGACGTTCTTGGCGCGCTCGGCGTCGCCGGAGTCCAAAGCCTTCAGGGCCTCGCGGAAGGCGGCCATTCGGAAGTCCTCATCGCCGTCGGCGCGGTCCACGCGGTCCATGAACGCGGCGATCTCCGTGAGCTTGAAGCGCGCGTCCATGAAGTAGAGGTCGAGAATCTTTTGCTTGGTCATGATGACAGGGTGTCGGGCTGAAACAATCGGACGCGGTCGGCGGGGAGTTTATTCTTCTACAACGCCACGGTCTTTCCGGGAACGGCGATCGGATACCAGCCGTCCGCGTCGGGCAGGACGGGAGGCGTGGAATCCATGGTCAACTCTTTCCCGTAGGGCACGAGTTCCAGTTTCGACGCGAGCGCATCCTTGAACTCGATCTTCTTCCCGGAGTAGGTGGCCATGCGGCCGAGGATGGCGGTCATGGTGCTCAGCGCTCCGTATTCCGCCTCCATGTGATGGTTGTTTTCGCGGATCGCCTTGAACAGCGGGTAGTGCTCCAACTGGTGTCCCTGCTCGCTCTTCTTCAGCCGCTTGGTCCAGGCGTTCGGGCCGGTGATCTGGAAGAGCTTCCGTTGCTGCACCAGATCGACCGTCCCCTTCGTGCCGACGGCATGCTCGCTGACGCTGGTCCAGCAACCGCGGATCTGCCGGCACTGGCTGTAGCAGCGCGAGCCGTCGGCAAACTCGTACTCCACCTGGTGGTGGTCGTAGATCTGGCCGTTGATCCGCTTGTTGCGGACCTGGCGGCCTCCCATGCCCTGCGCGCGCACGGGAAACTCGCCTTTCATCCAGTTCATCACGTCGATGTTGTGGATGTGCTGTTCGACGATGTGGTCGCCGGACAGCCAGGTGAAGTAGTACCAGTTGCGGATCTGGTAATGCATCTCCTTCTCGTCCGGCAGGCGCTCCTTGCCGGCGCGGGCGTTGCCATCCCAATAGACGCGCATGGAGACGATGTCCCCGATCGCGCCGTCATGCAGTCGCTGGATCGCTTCCTGGTAGGTCGGCTGATGACGACGCTGCATGCCGACTCCGACCTTGAGGTTCTTCTGCTTCGCGATCTTCGCGGCCTCGAGGATCTTCCGCACGCCGGGCGCGTCGGTGGCCACGGGCTTCTCCATGAACACGTGCTTGCCCTGTTTGACAGCCTCCTCGAAATGAATCGGCCGGAATCCGGGCGAGGTCGCCAAGATGCAGACATCCGCCTCGGCGATGGCCTTCTTGTAGTCCTCGAAGCCGGTGAACTGCCGGTCCGGCGGCACGTCCACCTTGTCGCGATGCTGCGCGCGGATGACGCTGAGCGACTTGGCGAGTTGATCCTCGTCCACATCGCACATGGCGACGAGTTTGGTGGCGCCGGGTGTGTTCATGGCCTGCACGCAGGCGCCGGTGCCGCGTCCGCCGCAGCCGACCATGGCGATCTTGACGGTATCGTCACCCGCCGCGTGAGCGAAGCGCTCGACCGGCAGGGCGGCGAGCGCGCCGGCTGCCGCAAGGGGTTTTGAAGAGGAGGAAGAGAGGGATTGGGCCGGGAAGTTTTTCGGGCTCATGATTCGGACTGGAATACCAGCAATCGCGCCGCCGCGTCCAGCGTTGTTGGAGCGCGGCAGCGGCTGCAGAAGTCGGGCGAACTGCCCCCAATACGCCGCCTCGGATAGGCTCACGCCGGCTCACTGGGGACAGTTCGACCTACCTTCCCCGCAGCAAAAGGAAACAAACGATCGCCACGAGCAACGCAACGCCGGCCAGGACTCCCAGCGCGATCCGGCTCCCGTTCCCCGGCCGCTCGCCCTGAACCTCGCCGGTGCGGGCGTTGACCAGGAAGCGATAGACCTGGTTGTTGAAATGAAATGCGCTCACCCAGAAGGGCAGGAGCACGCGCTTGTAGGTGATTCGGGCGCAGCGGATCTCCTCGTTGGAAAAACTCTGGGTGTCGCCGCCGATGTCCGTCCGGATCTCCCGGGCAATGACCGGATCCATCTTCTCCCGCGCGGTCTGAAACCTGGTCGCCAGATCGATCGAGTAGTTCTCCGCCCGAAAACCGCTCAAGAACTCCTCCTGGCAGGGCGCCAGATTCTCAAGATCCCAGGGTTCCAACTCTTCCAGCAGCGTCCGCGGCAACGAATCCGTGGCCGGGATCAGAATGTCATCGAACGAGTTGTTCACGCAGCCGCGCACCTCGCTCCAACTGGTCTCCCGCTTTCCCGAGGATGATCGAAACTCCCCGCGCCGGCCGTTGTAGAACGTCACCGTGTCGGCGTCATAGGTCCAGAAGGGGACGTAGACGCCCCGCATCTCCGACTCGGCCTCGCCGTGTTCCCTGAGCGTTCGGGACGCGTGCGGCAGCGCCATGATCCATTCCCGAAACTTCCCGTGCGCCTCCTCCAGCGTCACCTTGAAAGGCAACAGGGCCCGCGGCCGGATGACCTTGCGGGTCGCTTCATTCCGCCGATGGACCGCCGCCCCGCAATAGGCGCATTCGTCCGCGTCCACATTGGCCTCCAGGGTGGTCTCCGCCGCGCAGGTTCCGCACTTCACCGTGTGCACCTCGACCATGTCCGGATCACGGGCCTGCAGCATCCGGGCAACCGCGAAATGGAAGTCGTTCTACCGGTTGGCGGCCCATACGCCCAGCTCCGCAAAGTCGATCTTCGACTCGTGCGCGCAATAGGGGCATTTCAACCGAGTCGCGCCGGGCTCGAACTTCAACTGCGCCCCGCACTGTTCGCAGGCCACGTTCTTCGCCTTTTCGCCTGTTCCATCGTCCTTGCAGTTCGGGCACAGCTTGACGCCCGCCACGGGTGAAAACCTCATGAAGGAGCCGCAGGTCGGACAATGGTCTTTCGATTTTGCCATGCCTGAAACGACAAGAAATCCGGTCGCCGGGGCCGCCCGCCGGGGGGGCGGCAACCCTACTTCTGTTGCGCAAGGAACACGATGCCTGCAATCAGCGCGATTCCGACCAACACGGCCAGCGTGATCTTCGCCCAACTCCAGGGCCGCTCGCCCTGCACCTCGCCCGTGCGGGCGTTGACAAGGAAACGGAAGACCTTGTTGTTGTAACGGAAGGCGCTCACCCAGACCGGCAGGAGCACGTGCTTGAAGGTGATCGTATTGTACTGGACGTCCTTGCTGCTGATGCGTTGCTCGTCCCCGCCGATGTCGCGACGGATGGTGCGGTTGATCGTCGGCTCCATCATCTCGCGCGCCGTCTGGAATCCGGTCGCCAGATCGATGGAGTAGTTCTCCGCCTTGAACCCGCTGAGAAACTCCTCCTGGTAGGGCATCAATCCCTCCAGGTCCCAAGGCTCCAACTTCTCCGCATACTTCCGGGGCAGCGATTCGGAGGCGAGCACGAGCAGGTCATCGAAGGAGTTGAAAACCCGGCCGCTCGCGTAATACCAGCGTGTCTTGCGCACCCGGCGCGTCTGGCTCTTGCCCTGCGAATCGGTGTAATGCTCCGTCACCCAGTAGTGCTCGCCGCGCTGCCCCGTGTAATCCGTGACGGTGTCAGAATCGTAGGTCCAGTGCGGGACGTAGACCCCCTGCAGCTTGGTGTCGATGCGGGAATATTCCTTCAGCTTGTTCGGGGCAAACCAGCGGCTCTTGATCCACTCCTTGAACTGACCTCGAGCGGTGGCGCGCTCCACCTTGAAGGGCAGGAGCCCCTGCGGGGCGATCACCTTCCGGGTCGCCTCCCCGCCGCGTTGGATCGAGGAGCCGCAATAGGGACATTCATCCGCGTCGATGTTCGGATCCAGCGTCGTCTCGGCCGCGCAAGTCCCGCACTTGACCGTATGCACCTCGACGGTGTCGACGCTGTGTTCATCCAACAACGCGGAAACCGCCGCGTGAAAGTCCTGTTCCTCGTGCGCCTTCCTGAGTTCCGCCTGATCGATCTCGATCCGCATCTCATGGTCGCAGTAGGGACACTTGAGCTGCGATACCCCCGGCGCGAACTTCAGCTCCGCGGCGCATTGTTCGCAGGCGATGGATTTCTCCCCGCCGGCGGGAGCGTCGTCGGGCAGAGGCGTTGGATCGACTTCGTTTTCGCTCATGATTCAGGCGGCGAAGATCACAATCACATCCCGGCGGATCGAAACGTCGTTCAGCCGGCCGGCGGCGGCGGGGGAGGAGGCGGCGGCGGCGGTCCAAATGCGGCGGCCAATTCCGGGACCTGTCCGGCGGCCGTCCAGCCGGCCATGCCGGCCCGCCAGACCATCGTCTCCCGCGTGAACGTTCCGGCCTGCGCCTGCGCCGAGAGCGCGCCGAGGTCGAACGGCCCCGTCGTCTGCCCGTTCACCGCGATATGAAAGGCCGCGGGCGGCGGCGGGGGCGGCGCGGCCTGCGGCTGCCCCTGGCCGCCCAACATGCCCTGCCCCATCGCGGCCCCCATCTGATTCGCCATCGCAAAGCCCATGCCGAGGCCCATGCCGCCGCCGGCGAGCCCCCCGGAACCCGGGTTGTTCGCCGCGGCCTCGATCGCCTCGGCGGTCTTGTACTGCGTGTATTTGCCCAGGTCTCCCAACACGCCCATCGTCGAGCGCTTGTCCAAAGCCTCCTCGACCGCGGGCGGCAGGGAAATGTTCTCGACCAGGATCTTCGGCGCCGACAAACCGTAGTCCTCGAACTCGGTCTTGATCTTGTCGGAGATGAACTCACCGAACTCGTTGTAGTTCGCGGCGAGGTCGAGCGCGGGAATCTTGCTTTCGCCGAGGATGTCGGTGAAGCGCGTGATGATCATGTTGCGCAACTGCTCGGTCACCTCGTCGGCGGTGAAATGGCCGTCCGTTCCGACGATCTCCTTGATGAACTTCCCCGGGTCCGTGACCTTGATCGTGTAGTTGCCGAAGGCGCGCAGGCGGATGGGGCCGAACTCGGCGTCGCGCAGCATGATGGGGTTCTTGGTGCCCCACTTGCGGTTGGTGAACTGCCGCGTGCTGACAAAGTAGACCTCCGCCTTGAACGGGCTTTCAAAGCCGTGCTTCCAGCCTTTGAGCGTCGCGAGAATCGGCAGGTTCTCCGTCTTCAGGGTGTACATGCCCGGTTGGAAGACATCGGCGATCTGGCCCTCGTTCACGAGCACCGCCGCCTGCCCCTCCCGGACTGTGAGCCTGGCTCCGTTCTTGATCTCGTTCCCGCGCCGCTGGAAACGGTAGACCATCGTTTCGTTCGACGAGTCGGTCCACTCGATGATGTCGATCAACTCGGCCTTGAGCTTGTCCCAGAGTCCCATGTGGTTTCCTTTCGCTTGTAGGGGTTTGTCCGGTGAAATCTGAAGTCGTAGCTCGGATTCTTGCGGCGGCCACCCGTGGGGACAATGGTAAAATCCCCCGAATGTTGGAAACGGGCGGTTTGCCCCCGTTGTTCGAACGCTCTGACCGGCAGACTGTCGAACCATCAGCACGCCGCCTTCCGCCCTTTTCCCCAATGACTTTATCCATTCCTCCACGCCCGGTCCTCGTCCTGCTCCTCTGCGCCGTGTGCTCCGGCGCTGTCGCGCAACCATCCTCTCCGCCGCCGGCTTCAATGAGCGCCGGCCAGGCTGCATTGAAGAACGGCGACTTCAAGGCCGCCGAACAACATTTCAGGAAGGCCGCCGCCGCCCAAGCAGGCAATCTGGCGGCCTGGCATTTCCTCGGCATGGCGCTGCACTCCGACGGCCGCCCCGAAGAGGCCCTCGTCGCCTACCTCAAGGCGGTCAAACACCCGAAGCTCGCCGCGACGGACGGCTACAACATTGCCTGCGTCCACAGCCTGGGCGGCCGCGTGGATCAATCGCTGACCTGGTTGGAAAAGGCGTGGCGGGCCGGCTACCGCGACCTGCAACACGCGCGCCAGGACGCCGACTTGGCCAACGCCCATAGATCGCCGGATTTCGAACGCTTGCTCAAACGGCTGGAAACCGAACTCGTCCCTTTCAGCGGGGACGTCCCCGTCCTCCATGAAATCCACGGGGAGAACGCTGGCGATCAGTTTGGCTGGGTCGCAGGCGGGGCCGGCGATGTGGATGGCGACGGCTGCAACGATTTCATCGTCGGCGCGCCGACCGTAAAGAAGAACCGCAGCGCCCACGGCGCCATCTACGTCCATTCCGGCCGGACCGGAAAACTCCTGTTCCGCAAACTCGGACAACCCGGCGATCATCTCGGCTATGGCGTCGACACCGTCGGAGACCTGGACAACGACGGCTGCGCGGATGTCATCGCCGGAGCGCCCTCCACCCAACAGGGAGGCCCCGGCCGCGTCTACGTCTTCTCCGGGAAGACCGGGGAAATTCTCGCCTCGCCGGTCGGGGACGCGAAGGGCGACCGGACCGGCATCGAGGCCTGCGGCGTCGGCGACCTGGACGGGGACCGCGTCAACGATTACCTCGCCGGAGCGGAAAAGCACGACGGCGCCGGCAAGGACGCCGGGCGCGTCATCCTCTATTCCGGCCGCTCCCACCAACCCATCGCCCATCTCGACGGCGAGCGCGCGGGCGACCAGTTCGGCCGCGCCGCCGCGGGCCGCTTCGACAACGGACACGGCCTGCTCGTGGTCGGCGCCCCCAAGGCCGGCCCCAGGCGCGCCGGCCGCGCCTATGCCTACAGGGACCGCGACCTGAAACCCGCCTTCACCCTCGAAGCCGACGCCACCGGGGCCGCGTTCGGCGAGATGTTTATCTCTCTCCCCGGCGACATCGACGGCGATGGAGTCTCCGACATTTACGTGTCTGACTGGCGCAACACCGCCAAGGGCCCCAACACCGGCCGCGTCTATCTCTATTCGGGAAAGGACGGCTCGAAGCTGGCGACCCTCACCGGAAAACCCGGCGAAGGCTTCGGGATCGGGAAGGCCGAAGCCGGCGACGTGGACGGAGACGGTCGGGCCGACCTCATTGTAGGGGCCTGGCAGAACAGCGACTCGGCCGCCTCGGGCGGCAAGGCCTACCTGTATTCCATGAAGTCGCGACGCCCGCTCAAAGCCCTCACCTGCAAGGCGGCCGGGGACACCTTCGGCTTCGATTCCACGGGGATCGGCGATGTCAACGGCGACGGCGCGCCCGACTTCCTGATCACCTCCGCCTACAGCACGGTCAAGGGTCCGCAGACCGGCCGCGTGTTTGTCATCTCCGGAAAACTCTGATCAACGACCCTTGTTCAGGTCCCGGGTCCAAAGGTCGTCGCCGAAGCCCTCCCGCACCGCCCAGGCGTGAAGCTCCTCGACGATCTGTTCCTGAATCTCCGCCGACTCGGTCGCGACATTCGCCCGCACGCTGAAATAGGGAGCCCCGCCCTGCGCGCCGCCGGCATTGTGCGTGACACCCAGCAGGTGGACGAAGCTGCCGTTGGGGCAATGATTCGGGTCCTCGGTGTCGCGCTTTCTGCCGACAATCCGCGAAAGGCGCGCGGTCAACCCCTCCTGGTCCGGCGTGTAGAGCGCCAGATGAAACATGTGCGCCGTCGGCCAGTTGATCGGGCGCGACTGCCCGCCCGCTTCCCCGCCTCCCGCGAGGAACGCGCCGCTCTCCACCCGCTCCTTCACCGTGAGGAGATCCGCGGCCGAGCCTTTCGCCAGGATATCCATGGAAAACTGGTCCTGGCTCGGAAGCGTCAGCCCGAAGGTGATCGAGGCGACGTAGAGCCTCCCCTCCTCCAGCGCGCCGGCAACCTCGGCGATGACATTCGGCCGGTCCTCGCCGGTGATCTTCAACAACAGGGAGCCCTCGGCGTCGTTCAGCCAGCCTTCGATCTTCATCTTCATGGTGAACGCGTGCATACGCGAAACGGCTCCGATTGACAACGAAGCATTCCCCCGCGGGAGCCCCCGGCCACCGTCTCAATCCCCTGATCTTGCGTTTCCAACTTCCTCCCGGGGTTTCCCCCACTTGCCCGGACGTCCGACTTCCCGTATCACACCGTCAACAACAAATCCTATGGAACGCGCCCTCTCCCACTCCGAACTCCTCCAGCTCAAACGCTGGAACACCCCCACCCTCTACAACGGCTGGGAACAGATCACCCGGCACGACATCGCCCGCGACGCCTTCAATCTGGAGGAGACACACGACTTCATGCCGCATATGGGGCCGATGATCGGCTACGCCGTCACCGTCGTCGTCGAGCCCTCCAACCCGGAACACAAAAAGACCGCCCCTCCCGGATCGGAATACCGCGCCTATGTCGCCTCCGTGCCCGGACCGAAGATCGTCGTCGTGCAGGACCTGGACAAGCCAGCCGTGCTCGGTTCGTTCTGGGGCGAGGTGAACAGCAACCTTCATCGTTCCCTCGGCTGTGTCGGCACGATCACCGACGGCGCGATCCGCGACGTGGACGAGATGACCAACGCCGGCTTCAAGGCATTGGCCCAACGACTCTGCGTGGGCCACGCGCATGTGGTCCCCGTCCGGTGGAACTGCGAGGTCGAGGCATTCGGCCGCAAGATCCGCCCCGGCCAGCTCATCCACGCGGACAAACACGGATTCCTCGCGATCCCGGAAGAAGATCAGGCGAAGCTGCTGGGGGCTTCTCTGTTCATGGACCAGAACGAGTGCGACACCGTGATCGCCGCCGCCCGCTCCGGCGCCGGCAAGCCCATGGAACAACACCTCGCCGATATCGACGCGGCGGCCGCGCTGTTCGGGAAGAACGCGAAGGAGAAGTTCGGCGGCGCGGGCGAGTGGTAGTCAGCGCAACGCTTCGCGCCGTCAATCCATCAACGCCGCGAAACGCAGGCCTCGAAGGCTCGGGCGAAGCGTGCCGAAACCGAAGGCGGCCATGATGCGCTCGATGATGGCCGCGCCCATGAGCATGACATCGGCGCGTTCGGACGGCAGTCCCGGCAGGGCTCCGCGCTCCTCGAAGGTCAGGCGCCAGAGCCGTTCGACCCAGTCCGTCACGGTCGCGGCGTCCAGGCGCAGGGCCTCGATCCGTTCACGGTCGAATTCCTCGGCCGCAAGCTCCATCCGGGCGAGGATGCCGAACGTTCCGCCGACGCCGACAAGAAAGGGAGCATCGTCACGGACGCTTTCGAGAGCCGGCAATAGTCCGGGGGCGACCCGCTGACGGAGAAAAACGTCGATGGAATCCCGGCAGGCCTGAAGTTCGCCGGGAGCGGGAGGATTGCCGGGATGGGACCGTTCAAGCCAGCGGACCGTGCCCAGTTCGAAGCTCTCACTCCAGGCCAGGCGTCCCGCGTCGCCGACAATGAACTCCGTGCTCCCGCCACCGACATCGATCACCAAGGCCGTTTGCGCGTCCGGGCCGCAGGCGGTCATGGAACCGCGAAATGACCATTCGGCTTCGGTCCGTCCGGACAGCGTTTCGACCACAATCCGGCTTCGCTCGCGAATGGCGTCGATGAGCTCAGCGGCGTTGGAGGCATCGCGTGTCGCGCTGGTGGCGACGACGCGGAGATTCTGCGCGCCGAGCTCCCCCGCCCGGAGACGAAAGGCATCGACGGCTTCGACGGTGCGGGCAATGGCGGCGGGCTGGAGCGTATGGGTATCGTAGAACCCTTCACCCAGCCGGGTCTGCCGGCCGCGTTCCCAGACAGGGGCGATCCGGTCGCCGGAAACGTCCGCGACGAGGAGCTTTACGGAGTTGGTGCCGATGTCGATGACGGCGCGCCGGCCGCATTCTTCCGGAGGGGTCATTTCGCGCCGCTCTTGCGCCGGGCGAACACGGCCGCTCCGGAGACGCCGGCATCGTCACCAAGCCTGGAGGCGACGATCTTGACTCCCTTGCGGACGCCCGCGTGGCAGTATTCCTCGACCTTGGTCCGGATGACGGGCAGCATCAGTTCCTCCATCTGCTCGATCATCCCGCCGCCGACCACCACGATCCCGGGGTTGACCACGTTCAGCAGGGCGCCGATGGCGGCGCCGATGTGTTCGGAGGCCTGACGCACAATGCCCTCGACCCAGGTGTCGCCGCGCGCGATCGCCTTACGGAAGTGGTTGCTCTTGATTTCCTTCAACTCGGGGCCGGCCAGTTCGGTGAGCAGGGTGGTCTGCCCAAGGGAAACGGCTTCCCGGATCCGGCTCGTCAATGCGGCGCGGCCGGCGAGGGATTCGAGCGAACCGGGGATGTTGTCCGGCCCGCAGGGACCGCCGTAGCTGATGGTCATGTGGCCGAACTCGCCGGCGCCGCCGTTGACGCCCTCGATCAACTCGCCGTTGATGATCAGGCCGCCGCCGATCCCGGTGCCCGGGTAGATGGCGAGCAGGTTGCGGTGCTTGGCCTCGAATTCGACCTCATGAACGCCCAGGGTGGCGAGGTTGCAGTCGTTGCCGACGAACACCCGGGCGTCGAGCCGTTTGCGCAGACGCTCCTGCAGGGGCAGGTCCTTCCAGCCGAGATTCGGGGCGAAGATCACCCTGCCGGTCTCGGCGTCAATCGGGCTGGGTGCTCCCAAGCCGACAGCCTCGATCTGCTTCCAGTTGAGGTCGGCCTTCTTCACCGCCTCGCGGGCGCATTCGACGATGCGATCAATCACGGCGTCGGAGCCTTCGGAGGCGCGGGCCTCGGTCTTGGCGCGGGCGAGACGTTGGAGGTTGTCATCGTAGACCGCGGCGAGGATCTTGGTGCCCCCAAGATCAACGCCGAGCCAATAGGAAGGGTTCTTTGTTTCCGATCCCATGTCAGGCCTGGGGACCGGCGAGGACGGAGTCGATCTTCGCCTGGAGTTCAGCGTTGACCTCATCGACCGGCCGGGCGCCGTCGACGATGGAGAAACCGTAGCTTTCCTGGAGGCGCTGGAACTGTCCGGCCATGCGCCGCTGGTATTCCAGGAAACTGTCAAACATGTCCGAGGAGATGCCGAGATCCATGCCGCTCTCCCAGAAGTCGAGGGAATGCCGCTTGGCAAAGTTTCGCTGCACGAGTTCCTCGGGCGACACCTGCAGGTAGAAGACGACATCCGGCGCGGGGGCGATCCCGTAGACGTTCTTCAGCCAGGCCTCGTCCAGGCCGCGCACGAGGTCGCGGGCCATAAGCGTGTAGATGTAGCGGTCGGCCAGGACCATGAGCCCGGCGCGCAGGGCGGGCAGAATGGCGTTCTCCAGCTGATCGGCGAAATCGGTCGCGTAGAAAAGGCTCAGCGTCTTGCGGCCGAGGATGTTGCCGTTGGTGGCGTTCTCCAGCTCCTCGCTGACGAGGTTGGAGCGTTTCAGCCCGACCTGGGCGGTGGCGTGACCGGAGGCCTCCAGCCATTCGACCAGCATGGCGATCTGGGTGGAACGCCCCGAGCCATCCGCTCCCTCGACGACAATGAGCTTGCCCGTGAGCTGCTCGGAATCGACGCCTGGAATGCCGTGGCCGTAAAAGCTCTTGGGCGTCGGCGTCGGCACGATCACCTCGCGGCGTCCAATCCTCCGTCTGCGGGGTCTGCGTTTCCTGGCGGTCATGGCGTCAGCGCTCGGGAGAGGCGAAGGAGGGCAGATCAATCCGCGCCTCGACGATCTGCCGCACCAGGGCCTGCTGCGGTTCGATGCTCTGGTTGGCGTCGATGACGTGGAAACCGTGGTCCGCGCTCATCGCGAGGTATTGTTCGAGGATCCGCCCCTGGAAGATGCGGAAGCTCTCATAAGGATCGGACGAAAGACGGAGGTCCATCCCGGCCTCAAAGTACTTCAACTGTGGCCGCCCGGAGAGGATCCGCTGGAGCGAGACCTCCAGGTTGGCGCGAAAGAAGAAGGTCAGGTCGGGTTGAACGGCGAAGTCGTAGATGCCCTCCACCCAGCTCTTCGGGCAGCCCCGGACGACATCACGGGCGAAGGCGGTGAAGATGTAGCGGTCGCAGAGGACGATGTAGCCGGCGCGCAACAATGGCACGAGCTGACGCTCGTAACGGTCCGCGAAATCGGTGGCGTGGATGAGGCTGAAGGTGGTCGGCGTCAGCAACTCCCGACTCTTGCCCTTGCTGGTGGCGCTCTTGACGAGGATGGACGAGTTCCACTCGGAGAAAAACACCTTCAACCCCTGCATCTCCATCCACCGCTTCAACAGGTAGACCTGGGTGGACTTGCCCGAGCCGTCGAGGCCTTCGACGGCGATCAGGCGGCCCGGATAATCATGCTTGGAGGGCGCTTTCTTCAACGGGGCTCAAGCTACGAAGCGGTCTCCCGAAAAGGAAGGGAATTTTGGACCGCGCCGCCGGTCGAAAGCGGGATCGTGAGGAAGAAGGCGGCTCCGCCGCCGGGTTCGTTGCGCGCCCAGACCTCTCCGCCGTGCGACTGGACGATATGCTTGACGATCGAGAGGCCGAGGCCAGTGCCGCCCTGTTCGCGGGAACGAGCGCGGTCCACGCGGTAAAAACGCTCGAAGATGCGTTCGACCGCGTCAGGCGGGATGCCCGGGCCGCGATCCCTCACCGAGATCTCGACCCGCCCGGCCGAGATCTCGCAGATCACGCGAACCTCGCCGTTGCCGCCGCCATACTTGATGGCGTTGTCGAAGAGGTTGAACAGGGCCTGGTGCAGTCGCTCACCATCCGCGGGAACCCGGATCTCGTCCCCGGCCTCGATGACGAAACGCGCATTGCGCTTGGCGGCGCGGTCCTTCAGTTCATCCGCAACACGCCGGATCAGGGAAGACAGGTCCAGCGGTTGGAGATTAAGGACAATCTGGCCCGACTCCAGGCGGGATATGGTCAGCAGGTCCTCGATAAGCGCGGTCAGACGGTCGGCATGCTTCTGGATGGTCAGCAGGAACTTGGGCGCGACCTCTGGATCGTCCTTGGCTCCGTCGATCAGGGTCTCGACATAACCCTTGATCATTGACAGCGGCGTCCGGAGTTCATGACTGACATTGGCCACGAACTCCTTGCGCGTGTTCTCAAGCTGCTTGATGCGGGTCAGGTCATGGAACACCAGGATGGTCCCCTGCGAGGCTCCGGCTGGATTGAGATAGACGGCGGCGTTGACCTCGAGGACGCGTCGCTCCAACCCCGGCAGTTCCAGCTCCTCCCCCTGCGCGCGACCTTCCTTGATCGCACGGTTGACAATGGCCTGGAGATCGTTGAACCGGAAGGCCTCCATGACGGTCATGCCCCGAATGTCGGAAGAAAGGCCAAACAACTGCTCGACGGCCTGGTTGATCAGGGCGACCCGGTTCTTCCGGTCCAGCAACAGCACGCCTTCCGCCATGCTGTCGAAGAGGGTTTCCTGCTTGGCCTTCTCGCGTTCAGCAACGCTGTCTATCCGGGCTTGGAGATCGCGAAACTCGGCCTCCCGCCGCGCGCGCGCCGCCGCATCTTCCCGGACGCGCCGTCGCCAGCGCAGCTGACAGGCGACCAACGCAACGGCAAGAATGACGCTGAGCGATTCCCAGAACATATGAACCGAAGGCTAGTCGAATTCAGGAGGATTCGTCATCCGTAATTGGAGCTTCGTGACCGGTGGTTTGCGGCTGGTGATCGGCGACCAATCGTCAGGCTCCGAATCAAGGATCACCGCTTACGAATCACCCATCACAGGTCACCATCTCCCTACTCCTCGACAAACCGATAGCCTACGCCACGGACGGTCCCGATGTAGCGGGCGGCGGCCCCGAGCTTCTCGCGCAGACGCCGCACGTGGGTGTCGACGGTCCGGGTGTCGATGATGTTGTCGTAGTTCCAGACGTCCTGCAGGAGCTGTTCACGGGTCTGCACCCGGCCGCGGCGCTGGGCGAGGATGGTCAGGAGCTTGAATTCCGTCGCCGTCAGTTCGACGGCCTTTCCCGCCGAGCGCACGATGTGGCCCGGCACATCAATATGGAGATCCTTGAACTGCAGGACCTCCTGTTTCTTCCCCTCGTCGCTTTCAGCGACACGGAGCAACCGTTTGATGCGAAGGGTGAGTTCACGGGGACTGAAGGGCTTGGTGACGTAGTCGTCGGCGCCGAGCTCCAGCCCGAGGATGCGGTCCACTTCCGCGGCCTTGGCAGTGAGCATCACAATGGGGATGCTGGAGGTCTTGGGATCGCGACGGAGGATCTTGCAGACTTCGAGCCCGTCCACCTCCGGCAGCATCAGGTCCAGCACGATCAGGTCGGGCAGAAGCTCGCGGGCGCTCTTGAGAGCCTCGTCGCCGGACATCGCAGTCGCCGTGCGAAATCCCGCCCCGCGCAGGTTGAACTCGATAAGGTCCACCGCGTCCGGCTCGTCATCGACTATCAGGATCGTCTGTTTCATTGGCTGTGTTTGCGCGAGCGCGTATGGCATTCGGGTTGAAACTGGGCGTCGCGAACGACCGTTACATGAACGCCATGTTACGATTCCGTGACAAGCGGAGAGTTTTCCGCGGCCAACGCCCCCAAAAACGCCCTTGAGTGGCAACCTGGCGCCGATCGGGTTGCACGAGAGGCGCATTTTGTTGACCGCGGCAAGCGTTTCGGCACAAGACGACCAACCAACACCACAGGGTGGACGCAAAGAGCTACACCTACATCCGTCCGGGCTGTAAGAAGGAGATCGAGTTTGACGAACCGGCGTCCGGCGCCGTCGCCGAATGTCCCAATCCTGAATGCGATCAGAAACTTCATATTCCAAAGGGTCCGCTCCCCTCCCTCAAGGCATGACCGTGCCTCATCTGCGCGGCTCACTGCTGAAAGTCGACTCCAACTCGCCGTCAACCCGGATTCTTGACGAGTGTCTAAGGCGGACGCGCTTGAGTTCCTCCAAGCCAGCGTGTTACATAGCGCCCATTCCCGATGGCGCAGGACGAGGAACAACTTCAGGCTGAAGAACAGAAAGCGGAGCTTCTGCGTCTGACGAAGGAGTTGAAGCTCTCAGAAGCCCGACACCGCAGCCTGCGCGATTCGCTCCCGCTGGCCGTGTTCTGCAAGGACGTGGACGGGCATTTCCTCCACGTGAACGACTTGTTCTGCAAGTGGGTCGGTCGAGGCGAGGAAGAAATTCTCGGTCGGACGGATTTCGACCACTTTCCCGCGGACCTTGCCGAGCAGTTTCGCAGGGGCGACCGGTTGGCGTTGGAGACGGGACGACTGTTTCACGAGATCGAGCAGCATCCGCACGCGACGACCGGAGATCCGCAGTTCATTGAGGTCTTCAAGCAAGCAATCCATTCCGAAGCCGGGCCCGTCGGCGTCTATGGCGTGTTCTGGGATGTCACCGACCGGGTGAAGGCCCAGAGGGATTTGCGGGAGAGCGAGGACAGGTTCAGGAGCTTCATGGATCAAAGCCCCTTGGTCGCCTGGATCAAGGACGAGGATTTCCGGCACCGTTACGTCAATTCGACATTCGCAGAGATGTTCCAGAAGTCCTCGGAGGAGATTCTCGGACGAACGGATCACGAACTCTTCGACCAGGATACCGCCGATCAGACCCGTGCGAACGACGAACGCGTGCTGCGGGAGGAGCAGACACTGGACGCGGTGGAGAGGGTGCCGGACGCCGAGGGGAAGACGCGCAGCTGGCTGGTGCAGAAGGTCCCGCTCAAGAGGGCCGACGGGCGCCATTGGACGGGCGGGACGGCCATTGACATCACAACACGTCTTGAAGCCGTGGCCGAGGCGCGACTCAGCGCCTTCGGGGTGGAGCACGCGAACGCGGCGTTTTTTCTGATCGCTTCCGACGCGACCATATTGCGGGTCAACCAGTTCACCTGCGACATGCTCGGCCACCCCCGTGAAGAGTTGGTGGGGATGACCGTCTACGACATCAACCCAGACCTCAAGGACGGGGAATGGGAACCGCATTGGGAGGAACTCCGCGCGAAAAAACACCTGTGGTTTGAAGCGCGGATGATCTCCCGACAGCGGAGGATCTTCCCGGTCGAGGTTGAGATCAACTTCCTCGAATTTGAAGGGAAGGAGTTCAACTTTGCGTTCGTCCGGGACATTTCCAACCGCAAGGAGGCCGAGGAGCGGTTGCGCGCCAGCGAGGAGCGCTTCCGACTGGTGGCAAAAGCGACCCAGGACGGCATCTGGGAGGTGGACGCCCAGAACGACTCGATCTGGTGGAACGAAACCTACGACCGGGTTTTTGGTCCGCGCCCCATGGAAACGGCGACTTCCAAGGAATGGTGGCTGGACCGCATCGATGCGGAGGAGCGCGACGACGTCCGGCGATCCTTCACCGCCAGCCTGGCGGATCCCGGGGCGGACAGTTGGGAAGCGGACTATCACTTCACGACCGACGCCGGAATCCGGAAGTTCGTCCACGATCGCGCCGTGATCGTGCGGGATGGGGATGGCGCGGCTGTCCGCGTTGTCGGCAGCATGCGGGACCAGACCGCGCTGGAGAGTGAGATGCTGGAGCGGGAGAGGATCGAAAAGAAAATCCTGGAGACCCAGAAACTGGAGAGTCTCGGCGTGCTGGCGGGTGGCATCGCGCACGACTTCAACAACCTCCTTACAGCCATTCTCGGCAACGCCGGCCTGGTCATGGCCGACCTTCCCCCAGCGTCGGAACATCTCGCCGCCCTCAAGGAGGTCGAGAAGTCGGCGTTCCGGGCGGCGGACCTCTGCGCCCAGATGCTGGCCTACGCCGGCAAGGGACGCATTGTCCTGAAGCGGATCGATCTCAACACGACGATCCGTGATATGACCCGGCTGCTTGAATCCTCGATCTCCAAAACCGCGAACCTCCAGCTCCGGCTTGCGGACGAGCTCTGCCCCGTCCTGGTCGACCCCACCCAGATCGGCCAGGTCGTCATGAACCTCATCGTGAACGCCTCGGAAGCAATCGGGGATCGCACAGGCGTCATTTCGCTTTCCACCGGACGGGTGACCGCCGAAAGGAAACACCTCGACCTCGTCTTTCAGGGCGCCGACCTCCCGGCGGGACCTTATGTCTTCCTGGAGGTGAGCGACACGGGCTGCGGCATGAGCTCCGACACCAAGGCCAGGATCTTCGAACCGTTCTTCACCACCAAGTTCACCGGCCGCGGGCTCGGTCTCGCGGCCGTCCAAGGCATCGTGAAGGGACACAAGGGCGGCATGAAGGTCGAATCCAAGGTCGGCGAGGGCACGACGTTCATGATCATGCTCCCAGCGGCGGACGGGGACTCCTCCCCCCAGAGCGCCGGGCTTGTGCTGGTGGTGGACGACGAGGCGAACGTGCGGCGGACGGCCCGGCGCATCCTGAACCGCGACGGCTTCGAAGTGATTGAGGCGGAGGACGGAACCGAGGCGATGGACCTGTTCCGGGAACGAAAGGACGAGCTCGCCGTCGTGCTTCTGGACCTGAGCATGCCGCGGATGGACGGCTTCGCCGCGTTCGGCGAGATGCACAGGGAGGCTCCGGACGTGCCGGTCCTGCTGATGAGCGGCTACAACGAGGAGGAGTGCATGGAACGGTTCGAAGGCCAGGGCCTGGCCGGGTTCGTGCATAAGCCGTTCCCCCACTCGAAGCTGATCGAAATGGCGCGCGAGGTCGCGCGAACCAAGGGGTGCAGCGGGATCACCCTGAAGGCAGACCAGACCGTCTCAATCGTATTCTCGATGGACAGCAGACGAGGCGACGCTTGTTACGCCGTAGACGGGGGACGGAGGGCGGCTCATCGCAGAATGAAATTCAAGGATCAGAGCCTCCTCAGGCCGGCTGCCACCGGGTTTTGAGACAGCCTCGGACCAGTCCCCTTCTCAAAAAGAAGACGATTCCGTCCCCATGACCCCGTCACTATCCCAGCTCATCCGCGCCCGATGTAGGGCATGCCGGAAGCCATGACGGTCATGAACTGCACGTTGGCGTTGAGCGGCAGGTTCGCCATGTAGAGGACGGCATCGGCGACGTTCTGGACGTCCATTCTGGGCTCCACCTTCACGCTTCCGTCCGCCTGCGGGACGCCGGCGGCCATCTCGCTGGTCATGTCCGTGGCGGCGTTGCCGATGTCGACCTGCCCGCAGGCAATGTTGTATTTCCGGCCGTCCAGGGAGGTGGATTTCGTCAGGCCGGTGATGGCGTGTTTGGTCGCCGTGTAGGGCGCGGACATGGGCCGGGGGACGTGAGCCGAGATCGAGCCGTTGTTGACAATCCGGCCGCCCATTGGATCCTGCGCCTTCATCACGCGGAAGGCCTCGCGCGTGCAAAGAAACACACCGGTGAGGTTCACATCCACCGCCTGACGCCAGGCATCGACCTCCAGGTCTTCCAGCGGCACGGAGGGCGTGAAGATGCCGGCGTTGTTGAACAGCAGGTCAACACGCCCGAAGGCGGCCTTGGCCTCCGCAAAGAGCGCAGCGACGGAATCCGGATCGGTGACGTCGGCCGGGTGGACGAGGGCGTTGGCCGCGGTCTCGCCGGCAAGCCCGGCAGTTTCCTTGAGGTTATCCTCGCGGCGGCCGGCCAAAGCGACCGACCAACCGTTCTTCAGGAGGGTGAGCGCACAACTGCGGCCGATGCCGGAGCCCGCGCCGGTGACGATGCCGGATTTCATGCGCGGAAGGTTACCCCGCCTCCAACTCCCGCGCGATGTTTTCCAGGTTGGTCGATTCCTCGCTGCGGCCGAAGCGATAGACGAACTTGATCAACAGTCCCGCCCAAAGAGGGATCGGATCGAGGAAGGCGACAGTTTCCGTGACGTGGGTCGCGTGACGTTCTTCCCGGACGGCGTAGGTCACGTCCAACCGGTTTTCGCGTTGCCGTTCGTCCCGAAAGAGAATGTGGCAGACGAAGGTGTCGCGGTCAGGCTGCTCTACGATTCCCGCAAACTCGATGGGCCGCCCCTTGAAGGATATTTCCCCGACGCAGCGGTCTCCATCCGCGGCGATGGAGGTGATCTTCGTGTTGATCTTCGGCCAGTTCTCGACGTTGACCAGCCAGGCGCGAACGCGTTCGGCCGGGGCGCGGACGGAGGCCTCTTCTGCAAGTTTCAGGAGCATGGCGGAAGAGCCCCGTGACGAAGGGCGTCAACGCGCCGGACGCTTCCATCCGGCGGCCCGGAACTGGCGCAGGACGAAATCGGGAAAGGGTTCGGGTTCCTTGTCCGGATGGCCGTGCAAAATCTGGCCCTGGTCGCCGCGGTAGACAACCGCGCATTCCACGCCAAGCTTGTCCATTTCGCGCTGGAGGAACACTCCGAACAAGGGGTGATGCACGATCGCGTTCAGCGGCATGTCGTCGGTGATGGGCTCGTTCTTCAGGTTGTAGGTCATCATGACCGGCGGGTCGTCCTTCGTCAGCCAGGTGATGGGCGCGGCTTCGTCGTAGAGCTTGTAAGCCTTGGGCGTGTCCTCCTCGCCTGGCTTGATTCCATAGAACGGATAGAAGAACGGATGCCGCTCATAGTTCGGGCGTTTGGCGCCCATCTTCTCCAGGAAGCGGGGATCGTAGGAACATTGACCGGCGGTCGTGACCGCGCAGGTGAGACGCGTGGATTCGCGGGAGATGGGGTCGTCGCTCTTCGGATCGGCGAGATCGTCGTGGAAAGCCAGCCAGAGGGAGGAACCGGCGCCGGCGGACCCGCCGGTGGACGCGACGTAGCGGGGATCGATGTTCCACTTCTTCGCGTTGTGCCTGAGGGTCTGCAAGGCCCGGGCGCAATCGAGATAGGCGGCCGGCATCGGCGCCGTGTCGGTGAGGCGGTAGTGCAGCGCCGCCACAGAGATTCCCTGCCGGTTCCATCCGGCGGCCGCCCCGGCGCCGCCGCGTTTGTCCCCGCCACGGAAACCGCCGCCGTGGATGTAGAGCACGAGCGGTGTCGGTCGATCGGACTTGGCAAGGTAAAGGTCAAACACCTGCCTTTCATGGGAACCGTAAGGCACATCGGCATGGGTGGGTCTTGCAGCTTCGCGGCGCGGGGGGCGTTCGCGTTTCTTGTTCCTTTCGGCCGAGGAAAGCGGGCAGGCGAACAGCAGGCAAAGGCCGAAGCCGAGAAGGAATGGAAGGCGGGCTTTCATGACGGGAAGGGTGGCCGGGAGCCGGCGGAGACTCAACTTCAAACCGGGCCGTCCATCCGCAGGCGGGCGGACTCCAAACACCGGACAGCCGGGCTTCCCATCGCCCGCCCCTTCCCGCGGAACCGGACCGCTTCAGCCCCGCGCAAGCAGAGCGCTGGCGTGTTTCAGGGCGGCGGCGTCCTTGCCTCCGAGCATGCGGGCGATCTCCTCGGTCCGGGCCGCGTTCTCGAGCAAACCGATCCCGGAATAAGTCCGACCATCCTCCACGCGTTTGCTGACGACGTAGTGGGCGTCCGCGGCGGCGGCGACCGGGGCCAGATGGGTGATGCAGAGGGTCTGACGGTTGCGGCCGATGGCGCGCATCTTCTCCCCCACGGCAACGGCCGTCTCGCCGCCTACATTGGCGTCGACCTCGTCGAAGATCAGGATCGGCACCTGATCCTGCGCCGCGAGCACGGTCTTGAGGGCGAGCATCACTCGGGCCATTTCGCCGGAAGAGGCGATCGCGCGCAGGGACCGGGGCGGCTCGCCGGGGTTGGGCGCAAACTGGAATTCGATGGCGTCGACTCCGTGCAGGGCGACGGCCCCGGCGGCGGCCTTGGATTCCAGGGCCACCGCGAAATGGCTTTGCGCGAAGCCGAGGTCATTCAGCTCCCTGACAACCGCCTTTTCCAGTCGCGGGATCACCTTCGCTCGCTCGCCGGAGAGTTTCTTCCCCGCCTGCGCAAGCTGTTTGTCGAGATCGGCGATGGCGGCGTTGAGGCGGCCGATCTCCTCGTCCCGCTGCTCCAGGGCGTCCAGTTTCGCGCGGGCCTCCGCGCCGAAGTCGATCACATCGGCAAGGGTGACGCCATACTTCCGCTTGAGGGAGTTGACGAGATCGACCCGGTGTTCGAGTTCGTTGAGGCGGCCGGGGTCGAGATCGATGCGGTCGGCGTAATTGGAAAGCCCTCCCTGGAGGTCGCGGAGGATTTCGACCGCCTGCGCGTGGGATTCAAACAGCGTCTCCGCGCCCGGATCGATGCCGCGCAGTTCCTGAAGCGCGCGGCCGACTGCGCCGGCCTGGGAAAGAAGGGAGGGATCATCCTCGTCCAGCGCGTGGAGCGCGGCCTGGGTGAGTTCGAGCAGGCGGGCGGCGTTGCTCGCGCGTTGGTATTCCTGTTCCAGTTCCTCCTCTTCGTCCTCGCGCAGTCGCGCCCCCTCGATCTCGGCGCACTGGTGGCGCAGGAGATCCACCTGCTGCGCATAGGTCTGCTCATCGACGATCAGGCCGGCCTTCTCGTCGAGCAACCCCTGGCGTTGCCGGACGAGATCCGAGAACCGTCCGCGCAGTTCGTCGAGTCCGCCGAACGCGTCGAGAATGAGCAGTTGGCGGGAGGTGTGCAGGAGCGACTGGTGATCGTGAGGGCCGTGCATGTCCACCAGCCATTCCCCCAGGGCGGAGAGAATGCTCAGGGTGGTTGGCGAGCCGTTGATGAACTGCCGGTTGGCGCCGGCGGCGGTGAAGCTCCGCTTGAGCAGAAGCTGGTTCTCCTCGCAGGGCTCCAGCCCATTCTCCTCCAGAAATCCGGCAATCGTGTCGACGAGACCGGAGATGTCGATCACGGCCTCGACGGAACAGGCGTCGGCCCCGGCGCGGATGAGCGCCCGGTCCGCCCGTTCGCCGAGGACAAGGTTGAGGGCGCCGATGATGATGGACTTGCCGGCGCCGGTCTCGCCGGTGACAGCGTTGAACCCGGGGCGCAGTTCCAGCGTCAGGTCCGAGACCAGCGCGAGATTCTTGATGCGGAGGGCGGTCAACATGACGTTCCTTTTCGGCGCGAAATGTGCCGCGTCCCGAATCCCGGAGCAAAGTAATTCTGGCGAAGGCGGGAAGGGCTTGGACCGAACGGCCCGCGCCGGCTATGATCCGCGTCCGTTCGGACAAACGAGATGACAGACGGCTCGACAAAAAGACGATGGCTCCCGGCGGCGGCGCGACTGGGGGCCTGCGGCCTCGCCGCCGCCATCTGCGCGAACTCCGCCGCCGTGGACATGAAGGACGCCGAAGCGGCGGCGGCGGCGGGAAACCACGAGTACGCGGTGGTCATCGCCAAGGATCTGGCCGCCAACGGCGACCCGCGCGCCGCGTTGTTTCTCGCAAACGCCCACCTCAACGCCACCGGGGTCGAGGGCGATCTCAACCAGGCGGTGAAGTGGTTTTTCAAGGCGGGAGACAAGGGGGAGAAAGAGGCGTTGCACACCCTGTCGCTGTTGCGTAGGAAAGCGAATCAGTCCCCAACCGCGGATGCGGTGGCGCAGGCGATCCGCGCGGCGTTCGCGAACTACCGGAACCAGGAGATCGCGGCGGAGTTCGAGGAACTCCCGGAGGGCGCTGAAGGGGATTCAACCGGCGCCCGACTGTTCAAGTCAGGCCGCAAGGAGGAAGCCATGGCGGTCCTGCTTCGGGAGGCGCGCGCGCTTGATCCGGCGGCGCTCATCTACCTGAGGATCTTCTACTTCAACAAGGTCGAAGGCGTCCCGGAACGCGATCCGCGGATTCTCGCCTTTTTCCGGCAGGCGGCCGAAGAAGGCGACGAGAAATCGCGTGAGATCCTGGGCCGGATCCTGATGGAGGGGACCGGCGCGCCGAAAGATGAGGAGAAGGGCATGGAAATGCTCGCCGACGCAACGACCGACGAGTCGCGCAAACTGCTGGTGAAGGCCTACCTGGACCGCGGCTGGGAGGAGAAGGCGGCGGCGGTCTATCGTGAAGCGGCGAAGGCCGGAAGCGCCTGGGGAAACTTCGAATACGCCAAACTGCTGTTGCGCGACGGGCTGAACGCTGAAGCCATCCCCTACCTCGACCGGACCGTCGCGGCCGAACCGGAAAACTGGCCCGCGACCATCAAGCTCGGCAAGGCCCTGATCGAGGCCCCCGGCGCGGCGCGGGACACGAAACGCGGCTTCGCGCTCTATCGCCGCGCCGCGGAGAAAGGCGACGACGCCGTGAGCCAGTATGTGCTGGGATTGCTGTATCTGCGCGGCGTGGGCGCGCCGCCTTCGAAGGAGCAGGCGGTCACCTGGTTCGCCAAGGCCGCCGAGCGCGGCGTCACCCAGGCGCGGGTGGAACTGGACAAGCTCACCGTTTCCACCCGACCGCGCATCGCCGCCGCAGACGCGGACGTGCCCATGGACATGGGAGCCGAAGAGGGATCGACGGCGCCCTCCCCCGCCCCCTCCCCCGCGCCGAAGCCCAAGTTCCATGTCGTCGCTGAGGGCGACACCTTTTACGGGATCACCTTGGAATATGGCATCTCCTACCTCGCCCTCCGCCGGGCCAACCCCGGGGTGAATGAAGCGAAACTTCGCCTTGGCCAGAAGATCCGCCTGCCAGGGAAGTGAAGGGGGCGTCACGCCGAATTCCTGCATCAAGCACGACCGCCCCCGCTTCCCGTGTTGGTTGACTGCGCGCTACTTCGCCGCCCGCGAACCCTCCGCCTGACCGCCGCCGCCTGAGCGGATCAACCCGCCCACGCTCCGCAGGGTCTTCACATCGACGTCGCGGAGACGGCCGGCGTGATCGGGGCCGACATTGATGGAAAACAGGTTCCCGAACTCCACGGCGCCTTGGTAATCCGCATACAGCTTCCCGGCCGGGTGGCAAAGTCCATCGTGTTCCGGCAGCGAGTAGAACCACTGCGCGCCGCCCTTGTGGGGCGGCAGGATGGGATAGGTGAACTCGGCGGCCAGGTACCCCCGGTAGGCGGCTTCACCCTCCTTGTTGTATTTGCTCGCCTCCCCGTCGCCGATACGGCCGGGGCGGCCGCGCTCGCGCAGGCAGAGGCGTCCGGCGGGTTCGCCGTGGTTGAATCCAACGAAGGTGTCCGGCTGGAACGAGCGAATCCACTCAACCGTCTCCCGGTGCGACAGGCCGCCCGTTCCGACGGCGTGGTCCATCCACCAGAATTCAATCGGTCCGTAGTTCGTGAGCAGTTCCCGAAGCTGCGCCTTCTTGATCTCCGGGGCGCTGCCGCCCCACTTGCGCGCGCCCTGGCCGTCCTTCGCCCCCGGCCAGTTCCAATCGCCTTCCGAGAAATACAGGGCGAGCTTGACGCCGTAGCGGTCGCAGGATCTTCGGAGCTTCGCGAGCACATCGATTCCCAACGGGCTGTTGGTGACCTTCTTGTCGGTTGTCTTCGTGTCCCAGAGGCAGAAGCCGTCGTGGTGCTTGGTCAGGAACAGGATGTAATTCATGCCGGCGGCTTTGGCGGTCTCACACCATTGGTCCGTGTCGCAGCCGGTCGCCTGGAAATAGCCTGCGTCCTTGTCCTGCGTCGGGGTCCACTCGCGACCTGAGAAAGAGCTGAAGGACCAGCAGATGAACATGCCCCAGCGCAAATCCCTGACCTGCTGCGCGCGGATGGCGTCGGGCATCTTGGGAGCGCCGGGTTTCAATGCCGCCGCGGCGGATACGGCTGTCGCGCCCAAGAGCAGGGCGAGGATCAGGATTCGCGGTTTCACTTTTCAGCGGTTTCGATGACGAGGTTATCGATGTGGAACACGGCGTGGGCGTCGGAGAGGGAGGAAATCACCAGGCGGTCAAGCTGGCGGAAGGAAACCCGCGCGTGCGGCGCCTGGACGGTCCGGGGAGCGACGCCGGGAGCGGTGATGGTCAGTTGCGATTCGATTCCGCCGCCCAGCGGGACGCGCATTTCGAGGTGGACCCATTGGTCGTGCGGCAGTCGCGCGAGCGCCTTGCCGCCGGCGAGCAGGTCGCCGTTCGGTCTCACGGTCAGCATGGGGCCGCTGGCGTAGTCCCGGCCGTCGGCGCCGTAGTGGCGCGGATCGAGGTAGAGCGCCGGCGGATGAGCGCCGTCCAGCCGCAGGTCCAGAGCCACGCGCACCACGCCCGAGCGGAAATGCAGCGGGTAGTAGATCCGCGGCGCCCAGCTCGGTTGCAGGTTGGGGGCGTCCACAATCTTGAGGCTCTGGCGACCTCTGGCGGCGGTTTCGCGGGTCACCGTCATTTCAGCCGGCCCGGGCGCCATGATATCGCCGCGCAGGGGGCGTTGGCCGGCCGGATCGTCTTCGAAGTCCTCACTCACCGGGCCGACCAACTGCACAACCGGGGGACGCGTCGCTTTGGGATCGTAGCCGGCGACCGCGTGCAGAACGGGGCTCTCGCGAAAGCGCCCCCGATTGGGTTCCAACGGCCAACTGGCGCGAGCTTCGTCGGTGTAACAGCCGATCTGCTCCGCCGGGATTGGTTGGAATCCGAGCTGCCAGGAGGGCGAGCCGGGAGCCGGCAACAGGTCGCCGGTTGCCGCGGCGATCAGTTGCGGATCGGCGACGATCGAGCCCTCATCGTCGGCGCCGACCGCCCAGGACCCGAAGCCCTTCACTCCGGTCATGCCGCTCGTGATGAACACCAGGTCGTTGGCTCCGGACCAGAGGAGGTTGTTGCGAAATGCGGGCGGATCCCTGGGAACGCGGGTGAAGCGATACGGAACGGCTCCCGGCGCCGTGCAGACGAGGATGTTCCGCTCGACGCGATTGCCGGCATAGACGCCATCGCGGGGCGGACGCGTCTCCTCCATGGGCGCAAACTCCACCTGGTAGCTTCCGGCGTTGAGGATGATGTTGTTGGCGATCAGGTTATCGCCGCCGCCGTGGATCATCACGCCGCCGCGTCCAGCGCGGGACACGATGTTGCCGAAAACCTCCGTGCCGCAGGTGTAGTCGTCGAGGTAGATGCCCCAGGTGAAATACGGCGATTCGTAATGCGTCGCCTGCTTGTAGGCATAGCCGTAGCCGACCGTGTCCATGACCCGGTTGAAGCGGATACGGTTGCCCTTGAGCTGACGGTTGCGCTGGACCATGCGGATGCCCCCCATGTCACAGGTCTCAAGATTGGTGTGATGCACGTCGTTCAGCTCGACGAGGTTGTTCACGCCCTTGATGAAGATGGCGCAACGCGGGCAATCATGCAGGGTGTTGCGCCGGGCGACATTCGCATCGCCGAGCAGGTTGATGCAGGGCGCGTCCTTGGCGTAAAGGCCGGCATCCCGGACGTGATTGTTCTCCGCCGTGTTCCGGTCTCCCAGCAGCATGACCCCCTCCATGCCGGTCGCCCAGACGTCGCAGCCGGTCACCCGACAGTCGAGACAGGGATCGTTGAACAGGAGAATCTGGCCTCCGCCGCCCGCGCCGCCGGTCGCGCGCCCGGCGGCCGGCGTCCGACGCGGATTGCCCACCTCGGCGAAGGAGTCCGCCACGCCGCCCAGGTTGACGCCGATGCCGCCCACATTGGCGATGCGGCATCGGACGACGCGGCAATCGCGGCCGCCGACGATGCGAATGCCGTCCTGCTCAGCGCACTCGAGACCCAACCCCTCGAAGACCAGATGCTCGACAGGCTTCAGCGGCGGCGCGTCCGCCGGCAGGGGACTTTCCTCCCGCGCCTTGTGAAAGGCGACGTTCAGGTAGTCGAACGAGTAGGGGATTGTCCCCCTCGCCTCGATGAGATGGTCGAGAACCGGCGCGAGCGTCTCGGACTGGTTGGGTTCCTCGCCATCAGGCGGCAGGAAGTAGAGCCGGCTTTCATCGCGGTCGAGATGCCACTCGCCGGGACTGTCGAGGGCTTCGAGCGTGTTCTGGATGAAGAAGCGGTTAAGCTTGAGAAATGTCCCGCGCACCCGCCGGACCTTGATCGTGCGGGTGGCCGTGTCCACGCCGAGGATGGGGGTGATCGCGCCCATCCAACCGTGGCTGTACGTGGCGACCACCTCCGCCTGTCTGATGTCCCGCCAGCGATCGAACGGCAGGGCTCCCGCCTCATAGATCAGGTTCTCATTCGGGCGTTTGGCCTGCTCAGCGACGTAAACGAATCCACCCGTGCGCGGATGCTGCGGGTCGAAATTGGGAAATCGCGCCATGATTTGGCGGCGCGCAAAGGACCCACCCGCGGCGCCGGAGCGATGAAACAACTGGTGGAAGGAGACTCCGGCCGGGCCCTGCGTCTTGAGGTCCGCCACGAAGATTCCGCGCTGCCAGGGTTTCCAACCCGTGATCCGCCGCGCTCCGCGCAACAGGACGCGCTCGCCTTCCGCCGCCCGCCAGGTGATCGGGAAGCGTTTGGTACCGCTGTCTTCCGGAGTCAGCAGCAGGGTCCGGTCGAGGGTGTAGACGCCGCCCCGGAGAATGACCTCCAGCGGACCTGCCAACCCGTCGGACTTGGCCATCCGGACGGCGTCGCGCGCCCGTTCGAGCGAGGCAAAGGGGCCATCCGTGCGGTTCGCGTTGGCTGCGGGCAAACGACCGGACCAGCCGTCGTGGCCGCTGGTGGCGATGTAAAAGGAGGCGGACCGCGCCGCGAAGCCGCTTGGTCCCAGCAAACCGGCGAACAGCAATCCCAGAAGAAGGCGGATCTTCATGATCGGGTGATTCGTCCGGAGCGTGGGGAGCGGCGCGAACGCCAGCCACACCAAAGTTGCCCCGAACTTGCCCCGGGGAGACGACTCGCGTCGCTTGCACGCCGAGAAGCAGGGATTGCCGCTCGTCACGCTGAAGCGCAGCAAAGGCGGACAGCGCACCTCACCAACGAGGCGGAGACAGACCCGCCAGTCCGCCCATTCTTCAGCCCGAGCGAGCGATGGGATGGGCAGGCCGCCCAAGCCCCGCGTTTCGCTTGCGTGATCCGGGCAAAGCGCCGCACTCTCCCCGCCCCAACTTTTTGAAAAGCCATGATTGAACTAAAAAAAGACTGCAAATACGCCCTTGTGATTCCCACAAGCATGGGAACCCGCCTCACCCCCGTGAACGGCCAGCCCTTCCACTGCGCTGACACCTTCAAACTCCAGGCGACCAGCGCCGAATCGAATGTCGGCGCCGTCTCGTCCTACCTGGGGCTTCCGGTGAAGATCCTGACCGCCTTCGTGGAGGGCAGCCCGGTCTCCCGCCTGATCAAGGACAACCTCGCCGCCCGGCACATGGACTACGAGGGCCCCGACGTTCCGCAGGGCGGCCCCTGGGGCTACCGGCACCAGATCAACATGGCCGACAGCGGCATCGGCTCCCGCGGACCGCGCGTCTGGAACGACCGCGCCGGCGAGGTCGGCCGCGAACTCAACGCCAAGGACTTCGACCTCGAGCGCATCTTCGGCCAGGAGGGCGCGCAGATCGTCCACATGTCCGGCCTGATCGCCGCGCTTTCCCCGCAGTCCACCCAGTTCTGCCTGGATGTCGCCCGCGCGGCCAAGAAGCACGGCAGCAAGATCTCCTTCGACCTCAACCACCGCGCCAGCTTCTGGAAGGGACGCGAGGAGGAGCTCAGCGCGGCCTTCCACGAGATTGGCCAACTCGCCGACATCCTCATCGGCAACGAGGAGGACTTCCAGCTCTGCTTGGGCGTCGAGGGCCCGGAAGCCGGCGGCAGCGACATCGCCGCGAAGATCGAAAGCTTCAAGGAGATGATCAACCGGGTGAAGAAGCAGTTCCCCAACGCCTCCGTCTACGGGACCACTCTCCGGGAGGTCGTGAGCGTGAATCTCCATGAGTGGGGCGGCATCGTCGCGGAAGGCGACGACTGGCACGTCATCCTGCCACGCGAAATCGGTGTGCTCGACCGCATCGGCGGCGGCGACGGTTTTGTGGGCGGCCTGCTCTACGGCATCCTCCGCGGCTGGGAGGGCGAGAAGTGCGCGCAGTTCGGCTGGGCCAGCGGCGCCCTCGCCGCGACGCTCCTCACCGACTACGGCCAGCCCGCCGACGAAGACCAGGTCTGGAGCATCTGGAAGGGCAACGCCCGCGTGCAGCGCTGAGCGAGGCCAGCGAGACAACGCCACATTCACAAAAATCAAAGCCGCGGATTGGTCCGCGGCTTTTTTTGTCCCCGGCGGCCTCTCTTGAGTTCCGACAATATCCGCCAATCGCGATTGTTCCGGGACCGTGGGGAATTGTCCTCAATGAGCCGACGCAGGCCTGTCCAAACGCGGCTCAACGGGAACCACTCGCGCCGGCACGACCTGCCCACGCCCCCAGTGATTCCCCCAAAAGGCTTATACATGGGTTGAAAAAGGGCGCTTTGCCGGCTTGAGTCCGGTTGTTGGAGTTCGCGCTTTAGCGTGCCGAATGCCCGAAAACACGCTGAAGCGTGAACTCCAACTGCGTTCGATCCCAAGTCACGCGAAGGCTTTGAACGCCCCCACCCCTCCTTGACCGCGCCCGCGCTGTCCCACATTGTCCAGTCTGATTTCCCAAACAGATCATGAGCCTGAAACTCAATCGACGGGCCTTCCTGCGCGGCGTGGGCGCGGCCATGCCGCTGCCGTATCTGAACCTGATGGAGGCGTCGGCAAAGACGACGGATGGCGGCAGGCCGCCCGTTCGTTTCATGACGTTGTTCAAGCCCAACGGCGTCCACCCGCCCTCCTGGAACATCAACGGCGGCACGGAATTCGACTTCCGCATGTCGCCGCTGATGAAGCCGTTCGCCAGGCACAAGCAGGACCTGCTGATCCTGGACAACATGGGCGACTTCGGATTCTCGTCCCACGCCAATTCCACGCGCCGCTTTCTTTCCGGTCATCACCAGAACACGAAGTCGCCGTCGGTGGACCAGCTCATTGCCGACAAGATCGGCGGGGACACGCCGCATCGATCGCTGGAGCTGACAACCGAGGGCCTGTTCACCAACCAGATCGGCTGCAGCTACATCTCCTACGACAAGAACGGCGATCCCATCCCGCGCGAGAGCGACCCGCAACTGATCTTCGACCGCCTGTTCCGCAATCCCCTCAGCCATCCGGCCAAACGCAGGGAAATGGCCAGCCTGCTCGACGCGGTCAACGACGACGCCAAGTCACTCGCCCGCGGGGCCGGCCGCGAGGACCGCGAGATCCTGGACGAGTACCTGACCGTCGTCCGCCAGACCGAACAGCGGCTGGAGAATCTCAACAATGCGCCCGGCGCCTGGGTGGATTTCTCCAAGTTGGAACGCCCCGACCGCGCCGCGAATCTCAACGAGCAGGTCGAGACCATGCTGGACCTGGTCGCGCTGGCGTTGTGGACGGACTCCACCCGCTGCGCGACCTACATGCTGGGCAACAGCAACAGCCGGATCATCTTCGACTTCCTCGGCGTGAAGGAGCAGCACCATTACCTCTCGCACTTCTTCCGCAACTTCAGCCGCCACAACCTCGACGGCCTGTTGAAGATCACGCTCTGGCACATGGAGAAATTCGACTACCTCCTGAACCGGATGAAGTCCTACAAGGACCAGCACGGGACGCTGCTCGATCACAGCCTCGTGCTCTTCGGCTCCGGCATGGGTCACAGCGACAACCACACCGCCACGCGCATCCCGATGATTCTCGCCGGCCAGGGCGGCGGCATGATCAAGACCGGCCGTTACCTGCGCTACGCCGAGAACCAGCAGGTCGGCCGCCTGCACCTCGCGCTGCTGCAGAAGTTCGGTGTGGACATCTCCTCCTACGCCGATTCCGACAAGCCCCTCCCCGGCCTCGACGGCTCGCCCTTCGAACCCTACCGCGAGCGGCCGTTCGAAAGCTGGGTGAAGAAGCACGGCGGAACGATCACCGCCCAGGGCCGTCTGCGCCTGTCCGAAGACCTCAACGAAGCAAAGATCTTCTACATCGATGTCGCAGGAAAACCGTCGGTCCGCATCGAGGTCGGCTTCCGTGACTTCCACGAATTCAACCTTGCCTACCATTGTGGCACGGCGATCCGGCTCACCGGCGACGGCGTCGACCATGGCGGGCAGCTCGTGATCACCAAGGTGACGGAACTGAAGTCCCTCTTCGGCAGGAAACCCGGAACGCAGAGCGGGTGACAACGGTCCCACCCGCGCCGCCCGACTTCGCCAAGCTCCGACCTTCCCGCATAATTCCGCACTCGGGGGGATCAAAGACGGGCAAAATCATCACCCGAGGGAGCGGAAGTTCCCCGCCAAGGCGCTCCACGCGGAGATGATGACCTACGACATGCCGTATTCCATGAGCGCAACACGACTGAATACCGCCTGCCGCGACTGATTTTCGGACGCTGGATCTTGGGCGCTCGCACGGCAACAACGCTTCGAAATCCACCTCCGTTCCATTCGCAACCCTCTGCTGGCGAACAAGATCAATGCCAGAATCTCTCGATCCGCCCCGGGCCGCGGAATGGCTCTCGGGCATCGTCGATCCTCAACTCCAGTCCCACGCCCACGAGACGCTGGCCCGCGAATGGGCAAGTCAGGACATTGACGCCACGATTGAATGGATGGGCGGGCTCGCCGACGGCAAAGCCCAGGCCGCCGCCGGAGAGGGACTCATGTGGACCTGGACCCAGAGCGACCTCGACGGCGCGCTTGCCTGGGCCTCGCAGTTGGAGCCATCGGAGTTCCGTGATGGCGTCTATCTGAAGACCTCGAAGATCGTGGCCAATTCCAATCCGGCCGCCGCCGCCGAGTGGGCCGCCCAGTTCCCTGGAAACGAACTGCGGAGCCAGGCTTTGACCTATGCGCTGCATCGCTGGGTGGACCAGGATGCGTCTTCCGCCGCCGCATGGGCCGCCGATCTCGGCGACGAATCCCTGCGTTCCAACGCCATCTCCCTGATCTCCAGCGAGTGGGGAAAACGCGATCCTGAAGCCGCCCGCCGATGGCAGGGAGCCCTCGCGAAATGATCCGTCCCTCGTTCGATCGCAGGCAAACGGGTTGAGCCAGTCCAGCCCGCAACGGTCTGAGCGCATTCCAATGACGGCCCGCCCCACGGCGCCCTTCGTCACGCCAAAAAACCTGTTTCCATTCTCCGCCCAAGCCATTAGCAAAGACGGATGAAATCTCCCGCCTTCAGGCTGTTCTCCTCCTCCCTTTCCGCCCTTCTCCTTTCCCTGTCCGTCACCGCCGGCTCCGCCGCGGAAAAGGGCTTCGTCGATCTGTTTGACGGCAAGTCGTTGAAAGGCTGGAAGCACGCGGACAAGCACGGCGAGGGCTACGGCGTGAAGAACGGCGCGATCTACTGCGGCAAGGGCAGCGGCGGCAAGCTGATCACCGAGAAGGAGTATTCGGACTTCGTGTTGCGCTTTGAGTTCAAGCTCGCGCCCGGCGCGAACAACGGCCTCGGCATCCGCGCCCCGAAGGAAGGCGACGCCGCCTACGTCGGCATGGAGTTGCAGATCCTCGACAACCGCCATCCCAAGTGGGCCCGCCTTCAGCCCTGGCAGTATCACGGCTCCATCTACAACGTCGTCCCCGCCAAGCGCGGCTCGCTCAAGGAGGCCGGCGAATGGAATTACCAGGAAGTCGTCGCCATGGGCCGCAAGATCCGCGTCATCCTCAACGGCGACACCATCGTCGACGCCGACCTCAACGACGTCACCGATCCCAAGACGCTCATGAAGCACCCGGGCATCCTGCGCGAGAGCGGGCACATCGGCTTCCTCGGTCACGGCGATTACGTGGAGTTTCGCAGGATCCGCATCATGGAGTTCCCCCGCGCGCAGCCGGACAACACCCCGCCCGCAGGCTTCACCGCGCTGTTCAACGGCAAGGACCTCTCCGGCTGGAAAGGCCTGCCCAAGGGACCGCTGGCCAATCCCGCCAAGCGCGCCGCCGCGTCGAAGGAAGAGCTCGCCGCAGCCCAGAAACTCGCCGACGCATCGATGAAGGAGCACTGGCAGGCGAAGGGCGGCGCGCTCGAGTTCGACGGCAAGGGCCAGAGCCTCGTCGCCGCGAAGGACTACGCGAACTTCGAGTTGCTCGTGGACTGGAAGATCAAGGAGGCCGGCGACAGCGGCATCTACCTGCGCGGCTCGCCGCAGGTGCAGATCTGGGATCCTTTCACCGGCAAGAAGGACAACACCAAGGTCGGCTCAGGCGGCCTCTTCAACAACAAGAAGCCTGAGAATCCCAGCATCCCCCTCGTCGTCGCCGACAACCCGATCGGCCAATGGAACACCTTCCGCATTCTCATGACCGGCGAACGCTGCCACGTCTTCCTCAACGGGAAACTCGTCGTGAAGAACACCGTCCTGGAAAACTACTGGGAACGCGACAAACCCATCTATCCCTCCGGCCAGATCGAGCTGCAAAATCATGGGAACAACCTTTGGTTCAAGAACGTGTACATCCGGGAACTGCCGTGAATTGAATGCGGATTTCGGAGTGGGGAATGGCTCTCTCGTAGGACAGGCTTCCAGCCTGTCCCCGGCATGGCGCAGCGTCGACAATCTGAAACAACCGCCCAAAACCGGTCTGGCCAACCCGCGCATCACATCCGCCTGCCTTCGCTCGCAAACGGTCATGCTCGGGACAGGCAGGATGCCTGTCCTACGGGAACGCGCTCAGCTCTGGTGTCCCCTCCCACTTCAATAATCAACAATCCTCGTTCAGCAGTCGATATTCCGCCTTTACGCCCACGCCCCAGCGCGTATCACTGTGCGCCATGAACCGAATCCTCCCCGCCTTGGGCGTGTGCGCCTTCGTCGTCTCGGCCGTCGCTTCCGAACACACCCTCGACACCTTTGCGAAACATCACCTCGACAAATACTACTGGAGCGAGGGCGCGAACTTCGGCGACCTGAACAACGACGGCAAGGCCGACGCCATCTGCGGCCCGTATTGGTGGGAGGCCCCGACCTTCGAAAAACGCCACAAGATCTACGCGGACACAACCACCTTCCAGCTCAAGCAGAAAGACGGCAAGGAGAAGACCATTCCCGGCTTTGTCGGCGCGCTCGGCGACCGCAACGCCTACTCCACGGACAACTTCTTCGCCTTTGCGCACGACTTCAACGGCGACGGCTGGAACGACGTCCTCACCTACGGCCTGCCCGGCACGCCCGCCTACCTCTACCTGAATCCCAAGGGAGCCGACCGGCTCTGGGAACGCCACACCGTTCTCGACAAGGTGGACAACGAATCGCCGACCTTCGCCGACCTCACCGGCGACGGGAACCCCGAGATCATCTGCAACAACAACGGCAACTTCGGCTACGCGGGCGCCGATCCCAAGAACCCGACGAAGCCCTGGAAATTTCACGCCGTCACCGAGGGCGGCAAGTGGGGCCGCTTCACCCACGGACTGGGCATCGGCGACGTCAACGGCGACGGCCGACAGGATGTGCTTTTCAAGGGCGGCTGGTTCGAACAGCCGGCGAAGCAGGGCGGCAAATGGACGCAGCATCCCGCGATGTTCAGCCCCGGCGGCGGCGCGCAGATGTTCGTCTACGACGTCAACGGCGACGGCCGCAACGACGTCATCACCAGCGTCGCCGCGCATGGCTACGGCCTCGCCTGGCACGAGCAACTCGCCGCGAAGGACAAGGACGGCCACCCGACCTTCAAGATGCACATCTTCATGAACAAGGAGCGGAGCGAGAACAAGTACGGCGTGCAGTTCTCCCAGCTTCACGCGGTCGAGTTGTTCGACGTGGACGGCGACGGCCTGAAGGACATTGTCACCGGCAAGACCTTCTGGGCGCACGGCCCGACCCACGATCCCGATCCCGGCGCCGCGCCCGTCATCTACTGGTTCCGGCTTACGCGCAACGGCGGCAAGGTGGATTTTGTCCCCCATCTCATCGACAACGATTCCGGTGTCGGCCGCCAGATCGGCGTGGCCGACTTCAATGGCGACGGACTCGAAGACCTGATCATCGGCAACAAGAAGGGGACCTACGTTTTCGCGCACGCCCGCAAGTCCGTCAGCAAGGCGGAATGGGAAAAGGCCCAGCCCAAGGTCTACGTCGCGCCCAAGCAGGTTGCGCAGGCGAAACCGGCCGCGCCCTCGGCCAAGGCGGTCAAGCCGGCGAACGTCGCCTTCGCCAAGCCGGCCGGCTCCGAGGGCGAGTTGCCCAAGGGCAAGGACGGCAAGCCGCTGAACCTCGACTTTGAGACCGGCGATCTCACCGACTGGACCACCGCCGGCCGCGCCTTCGAGAAGCAGCCCGTCCTCGGCGAAATCGATCAGAACCGCCCCTTCGGCAAAGACAAGCGCGCCGAATTCCAGGGCCGCTACTGGCTCGGCGGCTATGAGATCCTGCGAGACACGCCCACCGGCACGATCGAGTCCGTCCCCTTCAAGGTCACGCACGACTGGGCGACCTTCCGCGTCGGCGGCGGCAGCCATGCCGAGACCCGCGTGGAATTGATCGACCGCAAGGCCGGCAAGGCCTTCTTCACAGCGCGCGGCCGGAATCGCGAGAACATGCTCCTCGCCGTCGTCGATCTCCGGAAGATGCGCGACAAGGAGATCAGCGTCCGCGTCATCGACGAACACACCAGCGGCTGGGGCCACGTGAACTTCGACGACTTCCGCTTCCACCGCGCCCGCCCGAGCATCCAGTCCGCGGCGATCATCGGAAACAAGGGCGGCTCGCCGGAACTGCCGCCGTTGGACGTGGTCAAGAACGCCGGCCTCTCCCCTGCCGACGCCATCAAGGAGATCGGCCTGCCCGAGGGTTTCAAGGCGACGATGTTCGCCCATGAGCCCGAGGTGAAGCAGCCCATTGCCTTCTGCATCGACGACCGCGGCCGCCTCTGGATCGCCGAGGCCTACACCTATCCAATCCGCCAGCCCGAAGGCAACGGCAAGGACCGCATCCTGATCCTGGAGGACACGAACGGCGACGGCGTCCACGACAAGCGCACCGTGTTCATGGAGGGCCTGAATCTCGTCAGCGGCATCGAGGTCGGCTTCGGCGGCGTCTACGTCGGCGCGGCCCCCTACTTCATGTTCATCCCGGACCGGAACGGCGACGACAAGCCGGATGGCAAGCCCGAGATCCTGCTGGACGGCTGGGGCTACCAGGACACCCACGAAACGTTGAACACCTTCTGCTGGGGACCCGACGGGTGGCTCTACGGCTGCCACGGCGTGTTCACCCACTCGCGCGTCGGGAAGCCTGGAACGCCCGACGACCAGCGCACGCCCATCAACGCCGGCGTCTGGCGCTACCATCCCACGCGACACAAGTTCGAGGTCTTCGCCTACGGCACCAGCAATCCCTGGGGCGTCGATTTCAACGATTACGGGCAGTGCCTCATCGAGGCCTGCGTGATCCCGCACTTCTTCCACATGATCCAGGGCGCGCGCTATCACCGCCAGGGCGGCAAGCACTTCAGCCCCTACATCTACGAGGACATCAAGACCATCGCCGATCACCTGCACTACCTCGGGGACCGGCCGCACGCAGGCAACTCGCGCTCGGACAAGGTCGGCGGCGGCCACGCCCACTGCGGCCTGATGGTCTACCTCGGCGACAGTTGGCCGGAGAGCTATCGCGACAAGGCCTACATGGGCAACATCCACGGCGCCCGCATCAACACGGACATCCCCGTTCGCAAGGGCTCGGGCTATCTCGGCAAACACGGCGCGGATCTCATCAACTTCAACGACAAGGCCTCCCAGATCGTGAACTTCCTCTACGACCAGGACGGCTCCGTCTTCCTGATCGACTGGTACGACCTGAACCAATGTCACCGCCGCGACCCCGTCGTCCACGACCGCAGCAACGGCCGCGTCTTCAAGGTCGTCTACGGAAACACGAAGACCACGAAGGTGGACATGAAGAAGCTGAAGGATCTCGAACTCGTGCAGCGTCTGCTTCACCGCAACGACTGGCACGTGCGCCACGCTCGCCGCGTCCTCCAGGAACGCGCGGCCGCTGGCTCCCTCGACAAGGACGCCGTCCGCCTGCACCTGCGGGCCATGCTCGGTCTTGACCCGCGCGAGATCGCGCTGAACCGGCCCGAATGGGCGCTGCCCGCCAACGACGTGACCCGCCAGTTGCGCCTCCTCTGGGCGTTGCACGTCACTACCGGCGTGAGCGGGGAGGACACCCTGAAACTCCTGAAGCACAAGAGCGAATACGTCCGCGCCTGGGCCATCCAACTCGCCTGCGAGGAAGAGAACCCCAGCGACGCGGCGCTGAAGGAATTCGCCCGCATGGCGGCCGAGGACAAGTCGCCCTTCGTCCGGCTTTACCTCGCCGCCGCCATGCAGCGCACCCCCGTCGACAGCCGCAAGGACACGCTCGTCGCGCTCCTCAGTCACGCCGAGGACGCCGACGACCACAACCTCCCGCTGATGTACTGGTACGCCGCGGAACCCTTCGTCGGCAAGGACACCAAGAACGCCATCGCCCTGCTCGGCAAGACCAAGATCGCCAAGGTCCGCACCTTCATCACGCGGAGGATGACCGCGGGGAAGGCGAAGTAGTGGGAGAGCAATCGGTATTCAGTGGTCGGTATTCAGAAAGCAGAGATTGATGTAGCGGCGTGTCTGCGACCGTCGCATTTCGCGGATGATGATCGATAAACGGAATCCCAACGGGATCAAACTTGGGCTCCCCCCCCAATCAACGGGACGAATTGCATTCCATTCATCCGCCGTTCTTCGCCAAGATCGCGCTCGCGGCCGATGACATGGCTCCCTTCACCCACTCCGGTTTCCAGATCTTCCCCGGCGTGATCGAAGCGGCCGGGGTCGATTCTCTCATCGCTGATCTCCCGCTGCTCGCCGCCCGCCCCGAGACCAAACAGCGCGGCGGCCGGGTCTACGGGGCGCGGAATCTCCTGCGGTTGCTGCCTTCGGTGGAACGCCTGGCCACGGATTCCCCCTTTTCCGAACTCGCCGAAGAACTCCTCGGCGCGCCGGCCTTTCCCGTCCGGGGGATTTTCTTCGACAAGGTCCCGGGCGCGAACTGGGACGTTGCCTGGCATCAGGACCTGACCATCGCAGTCAGGGAGCGACGCGACGCGGCCGGCTTCAACAAATGGACGGTCAAGAACGGCGTCCCGCACGTGGAGCCGCCGCCGGAGATTCTGGAAGGCCTGATCACGCTCCGCTTGCACCTAGACGACTGCGACGCCGCCAACGGCGCCTTGCGCGTCGTTCCGGGCTCACGCGCCGGCGGAGTCCTCACGTCCGATCAGGTCGCCAACCGGGCGAAAGGCGCGGATGTTTTCACCTGCGAAGTGGCGCGGGGCGACGTGGTCGCGATGCGGCCGTTGACGCTGCATTCCTCACACGCGTCGGAATCGCCCTCGCACCGCCGCGTCATCCACGTGGAATTCGCGACCGCCGGTCTTCCGCACGGCCTGGAATGGGCGGAAGGCGCGGGGGCGTGATTCGGGATGGGTGGAATCGGCGGGACAGTTTGGGCGAACGGGAACGGCATCCGAATCACCCCGGAATCACGTTGCGCGCGCCAGCGTTCTGGACTGCGGCGCCGCAGTCACTGACGCTGACGCGGATTCGCAAACGCCTTTCCGTTCCCGGCGAAGCCGGTAGGACGAATTGTCCCAATGAGCCGACGCGAGCATGTCCTGGCGCGGCTCACTGAGGACAGTTCGCCCCACCCTGTCGCCTGCCTCAGATCGTCCGTCCGGCGGCTTCGGCGTAGGGCTTGAGCTCCTTCATGAGCTTCGCGAAGCCGTCGAGGGTGAGCTGCTGGGCTCCGTCGCTCCAGGCCTCGGCGGGATTGGGGTGCACCTCGATGAGCAGCGCGTCGGCGCCCATCGCGACCGCACCCTTGCAGAGGGAGACCACGAGGTCCGAGCGGCCGCAACCCTGGCTGGGGTCGATGACGATGGGGCAGTGCGACTCGTTCTTGACGATGGGCACGGTGGAGAGGTCCAGCGTGTTGCGGGTGTAGTTCTCGAAGGTGCGGATGCCGCGCTCGCAGAACAACAGGTTGGGGTTCTCGTTGGCGAGGACGTATTCGCCGGCCAGCAGCCATTCCTGGATCTGCATGCTCATGCCGCGCTTGAGCAGGACGGGCTTGCCGGTCTTGGCGGCGGCGATGATGAGCTGGAAGTTCTGCGCGTTGCGGGCGCCGATCTGGATGATGTCCGTGTATTCGGCCATCAGGTCGGCATGGGACTGCGAGAGCATCTCGGTGATGATCGGCAGGTCGAACTCCTTGCGCGCCTTGGCCAAAAGCTTGAGCCCCTTTTCGCCGAGGCCCTGGAAATCGTAGGGGGAGGTGCGGGGCTTGAAGGCGCCGCCGCGAAGGACGGTCGCGCCGGCCTTCTTGACCGCCTCGGCCGTCTTCATCAACTGCTTCTCACCCTCGACGGAGCACGGTCCGGCCATGACCTGGACCTTCTTCCCGCCGATCTGGTGCCGCCCCACGCGGACGCGGGAGTTCGAGGGGTGCGCCTGCCGGCTGACCAGCTGGAATTTCTTCTGCACCGGCATGACGTCCTGGACCTGCGGCCAGGTGGTCAGCGTCTCCAGGGTGTGGTGCGTGCGCTCGTCGCCGATCGCCCCGATCACCACATGCTCGACGCCGCGCATGATGTGCGGTTTGTAGCCCAGCTTGCGGATCTCCTTCAGGACGGCCGTTTCGTCTTTCTTCTTTGTGTCTGGCTTGAGGACGATGATCATGATCTTCTTTCCGGCTCCGCTCGCGGGGACAAAAAAACCGCGGTCGGAAACCGCGGTCGGGGTTGGGGTTGGTGGAAAACTCTCACAGCCCGGCGCGCGATTCGACGCGGCCGAGATAATATCGACCGCCCGAAAAGCTGGTAAATCGCGGGCTGTTCCCAGTCATGGGCGCGGAAACTAGCAAAACAACGGAAAGCGTCAACCGCGCAATCGCCGGCCGCCTTGACCCGCGTCCGGACCGCTCGTAGACTCCGGCCGATTTTTTGATGAAACCTACCTTATTGACATGCATCGCGTTATTGGGAACGGCCTTGACCGGAAGCGGCGCGCCGACGACCACGGTGGTGAACGGGATCGCCGCCAAGGTGAACCGGGAGGTCATCACCTACCAGCAGGTGCAGGACATCCTTTACCCCATCCTTCGGAGCCAGGCGCAACGGGTCAGCCCCGAGCAGCTTGAACGCGACCGGGTCAAGCTGACCAAGGAGGTCATCGACGACCTCGTCGCCCGCGAACTGATCCTGCACGAATACCGCACGGAGGGTTACCTGCTGCCGGAATCCGTCGTGGAGGAGCACATCCAGCGGCGCATCCGCGAGCAGTATGGGGACCGCAAAACCCTGGCCAAGACCCTGCGCGCACAGGGAACCACCTTCGAGAAATTCAAGGAAAACGAGCGCGAGCTGATCATCGTCCAACAGATGCGGCACATCAAGGTGTCGTCGGACATCATCATTTCTCCCCGGAAAATCCAGGACTACTACGACGCCCATCTGGACGATTTCCAACTGGAGGAGCAGGTCAAGCTGCGCATGATCATGATCAACCAACCCGAGGGCGCGGCTCCCGACCGCGCCGCGCGCATGGCCCGCGAGATCCTGCTCAAGCTGAACGATGGAGCCTCATTCGAGGAGATGGCGCGCGTCTACTCCGAAGGCTCCCAGGCGTCGAAGGGCGGCGACTGGGGCTGGGTCGAGAAGTCCGTGTTGCGCAAGGATCTCGCCGACACCGCCTTCACCCTCAAGAAGGGGGAAATCAGCGCGGTGATCCAGACTCCGGAAGCGGCCTTCATCATGAAGGTCGAGGACATCCAGCCCAAGGGGGCCAAGCCCTTGACGGACGTGTCGGAGGAAATCGAGAAAGTCCTCCTGGCCGAGGAGCAGACGCGGTTCTACCAACAGTACATCGACCGTCTGAAGTCACGACAATACGTCGCCTACTTCTGAAGCCGGCAACGCCGCATTCGCCCATGAAGGAGCCGTCCGACAAATCCGGAAAGACCGGGAAAGCGGACGGAAAGAACGCCGAGGAACACGAGGAGCCGGGTTCGATGCCCCTGTTCATCGACATCCCCCCGCGCCATGTCAAAGGTTCCCGCGCCGCCATCTTTTTCTTCATCGCTCTGGCCGTTCTGGTCCCGATCGTGCTTGGTGTGCTCTTCTACCTGCTCCGGACGCTGCAGGCTCCGGGACAGTGAAGGCGCGGGACTCCCCTCGTCAGAAACTGTCGTCGTAATACGCCCCGGCAGACTGAAGATTCCATTCGTCCAACAGATCCGACGGAATTTCGCCAAGGAACCGCGAGGGCGACTGCATGTAGTCCCCGCCGTAACCTTGAGCCGCCCGGATCAGCGGATAACTCAGGTACAGCTCGTTGCGCGCGCGCGTCACTGCGACATAGAAAAGCCGCCGCTCCTCCTCCTCTCCGTCCGGATCCTCGATCGACCGCGCCGAGGGAAACAGCCCGTCGCACAGCATGATCGAGAAGACCACATCGAACTCCAGCCCCTTGGCCTGATGGATGGTGGAGAGCTTGATCTGCTCGTCGTCCGCCGCGGCCTGCTGGGCTTCGGCTTCAACATTGGTCAACAGCGCAAGCTGGCCGAGAAACTCCTCGATGTCGTCAAATTGCCGGGCGAACCCCGCCAACTGCTCCAGATCGTCCAGGCGGCTGCGGTAGTTTTCATACTGCTTCGACACGTAATCCTCATAGCCCGCCTCCACCACGAGCCGGATCATGTCCGCAGGCGCCCCGCGCATGCCCGGCTCCTCCAACTGCTCCATGGTGTCCGCAAGCTGCGTCCAGGCCGACTGCGCCTTCTTCGGCGCCTTCGCCCCCGCGACGCGCAACGCCGCCGCAATCTGAGCCTCGGCCGAAGCCGCCTCCCGGGCTGATCCGTCGGAGCTTTCGGCGGTTGGCTCGTCGTCGTCGATGTCCCAGTCGGGATCGCCGACCTCGGTTTCATCGGCGCCGGAGGCCAGCCCGGCGCGCGCCTCGTGAAACAGCATCCAAAGCTTGTCCGCGCCCTTGGCCCCGATGCCGGGCAGGAGCTGCGCGACGCGCTTGAAGGAGACCTCGTCCAGCGGGTTGCAGACCAGCTTGAGATAGGCGGCGACGTCCTTCACATGGGCCTGCTCGAAGAAGCGGATGCCGCTGGTGATGGAAAAGGGGATGTTGCGCCGGGTCAGCTCCAGCTGCAGCTCCAACGCGTGGAAGTGGGACCGGTAGAGCACGGCCATCTGGTTCAGTTCAACGCCCTCCTCCCGCAGCTCCAGGGCGCGCTGCGCGACGAAGGCCGCCTGTTCGTTGCCGTCGCCGCAGGCCACCAGGACGGGCTTGGGGCCGCCGCTGCGCGCGGGAGCCAGCTCCTTTTCGAATTGAAGCGCGTTGGCCCGGATCACCGCGTTCGCCACCGAGAGGATCTCCGGCGTGCTGCGGTAGTTCATCTCGATCTTGTAGGTCCTGGCGTCCGTGTATTTCTCCGGGAAGTCGAGGATGTTGCGGAAGTCGGCTCCCCGCCAGGAGTAGATGCTCTGCGAATCGTCGCCCACCACCATGACATTGGGCGGACGGTTCTCCCCGGGCGGCGGCCCCGCCAGCATGTCGATCAACTCGGCCTGCAGTTCATTGGTGTCCTGATACTCGTCGACCAGAATGAACCTGAAGCGCCGCTGGCAGCGTTCGCGGACCTCCGGATCCTCCTTCAGCAGGCGATGCCAGTGCGTGAGCAGGTCGTCGAAATCCATCACGTTCGCCGCGCGTTTGCGATCCCTGTAAAGCTGCGCCAGACGCTCGATGGGCTCGGCAAGCTGCGCGAAATTCGAGTAGCGGCGCCCCAACAACTCCGGGATGGGCAGGCTCATGTTCGCCGCCATGGAAAGCACGTTCTGGAGCACATCCGGCTTGGGGAAGCGCGTTTCCTTGGGGTCGTATTCCAACGCGCCGATGCAGGCCTTCAGAAGATCCTTGGAATCCTCGCGGTCCAGGATGGTGAAATCCCGCCGGAAGCCGATCCGGTCCGCGCTGCGACGCAGCAGGCGATGGCCGATGGAATGAAAGGTCCCGCCCCAAAGCCGGGCGAGGTCGGAACCGAGGAGTTCCCGGACGCGCCCCATCATCTCGTGGGCGGCCTTGTTGGTGAAGGTGAGCAGGAGGATGTTCTCCGGCGGCGTTCCCGTCTCGATCAGATAGGCCACGCGGTAGGTCAACGTGCGCGTCTTGCCCGAACCCGCGCCCGCGATCACCAGGGAAGGCCCCGGAGGCGCCGTCACCGCCGCGTGCTGCTGCTCGTTCAGTTCTCCCGCGTAATCGATCTGGAGATCGACCTGCGGACGGAACTGTCTGAGCTGGTAATCGCGAGGCATCGGCGGATTCAACGGGGAAGCCCGGCGCACGGAAAGGAAAATCCGGGACGGGGAGAGCCCAAGGAAAAACCGTTCCCCAACGCCGCGGTTTCGGGCATGTTCGGGCGGTTGACGTATGACCGGTCGTCTGATTCTCAACGCGTTGCGGCATCTCGCCCTGCATCCCGTCCGCACGCTGCTGGTGCTGCAGGGGGTGATCTGGGGAACCGCTTTGGGCGTGTTTCCGGCGGCGGTCATCCACGGAAGCCTCAAGAAGGCCGAGGAAGACGCCGCCGCCCAGGGCACCGACCGCATCCTGATCGCCCTGGAGAAGTTTGAGGACGACCGGGCGTTCGAATGGAAGGACGCCGACTGGCTGCGCGACCGTTACGCCGCGGAAATGCGACATCTCTCCGGCATGGGCGTCTATGGATACGCGGACACCGATCTTCCGCCCATCCTGGTGACCGGCCACGACGCCCTGGACAGCCGGGCCATGAAACTGCGCGAGGGACGCTTCTTCACCGCCGAAGAAGTCCGGGCCGCGGCGCGGGTGTGCGTGCTGGAGCACGCGGCGGCGGCGCGGCTCTTTCCGGAGGGAGACGCGGTCGGGAACCGGATCGAAATGGGCGGAGCCGGAAAACTTGAGGTGATCGGCGTGGTCGCGCCCCTGGATGCGGCGACCGAGAACATGGACGAGTTCGGCTACGAGTCCGGCCATCCGATGAGTCGCTTTGTCCAGGAGATGAAGCGCAACATCGGGATCGTCAACGACGGGCAGGTGAAGGAATTGCGGACAGGCGAGAATCTCATCGCGCCCCACACCGTCTTCCCGGAGTTCAAGCCCTACGTGATCGAGATGCGCGCGGAGCCCAAGGCCATCCTGGACCTGCGCAAGCGGCTGCGACGCGACCTGATCGAGGCGGGCTTCCAGCCGGTGATCTACACCAACGCCGTCCTCCCCTTCCTCTATGGCCGGACACTCGACACCCTGGTCGAGTTGAACCGCGTGGTCTTCGTGCTCGCGGTCATGGTCGGCGCCTGCATCGTCTGCGCGTTGATGGTGCTCTCGGTGGTGGAACGCCAGCGCGAGATCGCCATCCGACGCGTCGAGGGTGCGCGGCGTTGGCACATCGGCGCGCAGTTCATCGTGGAGACGGGGACGATCTGCGCGGTGGGCGGCGTGCTCGGCGTGCCGCTGGGCCTGTGCCTCGCCGCGATCCGCGTCTGGCTGGAACCGCTGGGCACGGTGGACTGGACCTTCCCACCGGTGGAATCGGCGATCATTGTGACCGTCGTCGCCATCATCGGCCTGATCGGCGGACTGTTGCCGGCCTGGCGCGCCGTGCGCGTCGATCCGGTGGAGATCCTTCGCTACGAGTGAGATGACCTCCCTCCGCACCACACTGGTTTTCGCGGGGCGCGGCCTGACGCGGCGGCCATTGCAGACGGCGTTGTTGCTGGTCGCCATGGCGGTGGCGTTGTCGGGCGTGATGACCATCATGGCTGTGCTCGCCGGGATCAACGCGCAGGTCTATCGCGACCTGCAGCGCGTGGGCCTGGACGTCGTCAACGTCCAGATGGTCCCCAACCTGCAGAACCTGATCCTTGAACCGCTCGCGATGGAGGACACCGACTGGATCGCGGAAGAGGCGGGCAGCAAGGAATTCGCCCCCTTCCGCGCGGAACTGGCCGTGGGTGTGAACCTGGAGAACCAGCGCAGCGAGGAGTTTCTCATGCTGGCGACCACAAGCGCCTGGGGCCGGATCGCGCCGCTGGAGGTGATCGAAGGCCGGTTCTTCGACGAGCGCGAGCCGGGCGTGTGCGTGCTGGACGAATGGGTGGCGCGCCGGTTCTTCCCGGAAGGCGGGGCCGTCGGCCACGAGCTTTTTGTCGAGGTTGCCGGCGAAACCTGGGCCTTTGAGGTCGTCGGCGTGTTGAAGGACCCCTTTGAGATCCGGCAGAAATTCGACGAGATGGACTTCGCCGGCGCCGCGCGCGCCACGTTGAACCGAGCGCTGGAGTTCAAGAGCATGTATGTCGCGGGAGACTTTTACGACGAGCATGAGACCATTCACGGCGTCGTCCTCAAGGTCCCGGAGGAGCGCGATCCCAAGCAGACCGCCAAGGACCTGCGGCGGGAGTCGGAACGGCGCGGCCTCGCGATCGTGGCCTGGGCGCGCAGCCAGTGGGTGGACAACGTGATCCATGGCGCCGACTTCACCACCCAGATCGCCAGCATCCTCTGGATCATCATCCTGATCGTCACCGGCGTCATGATCCTGACCATCTCGCTGGTGGCCATTCGTGAGCGCTACCGGGAACTGGCCATCCGCCGCACCGAGGGCGCCGGGCGGCTGCAGGTTGTCGGGCAACTGCTGCTGGAGAACGTGCTCCTCAGCGTGCTTGCGGGCGGACTGGCGATCCTCCTCGCGCGGTTCGCGGGCAATCTGCTGGAGGCGCGCTACCTTTCCTGGCCGCCGGCCTTCCTGCCGCACGAGATGGCGCTGGCGCTCGGCCTCGGGGTGGGCATCGGAGCGCTGGCCACGGTTGTGCCGGCCTTCCGCGCGGCCTCGTTGGACCCCGTCCAGGTATTGCGGCAGGAATGAAGACGATCCCCCAACCGAGAACCGACATGCCAAACGCCTCCCCTCCCAAACCGCCGCTCGTCCACCTCGAGAACATCAACAAGATCTACCAGGACGGGACCCTGCGCGTGCATGCCCTGCGCGACGTCAAGCTGGAGGTGAATCGGGGAGAGTTTGTCAGCATCATGGGGCCGTCGGGCTCCGGCAAGTCCACCCTCCTGCACATCCTGGGCTGCCTCGACCACCCCACCGAGGGACGCTACCTGTTCGACGGCGAGGACACCTTCAAGTTCTCCGACCGTCAGCTCGCGATGACGCGCAACAAGCGCATCGGCTTCGTCTTCCAATCCTTCAACCTGCTGCTTCGCGAGACCGCGTTGGAGAATGTCTCCCTGCCGCTCATGTACGCCGGGGAGCCCGACGCCAAAGCCCGCTCGAAGGCGGCATTGGAGAAGGTCGGCCTGGGCGGGCGGATGAACCATCGTCCCGGACAGCTCTCCGGAGGCGAACAGCAACGCGTCGCCATCGCCCGCGCCATGGTCAAGCAACCCGATGTCATCCTCGCCGACGAACCGACCGGCAACCTCGACACGCAGGTCGGCGAGAACATCATGGATGTCTTCCGCGGCCTCCATGACGACGGCATGACGATCGTTCTCATCACGCACAACCCGGAAATCGGGGCGATGGCGCAGCGTCATCTGCGGCTCCGTGACGGACAATTGCGCGAGGACTGAATCAACGGTGGGACGAACTGTCCTCAGTGAGCCGTCAAAGGACATGCTCACGTCGGCTCATTGAGGACAATTCGCCCCACCCGCACTGCGACGGGCGCATCCCCGTCCGCGGCGGCCTATTTTCCGTCGATGACGTAGAGGTGGGACTGGGTCGCCACGTAGAGCCGGCCGTTGGCGTAGATCGGCGAGGAATAGATCGGGCCCTGCAGGTTGACCTCCAGGATCGGATCATCCTTGGGGTTCCAGTCGGCCTTGGCCGGAAGGATGCACAGGTCGCCGTCTTCATCGCCCACGTAGACCTTGCCGTCGCCGACGAGCGTGGAGCCCCAGAGGTGGGCCTTGGTGTCGTAGATCCAATGTTCCTTGCCGGTCTTGGCGTCGAGGCAGTAGATGAAGCCGGAGTGGTCGCCCATGAAGAGCAGGCCGGTCGTCGAATCAACCGACGCGCTGGAGAGGGAACGGTTGATCTTGTCGTAGTTCCAGAGCTGCTTTCCTGTCTTGGCGTCCACGCAGACGAGATTGCCGACGCCCTCGCTGTGTTCGGGGTCCTGGCCGATGGCCACGTAGACCCGCCCGTCATGAAAGGCGGGGGTGGAAATGATCTCGCTGGGACCGTCGGCGTCCGGATACTTGATCAGGTTGCCCTTCGAGTCCTTCTTGTACTTGGCGGGCACGCAATCGACGCTCCAGAGCTTCTTGAGAATGCCGATGCCGTCCTTGTCCTTCACCGGCTTGGGATCGAAGGCGTAGAGGACGCCGTCGCCCCCGCCGAAGAGGACCATTCCCTTGCCGTCCACCTCGGCGTAACCGGGTGAGGACCAGTTGCAGTGGAAGGTGCGCTTGCTGATGCCCTCGGCCTCCTCGCCGATGAGTTCGCCGGTTTTCTTGTCCAGCGCGATCAGGCAGGGCGCGGTCGGGGCGGGCATGTTGAGGTGGGACCAGTCCTGGCCGTTGGAGGTCGTGCAGAAGACGGCGTCGCCCACGATGACGACCGAGCTGCTGGTGGCATTGTGGGGGAAGACGCCAAGTTCCTCCCGCATGTCGTAGACCCAGATGATGTCCGCGTCCTTGTCGCCGACCTTCATGGGCGGCTTGCCCTCCTCCGCCATGAATTTGCCCTCGTCCTGAAATCCCTGGTTGCCGTCCTTGAGCCCCTCGGTGTCGAGGCAGACGATCTTGCAGCGGTTGTCGACGATATAGACACGGTTGCCCTCGACAGCGGCGGAAGAGCAGAGGCCGATGTATTCCCAATCGCTGACCTGGCCGGCGGCGAGCTTCGGGCTGACGAACTGCCAGAGGAACTCGCCGGTCTTCTCGTCGAAGCAGTAGAGGTTGGCGCGGTCGCCCTGATGCCGGTCGTCACGGGGCGTGTCGTTGTTGGTGCCGGCATAGACCTTGCCGCCGGCGACGGAGGTGTTGCCGTAGGCGGAGGAGCCCAACTTGAGCACGCGGACCACACCCTCGGTGGTGGCCATGTCGATCTCCTCGGAACGCCGCTTGAACTCGCCGGGGTTGAACTTCACCGGCAGCCCCTTGTCCGTGGTGTAGAGGTTCTTGTAGGCGGAGCCGCCCCATTGAGCCCAGTCGCCGGCCGTGGCGGAAAAAGTCAGCGCGCCGAGGATCGCGGCGCCGAGAATGGATGTCCTATTCTTCATGTCGGAGGTCATTGGTCTGTTGGAGATCGCGAGTGTCCTGAAAATTCAGTTTTTTTCCAACCGGATGTTGCCCGCTCGAAAAAAACGCGACAGCGCGGCGCGCTGTCGCGAAAAAAAGCGGGCAACCCCCAGGGCTCTGACCGCGCAAACGCGGTTCAGTCGTCCGCCTTGATGGTCCAAGGGCCGGACTGCACGGAGGTGTTCACGCCTTCGCCAAGGGATTCCTCGGGCGTCCAGAACTCCACGTGCCCATCGGCCATGACGTAGTTGAACCCGCCCAGATGGTAGGTCTGCACGTTGTTGTAGTCGTCCCGGTTCTGGTTGTTGATGACGTGCTGGTTGGCGTGGTTGATGGTCTGATACTGGAAGGATCCCTGAAGCATCTCCCGCCGGATGCGTTCGGTGAACATGATGGTGTTCTCCGATTTCAGCAGCAGGTTCTTGTGGATGCCGAACTGGTAGCCGGGAATCCTAGCGCCGGCGCCGGTCGGGTCGCGGGTGTTCCAGGTCGGCGTGGGGCCGCCGGAAACATCCCAGTTCAATCCCACGCCGGTAAGATTCTCCGGCGAGGGAGGCCAGTGCGAGCCGGTGGGGCCGGGATTCGGCGCCCAGGCGGGGGTGTTATGCATCGCGTGGGCCGGCATGACATAGCTGCGGGTTCCTCCGGGAAACCGCGTATCCGAACGAAACACCTTGTCGGACGGGCACCGCAGAAGCTCGTTGCCGGGCTTGTCCTGACCGGCGGGCCCGCCCTGTCCCAACTGGGGCGTGGAGCCGATGAGGTTCTCGTAGCGGGCGGCGTTTGCCTCGCCGCCCACATAAGTGTAAAGCAGATCGTCCCAAGTATTGGCGGTGCCCGGCCGCCAACGGATCACGGCAAACGGATACTTGTCGCCGTTATCCCCGGAATAGGTTAAGGCGGCCGTGTAGATCTGTTTCAGATTGGAGGCGCAGGAGGCCGTCCTGGCTTTGCTCATCGCCTTGCTGATCACCGGCAGGAGAATCGCCGCCAGAATGGCGATGATGCCGATGGTCACCAGCAACTCGATGAGGGTGAACCCCGGTTCCATGCGGCGCCGGTTGCGAAGGGTGGTCTCGAAGGTTTTCATGGCCTGTGATTGCGTGGAATTCCTCATTCGGCGTCCTCTTCGGAGGCTCCCTCGATCGTCACTTCGAGCGTCTTGCCGTTGATGCGGATTTTCTTTCCCTTGGGGGCGATGGGGTAGGTCGCCAGAAAGCCTGACTTGACCAGTTCGCTGATGTCCGGAGGGAGGGACTTGTTGACCTCGTAGTAGCCCTCAACCGCCTGCTGGATCGCGTAGATCAGCCCCGCGTCGCCTTCCTGCGCCTTGCTGGCGTTGACCGAGGCCTCCACCTTCTCGGCGGGAATTTCCGCCATCCCGGCGTCCTCGTTCTTCTTCGGGGCGCCCGTTCCCGGCACGGGAGGAGCCTCCGGAATGGGAGGTGGCGCGCTGGGATCGACCACCTTGGACGGGCCGCCGCCGTCGTTGGCCGGGACCTCCAGGACCTTGTCCTCAAGTTCCAAGGCGACGGCGTTCGTATCTTCCTCCCCGCATCCCGCAAGGAGGCACCCGGCGAGGCAGGCTGTGGCAATGAAGTGGAGCTTCTTCATGGAATGTGAATTTCGCGACATGTTCCGACGAAACCGGACCGCCGCGCGACCTCCGTCAATATCACACGAATCGGGCGTCTGTCACGCGTTTAGGGACCGCCCGTTTGGACTACCGGGAAGGGATCCGGTTCAAGGTATAACACGCCATTTCATGCAAAATCGGCGCTCCTGAGGCAGATTTGAGGCCGGCGGCATGCAGTTCATGCACATAGCCGGCCCGCAAACCATCGACCCGCAGCCGGACACTCAGACGGTCTTTTGCCACCGTCGCGGAGCGGATCTTGCAGTCCTTGACGTCAAGTTCCTCGCAGCCATAGCTCTGGTGCAGTTCGTAGGTGTAGCTGGAAATCTGGTAGTTCTCGACGTCGCCGCCTGTCTTCGGATCGACCGGCTCGGTGAAGACGAGCTCAAATCCGTCGGGCCGGGCCTTCATCTCCTTGATCTCGAAAGGCGTCTTCCCCGTCCATACCAACCGCTGGAGCCCATAGGCGCGGTCGCCCAACGAATTCCAGCCCCGGTTGCTCTGTCCGACGAACATTGAGCCGTCGCCCCCCCATTCCATGCGCAGCGCCGCGGACTGCAGCCCCTCGCGGAAGCGGAAGCAGGCTCCCTGATATTCCCCGTCCACCTTCTCCAGGAAAGCGCGCAGCATGAAGGACATGGTGAACTCGCCGACGAACATCTGCCCGGCAAAGGGACCAAACTTCCCGTCGGTCGTGTCGCACAGCACGTCGGTCGCGCTCATGCCCATTTTGCGATAGGGAAACCAGACGGGCGGCAGCTTGTATTCAGGGAATTTCCTGGCGGTCTCAGCCACGGTGAGTTTCTGCGGGACCTTGCCCGCGATCTTGAAAGTGGCTCCGGGAAGGTCGCAGAACTTCAGGGAATCCGCGTGACCATGGTAGGCTCCCTTGCGCACGTGAATCAGCGGGCAGGTGGGAAACCAGTTCCCCTGCTGATCGGTAGCGAAGATGTCGCCCGCCAGGTTCATTCCGATGCCGCAAGGCGAACGAAAGCCCCCGGAGACCGGCTCCCACGAACCGTCCGGCTTGACCTTCAGACTCCATCCACGCCAGGCGTTGTCCTTCGCTTCCACGCCCTTGCCGATCGAGCAGTTCAGGGTGATCCAGGCGTTGCCTTCCTGGTCGAACTGCGGACCGTAGGCGTACTCGTGATAATTGCCCGTGACGCCCCAGCCCTTGGCGACAGTCAGGTACTCGTCAGCCGTGCCGTCGCCGTCGGCGTCCCGGATCTTGGTCAACTCCGTCCGCTGCACCGTGTACAACGCGCCGTCGCGCCAAGCCAGGCCGAGCGGTTCGTGCAGGCCGGTGGCGAAAGGTCTGTAACTGACGCTCTCAGGATTCCCCTGCTCCGCGTTCTCGATGATCCAGATCTCGCCCTTGCGGATCGCGCAGGCCATGCGCCCGTCCGGCAGCAAGGCCAGGCCGCTGACCTCCAGCTTCAGTTCGTCGGGAATCGGATAAGTGACGAGGCGGTAGTAGTCGGATTCGGCGGGCGGCGAACCCGCGAAAACCGAATTTGCATTCCCGGCAAACGCCACGGCGGCGCCGGCCACGATGAACAGGATGAAACGGGGCGGTCGTATCACGAGAACAATTTCAAGGTCGGGTTTGTGGTGGGAGAAGACAAAGGACGGGAAGGGGGCGCTCCCTGACGCACGCCGCACCTCCTGGGACCAACGCCCAACGGGCCGAACCCAGACTCACCGCTGACTTGTGCGCGTCGTTCACCATTTCCATTCGAGGATCAGTGTGGTCGCGTTGTTCGGCGGGAGAACGGCACAGTGGACCGAATAGAACACCTCTCCATTGTCAGCCTTCATCTCAACCACAGCGCGTTTGTGCGAAATGACAACCGGCTTTAACTTCCCGCCGAATCGGTAGTTCAGGAACATCCGATCCGGGCCGCGTATCGCGATCGTCTCCCGTATCGACTTTCCGTCCGCCGAGGGATGCAAAGTGTCCTCGAATTCCAGTCCCGCGAAACTGTACATCAATGTGGGGTTGCCCTTGCCGTCCAACCGAAACCCCTTGAAGGAAGGCGGCTCGGCTTCAACGATTGCTCCGCCTTCGACCTTGGCCGCCGTGAACGGGAATGAAGCGACGGGCCGAACCACCGCTTCCCCCATCGGCGCGGCCAGCGGCGCGAAACGATCGTCCCAGGTGCCTTCGGCGTCGAGGAACTTCCCGCGCCAGAACAGCGACCAATGGACGTTCTTCGAATCGAAGGCCGCGTTGACGCCCCCGGGGAAACCGACCGCGATGGCGTGCAGCCCGGCTGTCTCCATGAAGGTGCGGAACACGATCGGCTTTTCCTTCGGCTTCAGTTCGAAGTTCCCGGTCTTTTCCATCCCCTCGGGCAGGCGGCTTTGATCAATCTCGCCGAGGTAGGCCCAGATACTGTCGATCTGGCGTTCTGTGGAGCCGCCGTTGCCCTTGAGCATTGGCTTGCCGCCGGGCCAGAAGGCCGGCATGCGCGTGCCTGGGCGGAATTTTGCGGGATCGATCAGGTAATCGCGGAACCACTCCGGTCGCAGGCGTTGGGTCGCGTTGGCGAGATCCATCGCCTGAATGCCCAGCGACTTGTGGCCGTTCAGGGGGTGGCAGGCGATGCAACTGAGCCCCTTCGCTCCCAGCAGGGCCCGGCCCCACATGTTGCGGCCGACCTGGTTTTCCTCCGCCTCGCGCGGCGTGGGCTTCTCGTCCTTGGGAATGTCGAGCGTGGGGAACATCGCGACCAATTCCCCCGCGTGCGCCTCGCCGAAGTCCGGCATGCGCGTGGTCATATAGGGGCGAAACGAGCTGTCGCCGCGAATGATCTTGTGCATCGCGTCCGCGCGCAGCTTGCGACCGACGCCGGTCAGGGTCGGAGGAAAACGCCCCTCGTCCTCCAGGTCCTGCCCGGAGGTGAGGAAGTACGGGCGCCGCCCATCCTCCGGACCGCCCCGCTGATCGCGCTGGTGGCAGGCGAAGCAGTTCAACGCAGTCATCAATCTGCCGGAACGTTCCGCGAAGGAAACCTGTTTGGCGGAAGGAAGGTTGAACAAGGCGGCGGCCAGGGCGGCGCGTTGACGATCGTTCAAGTCGTAAAACGGAACGCCGGCGATGGGCGTCGAGCTGAGGCAGCCCCAGGCGTGGGAATCGGCCAACGCCTCCAACGGCCTGGCCTTGAGCCCGGATTGAACCGGTTTCCCGCCCTCGTTCAACGCGTGACAGGAAACGCAACCGATCTTTGCGAAGGCAGCACGGCCGACTTTGATCTTTGAAGCATCCGGATGAAACGGGGCGGCCGACGACGAATTCGCCTTGAGCAGATAGGCGGCGAGATTGACGCGCTCCTCCAATGTCGTGGGTATACGCGGCATCCGCGCGGCCGGCCGATGCTTCAAAGGGTCGCCCAGAAAGGCGGCCAATCCATCCAGATCGTATTTCGCGCCCACGTGCTCCAGCGGGACCGACGGAACCTCTGGCTCCGCTGCCGCCGTCGCCGCCTCGTTGGGCAGCGCATATTCCGGATCCGGCTCGTGGCAGGCGACGCAGCCGATCGTGTGAAACAGTTCGCGCCCCGCGTCGGCATCCGCTGCGCCGCGGTCCTTGGAGGAAAGTCCGGGAGCCTCCCCTTTCAACGAGGCCAGGAAATTCGCCGCCTCGCCGGAGAGCTTCGCCCGCTCCGTTGCGCCCGCCCCGGCGAGCAGATCCGGCATGACCGTTCCTTCCTTCGACGCATGCGGCGACTGCAACCACTCCCTCAGCCAACCGGAATTCACCCGCGCGCCAATGCCTTCCAACCCCGGCGCCTGCCGCGTGGTGAACCGGTCCGTCAGATCGCCGCTGACCTGGTGGCAGTTCACGCACCCCAACTCGCCGATCAGCAGCTCGCCAGCCTCAATCAGACCGGCGGACGGTTGGGAATGAAAACGCTCGTAGCCGACGACGAGCGGAGCCGCCCCGGCAAGCCCCGCGAAGGCGAGACCGGCCGCCGCGACCGCGACGGTTTGTTTGAATTGCGGATGGCTCATGGCAAATGGCAGATCGCGGCGGAACAGAAGTTCACGATCTCAAATCTGGGATCTCAAATTTCAGATCCGGCTTCGGCGCCGACAAGTCTCACGCCTCGGCGGCCTCGCGCTTCGCGCGTTCCTCGTCGAGCAGCTTCATCCACGGGCCGATGTAGTGGCCGTGGTCCCAGAAGGTGCGGCCGCTGATCAGGTTGCCGTCGATGACGCACGCCTCGTTGACGAAGGTTCCGCCGCAGACCTCCAGGTCGAACTGGCACTTCGGCACCGTCGCCATGCGGCGCCCCTTCACGCGGCCCGCGCGCGCCGGGATCTCCACGCCGTGGCAGACGCTGGCGATGGGGAGATTGTTGTCGAAGAAATACTGGGTCACACGAATCAGATCCTCGTCATCGCGAATGTATTCCGGCGCGCGACCGCCGCTGAAGAAGATGCCGGTGTATTCCTCGGGCTTGATGTCCGCGAAGGCGATGTCCGCGTGCATGGAATAGCCCTCCCATTCCTTGGTGATGGTCCAACCAGGCTTCACCTGGTGCATGACCATCTGGTATTCGCGCTTCTCCGGCGCGGCCAGGACGGGAGTGTAACCGCCCTCGATCAGGCGGAAATAGGGATACATGGTGTCCACCGTTTCGGTGGCGTCGCCAATGACGATCAGGACTTTGTGTTCCATGGGAATGAAGGTTTCGTTCGAGCGTCCGGCGGTTCCGGCCGGGTGATCGGCATATAACGGGCGTGAACGCAAATCCGCAAGCCCTCGGTGTCCGGAACCGGAGCGGCAATGGCAAAAACATGCGGGGCAGAAACCTGTTTTCACCCCGCGCGTTTTTGCCATTGAACATCCCGCGCATTCCCTCCTGAATCGAAATCACCGCCATGAACCGCATCCGCTCCTCCTTCCTGTCGCGATTCGCTCTTGCCTTCCTGCCGCTGGCCGCCGCCGCGGACGAACCCGCGAAATCCCCGATCCGCATCGATCTCGTCAGCGAAGCGAAGGCCATTACGCCCGGCCGGACCTTCACCGTCGCCATCCGCCAACGCATGAAGCCCGGTTACCACACCTACTGGCGCAACCCCGGCACGGTGGGCCTCGCCACCAGCATGGACTGGCGCCTCCCCGAAGGCTTCAAGGCCGGCCCGCTCCAATGGCAACTTCCGCAAATCACCACCATGGCCGCCTACACCGTCTGGGGTTATGAGAAGGAGGCCTTGATTCTCGCCGACATCACCCCGCCCAAGTCGTTGAAACCCGGCGACCAGGTCGTCATCAAGGGCAACGCCCGTTGGATGTGCTGCGGTCGGCAATGTCATCCGGGCTTCGAGGAACTACGGCTCAACCTCCCGGTCGCCGCCGAACCCGGGTTCCGCAAACGGCTGAAGTCGGCCTTCGATCGGGTCCGCGCCCAACAACCACAGCAAAGCGACGCCTGGAAACTCACGTGCTCCGCCGACGGCGACGAACTCGCCCTCCACATCACTCCAACCTCCCCCGCCGCAATCGCCTCCCCCGGCGAAATCCGCTTCTTCGATTACGACCGTCAGGTCAGCTCCGACAAACCGCAGGTTCTGAAGCGGGCCGGCAAGGGTTTCGTCCTCAAGCTTGAGGCCGAGGAGTACACTCCCGATCAACTGAACCGCCTGCGCGGCATCCTGGTGTCGAAGAAAGGTTGGGAAACCGGCCAACCGGGAGTCGTCCTGGCCGTGGATACCCGGATCGCGCGCTGAAACGCTCGAAACGGCGGAGCGGATCGCTCCTCCGCCCCGCGCCTCGTCGAACGGCGCAAAAAAAACGCGGCAGGCGAACGAGCCGCCTGCCGCGTTGAATTCAAATCCGGCCTGAGGCGCCGCCGGTCAGTTCACCTTGATCAACTCGATCTCAAAGATCAGGGCCGCCGCAGGCGGGATGGCGGGAGGGCTTCCCTGGGCTCCGTAGGCGAGCTCGTGGGGGATGTAGAGCTTCCACTTGTCGCCCTCTTTCATCAACTGGAGAGCCTCGGTCCAGCCCTTGATCACGCCGCCGACCGGGAAGGTGGCCGGCTGGCCGCGATCAACGGAACTGTCAAACTTCGTGCCGTCCACCAGCGTGCCGGTGTAATGCGTCGTGACCTGGTCGTCCTTGGTCGGCGTCTTGCCAGAGCCTTTCTTCAGCACCTCGTACTGCAGCCCGCTCGCCGTGGTCTTGACCTCTGGCCGCTTCTTGTTCGACTCCAGGAACTTCCTCCCGGCCTCGGCGAGCTTGGCGGACTTGGCCTCCGCCTTCGCCTCCATCCGGGCCCGGAAAGCCTGCTGCACCTCCATCGCCTGCTCGCGCGTCAGCTGCAAGGGAGTTCCCGCCATGCCCGCCTTGAGGCCGGCGATGAGGGCGTCGAAGTCCAACTCCACCTCGTCCTGATGGAAGCCGGAGCCGATATTGTGGCCGATCAGGTAACCGACCTTTTGTTCGTGGGATTCAAGTTTCGGCTGCTCCGCCGCGTGGGCGGCGCAGACCGTCGCGATCGCGGCCAGGGCCGCCAGTGTCCAATGCTTCATGGTATCGATGTTCCGCGGGTTGATTCCTCGCAAAACACCGTGTCCTGCAAGTCGCGGGAAGGTAACAGCGGCCAAACGCCGGTCAAGCGATGAAAAACCGGGGCTTACGCACGACCTGTGTCGTTGCCCACATCACACCAAGGTCGCAGGGCGGATGAGGCGAATTGTCCCCAATGAGCCATCGTTAGCATGCCCCGCGCGGCTCACTGAGGACCGTTCGCCCCACCATTGAGGCCAACTCAGTGACTCATGCGAAAGCCCTGGATGAAAACCCGGTGGCGTTGACGCGCCCGACCGCAGGCGCTAGAACGACGCGCGTCTATGCGGTTCGACTCCACTCGCGTCCGGCTTCCCAGCTGCCGCCCTTCCGTTTCCCTGATTTTCCGGAACCCTGTCGCCCCATCCCCTGCCCCATGAAAAAGAAGACCGCCGCCAAGAAGAACGCCTCCCGCAAGCCCGTCTACAAGCGTGTGCTGATCAAACTCAGCGGCGAAGCCCTCGGCGGAGCCAAGGGTTACGGGATCGACTCCGAGATCCTCCAGAACATGGCCCTGCAGATCCGGGAGGTCCGGGACCTCGGCGTCGAGATCGTGGTCGTGGTCGGCGGCGGCAACATCTTCCGCGGACTCCAGGGAAGTGAACGCGGCATCGAACGCGCCACCGGTGATTACATGGGCATGCTGGCCACGATCATCAACGCCCTCGCCCTGCAGGACGCCTTGGAAAAGGAGGGCGTCCAGACCCGCGTGCAAAGCGCCCTCCACATTTCCGCCGTGGCCGAACCCTTCATCCGCCGCCGAGCCATGCGCCACCTGGAGAAGGGCCGCGTCGTGATCTTCGGCGGCGGCACCGGCAACCCCTACATGTCCACCGACACCACCGCCGCCCTCCGCGCCAACGAGATCGGCGCCGACATCATCCTCAAGGCCACCAAGGTCGACGGCATCTACGACAAGGACCCGATGAAGCACAAGGACGCCAAACGCTTCACCAAGATCCGCTACATCGAGGCCCTGCAAAAACAGCTCAAGGTCATGGACGCCACCGCCTTCTCCATGTGCCTCGACAACAACATGCCGATCGTCGTCTTCAACCTTTCGAGTCCCCATAACATCAAGCGCGTGGTGCTCGGCCAGAAGGTCGGCACCCTGGTGACCGCCTGAGACGTTTGAAGTTCAACCTTCGACGCCAAACGTCGGACCTTGGCCTTCCCCCTTGGCTCCTGTCCGCCGAAAGAGCCCGGCTCCGCCTTCCCCCTTCACAACCGTCCGGCCATCTGCTAAACAAGCCCCATGCCTGTTGACGACACATTGTTGGAAGCCGAGGAAAAGATGCAGAAATGCGAGGAACACGTGCAGCATGAGTTCGCCGGGGTGCGCACGGGCAAGGCCTCGCCCGCCCTAGTGGAGAACGTGATGGTGGAGGCCTACGGCTCCCCGATGCGACTCAAGGAGGTCGCCGGCATCAACACGCCCGAACCGCGCATGATCGTCGTGCAACCCTGGGACGCCAGCACTCTCAGCGCGATCGAGAAGGGCATCCAAGCCGCCAACATCGGCCTGAACCCCTCCATCGACGGCAAGATCATCCGCATCGTCATCCCCGAACTCAGCGAGGAACGCCGCACCGAGTTCGTGAAGCTCGCCAAGAAGATGGCCGAGGACGGACGCGTCGCCGTCCGCCACGTCCGCCGCGACGCCATCGATCAACTCAAGAAGGACCAGAAGGCCGGCGGCATCACGGAGGACGAACTGGGCATGGGGGAGAAGGAAATCCAGAAGTTGACGGACAAGTACACCGCCGCGATCGACCATCACCTCGAGGTGAAGGAAAAAGAGATCATGACGGTGTAGGACCGGAGCCCTTGACTGAATGCCTCCCGGAACCGCGCGAACCGCGGTTCAGTTTTCCTCCGTTGCCTGAAAGCGGATCACCGTCTCGCCGGGCTTGGCGTAACCCAACCGCTCCCGCGCCAAACGCTCGATCGTCTTGGGATCCGACTGGATCGCGTCGATCTCGATCTTCGCGCGTTCGGCGATGGCGGTCTGGCGAGCGATCTCGTTGTCGAGCCCGATCAACTCCTGCCGCATCCGCTTGTTCTGCTGAATGAGGGGGAGATACCAGACGCCGATGCCCGCAAGCATGAACAGGACAATCAGGATGACGATTGTCTGAGTGACCTTGTCCCAGATGCCGACGTTGACGTTCATGCGATGAAGCCCTGTTTTACGGGGAGCGTCATAAGGGCACAATAAGAAAATCTACTTGTACGACCAACGCCAGCTCTTCAATTTGCGATCCGGACCAAAGGTCATGTTGAGGTACTTGTCCGACATGCGGGGACCATCCTTGATGTCGGAAGGGCCGCTCCCATAGAGAATCTTGTTGGCCAACCGGTCCTCGCCGCGCTGGTAAAGCCATTGCGTCACGATACTGCCGTCGCTCAACTCCCCCTCCCTCACGGGTTGCCCCAGCCGGCTCACGGCGTCCGCGTAGGTTGCCACGCCGACCTCCTTGTCCCAATTCATCCCGCCGCCCGTCTTGCAACCGGCGGCGGCGCAGGCAAGCGCCAAGGACGCGACCAGACCGCGCCCCAACCCTCGCCACAACATTTCAAGCATCCGATTCACGCCGCGGAATCTACCGCCGATCGGCCGCGCGGCTCAACTTGAAACCTGCGCGTGAGCGCGGCGCCCGGAGAATGACGACAGACTCAGGGAAGTCCGAACCCAATGGACGACGTCCGTCGGACGTGGATTTCGTTCGTCATCGGGTGTTTGGGTATTTCGTCATTTTCCCCCGCTCCCGGCTTTCCAAGGCCGGCACACCCGTGCCATTCTGCCCGCCCAATCCGACAACCGCATTTCGCGTCCCATGAAACGACACCTCCTACCCGCGCTCCTCGCCGCGACCCTTTTTCTTCCCGCATCCCGGAACGCCGCCTTTGCCAATGAGGCCGCCCGGACCTTCACCTGCGCCCACGGCCACCTTCATTTCCTTGAAGGCTCGGTTCCCGGCCAGCAGAACTTCGCGCCCGACCGCCTGGTGGACATCCTGAACCTCGCGCTCGACGTGACGCCGAATTTCAAACGTCGCTCCATCGCCGCGTCCGCGACATTGGAATTCCAGCCCATCGCCAAACCGCTGCGCGAGTTGTCGCTCAACGCCGTCGACCTGAACGTCTCCAAGATCGATTCCAACCATGAGATCCAGGCCTGGCAGACCACGCTGGACAAGATCGTGATCACCTTCAAACGCCCCATCCGCCCCGGGCAGAAAGCCCGCGTGACCGTCGTCTACACCGCCGAACCGAAGGAAGGCCTCTACTTCCGCACCGAGGCCATGGGCTACCCGAAGGGCGACGACCAGCTCTGGAGCCAGGGCGAACCGCACATGCACCGCCATTGGTTTCCCAGCCATGACTTTCCCAATGAGAAGTTCACCTCCGAGATCGTCTGCCGCGTCCCGCGCGGCATGACCGTCCTTTCCAACGGCCGCCTGCTCAACCAGAAGGCGAACGACGCCAACGGCCTCGTCGCCTTCCACTGGAAACAGGACAAGCCGCATGTGAACTACCTCATCTCGCTGGTCGCGGGTCACTTCCGCAAACTGGAGGACAAGCACAAGGACACTCCCCTGGCGCTCTACACCCCGCCCAGCGAATTCGCCGTCGCGACCAACTCCTTCCGCGACACGAAGGCGATCATGGCCTTCTTCGAGAAGGAGATCGGCGTCCCGTATCCCTGGGACAAGTATTACAACGTCTGTGTGCACGGCTTCATGTGGGGAGGCATGGAGAACACCAGCGTCACCACGCTCACCACCCGCACCCTCTTCTCGGCGGAGAGTGAAAACCTCCGCTCCTCCATGGCGCTCGATGCGCACGAGATGGCGCACCAGTGGTTCGGCGACCTCGTCACCTGCAAGGACTGGAGCCACCTCTGGCTCAACGAGGGCTTCGCCACCTTCTACGAATCGCTCTACGAGGAGCACAAGAACGGCCCCGACGCCCAGCGTTACGACATGTTCAAGAACGCCGCCGGCATCCTCTCCAAGAAGAATGACACCCGGGCCATCCACTCCCGGAAGTTCAACGACCCGGAAGACCAGTTCCGCGAATACGGCTATCTCGCCTACCCCAAGGGAGCGTGGGTCCTGCACATGCTCCGCTCCCAACTCGGACCAGAGCTTTTCCGCAAGTGCATCAAGACCTACCTCCAGCGCCACCGCCACCAGTCGGTCGTCACCGAGGATCTCAATTCCGTGATCGAGGAACTGTCCGGCCGTTCCTTCGACCGCTTCTTCAACCAGTGGGTCTATCACGCGCACCACCCGGAACTCGCCGTCAGCTACAGCTGGGACGAGACCGCAAAGCTCGCCAAGGTTTCCGTCCAGCAGACCCAGAAGACGAGCGACAATGTCCTGCTCTTCCAGTTCCCCGTCACCCTGCGCTTCAAGTCCGGCGAAACCGTCCACGACCATGCCATTGTCGTCACCCAGCAACGCGAGGATTTCTACGTCCGCCTGAAGGCCCGCCCCGAGATCGTGCGCTTCGACCCCGACTACACCCTGCTGGCGAAAACCTCCTTCAACCTCCCCATGCCCATGCTCAAGGCGCAACTCGCCGACAAGTCCGACATGATCGGCCGGCTGCTGGCCGTGCAGCAACTGGGCGGCAGGAAGACCGGGGAAGCCGTCGCCCTGCTGAAACAGACCCTCAACAACGACGCCTTCCACGGCGTGCGACTGGAGGCCGCCAAGGCCCTCGGCGGACAACGCACCGAGGATTCCCTCGCCGCCTTGGCCGGCTCGCTCAAGCAGTCCGACGCCCGCGTGCGTCAGGCGGTGGTTTCAGGCATTGCCCGCAGCTACAACGACGAGGCTCACGACGCGCTGGACCGCATCGTTGTCCGTGAGAAAAACCCGGACATCCGGGCCAACGCCATTCGATCCCTCGGCAAATACTCCAAGCCCGGCGTCAAGGCCCTGCTGACCAAGCTCATCACCGTCGACTCCTACCGCAACGTCATCGCCGATTCCGCGATCGCGGCCATGCGCAGCCAGGACGACCCGGGCTTCGTCGGACCGCTGCTCAAGGAACTGCTCGACCATGAGAAGCGGTTCACCCATCGCGGTTTCGCCACGGCGCTGGGAACGCTCGCCTTCCTCGCGCGCAACGATGAGGAGAAGACCGTCGTCCGCACCTTCATTGCCGCCCGCGTCAACCACCCCATCGAGACCGTCCAGACCGCCGCGATCCGGGCCTTGGGCGACCTCGGCGACACGCAGGCCCTGGCCATGCTGCAATCGTTCCAAGACGAGGAACACAAGGACGCCGTCGCCAAGGCCGCGGACGCCGCCATCGCCAAGCTTCAATCCGAACAGAAGCCCTCCGCCAGCCTCGGCTCCCTCCGCGGCGAGGTTTCCGACCTCCAGAAGCAGCTGCGCAAACTGACGGAGCAACTGGAGACCATCGAGTCCAAGCTCAAGGCCGCCACCGCTGCGCCGAAAAAGGCCGCAGCTCCTGCGCCGAAAAAGGCGACTCCTGCGCCAAAGAAGGCGGCGGACAAATGAGCGGCGCGGCATGAAACCGCTCCGATGCTCGCGTATCGCGCCCCTGGACCGGACCGGGCGCTTCCGGAGCGCGGCTGTGTCGGAGACCAGCCGCAGCGCCTGCGGCGACAACCAAAGCCCGGTCCGCTTGCAAGCGTCCCCTGATCGGAGGCTGCTGCGGCTGGCCCCGAAGACGGGACACAGCCGCGCTCCGATTTGGGGCGTGGGCTTCGAGCTTCCCCCTCCCAAGCGGAGTCCTTGCCCACGAACTCCGCTTGCCAACGAGGCTCTCGACCTCTCCTAAGTCAACGCCCTCATGGTCCCCGGTAAACCCAGACTGAGGAAGACCTTCGCCGACTACGTCGCGATCCTCATCGCGCCGCTGCTGATCATGGCCATGGTCGGCAGCCTTGTTTTCTTCCTGCTGGAGGCCTTCGTCGGCGACAGCCTCGACGGTCGGATCGGCACACGCCTGCGTTGGGTGATGTTCTGGTTCGTGATCGGCTCCGTCCTCGTCGGCCGCATCGCCGTTCAGGAGGGTTCGGCCTACGCCGGGATCTACGCCTTCGGTCTCGCCGCCGCCACCGGCATGTGGATCATGAAGTTCTTCGGCCTCGTCTGGATCCCCATCGGCCTGCTCGCCCTGATCTGGTGGTCCACCCACAAGCTCACCTGGGACGTCACCCTGATCGACGAAGACGAGGACGCCTCCGGCGAGGGGCTCCTGCAGGCCGCCGGGGTGGACCTGCCCGAAACCTCCGGCAGCGAGGATTCCGATTCCCCATCCGCCGCAGACGACGCCGGCCGCGTTCCGCTCTGGAAACGACTCTTCGTCAACACCTCCGAGCGCAAGGGCAAGGCCCACTCCCCCGGGCTCTGGATCGTCTGGATCTCGCTGGTCGCGCTGCCCGTGTTCGGCTTCGGCCAACTCGGCCTGGACGACAGCGACGGCGAACGCCGCACGGCCTTCATCTTCCTGATGATCTACATCGTCGCCGCGCTGGGCCTGCTGCTCTGCGCCAGCTTCCTCGGGCTGCGCCGTTACCTCCGTCAACGCCTGCTCAAGATGCCCCTCGGCGTCACCGGCTCCTGGGTGACGCTGGGCGTCGGGATCACCATCGCAACCCTGCTCGCCTGTCTCATTCTCCCCCGCCCCGACGCCTCCATGTCCCTGCCCCAGCTCGTCGACAAGGTCAGCGACGCCGCGCAGGAGGCTTCCGAATGGGCCTTCCTCAAGGACGCGGGCGTCGAGGACGAGGAAGGCCGCAAGATCGGCGAGGGCGACCAGGACGACCCCGATGGCGAAAACGGCGCCGGCGGAACCGAAGGCGAGGAAAAGCAGGGCGACTCCGGCATGGACGGCGAAGAGCCCGGCAAAGAGATGGGCGACCAGAAAGATCCGACAGATAAGAAGGAACCGTCCGATCCGTCAGATCAGACCGATCCCGAAAAAAAGGACGCCTCCGGCAAGGAAAGCGCCCAAGGCAAAGGAGAAGGCGAAGGCCAGACCGGCGAGGGCAAATCTGGAGAGACGGGCGACCAACCCAAAACCGGCGAGAGCGGCGAAACCACCCCCCAGAGCGAAACCGGCCCCGAGGAAAACCCCGACTCCCAGAACACCGACGCCGAGACGCAGGCCGAAGAGATGGGCGAAATGGAGCAGGTCCCGGACGAATCCGCCGCAGCGGAGGAGGAAGACGCCTCGTCCATGGAATGGGTCGGCTCCCTGGTGAAATGGCTGATCTACGCCGCGCTGGCCGGTGGGGCAATCTGGTTTGGCTGGCGCCACCGCAAGGAGATCCTCGCCGTCCTCCGCCAATTCTGGGCGAACATCCTCGCGCTCTTCGGCCGGAAGCCCGGCCGGGTCCGACCAGCCGAGGAGGAAGAAGAGACCCCGGAACTGCCGCACTTCGCCGCCTTTGCCAATCCCTTCGCCACCGGCGCCGCGCAGTCCCAACCGCCGGAGGAACTCGTGCGCTACACCTTCGAGGCGCTGCAGGCCTGGGCCAGGGAGCGCGAACTCGAACGCCCGCCCGACCAGACGCCGATCGAGTTCGCCCGCAGCCTCGGCGCCTTTGTCCCCGAACTCGCCCACGAGGCCGGCCAACTCACCCGCCTCTACTCCGGCTACGCCTACGCCGGCCGCCCCCCCGCCGCCGACTGCCTCACCATGCTCCAGACCCTCTGGGCGAAACTGGGGTGAATCGCCCGACAAGATGGAGGGGAACCACACCAGCTACGACAACCTCGACAGGTGGAAGATCGTCCGCACAAAGCGCTCTTGGTCCATCGTGCCCGCTCCCAACAAGCTACTCTGGCATCTTCTTATATGGCCTCTCGGCGCCTTTCTGGGCTTCATCTGCCATTCCATTCCTTCCTTCGAGCATCGGTGGTTCGCCGACATTTTCGTCTTGGCCGTCTGCCTCTTGATGACCTTCCTGGTAATTCGCGAGTGGAACAAACTGCTTGAAGACCTCCGCCCCCACCTGGTGGTCGATACCACCGGAAAACGAATGGATCTCCCCCGGATCAGAAAGAACTTCCCGCTGGATGAAACAGGGACGTTTTTCATCGCGTTCGACTGTTTCGAGGGAGGTGATTCCCCTCGTTGCGAACTCAACCTGGTCGAAATCGCCGATGGACAGGAGACGCTGACCCCGATCCTGCATACGCTTGGCCAAGCCAACTTTGACCGGATGTGCAAAGGCCTCCAGGAACTGGGAGTTCCATTTAAATCAAGAATCTACTGAACTGGAAAGCGGAGCCGTTAAGACCCACTCTTGCCCGAATTAGTCCTCCGGACGGACAGGCTCCCGAGACCAAGGAACAAATCTCGTTGACCGGACGTTGCGCCGACTTCCATGGTCTTCGGCATGATTCCCTCACAGCGGCTCCGGTCTGTCCCCGGACTTGCCGCGCTTCTCTGCCTCCTCGCCGTTCCCGGCTACGCCGCAGACAAGGCCGCGCCGCGGAACATCGTGTTCTTCCTGATCGATGACCTGCGCCACGACGTCTTTGGCTTCGCGGGCCACCCCTTCATTGAAACGCCGAACATCGATGCCCTGGCGGCGGAAGGCGCGCGGTTCCGGAACGCCTTCGTCACCACCTCCCTGTGCTCGCCGGCGCGGGCGAGTTTCCTGACCGGCCAGTACATGCATCGCCACGGGGTCGTCGACAACGCCAACCTCATGCGGCCGGGGACGGTGACCTTTCCCACCCTGCTGCGGGAGCGCGGCTACGAGACCGCCTTCATCGGCAAGTGGCACATGGGCGGTTCGAGCGACGCGCCCCGCCCCGGCTTCGATCACTGGGTCAGCTTCCGCGGCCAGGGAACCTACGCCCCGGGAAAAGAACCGCTGAACATCGATGGAAAAAAGGTCCCGCGCACGAAATACATGACCGACGAACTGTCTGATCATGCGGAAAACTGGCTGCGCCGGCGGACGGGTGAGAAGCCCTTCCTGCTGTATCTCTCGCACAAGGGCGTGCACGGGCTCTACGATCCCGCGCCCCGTCATCGCGACCGATATCGGGACCGAAAATTCACGCCGCCGGAGACGATGGCAGACACGCCGGAAAACCGCGCTGGGAGACCGATGTGGGCGCTGAACCAGCGGAACAGCTGGCATGGCGTCGATTTCCCCTACTACGGGCGCTCGGGGCAAACCGTCGCCGAGATGTACCGGCATTACTGCGAGATGATCCTGTCCATCGACGACAGCGTCGGCCGCGTGCGCGAGGCGCTCCGGGAGACCGGCCGCGAACACGACACGCTCATCGTCTTCACCAGCGACGGCGGACACCTCTGGGGCGAGCACGGGCTGATCGACAAACGTTGCGCCTACGAGGAATCCATCCGCATCCCCCTCCTGCTCCATGCTCCCGGCTTCATCCCGGCGGGGCTTCAAATCGACGCGCTCGTCGCCAACATCGACCTCGCGGCCACGCTCATCGAACTGGCCGGCGCAAAAATTCCCCGAACCATGGACGGCCGCAGCCTGCTCGGTCTGCTCAACGGAAAGGCCGCCGCCCTCGATTGGCGCGATTCCCTGCTCTACGAGTATTACTGGGAACCGAGCTTCCCCATGACGCCCACGACCTTCGCTCTGCTCACCGACCGCTACAAACTGATCCAATACCACGGCGTCTGGGACACCGACGAACTTTACGACCTGCGCGACGATCCCCGCGAAACCCGCAACCTGATCCACGATCCGGCCCAGCAGAAACGCGTCGCCGCCATGCGTCGACGCCTGAAGGAAACCGACGGTCTTTCACTGTCGCTCGGTTTCAAGCGCAGCCACGGCAACAATCTCCGCAACCCCAAAGGCGCGGCGCCCGCGGAGTTCCCCCCGTCCATGTTCCGGAGCGCGCCGCAGAACTGACCGAAATCGAAGGCCTGGTTGGGATGACCGGGTTCATCCGCCCGCCAGGCAGCCCATCCCATTTTTCCCTCGGGTTTCGCGCATGACCTGTGTCGTTTTCCGCACAGCGCCAAGGCCGCAAGGCGGGTAGGGCGAATTGTCCTCAATGAGCCGATGTGTGCATGCCCCCGCGCGACTCACTGAGGACAATTCGCCCCACCATTGAGGCCAACTCTGTGACTCACGCGAAGCCCTGATTTTTCCCTCCCCAAACCAGATTGATCGCGCAAGACTCCCCGACCATGAACCGCCTGTTTTCCGTTTCCCTCGCCCTGCTGCTGACCGCCGCCTCCGCCTTTGCCGCGAAGAAGAACATCGTTGTCTTCATCACCGACGACCAGAGCCCCACCATGGGCTGCTACGGCGACAAGGCCGCGATCACGCCGAACATGGACAAACTCGCCGCCGAGGGCGTGTTGTTCACCGACGCCTTCTGCACCACGGCGAGTTGCAGCGCCAGCCGCTCGGTCGTATTGACCGGCCTGCACAACCACGCCAACGGCCACTACGGCCATCTGCACAGCTACCACAAGTTCAGCAGCTACGACTGGGTCCAGACCCTGCCCGTGTTGCTGGCCAAGAAAGGCTATCGCACCGCGCGCATCGGCAAGCACCACAACGGCCCGGAGGAGGTCTACTTCTTCGAGACGAAAATTCCCGGCAATTCCCGCAGCCCCGTCGAGATGGCGAACAACTGCGAGAAGTTCATCAACGCCGACGAGGAGAAGCCCTTCTTCCTCTACTACGCGACCTCGGACCCGCATCGTGGCGGCGGCAAGGCGACGGAGCTGCCCTACGGCCCGGACCGCTTCGGCAACGAGCCCAACAAGCAGGCCTACCCCGGAGTCAGCGAGGTGTTCTTCGATCCCAAGAACGTCACCGTCCCCTACTTCCTGCCCGACACCCCGACCTGCCGGGCGGAACTCGCTCAATATTACCAGTCCGTCTCGCGCATCGACCAGGGACTCGGCCGCCTGGTGGAGATCCTGAAGAAGTCCGGCAAGTGGGAGGACACCCTGATCCTCTACACCTCCGACCACGGCATGGCCTTTCCCGGCGGCAAGACCACCGTCTACGAGGGCGGCCTGCGCGTGCCCTTTATCGTCCGCAATCCCTACCTCAAGAAGAAGGGCTTCAAGAACAACGCGATGATCAGCTTCATCGACATCACCCCGACGCTGCTGGATTTCGCCGGCGGGTTCAATCGCGACGACCGGACGACCGATCTTGCCACCCGCAAACGCGGCCGCGGCAAGAACGCCAAGAACGCGCCCTACCCGTTTCACGGACGTTCCTTCCTGCCCATCCTCGGCGAGGAGAAACCCAAGGGCTGGGACCGCATCAACGCCTCGCACACCTTCCACGAAATCCAGATGTATTACCCCATGCGCGTGGTCCGCGGCCGGAAGTACAAGCTGATCTGGAACATCGCGCACCCCCTCCCCTACCCCTTCGCCTCCGACCTCTGGGCCGCCCCCACCTGGCAGGCTCAATACAAGGAGGGCATGGACGCCCTGTACGGACGCAAGACCGTCGGGGAATACATCCACCGGCCGAAGTTTGAGCTCTTCGACATCGAGGCCAATCCCGAGGAATACAAGAACCTCGCCGACGACCCCGCCTACGCCAAGGTTCTGGAGGAATACATCGCCAAGATGAAGCAGTTCCAGAAGGAGACGAACGATCCGTGGATCATGAAGTGGGATTACGAGTGAGGTCGGAGTTCAACCACGGATTGCACGAACCACACTGAAGGGGAAGGAGCCTCCGACCTCAAACTCCCCTGCGCTTGCGCCTCAGTATTCCGGCTCAAGCGGTTTGCCGGGCTTGTATTTCTTGGCGAGAGCCTCGGCGCTGGCGAGGGATTTGACGCCGCCGGTGCAGGTCGCGTCGGAGAGGGAGGCCGCCGCCACGCAGACGCCGGTGAAGAGGCACTTCTGCAGGTCCCATTCCTCGTGCAGGCCGTAGAGCACGCCGGCGCAGAAGGCGTCACCCGCTCCGGCGGAACCGGCGATGTATTTCTGCGGCAGCTTGAGGGAGCTTTGCCAGAAGTCCTTGCCATCGCGAGTCCGGGCGAAACCGCCCTCGGGGAAGTGGATCACCACGCACTCGCCCACGCCGAGCTGCAGCAGCGCGCCCGCGGAGTGCTTCACGGCAACGGTGTCGAGCGCGCCGGAGGGTTCACGGAGCTTGAAGCCGGTGGTGCGACCGGCCTCGATCTCGTTGAGGATGCAGTAGTCCGTGTGGGCCAAGGCCGGGGCCACGATGGTGGAAAAGCGGTCGCTGTCCTCGCTGACGACGTCCACGCTGGTCTTCATGCCGGCCTCCTGGGCCTTGGCGAGCAGGGCCGCGGCCTTGGTGCCGTACTTGCGATCCTTGGCGTCCAGCGCGTCCATCAGCAGGAGGTAGCCAAGATGGAAGATCCGGGCCTTGTGCTTCTTGAAATCCAGGCCCGCGCCGTCCCAGAGCGCGTTGGCGCCGCGATTGTGGAAAAAGGTCCGCCGGCCGCCCTTGGTCTCCGTCATGACGTCGGTGTAGGAGGTCGGAGCGTCCTTGCTGGGCTTCAGGTTCTTGGTGTCGATCTTGTTCTCCTTGCAGATGGCGAGGATCTCACTGCCCAACTCGTCCTTGCCGATCGCGCCCGCCGCAAACAGGGGAAAGTTCGCCCCGAGCTTGGCCAGATCGACCAGCACATTGAACGGCGCGCCGCCCGTGCCCTGCTGCGCCTTGCCGCTGATGTTGGCCAACATCGTGGGTTCCGGATACACGTCGATCATCTTGACCTGATCGATGATCCAGTTGCCGCCTCCGAGCACGCCCTTGCGGTTGGAGGAGGCGGGTTTCCTCTTGGGCGCTGGTTTGATCTTGACTGCCATGGGAACGGCGAATTGTAAGCATTCACCGGGTAATTGAAACCTTTTTTGTGCCCGGTTTCACAACCCCGACACCCAAATTCACGTTCCAATCCATTCTCTTCAAGGAATACATTATTAAACTGATTGACTTGATTGTGTTTAACTGGATAGTTCTCTCGATCATGAACGAGACGACCAACCTGAGAGAATCCCGACTGCGCAGCGTGTTGAAGGGACTGACGTGGCGTGTGTTGGCCACGGGAACCACGATCCTGATTGCGCTGATCGTGACCGGCGACATCAAGCCAGCCCTGCAGATCGGCGCGGTGGAGTTCGTGGCGAAGTTTGTCGTCTATTACCTGCACGAGCGCGCTTGGGCGCAAGCGCCGCTAGGCTCCGTGCGGAGGCAGTTCGCCGTCGAAAAGGAACTGGATCCCGAATCTCCGGCGGAAGCCGCCTGAGGGACCTTCGCTCTGGAGAATCGGGCGGGCCACGCTATTCTGGTCGGCAGCCCATGACTCCCGAACGCGCCTTTCCAAGAACCCGTGGTTTTGAAGGATACGCCCTCGTCGCGTTACTCGCTGTCGTTTGGATCACAACCTCACAGGCGGCGGTTCGGGAACCATTCGCCCCCTACGCGGGAGGGAAATACCCTTCAGAAAGTCCGGCGTTTTCCCGCGTCGTGCTGGAGGACGCTTTTCCAAACGCGAGCATCCCCCACCCCATGGATCTCGTGGGACTGCCGGACGGCGAGGGCTGGCTGGTCGCCTCGAAACCGGGCTTCATCTACTGGCTGGACGCCGACCGCGCATCGTCGGAGGTCCGTATCGCGCTGGATTGTTCGGCCCACACCGCCTCCCAAAACGAGGGCGGACTCTACTCCGTCGTCCTGCATCCAGAATTCGGTTCACCAGACTCCCCCAACCGCCGCACGATCTTCGTCTGGTATCAGTATTCGCTGACAGATCCATCATTCAACGGCTCGGGCATCTTCACCGGGGAAAATGCCATGAACCGACTTTCGCGCTTCGAACTCAAGCCGGACGCAGCGGAGGTCGCGCCCGGATCCGAGACTGTCCTGATCGAGCAGCGCGACCGCGGCGTCTGGCATCAGGGGGGCGGCATGTTCATCCACCCCTTCGACGGCTTCCTCTACCTTGCCGTGGGTGATGAAGGGGCCTACATCGGGGAGAACACCCAGATTCTCGATAACAATCTCTACAGCGGAGTTCTGAGGATAGACATCGACTCCAATCCCACCCGCTCGCATGCCATCCGTCGACAACCGCGAAACGGCGTCACCGCGGGCTACGCGATTCCGGACGACAATCCGTTCCTGGATCCGGACGGCGGTGTGCTGGAGGAGTTCTTTGCCGTCGGCCTGCGCTCACCGCACACCCTGGTCTGCGACTCCCTGACCGGCGACATCTGGTGCGGCGATGTCGGCAGCACGCTTTTTGACGAGATCAACCGCATCAAGCGCGGGAAGAACTACGGCTGGGCCGCGCAAGAAGGCCCTGGAGCCGGGCCGCTGTCCATTCCGGAAAACCCGCCCGGCGACGGCTTCCAGGAACCGTGGTTCGCCTATCGCCGAACCGACGGCCCGACCGGAGAAAGCGGCGATCGGGCGGTGATCTGCGGCCCCGTCTACCGTGGGCTCGATCTTCGCTCCCAGCTCAACGGAAAACTGATCTTCGGCGACAACGCCAGCGGCCGGATCTGGAGCCTGACGTTGGACGAGGATCCCGCCAAACGGCAGGCCGAACTCCTGACCCAGATACAGGGCTCCACCTTCACGGGACTGTCCCGTTTCGCCGTCGATGCGGCCGGCGAGGTCTATTGCCTGCAACTGGGATCCCCCGGCGCCATCTGGAAACTGCGGCTAGCGGACCAGGAACCGCCGAACCTTCCCCCGACGCTTTCCGCTGCCGGCGTCTTTTTAGATCTCGCCACGCTCACCCCGGCTCCCGGATTCGTTTCCTACGACGTCAACCAGCCCTTCTGGAGTGACGGGGCCGTCAAGCGCCGCTGGGTCGCCATTCCAAACGACGGCGCGCCCTACGACGCCGACGAATGGGCCGGCATCAGACGGACGGACGCCTGGGAGTTTCCGCCCGGCACAACCTTCGTGAAACACTTCGACCTCCCCGTCACCGACGAATCCGGCGAGTCAACCCGCAAACTGGAAACCCGCCTGCTGATCGTTGACGACTCCGGGAGCGTCTACGGCTTCACCTACAGGTGGCGCGAGGATCAGTCCGAAGCCGACCTCGTCCTCGCCGCCGAGCAGCGGAGCATGCCCGTCGCGCCGAACGCCGCGCAGGATTGGTATTTCCCCTCGCCCTCGGACTGCCGCGTCTGCCACAACGCCGCGGCCGGCCACGTCCTCGGCGTGAGCGTGCGCCAGTTGAACCTCGAACTCCCCGGCGGCGCGAACCAGATCGAGCAGTGGGAGGAAGACCAACTGGGAGTCTTTCTGGAAGATCGGGGCGATCCAACCGACTGGAGCCGCCTCGCCCGGCTCGACGATCCCACCGCCTCGCTGACCGACCGCATCAAGACCTACCTCGACATCAACTGCGCCTTCTGCCACCGCCCCGGCGGCCGGGGGCCGACCTTTGACGCCCGCTTGGAAACGCCAGCCGTGTTCCAAGGGCTGGTGGACGCTCTAACCCGATCCAACCGCGACAAGGGAAGGGAACGCGTGGTCGCCGCCGGAACTCCCGCGGAATCCGAGTTGATTGCCAGGATCGACACGGGCGCGACCTCGCCCATGCCGCCCGTCGGCCGGAAACAGGTGGACCGCGAGGGCGTGGACCTGATCCGCGCTTGGATCACGGCCCTGCAGCCTGCCGCGGAAGTCGCCGGTTTTGCCGCGCACTACTTCAACGGCGAGGACTTCGATGTGCCCGTTGAGACCGCGCTGGAATCGGCGATCGACCACGAATGGGGCTCGTCCGCGCCCTCCGCGAATCTCCCAGAGGATGGCTTCAGCGTCCGCTGGACCGGCGTCTTCACCGCGCCGGCGACCGGGGATCACAGCATCACCGCGACGGCCGACGACGGCGTCCGCATCCTGATCGACGACGCGCCCATCCTTGACGCCTGGGTCAATGGTTCAGCCGGACCACACACCGCCACCCTGTTTCTCTCCGCCGGAGAAACGCGCAAGGTCGTTGTGGAATACCGCGAAGCATCCGGTGACGCCGACTGTTCGATCACCTGTCAACTGGACAACGTCGGCCCGAACCTCTTCACCTCCGCCCACGTGAGGACCCCCCAGAACGGGATCCAGACCGCGACGCGCCCCGTCCTCGGCGTCAACCGTCAGACCGACGGACGCGTCCGGTTGGAGTTTTTCGCCGAAGGGCGCCCCGTAGCCGTGGAGGAAAGCGTCGATCTCAAGACCTGGTCCCACGTGGCCTTCCCCGACCAGGCCGAACGCCTCCTGCTTGACGCCGAGGGAAAGAGCTTCTTCAGGATCGCTCCGGTCCAGCCTTAGCGCCTGCGACTCCGGGACAATCGCCTTGCCGGCCCCGGCGCCCCTGCCTAACGTCCGCGCATGCTGAAGCTCGTCAGCCTGCTGGGCTTGTGCTGTTTCCTCGCGATTGCCTGGGGGCTTTCCACCAACCGTCGGCTCTTTCCGTGGCGCACCGTCCTGGCCGGGCTTGGGCTGCAACTGGTGTTCGGGGTGTTCATCCTGAAGACGACGGTCGGCGCGTCTCTTTTCCGGCAGGCCCACGCCGGGGTGACGGCGTTTCTGGACGTGGCCAACGAAGGCGCGCTGCTCGTGTTCGGACATCTCGCGGACGGCGACCTGGTTGCGACGGCGTTCCCCTCCCATCCCGTGGTCCTGGCCGTCACCATCACGGCGACCATCATCCTCGTGTCCGCCCTTTCGTCACTGCTTTATCACTGGGGTGTGCTGCAACGGGTCGTCCGCGGCCTGGCGTTGGTGATGCAGCGGGCCATGGGGCTGAGCGGCAGCGAAAGCCTCGCGGCCGCCGGCAACATCTTCATGGGGCAGACCGAAGCCCCGCTGCTGGTCAGACCTTACCTCGACACGATGACCCGGAGCGAAATCATGGCCATGATGACCGGCGGCATGGCAACCATCGCGGGCGGCGTCCTGGCAATCTATGTCGGGCTCGGCTTCGAGGCGGGGCATCTGATCACGGCCTCCGTGATGAGCGCTCCGGCGGCGCTCCTGATCGCCAAGATCATGCTGCCCGAAACGGAGGCGAGTCCAACCGCCGCCGGAGCCGCGGCCAAGGTGAGGGTGGAAACGGTCAACGCGATCGACGCCCTCTGCAAGGGCACAAGCGACGGGATGAAGCTCAGCATCAACGTGATCGCAATGCTGATCGGCTTCACCGCCGTCGTGGCCCTCGTGAATCTTCTGTTGATCGGCGCGCAGACGCTGTTCGGAGTCGATCCGGATTCCGCGGTGACACTGCAGAAGCTGCTGGGCTGGGCGAACGCGCCGTTTGCCTACCTCATCGGCGTGCCTTGGAACGATTGCGTCGTCGTGGGGGGCGCTCTTGGCGAGCGGATCGTGCTCAACGAGTTCATCGGATACCTCGCGATCAAACCGCCCGATGTCGAGCTGGCGGAACGCAGCCGGACACTGGCGACCTACGCGCTCTGCGGCTTTGCGAACTTCGCCAGCGTCGCAATCCAACTGGGCGGCATCGGGGCGCTCGCGCCGGATCGACGAAAGGACCTGGCGCAACTGGGCTTCCGGGCCATGATCGGCGGCGTGCTGGCGAGTTACCTGACCGCCGCAATGGTCGGCATTTTGACCTAGGCCATTCTGCCTGCGCCATTCGGCCTAGGCAGAACGGGCCGCGCGCTCTGGCGGGGTCCATGCTTGAGGAGGGCGCATGGAACCTTTCCCCTTCTTCGCCAAGGCGGCCGCCTACCTCGCGCTGGCTCTCTGCGCCGGCATCGCTTTCCACGACTTCCGGCAAAGCGCGGCCAAGGAAAACGCGGCGCAGTCCCGGCTTTCCGTTGAAACCGCGCCGGGTGAACCGACGGAAGCCGACGCCGCGGAGTTCCGGACGCTTAAATACATCGGGCTGTTTCTCAGCGCCGCCGTGGCCCTGGCCCTTCTGTTCGCTTGGGATTTCTGCGCGTTCTTCGCCGACCGGGCCATGAACGCCTTGTTTGAAATGAACGACCGTCCTTCGTCTCCGTCCCCCTTCGACGAAGCCCGCGCCCTGCGCGAACAGGGCCTGTCCCTCCCGGCGATCGAACGCCTGCGCGAACATCTTCACGCGCAGCGGCGCGATGTTCACGCCGCGGTCATGATCGCGGAAATCTACGAGCGCGATCTCGGAAACCCGCTTACCGCCGCGCTGGAGTACGAAGAAATGCTCACCTGGCGGATGAACCGGGAGCGCTGGAGCCGACTGGCCGTCCGCCTGGTCAACCTCTATGCGAAGAAGCTCCGTCGAAGCGACCGGGCCTGGGAGATCCTGCGCGAGATTGTGCGGAAGGCTCCCCGGACCCGCGCGGCGGATGCCGCCCGCAAGCGGCTTGCCCTGCGCGACGTTGTCTTGAAGGCGACGCCCGATCCTTCGGTCGCCACCTCAGGCGTCGCCTGAAGCCGCTTGAAATTCCTTTCGCGCGCCCAGCCTCTGCGCTAGAACCTTGCGCCCCATGCAACCTGAACTCACCAGCGCCGAGCGCAAACGTCTCAAAGGCCGCGCGCAACGCCTCAAACCCCTGGTCAAACTCGGCAAGGCCGGCATGACCGAAGCCTTCCTCAAGAGCGTCGATGTCGCGCTCTCCGACCACGAACTGGTCAAGGGGAAGTTCGACGAGTTCAAGGAACAGAAGAAGGAACTGGCGCCGCAGATTGCGGAGAAGACCGGCAGCGCCCTGGTCGGAATGGTCGGCAACGTGTTCGTGCTCTGGCGGCCCAAACCGGAGAAGCCATGAGCCGGACGACCATGCTGCGCATCTCGGCCGTCACGGGCGCCCTGGCGGTGATCCTCGGGGCCTTCGGCGCACATGGCCTGGAAAAGACGCTGGACGCCAACGGCCGCGTCGACACCTGGGAGACAGCCGTCTTCTACCATTTCATCCACGCCTTGATGCTCTGGATCGTGGCCGACCGGCCGCGCGTTCAACGTGGCGCCTGGTGGGGCTTCCTGATCGGCGTCGCCATCTTCTCCGGAACCCTCTACGCGCTCTCGTTGACAAACATCCGCTGGCTGGGCGCAATCACGCCGATCGGGGGCGTGAGTTTGATCGTCGGCTGGTGCCTCTTGGCGTTTTCACCCAAGGCGGATGATGGCGGACGGAACAACGCCGCGGCGGGTTGACGCGATGGCTGACGATCCGATCCAGTTCTTCAATCGCGGCTCCGGACAACTGGAAACCGAGGCGGTCTACGGCGACAAGTGGCTCAAGTGGACCTACGGCAATCCCCTCGGCCGGCTGTCCCTCCACGCGTTCGTGAAGCGCGGTTTCTTCTCCCGCTGGTACGGTCGCCGGATGGACCAGCCGGCCAGCCGGGCGAAGGTAGCGCCCTTCATCGAACAGTTCGGCGTGGATGTCTCCGAGTTCGCCGACGCGCCGGACAGCTACGCCACGTTCAATGAGTTCTTCTACCGCCGCCTGAAGCCCGAGGCCCGTCCGATTGCGAAGGGGGACGACCTCGCGGTATTTCCGGCGGACGGTCGCCATCTGGGATTCCAGAACATCGCCGAGACGGACGGGATCTTCGTCAAGGGGCGGATGTTCGATCTCGGCGAACTGCTCGAAGACGCCGAACTGGCTTCGCGTTATCGCGAGGGAACGCTGGTGATGTCGCGCCTGTGCCCGGTGGATTATCATCGCTACCATTTCCCCGTGGGCGGAAAAGCGTCAACGCCGCGGATCGTCAACGGCCCGTTGTATTCGGTGAACCCGATCGCGTTGCGACAGAACATTCGGATCTTTTCAGAGAACAAGCGGGCGATCTGCCGGATTGAATCCGAGCGTTTCGGGACGGTCCTGATGCTGGAGATCGGCGCGACCTGCGTCGGCGCCATGGAATACACCTACAAGCCCGACGCCACGGTCGGGAAGGGCGAAGAGAAGGGCTTCTTCAAGTTCGGCGGCTCCTCGACGATGCTGCTCTTCGAAAAGAACCGCATCCGGCTGGATGAAGACCTGGTCAGAAACTCCGCCAACCGTTGTGAACTCTACGCGAAGATGGGGGAGAGAATGGGAGAGGCCGTCCAGCAAGGTTCCGGACTCCAAGCTCCAAATCCCAAATAGGACTATTCCTCCTTGGCTTCCGGGCGCGTGGAGGCGTCGATCCAGTCGAGGTAGTCGCCGCTGCCGCCCAGAGTGGGGAGCACGAGAAACTCCGGCGTGTCGTAGGGGTGCGCTTCTCCGATGAGCTTCTCCAGTTCCGCGATCCGGGCGGTCGTGGTCTTGAAGACAATCTGGGCCTCATCTGCCTTCTGCAGTTTGTCTTCCCACCAGAAGAAGGACTCGACCTTCGGGATCACGTTGGCGCAGGCGGCGAGGCGGGCCTTCAGGACGGACGACGCCAGTTCCTTCGCGGTTTTCAGATCGGGCGCGGTGACCAGGACGACGATGTGGTGTCGGGTGTGTCTCACGCGCGGATTCTTGGAAAACGCCGACGGCCACGACAAGTGTATTCGGACGGCGGAGAACGCGGCTGCCTTCATCCGCAGCGGCTAGCCCGGTCAAGAAACGCCGATAATCCCTCCTCTGAAACTTCGGTCAAAAACCATGCGATCTGCCGGGGAAAGGCGGGATGCCTGCCCTACAGAGAGCCTCTTTCTCGGATGGGAATCCAGATCTCCTCGGTCGCCTGAGGATCGACCGGGCTGTAGTTCTCGGGAAGGACTTCAAAGTGTTCGCGGTCGTCCAGTTCGTGGTCTGACGCCGGCAACCACTCGCCGAAGATGCGGCCCATGATCCGTGGCGCGGCGCTCGCCGGACCCTGGTGATGAAACACGGCGTAAAGCCCGCCGTTCAGAATGCGCGCTTCCATGCCGGCCGGCACGTGATCGTGATTGGCAACCTCGACGACCGCCCATTTCGTGAACTCGGCGGTGGGCTCGAAGCGCTTCGCGGCCGGCGTGTCGTAAAGCTGCATGGAAATAAAGTCCGTCCCGACCCGGCCTTGAATCTCGCTTCTTCGAGGCATGAACGCCCGCCACAATTCTGACGTCCGGTTCACGGCCAGAGACATCCGCAGACTCAGGCCGACCAGGAGTTTCGGAGCCAGGGTCTTGATTTCGGGGTTCATGACTGTCGAGGCTGGAGACCGTTGCGGTGAAGAATCACTCCGACGCCGGAGGAGGTGAACCCCGCCTCGTCTTCGACGGTGAAACGGGTCATTTGAGCCGCGCTGCGGGCCTGCCGGAAGAGGTTGAATCGCTCGATGATGAGCCGGTTGAGGAAAAGCAGATCCTCCTCGTTCAATCGCTTGATCGCCTCAACGGCAGAAAGACGGTCGACGATCTGCACACTGCCGGGGCCGTTGTTCATGGCGCAAATCTAGCCAAGCGTGGCAGGGAGGCGCAATGCCAAGGCGGCATTCGGACAAGGAGGGAACGCGCTGAAACGGAGCATTCAGCATTCAATGGACGGCTGGCGAAGGTCCGGTTCTGAATGCAGACCGCTGAAAACTGATCACTTCGTCTTGGGGGCGGGCTTCACCACGCGCGGTCGCGCCGTCTCGCCCTCCATGGTCCGGGGCAGCTCGTAAACCGTTCCCTCGTGATCGCAAAAGTAGAGAGTGGACTCAGACGGCTGGCGGCCGTGGCCGTCGGCCCAGATGGCGGCGAAATCGGGATGCCCGTCGAGCGAGCGGCGGACATAGGTGTGGTTGCGTTCGCTGCCGGCGGTGAGCTGCTTGGTCATGCTCCAACTGGCTCCGCCGTCCGCGCTGCGCCACAAGGCGACCTCGCCGCCAGGATTGAAGGGTTGGGGACCGGTCTGGGTCGGACCGATGACCTGCATCTTCCCGTCCGGCTCCACCCAGAGGGAGCCCATGTCGTAATTGTTGTCCGAGGCGGCGACCGGCAGGAATTCCCATTTCTTGCCCGTCCACCTGGCGACGGTCCAGGTGCGGGGATTGTTCTTGGGCCCGGATTCGTAGCCCTTGCTGGTGATGTAGAGAATGACCGGCCGGCCCTGCTCATCGTAGCGGATGTCCTTCAGGTATACATTCAGCCCCTCGGAGCGATAGTCGCGGACCAGCGCCGCGTTCTTCTCCGTGGTCAGCGGCAGCTTGAGCGGCTTGCCGTCCACGGTTCGCCAGGTTTCGCCGAAGTCCCGGGTCTCGACGTAGTAGAGATTGGACCGCCAGTTCAGGCCCTTGGGCTTGGGATGGAAGTTGAAGGCCGAGCCGGCGCGGTCCGCGGCAGCGGCGCTGATCTGGTAATGGCCGTGCTCGATGGCAGCGATGCGTTTCCATTCGCTCCAGCTCACGCCGTCCGGGCTGGTCATGCAACAGATCGTGCGGGCCGCCGGATACTTGTAGCGGGTGAAGAAACAGATGAAGCCCCGCTCCTTCACGCGCCACGCCTGCATGTAGGAGAAGTTCGTGATCGGGACGCGTTTGTCATTATCGATCCGCGTGGCAGGAACGAGGTCGAACGCGTCGATGTCGTAGGGCTTGCGGCTGCGGTGGATATAGGAGGGGCGGGACGTTCCGTGGGAGGTGGAGAAAATCCAGATGAAACCGGCGTCGTCGATGGAAATGACGGGGTTGTCGTGCGCGTCGTTGGTGCGTTTGTCCAGCAGGATGGTGGGACGCGGAACCGTGCCGGTCTTGTGATCGAAGTAGGAGACCATGTGCATGAGGTGGCGGTTGTCGTCGATCGTCGTGCCGCCGTAGCAAAAGAAGGTCTTGTCGACCTCCTTGCGGTAGATGGCGAAGGGCTTGTGCTTGGCGCAGTAGGTGCCGAGTCCGCCGCTGTACTTGTAGACATACTCGTCGCCGGAGGGCTGGTTCATGTACCAGACGCCCCGGTAGCCGACATCTTTGCGATTGAGCGTCAACCCGGCGGCCGGGGCCAGGAACGGCCACAGTGAGAAGAGCAGGAAGGCGAGGGTTCGGAGCAGCGTGCGTCGTTCCGGGAAGCGCGAATGGCGGAGATGAGGCATGGGAGCGAACGTTCAACGTTCGCGAATGAACGTCAAACCCTCAATTGCCGACGGACGGCTGTATCGGGCGGAAGGGCGGCGGAGGGGACAAGCAGGCGAACGTCCAGCGCTCCGGAACCCGAAACAGGACCTCGATGGCTGATTGCTGGCGGACCTTGCCGGTCGGGCTCTCAGTCAAGAATCGACAATCCTTGTTCAGCAATCGTCATCCCTTCCGCTGGAACTCCCGCGTCTGACGTGCGCCTCGGCGCGTTCCCGCGGCTTCCTGACGTTATACAGCCGCGGGCTCCTCTTTGGGCTCCGGCTGATAGACGCAGTCCGGCTCGGATTCCAACATGTCGCCGGTGACGGCGTAGGCGCGGGAACGGCTGCCGCCGCAGGTGTGGTGGTATTCGCACCGCCCGCACTTGCCCTTGAATTGATCCGGATCGCGCAATGCCAGGAACGTCGGGTGGTTCTGGTAGGTGTCGACCACGGAATTCTCGGGAAATTTCCCACAGACCACAGGGAGGAATCCGGCGGGGTAGATCTCACCGTTGTAGCTGACGAACATGATGCCCTTGCCGTCGCGCACGCCGAGCGGGGCGCGATGACCGGCGTCACGACTGCCGCCCGGGTGGCCCTTCGGCCCCGCCAAGGGATCGCCGGCCTGCTGCAGGACATACCGACGGTAATGCGGCGCTTCGGTGGTCTTGACGGCATACGGCTGCTTCTGCGCGTGCTGCCACAGCTTGGCGAACAAGGCCTCGCATTCCTCGCCGGAAATCCGTTCCAAAGCCGTGCCCCGTCCCACCGGAACCAGGAAGAAGACAGACCACATGGCGATGGTGCGCTTGGCCAACAGGTCCGCCATGGCGTCAACCTTGTCCAGGTTGCGCTTGGTGATCGAAGTGTTGATCTGGACGCCAAGTCCCAGGTCGGCCGCGTCGTCCAGGATCTGCATGGTCCGCTCGAAGCTGCCGCTCCAGCCGCGGAACGAGTCGTGGGTTTCGGCGTCAGGGCCGTCCAGGCTGATGCCGAGGCGACGGATGCCGGCGTCCTTGGCCTTCGCCAACGCCTCACGGGTGGCCAACGGGGTCGCCGAGGGCGTCAAGGCGACCTCCAGCCCCTGCTCTCTCGCGTGGGTGATCAACTCGTAGATATCCCGGCGCTTCAGGGGATCCCCCCCGGTCAGCACGATGATCGGTTTGCGCGGGAAGCTGGCAGCCTGGTTGATGAGTTCCTTGGACTGCTCGGTGGAAAGCTCGTCAGGGTGGGCCTCCTCCTGCGCCGAAGCGCGACAGTGCGCGCAGACGAGGTCGCAGGCCTGCGTCACCTCGTAGTAGAACATCAGCGGAGAGCGGTCGAAATCTTCGTTCGTGTAATTGTACGGGTTGTTCATGACTTCTGGAGGGCGCCTTCAAGCAGCCCGATTTCGCGCCATCGTAATCGGGCATGAAAGTCCGACTTTGCAATTCTTGCCCGAATAGGCGCCATGATTGGTGCAGCGTAGTGGCAAACCGACTCGGGATTCGCGCGTAACAAAAACCGGACAACCTCGTTCCGTCAATCGGTTAAAAGAAGGGGATTTCCATTTGTCCATTGACCGGCGAGTCTCCCGGCCGCGACCGATCGGAATCGCTGACCTGAACCCGAAGCCATGAATGCGACCAACCCCGCGCGCCGCCCCACATTCCTGTGGCAGGGCCTGTTGATCGTGCTGCCGGCGATCCTGCTGGCGGGTGTGGGTCTGCACTCCCTCCGCAAGGATCGGGCGCTCGCACGACTCGACGCGACGGAGGCCGCTCATGCCCTGGCCAGAAACCTGGCGGACACAACCCTGCCCGCCGCCTTCAACGAAGTGGTCGCCGGGCTGGATTTCTCTCGTCCTGACGCGGACAAACACGACCTGGTTCTGAACGCCTTCACCGGCGAGTCGATGACGCTGGCCTGCGAGATCGACAACGAGGGCGAACTCGTCTTTCCGCCACCGGTCGACCGCCGTTTCCCGCATGAGCCCTTGGACTTCAGCGTCCTGCCGCCGAAGTCCCGCGCCCTGTGGGACCAGGCGAATTCCGCAAGCCTCCTGTTGCGGAATGATCGCGAAAGCATCCGCCTGTTCGACGAGTTCATCGCGCTCGAACCGCCGGAGCGCTTTGTCGCGATCGCAAACGTCCGGGTGGCCTCCTCGCTGATGCGCATGCACTGGCCGGAGGAGGCGCGGGAGGTTCTGGAGAAGGTCGTGAACAACCACTCCGGCGTGCGCGGCGAGACAGGACTGGATCTGGGCTTGCTCGCGCGGATACGCCTGCTGCAACTGGCGGCGGGCGATGTTGCAGGATTTGACGCCGAAGAACGCGTGCGCGCCATGGCCGCCGCCATCGCCCGTGACGCCTTAGAACGCCCGTCCTGGTTGACCGACTGGATCCTGAACGAGGTCCGTTCCGCGGAACTCGATTTCTCGGACAGCGCCGGAAGATCGGTCACCCAGTCCGAGCGAACGCGGGCGCCAGGCTCCTTCGAATGGCGGCGTCGCTGGCAGGCGGAACTCGACGCGCGCCGGCTTCACGAGCTTTATGCCGCGCGCAGGGCGGATGGAACTCCCCCACACGCGATGTGGCTGGAATTCCAACCCGGGCAATTCTGGTTCGTCCGGCCGGTCGAGGGAGCCGGGGGCTCCCGCTGGCTGATCGCCCAGACCGCTTCGCGCATCCAACAACCGCTCACCGAAGCCATCGCCCGCCACTCCTCGTCGGACGACTTCACGATCGGCGTGGACTTTGCCGGCCGGACGCTGACCCCGATGGGGAGCTTCTCAGGCGAAAGCGCCGTCGCTCACGCGGACTCGACCGTCATGCCCGGCCTGTCCGTGGAGGCGGCGCTGCGCGATCCGGCTGCGTTCTATCAAAACCAGGAGGCGCGTTCGCGGAAGTTCGGGGCCTTGATCGGGTTTTCCGTCGTGGCGGTGCTGATCGGTTTTTTCGCGGCCTGGCGGTCGTTCCAGAACCAGATCGCGCTGGGCGAGATGAAGTCCAACTTCGTCTCCAGCGTCTCCCACGAACTGCGCACTCCCATCGCCTCGGTCAGCCTGATGGCCGAGGAACTGCGCGACCTGGGAGCGGACGATCCGGAGCAAAGCCGCGAATACCACGAGTTCATCGTCAAGGAATGCCGTCGATTGACCGCGCTGATCGAGAACATCCTCGACTACTCGCGCATCGAACGCGGTGCCAAGGAATACGAGTTCGAGCCGACAGACTTCTCCATCCTGGTCGAACAGACCGTGAAATCGCTGGAGGCCTACGCGAACGAGCACGGCGTCCGGTTGGAGACGCTCGCGGAGGGCGAGGCCGTTCCGGTGACGGCCGATTCGCGCGCAATCCAAGGCTCGCTCGTCAACCTCATCGACAATGCCATCAAGCATTCGCCCTCGGACGGCCTGGTGACGGTCGCCCTCGTCTACGATGGCGACCGAGTGCGCTTGACCGTGCGCGACCAGGGGCCCGGGATTCCCCCGGCGGACCGGGAGAAGGTGTTTGAACGGTTCCACCGACTCGGCTCGGAACTGCGCCGCGAGACCAAGGGCACGGGACTGGGCCTTGCGATCGTGAAGCACGCCATCGACGCCCACGACGGAACCGTCCGCGTGACCGGCGCGGAAGGCCGAGGAAGTTGCTTTGAAATCCTCCTGCCTGTGGGACAATCCTCGGCGACCTCCCACGAAGCGGACCTTTGACCATGAGCACGGAAGCGAACACGACCGACCACACCGACCCGCAACGTCCGGGCGCGCGGATCCTGATCGTCGAGGACGAACTGGCGATGCGCAACGTCCTCAACAACGCGCTGGAGCGCCACGGCTACCGCGTCCTCATCGCCAACGACGGCGAACAGGGCCTCGAACGCGCCCTCAAGGAGGAGCCCGATCTCATCCTCCTCGACGTGATGATGCCGAAGCTGAGCGGCTTCGAGGTCTGCGCCGAACTGCGCCGCCTCGGGCGGACCGTCCCCATCCTGATGCTGACCGCCAAGGGCAGCGTGGACGACAAGGTCAAGGGCCTCGACGCCGGCGCGGACGACTACCTGGCCAAGCCCTTCAGCCGCGACGAGATGCTGGCGCGCGTGCGCGCGCTGCTGCGCCGCGTCGAGCGCAAGGAGCGGGAATTGACCGTGGTCGAGTTCTCCGACGTGAAGATCGACTTCACCCAGCAACGGGTCTGGAAGGCTGACGGGGAGGTCGCCCTGACGGTGAAGGAGTTCGGCATGCTGCGTCTTCTGCTCGAAACTCCGGGCGAACCCGTCTCCCGGGAACGCTTCCTGGATGTCGTCTGGGGCTACACCGCCTACCCCGTCACCCGCACCGTGGACAAGCACGTGGTCAGCCTCCGTCAGAAGATCGAGAACGACCCGGACAGCCCGGAGTGGATCAAGACGGTGCATGGAGTGGGATACCGGATGGAACTGCCGGAAGCGGGGGGAGAATGCGCCTGATCCCAAACAAGCTCCAAATCCCATGTTACAAAGAAGGGACAAACTTTCCTGAAACCCGCCGCGTCTTACCTCGCACATGACGATTGCAAACCTCAGTGAAAGGAAAGACATCATGAAAAAGAAACTCACCTTGGCCTTCGCGACCATGCTCGCGTGCGGCTCCATCGGCGTCGCCGCGGAAGAGCGCGACGGAGACAAGCAACCGGAACGCGGACGGCCCAAGGGCGAGGCCCGCGAACGCGGTCACGACGAAGGTCGGAAGCGCGAAGCCGCTCCGCCTCGTGGCGGTCGCGGCCCCGAAGCGCGAAAGGACGGCGAACAACCGCGGCGCGGCCCCGCTCCGGCGGCGAGAAGGAACGACGGTCCCTCCCGCGGCCCGCAGGCCCGCGAAGGCGGACGCGACGGATCTGGACGCGGCCCGGGCATGCGCGGTCCCGGCGGCCCTCGCGGCGACTTTGGCCCGCCTTGGATGCGCGGCGATTCCGGTGAGAAGCCGGGACGAGGAGGACATCCCGGCATGCAGCGTCGCGGTCGCGGCGGCGAGTTCAGCCCGCCCTGGATGCGCGGCGAATTCGGCCAGAAGCAGGGTCGCGGCGGTCGTCCCGACATGCAGCGCGGCGGTCGCGGCGGCGAGTTCGGCCCGCCCTGGATGCGCGGCG
>JAYPFK010000024.1:103697-109442 GCA_038126235.1 Verrucomicrobiales bacterium
GACATGCAGCGCGGCGGTCGCGGCGGCGAGTTCGGCCCGCCCTGGATGCGCGGCGGCTTCGGCCAGAAGCAGGGTCGCGGCGGTCGTCCCGACATGCAGCGCGGCGGACGCGGCGGCGAGTTTGGCCCGCCTTGGATGCGCGGCGGTTTCGGCCAGAAGCAGGGTCGCGGCGGTCGTCCCGACATGCAGCGCGGCGGTCGTGGCGGCGAGTTTGGCCCGCCTTGGATGCGCGGCGGATTCGGCCAGAAGCAGGGTCGCGGCGGTCGTCCCGACATGCAGCGCGGCGGTCGCGGCGGCGAGTTCGGCCCGCCCTGGATGCGCGGCGAATTCGGCCAGAGGCAGGGTCGCGGCGGTCATCCCGACATGCAGCGCGGTGGCCGCGGCGGCAACTTTGGTCCGCCCAGGATGCGTGGCGGCTTCAGCCCTCAACAGGGTCGCGGCGGTCGCGGGGGTGAATTCGGTCCGCCTTGGGCACGCGGCGGCAACCACAGAATGGGACCGCCTCAGCACGGCGGCCGCCCCCACCCCGGCCCCGACGGCCCGCCAGAGCGCGGAGACCGGTGACCCCATGAAACAACGATTCAGAACCCTCACGATGGGAGCCGCCTTGTTGGCGGCTCCCATGCTTGTTTTCAGCGCGGACGGCAAGAAACCACCCGCTCCACCTGAGCCTCCGGCGGCGCCGAAGCCCGCCCCGGACGCCGAAGCCACCCACCCCGACGGCCCGACGCTGGACGCGCTCAAGGACTCCCTGCTGCGCGGTCTGCGCCCGGAGAATCTCCCGCCCCGCGAATTGGAAAGCCTGCGGGAGGAGATGCGGACGCAGTTCGGCCCCGAAAAACAGCTCAAGGACCTTTCCGCCCCGGAGATGATCCGATTGCTCGATCGGACCCTGGTGAAGATTGGCGAATCTGATCCGCCGCCCCGCCCAGCACCCCGTCCCTCCCGAGACAGGACCGACAACGGAAATGGCGCCGGCATGCGCCCCGAATTCGACCGCCGGTTGCGCGGCGGCGCTCCGCCTCCCGGCGGCAGACGCGGAGGATTTCGCGGCGGCTCCGGACGCCCCGGACAACCTTTCGCTCCCGAACCCTTCCCGGACACCGGTCAGTTCGTCTCCCCCTTCGGTCAGGCCCTCTTCGAGGAGGAAAGCGGCCAGGATCCGGAGATAACAATCCGCAGCTATCTCGCGATGATTGCCCGCTTCAACCGCGTGCGGGAGAACATGGCGATCACCCACTACCGCCTGGGGCAATACTACGAGAAGATCGCCGACCGCGATAATGCCGCCCACCAATACCGCAAGGTCCTCAGCCACTTCAGCGACTTCGAGGCCGTGAAGACCGATTGCGAAACGGCGTTGAAGGAACTGGAAGGGAAGACGGAGGACAGGAGCGCCGCTTCACGGAAGTGACGCCAACAGAAGATCCCGCGCCTTCAGCCTGGTTTCTTCCGACTGAAAAGAGACGGGAAGCCCCCTTCCCGCGCGGTTCACCGCGGACAGTTCGCCCCCTTTGCCGCCGGCGCGGCATTCATTGGCAAGCCTTGAGCCCCTCTCACCTACCACTTGCGCGGCTCTCACGGATTCTGATACATCATGGCATCTTGAACACCCCCTTTGTCCCCTCACGCCGGGTTCTTTCGAGCGCGGGATTTCTCCTGCTCTCCGCTATCGGCCTCGTCGCCCTCGCCGCCGCCGAGGGCGAACCCACCTCTGAACAGCTGGCCTTCTTTGAGAAAAAGGTCCGACCGGTCCTGGTCAAGCACTGCTACGAATGTCATTCCATCGATCGAGGCAAGGACAAGGGCGGCCTCACGCTCGACACCCGTGAAGGCATTCGACGCGGAGGGGACTCCGGCCACGCCGTCGTTCCCGGCAACCTCAAACAAAGCCTCCTCGTCGAGGCCGTCCGCCACGAAGACCTCGAAATGCCGCCCAAATACCGGCTGCCCGACGATGTCATAGCCGACCTCGAGAAGTGGATCCGCATGGGCGCGCCCGATCCCCGCAAGGCCGAGAAGGCCGACCTCATCCTCCGCGAGATCGACTTCGACAAGGCCCGCGAATTCTGGGCGTTCAAGCAACCGGAGCGGCGCAAGGCCCCGACGACCAAGAATCGCGCCTGGCCCCGCACGGACATTGACCGTCACGTCCTCGCGACGCTTGAAGCCAAGGGGCTGCATCCGGTCGCTGACGCCGAAAAGGCGGCGCTGCTGCGGCGCGCCTGGTACGATCTCACCGGCCTGCCGCCCAGCCCCGAAGAGTTGGACGCCTTCCTGAAGGATGCCTCACCCAAGGCGTTCGAAAAGACCGTCGATCGCCTGCTCGATTCGCCCGCCTTCGGCGAACGGTGGGGCAGACACTGGCTGGACGTCGTCCGCTACGCCGAATCCAGCGGCAAGGAGCGCAACTTCGCCTACCCCGCCGCCTGGCGTTATCGGGACTACGTGATCGACGCCTTCAACCGAGACCTGCCCTATGACCGTTTCATCCGTGAGCAGATCGCCGGCGACCTCCTGCCTGCCGCAGACCAGGCCGAAAGCGACCGCCTGCTGATCGCCACCGGGGCGCTCGCCTTCGGTCCCAAGTCCCACAACGAGAACAGCGCCGCCAAATTCAAGATGGACCTGATCGACGATCAGATCGACGTCACCACCCGCGCCTTTCTCGGCCTGACTGTCAGTTGTGCGCGCTGCCACGACCACAAGTTCGATCCCGTTCCGACCCGGGATTACTATTCGCTCGCCGGCGTCTTCGAGAGTTCTCGCACCTACTACGGCACGAAGAAGACCAACGGCAACCGCCGTCCCTCAACCCTCCTTCCCATCGGCGAACTCCCCGACCGACCGGATGCCCTCTCCCCGAAGGAGGAGGCGCAGCTCAAACGGCTGACCCGACAATACAGTGAACTCAAGAACCGCCTCGCAAAACAGGGCAAAGGCAAGAAAAAGAAAGGCAAGAAACAGAAGGAGTCCAAGGCTCAGGAAGCGCGCCTGTCGGCGTTGCGCAAACAGATCGAGCCCTTGAGGGCCCGCGACTCGCGGCCGACCGAATTCGCCATGGGAGTGCGGGATTCGGACAGGCCCGGCGACTGCGCCATCCGCATCCGCGGCGAGGAGGACAAACGCGGCGAAACCGTCCCCCGCGGATTCCTGACGGTTCTTGCCCGTGACGCCGCCCCGAGAATCCCCGACGAGCAGAGCGGCCGCCTTCAGCTCGCCGACTGGATCGCAAGCCCCGAGAACCCGCTCACGGCCCGCGTCATGGCCAACCGCATCTGGCAACATCTCTTCGGCCGCGGACTTGTGCGCACGGTCGACAACTTTGGAACGACCGGCGAACCGCCTTCACACCCGGAACTGCTGGATTTCCTCGCGCTTCGCCTCATCGACAACCAATGGTCCGTCAAGCGGACGATCCGCGAGATCATGCTCAGCCGGACCTACCAACTCGGCGTCGCGCCCGACGCCGCAAACTCCGCCGAGGATCCGGACAACTTCCTCGTCTGGCGGATGAACCCCAAGCGACTGGAAGCCGAGGCCATCCGCGACGGCATGCTCGCCGCCAGCGGCGAACTGGACCGCGCGCCCGGCGTGGCGTCGCTCATGGCCGACAAGGAGGGCGATATCGGCCGCAAACTGCGCGTCAGCGTCTCGGAGAATGATACCCGCAAACGCAGCGTCTACCTGCCCGTGGTGCGCGACGAACTGCCCGAGATGTTCAAGGTGTTCGACTTCGCGGAGCCCAGCCTCGTCGTCGGACGCCGGGATCCGACCACCGTGCCCACACAGGCCCTCTTCCTGATGAACAGCCGCTTCGCCCAAAGCCGGTCCGGCGCCCTCGCGAAACTGCTGATCGAAAATCACGACGACGACGACCAGCGCGTCCAAACCGCCTACGCCCGCGTGCTGAACCGCCGGCCCACCGCCGAGGAATCCCGTCGCGACGAACGCTACATCGCGGAAACCCGCGCCGCCATGAACGCCGGAAACCAGGACGCTGCGGAACAGGCCGCTTGGTCCGCCTACTGCCAGGCCCTGTTTGCCTCCGCCGAATTCCGCAGCTTGAATTGACCGCCGCTCACGCCCTCCCTTACTCCATGAACGCCAACGCATTTCCCCCGATATCCCGCCGCCGCCTGCTCCAGTCGGCCTCCGCCGGTTTTGGCTACCTTGCCTTCTCCGGACTCTGCTCCGCCGGGGAGGGCGCGAGCCAGAGTCCCCTGGTTCCGAAGCCCCCGCACTTCGCGGCGCGCGCCAAGCGCGTTATTTTCCTCTGCATGCGCGGCGGTCCCGCTCACCAGGACACCTTCGATCCCAAGCCCGAGCTCCAGAAGCGCGGCGGCGAGGACAGCACGTTTCGCAAGGGCGCCAAATTCCAGGCCTCGCCCTGGGAGTTTCACCGGCGCGGCCAGAGCGGCCTGGAGATTTCCGATCTGTTTCCGAATGTCGCGCGCCACGCGGACGACCTTTGCCTCCTGCGGGGCATGCAGACCGACCTGCCCAACCATCCACAGGCCTTCGTGCAGTTGCACACCGGGAACTTCCAGTTCGTCCGCCCGTCCCTCGGCGCGTGGACCGTCTACGGCCTCGGCACGGAAAACCAGAACCTGCCGGGCTTCATCACCATCAGCCCGCCCGTCCGCCTCGGCGGCAACCAGAACTATGGCAGCGCCTTCCTTCCCGCCTATTATCAGGGAACCGCGATCGGCCGCGAGGGCGCCGCAGTCAAGGATGCGCGGCTGCAGAACCTCAAGAACGGCGAACTGAACCCCGACCTTCAACGCCGTCAACTCGACCTGGTGCAGTCGATGAACCGCGGCCTCCTCGCGAAACAGCCGGACAATCCTGAGATCGAGGGCGTCATCGAATCCTACGAGCTGGGCTTCCGCATGCAGTCCGCCGTCCCCGAGGTCATGGACCTTTCCTCCGAGCCCGCCTCCGTGCGCGACATGTACGGCATCGGCGGGAAACTCACCGACAATTTCGGCCGCCAATGCCTCATGGCCCGTCGCTTCGCCGAGGCCGGCGTCCGCTTCATTGAAATCGGCCACTCCAGTTGGGACCAGCACCGCAATCTCCAGAGCGCGCTGACCAAGAACTGCGGCGAGACCGACAAGCCCATCGCCGCCCTGCTCGCCGACCTCAAGCAGCGCGACATGCTCAAGGACACGCTGGTTGTCTGGGGCGGTGAATTCGGCCGCACCCCGGACGGACGCCGCAACGACGGCCGCGACCACAACTCCAAGGGCTACACCATGTGGTTGGCCGGCGGCGGCGTCAAAGGCGGCATCGCCCACGGCGCCACCGACGAATTCGGAGGCGAGGCCGTGGACAACGCCACCCATCTCCACGACCTTCACGCCACCATGCTCCACCTGCTCGGCCTCGACCACACCCGGCTCACCTACCGCTACGCCGGCCGTGATTTCCGCCTGACCAATGTCTACGGAAACGTCGTGAAGCAGGTCCTGGCCTGAACGGCAAAACTGCTTGTCACCCAGTTTTGCGAGACCGTAGTATCGGCGCGTCGATTCCAATCGGTGGAGATCGCAACTAACCCTGCCCCCACCGTGCCAACCGCCCATTCGCCGGGTTCCGACAATCCCGTTGCCAAGTCCGCGTCCAAGGCGGCAACAAACGTCGGAGCCGGCGAAAACAAGCCCGACCACGGCCTGTTTGCAGGTCATCTGGAAGAAACGACTTAAGCCAGCTTAGCTCAGTGGTAGAGCAACGGTTTTGTAA
>JAYPFK010000025.1:0-104914 GCA_038126235.1 Verrucomicrobiales bacterium
CCTTCACCTCGCCGCAGCGCTCCTCTGGTTGAACTGAATGTCGATTGGCCCTAGGCTGCGCCTCCGCCCCACCCTAAGGCCTACGCATGAGTTGGATTCGCGCCTCGTTGGAGTTCACACTTGAGCGTGTTTCTGGGCGAACGCACGCTCAAACGTGAACTCCGACCCCGAGCGCCGACTGGCAAGCTTTCGAAATTGCATTGATTTTGGCGTTCATGCGTAAGCCCTGTCCGCCCCCTCCCCCGCTTGACGAAGGTTTGGAAACGCAACTAAGGTCCGGCCCCATGGCTCGACCACGAAACGGCGCCAACCGGGGTTCGACGCGACGAAAGCGGGCCCGCCCCTTCTTCCGCCGGTTTCTGGGGTCGCTTTCGCTCCTTTTCCTCGCATCCCAGACCGGCTGCAACACCGCGCTGGAGACGGGACTCTACACCGTGACCCGGGTGAAATCGCCGGTCACCTACGACCTGCGCCACGTCGAACTCAACAAGCCGCTCAGCGAGGGCGCCCACGCGGCGCTGAAATCGGTGCGCGAAGACCTTCCCGCAGGCGGTGTGACCACCAACACCCTCGGCAAGGTGGAACGGATCGACGCCTTTGAAGATCTGGCGGAGAAGGACACCCTTGTCGTCGTCTGTTTTTCCGGCGGCGGCTCCCGGGCGGCGCGCATGGCGCTGCACGCCATGGCCGGACTGGAGACGCGCTACAACGAGAAATACGGGGGAGGCGCCCCGCCGCTGGTGGACAGCGTGGACATGTTCTCCTCGGTCAGCGGCGGGTCGATCTACGCAAGCCTGATCGCGGCCGGCTTTCACAGCCGGGGCTCGACCAATTCCCCCGCGATCCGACGCGAAGGATTCCACAACATCGCAGCGAGCCACCGGGCAGAGCTGATGACCCGAAAACTTGGAGCCTCCTCGGCGATGTTCTATCTCAACCCCGGTCATCTCGGCGTGGTTCCCGCCCTGCTGGCGGTGACGGAATGGGACACCCTCAATCTTTTCGCGCGCACGCACGCCTACCTGCAGAACAACCGCTACCTGTTCACCCCGCCGCGCAAGCTGTTGACCCTTTCCGACCTGAAGCGCCAACCGCGCTACCTGTTCAACGCCACCTGCGTCGAGACCCGCCTGCCCTTCGTGTTCACGCAGTCCGTCATCCACACCGAGAGCGGGCGCAACCCCCTGACCGGAGTGACCTACGATCCCGCGCGCGACTGGTTCCGGCAGTCGGGACTCGCCTACTCCCGCGACATCCTCCTCAACCCCCTGGTTCACGCCACCACGCTCGAGGACATCGGCAGCTCGCCGGGCGCCTTCCCCTTGAGCTACGCGGTCATGGCCAGCGCGGCGTTCCCCTTCATCTTCAACCCCCTCCACCTCAAGAAGCACAACGCCCAGCGCAACGGGACCAAGGAGACCTTCGTGCGGGTCGTAGACGGCGGCATCTACGACAATACCGGCGTCGTCACCGCCCTTGAACTTTTCAGCCATCTGGAGATTCACCACCCCAAGCCCGACCGGCGGCTCGTTCTGCTCTCCATCAACGCGGACAACGAGATCGGCGGCTACGACGAGAAATCGCTGGCGAAGATCGGCTTCTTCGAGGTCGACGTCCCTCTCCGCGGCGCCTACGAGGCCGTGCGCAGCCTGAACCAGGTCTACTACCACCAGACCCAGCTCTTCCGCGCCGCCATCCGCAATCGCGTCGACCAACTCAACCAGGAGCGCGATCGCGTGGAGTTCTTCGAGATCAACATCGCGGACGTCGAGGACCCGGCGCTGCGGGAGCGGATCCAGGACGTGAAGACCGCGCTCGTGATTCCGAAGAAGCACGATGACATCGTCCGCGACGCCGTGACCGACATCCTCAAGACCTGGCACGTTGGTCGCCGCGCCGAACTCGGCGAGGCCATCGCCCAGGCCATCGGAGAGGCCAACGGAGCGAAGTAAGGAGCCGCCCCGGAGCGTCCGCGCTTCCGCAGCCTCCGAGGAACGCCAACGCGTCAACCTCTCAACCGCAGGATTTCCGGTCTTTTCCGGGCTTCGTCGCTTTTACGAAACCCCGCTTGACGCGTCCTACTTCGCCCCTATGATGCGCGGACTTTTTTGACCCAACCCTGAAATTTTATGAGTGAAATCGTTGATATCCAGGCCCGGCAGATCCTTGATTCGCGCGGGAATCCCACCGTTGAAGCGGACGTCATCCTCGACTCCGGCGCCCGCGGCCGCGCGGCGGTCCCCTCCGGCGCCAGCACCGGCGAACACGAGGCCCATGAACTGCGCGACGGCGTCAAGAAGCGCTACCTCGGCAAGAGCGTCGAGAAGGCCGTCAAGAACGTGACCGACAAGATCCTGCCGGCCCTCATCGGCCTCGACGCGCTGGACCAACTCGGCGTGGACCGCGCGATGCTCGACCTCGACGGCACCGCCACCAAGTCCAAGCTCGGCGCCAACGCCATCCTTGCCGTCTCGCTGGCCAATGCCCACGCCGCGGCCGACGAGCTGGACATCCCGCTCTTCAAGTATCTCGGCGGCCCCAACGCCAAGGTCCTGCCCGTCCCGATGGCCAACGTCATCAACGGCGGCGCCCACTCCGACGCCCCGATCGACTTCCAGGAATTCATGATCATGCCCACGGGCTTCGACACCTTCTCCGAGGGCCTGCGCGCGATCACCGAGATCTTCCATGCGCTCAAGGGCGTGCTCAAGGGCAAGGGCCTTTCCACCGCCGTGGGCGACGAGGGCGGCTTCGCCCCGACCCTGGCCAGCGCCGAGGAGGCCATCGAGGTCATCCTCGCCGCCACCAAGAAGGCCGGCTACAAGCCCGGCAAGCAGATCAACCTCGCCCTCGACGTCGCCTCCTCCGAGTTCTACGACGCCAAGAGCAAGCGCTACGTCTTCAAGAAGAGCAGCGGCAAGAAGCTCAAGGGTTCCGAGCTGGTCGACTTCTACGTCGAACTCTGCGGCAAGTACCCGATCGTCAGCATCGAGGACGGCTGCGACGAGAACGACTGGGACACCTGGGGCATCCTCACCGAGAAACTTGGCGACAAGGTCCAGCTCGTCGGCGACGACCTCTTCGTCACCAACGTCAGCTTCCTCCAAAAGGGCATCGACACCAACGTCGGCAACTCGATTCTCGTGAAGGTCAACCAGATCGGCTCGCTCACCGAGACGCTCGACGCGATCTCCCTGGCCAAGACCAACAACTACGGCGCGGTCATCAGCCACCGTTCCGGCGAGACCGAGGACGCGACCATCGCGGACATTGCGGTCGGCACCAACGCCGGCCAGATCAAGACCGGCTCCCTCAGCCGCTCAGACCGCCTGGCCAAGTACAACCAGCTCCTCCGCATCGAGCAACTCCTCGGCGATTCCGCCATCTACGCCGGCAAGCTCGGCGAGCCCGGCAAGCCCGGCCTCGCCTGAGCGAAACGGAAACCTTCCGAAACACCCAAGCCGCGCCCGAACGGGCGCGGCTTTCTTGTTCCCGAACGAGTGGGAAGCACAACGATGCCGTCCGTTAGTGCGCCCCCCCGGCGCCGCGTCCGCGCTTCCGAGAAAGGACTTGCCGCGTTTTTGCCCGCATGCCGATACTCCCCGGCTCACCAACCACGTTTAATTTCAGAACCGCAACGGACATGGACAAGGTACGCATCGGCATCATTGGACTGGGCAACATCGGCAGATATCACGCCGGTTACCTGCTGGACGGAAAAATCGACCGCTGCGAGCTGACCGCGGTCTGTGACGCCTTTGAAAAGGCGACCCTCCCCTACGCCGAGAAGGGGCTGAAGACCTTCACCGACAGCGAAGCCTTCATCAAATCCGGCGAGGTCGACGCCGTCATTGTCGCGACGCCCCATTTCCAACACACGACCTTGGGCATTGCCGCGTTGGAAGCCGGGGTCCACGTCATGGTCGAGAAACCGATCTCCGCGCACAAGGCCGACGCCGAGCGTCTTATCGCGAAGTCCAAGGAGCATCCTGACGTCGTCTTCGGCGGCATGTTCCAGATGCGCTCGGAGCCCCGCTACCAGAAGATCAAGCAGCTGATCGACTCCGGCGAACTCGGCGAAATCGACCGCATCTCCTGGATCGACACCGACTGGTTCCGCTCGGACGCCTACTACTCAAGCAGCGCCTGGCGGGCCACCTGGGAGGGCGAAGGCGGCGGCGTGCTGATCAACCAGTGCCTGCACCAGCTCGACACCTTCGCCTGGATGTTCGGCATGCCGGCCAAGGTCCGCGGCTTCGCCCAGCTCGGGAAGTTCCACAACATCGAGGTCGAGGACAACATCACGGCCTACATGGAATTCGCCAACGGCGCGACCGCGACCTTCCTCAGCTCCACCGGCGAGATCCCCGGCACCAACCGCCTGGAAATCGCGGGCAACCGCGGCCGTCTCGTCCTGGAGCACGACAAGCTCACCTTCGTCCGCAACGAAGTCCCCACGGACGTGTGGAACAAGACCACCAAGATCGGCTTCGCGCAGCCGGACAAGTGGACCATCGACATCCCCTTCGGCAACGCCGACATGCCGCACGCCGGCTACATCCAGAACTTCGTCAACGCGATCCTCGACGGCTCGCCGCTCAACGTGCCCGGAGCCGAAGGCATCAACTCCATCGAGCTTGCCAACGCGATGATCTATTCCTCCATCGAGGACAAGACCGTCGAACTGCCCCTCGACGGCGCCGCCTGGGAGGCGAAGCTCAACGAACTCATCGCCGGATCGCAGTTCAAGAAGGAGGTCGTCGAGGTCGCCAAGGAGGACTTCACCAAGTCGTTCAAGCGTTAAGCAGCGGGCGCGCTTCCCTCCGCGGGGGCGTGGTTCGCGGTTTTCAGTTCATGGGCGTTTCCCGCCGTGGGCGGCATCGCCCATCCGGCCACGCCGGTCGGCCGTCGTCACTTCAACCGCAATTGCTTCCGGGCGGAATGACTGTATAACCGTCCAAGCAATGAACAGGTTTCCACTTCTCCGTTTCGCCGCAGCAGCCCTGCTGCTCTCGGTCGGTCCGCTTCAAACTTCCCACGCCGCCTCCCCGTCCCGCCCCAACATCGTCCTCATCATGGCCGACGACATGGGCTGGTCGGATGTCGGCTGCTATGGCGGCGAGATCCCGACACCGCACATCGATTCCCTCGCGCGGGACGGCCTGCGCTTCACGCAGTTCTACAACAACGCCGTCTGCGGCCCCACACGCGTCTCGTTGCTGACGGGGCTCTATCCGCAGCAGGTCGGGCATTCCGGCCGAGCCTGGAACCAGCCCAAGGACATGAGCAAGTGCGTGTTGATCCCCGAACTGCTCCAGGCCGGCGGTTATCGCACCATGATGGTCGGCAAGTGGCAGGGGCGCGACCTGGCGGTGAAGCGCGGCTTCGATCGCTTCTTCGGGCCGAACTGCCAGTTGAAAATCAGCTACTTCCATGAGGTCGTGCAGAATGAATTCTACCTGGACGACCAACGCTGGAAATTCCCGGAGAAGGGGTTCTACCTGACGGACGCTTTCAACGACCACGCGGATCGGTTCCTCACGGAAGCCGTCGGCGGCGAGGAGCCGTTCTTCCTCTACGTCGCCCACATCGCGCCGCACTGGCCGCTCCACGCGCCCGAGGAATACATCGCGCCGCATCGTCAGCGTTACCTGGAAACGGGCTGGGACGAATGGAGGGAATATCGCGCGCGCCGGCAGAAAGAGCTGGACCTGGTGAAGGAGGACACGCCGTTGGCTCCGAAGAACCGCGAGATCAAACCTTGGAAGGACGAGCCCCACAAGCGCTGGCAAGCCGAGCGCATGGCCGTCTACGCAGCGCAGATCGAGAGCATCGACCGCGGCGTCGGCAGCCTGCTCAAGATCCTGAAGGACGCGGGCAAGGCCGAGAACACGCTGGTGATGTTCCTGTCCGACAATGGCGCCGCGATGGACGGCGGCCTGCGCCCTTCGGACCGCGGCTTCGGTTTCGGGCCGGGAGCCAAGGGGCCGAAGTACCGCCTCGACGGCGTCCCGCCGCGCGCGGGCAGCGGGCCGGAGAACCTGCCCGGTCCGCCGGACACCTTCGCCGGTTACGGCGTCGCGTGGAGCACGGTCAGCAACACCCCCTGGCGGAGTCACAAGACCCACGCCTACGAGGGCGGAATCCGCACGCCGCTGATCGCGCGTTGGCCAAAGGTCATCCACGACGGCGGGGCGATCACGTCGCAGCCGGGCCACGTCATCGACTTCATGGCCACCTGCCTTGATGTCGCCGACCTCGACTACCCGACGGGCTTCCAAGGCCGCAAGCCGCTGCCGTTGGAAGGCCGCACCCTGACGCCGATCTTCCGCGGCGAACAGCGCAAGGCGCACGACGTCCTCTACTTCAGCGTCCCGCGCAACCAGGCCCTGCGCATGGGCGACTGGAAAATCGTGAACGCCGCGCGCGGCAAGCCCTGGGAACTCTACAACGTCGCCGCCGATCCCACCGAGACCACGAATCTCGCGGCGCGCGAACCGGAGCGGTTAAAGCAACTGACCCGGGCGTTTCAGCAATGGCGGACGCGGCTGGGAGACAAGTGGTGAACCAAACCGAATGCGCGCACGCGTCTTGCCGACGCGTAACCGGTGGGGCGAGTTGTCCTCGATGAGCCGGCATCGGCATGCCACAAGACAGATCACCGGGGACCGTTCGCGCCACCCATTCGAACTGATTTAGCGCGCGCCATCGCCCCGGAACGACTCCTCCCAACGCTTGAACGTCTTCGCCAGCGCATTGGCCTGTTCCGGGCGCAGGTCCGCAAGGTTCCTCGTTTCCCCCAGGTCCTCTGCGAGGTTGAAGAGCTGCCACGGTTGGTCTGGCTTTTCGCGGACGATTTTCCAATCGCCCCGCCGCAGGGCCGCGTGGTTGCGGAAGGTGAAGAACAGGGACTCGTGCGGTGATCGGGCCTTCCCGGCCAGGACGGGCAGCGGGTCCTTGCCGTCGAACACGACGTTGCCGGGGAGTGTCGCGCCGGCAAGCATCGCGCAGGCCTGGAGGATGTCCGGCGACCAGAGCGGCTCGTCGATCACCGACCCCGGCTCGATGCGTCCGGGGAAACGCGCCATCGCCGCCACGCGGATCCCTCCCTCCCAACAGGTCACGCCACCGTGCCGCAGCGGGTCATTGATCCCCACATCCAGCCTCTTCCTCCCCAGGCGGAAGCCGCCATTGTCGGACATGAAGAAGACAAAGGTGTTGTCCACGACGCCGGCCTCCTTCAGTGAATCCAGGACGCGCCCGATCGCGCGGTCCAACGCGGTCACCACGGCATCGTAACGTTTCTTGGGATCATGCTCGTTGGGCGACATCCCGTATTCCGCGAAAGCCCAGTCCGGAGCCTGCCAGATGTTCGGCTGACCGGGCTTCTTGTTCTTCTTGCTGGGAAAGTGCGGGGCGTTGAAGGGCAGGTAGCAAAGCCAGGGTTGGCCAGCCTTCGACTTGCGCCGGATGAAATCGATCGCGGCGTCGGCGAAGATATCGGTGCTGTATTCGCCCTCACGGTGCAGCTCCTTCAGGCCCTCATACAGGTCGTGTCGGCCGGCGTAGTTGTGGCTGTAGTAGTCGATGTTTCCCGAGGCATGGCCGATGAACTCGTCAAAACCTCGCTCGGTCGGCCGCGAACCCTTGGCGAAACCGATGTTCCACTTGCCGAAACAGCCGGTGGCGTAGGGTGTTGGCGCCCGCTTGAGATACTGCGGAATGAGGCGTTCCCGATGGTCCAGGCCGACTCCGTAATTGCCATCCAAACCGGGCAACTGGTTGACCAGGCCATGCCGTTGCGGGATGCGGCCGGTCAACAGACAGGCCCGCGACACGGTGCAGGTGGACGACGCCGTGTAGAAGCTCGTCAATCGCGCGCCCTCCTCCGCCAGCCGGTTCAGGCGCGGCGAGATGATCGGGGACTTGCCGTTGTAGCATTTCAGGTCGCCGTAGCCGAGATTGTCGGCCGTGATGATCAGCAGGTTCGGCGACGACGCGGCGGGCGCTGGGTTCGCCGCAAAGGCAGCAAGGAGACCAAGCGCAATGAGAAGGATACGCACCGTGGGCAGGAAGCGAAGCATGGCCTACTGAAGGGTGACCTCGGGACATTTTCAATGGTTGAATTCGGGAATGGCCCGAGGCCGGACGTTCAGTCTTCATTCCAGTCCCGCGCTCGGAACGGCGCCCGGGTCGGTTTCGGGCGTTTTTCGAGCCAATTTGGGCTTCCAATCGATGTTCATGTAACAGAAATTCAGCGGCTCGACCCGTCCTGCCGGAAACCGTCGGATTCCCCCGAAAAATCCGGTTGACGGATCAGGTGCATTGTTTAACATAATCAACATTAGTAAAACACTAATAATTAAGACATGAGCGAAGCCAAACCATCGCACAACGAGATCCTGAAGGAAAACAGCCCGACGTTGGCGGGCACGATCGCGCAGACGCTGGCCGATCCGGAAGCGGACAAGTTTTCGAAGGACGACTCGCAGTTCCTGAAGTTCCACGGAATTTATCAGCAGGACAACCGGGACGACCGGAAAGGCGGCAAGAAGTTCATGTTCATGGTCCGCGGGCGGCTGCCGGGCGGCATTCTGGGGCCGGATCTCTACCTGGCCTACGACCGGCTCGCCGATGAGTACGGCAACCAGACCCTGCGCATCACGTCGCGACAGAGTTTCCAGTTTCACGGGGTGATCAAGAGCGGGCTCGGCAAGGTGATCAAGGGCATCAACGACGCCATGGCCGACACGTTGGCCGCCTGCGGCGATGTCAGCCGCAACGTCATGGCTCCCCCCACCCCGGCGACCAATGCCATCCGCGAAGCCGCGCTCGAGGATTGCCGGGCCGTCTCCAAAGCCCTGCTGCCCGGCACGCCGGCCTACGTGGACATCTGGGTCGAGGGCGTGAAGCTGGACCTCAACGAGAAGCACGAGGGCTTCGAGGATCCGCTCTACGGGAAGACCTACCTGCCGCGCAAGTTCAAGACCGCCTTCGCCATTCCGCCGCTGAACGATACCGACGTCTTCACCAACTGCCTGGGCTACATTGCCATCGAAGACGGCGGGGAACTGGTCGGCTACAACCTCGTGGTCGGCGGCGGCCAGGGTCGCACCCATAACAACAACAAGACCTATCCGCGCTGCGGCGATGTCGTCGGCTTCATCAAGCCGGAACAGATCGTCGAAGTCTCCAAGGCCGTGCTGACCGTGCATCGCGATTTCGGCGACCGGTCGGACCGCAAGCACGCGCGGCTGAAGTATGTGCTGGAGGAGAAAGGCGTGGATTGGTTCCGCGGAGAGCTGGAGCAGCGCGCCGGCTTCAAACTTGAAGCCGCCCGGGAATACAGGTTCGAGAAACAGGGCGACCTGTTCGGCTGGCATGAGCAGACGGATGGAAAACTGTTCCTCGGCCTGCACGTTTCGACCGGCCGCGTGAAGGACGCCGCGGGCCGGCGCCTCAAGACGGCTCTGCGCAGAATCGTCGAAGACCACCGCCCCGAAGTCCGGCTGACTCCCTCGCAGAACCTGCTGCTGACCGGGATCGATCCCGCCGGCCGGGATGCGATCACCGCCATTCTGGCTGAAAATGGCATCGCGGTGGAGGGACAAAGCTCGGCTTTGCAGCGCGCTTCCATGGCCTGCCCCGCCCTGCCGACCTGCGGGCTGGCCCTGGCGGAATCTGAGCGCTACCTGCCGGATCTGATCGACCAGATCGACGCCGCGCTGGGCGAGACCGGTCTGACCGGCGAGGAGATCGTCATCCGCATGACCGGCTGCCCCAATGGCTGCGCCCGGCCCTACATGGCCGAGCTGGGGTTCGTGGGCAAATCCCCGAAGAAATACCAGGTCTACATCGGCGGCAACGAGACAAGCACACGGTTGAACACGCTGTGGAAAGACGTGGTCCTCGAAGAGGAGATCATCAACGAACTGAAGCCGCTGTTCGAACGCTTCAAGGCGGAGCGCAACGAGGGCGAACGCTTCGGCGACTTCTGCGCCCGCGTCATCGTCCCGGAAATCGAAGCCGCCGCTTCGGAGGAGAACTGAGACGATTCAACCGCGGATGACTTTCCTGATGAAGCCCACGACACAGTCGCCCACCCCGGCGCCATCCGAACCATCCGCGTAATCCGCGGTCAAACGAACATGTCCGAAGCAGTTGCAGAACCCAGGCCGGCGGTGAAGGAGGAGTCGCTCTTCTCCCATCTCGGCATCGATCTGGCGGCGGCGAACGCGAAGCTGGAGGAAGGCTCCGCGGAGCAACGCGTCGCCTGGGGCCTCGAGCATTTCACGCCGCGCATCGTGCTGTCCTCCAGCTTCGGGGCGCAGGCCGCGGTTTCACTGCACATGGCCACGCAACAGTGGCCTGACATCCCCGTTGTACTGGTCGACACCGGCTACCTGTTTCCGCAGACCTACGAGTTCATCGACGAGCTGACCGACCGGTTGAAACTCAACCTGAACGTGTACCGTGCCGAACTCAGCCCCGCCTGGCAGGAGGCCCGCCACGGCAAACTCTGGGAGCACGGCGTCGAGGGCATCGAGCAGTACAACCGGATGAACAAGGTCGAACCCATGAACCGCGCGCTGGAGGAGCTGGACGCGCTGGCGTCTTTCGCCGGCCTGCGTCGCCAGCACAGCGAAGGCCGCAGCAAGCTTCCGGTTCTGACGATCAGTCGCCGCCGACTGAAAATCCACCCGATCATCGATTGGACGGACCGGGATATCTACCGGTACCTCGGCAAACATGGGCTCCCTTATCACCCGCTCTGGGATGAAGGCTACGTTTCCATCGGCGACACTCACACGACGGTGAAACCCACCGGAGACATGACCGCCGAGCAGACGCGTTTCTTCGGCCTCAAGCGCGAGTGCGGCCTGCACGAGGGCGACAGCGCGGACTACAGCATCTGACATCGATGGGAGCCGCGCCGGAGAACATTCATCCCGAATTCGATCGCATGCTCGAACGGGAGGCCAAGGAAACCCTGCTCGAGCAACGCGGCCGGGTGATCTGGCTCTATGGGCTATCCGGCTCCGGCAAGAGCACGTTGGCGCACGCTCTGGAACGCCGCCTGCACGACGAGGGCCGCCTCACCAAGATCCTCGACGGCGACAACATCCGCACCGGCCTGAACAACAACCTTGGCTTCACCGACGAGGACCGGCTGGAGAACATCCGCCGCATCGCCGAGGTGGCCAAACTCTTCTGCCATGCCGGCGTCGTGACGATCACATCCTTCATCACGCCAAAGAAGGAACTCCGCGCGATGGCCCGCGAAATCGTCGGAGCCGATGACTTCCTGGAGGTCTTCGTGAAGTGCTCCTTCGAAACCTGCGAACAACGCGACGTGAAGGGGCTCTACGCCAAGGCCAAGGCCGGCGAGATCAAACATTTCACCGGCCGCGATTCCTCCTTTGAGGAACCGGACAACGCGGACCTCGTCATCGACACCGACGCCGAGGATCTGGAGGCGTCGCTGGAACGGCTTTACGAAATCGTCAAACCGCTGACAACACCATGGAACAACACCACGGATATCGACTCACGCACCTGAAGCACCTGGAGGCCGAGGCCATCTTCGTCATCCGAGAGGTGGCCGCGCAGTTCCAGCGGCCCGTCCTGCTCTTTTCCGGCGGCAAGGACTCGATTGTCATGGCGCACGTCGCCCGCAAGGCCTTCTGGCCCGCGCGGCCGCCGTTCCCGATGATGCACATCGACACCGGCCACAACTTCCCCGAGACCATCGCCTACCGCGACCAGTTCATGCACGACATCGGCGCCGAGCTGATCGTCAAGTACGTGCAGGACTCGATCGACCAGGGCCGCGTCGCCGAGGAGAAGGGCCCGCGCGCCAGCCGCAACAAGCTTCAGACCGTCACCCTGCTCGACGGGTTGGAGGAGGGCCAATACGACGCCGCGATGGGCGGCGCGCGCCGCGACGAGGAAAAGGCCCGCGCCAAGGAGCGCTTCTTTTCCCACCGCGACGATTTCGGCCAATGGGACCCCAAGAACCAGCGGCCCGAACTCTGGAACCTCTTCAACGGAAAGAAGAATGTGGGCGAACACTTCCGCATCTTCCCGCTGAGCAACTGGACCGAGATGGACATCTGGCAGTACATCAAGCTGGAGAACATCCCGCTGCCCTCGATCTACTTCAGCCACGAACGCGAGGTCATCGAACGCGACGGCGTCCTGCTCGCCCAAACGGACTTCATCACCCTGCTCGACGGCGAGACGCCCGAAAAGCGCACCATTCGCTTCCGCACGGTCGGCGACGCCACCTGCACCGGCTGCTGCGAATCCACCGCATCCACGGTGGACGACATCATCGAGGAGGTCGCCGCCGCCCGGCAGACCGAACGCGGCGGCCGGGCCGACGACAAGCGCTCCGAGACCGCGATGGAGGACCGGAAGAAGGAAGGATATTTCTGATGACTGCGACCAAAGGATATCTCGACATGGATCTGCTCCGCTTCACGACAGCGGGCAGTGTGGACGACGGCAAGAGCACGCTCATCGGGCGCCTGCTCTACGACAGCAAGGCGATCTTTGAGGATCAGCTTGAGGCCGTCGAACAGAGCAGCAAACAACGCGGCGACGAGATCGTGAACCTGGCGCTGCTCACGGACGGACTGCGCGCCGAACGCGAGCAAGGCATCACCATCGACGTGGCTTACCGTTACTTCGCGACGCCGAAGCGGAAATTCATCATCGCCGACACCCCGGGCCACATCCAGTACACGCGGAACATGGTCACCGGCGCCTCGACCGCCAACCTGGCCATCGTGCTCATCGACGCGCGCAAGGGCGTCATCGAGCAGACCTGCCGCCACGCCTTCATCGCGTCGCTGCTGCAGATCCAGCACGTGGTCATCTGCGTGAACAAGATGGACCTCGTGGACTACAAGCAGGAGGTCTTCGACTCCATCGTCGCGGACTTCAAGAACTTCGCCTCCCGGCTCAACATCCCGCACATCGACTTCATTCCGATCAGCGCGCTGAACGGGGACAACGTCGTGGACAAGTCCGACAAGATGCCCTGGTTCCAGGGCGGCTCGCTGCTCTATACGCTGGAGACCGCCTACATCGGCCATGAGTTCAACCATGTCGATCCGCGCTTTTCCGTGCAGTGGGTGATCCGACCGCAGTCGAAGGAACATCACGACTTTCGAGGCTTCAGCGGCCGTGTCGTGGGCGGCGTCTTCCGCAAGGGCGACGAGGTCATGGTCCTGCCCTCCGGCTTCACCACGCGCATCAAGGGCATCCACGAATTCGAGAAGGAACTGGACGAGGCCTTCTCGCCGATGTCCGTCGCCCTCACCCTGGAGGACGAGATCGACATCAGCCGCGGCGACATGATCGTCAAGCCGAACAACAAGCCGAGTGTCGGGCAGGATTTGGAGGCGATGATCTGCTGGTTCTCGGAATCCTCCAGCCTCCAGACCGGCCGCAAATACGCGCTGCTCCACACCTCGAAGGAGGTGAAGGCGATCGTGAAGGACGTCCGCTACAAGATCGACGTGAACACGCTCCACAAGATCGAGGACGACCGGGAGATGAAGCTCAACGACATCGGCCGCGTCGTGCTGCGCACCTCGGCCCCGCTGATCCACGACCCCTACACCCGCAACCGCCTCACCGGCAGCTTCATCCTCGTGGACGAGATGACCAACAACACCGTCGCGGCCGGGATGATTCTGGAGCGGTAGGGGCCGACTCGACCAGCATCCCCTATTCCGCGCTGGACTCGCGGCCCCGATCGTCGTAGCTGGCAACAAGGAGTTCGTCGGCGGTTTGCTATTCCTTGTCAGGGTGGCAGACCAGATCGATGACAACGGCCGTGGCCAGGATGGTGATGTCGTCTTCGCCGGGGACAATATCCACGCCGTAACAGTCGGTGAAACTGAAAAAGCTCTTGGAGACGCGGGCGACGGTCCGGCCCTGGCGTTCGAAGTTGAACTCACGTTCGAAGAAGCTCCCGGTGACCGTGTAGTCGTTGGGGCCGGGAACATCGACAGTGAACTTGTCCTTGAAGAAGGTCCACTCCTTGGCCACCTCGGCGAAGAGTTGTCCGTCGCGGTGGATCTCATAACGCGCTTTCAGGCTGAGCAGCTTCTGCGAGATGAACGCGAGTTCGTTGCCGTTCATGTCCTGGAAGGACAGCTTGTCGCCGAGGCTGAAGGCCTTGCCGTCGACGAAGAAGACGTCGTTGCCCGCGTCGTCCTGGATCTTGAAATCGTCGCCAAAGCCCCAGAACCGTTCCTTCATCAGATAGCGCATGGTGTTTCCCTTTGTTGAATGCTCCGAAGTTTGTAGCGGCTGGCGCACGCGAAGTCGGTTGCAAAATGGCCCGGGAATTGTCGGATGCTGGATGGCGGCTTTGCCCTTGGCGTCGCGGCGGGTTGGCGCGTATGAATCTCGCATGCCGAAAGCCAAAAAGAAGATCCTCATCGTGACGGACGATTCGGGCGAGTCGTTCGAAATCCTCCACGCCCAGGCGCGTTTTGCGGAAGCGGGCTACCAACCCGTCATCGCAGCCTCGAAGAAGAAGGCGCTGCACGGCGTGGTGCATGATTTCGATCCCGACTGGAACACCTACGTCGAGAAGCCGGGCTATCGCATCGAAGCGGACATCGCGATCTCCAGGGTCAAGGGCGATGACTACGTGGCGATGGTCCTGATCGGCGGGCGCGCGCCGGAGTTCCTGCGCTACAACGCCGCCCTGATCCGGCTCGTTCGGGACTTCGACAAGAAGAAGAAGTGGATCTTCTCGGTCTGCCACGGAGTCCTGATCCTCTCGGAGGCGGGAATTCTGCGGGGACGCAAGGTAACCTGCTACGAGAACTGCCGCAGCGACGCGACCGTCGCCGGCGCCGAGTGGATCAACCAGCAGAGCGTGACGGACGGCAACCTCGTCACCGCCCAGACCTGGGAAAGCCACGCGGACTTCTACCGGGATATCTTCCGCTGCCTGGAAGGGTGAGGCGGCGGGGCGAGCGTCATTGACGCGGTGGGGCGAAGCTCCCGCTGAGCCGAGCGTAGGGACTTGCAAGCCAACTCCCGAATGGTTTCGCCGCCAACTTCCGACCCGGCTCCGGAACCTCGCGCCTCCACATCGGGGATCCGGCTCGGCGGGAGCCTCGCCCCACCTTTTCGCCCAACCCGCCGCCCGTAGGCCCCGCCATTCTGGCCGCTTGAGTTGCCGGCGCGGATGTAGGAGACTCCGCAGAACCGAACCAAGCGCGCTTCCCATGAATGTCCACCATCTGGAGTTGTTCTACTACGTCGCCCGGTATGAGGGGATCAGCCAGGCCGCCCGCAACATGCCCTACGGCATCCAGCAACCGGCGATCAGCGGGCAGATTCTCCAACTTGAGGATTACCTCGGCCTGACCCTGTTCCAGCGAAGGCCGTTCGAGCTGACCCCCGCGGGGCGGGAGCTTTACGAGTTCATCCAGCCATTCTTCGGCAACCTGGAATCGATGTCCGAGAAGCTGATCGGCGGCGCGACCCACCTCGTCCGCATCGCCGCATCGCCGATCATCCTGCGCGACCACCTGCCGGCGATGTTGAAGAACCTCCGCGGGCGTTATCCGAAATTGAAGCTCACCATGCGCGAAGGACTCCAGCCGGACATCGAGGAGTGGCTCACACGGCAGGAAATCGATCTCGCGGTCACCGCCATTGAGGGGCGGCCGCCGGCCGGAATCAAATCCCAGAAACTCATCGAATTGCCGATGACCTTGCTGGTGAACAAGGGACGCAAGATCAAGACGCTGGACGATATCATCGGCCGGGACCGCATCGAGGAGACGCTGATCAGCCTCCCAGCAAACGAGGCGGTGAGCCGGCTGTTCCAGAAGGGACTCGCCCGGCTGGGCGCGGACTGGCCGGTCGGCATCGAGGTCAACTCGCTGGACCTGATCGACACCTACGTGGAAAACGATTTCGGCATCGGCGTCACGGTGTCGATCCCGGACCGCCCGCTGCCGAAGAACGTGCGACGCGTCCCGTTGGAGGGCTTCGGCTGCATTCCGGTCGGCGCGTTCTGGCGCGGCAAGCTGAACCCGATCCAGCAGGCTCTGCTCAACGAGGTGGAGAAGCGGGCGAAAGCCCTGGTGAGCGAGGGCTGAGCCGAAAGTCGGAGAGCGACCGCCTTCTGTAGCAGCCGACGTGAGGAGGCTCATTCTCCTTCGAATGGCGTTGATAAATGAGCCTCGTCACCTCGTCTCACCAGCTACGAATCGGAGGAATGCGGCCATGCAGCCGCATCACGGCCGGAAGACCTCTCCGATCTGTTTGCCAGGCCCGGGAAGGAGATCGTCCACGGCCGCCAGTTTTGTCCCATCGTTCTCTTCGGCGAATTGACGCTTCAGGCCTGCGATCGTGTCAGCGGTCTTTCGTAGTTCACCTTTGCGGCCGGGAGTCAGGGGCGCCCCCTTCCCCAACTCGAGAATGCGGGAGAGAACGTCGAGCTCGAGCCGTTCCTCGATCTTCGCCAAGCGCTCGAGCGCCGCGTCCCGGCGCTTGATCCGCTTCTTCGCGAACTCCCCCTCGTTCCGGGCGTCGGCGTATTCCCGGATCGCCCGCTCCAGGGCGGTGATGTGACCGACGACATGGAACAGGCGTTTGCGCGCGGGCGGTGTGGGATCGTTGCGGACGCCTTTGGAACGGATGAAGTTGTGCCGCACCTCGCCTTCCAGCCAGGCGACGACCTCGAACCCGCCGCCGAAGTTGTGACCGCCGCGATCGATGAGTTCCTCATCGTTCACGGTGTGACAGCTGTAACACTGCTCGACCATGCCGACGACATTGCCCGGGCGGATCATCCCGAGCGCCTCCGCCTTCTTCATCGCGTCCGGATCGGTCGGATCCGCGTGGACGGCGTTCCATTTCTCCGCCGGGCCGTGGCAGGACTCGCAGGAAACGCCGGCCATCGCGGAGACTTCCCCACCTGCGGCCGGTTGGTTTGTGTAGTGGCAGCGGGCGCAGGTTTCGGACTGCTTGATCCGGTCAACTTCGAGGCGGTCGGCTATTCTCCGCGCCGAGCGCATGCGATGCATGCTGAACCAGGTCTCAAAGTGGGAGGTGCGGGTCCAGGTCTCGTGCATGGGCCGGTGGCATTCGCCACAGTTCGCGGGACCATCGAATCGCAGGCCGGGTTCGGCGGCGGAGGCGTTCGAAAGGAGGACGCACAGGATGCCCGGGAACCAAAGGTCAAATCGCATCCAGGTTGATCTCGTGATCTGTGCCATGGTCAGAATTTCACCAGAAACTCCACTCGGCCGCCAAAGGACTCAGGGCTGTCCTCCAACAAGGCGCCGAAGGCGTCGAAGATCACCACCGTGCGGCGTCCAAAGGCCTGCTGATATCGGATGGCGGCCGCCTCGGCGGAGTTTGCGTCGCCGTTGGTCGAGGTCAGCCCGCCGCCCTCGAGTATGATCTGCCGGCGGCGGTTTTCACCCAGGAACATCTGGTAGCCGATCGCGCCGCCGGCGGCATTGGCGGCGCCGTTGTTGAGCGGACTGCCGTAACGGCCGATCCCGACCGCCGCGAAGGTGAGCCCCGTCCGGCCCAGCGGGCCGCCCGAAAACGGATCGCGCACGGCGGAGGTGAATTCGTTGATCCCCCAGAAGCCATTGAGGTAGGCGATGTCGTGCGTGTGCGGCGGCGTGAGGGACAATTCCCCGAACAGCAGCGTGCCAGTTCCGACGCGGGCGTTTTCCTGTTCCACCGCGACGGACTGGGCGACGCGGAAGGTGGTGTTGATCTTCCCCAGGCGCTGGACCGCGCCGAGTCCGGCGTAGAATCCGTCGCTCTGGTTGCGGGATAGAATGTAGAGCAGATCCCATTCAAGCGTGCTGCGATCCAGGTCGAGGAAGGAATCCAATCCCAGGAGATAGGCGTCCTGTTCCTCCAGGTTGTTTGCACGGTCCACCTCGTTCCAGCCGAACAGTCCCGACACTCGCAGGTGCGAGCCGCCGCGCGGCAGGATGGCGTTGCGGGTCAAGGCAAAGAGGTCGATGGCGTTGTCCTCCACCAGGAGCCCGTCCTGCAACCGCAGGGGCTGCCGACCCACGGAAATGCCGTAATCGAGGCTGCGCCGGTCTCCCGCGTCGAGCCCGGGAAAGACCTCGCCAAACTCGCCCTCGAAGAAGAGCGTGCGCGGCTGGAAGCTCGTCTCATCGAAACTCTCCTCGAAACCGCGTCGCGAGGCGGGCTCGAAGTTGAAGCCGGTGAAGTCGCCCTTGTGGTTCAAGGGGCGGATGCCGATCACGACCCGCTCCGTCGCGGAAAGCTCGAGGTTGCCGAACAAGTCCAGCCGGTTGGCCCATTCGGTGGAACGCGGGGCGGCGCCTGGGTCGAAGCTTTGGACCGCCGTGCGAAAACTGCCGTAGACCCAGAAATTCGGAGTCCATACAGCGCCGGTGGGGAGACGGAAACCCTTCCGGAGGTTTCCGTTCCCGAGGAAATTGTCACCCAGTTCGATCAGTGGACGGGGGCGCGGCGGGAAACCGGTGAGCTGAAGACCCGGCTCCATGTCGGCCGCCGGTTCCGCGGCCGTCGCGATTCCCGCCAGCAAGATCCCCAGCGCGCATGTCCACACCGGAGCTCCCGCAAGTCGGGTCACGGCGCGCTTTGGAGTTGTCGAATGATCAGTTGCCCTTGCCATCCCTGCGGGCCTGTTCCGGCGAACCGGCGAGGTCGAAGATCGGCTTCTCGCCGTCGAGGGAGACCGTGACGGTCCTGTCCCAAAGCGTCATGTGGCCGGCCACCAGGGCCTCGATGACATCGCCGGTCGTCATGTGGTAGTCGAAGCCCAGGTCGGCGATCTCCAGCACGAGGTTCACCGGGACCATGGCCGCCTTGAGCTTCACGTTGATCCGGTAGTCGCCCGCACCGGTCAGAGCGGAGCGTTTGACGTGGTAGGCGGCGATGCGGCGTTCCAACGGGCCAATGCCGCGCTTGTGCTTGCGGGCGTCTGAAGGCCTGCCGGTGAGGATGACCGAGAAAGGCTCGGGACGGACGAAGGGCAGCGGGTCGAGCGAATAATTGATCGGCAGGACCTGCTCCCGCTCGCCTCCGCGCAGGTTGCGGGTGAGGAACCGGCTCTGCAGGCTGAACAACTGCTTGTCCAAGGGGACCATGCCATCGTGGACGTGGTGCGAATGAAGATCCCGCACGTCGCCGTTGGGGTCGAGGTCGCCGGACTGAAAGACCGTCTTGCCGTCCGGTCCGGTCACAGCGACCCGGAGCCAGGTGAGGCGTTCGGCGTCGAACCCGGTCGGCACGTTGTGACCGTCCGTGCCGTTGCGGACCTCCACTTCAAACTTCAGCCCGCGCTTCGAGGCCTTGCGCACCTTCAGTTCGCCGAGGCGGTAGCCCTCCCTCAGGATGGCGAGCCGTTGTTCCTTCATCTCGGCGAGCAGTTCCATTTGTGAGTCGATGACGGCGCGGCCGTCATAGCGGTCGTCGATCGTGCGCCAGCGGGAGGGATACTCGACGTCCTTGGAGGCGGACTTTTCGTAGGCGTCCGTGCCCCAACCGGCTTCATGGTCGAAGCTCAGCCACTCCCTCATCGTGGCGAGTTCGGCGGCCTGGGGGTTGTGCGGAAAGAGGCCGGGGTGAATGACGGAATAGTCAGGCCCGGGAAACATGTGGTTGGTCCGCCTGCGGGGCGCGGTGGGCATGCCGCCCACGACGGCGGCGGGTTCCAGCCGGTAGCCTGACTTCTTCCCGGGAACTTTCCCCATATGGCAGTCCTGGCAAGTCTCCCCGCGCGCCGCCGCCGGGGAATTCTTGAATTCGCTGAAAGCCTCCTCCAGGCGGAAGCCGTTCTTCAGCGTGACATCGTGGCAGGTCCCGCAGAAACCGGAGGTCGAAAGCTGTGCGGCGTGTTCGACGTCCGCGTGGACGACCCGGCCCTGTTCCGCCGGATCCGTGGTGAGTTGGTAGCTTCCCTGGTCGTCGAGCACGCGCTTCAGCTCGCCGGCCCCGGTCGGTCCGTAGACAGGGGTGTTCAGGCCGCCCTCGACGAGGGCGAAGCGTCCGCTGATCTTGCCGTATTCGTTCTCCAGCCGGTGACAGACGACGCAGGTGATGCCCTCCCGGGAGACGGGATTGCGGTCCATGTTGCTCATGAACACCGGCTCCTCGAGGTTCATGCCGACCTGGGTGTGGCAGCGCACACAAAAGTCGCCGTTGGAGCCGTTGGTCCGTTTCACGACAGTGGCGTGCATCGTGTTGAAGATCGGGCTGAGCTGCGCGTAAGCGTGCTGGGACACGGACCATTCCCGGTAATGCCCGGGATGGCAGGTGCGACAGGCCGTTGCCGAGGGGTAGCGTTCCGCCTCAAACAGTCGGCGATGTTCGGCCGCCGCGACGTCTTCCGGGGATGACTGGGGCGCCTCCGAGGCAAAGGAGACCGCGACCGATGTGAAGAAGAGGGACGCGACACCGGCCCCGAACCCGATTCCAAGCAGCGTTTTCCACAGGGATACCCGACGCCTCGGATCGGGGGCGCCTTCCCTGGTTGGAATTCGATTGAGGCCGAAAGTCATTGGCAATGCGTCGATAATCCCGATGGCCGGGCCGCAATAATGCGCATTCCTCGCAAAAAATCCACCGGAAAGAGCGCGTCAGGCAGGCGAGTAGTCGTTCAGGCCGCGTTCGTCAATTTCCGGCGACGGGGAAAGGCGCAAAGCCTCCATGACTTCGCCAAGGAAGTGGAGGGAGCCCGTGACGACGGTCAACGGTTCCCCGACCATCTGTTCCAGGGCGGCCTCCGTGGAGTCGCAGACTTTGACGTCGATGGCGGGATTGGCCGCGCGACAGACCGCGGCGAGTTGGTCCGGGGCGGCCGAGCGTTCGCTTGACACCGGCGCGAGGAGCATCCTCCCGGCTGCCGCCGCGAGCTTCGCGCACATGGCCGCCCAATTCTTGTCCGAGAGCACGCCCACGACGAAGACCGGATTCACCCCGGGAAACCGCTCCTGCAAAGTCGTCAACAACGCGTCCAAGCCACATTCATTGTGGGCGCCATCGAGAACGATCTTCCTGCCGCCGCCTGCTTCCACCTCCTGAAAACGTCCGGCCAACCGCGCGCTTCGCAGTCCCTCGATCAGGGCCTTGTCGGGAATCGTCAGGACATCCGTCAATGCGCGCGCCGTGGCGACCACCAGCGCGGCGTTGCGCCGTTGATGCGCGCCCGCCAGAGCCAGATTCAGGTCCGCCAGCGGCGGCTTTCGTTCGTCGGCGTCGGTGACGAGGATCAGCGGAGCCCCCTCGGCTTGGGCGACTTCGCACACCACTTCCATCGTTTCCGGATCCGCTGCATCGTGAATGACCGGAACGCCGGGTTTGATGATGCCCGCCTTCTCCCGGGCAATCTCCGGCAGGCTCCCGCCGAGCCACTTCTGGTGATCGAGGCCGATACGCGCGATCACGCAGGCCAGCGGATTCACGATGTTCGTGGCGTCGAGCCGACCGCCCAGGCCGGTCTCCCAGATCACGAGATCGCAGCCGTTCCTCGCGAACCAGTTCAACGCGATGACGACCACGACCTCGAAGAAAGTGGGCCGGTTCGTCGAGGGAAGCCGCTCCAGCAGACCTTGGACGGCTGTCACTTCGCGGACCAGTTCCGCTTCGGGGATCATCTCCCCATTGATCCGGATGCGTTCCCGGAATTCCACTAGATGCGGGGAGGTGAACAGTCCGACCTTGAGACCGGCCCCGCGGCAGACGCTGTCGAGCATTGCGCAGGTGGAGCCCTTCCCGTTCGTGCCGGCGACATGAATGAAACGAAGCCCGTCCTGTGGATTGCCGGCCAACGCGGCGAGCTTGCGGGGATTCTCCAGTCCAAGCTTCGCCCCGAAGAGCTGCAGATCGTAAAGAAACCGGATGGCTTCGGGGTAGGTCACTTGCTGTTGTTCGTTTTCAGTCGTCCGCGGCCCGCTGCGCGGCGGGGTTTTCTATCACGCTCCAAAACCGGGACAAAAGAATGAACTCGATTGGACCGCGCCCCTTCCCGCAGACTGCGCGCATGGCTGAAATGGAACCAGACGGTTCGCCGGCGGACGCGGATACGACCTGCCGCATCAATGCGGGCGATGTGTCGGGGGAATACTGGCGTTGGTGTCCGCGCTGCGGCAACGAGCTTCACAACGAGAAGTGCAAGCTGCGTTGCGCGAAGTGTCACTACTTCATGAGCTGCTCGGACTTCGACTGAGGGAACGCCCGCAACCGCCTTTGCGGGAAAGCCGGCGGACCTCACGATTCAAAGGGGCCACGCCCTCGCGAGCGCGGCTACGGTTGTCTTTGCGCCTGCGAACCAGCCTATTTCGCCGCGGGTTTGAAGGCTCCTGCGTCGTAGGCCTGCCAGAAATCCGTGGGCCACATCTTCTGCTCCAACGTCGCCCCGACCTCCGAAAGCGAAGCCATCTTGCGCATCTCGTCCAACCCCTTGGTCACGGTGTTGGGCGGGAAGATCAGGCGCGTGAGGACGAGGTCCTTGAGGGGCGTCAGATCGGTGACCGGGGTTTCGCCGCAGTGGATGCGCTGCAGGTTCGGGCATTTGGCAAGCGGGGAAAGATCACTGACCTGGGTGAGGTGCAGGGTGAGGGTGACCAGGGGCGCGCCAGCCAGCGGTGAAATGTCCGACACAGGCGTCTCGTTGAGCCAGAGCGATTCGAGGGGCGCGCCACGCAGAGGCGACAGATCATGAACGGCGGTCCGGAACAGATTCAGCAGCTTCAAAGGCTGGCCCTTGAGCGCCTCAATGCCGCTGAGGCCTCGACATTCGTTGAGGTAAAGCTCCTCCAACTCCGCGTCGGCGACAGGGGAAAGGTCGTCGATCGCCGTCCCGTCGAGGTAAAGCCCGATCAAGGGCGCCCCTTTGAGCGGCGACAGGTCCCGGACGGCGTTGTTCTGTAGATCGAGCTGCAGCAGCGGCATGCCAGCGAGCGGGGAAATGTCCGTGACGTTGCAACCCGGCAGCGCCGCCCGCAGGACGAGACCTCCCTCGATCTGGAACTGCCCGCCCCCATTGTAGGCCGGGTTCTTGGCCAACAGGGCCTGATGCAGTTCCTCCTCCGTCCAGCGTCGGGGACCGCCAACCGTCGCAGCCGCCGCCTGGGCCTCCTCCTCGGGCATCGCGGATTCGGCAGATTCCGCGGGCTTCTCCTCGCCCGCTTCCGCCTCCGACTTTGCGGCGACCGGGGTCGTGTCGCCTCCGGCCGGCGTGGTTTTCTCTCCGCAGGCGGCCAACAAGAGGGAAAGGAACGTCGCGGCAAGAATGGCGGTCGGGATTCGGCGGAGGGGAATGTTTTTCATGTCGGTTGCGGTGATCGTATCGACTGCGAGCCGTGTATAGAGCAAGCGCCCCGCCGTGGCAACCGACGATGCCGGAACTACAGGGGTTCACGAACGCGCGATCGGCGGGAAACAGCGGGGCGAACCGTCTTCAGCGAGCCGCGCTTCGGCAGGCCAACGTCGGCTCATTGAGGACAATTTGCCCCACCATCGCGGCAGTGTCCGAAGCCTGGCTGATTCGCCGGAGTTCATGCCGTTCCCAAGCGGTCAACCACCGCCGCCAAAGAGGCGTTTCCAGAGGCCGGGCTTCGGTTTTGGTTCATCCGCAAGCGAACGTTTCAATCGCGCCTCGATCTCCGGCGGGACCTCCGTCGTCTCGGCATCGTGGCGGATCAGCTCCTCGGGCGTTTCAAATTCCACCGGCTGCGCGTCCGTCTGTTCGGCGCGAAGGGAGCCGGCCTTCTCCTCTTCGCGCGACCGGTGTCTCAGGTTTTCGGATTCAGGTTCCATGACTTTGTTTGCTTTTTAAGCAGTGCGTCCACGTGAGTCAGAGCTGGCGGGTGATCAAGTATTCGAAGGCAACAGAGCCCAACGTGCACGCGCCAGCGTCTTGGAGTGCGGTCTCGCAGACCGCTTTGCAGCGCATCCCTTTGTCAACCCGTCGCCTTGCTGGATGAAGGCCGCGATCCGCTCCCTCGCGTCGTTGCCAATTTCGCTACAAGCGAGCGCCCTCAAGCCAGACAAAGCGGCGTGCGACGCCGCACTCCAAGACGCTGGCGCGACATCGACGGCCTGGCTCGTTTTACCGTGTTCGTCCGTAGTTGAGAGCGATTTCATCTTTCAGGCATGGTGTTCGAAGGCGGCGCGGAAGGCCTTGCGGGCGCGATGCAGTTTGCCGCGGACGGCATCGGCGGACTGCCCGGTCAGCTCGCCGACTTCGCCGTAACTGAGCTTCTCGTCGGCGACCAGCAACAGGAGCAGGCGATATTCCTCTGGAAGGCCGTCAAGAGTCCGCCGAATACGCTCGCCCAATTCCTTGGTCTCCAGCGCGCGCAGGGGCGAATCCCCGGCGGCCGGCGCGGTTTCCCAGACGACTTCGTCCACGTTATTGACCATGGTGCGCCGATGCCAGGTCTGGAGCAGGTTCTTGCAGTGGTTGATCGCGATCCGGTAGAGCCAGGTCCGCAGGCCGGCGTCACCGCGGAAGGTGTCGAGCTTGCGGAAGGCCTTGAGGACGACGTCGTGCGTGGCGTCCTCGGCCTGGCTTGGTTCACTGAGCATGCGCAGGGCGAGGTAGTAGATGGCGCGCGAGCGCTCCTCGTAGATGGCGGCGTGCTCCGGGGACCGCCATTCCGGCTCAGAGGCCGGATGTGTCTCCTCGAATTTCTCGGGTTCCGCCATTTCGCAAGGTGATGCCAACGCCGATTCGACAAGGCAATCTGGAAGACGTCACGCGGTCAACCGGATCGGAAATCCGTCCCTCGTTTGTTTTCCGCTTTTTTCCTTGTGGCGGGTCGTTGCCCATGAAACACAAGCTGGCTCGTTGTTATGGCTGAATCCGATTCCAAATCCCAACCGACCCCCACCGGAACCGGCCGGCGCAACGCGGTGATCGCCGCGCTGGCCGCGCTGGGCATCCTGGCCGCGCTCGGCGCAATCAAAATCATGCGCGAGGCCCCTGTCGCGGGCGAAGGCGGCCCCGCCGGCGGGCCCGCGGCCATGCCGCCGGCGGCGGTTTACGCGGATGCGGCCGTGCGGGAGGAGACTCAGGCGGAAGCGATCGTGACCGGCGAATTGCGGGCGGTGTCGCAAGCCGAGATCGCAGCCCGGGAGCCCGGGGCCGTTCTGGAGGTCCTGGTGGATGAAGGCGGGTCCGTAAAGAAGGGCGACATCGTCGCCCGTTTGGACGACCGGCGCGTGAAGGCCCAACTGGCCCAGGCCAAGGCGGCCCTGCAGTCGGCAAAGAGCATGTCGACGCAGCGGCAGGCGGAATTGAGTCGCGCCAAACGGGATTTCGAGATGAAGCGCGGACTGTTGGAGCGCAAGGCGGTCTCCGAGAGCGATGCGCTCGATGCCGAACGCACCCTGGCCGTGGCGGACGCCCAACTCAACGCCGCGCGCGACGGCATCGCCGAGGCGGAAAGCCGGATTGTCTTCCTGCAGGCGCAGCTCGACGACCTGACGATCCACGCGCCGTTTGACGGCGTGATCGTCAGCCGCCGCGTCGAACCCGGCGAATGGGCGGCAGCCGGGGCGACCATTGCCACCCTCACCACCGTAAATCCCATCGAGGCCTGGCTGCGCGTTCCGGCGCGTCACCTCGACGATCTGCGCGGCAATTCTGAGGGCTTCCGTGTGCGGCGTTCCGCCACGGGCGAACTGCTCAAACCGGCGTCCGTGCAGCTCGTCCCCGACGTCGATCCCCTGAGCCAGTTGTTCACGGTCGTGGCGACCCTGCCGAACACGGCCGGTCGCCTGGCTCCAGGGGAATCCGTCACCGGCATCGTTCCGGCAGGCGAGCGCGGACCGCACTGGAGCTTCCCGACCGACGCCCTGATCCGCTCGGCCGCCGGCGATTTCGTCTACGTGGTCCAGCCCCCCGCGAAGGAGGGCGAACTCCCGATCGCCGGACGAACGGATCTACAGGTCGCCTTCGAACGCGGCGGGCGGATCTACGTCGCCGGCGCCGAGGTCTTCGCCGCGGGCGCTCAGGTCGTGGTGGAGGGCAACGAGCGCCTGATGCCGGGCCAGGGCCTGATGGTGAAGCAGCCGGAGGATGGAAACGCGCAATGAAGCTGGTCGATTACTGCATCAAGCAGCCGATCTCGGTCGGCGTTGGCGTCGGGCTCTGCCTGCTGGGCGGCCTGATGGCCTTCACGCGCGTGCCGGTGCAGATGAAGCCGGAGGTGGATTCCGTCGTGATCTCCGTGACGACGCGCTGGGAGAACGCCTCGGCGGAGGAGATCGAGAGCGACATTGTCGAGGAACAGGAGAAGGTCTTGGGCGAGACGAAGAACCTCATGTCGATGACCAGCAACTGCCAGGCGGGTCAGGGCACGGTGCGGCTGGAATTCGCCACCGGGACGGATCTTTCCGAGGCCAAGGCGGAGGTCCTGCAGAAGCTGGACGAGGTGCCCGGTTATCCGGAGGCCGTTCTACAGCCGGTCGTGGAGGATCTCGATCCCGAGTCCGTTGACTTCATCGCCTGGGTCGGCTTCTCCTGCACGGACACAAATTTCGACACGACCACCCTCTACGACTTCATGGAGCGGCGGATGAAGCCGCGTTTCGAACGACTGGAGGGCATCTCCCAGGTCGGCATCCGAGGCGGCCGGCAGGCCGAGATGCAGATCCGCGTGGACGCGCGGGCCCTGGCGGAACGCGGCGTCACCTGGGCGCAGTTGAGCGACGTCATCCGCGCCGCGAACCGGAACTTCTCCGCCGGCAAGCTGATCGAAGGCAAGCGCGACATTCGCGTGCGCTCGCTAGGGCGCTTCGAGACCGCCGAGTCGGTGTTGAACACGATCATCCGCCAGGGGGAGGCGGGCCCGGTCTACCTGCGCGACGTCGCGGAGGCGACCATGACCCACAAGGAAAAGACCGACTGGGCTCGCGCGCGCGGCAACCAGATGCCCTTCTTCAACTTCCTGCTCCAACGAGGCGGCAACCTGATCGGCGCCATGGACCGGCTCAAGGCGGAGATTGCGGCGATGAATGCGCCCGGGGGCCTGTTGGAGGAACGCGCGCGCGAACTGGGCCTCAACGGGAAGCTGGAGCTGGTTCAGGTCTATGACGCCACGACCTACGTCCAGGACGCCATCGACCTCGTCCAGAGCAACATCGTCTTCGGCGGCGTCCTGGCCACGCTGACCCTGCTGTTCTTCCTGCGTTCCTACCGGGCCGTGAGCATCATCGCGATGGCGATCCCGATCTCGGTCGTCGGCGCCATCGTCGTGCTGGTCGCCTTGGGACGCTCGGTGAACATCATCTCGCTGGCGGGCATGGCCTTTGCCGTGGGCATGGTGGTCGACAATGCCATCGTCGTGATCGAGAACATCTACCGCCACCTGGAGATGGGCAAGTCGCCGCGGCGCGCGGCCGACGACGGCGCCAGCGAGGTCGCCGGCGCGGTGCTGGCGTCCACGGTCACGACCATGGCGGTGTTCTTCCCGATCCTGCTGATCCAGGAAACCGCCGGACAGCTCTTCAAGGACATCGCTTACGCGATCATGGCGGCCGTGGCGCTGAGCCTCATCGTCTCGCTCACGGTGATCCCGGCAGCCGCCGCCCGACTTCTGCATCCGGGCGAAGGCCACCCCGAGCATGAGAATCGCAAGCGACGCGGCTTCCATCCGTTGGACCTGATGCACCGCATGTTGAACTCGCTGCCCGATCTGGTGGCGGGCGCCGTCGGGGCCATCAACCGCAGCTGGGTCGCGCGCATCCTGGTCATCGTCGCCTTCACGATCGGCACGGTGGTCGGCATCAAGTCGCTGACGCCGCCGCTGGACTACCTGCCCAAAGGAAACCGCAACATCGTCTTCGGCATGATCATCCCGCCTCCCGGCTACAACCTCGACCAGCTCACCACCATGGGCCAACGCATCGAGAAGGAGATCAAGCCCGTCTGGGACGCGGCCCCGGACCAGTTTGCCGTCGAAGCGGTCGTGCGGGGCGACGCACCGAAGGAGGACAAGCGCGTCAAGGTCCCAGCCATGCCTGGCGGCGAGCCGTCCGTGCTGCCGCCGCCGATCGGAAACTACTTCCTCGTCAGTTTCGAAGGGCGGATGTTCCACGGCGCCATCTCGACCGACAAACGTCGCGTCACGGACCTGATTCCGCTGCTCAACAACGCGACCCGCGGCCACAACGCGCCGGACGCCATCTCCTTCGCCTTCCAGATGCCGCTGTTCCGTGTCGGAGGCAACACCGGCTCCGCCATCAAGATCGACCTGAAGGGACGCGATCTCGAGGAGGTCATCGCCGCGACCAAGTCGCTGATGTTCGGGTTGATCGGGAAGTTCGGCCCCTACAGCGTGAATCCCGACCCCTCCAACTTCGCCATGCCCTCCACCGAGTTGAGCGTCATTCCGGACGACCGGGCCTTGTTCCGCGTCGGCTTGACGCGCCGCGATGTCGGGCTCGCCGTCCAGGCCAACGGCGACGGCATCCTGTTCTTCCGTGACTACGAGCAGAACGGCGAGCTGCGCGACCTGAAGGTGATCAGCCGGGATACGAGCGGCGACAACGCCATCGACGGCATCCTTGACGCGCCCATGGCGACGCCGGGCGGCGCGATCGTGGACCTGCGGACGGTCGCCAAGGTGGAGCGCACGCGCGGCCCGAACGTGATCCGCCATGTGGATCGTTCGCGCGCCGTGACGCTGCAGTTCACCCCGCCGACCGGCATGCCCCTGGAGTCCGCAATCGACGAGGTGAATGAGATGGTGGCCCAGCTCAAGAAGGATGGCGCGATCGCGCCGGGCATGGAGGTCGGGCTGGCCGGGTCCGCCGGCAAGCTGAACGAGATCAAGCGCGCGCTGCTCGGCGAGGGCGGCCTTGCGGGGACGGTTTCCAGCTCGTTGTTTCTCGCGTTCTTCGTCGTCTACCTCGTGCTGGTGGTCCTGTTCCAGAGCTGGAGTTCCCCGGTGGTGATCATGCTGACCGTGCCGCTGGCCACGCTAGGCGGCTTTCTCGGACTGGCTCTCGTCCATTTCTGGAGCAAGGTCGATCCCTACATGCCGGTGCAGAACCTGGACATGCTCAGCATCCTCGGCTTCGTGCTGCTCGCCGGGGTGGTCGTGAACAACGCGATCCTCATCATCCACCAGACGCTCAACTTCCTGAACCACCCTGAGATCGCCCACACTCCGCAGGAAGCGATCATCGAGTCCGTGAAATCCCGCGTCCGGCCGATCCTCATGGCCTCGCTGACCTCGGTTGGCGGCATGATCCCACTGGTGCTGCTGCCCGGCGCGGGTTCGGAGCTTTATCGCGGCCTGGGCGCGGTGGTGGTCGGCGGGCTGCTCGTCTCGACCTTTTTCACCCTCGCCCTCGTGCCCGCGGTGCTCAGCGTGGTCTACGAGACGCTCGACCCGCGCAAGCGGATGACCGGCGCGCCGGAAACGGGAAGCGACGATCTGGACAACATGCCTGAAATCTAGGAACCCGGAAGATGTCGAACGCGCAAAACGACCCCGATTCCACCGCTCACAACCGACTTCGTCGGAGCGGTGAAATATCCCCTCCAAAGAGGGGACCTGTCTGTGGGCATGCCAACGCGTCGGTCCCCTCTCGGGAGGGGATATTTCATACTCCCGCGCAGCGGAGGAGAATGGAATCGGGGTGGGTTCGCCCGGCATGTCATCCGGTTTCCGACTCCTCCCAAGCCGAAGGCTTGACAGCCATTAGCACGGGGTCGAACCCGCGAATGCGGGTGACACCCCGGGGCCAAAGCCCCATTTCGTTCGCATCCCGAAGGGATGCCAGCCCCGCGGAGGCCGGCGTTCCGGGGCAAACGGTTCCTCCAAGCAATCAGAATGCCCCGACTTGCTGGCATCCTTTCAGGATGCAATCCGACATCTTGAATGTACCCGGCGGTATTGCTCGTTGCTCGCCGCAACCACCGGCTAATGGCTGCAATGCCTCCGGCATAATGGCGCGGCAATCTCATGACGGTTCGCGGACGCATGCTCACCCCGCGAGTCTTCCAATTGCGACCCTCAAAGGAACCCTGACCCGCTTTCCCTCACCCGCCCTCCTCGCTGCAACGGCCGCCCTGCTCCTCTGCGGTTGCGCTTCGTATGTCGAGCAGACAAGCCCGGACGAGACGGAGGGCGTCCCGCAAATGCCAGCCAGATTTTCGGAAGCAGCGGAATCCACCGTCACGGCCACGACGCCGGAGACCAACGCCTGGTGGCGCGTCTTCCGCGACCCCTCCCTCGACGCGCTCATGCTCCGCCTGGAGGAAGCCAACCCGGATCTTGAGGCAGCCTTGGCGCGGGTCGATCAAAGCCACGCCGCGCTGGGCGTCACGCGCGGGCCGCTGCTGCCGACCGTCACCGCCGACGGCGCGGCCAGCCTCCGTCGTGATTCCGTGAACAACCTGCTGTTCCCGATCGCGAAACCCCAGTATGAGCGCTACCGCCTCGGCATGAGCGCGACCTGGGAACTGGACCTCTGGGGGCGCGTTCGCGGCGCGGTGAATCGGGACAACCTCCTGGCCGAGGCCGCCGAAGCGGATTTCCAGGACATCCTGCTGTCATTGCGGGGCGAACTGGCGCGGCAGTATTTCGCCTGGCAGACCGCCGAAGCCGGGTTGACGATCCTGCGGGAGGCGGTCCGCCTGCGGGAGGAGAACCTCGCCCTGCAACAATCACGACTGGAGCTGGGCAGCGGCGTGGAGATAGATGTCGCCCGCGCCAGGGTGGAACTCGGCTCCGCCCAGGCGACAGCGGAAGCCGCCCACCGCGACCGGGAGAAGATCCGCCACGCCCTCGCGGCGTTGGTCGGCAGTTCTGCGGCAGAATTCGATGTCAAACTGACAACCGGACCGAGTGGCTCCGAGGCAACCGCACCCGTCGTTCCCGCGGGGGTCCCTTCGGAACTGCTTTCCCGGCGCGCCGACCTTCGCGCCGCCGACCGGAACCTTCGCGCGGCTGCGGCGCAGGTCGGAATCAGCAAGGCCAACTTCCTGCCCCGCATCACCCTCAATGGAAGCGGCGGCATCGCCAGCCTGAAAACCAGCAACCTGTTCGACGCGGGCAGCGGCCTCTTTGACGTCGGACCGCAGATTGACATCCCGATATTCCAGGCGGGACGGCGCAAGTCCTCCGTCGCCCAGGCGAAGGCCCAATGGCGCGAAGCCGCCGCGAACTACCGTGGGGCCCTACTCACCGCCGTCCGCGAGACGGACGATTCCCTGCTCGACCTCAAGAGCCTCGCGCGCGAGGAACAGGCCCGCCGCGAAGCCCTGACCGCCGCTGAGCGCGCGGCGCGCGACGCGAAAGACCGGCACGAGGGCGGCCTCGCCAGCTACTTCGAATTCATCACCGCCGAGCGCGACCGTCTCCAAGCCCAACTCGCGGTGAACGCCTTGCAGGGAGAACGACGCGCCGCCGGCGTGAACCTGATCCAGGCCCTGGGCGGCGGCTGGGGCGCCGCCGAATAAAGGTCGCATCCAACGCAGTCCGTCCAATTCTTCCGCAAGGGACGGCTACAAATTCAGGAAGGAGCCCGCTTTCACAAGCCTGGCTGCAGAGATCCCGAGAGAGGTTGACTCATGAAAACGCCCTCAAGATGCGCCACGGGGCAGGAGGGCCGGAGGGCCCCCAATCAGCCGAATTGAACACAGCCCGTCCGGTAAAACGGGTGGACGCCAGCGCCCGACTTCGGAAGCGCGCTTGCCTGCTTATTTCGGGCGCAGGAGGATCGCCTTCTTGCTGGTGCCCTCAACTTCCACGCTGTGCGTCTCGACGGTCTCATCGTCCTTGAGCGCGTGGTGGACGATGCGTCGCTCGTAGGCGTTCATCGGCTCCAACTCCACGATGTCGCCCCAACGCCGGACCTTCTCCGCGGCCTCATGAGCCATGGCGACCAAGCCGTCCTCGGCCTGATGGCGGTAGTTGCCGACATCGACGGACACCTTGGAGGCGCTGCGGTCTTTCTGGAAAAGGATACGGTTCAGCAGATACTGCAATTGGGAAAGCGTCTTGCCCTGCCGGCCGATGAGCCTGCCTGAGTCCGCGTTCTTGATGTCGAGCAGGAGGCCGTCGTCGAGCTGGCGCTCCTCGACCTGCGCGTCATCGAAGTGCATGAGCTTGAGCATTTCTTCCAGGGTGGTCTTGGCGTCTTGGGACATGGTTTTGATGGGTTAGCGACGGTTGCGGGGATCGAACGGGTCGTTCTTGTCCTTCTTCTTCTTTTTCCTGCCTGGCAGGCCCTTGCGGACGGCCTTGCCGCCCGGCGCGGCGGCTCCTTGGGCTCCGCCGGAGGGCATGACGACCGGGGCTTCGTTGTCGTCGAGGTTCTTCACCAGTTTCGTCTGGATGATGCTGAGGACATTGTTCACGGTCCAGTAGAGCGTCAGGCCGGAGGAGTATCCGTAGAGGATGAACATGAAGAAGACGGGCATGTACTTGAACATCTTCTGCTGGACGGGGTCCATCGTGGGCGACTGCGGCGTGAGGCGCATCTGGTAGATCATGGTGACGCCCATGAGAATCGGCATGGGATTGACGGGCAGCCCCTCGCCGGGAATGCCGATGAAGGGCAGCCAGCCCAGTCCGGGGATGAAGAAGAGGGTGTCCGGGCTGGAGAGGTCGCCGGCCCAGAGGAAGGAAGCGCCCCGCAGTTCGATCGCGGTCTTGATCATCTTGAAGAAGCCGATGAAGAACGGGAACTGGATCAGGATGGGCAGGCAGCTCGCCAGCGGGTTGACCTTGTTGGCCCGCATGAACTCCATCGTCTTCATGTTCATCTTCTGCGAGTCGTCCTTGTACTTCTCCTGGATCTCCTTCATCTGCGGCTGCAGCTTGGCCATCCGCTTCATGGAGCGCGTGCTGGACTGGGTGAGCGGCCAGAAGACCAGCTTGATGATGATGGTGATGGTGACAATGCAGAGGCCGAACGGGAGTCCCATGTTGTGGAGCCCGGTCATCGAGAGCAGCAGCAACTTGGAAAACATGCCGAAGAAGCCGCCCAGCCCCATGACCTCGTCGAGGTTGCTCTCCCGCTCCTCGGCGAGCTTGGAGAGGGCGTAATATTCCTTGGGCCCGGCGTAGAACTCGATGCCGAGGGTTTCGGACGCCTTGGGCTGCAGAATCGCCGAGCCGTAGGTGTAGGAGGCCTGGTAACTCTTGGAGCTCTTCTGGATCAGCTTCGGGCCGAAAGCCGCCTCGATCAGAAGCCGGTTGAAACGCGCGCGTTCCTCGCCGACGGGGCGATGCTCGGCAAGCATGCGCAGTTCCCCGGTGTTGGCGATGTTGGCAAAAAAGATCTTGTCCTGCTCGTAGAGCTGCGCGACCAGCAGCATCGCGTTGAGTTCGGCGATGAAGGCGTCGACCATCTCGCTGGGCGGCTGGGACCGGCCGTCAAAGGTCCGGATCTGACCGCGCGTCTGTTCGGAGAACCGGTTGGCGAGGTTTTCAAAGAAAGGCTCCGCGGGCTGCGCCAGCCGGTAAAGCGCCGAGTTGAGCCCGATGAAGTCGTGGCGCGTGAAGTCCCAGATGGATTTCCGGAGCTTGTTCTCCTCGTCCGTTAGCTCCCGCACGGCGGGCGTGGATATGGCGGCCAGCACGTGCTGTTGCGGCGTCTTCTCCGGGATCGCCGCAACGGCGAAAAACTGGCTGTAGGCGGCGGTCCATTGGAGGTTGGTGTCCGCCACGGTGTAATAGTGACGGGGGTTGCCGCCGAAACAACCCATCGTCTTGTTGTCAAAGTAGGTCTGCTGGATGGTCTTGGTGTCGTCGCCGTCCGACCAGAGCGCGGCCTGAAAGTGGGGGTCCTCGTGCGGGCTGGCGGAGGCGGCCGTGCCGACGACTATCTCGCGTTCCGGCAGGGTGATGGCTTCATCCGTGGTGTTCTCAAAGCGGACGCGCGAGGTGATGAGATAATTGGTCTCGTTGAGTTGGAACTCCTTGACGATGCGCAGACCATTGGGAAGAAGGGTCTCGGCGGTCACGGTGTCGCCGGCCCTGCGCAGGGTGTATTCGTTGTTGCCCTCGATGGCGGGCGAGCCGCGGATCGACATGATCGGCAACGGGACATTGGTGTTGATGGTCGAAAGGTCCGCGTTTCCCTTGAGGGCGGCCTTCTTGGCATCGGCGATCGCCGGGTAGTCCTTGAGCGCGATGGTCTTGATGCCTCCCCCGTGCGAGGTGAAGGTGTAGACCGCCTTCTCACTTTCCAAGGTCTCGAGGACTTCCGGGCCGCGGGTCGAGGCGGGCGCGACTTCCGCCGCTGCCGGAGTCGTCTCCGCCGCTTTGACGGACGCGGTCGAAGGCGGGGCGTTGGAGCCGGATTCGCCTTCGATCTGCTCCGTCGCCTGCGGCGGACGGGGCGCGGGCGGCCACAGCGTCTGGGAGACCTTCGTCCATGAGAACAACAGGACGAAACAGATCGCCAGAATGATGATGGAGGTGCGATCCATGTCAGATGAATTGAGAGGGATTGTGAGTTGAGCCGCCTACGGCAGGCTTCGGCGCGCCGAGGAATTGAGAGCAGAGGTTCGATTCGCGGTGAGAATCTGGACTCTCAGCTCCCGACTCTTCCCCTCTCTCAACCTTCTCCGGCACCGGATCATGGCCGAAGGGCCCCCAGGGATTACAGCGAAGCAGGCGTTTGCAGGCGAGCCAGGACCCCTTGATCGCCCCATGCACACGGATCGCCTCCAGCCCGTAACAGGAGCAGGTCGGGGTGAAGCGGCATTTCGCAGCCGGCCCGAACAGGGCGTTCTTCGCCGGCGACAGGATCAACTGATAGACCCGGATCAGCTTCACAAGAATCCATTGAACCGGGTTCATGGCGCAGGTTTCAGCAGGTTGGCGCGTTGCAGCACGTAGAGAAAATCGGCCTCGACTTCGGCGTATTTCATTCCGGCGATCGAGCGGCGGGCGATGAGGACGAGGTCAATGGGGCGCTGCAGCCGGGGGCGGTTGAGGCGAAAGCACTCCCGAAGCAGGCGTCGCGCCCGGGACCGGACGACCGATCCGCCGATCCGACGGCTGGTGATGACGCCCAACCGGGAATGGCCGGAATCGGAGAGTTCCATCCAATTGGCGATCAAGCAGCCCTTGACGAGACGGGAGCCGCGGGTTTTGAGCCGGGCGAAGTCCGCGCCGCGTCGCAGACGCATCTGGGGCGGAAACTTCAGCGAACTGGCTTCCCCGGCGTTCATCGGCCGGTTTCCGATCAGACCGGAGTCAGGCGCTTGCGGCCCTTGCGGCGGCGGCGGGTGAGGATGGCGCGGCCATTGCGGCTCGAATTGCGCTTGAGAAAACCGTGCTGGCGAACGCGACTGGTTTTCGAAGGCTGGAATGTGCGTTTCATAATTTTGTAAACCTGTTCTGGTTCAACCCCTTGCCAAGGAACCGGAGCGCGGCCCCCGACCGGAGGGCGGGAAAAACAGAGCGCGGGAGAATATCAGTGAAAAAAGGGGTGTCAAGCGCGCCAAAACAGGTTTTTCAGGCAGTTTCGCGCCGGCTTCCCGGCTCACTTCACCCGCGCGCGGACGGATTCGACAAGCAGGCCTCCCTCATCCACGCGCGTGGAGATGGAGCGCAGGCGCAGATAGCAGAAGCCGTTCCGGTTCTGCCGCGCCGTGCCGAACTGCTTCACCACCCGGCCGTCGAGCAGCGCCTTGCACACGCCGATGTCGTTCCACCACAGCTCAAGCTCGTGCCAGCGTCCGGGTTTCAGCCCGTAGGACGAGGCGACCCGCCCGCTGGGCGCGATGCGGAGTGAAACAGGGGCCTCCTCCTCGCCCGCGTCGTCGCAGGGATTGTGGAAACGGTCGGTCACACTGATCTGCGCGCCGCCGAAGCGCCGCCCGATCCGCAGGCGCAGGGCCAGCTTGCCTCCCCGTCCGGCGGGGAAGTTCCAGACCGCGCCGTCGCCGGGAAGGTCGTCCGGCTTGGCGACCCGAAGGACGCGGCGCGCAGGATCGTCCGGATGCGCGACCAGTTGCGCCCCGGGCCGGCGATCGCGCCACCAGCGTTTTGCCGGCCCAAAACTCTTGAACACATGCCACGCGTCGATCGATTCAAAGTCTTCGACCTGCGAAGTTTGCTCCAGCCAGTCCGGATCAATCAGGAAACGGCGGCGGCGTTCGGCTCCCTGGCCCGAAACCAGCAGGATCTGTCCGTCGGCCGTCACGGTCGCGTGAGGATAGGCAGTGCCGCGGTCGCCGGACCTGGGCGGCGAGCCGTTGCGCGTCGGGTCGCGGTAGACCTCGCGGAAGCCGCGCCAGGTCTGCCCCTCGTCTGAGGTGATCGCCGCGTGGAGCGCGTCCCTCCCGCCATAGACGCCATCCTTCCCGAGCCGGGGCGGCATGGCGCAGTTGTTCCAGAAGAGGACGATGCGGCCGTCCGGCAGGCGCAGAGGGAAGGCGGGCGAGTTGGAGGAGGGAAATCGCGTGGGCGTCGCGTCAAACCACTTCGCCCCGTCCGGGGAATGCGCCTCGTAGAGAACGCCGGTCTGGGTGCGGATCAGCATCCACACGCGGCCATCGTTCAAATCAATCAGAGAGGGCTCGCAGGCGCCGTAGTTGGAGCCGTTGTAGCCATCGATGCACGGCGCGGTGAGCGCGGCCGGCGAGCGGAACCAGGTTTTCCCGCCGTCATCCGAACACACCGCCGTGCAGACGTTGGGCCCGGTAGGGGGCGCAGTCGGGACACCGGGTCGCCAATGCGCGAAGGGAGCCACGATGCGGCCGATGCGCAGTTGGTAGACGCCCTGGATCGAGCCACAATAGCCTTCGTAGACCCGTTGCGGCTCCGTCCAACGCGTCCGCCTGTCGGTCGAGCGCAGGTGATAAAGATCGATGAAGCGGTCCACATTCGGTTTACGACCCTCACCACGGACCTTGGGAACGATAAAGTGCAGCTCCCCATCCCGGTCCAACAGCGGGATCGGCCCGCCCCAACCGCCCTGAGGCAGGGTGACCAACGGCGCGGGTTCGCTCCAGGTCCGGCCATTGTCCCCGGACCGGACCGCGAAGATCGCCACACCGCCGTCGTGCCCCCGGCGGAAGAACGAGAGGATCGCGCCGTCCTTCAACGTGACCGCGGCGCTGGCGTAGTTCATGCCCGTCGCCACGGTATTGCCGGGACCGAGGTCGATGGGCACGCGCGGCGCGGCGTCCGCCGTCACGGAAAAGCCCGCAACCAAGGCGAGAGCGATCGAGCGGAGGGAAGAGGCCGATCGTGGGAGGTCTGAGTTTCGGAATATCATCGTGGTTCGTCGAGGTCGATCGGTCCGCCGCATGAGAGCCTAGCCGGCGGCGCCTTGAGGCGCAAGGAAGGGACCGTTCGCGAGGTTGCCTCATCGTTTCGGCGCGGGCACACTGCGAAACACAGATTGCTCCTTCCCATGAACCAGCGCCCTTCAGCCATTTCCCGCCGCCAATTCCTCGGCGCGGCATCCGTCGCGACAGTCGGCCTCGCCGCCGCCGCTCCCGTTTCCCTTTCCGCCGGCGCGACCTCGGAGCCGCGCATGACCCTGGGGTTTTCCACCTATGGAATGAAGGGAATGAAGACCGAGGACGCGATCGCAACGCTGGCCCGGATCGGCTACGACGCCGTCGAGCTGAATGTCTGGCCCGGCCGCGACCTGGATCCGGCCAAGCTCTCCGCCGGGCGCGCGCGGGAAATCGCCGCGTTGTTGAAGCGTTCCAACCTGCAGGCGACGGCCTTGATGGAGAACCTCAAGGTCGAACCGGAAGCCGCCAAACACACGCAGGTCCTGGAGCGCCTTCGCCGCGCCGCCGATCTCTCCCATCGGCTGTCGCCCGAAGCTCCGCCCCTGATCGAAACGACGCTGGGAGGCGGCGACTGGGACAAGGTCAAGGGCCTGTATCAGGAACGGCTCGCCGACTGGGCGGAGACGGGACGCGAAACAAGAACGGTGATGACGATCAAACCGCATCGCTTCGGCGCGATGAACCGGCCGGCGCACGCCATTGAGCTGATCGAGGCCCTGGGCCGACCGCGCTGGCTGAAGATGGCCTACGATTTCAGCCACTACATCCATCGCGACATGACGATGGAGGCCACAATCGCGGAGGCCCTGCCCCACACCGCCTTCGTCGCGATCAAGGACACCGTCATGGTGGACGGCAAGGCCCGTTTCGTCCTGCCCGGTGAAAGCGACCTGATCGACTACGCGGAGCTGCTACGGCTGTTCCACAAGGGCGGCTATCGCGGCGACATCAACTGCGAGATCAGTGGCATGGTTTCGGGCCGGAAGGACTACGACCCGGTTGCCACCGCCAGGACCTGCCACGCGAACATCGCCCCCGCCTTCTCGAAAGCGGGCATCCCGCGCGGTTGAAGGCAGCGCTGCCCCGCCAGCACGCCGGCCGGAATCTTCCGGCGGATCGACAAGGAAGGGCTGAGGCCTCGCCCTCGGAAGACAGAGAGCCCACGGAAGGAATGACGATAACCTGATGTCGATTGCTGAAGTCAGACCGGAGCGCGGCGGAGAACTTCAGCAATCCGCAATCCTGGTTCATCAATCGACATTCCTCCGCCTTCCCTTCCGGTTGGGCACGGCTGCTCTGGCAATTCCGCGGTTCTTCCATCGCGGGAGCTTTCCGTCTGGCAACGCGCGCGTCCGCGGGGCATGATCCGCCGCATGCGAAAAAACGCCTGCTTTCTACTGATATCTGCGGTCGCGTTGTCGGCAATAACGGCGGCTGGGGGCTCCGGAGCCAAGAAGAAGCCCAACATCCTCTTCATCGCGATCGATGACCAGAACGACTGGCTGGGTTTCCTTGGCGGCCACCCACAGGCCCACACCCCGAACATCGACAAGCTCGCCCGCCGCGGCACAGCCTTCCTGAACGCGCACTGTCAGGCGCCCCTCTGCAACCCCTCGCGCACAAGCCTGATGTTCTCGCGGCGGCCGGACTCCACCGGGATCTACGGACTCGCCCCATGGATCCGCGACGTGAAGGAATTCAAGGACCTCGTCAGCCTCCCGCAGTATCTCCGCCAACACGGATATCACACTTATTCGACCGGCAAGATCTACCACGGCGGCTACGGCCGGAAGAAAACTGACGACGAATTCCAGGAACTGGGACCGCCCGCCAGCGGCAAACCCTTTCCGCCAAACGGCAAGCTGGTGGAGACTCCCTTCGGCAACCACCGCCTCGTGGACTGGGGCGTCTTCCCGCACAAGGACGAAGACAAGGGCGATTACAAGTGCGCGAGCTGGGCGGCGGAGAAGCTGAAGGCGATGCCGGAGGATGAGCCCTTTTTCATGTCGTGCGGGTTCTTCCTTCCGCACGTGCCCCTGTTCGCCACGCAGAAGTGGTTCGACCTCTATCCCGAGGACGAGCTGATGGTCCCGAAGATCCTGCGCGGCGACCGCGACGACACCCCGCGCTCCTCCTGGTATCTGCACTGGTATCTGCCCGAAGTGCGCCTGAAATGGCTGGAGGAGGTCGGCGAGTGGAAGAACATCGTCCGCTCCTACCTCGCCTGCGTCAGCTTCATGGACGCGCAGTTTGGCCGCGTGCTCGACGCCCTGGAGGAAAGCGGCCACGCGGACGACACCATCGTTGTCGTCTGGGGCGACCACGGCTGGCATCTGGGCGAAAAGGAGATCACCGGCAAGAACACCCTGTGGGACGACGGCACCCGCGTGCCGCTCATCTTCGCCGGCCCCGGCGTGAAGGAGGGCCAACGCTGCGCCAAGCCCGCCGAACTGCTGGACATCTATCCGACCCTCGTCGAGCTCACCGGCCTGCCGCAGCGCAACGACCTGCACGGCCACTCGCTGATCCCCCAACTGCGCGACGCCAACGCCGAACGCCCCTGGCCGGCCATCACCACGCACAACGCGAACAACCACGGCGTCCGGACCGAACACTGGCGCTACATCCGCTATGGAGACGGCGCGGAGGAACTCTACGACATGCGGAACGATCCCAACGAATGGACCAACCTCGCCGGAGACCCGAAGTACGCGAAGGTCATCGCCGAGCACAAGAAGTTCCTGCCGAAGGACAACCGTCCGCCCGCGCCCAACAGTCGTTCCCGCATCCTGATCTACAAGGAAAACGGCGTCATCAACTGGGAGGGCGAGGACGTCCAACCGGGCGATCCAATCCCGGGGCTGTGAACGGCTGCCGCCCTCAAACTCAAACCAGTTTTCTTTTCCCGCATGAGCGGGGCCTCCCGAACCCATGAAGATCTTTGTCACCGGCGGAGCCGGCTACGTGGGAAGCGCGACCTGTGAACGTCTGCTAGCGAACGGACACAACGTCGTGGTCTTCGACAATCTCCAACAGGGGCACCGCGCAGCCGTCCCCGAAAGCGCCGTATTCATCAAAGGGGACCTGAATTCGCCGGCCGCGATCCGCGCGGCGCTGGAAGAGCATCGCCCTGACGGGGTGATGCACTTCGCGGCGAATTCGCTGGTCGGGGAGTCCATGGAACACCCGATGAAGTATCTCGGCGTCAACGTGACCAACGCCGCGAACCTCCTTGAGGCGATGACGGAATGCGGCGTCAAACGCTTCATCCTCTCGTCGACGGCGAACCTGTTCGCGGAACCCGAGACCCTTCCCATCTCCGAGCGGGAACGCATCATCCCCGGGAGCGCCTACGGCGAATCGAAATACCTCATCGAGCGCATGCTGCCCTGGTTGGAAAGGACCAAGGGCCTGCGCTACGCCTGCCTGCGCTACTTCAATGCGGCCGGCGCGACGGAGACCCGAGGCGAGGATCATGAGCCCGAGACGCACTTGGTTCCGCTCGTGCTTCAGGTCGCCCTCGGCCAACGCGAGAACATCAAGGTCTTCGGCGCGGACTGGGAGACGCCGGATGGAACCTGCGTGCGGGATTACATCCATGTCTGGGATCTGGCCTCGGCGCACCTCAAGGCCCTGGAGGCGCTGGACGCGGGTTCGCGCGTCTACAACCTCGGCAATGGCCAAGGCTTCTCCGTGCTGGAGGTCATCGAGACCGCGCGGGAGATCACCGGGCATCCGATCCCCGCCGAAATGACCGTCCGTCGCGACGGCGACGTCGCCAAACTGGTCGCCGACAGCGCCTCGATCCGGGCCGAACTGGGCTGGACCCCGGAGTTTCCGGACTTGCGCTCCATCGTCGAGACCGCCTGGAAATGGCATCAAGCGCATCCCGACGGCTACGGGGACTGAAGCGGGACGGCTGGATCACTTCCCCGAACCGGCCGGTTCCGCCAATCCGCCGCGCACGCAGCGAACCAGGTTGAGGATGCGGATGTCGTCGCCTTGCGGGCCGTTGCCCTGGGGGAAAACCTTGGGATCGCCGTATTTGGGGTCGCTGCGCTGGGCTCCGGCGCCGTGAACGTTGATGAAGCGTTTGACCGGCGCCCCGGGCGGCCCCATCCATCCCATCGCCCGACCAAAACAGACATATACCGCCAGGTCACCCCGCCAGCGGAGAGGCCCTTCGAGATGGGTGGTGCCCGACCAATAGTAGGCTTCAGCAACACTGTTCGCGAACACCGGATCGATGGCCGGACCTCGCTTTGAAGCATCGCCTGCGTCGGGGGCGCGGGAGTAATCGACCAGGCTCTGCAACTCCTTGGCGTTCGGCAGACGCCAGTCAGAATGGCCGGCCAACGTGAAGTTCTCCGCGTAGGCCAGCGCCTGTTCCCAGTTCATGGTCTTGCCGCTGTCGGCCTTCTGCCAGGTCAGTCCGGTCGCGCGATCGGCGACCGTGCCGTCGCCGTTGTCCTGGAAGTCGTTGCGGCCGTAAGCGGGATTTCCCCGCACGTAGCGAACGAAATGTTCCGCGGTCCTGCCTCCCATTCCCCGGTCTCTCGGGTAGCTCTTGACGCGGCCGTCTGCGAAATTGACGCCAAAGATCGTTGCCTCACCGCGCATCACGCGACCGACGCACGGGGTGGCGCTCCAGTATTGCGCGTCGATGTCGCGTTCGCCTTTCTGAGGATCGCCGTACACGAAGTCAAAGAAGCGGGTGTCCAGATAGGGCTTTTGAGGCTGGTTGGCCATGCCGCCGGAGAAATCGATCAACGAGTAAAGCTCCTTGATCGTGGGCAGACGCCAGTCCTTGTATCCGCCGGTTCGACAACGCGCCGCGCCCGCCAGAGCCTCGGCGTAGGTCCGTTTGGCTCCGCCGTCGTAAGCCTTCTGCCACATCAACCCCGTGTTGACGTCGCTGATCGTCCCATCGCCGTTGTTCTTGTAGGACGGCTGCGGTCCGGCGTAGTGCGCGTCCTGACCGTGGAAGGATGCGCCCGGCTTGGGGGCGGTCGTTTCCGTCCGGTCGCTGAAGAAGGCGCGCTGACCGGTGTCCACCACGACGTAGGGAAGCGGGGTGACGCTTTCCGCGCTTCCAGCGGTTGAGGCGGAAAACACTGCAGCCAGAGCGATGAAAAAGGCGCGCACATTCATGGCAATAGCTGCACGCGAAATCCGGCAAATGTCAAAGTCTCAGCATCCGGTGATTCACCTGAGATCTCGCAGCCGTTTCTCAAGATCTCCCAGCGCTGTGAAATGCCACGTCCGCCCGACCTTCCGGGCTTCGACCAATTCACGCTCCGCGAGGTTGAGCAGATCCGAGCGCGCCGTCTGGTACACGACGTTATGACTCTTCTGATGCGATTCAATCGTGTAGCGAAAGCCAGGATGCCTAAGCGCATGAACGATCAAAGCGCGTTGTCGATGGTTCAACGCTGAAACACCCTGCATGGACCTCTCCACATCCCGCACTTCGGCAGTCTTTCGCTCGATGTAATCGTGGAGCTGGCGGGTGGCTTTGGAAATGACGTCAAGGTGATAGAGGACAAAGTAGGTGAGGTCGTTGTCGTCCGTTTCCGACAGAAGGAACGCGCGCCCATATTGAGCCGGAGCCTTGAGGATGGTCTGGGAAATCGAGACGAATTCGAACAACCAGTAGCCGTGATTAAGCATCGACCAATAAAACAGAGCCCGCGCCGTCCGCCCATTGCCGTCGTAGAACGGATGATCGTGAGCCAGCCAAAAATGCAGGATGATGGAACGGATCACCGGATGCACGTAGTTTGAAGACGAGCGGTCGTTGGCGAACTCGCACATCGAACGCATTCGCTTTTCCAATTCTTGGGATGGCGGAGGCTGGTGAAAGACCCGGCCATAGTCGTCACCCACGACGATCTCCTCGTCCGGTCCCCGAAAACGCCCCGCCGCATCCGGCTTCTCGAGCGTGTCGGTTGTCACCAGACTATGCAGGTCAAACACCATTTCCGGAGTCAGGGCTTCCCCCTTGATCTCTCCGATGCGACGCATGGTCAGAAAGTTGTTCAGGATCATCTGTTCGCTGCGGTCCTTCGGAGTTCTCCCGGAACGAATCATTTCCTTGGCCACAACACGGGTGGTGGTGGCGCCCTCAAGTTGGCTAGAGGTGATCGCCTCCTCAATCAGGGAGCTGATGTAGTAACGGTCCCGTGTGTCCGCATTCGTGATCTGCTTCGACGTCTGAATCATTCCTCCAGTTCCCAAGTCGATTTCGTGCAGTCTCTGCGTGATCTCGTCGAGGGTGAGGTGAACAAACGGTTTTCCGCCACGATCCAGGAGCGGCGTGGGCTTGTAGAGGGACATGCGGGCTGTCTTCAGAGCCAGCCACCATTCTTCGTGCGTCAGAGCCTCGGGCGGCTTCAGGTAGATCAGTTTGTCCCAGTGGCGGTAATTCCCCTTAGCCAGCGGTCCTTTATGCTTCAGAATGATTTCAATGAATCGTTCTGAATTCTCCTTGAAGACCTCCAGCAAGGACGCGGGCGAAGGTGGTGTTCTTGGAATTCTCATGATCGGGCTCAAGCAATTCGCTTGGCTCAATTACTAAATTAATACTAATTAATGTCAAATTAGTATTTCAGGGCCGCGACGTCGTTTCTGAATACTAAATCTGAATAAATTAGTATCAAATTAGTAAATCGAAAACAGCGGAACCGGTGAATGGAAACCGCAATTCCTTGGGTGGTTCGATGAATGCTACGCAACATGTTGTATGCAACGAGGCTTCAAGTGACACGTGTAGCCGATCGATTCACTTCTTCAATTGGTTGATGAACACGAAGGCTCCCTTCTTGTTGCCGACCACGATTTCGGGAAACTTGTCGCCGTTCAGGTCGCCGACAGTCACCTGGGTGCCCACGCCGGAATTGTCGTCGATCTGGTGCGAAATGAAATCCAGCTTGCCGCCCTTCCGGCTGGTCTCGAACCAGTAGAGCACGGCGGGAGCGTTGGGCTCGGCGTCGCCCTTGGGTCCGTGAGCCCAGAAACGCTTGCCGGTCACGATGTCCATGAGGCCGTCCCGGTTGATGTCAGCCAGCGCCAGGGCGTGCAACTGGGAGAAGCTGACGCCCTCGGGATTGTCGGCGGGCTTGCTGCCCAGGATGTGATGCTCGCGAAACAGGACTGCGTCGCCCTTGCGGTATTGCACGTAGCAGCTCAAGCCGAAGCCGTGGGCGTCATGGCTCGTGGCGACATCGTTGAGACCGTCGCCATTGAAATCGTAAACGAGCATCTGCGCGCCGCCGCGGGCTCCTTCTGGAGCGAAGGGCGTGGCATGAAATTTCCAGAGGGATTTCTTGTCCCAGTTCTTCGGCTGCTGCCACCAGCCGTCGCGCTCCAGCAGGTCGCCGAGCCCGTCGCCGTCCACATCGCCGAAACCGTAGCCGTGGGTGAAGCGAAAGAAACGCTTGGGGCTTGGCGGCGACACCGCGCGAAACTCGCCGGGTTTGGTCGGCTCGTCCCAGTTCAACTCCACGTAGCCGAGTTTGCCCCGACTGTGCGCGATGAGTTCAGGGCGGCCGTCGCCGGTGATGTCGCCGAGTTGCGGCGATTCGTTGTCGGTCTCGTTCCAGACGACGTGGGGCTTCCAGTGACCGTCGGACTTGTTCTGCGGATTCTCATACCAGGTCGTGTCCTTCCCGGGGAAACCGAAGACCAGCACGTCCGCCCAGCCGTCGCCGTTGAAATCATAGGTGTAGGTGAGGAAGTTGCCGGAGTAGGCGTTGCGGCCGCTGAGCTCGCCGGCGAAACCAGGAATCGTGACCGTCTTGCCGTCCTTCGACTTCAGTTCAAACTTCTCGGTTGCGGGATAAATCTCGTGACGTTTCTTGAAGCCCGGCCCCGCATACCAGTAGGGCCCGACCACGACGTCATTGGCTCCATCGTGATTGAAGTCTGCATAGTGCGCGCCCTCGGCCCAGAAGTGCTTGTTGAGTTTCTGCTTGGAGAAGCCCTCGGCGTTGGCGGTGAAAGAGGTTGTCAGGAAAGCAACAACGAGGAACGGAATGGTGATTCGGGATGGATGACGCATACCAAGATAAGACGATGGGCGAAGCCGCCGGTCAAGTCCGCCGACATGGGGTCGGACAGACGCCGCGGTCCGCTTTGCCAGGTCCGGGACGCAAAGATGGCTCTTGGTGATGGCCGGGTTTTCGGTATGGAGAAAACCCGGGCTACAGCCGCTCACCCCACCTTGACGCCCATTTCGTCGATCACAGCGCGGATCGCGTCGAGCAGGGCGCGCATGTGCGATTCGTCGAGCCGGCCGATGTTGCCGATGCGGAAACAGTCCACCTCGGTCAGCTTGCCCGGATAGATGACCATGCCGCGTTCCGAAAGTTTCTCATAGAAGGCATTGAAATCGAAGGCCGGGTCGTCGGGGTATTGGAAGGTCGTGATGATCCAGCTCTGATATTCGGCCGGCACGTATTCGCGGAAGCCCATTTCACGCATGCCGGCGAGCAGAACATCGTGATTCCGCCGATACCGCGCCGAGCGGGCCTCGACGCCGCCCTCCTCCTCCAACTCCTTCAGGGCCTGGTCGAAGGCCAGCAAGGCGTGCGTGGGCGGGGTAAAGCGAAACTGCCCGCTCTTCTCCAATCCCTCCCATTGCGCGAAGAGGTCCAGGCTGACGCTAAGGGCCTCGTTCTCCGTCGCCTCCAAGGCGTCACGCCGCGCGATCACGAAGGAAAAACCCGGAACGCCCTCGATGCACTTGTTCGACGACGAGACCAGGAAATCGACGCCCGCATTCCAAACGTTCAGCGGGACGCCGCCGAAGCTGCTCATGGCATCGACGATGTAAACGCAGCCGGCCTCCTTGACCGCGGCCCCGATCGCTTCGATCGGGTTCATCACTCCGGAGGTGGTCTCGCAATGCACCACGGCAACGTGCGTCAGGTCGCGGTCGGCGGCCAACGCGCGACGCACGTCCTCCGCGTCGATGGGCCGGTCCTCCGGCGCGGTGAGGACCTCCACAATCGCGCCCTGGGTCTGCGCGATGGCGCGGATGCGCCGACCGTAGGCTCCGTTGATCAGGATGAGCAGTTTCGCGTCGTCGGGCAGGACGGAGGTGATGACCGCTTCGATCCCGAAGGTGCCGCTGCCCTGCATCGGAATCGCTTCATAGCCGTCCGCTTTCGACACGCCGCCGACGGCCAGCAACCGTTCGCGAATGGCGCGGACGATCTCGATGAACTCCGCGTCTCGCGAACCGAGGTCGCGCAGCATGGCCTCCTTGACCGCGCGACTGGTGGTCAGCGGGCCGGGTGTGAAGAGGAGTTTGTCCGGGGCGGATTCGCTCATGATGCGGCCTGGTTGACGAATCCCATGAACCGTTCCTTCACCTCATGCGGTTTGACCGTCGGGCGGCCGAGCTCCTTGGGCGAGCCGGGGCGGATCTTCACGTGCAGCAGGGAAGCTCCGGGACGATCGCGCAGGTCGCGCAGGCATTCGGCCACGTCCGCCTTGGCGTCCGCCGAGAAGGCGTTGCGGTAGTTGGTCGCGGCGGCGACATCCGCGAAGCTCACAATGCCGGAGGAAGTCCGCTGCCCGCCGGTGGAATCATGCTGCTCGTTGTCGAGAATGATGTGGATGAGGTTCTTCGGCTGTTGAAAGCCCACCGTCGCCATGGCTCCCAGCTTCATCAACGCGGCGCCGTCGCCGTCGATGACCACGACCGTCTGGTCCGGCCTGACCTGGGCGAGCCCCAGCCCGATGGCGGACGCCGTGCCCATGCCGCCGACCACGTAGAGGTGGTTCGGCCGATCGGCGATGGTGAACAGCTCGCGGCCCGTCTTGCCGGTCGTGGCGATGACCGCCTCGTCGCCGCGCAGGTTCTCGAGGATCAGGTCCAGCGCCTCGGTGCGGGTGAGGCGGCTTTCGGTCGGGTTCCAGCCGCAATGGCGCCGATCCGTTGAAACCGGAACCGGCTCGGGATTCCGTTTCAGCCCGTGCGGCGCCACCGAGTCCTTCGCCATGATCAGCCCGAAGGGAAGCTGTCGATCGCGCATGCTTGTCTCGGCCACCGTCAGCGTCGGCGCGATCTGGTCGATTTCCCGGGGAAACATCTTCCATGGGATCTCCAGCGTGTCGAACAAGGCGGGCAGGATGCGGCCCATCTGTTCGTGCTGAGGCTCGTCCTTGACGCCCGGTTCGCCGCGCCACGTGGAGATGACCAGAGTCGGGATGCGGAACGGCTGGTTCAGCGAGGTCAGCGGGTTGACCATGTTGCCCAGACCGGAGTTCTGGCACATCGTCACCGTCTTCCGCCCGCCCAGGTAGGCGCCCATCGTGATCCCGACCGCCTCGCCCTCGCTCGCGGCGCCGACATAGTCCAGCGACGCGTCGTCGATCACGTAGTTGATGAACGGCTTCAGGAACGAACAGGGGACGCCCGAGAAAAACGTGTGTCCGCTCGCGCGCAAGGCCTCAATGAATGCTTCGGCTTCAATCATGTTTTTTTGAATCAACTACGGAATACACGATGCGGCGGAGTCATAACCGAAAGGGGAGGCAAGGAACGGAGATGAGAGAATTCCCGGTTCTGCGACGATTTCGGCGGAACGGGAGGGAATGGCTTCCGCAACGGACAGGTGTATTGTCACGCGCGGCAGCGTTTTGGAGTGCGGCGCCGCGCGCCGCTTTGCTTGGCCCAGGTCGCAACAGGGTCTGAAAGGTCGCAGAACCGCTTGCGGAGGGTCGATGGGACCGGTCTGGCGTGGGCGGTTGCTGGAGGGAAGGAGCGCGCAGGAAAGCGGTCTGCAAGACCGCACTCCAAAACGCTGTCGCGAATTCGCAAACTCCATTCATCCCACAGACAACGTCGAAGAATCGAACTCCGCCGCCGGTTCCACCCAATGCCGTGTTCACGCCCGTCGTCATTTCCCTGGTCTCAAAAGGCCTGGGCGCGGGCGAGGTCGTCGAGACTGTCCACGTCCAGCCAATGGCCCGTAATGAAGAGCGTCCGCACCTTGACGCCTTTTTCGACGAGGCGGTTGAACAGATCGCACAGGTGCAGCTTCCTGAAATCGTCGCGTCCGCTGAGTTCCTCCAAGGTCTCCGCCAACAGCTTCGTCCCCTTCGCCGAGGTCTTGAAGAGGCCGATCCATTCGCCGTTCACCTGGCCTTTGTCCATGACGGGGTCCATGTGCTCGAGCCAGACCTTCTCCTCGGAGTAGCCCAGGGAATGCGGCTGCGAAGTCTTGACGAGATCCTCGGCTCCGTTGGCGGAGGCGCGATTCTCCCAGGCTGCGTCCACGGCGATGGCGATGTCATCCTCCACGGTGAGGAGGCTGTTGAGGATGTAGCGGCGAAACAGGATGTCGCCATAGGAGACCGCCAACTCGCCGGTGAGTTCGTCCTTCGCCTTGAACAGGCTGTAGAGCTCGCCGGTGTCGGCGTGTTCATCATTGTCGACGAAACGCACGTCGGGCGCGTTGACCGCCTCCTTGCCGAAGCCGCGGATGACCAGCAAGTCCTTGACCCGCTCCTTGCGGAACTGCTCCACAAGACGGTGCAACAACGGGCGGTCGCCGATCGGGACCATCGCCTTCGGCTTGTCCTCCGTGAGCCGGCCCAGTTCGGCGCCGCGCGAGGCCGCCAGGACAATGCCCTTGAGCGAGTCCTCGCGCTTGGGCAGGTAACGCTCCTCCGCCTCCTGCAGTTCCTCCGCATTCTGCAGGCGGAACACCTCCTTCACCGACACGACCTTGTCCTCGACGTTCAGCAACGAGCGCTCCTCGAAGATCCGGCGAGTGGTCTCTTGCATCGCGCGGATGGCGCTGCGGACGTTGTGGTTCGCCCAGATGACAAGACTGATGCCCGCCTCCTCAAAGACCTCAACCGGGACGCTGTAATACATTGTCGGCACGATCACCAGCGGACATCGCTGGTCCGCCGGGCGTTTGTTCCACTCGGCGGCAAAGGCGAGGATCTGGTCCGGGGTGGACTTCTTGCTGTGGACCAGCAGCGCGTCGGCCCCGGCCTCGTAATAGGCCTCGCCCCGTTTCAACATCTCGTCCAGCCCCCAGCCCGCGATGAAGGCCTCCAACCGCGCGATCACGCAGAAGTCCGGATCGGTCTGCCCCTCCTTGGCCGCCTTGATCTTCAGGGCGAACTCGTCAACGTCCGCCAGCGGTTGGGCCTCTCCCTTGATGAAGGAGTTGGTCTTGGGGAACAGCTTGTCCTCGATGCAGACCGCTGCGACGCCGCGCTGCTCCAGCTTGCGGACCAGGCGGCGCATGTTGTTGAAATTGCCGTAGCCGGTGTCGCCGTCGAGCAGGATGGGGACATTGGTGGCGTCGCTCATGAACTCGCAGACTTCAAGCACCTGCGTCCAACTAGCCTCGTTGTTGTCGCGCACGCCCATGGCGGCGGAGATGGAAAGCCCGCTGGCCCAGATGCCCTTGAAGCCGGTTTCCTCGACGATTCTGGCGCTCAGGCCGTTGTGCGCCTCCATCAGAAACTCGACCTTGTCCGACGACAGCAGGGCCTTGAATTGTTGTGTCTTGGTCATGAAACGCGGCATTCAAGGGGGGGCGCAATTTGAATGCAACCTTGGAATCAGGTTGATCGGGCCGACGATGCGGATAGAACAGACGGATGAATCACCCCTCCGTCTCCCATCTCGACAATCCGGACGTCCCCACCTCCCACCTGCCTTTCAGTCCCGCGGTCGCCGTGGGCGAACTCATCCTCGTCTCCGGACAGGCATCGGTCGACAAGACCGGGCAGATAGTCAGCGACACGTTCGAGGGCGAATTCCGCCGCTCCATCGACAACATGCGGGCGATCCTCGAAGCGGCCGGCAGCGACCTGAAGCACGTCGTCCAGACCCGCAACTACGTCCGCGATTCCGGGGACCTGGCAGAATTCAACCGCCTCTACCGGGAGTGTTTCACTTCCCCCTTTCCGGCCCGGACCACGATCACGAACTGCCTGCCCGAGTCGCTGAAATTTGAGATCGAGTGCGTGGCGGTGAAGAAACCGGCGGACAGCTGACGCGAATTGGCGGGGCAAAGCCCCGCTGGAGCCGATTTATTTTCGCTGCAGCCACAAAGAAGCGCCAATAGACACCAGAAGAAGTCTGTCTTTGTGATTCTTGTGCCTTTTTGTCGCCACGACTCAAATTGAACCGCTCTGTTCGCCCTTCACGCGCTCGATCTTGGCCCCCAGGTTGCGGAGCTTGTCGTCGATCTTTTCGTAGCCGCGATCGAGGTGGTAGATGCGGTTCACCTGGGTCGTGCCTTCCGCGACCAGCCCGGCGATCACCAGCGCGGCGGAAGCCCGCAGGTCGCTCGCCATCACGGGAGCCCCGCTCAATGGCGCGCCGCCCTTGATGATCGCGCTGGGGCCCTCGATGGAGATGTCCGCGCCGAGGCGGGCCAGTTCGCTGACGTGCATGAAGCGGCTTTCGAAGATGCGTTCGGTGATGATGCCGATCCCGGGCGTCAAGGCCATGAGCACGCTCATCTGCGCCTGGACGTCCGTGGGAAACCCCGCGTAGGGCTGCGTGGTGACGTCCACGGGCTTCAGCCGTCGTTTGCGCCGGACGCGGATCTTCGGTCCGTTGCGCTCGATGATCACACCGGCCTCCTCCAGCTTGTCGACCACGGCCTGCAGGTGGTCAAGGCGCGCGCCCTTGATCGTCACATCGCCTTTGGTCGCGGCGGCGGCGATGATGAAGGTGGCGGTTTCGATACGGTCGGGAATGACCTCATGCTCCGCGCCGTGCAGCGACTTCACGCCGGTGATGGTGATGGTCGGGCTGCCGGCGCCCTGGATCTTGGCGCCCATGGAGGTGAGAAAGTCGGCGAGGTCCACCACCTCCGGCTCGCAGGCCGCGCTGTGGATGATGGTGACGCCCTTGGCCAGAACGGCGGCCATCATGACGTTCGCCGTGCCCAGCACGGTCGGGCCGCTGCGACCGCCCAGGAAGATCTCGCCGCCAGCCAGCTTGGGCGCGCGAGCGATCACATAACCGCCCTTGATCGAGATCGACGCCCCCAGCCCCTTCATCCCCTTCAGGTGGAGGTCGATGGGCCGCGCGCCGATGACGCAACCGCCGGGCAGGGAGACCTTGGCGCGACGCAACCGGCCCAACAGCGGGCCCATGATGCAGATCGAACCGCGCATCTTGCGGATAAGTTCGTAGTTGCCTACGCCCTTGAGCTTCTTCGCCTGCACGCGGACCTCGTCGCCGTTGCGTTCCACCTTGGCGCCGAGCGACTCCAGGATCTGCGTCATGAACTTGACGTCGCTGAGGTCGGGGATGCGGCGGATCACACAGGGTTCGGTGGTCAGCAGGGTCGCCGCCATGATCGGCAGCACGGAGTTCTTCGCGCCGCTGATTTCGACCTCCCCCTTGAGGGGCGTTCCGCCTTTGATGAGTAAGCTGTCCATGAATCGTGGTCTGTGAACGGTGATTGGCAATTGGTGATCTGCGAATGGCGACGCGGTCGACAGCGATTACCAATCACCCGTCACACGTCACCCATCACAAATCGGGAAGAAGACCTTTCTCATGCCGGGTTCGGACTGACAACGATGAACCGTTCCGAACCCGACAAATCGCGTTTCACGGTCTCTACAATCCAGCCGTGATCGATGAAGATCTCCTGCAGATCCGGCGATTGGTCGTCGCCGAATTCGAGCATCATCGACCCGTTGGGCTTCAGCCAGATGGCTCCGTGCTCGGCCAGCAGGCGGTAGAAATCCAGTCCGTCCTCGCCGCCGTCGAGCGCGCTTCGGGGATCGTAGTCGCGAACTTCCGGGGCCAACGTCTCGATCTCCGCGGTAGGGATGTAGGGGGGATTCGACACGATCAGGTCAAATTCCGCCCCGTCCGGCAACGCGGCGAAACCATCGCTTTCAAGCAGTGTCACCCGTTCTTCCAGCCGGTGCTCCGCAAGGTTCTCGCGAGCCAACGCCAAGGCCTCGGTCGAACAATCCACCGCTGTCAGCGCCGCCCCGGGGCAGTTGGCGGCAATGGCGACGCTCAGACAGCCCGTGCCGACGCCGATTTCCAGCACGGCCGGGGGTGCGGCTTCCGCATCCCGTTTCCAAAGCCGTTTCCAAGCCAGTTCCGCCAGCAACTCAGTTTCGGGACGGGGCACAAGGGCCTGCGGGCCGACCTTGATCTCCATGCCGCAGAACGAGGTCGTCCCGACAATGTGCTGCAGCGGTTCCCGCGCCCCGCGACGCCGGACGCATTCCCGCAACGCCTCCAATTCCTTGTCAGTGACCGGGCGGTCGAAATTCAGGTAAAGCTCCAGGCGCGGCAATTGCAGAACATGCTCCAGCAGCAGCTCAATCTGCAACCTGGGCGATTCCACCCCTTTACGCTCGAGGAATTCCCCGCTCTTCTGGATCACTTCGAGGACCGTCACGGACCGCATCGTTCCGAATTGCCGCGTTCAGGAAAAGGCAATTTGATCCGAAAAAGGTTGAATAAGCGATTGTAGTTGAGACTCAGTATCATTTAAGATCCATCTCTGAGTCATGAACGAAGCGACGTCAACCAACACGATTTCCAAGCTCAGCCAGCTTGCCGTGGGCGCAATCGGCCGGATCAAGTCGATCCCGGCGGAAAGCGCGGTCAACCAGCGGCTCATGAACCTCGGCCTGCTACCGGGCATGATGGTGAAGATCGTGCAGATCGCGCCGCTGGGGGATCCGATCGCAATAGAGTTCGCGCGACAGCAGATCAGCATCCGGCGCACGGAGGCGGCGTTGATCGAGATCGAGTAAGGCGGATGTCCGCCGCCGCCGAAGCGCCGCGCCGCCTGGCGCGAGTGGCGATGCTCGGAAATCCGAACACGGGCAAGACCTCTCTCTTCAATTCCCTTACCGGACTTCGCCAACGCGTCGGCAATTACCCCGGGGTCACGGTCGAGAAAAAGACCGGCGTCATGCAGTTGGGTCAGGGCGAGGCCGAGTTGATCGATCTGCCCGGAACCTACAGCCTGGCCGCCAACTCGCCGGACGAACGGGTCGTGGTGGACGTGCTTTCCGGCCATGTCGCCGGCATCGAACGGCCGGAAGCCCTGGTCTGCGTGGTGGACGCCACCAACCTTCAGCGCAACCTGTTCCTGGTCTCCCAGGTGGCCGAGCTGGGCATCCCGATCGTCGTCGCCCTGAACCTCTGGGATTCCGCCTTGAAACAGGGGCTGAACATCAAGGTCGATGACCTTTCCATGAAACTGGGCGTCCCGGTGGTCACCACCGTGGGCCGCACCGGCCAAGGGCTTCCCGCTTTGCGCGCCGCGATCTCCCAAGCTCTCTGGGACAAGCCCGCGATGACACGGATCGAATGGCCTGAAAGCGCGCGCCAGGCCGAGGCAAAACTCCGCGAATCGATTCCGGAGGAGGTTCGGAACCAGTTGAAGGAGCTGGAGGTTCAACGCCTGCTGTTCGACGCCGATTCGCCGATCGTCGATCGCGTCGGCTGGGACCGCGAGGACGCTCGCCGGGTGATCGACGAGGCGCGCCAACCGCTCTGGGACGCCGGCGTCAATCCATTGGCTGCCGAGGCCCTGTTTCAATATGCGCACCTCAAGAAGATCCTGGATGGTGTCATCGTCGCGCCGGCCAAGGAGATGCCGCGCGGCAGCGAGTCGATCGACGGCATCCTGATCCACCGCTTCTGGGGGTTGGTTGTCTTCGTGGGGATGATGTTCGTGGTGTTCCAGGGCGTCTACGCGGGAGCGGGACCGCTGATGGACCTGATCGACGGAGCCAAGGAATGGACCCAGGATCTGGTAAGACCGTGGTTTGAGAGCATGCCCATGCTGCAGAGTCTGGTCACGGACGGCATCATCGAGGGCGTCGGCGCCTTCATGATCTTCCTGCCCCAGATCCTGATCCTGTTCCTCTTCATCGCCCTGCTCGAAGACACGGGCTACATGGCGCGGGCCGCCTTCCTGATGGACAAGTTGTTCAACTGGTGCGGCCTCAACGGAAAGAGCTTCGTGCCCATGCTTTCCAGCTACGCCTGCGCCGTGCCCGGCATCATGGCCACGCGAACCATCGACGACCCCAAGGCGCGCCTGACCACCATCCTGCTGGCGCCGCTGATCAGCTGCTCGGCGCGGCTGCCGGTCTACGTGCTGCTGATCGGAGCGTTCGTGGAGCCGCAACTGGGGCCGGTCTGGGCGGGGGTCACGCTGTTCGCGATGCACTTCCTGGGTCTCTTCCTCGCGATGATCCTCGCCTTCTTCTTCACGCGCTTCCTGATCAGGACCAAGCCCCAGCCCTTCGTGCTGGAGATGCCGGCCTATCACGCGCCGCGGATGGAGAACGTCCTGTTCCGCATGTACGAGGCGGGCAAGGAGTTCGTGCAGCGCGCGGGCACGGTCATCCTCGCGATCACCGTCATCATCTGGGCGCTGCTCTACTTCCCCCGCCCCGCCGGGCTGGAAGCCGAGGAGACGAAGGCCTTCGCCGCCGAGCACGCGAGGATTCTTGGCCTGAGCGAGGAGGACGCCGCGGCCGACATCGCGCAGGACGAGGATCTCGGAGCCGCCCTCCAAGCCCACATCGACGGAGCCTACGTCGATCAGAGCCTGTTGGGCCGGATGGGCAAGACGCTGCAGCCGATCTTCGCGCCGGCGGGTTTTGACTGGAAGATCACGGTCGGCGTGCTCGCCAGCTTCCCCGCCCGCGAGGTGATCGTCTCCACGCTTGGCATCATCTACAGCCTCGGCGGCGACGTGGACGAGGAGTCCGGCGACCTGCGCCAGGCGATGCGGTCGGAAACCTGGGACGATGGCGCCCACGCTGGGGAAAAGGTGTTCAACCTCCCGGTCGTCTTCGCGATCATGGTCTTCTTCGCGCTCTGCTCCCAATGCGGCTCCACGCTCGCCGTGATCGCCAAGGAGTCGAACTGGAAATGGGCGGCCTTCGCCTTCGCCTACCTGACCGGGCTGGCGTGGGTCGGCGCGGTCATCGTCTATCAGATCGGCATCCGGATCGTATGAGGCAGCCATGACCACACTCCGCTGGATCGAGCTTGCGCTGGTGGCGGCGATCGTCGGCTCCGCCGTCCTCTATCTGGTCCTCTACGTGCGCGACGTGATCCGTTTCGGCTCGTCGGATTCCGGAAAAGGCTGCGGCTACGGCGGCGGATGCCCCTCCTGCGCGCCGGGCGACAAGCAGCGTCAACCCGGACGGGATTGAGGCGGGAGCGAATCCGGTCAACGCCCCCCGCTTCCGACTTTGCCGGCCAGGGCGACATGTCATTCCAAGACGCGCCCGTCCCTGAAAAGCCGCCAAATAAATGCCTTGCTTCGCGCGTCGGACAGTGGTCTGGTCGCAGGCCCCGACGATCGAATCGTCCCAATCGAAACCTCCATCTTCCTATCCCATGATATCAAAACCCTTACTCGGCCTGATCGCGTTCGCGTTGCTGCTCCTTACAACCCCGACGTTTGCGGCGGAAGCCCCGGGCGACCCCAAAGCCGACTTCCAGGCGCTCTTCTCCAAGATCCAGGGCAAGCTGCGCGGCGGAGAGCGGAGCGAGGAGGCGCTTTCGGCGGAACTGAAGGAATTCGACGCCCTGCTGGCGAAGTACAAGGGCCAGAAGACCGACGATGTGGCCAACATCCTGTTCATGAAGGCAATGCTTCACGCGCAGATCTTTCAAAACTCCGATGAGGCCGCCAAGATCCTCGGCGAGCTCAAGAAGCAGTTTCCCGAGACCAAGCAAGGCAAGGACGCCGACCGCTTGATCGCCGCCATGAAGGCCCAGGCCGAGGGCGAGAAGATCAAGAAAAGCCTCGTGGTGGGCAAGCCGTTCCCGGACTTCGAGGGCGAAGACCTGGCGGGCAAGGCCTTCTCGCTCAAGGACTACAAGGGCAAGGTCGTGCTGATCGACTTCTGGGCGACCTGGTGCGGCCCTTGTGTCCGGGAACTTCCCCATGTGAAGGAGACCTATTCGCACCACCATTCGAAGGGTTTCGAAGTCATCGGGGTCAGCCTCGACCGGGATCGCGGCAAGCTGGAGGATTTCGTCAAGAAGGAGCAGATGACCTGGCGCCAGCACTACGACGAGGGCGGCGTTCTCGCCACCAAATACGGCGTGGCCAGCATCCCGACCACCTACCTCCTCGATGGCAAGGGCAACATTATCGCCGCCAATCTTCGGGGGGCGGCTTTGGAGAAGGCAGTCAAGCAGGCCCTCGGCAACTGACTTCAATCCGAGGAAAGCGATTCCCGATCAAAAGGCCGGTCCAAACGGACCGGCCTCTTGCTTTTGAATCGGATCGAAGCGCTTTCGCGGCTCAGATGAAAGGCGTCTTGCCGGGCATGCGAACGGGCCGGACCGGGAATTCCATGTCCCAGTCGAGCTTCTTCGGGACGAGTTCCTCCTTGGAATTCCAGGCCATGTCCCAGGTGATCTTCTTGCCGGTGTAGGCGGCCATGCGGCCCATGATCGCGGTCATGGTGGTATTGATCATGCGATCGCCGGTGTTGATCGGATTGCCGGCGCGGATGGAGGCGTACATCTCATCGTGCTCGGTCTGGTAGCCGTTCTGCGAGCGGTCGCCCTGCCAGCGCCAGCGGATATCCGGGCCGATGAGGGTGTGGCGTTTGCTGCCGGACTCGCCGTTGTAGTTGCCCTTGGTCCCGTAGACGCGGTCGGTGACGCCGCCCTCGGTGTTGTCCTGCTGACGACAGTAATGGTAGCCGTCCACGCCGCTTTCCCAGTGATACTCGATGGCGAAGTGGTCGTAGATGTTGCCGAACCTCTCCTCGGTGCGCACCTGCCGCCCGCCGGAAGCGATGGCATACTGCGGCGGCACGTCGTTGTTCGCCCAGTTCAGCTTGTCGATCGAGTGGACGGCCTGCTCCACGCAGTGGTCGCCGGAAAGCCAGGTGAAGTAGTACCAGCGGCGGATCATGTATTCGAGATCCGTCTTGGTGTTGTGCCGGCCCCAGGTCGGGTAGCGCTGGCGGGCGTTGCCGTTGTAGGCGGAGTAGACCACCTTGATGTCGCCGATGTCGCCGCCGAGGATGCGCTCGTAGGTGTCGCGCTGCGCGTAGGTCCAGCGCCAGACGAAACCGTCCACCAGCGCCAGGTTCTTTTCCTTCGCCTTTTTGATGCTCTCCCGCACCCAGCGGGCTCCGGGGGCGTCGGTCGCCATCGGCTTCTCGGCGAAGATGTGCACGCCGGCATCAACCGCCGCGGCGATGTGCTGCGGACGGAAACCGGGCGAGGTGGTGAGCAGCACGACGTCAACGCCGCTCTCCAGCACCTTCTTGTAGCCGTCGAGGCCCGTGAACTTGCGGTTGCCGACATTGTAAGCGTCGGGATGCATCTTCTTCACCGCCTGTTCGGCGGCCTCGACCTTGTCCTCGAAGACGTCGGCCATGGCGTAAAGCTCAAGGTTGCTGTCGGCTTTCAACGCCTGGTTGACGGCTCCCGTGCCGCGACCGCCGAGACCGACCCAGCCGATCTTGAGCTTGCGGCTGTCAGGCGCGCCGAAGTTCACACCGGGGAAGGCCAGCGTGGAAGCGAGCGTCGCGCCGCCCACGGCCGCGCCGGAGGTCTTGATGAAGTTGCGTCGGGTCGACTGGGAATCGGTTTTCTTGGTTTCCTGGCTCATGGCTTGATCGGTTTCGACGCGCCTCGGGCGTCGAGGGTTGCTTTGACAGATGACACGGAGAGGCTGCCCGCGACGGTTGTTTTGATAAAGCGGAAAATCAGATGAACCGGGTGACTCCGGGCTTGGCGACGGGCGGCTCCGGCAGCGGCTGGTTCCAGTCGTAGCTGGGCGGGCTCAGGTCCTCCTTGGAGTTCATGACTTGGTCCCAGGTGAGCGTCTTGCCGGTGTAGGCGGACTGGCGGGCCATGATGGCCATCATGGTGGACTTCGCCATGTAGTCGCCGTTGTTGATCAGCTCGCCCCGGCGCAGCGCCGCATACATCTCGTTGTGCTCAAGCTGGTGCATGTTCGTTCGCTTCTTGGCGAGCCGCTCCACCGGCTTCCCCTTCCGGTCGTAGATCGTGAACTTCATCATGTCGCACCAGCCCCTGGTCCCGTGAGCGTGGTCGCGGAACAGACCGTCCGTGTTGGGCTCATGGCGCGTGGAGGCGAAGTACTTGACGCCGCTGTCGTATTCGAACATCGCGTTGAAATGGTCGAACACATGGCCGTAGTCCTTGCCGGTGCGGGCGATGCGGCCGCCGGAGGCCGTGCAGCGCGCCGGGTATTCCCCGTTCAGCAACCAGGCCATCTTGTCGAGTTCGTGCACGAACATCTCGACGATGAAGTCGCCGGAGAGCCACGTGTAGTAATACCAGTTGCGCATCTGGTATTCCATGTCCGTCCAACCGGGCTGGCGCGGGGCCAGCTTGGAGACGCCGCGGCCGTAGCGCGTGGATTCCAGGGTGACGATGTCGCCGATCGCGCCGTCGTGGATCCGCCGCATGACCTCCTGCATGCCGGTCTCGTAACGCCAGCAGAGTCCGGACACGAGCGAGACGCCCTTCTTCTTCGCCAGCTCCGTGGTTGCCAGGACGGACCGGATGCCCGGCGCGTCCACCGCCACGGGCTTTTCGGCGAAGCAGTGCCGCCCGGCCTCGATCACCTTGCGCAGTTGTTGCGGACGAAAGTGCGGGGTGGTCGCCAGCAGGACGATGTCGCAGCCGCTGTCGATCACCTTGTCGACGGCGTCCCAGCCGATGAATTTGCGACCGCCGACGTTGAGCTTGTCGCCGTTGCCGTCGGCGCCCATCTGCTTCTCCAGCGTCTGCAGGCTCTTGTCGAGCTGGTCCTCGAAGACATCGCCCATCGCCCACATTTCGACGTTGCTGTCCGCCTCCATGGCCTGGGCGGCGGCGCCCGTGCCGCGGCCGCCGCAACCGACGAGACCCACCTTCAGCTTCTTGCTGATGGGCGCGCCAAAGGTCGCGCTCGGAAAGGGCAGCGTGGAGGCCAGCGCGCCGGCGGCGACGGCGGTCGAGGAGGTCTTGAGGAAACGACGACGGGTGGAATGAGAAGAGGATTCGTTATTCATGATTTTGAAACTCTGAAAACGCGAGGCATCCGGTGATAGGACCGCGCCAAGGGAGCGTCAAGCAATTGAACCCCACTTGGACCCCGGCTTCCCCGATCCCATTCAAACAGTCTGGAGTCCGCGAGTACGCCGCAGCCGGATCCTCCCCTATTCTGCGCGCTCGTTCGAGTATCCTGCGCAACGCCCCTTTGCCGCTTGATTCCCCCGCCCGGAGGTTCATATTTCCCGCCGCCTCTGCAGGCAGACTTTCAAAATCGGATCACGCGTCACAAGACACGAACCACGCAACACGGAATACGAACCATGAGCCAAGCCCCCATTCGAGTCGCAGTCACCGGCGCCGCCGGCCAGATCGGTTACGCCCTTTGCTTCCGCATCGCCTCCGGCGCGATGTTCGGCCAAGAGCAGCCCGTCATCCTGCACCTCATCGAGATCGAGCCCGCCCTGCCGGCCCTTGAAGGCGTGGTCATGGAACTGGACGACTGCGCCTTCCCCCTGCTCAAGGGCGTGGTCGCCACCGCCGATCCCAAGGAAGGCTTCAACGGAGTGAACTGGAACCTCCTTGTCGGCGCCCGTCCGCGCGGCAAGGGCATGGAGCGCGGCGACCTGCTCAGCGCCAATGGCCAGATCTTCGGCCCCACCGGCAAGGCCATCCAGGAAAACGCCGCCAGCGACGTCCGCACCCTCGTCATCGGCAATCCCTGCAACACCAACTGCCTCATCGCCATGAACAATGCGCCGGATGTTCCGAAAGACCGCTGGTTCGCCATGACCCGCCTCGATGAGAACCGCGCCAAGACCCAACTCGCCCAGAAGGCCGGCATCGATGTCACCGAGGTCACGAACATGACCATCTGGGGCAACCACTCCGCCACCCAGTACCCGGACTTCTACAACGCGAAGATCGGCGGCAAGCCCGCCAACGAGGTCATCGGGGACGACGCCTGGCTTCAGGGCGAGTTCATCGAGACCGTGCAGAAGCGCGGGGCCGCCGTCATCGCCGCCCGCGGCATGTCCTCCGCCGCCAGCGCCGCCAACGCCATCATCGACAGCGTCCGCTCCGTCGTCAGCCCCACCTCCGAAGGCGACTGGCACAGCCTCTGCCTCTGCTCCGACGGCTCCTACGGCGTCGAAGAGGGCCTCATCTCCTCCTTCCCCGTCCGCAGCGACGGCACGACCGTGTCCATCGTCCAGGACGTCCCCATCAACGAGTTCGGACAAGCCAAGCTCGACACGACCGTGGCTGAGCTGAAACACGAGAAGGAATTGGTGAAGGAGATGATCGGGGGGTGATCGAGCGGCGGGCAATTCGGACCCGATGGCGGAAACCGAAGACATGCTCGGCGCGCCCGCTCTCGCCAAGGGCGTCGGGCTCTGCTACGTCATCAGTCTCTGCGGAGGGTGGCTGACGCGGGAGACGTTCGACGGAACCGCAAGCGACGACAACAAGGCGGCGGCCTTGGTTCTGGATATGACTCTCGCCGTGTTCATTGCCGTCCTGGTTTTCTATTCCAGAAGCAAGTCAAAGCGCGATCTGATGACGCCCGTAGCCAAGCGAATCGGCGTATTCTCCGCCGTGATGATCCCAATTTGTTTCGCGACCGGTTGGTTCAGCGACCTCAGTCTCGCCTCCAACTGAACGCCCCTGGCAAACTCCTGCGCCCCACCGATTTTGCCTCGCCCTTCGGCTCCGCAAAACATCCCCTTCCGAGCAAACCCGGACGAAAATGCGATCTACTGGAATTTTTCCGGGCATTTGACAATCGCAAGCGGAACCGAGCAGAGCCCGTTGAACGAGGCGAGCCGGCTCTATCCGGACGGCGCTTCACTTGGCGTTCCGCTTCCGGCGCCCGACTCGATTCAGGAGCCCTTGAAATCGGTCGTCGTTGCGCAAGGTCTCGAATTCCGGGTCGGAAAGGAGCGCCTGGCGATCGGAGAAGCCGTCTTTGATCGCTTGCGCGATGACTGCCAACGCGCCGAGCTTCAGGGAATCGATCACGATGCCGTCATCCTCTGAAGGGCCGGGCTCCTTGGTTTCGAGAGTCCGGGCGGCGCGAGCCCAGTTTCTCGCGATCGAGATCGCCCGGGCCGGTTTCCCTCGCGCTGCGCTCCGGCTGATCTTCCCTTGGGACAAGGTCTCGCTGTCAGTCGAAAGCAGCGCGACCACCAGTCCTGCAGGAGCGATGACCGGCCCGTCGTCGATGTATTTGTGCCGAAGGACAACCGCCTTGGAGAACGCCTCCCGGGCTTCGGCAAATTCTTTCAGCAGATTCAGCGAACGACCCCGTTTTTGGTGACATTCCGCCTGCAGCCGCGCGTATTTTTCCGGCCCGCGTTTCCGGCGATCGACCTCGTAGATCCGAATGGCTTCCTGAAAGGCAGCCGCGGCCTCCTTTTGCCGACCGGCGGCGTATTCGACGCCGCCGAGACTGCCGTAGGATTGGGTCAGGAGAATCGAGTTCTCCCCCAGGCTCTTCCGGATGCTCTTGATTCCCTGCAGACAGATTTCCCGGGCCTCGTCCAGGCGGCCGACTTTTCGCAGGTAGCCGCTGAAGCGCAGGCGAAAGAGATTCAGGAACACGTGGTCCTCTCCCAGGAGATCGATGCCCTTCCTTTCCGCTTTTCGAATCTGCTCGTAGGCCTGCGTCCCGCCGGTCTTCGTGGCCAGCAGGGCTTCGAGGGCAAAGCCGATGAATTCGCCGAATTCATCCGTGCCGCGATTGGCCTTCCAAACCCGCGCCGCCTCCATGGATTGCGAGAATTCCACCCCCCCGTTGGTTTCGACGACGGACAGAAAGATAAGACAGGCCAACGCCTCGCTGCTCTCCGGACCGTAGTTCTTCTGGCGGATGGCAAGCGAACGCTGCATCAGGTCGCTGGCCTCAGGCATGTTGTCCTCGACAAGCATGACCACGCCGAGGTCGAGCAGCGTGTCGGAAACCAGGGGGTGGTCGTCTCCATATTCGCGCTGGCGGATGTTGAGCGCCCGCCTGAGCGCCTCCGCGGCCTGGTCGAATTCCTGCCGGTAGAGGTTCAACATCCCGAGGGTCTGCAGGCTTTCTGCTGTCTTGGGATGATCCGGCCCGAAGAGCCTTTGCCGGAGCTCCAATGCCTCCCGGACCAATGGGTCCGCTTCGTTGAACAAGCCCAGGCTCAGGTAGACCGTTCCGATCTTGTCCAGGAGCAAGGCCCTCATGTTGGGGTCCGCGTGACCTGACTCCCTCAGTCGGGCGGCGCCACGATCGATGATGTCTCGGGCGGTCAGGTTCGGACCGACTCCCGGCCGGGCGCCAAAGGTTCGGCCGTGGCGGCCAATTGGATCCGCGTCCTCGAAGAGGCCCGTCAGGAAGCTGGCCAATGCGGTCGCGTTGGTCGTCTCGATGCGGGCAGCCCGTTCCGCGGCTTCGGCGACCGTCCGAAGTTCAGCCTCGGCCCGGCGCGCGGCCTCGGCCCGGGAGACCTGCTTCTCCGCGGATTCCCATGCCGTCACCGCGGACTCGCGCTGCGCCCGCGCCTGCAGAAACAGGACCGTCATCCCGACCGCTCCTAACAGCAGGGCGATGAAGACCGACGCGATGGAGCCGACGAGCGCCCGGTGGCGCCGCGCAAACTTGCCGAAGCGGTAAAGGGCGCTCGGCGCGGCGGCTTCAACGACCTCGTGATTCAGTTGGCGCCGGATGTCCATCGCCAGCGCCGAGGCGGACTCGTACCGGCGCGTCCGGTCCTTCTCGAGGGCCTTCATCACGATCCAGTCGAGATCCCCTTTCAACAGGAGCCGCAACTCATTGAGTTCGACGCCGCGATTCCTGGCGACCGAAGTCCGCTCCTCCTCCTGGAGGGTGTTCAGCCGCGTCGAAGGCGTCTCGGGATTCTCCTCCTGGATGACCCGTTGCATCTCGCCATAGCCGAGGCTCAACAGGCGCTTCTCCTGTAACGGCGTCGAACCGGTGAGGAGCTTGTAGAGGAGAACTCCGAGTGAATACACATCCGTGCGGGTATCGATGTCGAGGCTGCTCAACTCGGCCTGCTCCGGACTCATGTAGGCGGGCGTTCCCACCAGTTGTCCGTGGTTGGTAAACAAGGTCTTTTCGGTCAGCTTCTGGGAAGTCGCCTTGGCGATTCCGAAGTCGATCACCTTGGGCTGGGGCTGGGGGCCGTCTTCGACGACCATGACATTGGACGGCTTGATGTCTCGGTGGATGATCCCCTTGAGATGGGCATGTTGAATCGCGTGGCAAACCAGGATGAACAGTTCCAACCGCTGCCCCGTATCCAGTCGCCGCTTGTCGCAAAAAGCGTCGATGGGGATGCCCTTCACCAGTTCCATGACGAAGAACGGCCGCCCGGAATCCGTGGCGCCCGCATCGAGCACCTTGGCGATGTTGGGGTGGTCCATCAGGGCAAGGGCCTGCCGTTCGGCTTCAAATCGCGCCACGACCTGCCGCGTGTCCATGCCCTGCTTGATGATCTTGACGGCCACCCTCCGCTTGACCGGTTCCTCCTGCGCCGCCAGGAAGACAGAGCCCATGCCGCCTTCGCCGATCTCCTGCAAGAGCTTGTAGTGTCCGATGGTCGATCCGGGACCTTCGGTCTGTCGGGCGGCGCCCGGCATGGAAAGCGGCTGCTCATCGCTCACAACCGTCCTCATGAAGGTGGACGGCGGGGCGCTCTCAATCAACCGCTCGACCTTTGCCCGAAGTTCGGGGTCCGCCCGGCCGATCTCCTCAAGAAAGGCCTCCCGCTCCGGTCCCTCCGGCAGTTCAACAGCGCGGTTGAAGACTTCGCCCGGATCGGGCTGATTCTCCCCGCTTGGTTGATCGTCTCGATTCATCGTGCTTGCCTGAGAGTCACGGCTGGACCTCGAGCCCGGAGGGAAGCACGAAGGAATCAGGTCTTAAAGGCAAAAGGAGACATCGATCGATTCTTCCCGGTCGATTGGGAGACCCCATCAGGATCGGCGTAGCGGGACCCGACCGGGCGAGGCGGATTCCACAGGAGCCGCCGATGGCGGCGGCGGGAAGGCGACACGAGAATGCCGGTTTCCCGGCGACAAAAAAGGGGCCCGGATACCCGGGCCCCATGTCCGACAACTCGTCGCTGTCTCAGTAGCGATTGCGTCCGCGACCGCCGCCGCCGGAACGCTCTTCGCGCGGCTTGGCGATGTTGACGGTGAGCGCGCGTCCGTCCAGTTCCACGCCGTTCATCGCATCCGCGGCCGTCTGGGCCTCCGCGTCGGAGTTCATGGTGACGAAACCGAACCCGCGCATCCGGCCGGTGTCCCGGTCGGTGATCAGGTTGACCTCGAGGACCGTGCCGTGTTCGGCAAAGGCGTCCATGAGCTGGTTCTCAGTGATTTGGAAGGAAAGGTTTCCCACGTAGAGTTTGTTTTGGTTCATGATGATGTCTGACTGCCCGACTAACCTGAGACTTTCTTGAGACTGTTCCCGACCATCGGGTTTAAAATCATCACTGAACGAGGTTCACCTGAAGATCCTCCATGTCTTGAAAGAGCTTGGCCATCCAACAGAACGCGCACCCTCGACGCTTTTCCCTCCGAGGGCCACAACAATCTGAAATTACTTTCAGGCGGTTTCCGGGCGCGCAGCGGAGGGGCGCATGCCTGTGGCGGAAGGGATGCGGCGCCAGCGTCTCCCCCGCAAGTTGCTGAGATTTTCCCGGCCCGGCTTCCTTGCGCCTTACGACATGGCGTCTCAGATTCTCTGTGAGGAGATGCAGACCGTCAGGCCTGTCGCTACGTTGCCGTTGGTCTTGAACGAACCGGATACGGGCATGACTCCGCGCGGATGATGACTGACGCCGACGGCCACATGCCCCATGCCGACGGGCTGACCGAGGGAAGGGTCAAAACCCATCCAGCCCCGGTCGGGACAATAGATTTCCGTCCACGCGTGGGTTGAGCCGCGGGCCACCTTGCTGTTTTCGCTCTCCATGTAGCCGCTCACAAATCGCGCGGCGAATCCGAGGCAGCGAGCCGCTTCCATCAGGAGCACTGCGCTGTCGCGGCACGACCCGCATTTCAGGGCCAGGGTGTTGCTGGGCGACTGCACCCCGGGATCCTCCCGGCGTCGATAGTCGATGCGTTCATGGATCGCGGCCGCCAGTCGCTCGAAGATCGGCCAACGCTGGCCCGGCGCCGGCAGGACATCCAGCGAGCGGACCCACTCCCGGATGGACTCGACCTCGGGCGGATAGATCGAGGAGCGGTAGAGCGACACCGCGGCCTCCTCGATTCCGGCGTAATAGACGGGGAACTCCACGCCTTCCGCGGCCGGATGGGACGCTTCGAGGGAAGAGGCGGGGCTCTTCGCGATGACGAAGTCGCTTTCGATCGTCAGAGTCGCGGCGGGATCGGAGAAATCCGCCTGCGCCAGGATGTTGCCAAAGACATCCTGGCTCCAAAGCAGCGTCGATGCGGGTTCGGTTGTGATCCGGGAACTTTCCAGCCGCTCGCAATGGCTCTCCCGGGGGCGCAACACCAGCCTGTGCCGCAGAAACTCGACCGGCCCCGAGTATTGGTAACGGGTCCGATACGTGAACCTGATCCGAAGCGGCGCGCCGCCTTCAGTCTCCATGCCGGGGTTGGGGTGATTGGCGCTCATGCGAGATACATCGTGCAGTTGTCCCTTCGCAAATCCTGCCGCGTGAGCGGAAGGAAGGGGCTGGAATTGTCGACGGCGTACTCGGTGGACACGCGCACACCCACCCCTTCCAGACTTCCGAACAGTGTGGCGACCGCCGCGTCGCTGGCGTCCCGTCCCACGGCGATCCGGACCATGCCGTTGAGCGGGGCGCTGCGCGTCCCATCGATGAGCAGCCACGTTCCGTCGATGAAGACCTCGAAGACGGCATGAAAATCCTCCCGTTCCAGCCGGTGCGCGTAGACCGTGACGTAGCGCGCCGGGATCGTGAGAGCCCGGCAGAAGGCGATGCCCAGATGCGCGAAATCGCGGCAGACTCCGACGCGATTGCGATACGTCTCGTCGGCCGAGGTCAGCTCGTTCGAGGAGCCGCTGTGGTAATTGATGTTTTCAAACAACCAGTCCTCTACCGCCATCGCCTGCAGGAAGGGCGATGCCACGCCGCTGAACAACTCCTTGGCCAGATCCCGCAGTTGGTCGGACGGGGCGTAGCGGCTGGGATACAGATACGGAATCGCCTCGGATTGCAGACTCCTGATACCGACGCCGCCGATTCCGGCTGCATCCAGGATGCCAATGCGATTTTCCACGACAGCGCGATACTGGAGGGACAGCGGCCCCGGATCGTCGATGGCGATCTTGGAAAAACGATTGTCGGTCGGCCCGGCTGCCAGATCCGTGATCTCGACCGGACGATTGGCTGTCAAGGACTCGTGCGTCACCGTCCGTTCGTCGCGGCGGATACATCGCAGCAAACACAGCAGAGTGGAAGGTCCCGAGACTTCGTAGTGCAGGGAGCTGGCGACGGAGAACTTCAAGACGGCCGCCACTCTCGCCGCTTGGCCCTTCTTCCGAACGAAGCCCCCCCGGCCTGCTCCGCGCAATGCGGTCGGCCTGCCCCGACCGGCGCGGATGCTCGCGTTTCCTGAAGGGCTGGCTCGTGAGAGGCATGAAGAGGACGATAGGGACGCCATGGCCGGTTGTCTACGACGGGAATGGCGGTGTTCTGCCCCCAGTTCGCGGAAGATGCCCTGCTTGTCAGTCTTCTTGTGAGGAGTTCCGACGCTTCAACCGCCATCGGCCCGATTCGCGTCTCCATGTTCCCTGAGCCGCCCATCGATCCCCGCGATCACTCCCGGTATGTCCGTCTTTCCTTCTTCTTCCCCTTCAACGTCGTCAGATAAGCCAGGACGTCCCTGATCTCGCGCTTCTTCAAGATCTGGCCCATGGGGGGCATGAGGGAGACGACGGGGGTGCGTTGCTGAATGTCGGCGACGGGGATGGCCACTTTCTGGCCCTCCGGTGTGCGGACGATGACCTGCTTGTCGGTCTCCTTGCTCAGGGTCCCCGAGACGAAGGAGTTGTCCTTGCGGACGACAGTGATGTTGCCGTAGCCCTCGGCGATCTGGGCGCCTGGGTCGATCAGGGAGTGCAGCAATTCCCGCCGGTCCTTCTCGCCGACGACCTGAAGATTGGGGCCGATGTCGCTGCCCGTCCCCTTTTTGACAGAATGGCAGCGGACGCACTGGGCGAAGATGTGGGTTTCAAAAATCTCCCGGCCGACGCCGGCGTCGCCGCCTTCGAGGCACTCCTCAAACTGCGCGAGCGAGTTTTCCTCCAAGGCCTTCTCGCGGCGTGCATTCAAGGCTGCGAGTTGCTTCTTCACGGGCTCGGAGTTCGCGGCGCGGGTTTCGGCGGATTCGAGGAGTTCAAGCCAGATCGCGGCAAAGTGGCGTTGAATGTCAGCGTCCTGCAGCGCGGTGGCGAGGAAGCTGTCGATCCGGGAACCGCCCAAGGAGCCCATCAAGCGGGCGGCGTTTTGAAGTTCCGGGGTGTTGGTTACTTTCTCCAAGGTCCAGAAGACGCGTTCGACGGCGGCGGCGGCGTCCATATCCGCGAGGAGCTGCAGGCCGCGGATGCGCAGGTCGGGGGTCTTGTCCCGCACAGCGACGTCCACCGCCTTGCGCAGGAGCGGCGACTTGTTGGCGGAGAGGCCGTCGAGGGCGGCGACGCGGACGGGGCGCGCGGCCCCGGCGTCGGAGACGATGTTCAGCAGCGCGTCCGGCGCGACGGGAATGCCGAGGCTGACGGTCACGGCGACGGCGCGGGCCTGGACGTCGTCGTCCTTGTCCTTGAGGAGGGCGGTGACGAGGGGCGCGAGTTCGCCGGGCTTCACCTCGCGATCTTCCTTCGGGAACACGCGGAAGCGGCCGTTGACGCGATCGAGCGGGTGCGGCGTCTTCCAGTCGTTCAGGGCGCCGAGCGCCTCCAGCCGCATGGCCTTGGGCGCGTCGGTCCGCGCGGCGTAGCGGGCGATGGTCAGGGCGCGGTCGGCGCCGCCGAGGCGGAAGCCGGCGTTGATGGCGCGGCGGACGAAGGCCTCGTTGTCGGGGGCCTTGTCAGACTGGCGCAGCGTGGCGGCCAAGGGCGCCAGGGCCGGCGAATCGAGGCGGATGTCGTTGGCGGCGCGCGCGGCCTCGGTGGCGACGTCGGCGTTGCCGTCGGTCAGGAACGCGGCGAGTTCGTCGCCGGCGTCCTGTTCGCGCAGGGCGACGACGGCGATCACGCGGACGAGCGGGTTCTTGTGTTTTGCCAACGAGGCGAGGCGGGCGGGTTCCGCGCAGCCGGCGAGACCGTAGGCGGCGCCGTGACGGAGGTAAACGTGATCCGGCTTCAGGGAATCGGCCAGCTTGACCAGCGGTTCGAAGGCGTCGGGGGTCGCGTGCTTGTGGAGGGAGATGGCGGCGAGCAGTTGCAGGCGCGGGTTCTTGGAAGAGAGCGCGGGCACGAGCGCCTTGGGATCGAACATGCCTTCCTTCAGGTCGCCCAGGGTGCGGGCCGCCTGCGCGCGGATCTCGACATCGGAATCGTCCAGCAGCTTCACGAGGCTTTCGGCGGCGTCGCCGCGGCCGAGATTTCCGAGTTGGCCGAGGCCCCAGACCGCGTGGACGCGGGCGAGGAGGTCGGGGCTTTTCAGGCCGTTGAGGATCGGCTGGATGTCGTTGCGGCGAACGAGTTCGAACTGCGCGCCCAGGCGGACGCGCTGGTCCGCGTGACCGAGCAGGCGGGTGAGTTCATTGGCGTCGTGTCCGCCAAAGCCTTCCTTCAGCAGTCTCGCGACCTCCTTGCGCTGCGGGGAATCCGCGTAGGTCGGGTCGTCGATCTTCCAGACCGCGCCCTTCTGGTTGAGCGGATAGCCGCCGCCCCAGTCCACGCCGTAGAGGCCGCCGTCGGGTCCGAACTTCCAGCCGACGATCGGGACGCCCTTGCCGATCTGGTGGTCGCCGACCATGGCGAAGGACGCGCCGCGCGGCTCGGCGCGAAAGGCATACTGGTTGCCGTTGGGCGCGCCAGTGAGGAAGAAATGGTCGCGGTAAGCGTCGTTCAGGGCCGTGCCGGGGTTAAAGGCGAAGCCGGCCGGGCCGTCGATGTAGTTGCTGATCGGCGGAACGATGTGGGCGGGCTGTCCGGCTTGGAAGGGTTGCCAGATCTTCTCGGCGGTCCACGGGTTGTAGTCGCCGCCACGGTATTGGTAGTTGCAGCGCCAGCCGGCGTCCATGCCCCAGACGATGTAGACAAAGCGCTCCTTCTCGCCGGGTCTGTCGGAGTCGTTATCCACGCCGAACCAGTTGCCGAATTGGTCGAAGGCGGGCTCTTGGACGTTGCGCAGGCCATGGGCAAAGACCTCAAAGTCCGTGCCGTCGGGGTTGCAACGCATCATGCCGCCCTGGTTCGGGTAGCGGAATTCGCGACCGTCCTTCGTGACGACGCTGATGCCCTTGTCTCCGATGCTCCAGTAGATCCTGCCGTCGGGGCCGACGGAGAGGCCGTGCATGTCGTGGCCGGCGTAGGCGATGTGCAGGCCGAAGCCGTGGGCCATGACTTCGCGTCGGTCTGCCACGCCGTCGCCGTCGGTGTCGCGCAGACGCCAGACGTCCGGAGCGATGGTCGTGTAGACGTCGCCGTCATGCCAAAGGACGCCGGCAGCGATGCCGGTGACCTCGGTCTTGAAATCCTCCGCGTAGGTTCGGATACGGTCGGCCTTGCCATCGCCGTCCGCGTCCTCGATGACATGGATCTTCTCGGTGAGGACGGTGAGGTCGCGCCAGTCGCGGGAGTCGTCGCCGTTGAGGTCGTCGACACGTTCGGGCATGCCCGGCTGCCAGGAATCCGGCGCCATTTGTTCGCGGTAGAAGGCCCGCTTGTCCTCGACGGAAGTGAAGCTGACATCGTTGACGATCCAGTCCCGGTTGGCGCGGATGTCCAGGTCATTGGCCTTGCGACGCTGGGTCTGGGTGACGTAGGCGCGCCCCTCGGGATCGAGGCTGATGGCGACAGGATCGGGGACGTTCACGTCGCCGCTCCACTTGGTGAACTTCAGGGAGTCAGCCTTGCCCTGCGGATTGAAGCCGGAGGAATCGGCCGCCTTCGCAACGCTCGCCGCGACCTTGGCGGCGCGGCCAACGTCGTTCAACGCGAGGGTGTGGATGTTGGCCCAGTTGTTCTCGTTGCTGCCGTTGACGACGACGCGGACGAAGCGGGCCTTGGTCTTCTCAAAGCCGTAGTCAAGCGGCTGGTCGCCCTTCTTGGCGCTCTGGAACTTTCCGAGCGAGGCGAACTTCTTTCCGTCCGCGGAACCCTGGATCTCAAAGGCGTAATCGCGATGCCCCGAGACGAAACCGACGATGAGTTTGTCAAGGTCGACCGCCTCGTTCAGTTCGAGCTGAATCCACTGCCCCTTGCCTTCCGCGGCCCACTTGGAGGCGGCGTTGGTGTCGAGGACGTTAAGAGGCGGGTGGCCGTCCTGGTTGGAACTGGCGCTGATGGCGACGATCTGCGAGGCGCCGCCGACCTTCGCCGAGGGGTTCCTTACCGCTTTTTCAGTTTTTTTTTTCGCGCGGCGTCGGCCTTGGCGTTGGCGCGGCCGAGGGCGTCGGCCTTCTTGAAATCCTGGTCCGCCTTCTTGTCGACGATCTCGCCGCGGATTTCGACGTCGTCCCAGAGGCCGAGGTCGTCAAAGGAGCCAAGGCCGATGGCGCCCCATTGGAAGGTCTTGTCGTGGGCAACCTTCTGAGGCTTGTCCATGTCGTCGAAGTAAATCTCGATGAGGCCGGACTTCACCTTGCGGACGACCTTGACGCGATGCCAGGTGTTGTCCTTCCAGGGAACCGGGATGTCAGGCGTCTCGGTGATCTTGGTGCGGGGGGCGTCGTTGACGATGAAGATCTGGCTGGAATGCGGATCCGGCGCCTCGCCGAGGTGAACGTAATAGAAATGGGTCGGGTCTTGGAAGCCGAAGAAGACGCACATGTCGCGGTGGCCGCGGGTGGTCTGCAGCGTCTGCACGCGCGCGGTCAGGGTGAAGTCGCCAACGACCTTGTCCTTGAGCAGGGAGATGCTGTGGGGGCTGCGCACGGGCGGTTGGTAGGCGCTCTTGCCGTGGAGGTGGTAGGCGTGGTTGCCGTCCTTTTGTTTGTCCACGGTCCACTTGGCGGCCTCGGTGGGGAGCCAGGCCTTGGCGCCGTGTTCGAAGTCTTCCTTCAGGACAAGCGGCAGGGAACGGTCCGCGGCGCTGACGGAGGAGGCCAGCGCGAGGACGGCGAGAACGGTTGCGATCGCTTTCGATTTCATAAAGGGACGGGAGGATAGCGGTTGCTCCGGCGGACGCCAGCCGGGAATGCGCCGTCTGTTTGTCCGGTTTCTGACGCGGGGATCGGCCGGCGGATTCGAAACCGGAACAGAGCGGAAAAGGTAGCCCCCTGCGGCAAAGCTGCAGCCTTGAGTCCACCCGGCTTGCCTTCCCCCCCGCCTTGCAGGCATTGTCCCCACCGCACACAGAGCGGCCTGCGCCGTGATCCCACCTCCAACCGAAAGGCCCAGCCATGTCCGTCCGTTTCCAACCCGAAGCCTATCATTCCGTCACCCCCTACCTCATCGTGGAAGGCGCCGCCGCCGCGATTGAATTCTACCAGACCCTTTTCGGCGCGACCGAGGTAATGCGCATCCCCGGACCCGACGGAAAACTCATGCACGTGGAGATCCAAATCGGGGATTCACGGGTCATGCTCGCCGATCCGTGCCCCGACATGGGCGCGATGGCGCCGCCCCACTTCGGCGGATCCCCGCAGTTCCTGATGATCTACACCGAAGACGCCGACAGGATGTTCGACGGGGCGGTCGCGGCGGGATCCGAAGTTGTGCGGCCGATGATGGACCAGTTCTACGGCGACCGTTCCGGGACGCTGAAGGACCCCTTCGGCCACCAGTGGACCTTGGCCACGCATATCGAGGACGTCAGCGAGGAGGAACTGGCAAAGCGCCTGGAGGCGATGATGCAGCAGCCAGGAGGTTGTGGCGGCGGGGAGGCGTGACCCGTGGCACGCTTAAGCCTGTTTCTCATTCTCGCGTCGGCGGCGGTTTCGCATGCGGCCGCCGCCGAGGACGACGCCCATTGGCCACGCTGGCGCGGGCCGCTCGACACCGGCGAATCCCCGGACGCCGATCCGCCGGTCGAGTGGAGCGCCGATATGAACCTCCGCTGGAAGCTGGAGATTCCGGGGCGCGGACATTCCACGCCGGTCATCTGGGGCGACCGCATCTACCTGACCTCGGCGCGGCCGGTGGGCGATCCCCTGCCCAAACCGCGCTTCAGCGGCCGCGAGGGCGCGCACAACAACCTCCCCATCACCAACCGGCAGGAATTCGCCGTCATCGCCATCAACCGCTCGAAGGGAAAAATCGAATGGACGAAACCCGTTCGCCGGGAGATTCCCCACGAGGGGGCGCACGAAAGCGCCAGCCTCGCCTCCCATTCCCCGGTCACGGACGGCGAGCGCGTCTACGCCTTCTTCGGCTCGCGTGGCTTGTTCAGCCTGAACACGGAAGGCGAGGTCGTTTGGGAAAAGCAGTTCGGCAGGATGCACAGCAAGCACGGCCACGGCGAAGGCGCGTCGCCCACGCTGCATGGCGAGACCCTGGTGGTGAACTGGGATCATCAGGAAGGCTCCTTCGTTGTCGCGCTCGACCGGAGGACCGGCCGCGAAATCTGGAAGAAGAAACGCGACGAGCCGACCTCCTGGGCGACGCCGATCGTGGTGGATGCGAATGGAAGGAAACAGGTCATCGTTCCGGGAACGAACCGCCTCCGCGCCTACGATCTCGCCACCGGCGACATCATCTGGGAATGCGGCGGCCTGTCGGCGAACATCTGCGCCTCCCCGGTCGCGGGGGACGGAATGGTCTTCTCGGGCAGCAGCTACGTGAAACGCGGCTTTCTCGCGGTGAAGCTCGCGGGGGCCACAGGAGACATCACCGATTCGGACCACGTCGCCTGGAAGCGTATCAACGGGTCCCCCTACGTGCCCTCGCCGCTGCTTTATCGCGGGCGGATTTACTCCTTCAACCACTACCAGAACGTCCTGTATCGGATCGATGCCCGCAGTGGAGAGAACGATCCGGGAGCCTGGCGACTGCAATGGCTGGGGAACATCTATGCCTCGCCCGTCGCCGCGAACGGCCGCATCTACCTTGCCGACCTGAGGGGCTCGACGCTGGTCATGACCGCCGAGGCGGAACCGGAGTTTCTCGCCCTCAACCGCCTCGACGACAGCTTCGCCGCCTCGCCCGCACTGGCCGGGAAGGAGCTCTATCTGCGGGGAGCGAAGTTCCTATACTGTATTGCGGAGGGCGGAGTGAACGGGGATTTATGACCCGTGTCGCGTAATGCCCCCCCGCCTGACTCTCATCCTCGGCGTTGAATCCCAGGAATTCCGACCGAAGACGGTGAGGCGGAGCACGATCTCAAGTTGTGCTTGGGCTTCACCGGAAAACCGAACTCTCGCGACGAGGACTGCACTTATTTTGGCAGAAATATTGTCCACAAACAGCCAACACCGCCGTTAAATGTACGAAAATGGCGTTTTCGGACCCGACAAAGCGGTTGTTCCCGCCATTCTGGTCTGATACGTTGATTGGCCGCAGACGATTGAAGGCAGAAATCGGGCAGAAGGGGCCTTCATCGGCGACCGGCAAAACCGCACACAATCAGTAAACGATCATGAACGAGTTCCGCCCCGAACATCACGCTCCCAACGCTCAGGATTACTTCCAGACCCGCCGTCAATTTCTCAGCCGCTATGGCACGGGCTTCGGCATGTTGGGTCTCGCCAGCATGCTCCAGCCGGATCTGGTGAACACCGGGGCCGAAGCCAAGAACTTCTCGCCGCTGGCCGTCAGGAAGCCGCACTTCCAGGCCCGGGCCAAACGCGTCATTCACATCTTCGCGCAGGGCGCGCCCTCCCAGATCGACACTTGGGACTACAAGCCCGACCTCGCCCGTTATGACTCCGCCCGCGGCGGCGACATGAACGGCAAGCCGCTGCCGGACATCGGCGGCGTCGCCTTCGCCTCGCCGATCGACTACATGAAGATGGGCCGCAGCGGGGTGCCTGTCGCCGAAATCTGGCCCGAGTTGGGGCGGCACATCGACGACATCGCGGTCATCAACTCGATGCACACGGACATCCCGGCGCACGAATTCGCGAGCGTCATGATGAACACCGGCTCCGGGCGCCTGGTGAAGCCCAGCATGGGCTCCTGGGTCACCTACGGTCTGGGCAGCGAGAACCAGAACCTGCCCGGGTTCATCTCCCTGACGCCCGGCGGAGCGCCCCCCGGAGGCTCCGAAAACTGGCGGTCCGCCTTCCTGCCCGGCTCCTACCAGGGCACGCACATCAACACCCGCGAGCCGCGTGTTGAGCGCCTCATCGAGAACATCAAGAACAACTACGTCTCCCTGCCCGAGCAGCGACAGCAGCTCGACCTTCTGCACCAGTTGAACGCAGTGCACAGTCTGAACCTGAAGAAAGAGGAGCAGTTGGAGGCCCGCATCCAGGCCTTTGAACTCGCCTTCAAGATGCAGACCGAGGCCACCGAGGTCTTCGACATCAGCAAGGAGCCGCAGAAGATCCGCGACATGTACGGCGACACGCCGCAGGGCCGGCAGCTGCTGATCGCCCGCCGCCTCCTGGAGAAGGGCGTCCGCTTCGTGCAGGCCTGGCACGGCGGCTGGGACCATCACTCCAATCTCAACACCGCGATCCGCAACAAGGCCCGCGAGATCGACCAGCCGCTGGGTGCGTTCCTCACGGACCTCAAGCAGCGCGGGATGTTCGAGGACACCCTGATCATCTGGAACGGCGAGTTCGGCCGCACCCCCACCCGCCAGCTGCCCAACGGCACGTCGAACTTCGAGGTGCCCGGCCGCAACCACAACCATCGCGGCTTCTCCGCCTGGGTGGCCGGCGGCGGCGTCAAGGGCGGCCAACGCTACGGCCAGACCGACGAATTCGGCTACCGCGCCGTACAGGACAAGGTCCACATCCACGACCTGCACGCGACCGTCCTCGCCCTGCTCGGCTTCGACCACGAGAAGCTCACCTACCGCTACAACGGCCGCGATTTCCGCCTCACGGATGTCTACGGCAACGTGGTCAAGGACATCATCGCCTGATTCAGGATCCCTCTTTGACGACCGGGCATCCCCAGGCGGACGCCCGGTCGTCTTGTTGTCAGCGAAAGACAGACCCGAACCGCCCATGAAACAGCGTTTCCCCTCCGCGCTTCCCCTCATGCTCGCCGCCGCGACGCTTCTCACCGCCGCGACCACCCACGCTGCGGCCAACCGAGAACAGCTGGACTTCTTCGAGAGGAAGATCCGCCCCGTGTTGGCGGAGCACTGCTACCGCTGCCACAGCGTCGCCGAGGGCAAAAGCCGCGGCGCGCTCACGCTCGACACACGCGAAGGCACACTCAAGGGAGGCGACCTCGGCCCCTCCGTCGTTCCCGGCGACCCGGAGAAGAGCCTGCTCATCAAGGCTGTGCGCTGGGACGACGAGGACCTCCAGATGCCGCCGAAGACCAAGCTGTCCTCCGCCCAGATCGCCGATCTCGAGGCTTGGGTAAAAATGGGCGCTCCCGACCCGCGCGACGGCAAGCTGATCGTGGCCGCCCCCCGCGAGGTCGCGAAAAAGCACTGGGCCTTCCAACCGGTGAAGAAAGTCTCCGTCCCGCCGGCGACCGATCCGTCATGGGAAAAGACGGACATCGACCGCTTCATCAACGCCGGTCTCAAGGCGGCCGGCATCACGCCCTCCGAAAAGGCCGACAAACGCACGCTGATTCGCCGCGCCACCTACGATTTGACCGGGCTGCCGCCGAGCATGAGCGAGTTTGATGCGTTCTTGGCCGACTCCTCGCCCCTGGCCTGGGAAAAGCTGGTGGATCGCCTGCTCGATTCACCGCACTACGGCGAACGCTGGGGACGCCACTGGCTGGACGTCGCGCGCTATTCGGACACCAAGGGCGACGTGAACAACAACCGCGAGGATTTTCGCTACCCCTACGCCTGGACCTACCGCGACTACGTGATCCAGTCATTCAACGAGGACAAGCCCTTCGACCAGTTCATCAAGGAACAACTCGCGGCGGACATCATGCTGGAGCGCGGCATGGTCAAGACCAATGACCTAGCCGCCCTCGGCTTCCTCACCGTCGGCAAGCGTTTCGCCGACCGCAACGACATCATCGACGATCGCATCGACGTCGTCAGCAAGGGCTTCCTCGGGCTGACCGTCGTCTGCGCGCGCTGCCATGACCACAAGTTCGACCCGGTTCCGACCGCGGACTACTATGCGTGGCACGGCGTCTTCAACAGCATCCGCGACAACTTCCAGGACGAGGAACTCCCCTTGACCGAGGCCATCAAGCCGGGGCGCGAATACTATGAATTCGTCAAGGATCTGCGGGAGATCCAGACAGACTACGCGAAAACCCGCTACGAGGAGGAGGAGCGCCTGCGCCGCGAGGCGCGGGAGAAGGCTGGCACGTATCTCTACGCCACCTGGGAGGTCGCGCAGCCCACCAACACCCTCAACCGCTTCATCTTCGTGGGCACGGAACGAAAGCTCCACAATGGCTTCTTCGACCGCTGGCGCCGGTTCCTGCAGACCCGGCGAAACGACGACCCGCTCTGGGGGCCCTGGAAAACCTATTCCGCGTTGAAGCTGGAGGACTGGCGCACGGACAAGGTGAGGGAGCTGAACGAGAAATACTCCGCCGCCAAGCCGGAAAAGCCGGTGAACACGGCCTTGGCTCGCGCAATCCGGTCCAATCCCCCGTCCACCATGCGCGATGTGGGAGCGATCTACAGCAAGCTGATGGGCGAGGTGGACGCCATGTGGCAGAAGGCGCTCGGCTCCTCGGGAATCCGCACCCGCAAGCCCAAGCCGTTGGAGGAGAACTATGAGCAGATCCGCGCGGCGCTCTACGGCGAGGACCGCAACACCCCCTGCAACCCCGACAGCGCCACCATCTTCAACCTTTTCGATCAGGGCTTTCAGGGCCGCCTGCAGCGGATCAAGGGCCGGATGGTCGCGTTGAAGATGACTCACGAGGGCGCGCCCGGGCGCGCCATGATCGTCAAGGACAACGGCAACGGCAGAAATTCCCGCATTTTCATCCGGGGCGATGCCCGCAACCAGGGCGACGAGGTGCCGCGGCGCTTTCTGGAGGCGCTTTCTGACTCCAAGCCGAAACCCTTCACCACCGGCAGCGGCCGATGGGACCTGGCCAACGCCATCGCCTCCCGCGACAACCCGCTCACCGCGCGCGTCATCGTCAACCGCATCTGGATGCACCACTTCGGCGAGGGCATCGTCCGCACGCCCAGCGACTTTGGGACCCGCTGCGACCCCCCCTCCCACCCCGAAATGCTCGACTGGCTGGCGACCTGGTTCATGGACAACGGCTGGTCCATCAAGAAGCTTCACAAGCTTATCATGATGTCCTCGGTCTACCAGCTCACCAGCGAGGAGGATCCGAAAAAAGGTCAGGCGGATCCGCCGAACAAGCTGCTCTACCGCTACAATGTCCGTCGCCTCGGCTTCGAGGCCATGCGCGACACCCTGCTCTTCATCGGGGGCAAGATTGATCTCTCGGTCGGAGGCAAACCCGTCAACCTGATGGACGATCCCTTCCCGGTCCGTCGCACGGTCTACGGCATGGTGGATCGTCGCAGCCTGCAGTCGATCTACAACACCTTCGACTTCGCCAACCCCGACCTCAGCACCGCCCAACGCTACCAGACCACCGTGCCGCAGCAGGCGCTCTTCCTCATGAACAATCCGCTCGTCGTCGAACAGGCCCGAAATCTCACGGAGCGCGGCGACTTCCGCGGACGCGTTTCGGATGACGAACGCGTCGCCCTGCTCTACAAGCTCGTGTTCCAGCGCGCGCCTTCGCCGCAGGAGATGGACCTGGCCAAGCGTTACCTCTCCCTTCAGGGCGACCTCCAAGTCCAGGCCGCCTACGTGGATCCCTGGAAATACGGCGTCGGTCGCTACGACGCCCGATCCCGCAAGCTCGCCGGCTTCCAGAAGATGCCCCTCTTCCATGAGGAGCAGGAGGCCTGGTATGGCGGCACAGCATTGAAATACGCCTTCCTGAACGCCCAGGGCGGTCACGCGGGTCTGCCCGGCATCGGCATCGTCCGCCGCTGGACCGCCCAGGCTGACGGCGTCATCGAGGTGGATGGAACCATCCGTCACGACGAGGATCGCGGCGACGGCGTCCGCGCCTATATCGTCTCCAGCCGCGCCGGATTACTCGGCGCGCCCAAGACCGTCAAAAAAGGGACGCAGTCGATGCGGATCGGCCGCCTGCCGGTCACCAAGGGCGACACGCTCGATTTCGTGGTCGATGGCTTCAAGGTCCCCGGAGCGGACGCATTCACCTGGGCGCCGGTCGTGAAGATGCTGGTGGTCAAGGACGAGTCGCAACTGCCCCCCGGCAGCTCCACCACCTGGAACGCCCAGCAGATGTTCAGCGGCCCGCGCAAGACCGTGGAGGCCCGCCCCCTTCAGGCCTGGGAGAAGTTCGCCCAGGTCCTCCTCCTGACCAACGAGTTGACGTTCTTCAATTAGTTGAGAGCTGAGAGAAGGAAGGCGTTGCGAGAGCGGAGATCCGGCCGCGGAGCAGCGGGCTTCGCCTCTCGACCCTCAACTCATCGCCACTCTCAACGGTTCAACTGCTCATCGGCCACCCATCGTCGACGAGCCCCTTGTAACCGCCGATGAGGGAGCGGACGTTGGTGTAACCCATCTTCTGGGCGGCGTCGCAGGTGAGGATCGATCGGTAACCGCCGCCGCAATACATGATCACCTCGGCGTCCTTGTCCGGAATCACGCCTTCGATGTCTCGCTCCAGGATCCCCTTGCCCAGATGAACGGCTTGGGAGGCGCGGCCCGCCCGCCATTCGTCATCCTCGCGGACATCGACCAGCACGGCGGACGGGTTCTCGGCAAAACGCGCGCGCGCCTCGTCGATGGTGATCTCGGTGACGCGCGGCCGGGCTTCATCGACCATCATCAGGAATCCAGGGGCATGTTGCATGGCGGTATCAGGTTCGTTGGTTTTCCCGGTTCAGGTCTTCGCCGACGCCTGGCAATCGGGGCAGACGCCAAAGAATTCAAGCTTGTGGGTGACATCGGCGAAGCCGTGCTTCCGGGCAATCGCCTCCTCCAACTCAATCTGAAAACACTCATCCAACTCGACGATGATGGAGCATTTGCTGCAGACGAGGTGGTGATGATGCCCATCGTCCTCCGGGCCGTTTAACTCAAAGCGCGCGACGCCGTCGCCGAAGTCGTAACGCGTCACCATTTCCATCTTGAGCAGCAGATGCATGGAGCGGTAGACCGTCGCAAGATCGCACATGCCTCCCGGCAGCTTGGCGAAGATCTCCTTGTTGGTCAGCGGCTGCGGGTGATCGCGCAGGACGTTGAGGATCGCCTGGCGGGGCCCGGTGATCTTCTGGGCGTTGTCGCGGAGCTGTTGCGTCAGTTCATGAATGTCCGCCGGCGCCTTGTGGGCGTGATCGTGAATGTGGTTGTGTCGGCAGTCACTCATGCGGCAGCGGGCATCGCGGCCCGGTCACGCAACCTAGCAACGGGGCGTTCCCCCGACAAGGCCGGCGCGCCAACGGCGCGGGTGGCGCGAGGCTCCCGCCGAGCCGAATCTCCGATGTGGTGGCGCGTTGGAACTGGATGCCGGATCAGGGATCGGCGCAAAGAGCTGCCGGGGATTGGCCTCCAAGTTCCTGCGTCCGGCTCAGCGGGAGCTTCGCCCCACCGTCTCAGTCGTTCTGGGGAAAAGGGGTATGAGCGGATGGGAGAATGGGGGTATGAACCACCAGCGGTCCATACCCCCACACCCTCATACTCCAATACCCTATTCCCACCCATCCATGATTGCCTCGCCTGCCCTCTTCGGGCAGGCTGCGAGGTCTCATGTCCGGCGAACTCACAGACGTCAACGTCAACCTCTCGCGCTGGCCCTTCCGCCGGCTTCCTTTCGACACGGCGGCGGAAATGGTCAGGAAGCTCCGGTCGCACGGCGTGTCGCGGGCCTGGGCGGGGAGCTTCGACGCGCTGCTGCACCGAGATGTGGCCTCGGTGAACCGTCGACTCGCGGAACAGTGCGAACGCCATGGCGAGGGTCTTCTGATCCCCTTCGGCTCCGTCAATCCCGCGCTGCCCGACTGGGAGGAGGACCTGCGTCGCTGCGTCGAGGAGCACAAGATGCCAGGCATCCGACTGCATCCGAACTACCACGAATACAAGCTGGACGACCCCCGCTTCGTGAAGCTGCTGAAGCTTGCGGGGGAGCGGAAGCTCGTCGTGCAGATCGCGGTCCTGATGGAGGACGAGAGGACGCAACACCCACTGGTCCAGGTCCCCCACGTGAACGTCGCGCCGCTCGCCAAGGCGCTGGAAGCCGCGCCGGGCGCGCGCGTCGTCCTGCTGAACGCCCACCGGGCCGTGCGCGGCAAGACCTTCCTCCAGATGATCGCGACGGAGCGGGTGTGGTTCGACATCTCAAACCTCGAAAGCGTCGGCGGCGCCGCCAAGGTTCTGGAGCAGGCGCCCCTGGACAAGATCCTCTTCGGCTCGCACACCCCCTTCTTCATCTTCGAATCCGCGCTGCTGAAACTCCGCGAATCAGACCTCAAGGCCGAGCAACTCGCGGCGATCGGCAAAGGCAATGCGGCGAGACTGTTGGCGGGGTAGCAGCCGACGTGAGGAGGCTCAAATCTCTTCTGTCCGAAATGAGCCTCGACACCTCGTCTGCTACGAATCCTGAAGGCGCTTGAGACTGTTTCCGCTTCGGTCTACTTCTTCGCCGCCGGCTTCACCTCCACCGGGATCAGGTTCGACCAGGCGGCGAACTTCTCATTCTTCTCGACGGCTTTGGCGGCGGCGGTCTTCGCAATCTGTTGGGCTTTCGCACGCGCGGCTTCGGCGCGTTTGAATTTTTCCTCGGCTGCCTTGGCCGCCTGATCCGCTGCGGCAAACGCAGCCTCCGCCTCTTTGGCCCTTGTCTGCTGCGCGGTCTTGGAATCGCCGGTCGCGGTCGCGGCGTTCTGCCGGGCCTGGAGGAGCGCGGCTTTGGCGGCGTTGGCGGCGGAGCGCGCCTGATCCGCTGCGGCCTTGAGTTCGTCCGCCAGTTTCTCGATGCGGCTTCGATCCTCGTTCGCGCGCACCTCAGCCGGATGATTGTGCCGATACTTGGCGACGCCGGTCCCGTGCAGCGCGAACTGGTAGCGGCCGGGCTCGACCTTGAAGTTGCCGTTCGGCTTGAAGGCAATCTTCAGGACACCGTCGCTCTTCCCCTCGGCGATGTTCACGTTGGGCTGGCCTCGCAGCATGCCGAACAGGCTGTGCGGCTCGACGGTCAGGTTGCCCGAGCGGGTCCCATTATCCGTCACCTTCACCGGAATCTCAAGGGTCTGACCGACCTCAACCGTCCACACCTTGTCCTCGGCGGCGGCCAGGACCACCGGGGCCTCCTCGTGTTCGTTGACGCCCAGCGGGAACTGCTCGGCCAGGCGCGATCGGACGCGGATGGAATCCGCAAAAATGTGGCCCCAGATCAGGGAAGCAAACCGCGCCTCGCGGACCAGTTCCCTGCCTCCCGTCTTGGCGCGGCCCACGATGCGGATCTCGCCGGCCCAGGATTTCGCCTTCGCGTCGGCGGCGAGGACCAGGATGCCGTGATCCGTCCGGCCGCTCAGCATCAATGGCTGGGCGGTGACGCCCTCGGGCAAGCCCTCCGCGGACACAACGATGTCGCCCTCGAACTCATCACGGCGGGGGCAGAAGATCCTCACGCCCCACTTTGCGTTGCGCCGCAACAGGGGCGTCACGGAATAGCCGGTCCGGTTGGTTGGCAGGGGCTGTTCGGTCGTGGCGATCAGGTCGAAGTCGGGATTGGTTTCACGGATGGCGAGGCGGTAGAGGTTCGCTGCATCGCCGGAGCCGAACTGGTTGAGGATGGTCACGGCGTATTCCGCATCGGCGTCCGCCGTAAACCCGAGCGCGGCGTCGGCGGTGTCGATGTTGATCGAGTCCTTTCCATCGACGCGGAAGAAGCTGGGCGGGTCGTCATTCTCGGCGACCTTGGCCCGCTTTTCCTTGCCGGCGGCGTCCGTCTCGATCTTGTGGACAAGGATCAGCGGATCAGCGTTGTTAGAGAGGCGGTCGGCTGTCGCTTCGATGCGGATTGCCTGCCCCTTGGCCGCCTTAAACCTGAAAACATCCTCATCGTCGGGCGCATCGAATCTGCCCACCAGCTCAACGGGGATGGCGACGGGCTGTTCCGACAACTCGGGATCCTCGGCAACCACCGGAGCCGTCGCGAAGCCGACGCGGTAGGCGTTCGAGCCTGGCAGGCTGAAATCGATTCCGCGCAGCATGCCTTGTCGCGGTTCGCCGGGGTGGAATGCGGGAGGCGTGGCGACTTCTTTGGGCAGTTCGATCTCGACCTCGACGGTTTCGAGTTGATGCCCGTCGAGTTCGACCTGCTCACCGAGGCTGCCGCCGGGGAGGTTGCGGCCGTAGACCTTGTATTTCCTTCTGGAACCTGGCTCGCCCATCGGCGGATAGATGAAATCGATGTGCGGTCGATCGGTCACGCTGAGGCGGTAGTAATGCTCGCCCCCGCCGCGATAGAGGATGTCCGACAACGCCAGGTAATACTCCCCGTCCTTGTCGGGCGACAATTCCAGGAACGGATCGCGACCGTAGCGCTGCCGGTTGCGGGCAATCTCGTGTCCGTCGGCGTCGTAGAGCGTAATCATCCCGTCGAGCCGCGAATCGATCCGCTCGGCGACGACATCGACGATCAACCGCCGGTCGGCCTTGGCCGGAAACTTGAACCAGTCCACGCCGCGCGAGGCGACAGCTCCGGTGACGATCTGGTTGATCTCGAGCGGCATGGCCGTCTCGCGGGAATTGTTCTTCCCGGTTTCCGCGATCTCGTTGGAGTCCTTGGACGCGACCACAAAGGGCCGGGCCGTCGACAACCCGAAGTATCCGGCGACGCGGGCCTCGTAGACGCCGGGCGGAACATCGGCGGCCACCATCACCTCAAACTTTGAACCGTCTTGGCGCGGTTCCGGCCAGAACGCATCGGCAGGGAGCAACACAGGCTTGGCGACGATGCCGGGGTGAGTGAAGTGAAGGACGGTGAGATCCTCGAGGTTCGAGCCGTAGAGGTTGACCCGCATGGTTTCGCCGGCCCTGGCGGCGCGCGGCTCCAAGCGGCTCAGATCCGCCGTGGGCAACTGCGCCGAGGCGGTGGCCGCGAGGAACGCAAGAAACAGCGGAAGGAAATGTCTCATGGGCGTGGGGCGGACGGGATCTGAAAAGTCGCGACAGCGGCGCGGACTGCGGCGCCGACGCGCGGAACAAGGCCCCTGCAACCAAGGCATACCGATTCCGTCGAACGCTCGCGTTGTTGGAAGCGACAACGACATCTCAATGATTGAACAGGAACTCCTTGGTGTTGCAGACGACCCAGAGGATGTCTTCGAAGGCCTCTTTCTCCGCCTGCTCGGGTTTCAGTTTTGCGGGGTCTGCGGCGGCCAGGGCGCGCTTCTTCGCGAGGTGATCGAGGGCGATCTTGAGTTCCTTCTCCGCCGGTTTCCGCGACAAGGCCTGGAGGTAAATCTCCCCTACCCGCTCCGCATCCGGCCGCTTCACATCCTTGGCCAGGGTGGCGGCGCGGCCGTCGGCCGTCTCGAGGATACGGTGCATGTCGTCGGAATTGATGAGGTGCAGGCTCTGGCCGAGATTGGCGGTGTCGCTGCGCTCGCATTCGCAGGCGGTGTCCATCTGCGGGCGGCCGAAGACGCGGAGGAAGTAGGATTCGTTGTTGGCGTTGTCGTCAGGCAAGGCCACGGCGCGCACGCCGAGCGGCTGCTTGTTGAAGTTGTTCCTCGCGCCGGCCACGTCGTTGATGGCGTCGAGCATGGCCTCCGCCGAAAGGCGGCGCGGATAGCGGCGCGCAAAGTTCTGCTCATCGACGGCGTTGTGCTCGTTGGGAATGGCGCTGAGCTGGTAGGTCCGGCTGTTGCAGATGACTCGGCACAGCTCCTTCAGGTCGAAGCCGGACTTCGTGAAATGCACGGCCAGTTGTTCGACGAGAGCGGGGTGCGTGGGCGGGTTGGTCGCGCGGATGTCGTCCTCGGGCTCGACGAAGCCGCGCCCGAAGAAGTGTTTCCAGTAGCGGTTGACGAGCATCTTGGCGAACCAGGGATTCCCCGGCGCGGTCATCCACTCGGCCAGGTCGACGCGCGGGTCGCGTTCGGCGGGAACGTCCAACGCCGCGCCGTCCAACGGGGTCGGACGCAGTTGCTTGTCGGTGTTGGGATTCTTCGCCATGGCCACCTTGCGCGCGTGGAAGACACTGTCGTTCTCCGGCATCTTGCGGGCCTCCTTGCGGCCGATGGTTGAGAAGAACGCAGCCAGGCCATAGTAGTCGTCCTGGCTCCACTTTTCGTAGGGATGATGGTGGCATTGCGCGCACTGCACGCGCACACCAAGGAAGACCTGTGCGATATCCGCCATGCGGTCGTTGGTCTCCTTGACGGCGCGATACCAGGAAACGGCGGGATTGCGACCGGCAGCTCCCCGGGCGGTGATCAACTCCCTCGCAAACCGGTCGAAGGGCTTGTTGCGCAAGAGGCCCTCGCGGATCCAGTCATGGAAGGCGTAGGTCTCGCGGGCGACCTGCTCGAGGTTGCCGCCGGCCTTGTTGCGCAGGATGCCAGCCCACTTGCCGGCGAACAGGTCCGCGTAGCCGGCGCTCTCGAGCAGGGCGTCGATCTTTCGCGCGCGTTTGTCGGCAGCCTTGGATTCCAGGAATTCCCGGGTCTCCACAAGGGTCGGCAGGCGGCCGGTGAGGTCGAGCGTGACGCGGCGAAGAAAGGTGGAATCGTCGCAGACTTCCGAGGGCGGCAATCCCAAGGTGCGGAGCTTGGCGAAGATCGCCTCATCGACGAAGTTGGCGGGCTCGGGCAGTTCCTTTACCGGCGCGCCCAAGGGAATGGTGGCCATGAAGGCGTCCACGCGCTCCTGGAAACGCACCATGACGGAGGTCGAGCCGGTCTGGTCCAGAAAGGTGACAAGGCCGTGCTCATCCACCTTCGCCATGCCGGTCTGGTTGGCGCGGAATTCCGCGGCCCTGGTGACGTCCCGGCGACTGCCGTCGCTGAAAAACGCCGTGACCACGAGCTGCTGACTGGAGCCGCGCTCGACAACCCGCTCCTTCGGAAACACCTCGACGCGTTCCACGGTCGGGTCACCCTTCGGACCGTAGGGCATGCCCTCGGCGATCCAGCGTTTGATGAGATCGTACTCGTATCCTTTCTCCAGCCGGACGCCGCCGGCGTGGCCCATATCGCCGAAGCCCTTGCGCAGGAACAGGCTCATTTCGGGCGCGGCCGGGGAAATGCGCCGGCCGCGTGTCTCCTCGATCAGGAACTCGTAATCCGAATGCGGTTCAAAGCCCAGCAGCGACAACTTGAAGCCGTTCTGTCCCGCGGGCTTGCCGTGGCAGGCGCCGCCGTTACAGCCGGCGCGGGTGAACAAGGGGACGATGTCGTTCGGAAAACTGAGCGGCTGGGGCTTCTCGAAAGACGAAACCTCCACCGGGATGCTGGCGACCAGGCCGTCCGCCTTCGCAGAAATGACGGCCTTGCCATTGGCCAGCGGGGTGATGAAGCCGGCCTCCGTGACTCGCGCGACGCCGGCGGGCTGGACAACATATTTCACGGACCGGGTCGCGTCGTGCTTCGCGCCATCCGAAGCGCGCCGGGTGACCGCAAGCTGTTGACGCGCTTCGGGGCCGACCAGGCGGACGGTCTTGGAATCGCCGCGCGCCCGGATGCTCAACCCGGCTTCGCCCGCCGGCAGGTGGTCTGCCAGTGCAAACAGCGACAACGCCAATACCAGAAATCTGAATTCACTTCGCTTTCTCATCTCGCGTCGAAAAGCAGGCCGGGGCGGCATGCCGCGACCGATCCCATGATTCTTTCAACAGCGTCCGGGAAAACCCAAGGCAAAAACCGGGCGCTTTCCCGGGCAAAACGGGCGCTTGCAATTCCCCCTGCTGGGCGGTTTTCTTGATGGCATCGGACGTGTAGCGCGTGGAGCCGCACATCCGGGCAGACAGATCATGAATTCAGAATCCAGCAGACGCAGATGCGCCGGCCCGATGAAGCGGCGCTCCTTCCTGGAAATCGGCGGCTTGAGCGTGCTCGGGCTCGGCATGAGCGATTTCCTTCGTTACCAGGCCGAGGCCAAGGCTGCCGGGGACGACCTCAGCGACACCTCGGTCATCTTCATCTGGCTTCCCGGCGGACCGCCGCACATGGAAACGTATGACATGAAGCCGGACGCCCCGTCCGACTACCGCGGCATCCTCAGCCCCATCAAGACCAATGTCCCCGGCATCGATGTCTGCGAACTGCTGCCGATGCACGCGAAGATCGCGGACAAGTTCACGCTCATCCGCTCGATCCATCACGATTTCGCGGACCACGGAGGAGGCCACAAGCGGGTTATGACCGGCCGCATCCCGGCCACGCCCACCGGCACAGTCAACGACGCGCCATCCATCACATCGATCGTCAAGAAGATGCTGAAAAAGGGTCGCAATGAGATGCCGGTCTGCGTCAGCGAGGTGGATTCCTCCCGTGCCGGCATCGACACCTTTGCGATGGGACCCGCCTGGCTGGGGCCGTCCACCACGCCGTTCATTGTGGCCGGAAACCCGAGCGACGCCGACTTCAAGGTGCAGAACATCGGCGTGAAACCGGAAATGGAGACACGCCTCGACGACCGCCTCGCCATGCTCAAGGGCATGGACACGCTCCGCCGCGACGTGGATCGGAGCGGCGCCATGAACGCCCTCGACGGCTTCAACCGCCAGGCGATTGACATGCTGATGAGCGACAAGGTGCGCGACGCCTTTGACCTCTCCAAGGAACCGCAAAAGCTGCGCGAACGCTACGGCATGCACGCCTACGGCCAGCGCGCGATCCTGGGGCGGCGACTGGTCGAGGCGGGCGTGCGGTTTGTCACCATGGTCTGGGAGAACCCCTTCCCCGGTCAGCCAAATCCGAAGTACTCGGTCTACAACTGGGATTCCCACGCGGTCAACGGCCACATCTTCGATGACGCGAAGTGGCGCCTGCCGGTCTACGATCAGGCGCTGACCGCGCTGATCGAGGATCTCTACAACCGCGGGCTCGACCGCAAGGTGCTGCTCGTTTGCACGGGCGAGTTCGGCCGCACACCCAAGATCAGCACCCAGCGCGGCACCAAGTCCGGCGTCATGCAACCCGGCCGGGACCACTGGCCCAAGGCGATGTCCGTCCTCGTCTCCGGCGGCGGCATGCGCACCGGGCAGGTCATCGGCGCGACCAACGACAAGGGCGAGTATCCCATCGAGCGGCTACTCACCCCGAACGACCTCTGGGCCTCGGTCTACCGGCACCTCGGAATCAACCACCTGCACACGCTTCACGACCTGCAGGACCGTCCCATGCAGATCCTCCCCTTCGGCCGCCCCATCGACGAGATTCTCCCGACCGGAGCGTAAGCGGAATCGAGCGGGAATCCGCGGCGAGAATTTGCGCCGCGTGAGGACGAAATCTGCCTTGGAATTTGGCGCCCGGGATTTCCTCAGGCCCCGGCCACCTGCGCCTCCGCCTGCAGCCGCTCCTCCAGCGATTCCACCTTCGCCTCGGCGACGATCACCATCAGGGCCGGGATGAAGGTCATCACCACGACGGCGGCGACCACCGTCCCCATGCCAAGCGCGATGGCCATGGGCACGAGAAACAACGCCTGGATGCTAGTCTCGAAGATCATCGGCAGCAGGCCCAGAAACGTCGTGATCGCGGTGAGGAGGATGGGACGAAAACGGCGCTGGGCGGCGCGAACGATCGCGTCGCGCGCGGTCATGCCTCCTAGCAGGTATTCGTTCCGGGTGACGGCGAGAACGAAGGCCCCGTTCACCACCATGCCGCAGAGCGCGATCATGCCGAAGATGCTGAACACGCTGAGGTCGAAGCCCATCAGCACATGGCCCATCACCGCGCCGGCGAGGCTCAGGGGAATCATCAGCAGCACAACCAGCGCCTGCACGTAGCTGCGCAGCAGCGACGCCATGATCGCGTAGACCGCGAACAGCGACCCCAACAGGCCCCAGGAGAGATTGGCCAGCGACTCGCGCTGCTCGCGCTGCTCGCCCTCGAACTGGAAGCGCAGCGCCGGGTACTTCTGCTGGATCGCCGGCATCTCCTTGCGGCTGAAGGCGGAAAGGACCTTGTTGCCCGTGGTCTGGCCCGGGATGACGTTGGCGGTGACGTTGTGAACGCGCGAGCCGTCCATCCGCTCAATCCGGAGCGGCGCGGAGGAGGGAATCACGCGCGCCGCCTGACGCAGGGGGATCTCGCCGCCGCCGGGAACGCGAATCATCATCTCCTCCAGGCTGCCGCGCGAACGCCGCTCACTCTCAGGGAGCTGAACCATGACGCGGAGTTCGTCGCGTTCCCGCGGTTGCCGCAGCGCCTCGGCGCCGATGAACGCATGCCGGATCTGCCGGCCCAGTTCCCGCGCGGTCAACCCCAGGCTGCGGCCCTCGGGCGTGATCTCGAAGTTGAACTGCGGCATCTCCCGGCCGAAGCCCTTGCGCACATCCTCGACGCCGGGATACTTGCCGATCGCCTCAGCCACCTCCGTCGCCGCCTGGCGCAGGACATCCACGTCCGGATGGGCTATCTGGATGTCAATCTCGGCCGACCCGCCGGGGCCGATCAGGTAGTCGAAGAACAGGGATTCCAGGTCCGGAATGTCGGGAATCTCCGAACGCCAGAGATCGGCGAACTGCGAGCCCGTGATCTTCCGTTGGCTTTGTTCGACGAGCCGCACGGAGACCTCGGCGTCGCTGGAGCTGCTTTCCGCGACGGAGTTGGACACGCCGACGAGAATATCCTTCTCCCCGGTCTTCTCGATCGCCCGACGGGCGGCCTGTTCGATCAGGAAGGCAACCTCCCGGGTCCGTGAGACCGGCGTGCCCGATGGCAGTTCGATCTCCGCCTGGACGAACGGCGTTTCGATGGAGGGGCGGAAGGCAAAGTTGATCCGGCCGCTGAAGATGTAGCCGCAGGCCAGCAGAAACAGTCCGGCGAAGATCCCGACCGTCAACCAACGATGGCGCACCGCCGCCAGCACGACCGGGCTGTACCAGCGGTCGATCGCGTCGTCGATCTTCACGCGCAGCCGGGTCTGCCAGCGTTGAAACGGGTCGAACCACTTCATCCAGTCTGATTTGCTCTGGAAGGCGAGGTGAGCCGGGAGGATGAGGAGACATTCGATGAGCGAAACGGAGAACACCGCAATCACGACCGCGGGCAGCACAAAGAAGAAGCGGCCCGTCTCGCCGGGCACGAACAGCAGCGGCAGGAAGGCGATGATGTTCGTCGACACCGCGAACATGACCGGCACAGCCATGGATTTCACGCCGGCGACCGCGGCCTCCAACCGGCCCATGCCCTCGGACATCTTGTGGAAGATGTCCTCGCCCACCACCACCGCGTCGTCCACCACGATGCCCAGGGTGACGATGAACCCGAAGAGCGAGATCATGTTGATGCTGGCGTCCATCGCCGGCAGCAGGAACAGCGACCCGAGGATGGAGACGGGGATGCCGGCGGCGGTCCAGAACGCCACCCGCAGCTCCAGGAACAGCCCCAGGGAAAGCACGACCAGCAGCAGACCCAGCGCGCCGTTCGTCATCAGCATGTCGATGCGTTCGCGGTAGGAGTTCGTGCGGTTGTAGGTGATCCTCATGCCGACACTCGGCGGGAGGTTCGCCTGCTCGCGCTTGATGAAGCGCTCCACCGCGTTAGCCACCTTGATGGGGGACTGGTTCTCCGAGCTGTAGACCGACAGCGAGATCGAGGGGCGGCCGTCGAAGTAGTTCTCCCGCTGCGACTCCTCGAAGCCGTCGCGGACCTTGGCGATGTCGCGCAGCAGCACCTTCGAACCGTCGCCCCGGCTGATCACCTCGATCTCATCAAACTCCTGCGCCAGGCTGCGCCGCTCGGTCGTCTTGAGCATCACGTCGCCGCTGGGGCTCTTGAGGGAGCCGGCGGGCACATCCAGGGCAGAAGCGTCGATGGCGCGGGCGACATCGTCGAGGCGCAGGCCCAGTGAACGCAGTTTTTCGCCGGGAATCTCCACGTGAATTTCAGGCCGACGCAGCCCGCGGAATTCCACCAGGGAGACCTCCGGTTCGGAAAGCAGGCCCGCCTCGATCTGCCGGGCGAACTTCACCAAACCCGCCTCGTCAAGATCGCCGTAGATCGAAAGGTGGAGCACGCCGCGGCGGCGGCCGCCGTCAAGGGAGATCTCGGGCGGCTCGGCATCGGCGGGAAACAGGCGGATGCGCTGGATGGCGCCGGTGATCTCCTGCAGGCCGCGGTTGCGATCCGTGCCCGGAACCAGCTCCGCCCGCACATCGGCGCGCCCCTCGCGGGCAATGCAGGTGATCTTGCGGATCAGGTCCATGCCGCGCAACTCGGACTCGATGGGCAGGATCAGGGACTGCTCCACCTCCTCGGGGCTGGCGCCCGGATACTCCATGTCGATCTCCACGACATCGAGGGTGAAGGTCGGGTAGATCTCCTGCCGGATGCCGCGCGCCACGTTCAGGCCCGTGACAACGACCGCGAACATCAACAAATTCGCCGCGACGTGGTTGCGCGCGAACCAGGAGAGAACCCCGGACGCGGTGGGAAGGGGATGGGGATCAGGTGGCGACATGACGGTTTCCCGGCCTTCAGCCGCCGGATTGCGCGGGTCCCGCCTGACCGGCGGCCGACGCCCCGTTCGCAGGCGCGGCGGACTCCCGAATTTCCACCTTCATTCGGGGCAGGGCCACCTTGAGCGGGCTGACAATCAACGCATCGCCGGGCTGCATGACGTTCTTTACAAAGATTGTCTCGTCCTCGCGCCAGACGATCTCGACATCCCGGATCTGCAGCTCGCTGTTCGCGTCGGCGATCCAGACGCGGTTGCCCGCGCGCAGGGCGATGCGATCGATGGCGAGGACATTCTCCAACCGACCGGCGTCAATCTCCACGCGGACGTAGCTGCCCAGGAGGAACGGAACGGAATCCGCGCCCGCCTTGAGGCCGAGCGGATCGTCGATGCGGATCAGCGCGCGGGCCATCCGGCCGGTCCGCTCCATATCCCCAAGCAGACGAATGACGCTGCCCGAACGCGTGGCGCGCTTGCCGTCGCCGGTTTCAAGAATGACCTTCACATCCGCCCCGGGGCGGCCGCCCTCGGGAAGGCGCACGTGGCGAAGGCGGTCGACCGGCATGGCGGCGCGGACCCAGAATTCGTCCGTGCCGACGAGGGTGGCCGCGGCAAAGCCGGGATCAACCCGCTGCCCGACCTCCAGCGACTCGGAAAGGATGAGGGCGTTGAAGGGGGCGACAATCTTGTGCCGACGCAGCAGCTCCTCCGCGCGATCCAGCACGGCATTCAACCGGCGCAGGTCCGCCTCCTCGGTCCGGAGGTCGGCCTCCAACGCAGCAAGCTCGGTCCTGGAAAGGAGGGTCTCGTCGGCGAGCTTGCGGGCCTCGTCGCGCTTGCGCCGCGCCTCCTCCAACTCCGCCTCGGAACGGGCGACCGCGGCCTTGGCCTCCTCCACCGCCAGCCTGGCCAGTGTGGGGTCAATCTCCAGCAGTTCCTCTCCCTTCTTCACCAGACCGCCCGGAATGAGCATCGGATGCAGCTTCACGACCGGGCCGCTGACCTCCGGTTCGACAACGAGTTCCCGCGCGGCGACGACTGCGCCATGGGCGGCGACCGAGATGCCATGCGTCGCTGACGCGACCCGCTCGACCTTCACCATTTTCGGCGCGCGTTTTTCTTCGCCGGGCTGCGTCTTGGGGCCGGACTTGAGCAAAGCCCAGCCCCCGCCCGCCGCGGCCGCCACGACGACCAACGCGAGCAGTCCGGACTTCCAGCCGCCATCTTTCTTTTCGGTCATGTCAATTGCATCAAGGGCTGTCCGCAACCGGGGCGCCGCACAAGGAAGCGCGAACGGACAACGAAGAACGAGCATGATTCACATTCGGCGACAACTGGCAAGGTCCGGAATTCAGGTCGGGGCTCACGGCGACGCAGATTCTCCGCGTGGCGGCCGGCTTGCCGAGTAGGACGAGCATCCTGCCTGTCTTCAGCACGGACCATGGATTCTCCGCGTTTCCAGAATCGATCGGCGCGACGCCATGCAGAGAACGGGCTGGACGCGCCGGCCTAAGAAGGTCGCCAGAAAGCCGGGTGTTTTGAGGCTTGATGCGAGGCGGGAACGCCGCGGACTATCGGCGCCTCAAAGATCATGGGCCGCCAATCCATCGCCAAGAACTGGGTGAAGTGGTATCGACGCCACGTCGCCGACCCGTTCAAGAACTTCCGCCGGCAGATCCGTCGCGGGGTGAGCCGCCCCGGCCTGGCCCTGGGCTATCAGGGATTCCGCCGGACGGTCGCCCGTTGTGATTGGGACGGAGCCCACCGCAGGCTGTTCCCCGTCGCCGAGGCCGCTTTGAAGGCCGGCGACGCAAAACTTCTCACTGAAATGGGCTTTTCCGCGGAACGGCTGGACGAGCATGAAAAATCGACCGCATGGCTTGCCGCCGCGGCGCGGTTGGCGGGAGAGCCCAAGCCATCGGAATGGACAGGCGGGGATCTCAACGACGCGACGCTGCTGGTCCGCTTCATGGAAAGCGAAAAGCAGGGCCTGGCCAACGGACTGAACATGGCCGGCTACGTGAAGGAAGCGGCGGCCCGGGCCGCGCATTGCGGCCTGGTGGTGGAAAAGCGACTCGTTCCCCTCTTCAGGCGCACCTTGCCCGAGGTGGAAACGGTCGCCTACCCGGAAACCGTCGCACCAAAGGACGGGACGCGCCTCGTCACGGCCAACCTGCTGACGCTCCGATCCGTGCTGGGGACCTCGCCCGAAGGGATCGGGGGCCGCTTCCAGCCGCTCAAGGCCGAGCCCGGGACATCGGCCGCGATCCGGGAGCGTTATCTGAACGGCCGGAAGCTCCCCTTGATCGGGATTTCCTGGTGGAGCTCCCACTTCGGCAAGGACCTGCCCGCGCTGGAGGATTGGGCCGCCTTTGTCCGCTCGACCGAGGCGGTCTTTGTCAGCATCCAGTACGGGGACATCGACGCCGACCTGGAGGTCCTTCGGAACGCGGCGCCGGACCGCCTGGTGGTGGACGATTCGGTGGATCAGATGACGGACATGGACGGCTTCGCGGCGCAACTCGGGGCATTGGATGCGGCCGTGACCATCAGCAACACCGGCGCGCATCTGGCGGGCGCGATGGAGATCCCGACCTGCCTGATCCGGGACGACTGGTTTCGCAGACAATGGCCGGTGCGTTCGGATCGCACCCCCTGGTACCCGAAGACCCGGGTTTTCGGAAAAAACGCGCGGGCCTGGACGGAGACTTTCGGTGAAGTCCGAGGGAGGTTGGAGAAATGGCTGGACGGCGAAACTTGACCGTCGAAGCCCGCTACCTCGGCCGCAGGTAGCCGACCCCGTAGTTCCTCGGATGCGGGATGACATCCAGCTCCCTTGCCCAGTCCATCCACTCGCGGGTCAAGGCGTCGAGCTTTTCCCCCCGGCTTCCAGCCAGGTCGATCAGCTCCGTGCGGTCGGCGTCGATGCGATAAAGTTCCCACGGTTTCCCGTAAAGGGACACCGCCTTCCAGGGACCCCGCCGGATGGCGCGGTTGCCCTCGTGCTCGAAGAAGAGGTTCCGCTCCGGAAGGCGGCCGCCCGCAATGACCGGAAGCAGGTCCTCGCCGGGCAGCGGCAGTGAGGCCCCGCCCCGAATCTGGTCGGGATACGTCGCGCCGGCCGCCGAGAGCAAGGTCGGCATCACATCGATCAGGTGGGCCGTCCCGCGGACGATGGAGCCGCGCGCCGCGATGCCGCGAGGCCAATGCGCAATGAACGGCCCGCTGATCCCGCCCTCGTGGTTGTAGTGCTTGTAGAGGCGCCAGGGGGTGTTGGAGGCGTTCGCCCACGCGGACCCGACGCTGTGAAACGTCCCCGGAGCGCCCATCCGGTCCAACTCATCCGGCCGGTGCAGGATGTTGTTCGCGCTGGAGCGGATGTCAAAGCCGTGGGGATCCCACTCCGCACAGGCGCCGTTATCGGAAAGGAACAGGATCAACGTGTTTTCGAATTCGCCGCTCTGCTTCAAATTGCGCAGCACGCGTCCGATCTGCCGGTCGAGGCAGTCGATCATCGCGGCGTAGATCGCCATGCGACGGGCGAGGTCGGGGCGACGCCCGGCGGGAATGTCCGCCCAGGCGGGGTTCTGCCCCGGTTCGTCCTCCAGCCAGTCCCAATAGGGCGAACGCGGAGAGAGTTCCGTCCCTTCCCCGACAATTCCCAGCCGCTTCATCCGCGCCAGCCGTTCGACGCGGATCCTGTCCCATCCCACCTGGTAGCGGTCCGCATATTTCGCGATGTCGGCGGCCGGCGCGTGGAGCGGGAAGTGCGGCGCATTGTAGGCGAGGTAGAGGAACCACGGCCGGTCCGGGGTCTTACGGGCCTTTCCAAGGAACTCCAACGCGTGGTCGGTCAACGCGTCGGTGCCGTAAAACTGCTCACGCTCATAATGGCGACGCGGGCGCCCCGCCGGCAGGCGCGTGAAATGGTCCGGGTCCCAGAAGGTCTTGGCGCTGACCAGCGTGCCATAGAACTCCTCAAAGCCGTGCCGCGTCGGATCGGGCGTTCCAAGGTGCCACTTGCCGGACATGAAGGAGCGGTAGCCGGCGACGTTCAGGGCCTCGGCAATGGTCACCGCGCGATCGGAGATGCGTCCCGCGTAGCCCGGCCGCCCAAGGTCCTTCACCATATGACCGAGGCCGACGCGGTGCGGATACTGCCCGCTCATCAGGCACCCTCGCGAAGGACAGCAGCGGCCCGTGCTGTAGAACTGGGTGAACCGCGCGCCGCCCGCCGCCAGCGCGTCGAGGTTCGGGGTGTCGATCTCTCCGCCGTAGCAACCCAGGTCGCTGAAGCCCATGTCATCGGCCAGGATGAGCAGGATGTTGGGTCGCGAAGCGGCGGAGGCGCCGAAGACCGACGCAATCGCGAAAACGGCGAACAGGATTGGGAGGAAGGGGCGACGGATCATGGTCGGGCGATGATGGGTGACTCGTAGTTTTGTATTTCGTAATTGGGAATGGGTGATTCGCAGGACAATCCTCCCAGGCGGTCTCAAAACCCTGCAGCGACCGACATGAGGAGGCTCATGTCCTTGAATTCCCTCGGCATCATCTCGCTTTGGCTCCCACACAGAAAATCCGGCTGCGGGTGCGGATGAAGAGGCGGCCATCGGAAATCGCCGGCGTCGCCATCGTCGGTTCACTCATCCGGTTGACCGCCAGTTTCTCAAACCGCTTCCCGGCCTTGACCACATGGATGTCGCCGTTGTTCTGGGTGATGTAAAGCCGCCCCCCGGCCGCGACCGGCGACGCGTAGTAGGAACCGCCGCGACCGGGCACGAGTCGTTCCTCGTAGAGCAACTCTCCAGTCAGGGCGTCCAAGGCCGCGATCAGGCCGCGTTCGTTGGGCACGTAAAGGATCGGGCCAAGGACGAGTGGCGTGGGAATGTAGGAACCCTGCCGGCCGCTGAGCCAGGCGGCGCCGCGCGGATTCGGATTGTCCACGGTGGGGGTGACATCGCCCGTCGCATCGGGACGGATGGCCAGCAGATTCCGGCCTCCATGCGCCGCGGTCATGTAGACGAGGCCGCGGGCAAAGAGAGGACGGGGCACGGGCACGTCGCCCCGACCGCGATACCACCAGACCTTGCGGCCCGACCGGAGATCGTAGGCCGCCGCCTCGTGATAGCCGTTGCAGACCACGACGTCCCGGTCGTTCAGCGCGTAGGCGCTGGGCGTCGCGAAGGTGGGGACGTCTTCGCGCTTGATGCGCAACCGTTCCTTCCCCGTCGCCAGATCGACGACGGCGACGAAGCAACCGCCCTGCACATCGCATTGAATGAGGACATCGCCCTTGTGAAGGATCGGTGAACTGGAAAAGCCCCATTCCAGTTCGGGATGGCCGTCCGGGGCGGCGCTCAACCGGCCGAGGTCCGTCTTCCATTTCAACGCTCCGTCCAGCCCGTGGCAGAACAGGCCTTCGGAGCCGAAGAGCGAGACCACGTTGGCGCCGTCGGTGACGGGCGTGGGGTTGGCGTGGGTGGATTCGGAATGACGGCCATGACGCGGGACGCCCTCGTGGACGGTCTTCTCCCACAGCCTCGCCCCCGTCCGCTTGTCAAGGCAGAGAACCTTCCATCTCCAGACATCCTTCTCGCGTTGAATGTCGTAACCGAACGAAGGGTCAGGCTCGAATTTGGGGTTCGAATCGCGCCCGACCGCCGTCGTCAGGAACAGCCGATCCCCCCAGATGATGGGGGAGGAAAGCGCCAGCCCTTCGACCGGCGAGGACCAGAGTACATTGTCGCCGGTCGAGAGATTCCACGCGACCGGCGGATCCCCGTCGCCAATCCCGCTTCCAGCAGGCCCACGGAATGAAGGCCAGTTGCCGGCGGAAGCGGGGACGACGCCCGTCAGGCAACCGACGACGGTGAGGATGACCGACCGGACCGCGATGACGGGGAGCTTCAACACGGAGGAATCCTGCGCCGCGTCCGACGGTTGAGTCAACCACGCGGCCCGGACGTCTTCACCGAACCTCTACCGCCAACACTGCAAACGCCCGCGAGCGCCAACCCGACCATCACTGCCCCCGCCGGAAGGGCTGGCTGTTCCGATACAACTCCAGCCGTCTCAGCAACGCCGGGGTGAGGTTGGTTCGTCCCGTCCCGTTTGCGACCTCGATCGCCTTGGATTCTGTCTGGACCGCGCTTTCGAAAGCTCCGTTCTCCGCGTGAGCCATGGCGAGGGTGTCGAGGAGGGCCGGGTCTGCGCCCCCGGTGAGCTCAACCGCGCGGGAGGCCAGCTTCACGGCGACAGAACCGTCGCGGAATCGCGGATCGGGATGGCTGGCGCGGATGCCGGCCAGGGCGTTCAGCGCGGGCACGAGATCCGGGTCGAGCCGGAGCGCGGCCTCCAGACTGCCGATGGCGGGTTCGAGCCGGTTCAAGCCGGCCTGCGCGCCAGCGAGCGTAAACCACGTGGCGGCGTCCGCCCCCGGCTCGGCGACGCGTTGCGAGAGGTAATGCGTCACTCCCGCGATGTCGCCGTCCAGTTGCGCGACCTTGGCGAGATTCTCCAGCAGCGCCGGATTGTGGGGATTGATTTCGTAGGCCTGCTTCAAATGTCCGCGGGCCTCGTCCATCCGTCCGCGGTTGCCGAGGTGGGTCGCGAGGTTGTTGTGCGCGATGTCGTTGCCCTCGGTAACGGCAAGCGCGCGCCGGAACAAGGTCTCACTGTCGCGCCAATGCCGGATCTGCGCCGAGGAGACGGCAACACTGGCCAGCAGCGCCGCGCCGGCCAACCCGCCCGCGATTTTCCTTCGTTCGCGCGGTTCGAACCGTTCCAGAAACGCCGCCGCCAACCAGGCGACCGCAATGTAGATCCCGATCAGGGGGATGTAGGAGTAACGGTCCGCCACGGCCTGATCCCCCACCTGCACCAGACCGATCACGGGAACCAGCGTTCCCAGAAACCAAAACCAGCCCACCGCGACGAAGGGCCTCCTTCGAAGCTGGCGCACCGCGACCAGGGTGAGGCCGGCAATGAGAATGGCAGCGGTCGCGACGATCCCAGCCGGCCAGGTTCCGGGGTGCGGATAGAAGACGGCGAGCTTGGTCGGCCAGACCGCCTTGAACAGATACCACGCGTAGGCGACGACGGCGTTGGCAAGGCGCATGTGCGCCGGCAACCTGTCCGCCTCAACCATGGCGTCGCCCTCCTGCGCGCGGACAGTCATGAAGGCGAGGAACGCGGCCAGCGCAAACAGCGGCGCCTTCTCCCACAGCAGCGGCTTCATTTGTCGCGCCATCTCCGCGGGCCGGCCGGGTTTGAACCGGCCCAGCGGCCAGACGTCCAGGAGAATCAGGGCAAAGGGGAGCGTGACGATCATGGGCTTGGTGAGAATGCCCGCGGCGAAACTCGCGATGAGCAAGGCGTAACGCCCCCGCCCCGGCCGTTCCGTCCAGCGGAGATACGTCCACACCGTCAACAGCCAGAAAGTCAGGCAGAGGACATCCTTGCGCTCCGAGATCCAGGCGACGGATTCCACGTGCAACGGATGGAAGGCCAAAGCCGCGGCGACCGCGGCGGCGGGCCAACGTGCCGCCGTCATGCCGAAAAGCACGAGGAATACCAGCGCCGCGTTGCCGGCATGGACGAAGACGTTGACCAGATGGTGCCAGCCGGCCTTGAGCCCGAAGAACTGGCACGCCGCCATGTGCGACAGGGTGGTGAGCGGATGCCAGTTGGAAAGGTGCGTCCCGGTGAACGCCCATTTTACGCCCTCCCACGTCAGGCCTTCCTGGACCAGCTCATGGGTGGTGATGTAGCCGGGGTCGTCGAAGTTGACGAAATCGAAGTTCCGGACCGGGAGATAGAGGAGCAGCGTTCCCAGAAACAGGGCGATGCAGATCAATCCGTCGATCCTGCGATCCGGGGCTGCACGCAATGGAATGTCCGCGTCCGTCATCCGGGAGACACGCTACACCGCGCCCCCTTCCGGATGCACGCCAATCGTGAGCGAAGCCGAAACCGGTTCATCCCCGGATCGGGAACACGAATTTCACCATGGAGAAGTCGTCCTCAAACGCGCCCCCGCCAACCCATTCGGTTACCTGGTCAGCCACCACGTCGATCTCGGATTTCCCCGACGGCGGAGGTTGCGCAACCAGCTTCACGAAGTCCTTGAACTCCCACATGCCGCCCTCGGGCAGGTCCACCTCGTAGACGCCGTCACTGAACAGGTAGAGCTCGTTGTAGCGGCCAAGTTCCTGCGTCTCGTTGCGATAAGGCATGTCCGGCATGGTCCCGATCACGAGGCCGGGAACCTTGAGCTCGACCGGTTCCGCCGAAGCGCGGTCATCGCCGGAAAGCAGGATCGCCGGCGGATGTCCGCCGCAGGAGTGGACGATGGTGTGGCTCGACTTGTTGTACACCCCATACCAGATGGTGAAATACATGTTGTTATGCCGTTCCATCTGGAACATGTCATTCAGAGCCTCCAGCACGTTGCCCGGATCGTGGAAGTTCGTGTCCGGCAGCGAGTGCGAGCGCATCACGTTCATCGCCGAGATGGAAAGCAGGGCCGCGCCGACGCCGTGCCCGCAAACGTCCAGCAGGTACATGGCGAGGTTGTCGTCGTCCAGCCAATGGTAGCCGAAGGAATCCCCCCCCAACTGCGTCGAGGGGATGAACTTCCACTCGGTGGTCACGTCGCCGGCCAACGGCTCGGGCAGAAGCGAGGTGACATAGTCCGCCGCCTCCGCCAACTCCGCCGCGAGATGTTTCTGGCTCTCCTTCAACGCCCGGTAGGTCGCCTGCTCCTGCTCGTGGAGCTGCTTCTTTTCCAGGCAGGCGCTGATCCGCGCGCGCAGCAGGACGGGCTTGTAGGGCTTGGGGAGATAGTCGTCCGCGCCGAGTTCGATGCAACGGGCGACCGTGTCCAGCTCGTCGAGCCCGGAGATCATGATGACAGGGATCTCACGCAGATCCTTGTCCGCCTTCATGGTCCGCAGGGCCTCGTCGCCCTCGATTTCCGGCATCACCAGATCCAGCAGGACCAGGTCGAACTTCTCCGACCGCAGGCGTTCCAACGCCTCCCGACCGTCGCAGACCGTCTCGACCCGGTAACCCTTCAGTTGCAGGCGCTCGGCCAGGATGTCGCGGTTCATGACATCATCGTCCGCGACGAGAATGCGGTGATCCTCAGGGGTGATTCGCGAAGGAGCGCGGTCGCCCGCCATAAGGCGTGGCTGCTCCGATTCCGGCGTCCGGGCTGGGTTGGATTCAGTTTCCGTCATTCGAACCGCAAAAAGGACCTTCATTATGCGGGCGGCACGGGGCGCAACCAGCAAAAAAGGCCGGCGGATCTCCGTCAGGCAGGCGCTTTACGGAAGGAGCGGGCCCTGGCTGCAGTCGCCTTCCCTGCGGCGCCCTTTCTGGTTGAAAACCCGCCGCGGGCGACGAATCGTGCCCGCATGTCCGACACAGCCTCCTCCGGCGTTCGTTACGCCCACACCAACCTGGTCGCCGACGACTGGCTGACCATGGTCGAGTTCTACCGCGACGTCTTCGACTGCCACCCCGTTGGGGCGGAGCGCGACCATCACGGCCCACATGTCGATGCCCTGACCGGACTGAAGGACGCGCGCTGCAAGGGCGTGCATCTGCGGCTTCCCGGATTCGGCGACAACGGGCCGACCCTGGAGGTCTTTCAATATGAGCGGAACGCCCCCCAACCGGCCAAGGCGGCGAACCTGCCCGGCTTCGCCCACATCGCCTTCCAGGTGGAGGATGTGGAGAAGAAGCGGGAGCAAGTCCTGGCGCGCGGCGGCGCCGATCTGGGGAAGGTTCAGACCATCGACATCCCCGGCGCCGGGCGGTTGACGCTGACCTACCTCACCGACCCGGAAGGCAACATCATCGAACTTCAGCGGTGGCACGCGTAGAAGGGCTTTTCGTCAACCGTCCACCGCGAGGCCACGCGCGAGGCGCGCATGCTACGTTTGACGTTCAAAGTTGGAGGTTAAGTGTTGAACGTTGGTCTTTCTCAGGCCGCGCGTTCATTTCTCCACCACCCACTCCGGCCGCCCGCGATGGATCCGGGCCTTGAAGTCCCCCAGTCCGTGCCAGTGTCGGCGTTCATCCAGGTCCACCTCGGCGACGATCACCTGACCCCATTCAGTCGCCTGTTCGACCATCTGGCCCTCATGGTCGAAGATGGCGGTCTTGATCCAGTTCTGGTTGTGGTCGGTATAGGTGGAACTGACGAGCCAGACGTGGTTCTCCGTGGCGCGGGCGGCGGCGAGGGCGGGATTGCAGCCCCAGACCGGCAGGGCGATCACCTCGGCCCCGTTGATCGTCAACTGCCGCGCGACCTCCGGGAAGAAGGCATCGTAACAGACCATCATGCCGACCCTGCCGAAGCGGGTCTGGAACACGGGAAACTCGCTGCCCGGCGTGACGCCGCCGTCCGCCTCGCCGCGCGGCAGGCAGGTCTTACGATACTTGCCGACGATCTTCCCGTCCGGCCCGATCAGCACGGCGACATTGTAAATCAGACGCCCCGCCTTCTCCAACAGCCCGACCACGATGTAGAGGTCGTGCTTCCGGGCGAGTCCGCCGAAGTAATCCGTGGACGGCCCCGGGATGGATTCGGCCGCGTCGGCGTAGGAGTGACCGTTGCCGTAAATGGTGATCGTTTCGCCGAGCACGACCAGATCCGCCTTCTTCCGCGCGGCCTCCTCGACAAAGGACGCATAGGTCCTGCAGTTGGCCATCGGCGTCTTCGCTTCGCTGCGCGGCTTGTGATGCACCGAAGCAAGACGCACCTTGCGCCCCTTCGGCGCGGGGACCCTGGCGAGCGTCGCGTCATTCCAGCGGACCTCGCTGTTCGGCGGCGCCCAGCGGAACTTGAGTTCAACCAGGGCGCGCGTCGCCCTGGTCGGAGCCTTGTAGGTATCCGAGACCTCGGTCCAACCGTTCGCGCCCGTCCCCTTGTCCATGGGGTAGTCAGGGCGATGCGTGGACGTCCCGGTGCGGAGATACCGGGGATTCGTGTAGTTGTCGTTCGACACGAGCCGACCCTGGTCGTCCTGCCAGGTGATCTTGGCGAGCGCGCTGCGGCGGACGACATCCACATTCTTCGTCTTGCGGAAAGCGGAGAACCGGTAATGGGCGCCGCCCTCGATCTTGAAGATCCGGGTCCACGCGCCCTGCAGCCCCTCGCGATCGTCCGCCCGCAGGACCAGGCTGTCGCCGCCCGCGGGCCCTTCGTTCGTGGCGCGTTCAAACAATGGCCGTATCTCCTCCCTGGGCGTCGCGGGCGTCCAGCCATCCGCAGGCGCGGCAGGTTCGGAGGCTTGCGCGGCAAAGGCAGAGACCGCCAAGAAGTAAAGCAGCAGGACGCGGGAGGATTTCATGGTGTGAAGCACGCTAGCGACCGGCGCGCGCGGAGACAACCCCGGGTTGCCGGGCAGGATGGATCACTGAACGGGCGCCAAAGGCGGGGCGGACTGTCCTGTGTGCGTTTGCCGATCCTACTCCGCTCGACTAAGCTGGCAGCCCACTCATGCCGAACGCGCCCACCCAACGGAACCTCAGGCGCCGCCTTGCGATCAAGTTGGCGATCTTCGGGTTCGTCTCCCTGGCCGCGCTTTACCCGCGTCCGGACCTGTTGTGGCGACAAGCGGGCAACCTGTCCGACCTTGACGCACTGATCGACAGTCCCTTTCCGGAACTCAGCGCGATCAATGACGCCATCGACGGCAATCTGACCGCGAACGCAACCGAACTCGATGAACTGCAGTCCGTGGAGCGGTTCGTCACCCGCCGCATCGACTACGAATATGACTGGGACAACTGGCTGAACGTGGACTACTGGCCGACGGCGGCGGAAGTCTGGGAGCGAGGAAGGGAGGACTGCGACGGACGCGCCATCCTCGCGGCCGCCATCCTTCGGGCGCGCGGTTTTGAGGATGTGGCGATCGTCGGGAGCATGAACCATATCTGGGTGCGCGCCGGTGAACATCATATCATGGGCCCCGAGGATGCCGCGACGCTGCTCGATGAGGCGGGCGGGTTCAGGCTGGCCCTGCCATCAATGAAGCAGGCCCTGACCGGCGCGGCGTTCGTCGGCGAGTTCCCCGTCCCGCGCACCCTGCTGATCTGGGCGGTCGCGCTGACGCTGTGTCACCACCCCTGCCGACGATTGTCGGGATTCCTCGTCTCGGCCGCCATGGGTTTGGCCGGATTCCTCCTGCTGCTGGCGTGGTCGCCGCTTTACCTGCGGGAAACGCTCACGACGGTTGATTTCAATTTTGTCCTCGGAGCCGAATTGCTGCTCGCCTCCTTCGCGCTCACCGCGTTCATGCCGCAAACCTTGGCTCGACTGGAACGCGAATGGCGGGATCGAGCGCGTCGCCCCACTCCGGTCGCACCCTCCGGAGTGTCGGCTGTCGCGGCCTGCGACGACACGCCATTGGACTCGCCGGAGCTGTCGGCCTGAGGCAGCTTCTCTTCCAACATGTCCGCAAGCATCCAGTTCATTGACACGTTTCCGGTCGTCTACCCGGTCGAAGGCCGGTTCAAGTTCTTCGAGAATCCGGCCGGGAGGCCGATGGGACGGTCGGCTGTGGTGGTGAAGATCACCGCGGACGACGGGACGGTTGGCTGGGGGGAAAGCGTCCCAACCCAGCGTTGGAGCTACGAGACGCTGGAATCCGTTCACACCACGATCGAACGCTACCTGAAGCCGGAACTGCTGGGCGCCGATTTGTCGGACATCAAGGCGCTCCACGCGCGGATGAACCTGGCCATCGCCGGTTCATTCTCCACCGGCCAGCCCATCTGCAAGGCCGGAATTGACCTGGCCCTGTTCGATCTGACGGGAAAGCTGCAGAACCGGTCGGCCGCCGAACGTTGGGGCAGGGACGACCGGCAGACGGTCACGCTGAGCTGGACGCTCAACCCGCGGACGCTGGCAGACGCCGAGGCGGACATCCCCAAGGCGTTCGAACGCGGATTCCGGCATTTCAACATCAAGGTCGCGCCCGATCCGGAGTTCGATCTGAAGTTGTGCCGCCTGGCGAGGCAGCTCGCGCCCGAGGCCGTCATCTGGTGCGACGCCAACGGAGGGTACGATCTCGCGACGGCCCGCGAGGTCGCCCCGAAATTGGCCGACCTGGGCATGCTGGCGTTGGAGCAACCCGTTCCGGCAAACCGTCTGGGCTGGTTCCGCGAACTGAAACAGCAGGCCGCGCTGCCGATCATCCTGGACGAGGGCATCGTGTCGCTCGTGGATCTGGAGGAGTTTCACCGCCTAGGCCTGCTCGACGGCGTCGCCATCAAGGTCGCGCGCTGCGGCGGCCTGACCGAGGCCAAGCGGCACGTGGACTTCCTTCAGGAGAACGGCCTCATGCTCCTCGCCAGCGGACTGACCGACCCGGACCTTTCGTTGTCGGCGTCTTTGGCTCTGCTCGGAGCCCATGGACTGGAGTTCCCCGCGGCATTGAACGGGCCCCAGTTCCTGACGAAATCGATCCTGAAGAAACCGCTGGAAATCGAGGGGGACCAGGCGCGCGTTCCAAGCGGACCGGGGTTGGGCGTCGAGATCGACGAAGCGGCGATTGAGGCGATCAGGGTCGCCGGGTGACAGAATTGAGCCGCAAACTGCGTTAGGTTCTGTTCGCGAATTCCTGACAATGAGGAACGCGGCGACGAGACAAACTGCTGAGAAGAACGTG
>JAYPFK010000026.1:0-102278 GCA_038126235.1 Verrucomicrobiales bacterium
TCCTGGTCTTGAACGTCCCAGATTCGCTTTGTTGCGGCGCTTTTCGGATTGCCGGGAATGTCGCGGATGATCGATCGCCCGGCCATGAATCTCCAGAGCCGCGCGTGAAGCGAATCATGGCCTATCCACTTCTTCCTGGCGGCAGTCATGACTGCCAGGCACAGGTCGGGCGCCACCGCGAACGTTTTTTGAAACCACCGATCTGGCCAGCATTTCTGCGCCATGTCGCCGCTGGGTTCTGCTGCGATTTCCGCAAGAAGTGAAACAATGGTCTCCAGCACGTGCGCGTCTGAGCACTTGTGCTTCAGAGTTTGTTGCTTTCCGTTCCCCAAGGTTTGGATGAGCGTGGATTCCATCGGAAACGCTTTAGCCAAACGACTGGCGTCTTCTGTGTAGGTGTTGACGACCGGAATGATCGTTGCACGCAGAGCTGACCACGGTCCGGATTGTTGGATTCGTATTCTTTGTTGCGGCATTACTGGCCTCCCTCCGGTTCGGGAAAGACTCTGAAATACTCCTCGGCCGCCTCCGGCGTGACGACGGTCCGGTAATGGTTGAAGACGACATCCGGGGAGTTACCGGCTTCCAGGGCGACGGTCTGTTCGGCCTGGGTGGCGGCGAGCCGGTAGGAGATGAAGGAGTCCCGAAGCCCGTTGTCCTTCCAGTCCACCCCGGCTGCGGCGACGGTCGCCTTCCTTACCTTTTCCAACGATCCCTCCGACATCTTCCAGACTGCTCCCGTCCGGTCGCTTGTCATGAGCAGCCAGGCTTTCAGGCTTGGAAGGACCGGGACGAGGCGGGGCTTGCGGCCCCCTTTCGCCTTGTGACGGGGAATGTTGATGCGTCCGGCTTCCAGGTCGATGTCCGACCATTGCAGCCGAAGAATCTCCTGCCGGCGGATGCCGGCAAAGGCGCCGATGGCCAGAACCGGCAGGTAGTTGGGCGGGGCCGCCTTCAGCAGGGACTTGATCTCCTTCGGTGTGAACACCTCCTTGGGCGCAGTTCGCGGTTTCGGTTTCTCCGTGTCCTGGATGGGGGAGAGCCCCTTGCCGACGTATCCCCGCCGCTGCGCGAAGTCAAACAGGCCGCCGATGATCGTCCGCGTCTTGCGGCGGCTCTGGGCGTTGGGGATTTCGTCCAGGAAGCGTTGGACCTCCGGCGCGGTGATGCTGGCGATGTTGCCGGTGAACGCCGACCGGAACCGGCCAAGCCGATATTCCAGGTCCTTGAGGTAAGACGTGGAGTAGGGGGGGGACTGGTTGCGCTTGGACGCCATGAACTCCTCGGCGACTTCGGCGACGCTGCGGCGGGCGAGGGCCGGCCGGTGAGCCTTGAAGAAGCGAGCGGCCTCGAGGATGGCGTTTCCTTCCAACAACTTGAACGCCTCGGCAAAGGCCGCCGCGGCGACCTCCAGCTTGACCCCGGTAGGCCGTAGCAACTCCAGGGCGCGGCCGTAGCTGGCGGCGTCGGCGTTGCGGAGCATGGCGGCCTGGGCGTTTCCGTTGCCCAGCGTGCGGGCGATCCGGCGAGCCTCCGTCGTTGCCTCCTTGTGGTCGGTGAACCCGCGCAGCCGGCGTTTGCCGGTGGAGTAGTCGGCGACCTCGTAAACCGTGCGCGATTTTCCAGTTGTGGTCTGGCGGTCCCGTCGATAGATTCTGACCGTGACGTTGCCCACGGACACCGTTTCGGCCGTGGACTTGTTGCGACTCCCTTTCATGTCGCCAAGTGTCGGCAAAGTGTCGGCAACTGTCAATTGGCCATTCCGGCGGGGATGGCCGTTTTCAACGTAAATCGTTGAAAATCAGGCGCAACGGAGAGATGGCAGAGTGGTCGAATGCGTCGGTTTGCTAAACCGTTGTACTGCTATTAGCGGTACCGGGGGTTCGAATCCCCCTCTCTCCGCCACTTCTTTCACTTCCATTGCAACCTACGTTGTTGCAGTTCTTTTGTGTCTTCATCTCTGCCAACCAGGAAAAAAACCCAGAATAGTTGCGCAAACACCCGGATCGAGAATCTCGTTAACCTCACGGCTTGGTTGGGGCGTATGTTCAACGCTGACGGGGGCGGCGCTAGACTGCCCTTGTTATACGCGAGCCCCCCGGGACTGAAGGATGCTGTCGGCTTGCGTCTGGCGGTGTTTCCGTCTAAACGGTCCCGCTTTCAAAGCCATGAAGATCACCGAAGTCGAAGCTTTCCTGATGTCCTACCCGATGCCGGAGACTGTGCGCCTGCCGTTCTACGGCGGGGAGCGGACCATCGTCAAACGCGACGCGATGCTCATCCGCGTCACGACGGACAACGGCCTCAAGGGCTACGCGCCCGGGCCCGCCCACGAGCGGGCCTGCCATGAGATCGCCGACACGATCCGCCCCTTCCTGCTTGGCCGGGACCCGCGCGAATGGCGGGAGTTCAACTTTGTCGGGGATCTCGAAGTCCGGAAGACCTACTGCGCTGTGGAGGTGGCGGTGATCGACGCGGCCGCGAAGTATGAGGAATGCCCGATGTCCGACCTGCTCGGCGGACGCAAGCGCGCTGCCATCAAGCTCTACGGCAGCGCCGGAATGTACATGAAGCCCGAGGGGTTTGCCGAAGAGGCAGCCGCTATCGCAGCAATGGGTTTTCCCGCCTACAAGATGCGTCCTTCGCAGGGGCCGGAGGACGACCTCCGCACGGTCGAACTCATGCGCAATGCGGTCGGGCCTGACGTCAGTCTGATGATCGACGCGCATTCCTGGTGGCGCATGGGCGACAAGAGCTATTCCTTCGACACCGTCGCCCAACTCGCCAAGGACATGGCGGCCTACAATCCCTACTGGCTGGAGGAGCCGCTGCCGCCCGACGATCACGACGACTACCTCAAACTCACCGGCCTCGGACACGTGACCATCGCCACCGGCGAACACGAACAGGAGGAGGCGGGCTTCATGGATCTGATCGATCGCCGTTGCGCGGATTTTATCCAGATGGACGTCTGTTGCCAGGGCGGTTTCGAAATGGGCCGGCGCATCTTCGACAAGTGCGCCGAGGCCAACTTGCGCTTCGCCTTCCATAGTTGGGGTTCCACGCTGGAGGTCCTCGCCGCCGCGCATATCGGCGTCTGCTGGCCCGAGAGCGTGGTCGAGTGGCTGGAGTATCCCTGCTATGCGAACAACGGGAAGCCGGGCATGTATCCTTTTCCCATCTCCGACGAGATCCTCGCCGCGCCGCTCGACATCAAGGACGGCCAGCTCCAGATGCCCAAGGGACATGGGCTTGGCGTGGAGATCGACGAGAGCGTCATCGAGAAATACCCGTTCATTCCCGGTCCCTGGTCCTTCTTCCGGTTGGACAATCCGCCGGAGACCATTGCCGTTACTGGCGACCACAGCGTGAAGTGGGTGGAGACCGGGGAGGGGTGATCAGATTCCCAGGATCGCCCGCGCGATGATCAGGTAGATCAGCAGGCCGAGGACATCGACGAAGGTCATGACCAGCGGCGTGGAGCAGACGGCCGGGTCGAAGCGAAGCGCGCGGACGCCCAGCGGCAACAGCCCCCCGAAGAGGCAGCCGAAGATCACTACGCCGATCAGGCTCACGGCGATGGCGCCGCCCATGCGCCAAGGGGCGGGGCCGAAAAGCCCTTCGCCGCCCAGACCGGTCGCGACGCAGATGCCGGTCACGGTCAGGGCCAGGGCGGCCATGGCAAATCCGAGACCGATGCCGGAACCCATTTCGCGGCGCACCACGCGCCACCAGTCCTTCAGGTCCAGTTCCTGGATCGCCATCGAGCGGATGACGAGGGTGGCGGCCTGGGAGCCGCAGTTGCCGCCGGAACTGATGATCAGGGGCAGGAAGAACATCAGGTAGATCGCCTTGGAGAATTCCTCGTGGTAGTGGCTCATGGCGAAGGCGGTCAGCAGCTGTCCGACGAACAGGATCGCCAGCCAGCCGACGCGCTTCTTCACCATCGAGAACAGGCTGGCCGAGAGATAGGCTTCGTCCAGGGCCTCCATGGCCGCCATCTTCTGCATGTCTTCGGTGACCTCCTCCTCCGCCACGTCCATGACGTCGTCGACGGTCACGATGCCGACGAGCAGCTTGGCGTCGTCCACCACCGGGAGCATGTGGCGGTCGTATTTCTGGAACTCCTGGACCGCGGTTTCCTGATCGTCGGTGACGCGCAGGGAGGGAAGGTTGGTGTCGACGGCGTCGGTCACGGGCTTTTGGGGATCGGCGATCACGGCGTCGGCGAGCTCCAGGCTGCCGACGAGCCGTCCTTGGGCGTCGGTCACGAACATCTCGTGGAGGGATTCGCGTCGTTCCTTGCCGATGGCCCGCAGGTGTTCGAGCACGTAGCCGCCGGTCCAGTCGTCCTCGATCGAGACAAACTCAGGGGTCATGATGCGGCCGATCGAGTCCTCCGGATAATCGAGCAGCTGCTCGGCCATCTCGCGTTCCTCGGGACGCATCTGGGCGAGGAGTTCCTCGGCCTCCTTCTCCTCCAGTTCCTCGAGAAATTCCGTCCGGTCGTCCGGCTCCATTTCGTCGAGAATCCCGGCGAGTTCCTCGGTCCGCAGGGCCTCGGTCAGCAGTTCATGCTCGTCGTGGTCCAGGTGCTCGAGCAGGTCGGCGGCGAGATGGTCGGGCAGCGTCCGGACCATGATGGCCTTCCGCTCGTCGTCGAAATCCTCGAAGATCTCGGCGATCTCCGCGACCGGGAATTCCGACAACGCCTCCCGCAGACCGGCCGAGTCGCGCTCGTCGATCATCTTGATGAGTTCCGGTTTGAGGAGGGCTCCAATCATGAAACGACGGAAAGTGTGCTGGGAATCGGGATGTTGTTCCACTCAAAAGGGGCGGAGGCAGATTGAGAACGGGTGGCGGACCTTTCTCGGCATTCCGATCGCTGCGCTCGCAAGAGACTGTGTGAAAACTCGTCCGATTCGCAGCAGACGAGGTGACGAGGCTCATTTATCAACGTCTTACGCTTTGAAAGGAGCCTCCTCACGTCGGCTGCTACCGCTCTTACACAGCCTCGCAAGAGCGTGGATGGCGCGTTTGAACGGCTGGCTGTCCACCTTCTTGCGAAGGCAGCCACCAGCCTCCCGTAATCGCACGAGGGGGAGCAAACGAGAGTCGTTGGGGGGGCGGACAATGCCTTTGGGAGCGCGGACTTCAGTCCGCTTCAACGTTGGGCGGGCCGGGGCGAGGGTTCTTCCTGGACACCGGACCTTCGGAGGCGGAAGCCTAATAAATTCCGCGCCCCGCGGCGCGGAGCCCCCTCAACGGAGGCGTCCGGCCGCCGCGGGGTCGATGGCCTCCAGCGCCTGGGCGATCGCGTCCTTCAATTCGCTCCGGGAAGCGAGTTCCACGAGGGCGTCCACGGCGGGGCGGGAGCGCTCGCCGAGGTGGGCCAGGGCGGCGATTCCGGTCATGGCGACCCTGGGGTCCGGATCGCGCGCCAGCCCCATGGCGCCGGCGACGGTCTTGGGCTCATCGGGCGCGACGGTCGCCAGGGCCATCACGGCGAAGACGCGGACGCCCACCTCCTCGTGTCCCAGGTTGGCCGCCAGCGCTTCGGTCGCCGAGGCCGCTTCCGGTCCGATCGTGCGGATGACCGTGGTCGCGGCTATGCGGATCTCGGAACTCGGGTCGCCCAGCGACCGGATCAGGGCCGGCAGGGCCCGGTCGATCTTTCGGGGGGCGATGCCGTTGGCGCGTTCGGCGGCGATGAGTTCCAGCACCCGCAGTCCTTCCAATCGCGCCTTGTGGTCTTCGCCCTCCAGTTTGGCCAGGTTGAATTCCAGTTCCGGGTCGCGCTGCAGGTCGGAGAATTTGAGCCCCACGAAAACGATCACCCCCAGGCTGGCCAGGAGGACGAGCCAGAGCGTGGCCTTGGTCGCCGGGCTGTGGGCCGGGAAATCGGCGTCGGGGCCTTCGTGGGGTTTCTCGTGGACGTGCATGCGGACGGCGGGGTGCGAGCGGGGCCGAGTTTTGCACAACCGCCGGATTTCGCGAGCGGAAAGGAGGCGGTGTCTCGCCTTGGCGCGCATTTCTGTTTTGTAACGAGGCTGTGACTCTCTGCGTTTTGGTGTCCTCCCTTCGGGAGTTGAAATGGGACGCCTGCGGCGAGGCGTCCCTCCCGCACTGAGGCAGGGACCTTGCGCCTTTTCGCATTGCCCGGCCGGAGCGATCCGGGAATGGTTTGGGGCATGCCTGACAGATTTTCTCCCCTCCGTCGCCGGCTTGGCATTTCTCGCCTCTTCCTGATTTTTCTCATGGCGCTTCTGGACGCCGTTTCCGGGGTTGCCGCCGCCCCGAAGAAGATCGTTCTCATCGCCGGCCCCATCACGGGACACGGCAAGGGCATCCACGAATACGAGAAAGACGTCATCCTGATCAAACAGCTGCTCGACACGTCGCCGAACTTGAAGGGCGTCGTCACCGAGGCGCATTTCCAGGGTTGGCCCAAGGATCCGGCCACGCTCGACGTCGCGGACCTGATCCTCTTCGACTCCGACGGCTCCAACCGCGAGGAAACCGCGCATCCGCTTTACGTCGAAAAGCGGATCGAAGTTCTGGAGAAGCAGATGAAGCGCGGCTGCGGGCTGATCCAGTTGCACTGGGCGACCTTCAATCCCAGCCGATTTCACGAGCGCGTCACGGAGTGGGTGGGCGGCTACTTCGACTACGAGAAGGGGAGCGGTCCAAACAACTGGTATTCCGCCATCAAGACCTACGAGGCTCCCGCGAAACTCGGCGACGCGACCCATCCCATTCTTCGCGGCGTGAAGCCCTTTTCGCTGAAGGAAGAGTTCTACTACAATCTCCGTTTCCGCCCCGACGACCCCCGCGTGAAGCCGATCGTCCTTACGCGCCCGCCTGGCGAGCAACGGGACCACACCGTTGGCTGGGCCGTGGAGCGCAAGGGAGGCGGTCGCGGCTTTGGCTTCACCGGCGGACACTACTTCGAAAACTGGGCCAAGCCGGACTACCGGAAATTGCTGCTCAACGCCATCGTCTGGGCGGCCGGCGCGGAGGTTCCCAAGGGTGGCGTGGAATCGGTCATGGAGCCGCCGATCCGGGCTTTGATCGTCACCGGACACAATCACCCGGCGCACGACTGGCGCAAGGTCACGGCCGCGCTGATCGGTGTGTTGGAACAGGATCCGCGCGTCGTGGCCCACGTCACCGAGAATCCCGAGGATCTCGCGAAGGTCAGCCGGGCCGACTATGACGCGGTGGTGATGAACTACTGCAACTGGGACAAGCCCGGCCTGAGCGACGCAGCGAAGCAGGGTTTCGTGGACTACCTCAAGAGCGGCGGCGGGCTCTCCATCATCCATTACGCCAACGGCGCGTTCACGCCGACGATTCCGGCCACGAACTCCGTCTGGCCGGAATACCACGCGAAGATCGTCCGGCGTTTCTGGCTGCATGGAAAGGGGAACAGCGGGCACGATCCCTATGGGAATTTCAAGGTCGCGATTGCCGGCAAGAACCACCCGATCACGCGCGGCCTGAAACCCTTTCCCACGACCGACGAACTGTATTTCCGGCAGGTCGGCGACCAACCGATCGAGCCGTTGGTCACGGCGCATTCGCGGGTGACGGACAAGGACGAGCCGCTCGCCTGGGTCTACAACTACGAGAAGGCCCGCGTCTTCCAGACGCTGCTCGGGCATTCGGACCAGTCCATCCGCGACGCCGGCGCGTTGATCCGTCGCGGACTCGTCTGGACCGTCGGGCGGGAGAACATCGGCTTCGATCCTCCGACCGACACGCTGGAGAACCTGTTGTTCCGTTCGGGCAGTCAGTGGTCGCCCGCGGAATCGGAGAAGCGCGCGGGCATCAAGCCGACGACGGCAAAAGGGGCCGCTCCCGCACCGAAAGCCCCGGTGTCCAAGGACACGCTGGTCGCCGGGCAGTTCGGCAAGGCCCTGAATGCCGCGGTGACCCGGGCGCGCGTGGCCGGAAAGCCCGTTTACCGCGAACGGCCCTTCACGGTGGAGTGTCGCGCGAAGCTCTCCGACCGGTCGAACTTCAACATCCTGGTCGCCAATGAGACCAAGGCCTCCGCCACGCATTGGGAGATTTTTTCCATGCGAGGTTCGGGGTTGTTCACCGTTTATCTGCCCGGTTTCGCGCCCGACCACGTCCGGTCCAAGATCAACATCTGCGACGACAAGTGGCATCGTTTGGCCCTGACCGTCGAGGACGAGCGCGCACGCCTGTTCCTCGACGGACGGAAGGTCGCGGAGGAGAAGGTGAAGTTCCGGGGGGGGAAGTCGGTTCCCGGCGATCTGGCGATCGGCGGACTGGTGAGCCGCGACCTGGGCTGCTCGGGTCTGATCGACGAGGTTCGCATTTCGCGCGGCATACGGGAGATATCAGAGAAGGACGACGGGGCTCTCGCGTCCGACGCCGCGACCATCGGGCTGTGGCGATTCGACGAAGGCGGAGGAAAACAGGGGTTCAAGGATCACGCGCCCGTTGTCGTTGCCGCTGCGGGCTCGGCGGCAAAGGCGACCGCCGCCAAACCGGAGAAGGCCGCGGAGGAGAATTGGAAGGTTGCCGGCACGGGCGACGCCGACGATCCTACCCGCCAGACCGACGCCGACTGGCATGACGACCGGTGGCAGCAGATGGACACCGGTCCCTTCCTCGGCGGCGCGATCAACACCGGGAAGGGCAGGGCGGCCAAGGGAATCGCGGTCAAGTTGGCCGGCGGCAAGGCGGGCGTTTGCTTCGACACCGAGACCTTGCGCTACACCGCCGGTTGGACCGGCGGCTTCCTGAAGATGGAATCCCGCCGCTTCGGCCTCGCGGTCCCGCCCGCCGCCGATGGCGAGATCCAGTTCCATACCGACAAGATGCCCGGCTGGGCGAAGGACGGCAGCTTCGATGATCCGCGGCCGGACAAGTTGGGTTCACTGCCGAAGGACTGGGCGCACTACAAGGGGCTGTATCGGCATGGGGAACACGTCGTCTTCAATTACACGGTGGGTGAAACGTCAGTCCTCGAAGTTCCCGAACTGACGACCCTTGCCGAGTTTAAGACATTTCGCAGGGTTTTGCTTGTCGGACCGTCTTCCGAACCGCTGAAGAACTTGATTTGCAATGTTCCTGCCGGGTTCAATGTGATCGATGGTCCAAGAGCCATCGCCGAACTCGGCCGTGGCGCCGGTATCATCTTCTCCAACGGATCGAAGATATTCAGTTGCTCGATTACCGGAACCCAGAATGTCGAACTGGAAGCGACGTCCAGTGGGCAGGTGGTCGCCGTGATTCCGCCTTCCAAAGAGTCGCATAGCGTGCAGATTGACGTCGGGTATCCGCATGCAAGCGATGCGTCTTTTGCGGGGAGGAAGATCACCTTCGTCAGCCCGCCTGTGCCCGACAAGCTCATTCAAGGCGGCCCCTCACTCTGGCCCGAGGTTCTCTCCACCAAAGGCTCCCGCGGAAGGCCCGTCGATGGTTTCGCGGTGGAGACCATCAACGTCCCCTTCAAGAATCCCTGGAACGCCCTCATGTTCACCTCGGGCGTGGATTTCTTCGACAACGGCGACGCGGCGGTCTGCACGGTGCACGGCGATGTCTGGCGCGTCAGCGGCATCGACGAGGATCTCGACGAGGTGCAGTGGAAACGCTATGCGACCGGCCTGCACCAGCCGCTTGGCCTGAAGATCGTCGACAACAAGGCGCACGTCATCGAGCGCGACCAGATCACAATCCTCCACGACCTGAACGGCGACAACGAGGCCGACTTCTACGAGAACTTCAACAACGACGCGGTCTCGGGCGGCGGCGGTCATTCCTTCACCACCAGCCTGGAGACCGATCCCGAGGGGAACTTCTGGTTCATGAAGTGCGGCGAGAACACGCCGGAGGGCGGCACGATCATGCGCGTCGCCAAGGACGGTTCGAAGCTGGAGGTCATCGCCACCGGCTTTCGCAATCCCAACGGGATGGGCGTCAGCCCCGACGGCGTGGTCACTGCCGCCGATCAGCAGGGCACCTGGGTGCCCGAGACGCGGTTGGACGTCATCCGCAAGGGCGGGTTCTACGGTTTCATGCCCATGCACAAGCGGGAGATCGCGCCGACGGACTTCGATCCGCCGCTGATCTGGATTCCCCGGCCGATCGACAATTCCGCCGGCGGCCAGACCTGGGTTCCCAAGGACGCCTGGGGACCGCTCGCCGGTCAGATGCTGCACCTGTCCTACGGGCGTTGCACGTTCATGGCGATCCTGCGCGACGAGGGGAACGACGGGATGAACGGTGCGGCCGTTCCGCTGCCGGGGCGGTTCCTGTCCGGCGTGATGCGAGCCCGCTTCAATCCCCACGACGGCAACCTCTACCTGACGGGCCTCAAGGGCTGGCAGACGGCCGCGTTGCATGACGGTTGCCTGCAGCGAGTGCGTCATGTTGGCAAGAAACTCTACCTGCCGACGGCGTTCGGCGTGCGCCAGAATGGAATCAAGATCACTTTCAGCGAGCCGCTGGACGAGGAATTGGCCCAAGACGTGGAAAGCTACGGCGTGGAGGCGTGGAACTACAAGTGGACCAGGAACTACGGTTCACCGGATTTCAAGCCCTCGAACATGGACGAGCGAGGAAGGGACAAAATCGCCGTGAAGTCCGCCAAGTTGCTCGGAGACAAGAGGACCGTTTTTGTGGAGCTTGAAACCATGGAACCGGTACACGCCATGGCAGTCAGTTACAACCTGGACGCGGATGACGGGGAGCTTGTGCGGGGGAGCCTGTATGTTACGGTCAACCGCGTGGGAGCAAAATTTGAGCGATGAGTGAGAACTACGCAGAGCATGGGGTCGAGTTTTCCATTCCGGAGACATGGACGGAGCGGGAGGGTTATTGGCAGGCGGAGGACGGAACCACGGTTTCGGTGGGCTTCGTCGCCAAGCCGCTCGACGCGGGCGAGCCGCTGCTGGACACCCATTGTCAGGACCTGAGGCTCGACGCAGCCCGCGAGGGAGGGGGGCTGGTGGAATGCGAACGCTGCGAGATCGGACTGACTTCGATCGTCAAGCGTCCGCGCCGGAATGGGGTTCCGGGTTTCGCCTTCGAAGGTCACGTTCTCGTTCCAGTTGAAACCGGGTTTCTCGACATCCGCGTGACGAACCGCGAGGAGGACGTGACCGGAGTCCGGGAGAACTTTGTCATCGAGGTCGAGAAACCGGCCCGGGACAACGAGGGCAATCTCGTCGGCTGGCAGGCGGACCCGTATGGGTATCGTCCCGTGAACGAGCCGTTTTTCGACGATCTGTTCGGCCACAAGACCAATCCGCTGGCGCGCCCCTTGGCGCTGTTTGCCCGGAGCGACGACGCCAGTTACGACAAGGAGTTTCCGGATCATCCGCTTTCGCGCGTGAGGAAATGGCAGGCATGGCTGCGGGAGCATCTGGCGGTCATCGACACGCCGTTTCCGCATCGTGAGGACCAAAGGTATTCGCTCGGAGGCGTCTCGCTGGAACTGCCGCCCGGGTTTTACCACAACACCGAGGCGGCGGAGGCGGGCGACTGGTTCGAGCGGCCGACGTTTAATGGGCGGGTCTGCAGTCTGGGAGCGATCGTGCATTCCGAATTCCCGGACGCCGGAGAATCCACCGAAACGGCCGAGGCCGCGGTCGTTCGCGAGATGGACGGCAGCGATCGGGAACTGCTGTCCGCGCCAGTGTCCTACGAGGTCGAGATTGCCCGGACCGGGGGAATCCTGACCGCCTGCGAAACCGCGCGGGGCGGAAAGAAGTTCTTCGATCTCTCGTTCTTCCTTCCTTGGGGCAAGGCGTCCCTGGAGATCGCCGCCGTGTTTGAGAGCGACGACTACGAGCGCGCGATGCTCAATATCGAGGCGGTCATCCCGTCGCTGGAGCCGGTTTGAGGAATGTTGTAGCCGGAATTGTGCCGCCCCGAGGGGGCTTTGAAATGGGGCGCCTGCGGCGAGTCGCCCCCACCTACATTGGTAGGGGTCTTTTCGCCGAAAGGACCCACCTCAAAGTCCTGAAGGGGCGATTTGCGGTTACAGTTTTTCCTTAAGCGCCAAGGGAGCCACGCGCGGCGTTTTGAGAACCTCCCTTGTTGCTGGAGAACGCGAAAATCCGGCCCTGAAGCGCGGGCGTTAACAGATGTCACACCGCAGCGCGGGAGACCGGTTCGCCTCGCCGTGCGAGGGCGGCATCGATGGCCGTTGCCAGCGCTGCGGTCAACTCTCTCGCCATGGCTCCCGCGGATTCCTGGATCTGCGCCGGCCGTTTTGCCCCGCACAGGGCGGCCGTGATGCCGGGCTGGCGAATCGTCCAGGCGATGGCGAGTTGGGAGACAGTCATTCCGGCGGTTTCGGCGATCCCGCGCAGTTCGTCCACGAGGTCCTGGTTCCTCCGCCATTCCTCTCCCTGAAACATGGGGTACTTGGCCCTGCTATCCTTGGGATCGAATACGTGGTCCCGCGCCAGCTTTCCCGCGAGCAGTCCCTTCATCAGCGGCCAGTAGGGACAGACGGAGACACCTCGCTCGCGACACCAGGGGATCACATCGGCCTCGATCCCGCGCATGATCATGTTGTAGGGCGGTTGCACGGCCGCGATGGGGCAGACGGCGTGGAAGGCGTCCAGTTGCTCCACGCTGAAATTGGACACGCCGATGGAGCGCGCCTTGCCGGCGTCCATGAGTTGCTTGAGCGCGCCCGCCGATTCCTGGACCGGGACCTCCGGATCGGGCGCGTGCAGGTAGAGCAGTTCCACGCGGTCCGTCTCCAATCGGCGCAGGCTTTCCTCGCATTCGCGCGTCACGGTTTCGGGGCGCGCGTCGTGGGTCATCTTGCGGTTCTCGTTCCAATGCAGGCCGCACTTGGTCGCGAGGACGATCTTGTCGCGGTGAGGGCCCAGGGCCTTGGTCAGCAACCGGTCGCTCTCGCCGTCGGCGCCGTAGCAGTAGGCGGAATCGAAGAAGTTGATGCCGGCGTCGAAGGCCGCCTGAAGCGTCGCGAGGCTGTCGGCCTCGTTCACATCAAGGCTGGTCATTCCAGAGATCGGCCACGTGCCCATGGCGACCGGGGTGACTTGGATGTCCGTGTTTCCCAGCTTTCTCATGGCTCAAACATTTGCAAATCCGCCCTTCATGGCCAGCGCGATCCCTCCGAGGAGGGCCGCTTTGCCTCCGAGTTTCGAGGTTTCGATTCTCACGGTCTCGGCGGGAAACATGCGCACGCGTCGGGCGACGGTCTCACGCGCGGGGGCGAGCAGGACATCGCCAATTTCGGCCACGCCGCCGCCGATCACAACCAGTTCGGGATGGATCGCCGTGACGATGTTGGCGATCCCGATGCCGAGGTAGGAACCGGCGCGATGCAGGGCGTCCACGACGTTCTCGTCACCGGCTTCGGCCGCCTGGGCCATTTCTCGCGGGGTGACATTCTCCGGGTCGCCTTCCGCGATTTCATGGAGCTTGGGAGCCAGGCCGCTTTTCAGCATCCGCACGCCTTCGGAGACAATGGCGGGGCCGGAGCAGAGGGTTTCGAGGCAGCCGCGATTGCCGCAGCCACAGAGATGGCCGTCGGCGATGATGGTCTGGTGGCCCAGTTCGCCCGCCGCGCCGAGCGGGCCGAGTCGGAGCCTGCCGTCGATCACCAGGCCGCCCCCCACGCCGGTGCCCAATGCGAAATAGGCCATCGTCCGGACGGACTCGTCCCGGCCGTGGCCGAAGGTCAATTCGCCCAAAGTGATGGTGCGGACGTCGTTGAGCAGATGCACCGGACAGCCAACCTTGGAGGAGATGACCGCGGCGGCCGGAACGTCGCGCCACTTGGTGGGGAGGTTGGGCAGGAACTTCGTCGTGCCGGTCGGCAGATCGACCAGGCCGGGGACGCCCATGCCGAGCGCTTCCGCCTTGCAGCCGGATTCGGCTTCGAGCCGCTGGACGGTTTCGGCGATGCGGTCGAGCACGGCCTCCGGTCCCTTGTGGGAGTCGGTCGGGACCTTGTCTTCGATGATGAACTCGCCAGCGGCGGTCGAGAGGGCGGCGGCGATCTTGGTTCCTCCCAGATCGACGGCGGCGTAGGTCTTCATTTGGGTTGAGAGTTGAGAGGGGGTAAAAACGTTTCTGTAAAATAGTCTTTGGGCATCGGCTCCCCCAGCCCCTTCGGTGGGCGTCGGAGCGAAGGTAAGCGGTAGGGCGGTCGTTGCATCGCCGCCCATTTCGACATCCTGAAGGGATGAAACAAACCGCCGTCGTGTTTTGTCGTGAGTTGCTTGCGCCCTTTCAGGGCGTTGGAATGGGTCGCGACACAACGCGACCCTACCGTGATTGGGAGGGGAGGAACTGGCGGAGGTAGCGTTCGCTCTGGCGGAGGGATTCCTGGCGCAGTTCCAGCGAGCCCTCGTAGGCGCGGTCCTCGACCTCCACGCAGACGGGACCGGTGTAGCCGGCGTCGCCGAGCACGGAGCAGAAACGGCCCCAGTCCACCTCGCCGAGGCCAGGGAGCTTCGGGGAGTGGTAATCCAGAGGGTGGGCGAGGATGCCGACCTGGTTCAGGCGGTCTTCATCGACGCGGACGTCCTTGGCGTGGACATGAAAGAGTTTTTCCGAGAAGTCCCGGATGGGTTGGATGTAATCCATGCGCTGCCAGACCATGTGGGAGGGGTCGTAGTTCAGGCCAAAGAAGTCGCTGGGAATGTCTTCAAACATCCGCCGCCAGAGGGTCGGGGTGGTGGCGAGGTTCTTGCCTCCGGGCCACTCGTCTTTCGTGAAAAGCATCGGGCAGTTTTCGATGCCGACCTTCACGCCGAGTTTCTCCGCGAGGGCGATGATCGGCTTCCAGGTTCTACGGAAGCGCGGCCAGTTCTCGTCCACGGATTTCCTCCAGTCGCGACCGATGAAGGTGTTCATGCGGTTCACGCCGAGTAGGGCGGAGGCCTTGATCACCTTGCGGATGTGGTCCGTGTAGACCTTGGCCTCCTTCGGGTCGGGGCTGAGCGGGTTCGGGTAATAGCCCAGCCCGCTGATCTCCACGCCGAAGGCCTTGGCGAGACCGTTGACATGGCTCGCTTCGCGTTTGCCGAAGCCGTCCACGTCCACGTGGGTGATGCCGGCGTAGCGTCGCTTGTCCGTTCCCGAGGCCGGCCAGCACATCAGCTCAACGCAGGCGAAATGGTTCGCCGCGGCGAATTCAAAGACCTCTTCCAACGAGAGATCCGGCAGGATGGCGGAGACGAAGCCGAGTTTCATGACTGTTGGTGATTCGTGATTGGCAAACTGGGATTCGAGGTTCCGGGCCTGGTTCAAACGCCGGCTTTGGCGACGGATTCCTTCATCTTGCGCAGGCCGGTCCTGGCAACCTCCAAGGCGTCATGCTTCCAGTAGGTCTTGTTGAAGACCTCCAGGGAAAGGACGGGCGCGGCGCCCACGGCGCGGAAACCCTTTAGGATGTCTGAGATCGGCGCGATGCCGTCGCCGGTGTAGACCCGGTGTTCGTCGCGGATGGTCTCCCGCGGCGGATCGGCGGGGTAGTCGTTCATGTGGAAATGCTGCAGGGCCTGCGGTCCCAGAAGCTTCAATCCGTCGAAGTCGCAGCCTCCCTTGTAGGTGTGGTAGACATCGCCAAGGAAGCAGGCCTTGGGGTGGCCGGACTCGATGGCGATGAACACCGCCGTGCTGATCTTCCCTATGCTGGTGTGACCGCCCCACATTTCAATCTGCGGCACGACCCCCATCTTCTCTCCCAGATCACAGAGTTGGGCGTAGCGTTCGGCGGCGCGCAGGGGATCCACCGGGGAATCGCGGCGGGCGCCGGCCGGCGGCGCGGCGATGCGGATGCCGCCAAGCTGGGCGATGGTGTCCATGTCGCGTTTGGCTTCCTCGAAGCCGGCCTTGCGCCGGTCCTCCTCATCGACGATCCAGGACGCGAAGCCGATGGCGCTTTCGACGGTGAGGCCGTGGTCGTCGATGCGCTTCTTGAGATCCTTCAGCTTGCCGCCCTTGCCGAGGTAGTCGTTGATCGTGCGGAACCACGGTTCGATCGCGTCGTAGCCCGCCTTGCCGGCAATCTCGATCTCCTGGTCCGCGCCGACGTTCTGGCCGCGGATGGTGCTCATGTTGAGGCAGTAGCGGAAGGGCTTGGGCTGGTTCGCTTGGGCGGCTTCGGCCTGCGGCGAGGAGCCGAGGAGCGCGCCGCCGGCCAGCAGGCCGGTGGCGGAAAGCAGGTTGCGGCGGTTGAGCTTCGGAGCTCCGGCGGAATTCGTTTCGGTGGAAATCATGGGCGGGAGAGTAGTTTGCGGGGCGTCGGACGCAATCCAATTGCGGGGAACAACCACAGCGGACACGGAATACACAGAAAGGGAAGGGAACTGTTTCTTCGCCTTTCGTGAAACGCCGGGAGCGGGGGGCTCCGCGCGCATGAACGTCAGCCTTGGGCGGAACCGCCCTCACCCTTGGTCCCACTCCCGCCGGAGAGGGATATCTTTGAGGACCACCGGATTCTCTTTTTGCGCGGGAGTATTCCGAAGGCGCTCCGGTCCTCTTCTCCTTCTGTATTCCGTGTCTTCTGTGGTTGTCCCCTCTACCGTCCGGCTTTTTCCAGGATTTCAAGATCCTTGAACCAGACGTCCACATCCTGGCCGCCGTGGACCTGCATGGCGAGGATGCCCTTGAGGCGGCCGGGATCGTCGAACAGTTCCGCGGTGCGAATGCCGTTCACGTGAACGGTGATGCGGCGGCCGTGCGCCGCGACGGTCATCTCGTTCCAGTCGTCGGCGTGGTAGTATTCCTTCTCGCTGTTCGGGCCGCTCTGCTGGACCCAGGCGCGACCGAGCGTTTCGTAGAGCCCGCCCGCGTCGTTCTGGGGATCGATCTCAGCCTGGAAGCCGGCGATGCCCACCGGATGGTCCAGCTTCAACTCGGACCGGAAGTAAAGACCGCTGTTGCCCGCGACCGCCTTGTATTTCACGCGCACGGTCGCGTCGCCGAGTTCGCGGTGGAAATAAAGGAGCCCATGACGCTTTTCCGACTTCACGTTGGTGAGGTGGATTGCGCCGTTCTCGACCTAGACCTTGCCGCCGCCGTGGAGTTTCCAGCCGTCGAGCGACTTGCCATCCCAGAGCGGCCGCCATTCATGTGCGCCGAGATCGGCCAGCTTGATGTTGCGCCAGCGCACTGTGGCCGGAGTGTCGCCCTTGAAGGAGTGGACCTGGAAGCCGATGAAGCCGGACTGGTCGGCCGGGTCGCGCAGGTCGGCGGCGGGGACGCCGTTGATCCAGGTGCGGATGTGGTCGCCGATCGCCTCGACACGGAAGTGGTTCCAGTCGTCCCTCTGGAAAGCCTGGCGGGCCTTCTCATTCCGGGAGAGGTCGGCGATCCAGCCGTGACGGGCCTCATCATAGATTCCCGCCGCCCACGCGCGATCCGAGGGATCCATCTCGACCTGATAGCCGTGAATGCGGCCCGCCTTGCCGGTCTTCCTGCTCAGCTTTCCATCGCGCAGGGTGAACACCGTGGTGTCCTCGGCGAACGCGTGGCTGCGGATCTGCACGCCCGCGTTGAGGCGCGGGTCGACCTTCGACTCGTATTCGAGGATGAAGTCCGCGTAATCCTTGGGCGGGGAGAGGAAGGTGTTGGGGCTTCCGGGGACGGTCGTGCCGACGATGACGCCGTCGACGATCTCATATTTCGCATGGCCGCCGCGCTTGATCCAGCCATCCAGGTTTTTCCCGTTGAAGAGGGGCTTCAGGTCCTGGGCGCTGGTTGCGCTTGCGGCGAACGCGAGTGAAAGGGTGAACATTCCAATCCGGCGAACGGTGGTCTTCATAGGGGAGATCGTATCCCGACTCCGGGCGGACCGGGCAAGCAGGAAAAGCGGACGTGTTGCGTGTTGCGCGCGGGGAACGGAATACAGCTTGCAGATCACAAACAGGAAACCATGGACAACGGGCCGCGGACGACTTCCCCATTTTGCTTCCCATGGTGGAGCGCGCCCCGTTTAATCCGCGCAAAACCGAAGGCAGCGGCATGGCATGGTATTACGCGGAAGGCGGAGAACAGCGGGGTCCCGTTTCAGACGAGGATTTTCAGCGCCTCGTTGCCAATGGGACCGTTCATGCAGCGACCCTTGTCTGGCAGGAGGGGATGCCGGAGTGGAAACACTACGGCGAGATTGCGGGCCGGCCTTCCGCCCTTGGCAGCGTGGCCTGCTCCGAATGCGGACGGGTGTTTCCGGTTGAGGACATGATCGAGTTGTCCGGGGCTGCGGTCTGCCCGGGATGCAAGCCGATCGCCCTGCAGCGACTGAAGGCGGGCGTCACCCGTCCCGGGCGGTTGGTTCTGGCGGAGTTCTGGCGTCGCGCCCTGGCGGAAGTCATCGATTATGTCATCGTCCAGATTCCGCCTGTTTTTCTCTTCTTCTTCGCGATCATGTCGGCGGCCAAGGGAGATCCCAATGCGGTGACCGAAGAGTTCGCGGTGGGACTGCAACTTGGCGTTTCCTGTTTTTCGCTGGTCGTCTGGGGATGCTATGAGACCGTCCTGCTGGGATGGAAGGGGCAGACCCTTGGCAAGATGGCCCTGGGAATCAAGGTCGTGACAAGTTCGGGCGAAAAACTCACCTACGGACGGGCGGCAGGCCGCTGGGGCGGCAAGTTTCTTTCCAGGTTGGTCTGCTGCATCGGGTATCTGGTGGCAGGATTCGACGAGGAGTTGCGGGCCCTGCACGATCATATCTGCGATACTCGGGTCGTCTTGAAGTGACGCAGCGCGGGAGGCCTCGCTATCCCGCGATCTCTCTTGAAGCTCGGCGGTCATAGACGCGCCGCTACAGCCTGATGGCGCGATGGCGCGTCTGCGACCGGCGCAAGGATCATCGGGGAGCCGTGTTGTCTGACCTGGGGGCGGGGACGTTCGCCACCTGCTCCCCGAGGAGCAGTTTGCGGATGCGGGCGATGGGTTCGCGGCGTTCCTCGGCGGTCATGGTGAAGCGGTAGCCGTGTTCCTTCACGTTGACGCCGAACTCCTGTTCGAAGCTCTTCTGGGTGAACTGCCGGTTGAGGAGATAGGGGTCGTCCAGCATGTTGACCAGACCGGTGAGCGCCCAGCGGGAGCGCTGTTTGAACAGGGCCTCGCTCGCGGCGAGGCGGACGGCCTCATGGGGGCTGAGGAGGTAGTTGATGCCCATCGGCGCCCGGCGTTCCCGGTGGTTGTTGGTGAGCTTGTCCTGGTCGTAGACGTGTTGCTCGCCGTGCCATTCGCGGAGGTGGGAGATGGTCCAGTCGATGGGCTGGTCGAGGTGGCAGAGGTTGCAGGCGTTGGGGTGGTTGGCCTCGATCATGAGCGGATCGGTGGGGCTGGAGATGTGGTGGGCGCGGATCATGTCCTGCAGGCCCTCCACGATCTTGGGCATGTGGCAGTTCATGCAGCGGCTGCCCTCGCTGTCCATGGGGTGATGCGTGTGCGCGACCACCGCTTCGGGTTTCTCGTATTGCTTGTGACAATCGACGCACTTGGCGTCGTCCTCCCGCGGGGTGAGGCTCCATTTGGGACCGATGCCCTTGTGGGGATCGTGGCAATGCACGCAGGTGAGGTGCTCCATCCCCTTGGCCTGCGCCTTCTTGGCGTCGTAGCAGAAGCCTTCGACCGCGTCGCTGTAGTCCGTGGAGTTCCAGGTGTCGGTCTTGTTGGCGTATTGGGGACGTCCGCCGGAATGGCAGCGCGAGCAGATCCAGTTCTTGTTCAGTGGGGTGCGGGCCCAAATGTCGCCGGGGGATTCGGCGCCGAGATGGACCATCGGATCGGAGAGGAAGAACGGCGGCATGATCTTCTCGTTCTTGGCGTGTTGCGCGCAGCCCAGATGGCAGGCCTCGCAGCTGATCCCCAGATTGACCGCGGTGTGCGGGTTGATCTTGGTGTTGATCTTGTCGCGCAGGATCGCGGTGATCTCATCGGCCGGAATGTCGGTGAAGGGGCGTTCCGGATCGACGAGATCGGGATGGACCTCGGAAAGATACCTGGAGGCGAAGAAATCGACCTTGCGGGGCGTGAACAACTGGAGCCGCAGGCTCCCGCCGGCCTGCATCATCCAGTCGCCCGCGGCGAAGGTGGTGTGACAGACGGCGCATTGGCGGTCGTAGGTGATGTCCGTGGGGCTGGCGAAGGGATCGTAGCGGCGTTGGTCCGGAACTTCGCCGTGGACGTGGACGATGGGCACGATTTCCCGCTCATCGATCCACCAGCCGACCGGGAGGAGTTGCTCGTTTTTTCGGGCGGGATGATCCTCCGGTTCCGGGCCTTCAATGAGGTGGCCGATGTAGTACTGGAAGAAGCGGCTGCCCAGGGTCCGCGTGACCTTGTAGGCCCGTTTGACATTGTCGCGCTCGAGGGTCATGCGGCGCTCCTTGCCTTCGGTGTGGAAGCGGGCAGAGCCGCCGAGGTAGGCGAGGGTGGCGGCTCCGGAGAAGTCGCCGCGCACGGTTTCGTCCGTGGCTTCGGCGTTCATGAGACGATGGGCGTGGCCGCTCCAGGCCTCGTAGTTCTCGGGATGGCATTCCCTGCAGGACTCGGCCCCGGCGTAGTCGTCGCGCCGGATGTTGCGGTAGTCGTCGGGCGGGGCGACTGCGGCGGCCTGCACGTCTTCAGGGACGCCGTCCCAGTGGATCTTCAGTTCGTTCTCCGGGTTGAGGAAGTTCTTCGTCTGGCTCGCAACGAAGGAGCGCCCCGCCTTCTTTCCGGGGGTGTCGGGTTTCTCCTCGACGAGGTCCACGGTGTCCAGACGTTCGGTGGTGAGGGATTCGTCCCGGGACTGGGCGGCCGCGTGTGTGGAGGCCGGCCTTTCGGAATCGGCGGCTTGGACGGAGGGCTGGCTGGCGGGGACGACGTCTTCGATGGTCGCCCATTCGCTGGAGGGCTTGGGGGTGTCTTCCTGCGCCGGTTGGTCGGCCGGTTGGCGTTGGAACAGCGCAAAACCGCCGGCGCCGAGGATGAGAAAGGCGATGACGACCGCCGCGATCCGGGCGGAACCGGGTTTGTCCGGGGAGGTCTGGTTGGAATTACCCATGGCTGACGGACTGGCAGAAATGGCGGGGTGAAGAGCCTTCAGTGAGACGCCCTCGGACATGCCCAAGCCGGCTCACTGAGGACAGTTCGCCCCACCCGCGGGGGAACGGACACGAGTTTTGGGCGCCGTCTGGGTTCATGCGCTCGTGGAGGGCGGCTCCGAAGTTGCGGGCTCGTCGCCGGATTTCGTCCCGGACGGCTGGCCGGTGATTTCGGATGGCGCGACGGCCCGATGCTCGTCAGCGCTGCGGTAGGCGGCGTCGACCAGGGCCATGGTGTTCAGGTTGTCGCGTCCGCCGATGGCCGGTTCCTCGCCTCGTTCGATGGCGACGAGCAGTTGGGCCATGGTTCCGGTGAAGGCGTCGGGAAACCAACTCGTCTCCCATTCGGGTTCGGTGAAGGCCTCGTCGCCCTTGGTTGCAAACCAGAGCCTCGACGGTGTGGTGTAAGGATCGCGGCACCAACCGATGTCGCCCATGGCCAGTCCGTCGAGCCCCTCGATGCGCCAGTGGATGCGGATGTCTCCGGGGCAGCCCTCACGGGCGGGGCCGGTCCAGGTGTCGTCGATGGCGATGCAGCGGAGGCCGTCGGCGTACTCGAGGATGTAGGAGCAAATGCCGTCGGTGTGTTCGAAGCTCGTGCGTGGATCGGTCCGGACACTGGCGTAGATGCGTTCGGGGTCGCCGAACCAGTAGCGGAAGCAGTCGATGTGGTGGATCGACATGATGCGCAGGGTGACCCAGCCCATTTCGGCCTGCCAGGGCATCCAGTGGGGTATGCCGCGCATGTCGATGTTTGCGAGGACCGGCGCGCCGATGGTTCCGTTGTCCAGCAGGGCCTTGCCGGCGCGAACGGACTGGTCGTAGCGCATGTTCTGGTTGACCGCGAGCGTGATGCCGGCGGCCTCGCAGGCCTCGACGGCTTCGACCGCTTCGGCGTAATTCAAGCCCAGGGGCTTCTGGGCCAGGATGCCCTTGAGGGTGCCGCGTTCGCAGGCGGCCTTGATGAGCGGCAACTGCGCGTTCGGCGGGACGGCAATGTCGAGGACGTCGATGTCCGCATTGTCGAGCAGGGATTCGCAGGATCCGAAGACCTTGAGGTCGTGTTCGCTGGCGACTTCGGCGGCGCGATCGCGGGTGCGGGAAGCGATGGCGACGGGGTTGAAGCCGGCCTTCCGGTAGGCCGGAAGGTGGCAATCCTTGACGATGAACCCGGCGCCCAGCACGCCGATGCGCCAATCAAGTTTCTCCGGCAGTTCGGGATAGATGTTCAGGTCCAGGCTCATGGATCGCGGCCGATTCTCGGAAAGGACAATCAATGTTGCACGGGCGGCCCTTGTCAAGCGGTGGGGTGACGGGCCGTGAGACTTGAGGAGGGGATCGAGCCCCCCGCGGCTCGGAGACTCAGAGTTTCTTGAGGAAGATGTCCTTGAACTGGACCGTCATGGGTTTGCCGGAGCGGAGTTGCAGGCCAAGAATCCCGGAGAGGTCGAAATGGCCTTCCTCGCGGTCCGTCAATTCGGAGCATTTCACGCCGTTGATTTCGAGGGAGATCTGTTGGCCCTTGGCGACGATGCGGTAGTCATTCCATTCCGGCCAGGGTTTCATGACCGCCTTGGCTCCAAGGCTCGTGGCGACGCGTTTTCCGCTTTTGTCGATGACGGTCTTCTTGCCGTTCGAGGTCAGAAGTTCGTGGCCTTTGCGGGAATGAAGTTCATCGCAGACGCCGCCCAGATAGGGGCCGGACTGATAGATGTCCGCCTGGTAGCCGACCGCGAGGCCGTCTGGCCGGATCGTGCTGCGGAACTGAACGCCGGAATTGCAGCCGTTGCCCTTCGCCCGGAACTTCACCTTCAGCTCGAAGTTCCCAACCTCGCCGTCCTGCCAGACGAGGAACTGGTTCAGCGTGCAGGGATTGTCCGGCGTCGATTCGCCGGTGATCGCCCCGTCCCGCACGGACCAATAGCGCATCTCCTTGCCCTGCCAGCCTTGCAGGGTCCTGCCGTCGAAGAGTGAGCTGAAATCGGCGGCGAAGGCCGGGGAGGCAAGGAGGAGCAGCGGCAGGACGAAATGGGGGAAGCGGATTCGAGGATTCATGATGTGGGAATGCTGTGGAGGCGGGCGCGTTTGGTCAACCTCTGGGGTGGTGATTCAACGGCCGGCAATCAGGGGGCGCGACTGATGGCCTGCCGCTTGCGCGACGCTTTAGCCGAAACGTCTTTCATCTCATTTTGCCGGGTTGCCGAGACCGGGCAATTCGGGGACTCTCTGCGCAATCCGACCGAAGACATGCACAGCGAAACTGAGATCACGATGCTGAAGATCAGGCTGACCGAGCGGTTGCTGCGCGAGTTCAAGTCGCGTGCGGCCGCGCAGGAGGTCACCCGGGATGAGTATGCGGCGGCCGCGTTGCATTACGCCCTTCAGGACGATGTGGAGATCGATGACGGAGGCGCGGCCGGAGCGGCGGGGGAAACGGACATCTATCTGTCCGCGCGAATTCCGGGCGGGTTGCGCGAGATGCTGCTGGAGCGCAGTGATCGTTCCGGACGGAACATCGCCTCGTTCTGCGGCGATGCCCTGGCGGGGCATTTCGAACGGCATGAGCGCGATCCACGCGAACTGGTCTTGTTGTTTGATCTGGACGTGGCGCTGGCCAAGGAGGACGGCGACGGGCTTGCGGAGGAAGTCCTGGTTGCGCTGCTCGAACGTCACGGCCCCCGGTTGGTGCGGGGCGTCTCGGTCGCCTTCATGGCCAACTGGCTTTTTTCCCGTTTCCGGACGCGAATCGGGAAGGTGCGCCGGGGCGGGGGCGCGGTATCGTTCTCCCCGGGATTGTTGAAGGAACTGCTCGGGAAGACGGTCGGAGCCAAATGAACATCGAGGTTCTCCTGCCGCTGCTGGCGTTGGCCGCGGCGCTGGCGCTGGTAACGGGGGCGGCGCGGGTTGAACTGCCGATCCGGTTGATCACGGGATCGCACCACATGCAGGCCTTCTGGTACGCGACAGGCAACACGCGCAGCCTCAACCTGCTTCCAGTCGCGTGGCTGATCGAGGATCGACGCTGGGTCCCGGAGTCCGCCACCTATCTGACGGACCGTTCGCCGCATCGGCATCGGACGCCCGGCGAATGGAACCAGCTGTGCATCCAGTGCCACACCACCGGCGCGAAGCCGCGCCGTCTCAGTTCCACCGAGAGGTACACGGAGGTCGCGGAATTCGGCGTCTCCTGCGAAGCCTGCCATGGTCCTTGTGAAGGGCATGTCGAAAAGGCGGGAAATCCGCTGGCCCGATATGCGAAGCGGCGGGACGTAAAGCCGGATGGGACCACGGTTCATCCTGCAAGGTTGGAGGAACCGCGGCGGTCGCAGATCTGCGGGCAGTGTCACAGCATCAATTCCCAGTCCAGCCAGGCCTGGTTGGAGAGTTATCTGCGGGGCGGCTACGCGTTTCGCGCCGGGGAGTTGATGCAGCCCGAGCGGATTGTCGTCCGGGGCAGCGAGACCAACTACCTCGCGGCGATCGCGAAGTCGGACCCCGACTTCTTCCGCGATCGTTTCTGGTCGGACGGGATGGTCCGCCTCACCGGGCGCGAGTACAACGGCCTGATCGACTCGCCGTGTTTCGACGCGGCCGAGCCGGCGCGGCGGATGTCCTGTTTTTCCTGCCACAGCATGCACGACGCGGCTACGGAGGGTCGCGACCCGAGTGAATGGGCGGACGATCAGCTCAAGCCAGGGATGCGCGGCGACCTGGCCTGCCTGCAATGTCACGGGGAGTTTGCTGAGAGACTGACGAGACACACGGGACACGCGGCTGATTCCGAGGGAAGCCGTTGCCAGAACTGCCACATGCCCTACACGACCTACGGACTGCTGAAGACCGAGCGCAGCCATACCATCAATTCGCCCAGTGTGAGGGAAAGCGTCGAGACGGGCCGGCCCAATGCCTGCAATCTCTGTCATCTCGACCGGACGCTCCAATGGACCGCCGAGCATCTGGAGGCATGGCATGGCATCGGGTCGCCGCCGCTGGATGAGGATCAACGAACGGTGTCGGCGGCCGTGCTCTGGTTGCTTTCCGGGGACGCGGGGCAGCGGGCGATTGTCGCCGACAACATGGGGCGTCCCGCCGCGCGCGCCGCGTCCGGAGAGGGGTGGATGGGCCTGCATCTCGGACAGACGCTGATGGATCCCTACCCGGCGGTGCGCTTCATCGCGGAACGCTCGTTGCGTCGGTTGCCGGGATTTGCCCGGATGGATTACGACTACGTCGCGCCCCCGGAGGAACTGGCCAGGGCGGGCGGGCGGGTCTTGCTGCTCTGGTTGGAACAGATGAAGGCCGAACGTGGGCAGGGCGGGGGAGCCGGAGCCCACAAGCCGGAACAAATCCCTCCGACGCTGGTGGATGAGGCGGGGCGTCTGAACGAGGCGGCCTTCCGTCGACTGGTGGGAAAGCGCGACGATGGACCGGTCAATCTTGCGGAGTAAGGAGAATCACGCCCGGGGCTGATCGCGGCAGCCGTCAAGAAAGGCGGAGCGATTTCTCCGGGTGAGCCGGTGTGAGCATCTCCCGGGGCGGCTTGCTGAGGACGGTTCGCCCCGCCTTATCTCGCCTGACGCCGGGTGGGCGTTTCAGCGTCAATACACCCGGCGCAAATTCGAAGGGAGGATGTTCAGCTCCGAACGATACTTGGCGATGGTGCGGCGGGCGACCTTGACGCCCTTGTCAGCCAGCAGTTTCACGAGCTTCTCGTCGGAGTAGGGGCTGTTTGACGGCTCGCTCTTGACGAGTTCGTTGATCATGCCCTTGACGCTGGTGTTGGACAGGTCTCCGCCGCCGGAGGTTGCGACGCCGGAGGTGAAGAAGTACTTCATGTCGAACACACCTTGGGGGCATTCCATGTACTTGCCGGACACGGCGCGGCTGACCGTGGTCTCGTGAACGCCCACGACTTCGGCAATGTCCTGCATGGTCATCGGGCGGAGGTGGGTGACGCCCTGTTTCAGGAAGCCGTCCTGCCGGGCGACGATCTCCTTGGCGATCTTGAGCAGCGTGTCCTGGCGTTGGTGGATGCTCTTGATGATGAATTTCCCGGCGCGGACCTTGTCGCGGACGTATTCCCGGGTGGCCTCGTCCGCGTGCGGGTCGGACATGATGTCCTTGTAATGGTTGCAGATGCGGAGGCGGGGGATGAACTCCTGGCTGGTGGTGACGACCCAGCCGTCCTCGCCGAGGGTGACAAAGACCTCGGGGACGACATACTGATTGTTGTCCGGCAGGAAGGCCCGGCCCGGACGCGGGTCCAGATGCTTGATGCGCTCAGCGGCATTCTGGGCCTCCTCGACGGTCACGCCAAGAAAACGGGCGATTTCCGGGAATCTGTTCCGGCCGAGGGCGTCGAAACGGTCGCAGACGATCCGGTATTCCAGCGAATCAGTCCGTTCGGCGCGTTCGAGCTGAAGCCTGAGGCATTCCTTCAGGTTGCGGGCTCCGACTCCGGGGGGATGAAAGCTCTGCACGGCGTCGAGCGCTTCCTGGATGTGTTCGGCGGGGATGTTGGTGGAAAAAGACAACTCGACGATTCCGGCCTGGAGGTAGCCGTAGTCATCGATGTTGCCGATGATCATCTCGGCGATCGGGACCCGCTCCTCGGCCAGGTCCGAGGTGCGCAGCTGGTCGAGCAGGAATTCCTGGAGCGAGGTCTCCTGCACGATGGAGTCCATCATGAACTGCCGCTTCTCCTCGTCTTCCTGGGACGCGCGGTTGGGGACGCGTGTCTGGGCAAAGTGGTCGCGCCATTCCTGGTCCAATTGGGTGAGTTTCTCGAACTCCGCCTGAAAATCGTCGACCGGGTCGTCGCTGGGTTTTTCCGTGGCCGGGTCGAAGTTGACATCCTCCGGCGGCTCCATGGGGTCGAGCTGGCTGGCGGAGTCGTCGGCGCCTTCCTCGCGTTTCCGTTCGGCCTCGAGCTCCATTTCGGTGACCTCCTCCAGCGTGGGATTCTGCTCCAGTTCCTGGTTCACCAGAGCCCGCAACTCCAACGTCGGGGCCTGCAGGAACGCCAGCGACTGCTGGAGCTGCGGCGCCAGGATCTGCTGCTGCGACATGCGCTGCGAGAGATGGAGGCCCTGATGAGGTGACATGTTTTGGTGTGGTTTGGCTGTTTCTTACGTCGGCGGCACGCGTCGTGCTATGCGAGTGATAACACGAATCGTGCCAACTTTTTGGAAAATAGGAAAAAAGTTACGGCGGAGCAAGCCCGAATGCGATTGGCGGGGCCCGTTTCGCATCCTAGGATGCGCGTTCACATGAATTTACCGACGAGACGGACACGGATGAACGGCCTCCTTGCCCTGTCACTTTCTATCCTGTTTGGCGCGATTTCGGCTGGTTTTGGCGCCGGGCTGAGGGTCGGGGCGGCGGCAGTTCCGTTGCGGGCCAGCGATGACATGGTCATCGGGGGCAGCATTTTCGGCGGCAAGGTCTCCGGGCAGGAAGGGGAACTGCGCGCCACGGCGGTGGTCCTGGAGAAGGAGCCTTTCGGGCGGTTTGCCATCGTCGCCTGCGATGTCCTCATGATGCGGCGCGACCTGATCGACCCGGTCCTGATGGAGATTGAAATCAAGTTGGGGATTCCCAGCAGCCGAATCCTGATCAACTGCACCCACACTCATCACGCGCCGAGCACGGCGACGGTTCACGGCTACGAGCGAGATCCGGTCTTTTGCAAGGAGGTGCAGCGCGGGGTTTTCGAGGCGGTGAGGATCGGCATTGACCGGCTTTCTCGGGAGGATAATGAGTTCCGTTTCCACCTGGGGCGGGAGGAGACGGTCGGGGAGAACAGCCGCTTCATGATGCCCGACGGACAGATACGTTGGGGCGGAAGTTGGCTGGACGCGGTCCGGCCGACCGGGCCTTTCGATCCGGAACTGCCGACCCTTTCCTTTCACGATTCCAAGGGCGGGCTGATCGCGGCCCTGTTCAACCACTCGACCCACACGATCGGCTTCCGTCGCGCGCGGGTGCGTTCCCCGGCCTTCTATGGACTTGCCGCCCAGGAACTGGAGCGGGAGCGGGGCGGGGTGTTCTGTTTTCTGGAAGGGGCATCGGGCTCCACGCACCGGCTCAACGTCAGCGCGGACCTGGCGACCCAGCGGATCAAGTCCGCGGTCGCCGAATCGTTGGACGCCGCCGGTCCGCGCGAGGTGGACCGGATCGCCTCGATCAAGCGGCTGTTCACCTTTTCCGTTCGGGTGTTCGACGAGGAGGCGGAGGAACGCGCGGTCTCCGCCTACTGCCGCAGCATGAAGGGCGCGGCGGCGGACGCGGTGATCAAGGTGTTCCGCGACCAGCGCGAGGTCCTGCGACCGAAGCAGGGCGAGCCGCGGCAGACCTGGATCCAGGCCCTGGTGATCGGCGACGTCGCGATCGTGGGGGTCCCCGGCGAGTTCTTTACCAAGCTGGGGCTCGACATCAAGAACCGCTCGCCCTTCCGCTACACCTACATCGCGGAGCTGGCCAACGACTGGATCGGCTACCTGCCGGATCAGGATGCCCACAAGCTGGGCGGTTACCAATGCTGGACGGGGCTGCACAGCTACGCCGAAATCGGCACGGGCGAACGCATCGTGGACGAGGCCGTGGACATGCTGGTCGAACTGGCCGAAGGACAGCCCTGATCCTGTCGGAAACAAATTTTGTTGAATTCCCCCCGGCGCCGTCGATTCTCCCCGCATGCCGAGACAAACCGCTTTCTCTTCCTCTTCGGCCTGCCTCGTGTGGCGTGTGGTCCTTTCGCTCCTCTTTTCTTTCGTCGTCATCGTTCCTGCCGGTCATTCGGCGGATGCGGGTTGGAAGGTTGGCACGGCGAGGGCGAAGATCACTCCGCCGTATCCGGTGCGCATGGCCGGCTACGCCTCGCGCACGCAGCCGTTTGACGGCGTCGAGGCGGACCTCTTCGCCAAGGCTCTGGCGTTGACGGACGAGCGGGGCGGTCGCGCGGTCCTGATCACCAGCGACCTGATCGGTTTTCCGGCGGATGTCGCGGAGCCGATCTGCGAGCGGATCTCCAAGGCCACGGGATTGAAGCGTTCGCAGATTCTCATCAGTTCCTCCCACACGCACACCGGGCCATCAACCACTACGGAGACAAAGATCGAGGGCGATCAGGCTTCTGACGAGGCCATGCGGTTGAGCGACTACACCGGTTGGCTGCAGGATCGCGTGGTCGAAATCGCAGTCGATGCCTTGAAGCAGGGGGGCCGGGCGGCGCGATTGTCTCGCGGCGCTGGGGTGGTGAATTTCGTGATGAACCGGCGCGAGCCCACTCCCAACGGCGTCATCCTCGGTTTCAATCCGCGTGGTCCGGTCGATCGAAGCGTCCCGATCCTGCGGGTGGAGGGAGCCGACGGGAAGCTGCTCGCGGTTGTCTACCAGGCCGCGGCGCACAACACCACGCTTACGGGCAAGCACTACCGGATCTGCGGCGACTATGCGGGTTTTTCGCAAGCCTACATCGAGGAGCGGCATCCGGGAGCGCAGGCCATGTTCATGCTGGGCTGCGCCGGCGACGCGAATCCTCATCCGCGCGGGACCATGGAAGCTTCCCGTGCGCACGGCGACGAACTGGGAGCCGAGGTCTGCCGGTTGCTGGAGACGAAACTGCAACCGGTGGAGGGCGCGCTGAAGACGGCGTTCGCCAAGGCGGATCTGCCGCTGCAGCCTTTCCTGAGCGCGGAGGAGATCCCGGAGTTCATGAAGCAGAGCGGAGGCTGGCGGAAATGGGTGGCCGGCAAGATGCTGGAGCATCACCACAGCGGCAAACCCGCGCCGACGCATTATTCCGCTCCTTTCGCCGTCTGGCAGTTCGGCGATGACCTGACCCTGGTCGGCTTGTCGGGCGAGGTCGTCGTCGATTACGTCTACCTGATGGAGAAGACGCTTGGTCCTTTGAACCTCTGGGTGGCCGCCTACTGCAACGACGTCTACGGCTATCTGCCGTCCGCGCGCGTGTTGAGGGAGGGCGGCTACGAAACTCGCGGCCTGTATCGCGGGGGGATCGGGCAGTTTGCTCCGGAGGCGGAAGAGGCGGTCGGGGAAGCGGTGAAGAAGCTGGCTGGCGAAGCGGGAAGGTGAGTGGGAAGTCTCGAGCTTCAAAGTGCTACAGGTGGGGTATGAGGGGATAGGGGTGTGGGGGTATGGGTGCGTGGTGTGGTCACCATTCGGTGTGGTCAATACATCGGTAACAAATCACCCGATTTGGAGCATGGAGGTTCCCGCCAAACCCTCATACCCCCATCCCCTCATACCCATTTGTGGGATTTGCTCAGTCCGCGATTGACGGCCCGCTTCCGAGCGACGAATTCTTGGTCCGCGATTTTGCGGTGGTTGTATCAGGTTCTGCTTCATGACTTCATTTCAAATGACTCCGGCGCCGGGCGAACGGCGCCAGCTCTTTGTGGGCGATCGTATCCGTTTCACACTGCGGCCGGCCGGCGACGGTCCGCCGCCCAAGGGTTGGCGCGCGCGCCTGCGCACCAATCTCGGCCGCGCGGACCAGCAACGGGAGGAGATCGTGCGCTCGCATTTCCAGAAGCTGCCGCTGGCCGGGGCCTCCTGGCGCGACATCGAGATGCAGGCGGAGAACGGCGAATGGGTTCTGGACCTGCCGTTGACCGAGGTCGGTTTCTTCCAGGCCAAGGCCTACGCCATCGACGCAAACAACCGCCAGCATTGGCCGTCGGGCGACGACTTCGGACTGTCGGTGAACCCGGATGACTGCCGTTCCGGCAACTCCATCTACTGCGCTTTTCCCCGCATGTTCGGGGCGACGAAGTCGCGGGCCAGCACGGCGGACAAGAATGCCGACCCCGCGATCAAGCGGCTGGACGACGAGGGCTACACGGTGATCCCTCCTTCAGGGACGCTGCGGGACCTGAAGGCGCAATTGCCGCACATCCTTGACGAACTCGGTTGCCGCATCCTGCTGCTGTTGCCGGTCAACTCCACGCCCACGGTCATGGCGCGTTTCGGCCGTTATGGCAGTCCCTACGCCTGCCAGGACCTGACCGACGTCGATCCCGCGTTGATCGACTTCGACAAGCGGACCACGGGAGTGGAGCAGTTCGTGGAACTGGCGACGGCCGTGCACGCCAAGGGAGCCAAGCTCTTCATCGACCTGGTGATCAACCACACCGGCTGGGGCTCGACCTTGCATGAGAATCATCCGGAGTGGTTTGGCCGCACGCCGGAAGGCGAGTTTGAGAGTCCGGGCGCCTGGGGCGTGGTCTGGGAGGACCTGGTGGAGTTGGACCAGCGGTTTCCGGAGCTTTGGGACGAACTGGCCGAGGTGTTCCTGACCTGGTGCCGGCGCGGCGTGGACGGTTTCCGTTGCGACGCGGGCTACAAGGTCCCGACGCATGTCTGGCAGTACATCACCGCCAAGGTGCGGCGTGAGTTTCCGAACGCGGTCTTCTTTCTGGAAGGACTGGGCGGTTCCTGGGAGGCGACCGACAGCCTGCTCACGCATGGCGGAATGCAATGGGCGTATTCGGAGCTTTTTCAGGAATACTCCGGCGACAGCGTGCAGCGTTACCTGGATCGCGCGCTGCCGCACAGCGACCGGGTGGGGACCTTCGTTCATTTCAGCGAGACGCACGACAACCTGCGCCTCGCTGCGCAGGGGCGCGACTGGTCCCTGCTGCGGAACCGGCTGTGCGCGTTGACCAGCGTGAGCGGAGGCTTCGGGTTCGCCTGCGGGGTCGAATGGTTGGCCGCGGAGCGGATCAACGTCCATTCCAGTCGGGGCATGTCCTGGGGCGACGAGCGGAACATCATTCCCGAGTTGCGGACGCTCATCCGCCTGGTGAACAACCATCCCTGTTTCTTTGACGGAGCGAGGCTGGAGCGGTTGAGCTCGGACGGTTCCGCGGTCTATGCGCTCAAGCGAACCTCCGCCGATGGCTTCGACACGGTCCTCGTGTTGGCCAACACGGACATGGAGAACAAGGCGACGGTGTCCGTTCCGGCGGACGCGCTCCGCGGTGCGAAGCCCGTGGACCTGTTGGGCCAGGACTTGCCGGAGATGGCCGGGAATCAGGATCGGTTGAAACTCACGTTGAAACCGGGAGCCTGTCTTTGCCTCGCGGCGGGGGAGACCATTGCCGGACTTTCGGGCGAGGATTATCGGCAAACGCGCGCGCGCGCGGCCTGGGCCCTGCGCGCGATATGGGGCGTGGTCAGGGCTTCGGATATCGGTCCCTTTGACTGGCGGGAATTGTCCAAGATTGTGGACGCGGATCCCGCAGCTTTTCTGGCGACCATCAGGCGCCTGAAACCGGAGGAAAGCCGCTCTGATCTGCTTGCCGCCCTGCGTGGAGCGATGGCGGAGGCCGGTTTCGCCAATGTGGTGGAGTGGAGTCCGGCTGACAGTAATCGGATCACTGTCGTGCCCCGTTGGCATTGGTTGCTGGTTGTTGGAGGGGAGGCGCCATTTCGCGCGCGGCTTGGTTTTGTCGACGGAAGTCGGCCGATTGTGTCGGATTCGGTTCTGGCGGACGGGCGTCACGTGGCTGCTTTCAGTCCGGCGAACATTTCGGCGGACGCCGAGCTTTCGATCCGGTTCCACGATGATCAGGCCAGCGAGGCAAGGGGGGGCGTGCGCTTCGTGAACTGGGGCGAGATTGCGAGATCGTCCGTGTATTCCGGGGAATCCGTCGCTTTGCTGACCAATGGACGCGGCGCGATGGCGCGCATGTGCGCCGACCTGGGGCGCGTGAATTCGAAATACGACTGCGTCCTCGGCGCCAACCTGCATCCGACCCTGCCGGTGGACCGGCACGTGTTCGTCAAGCGGATGCGCGCCTGGGTGAATGCGGACGGCTTCATCGCCCCGCTGAACGGCGACAACCTGGTGGGTTTTCAGAACGACGGCGTGGCGCGCTGGCGGTTCGTGGCGGGCGCGGGCGATGGCCGCGCGGTGGAACTGCGCCTCGAGGCCCGGATGGTCGACGGCGAAAACACCACGCTTCTGCGTCTCAGCCGGCCGGCTCATCAGCCTTCCATTGGGCGGGAACTGCCGGACGAATGCGAGGTCGGGCTGACCCTGCGTTTCGACATCGAGGACCGGAACTTCCATTCGCAGACGAAGCGCAACGATGGCGCTGACCACCACTTCTCCAGCCGGACAAGGACGCTTCAGAAAGGCGTCGGGTTTGTGTTTGCTCCGGCGGAAGGCCGTGAGTTGATGGTGAGTTCCGACGCGGGCGTCTTCCATATGGAACCCGAATGGTCGACGGGTATTCCCCATCCGGTCGAACAGACGAGGGGGCAGGAAGGGCATGGCGACGGTTACAGCCCCGGCTGGTTCGAACTGCCGCTGGGCAAAGGGGAGGCGGTCACCTTGGTCGTGACGGCTGAAGCGGAGCGCGGAGTTCATTCCGCTTCAACATTGGATGGCCAAGGAACCGGCGAATCAGGCCAGGTTTCCGGGAAGGTCGTCGACGACGGCGGTGTTTCCGGCGGGGCATTCGAGCAGACCTTGCGGCGCGCGGTGGAGGCGTTCGTGGTGAAGCGCGATGACGGTCGGACCGTGATCGCGGGTTATCCCTGGTTTCTGGATTGGGGGCGCGACACCTTGATTGCGGCGCGCGGGATGCTCGCGGCCGGGATGCGGGACGAGGTCGCCGAGATCCTCACCACGTTCGGTCGTTACGAGGAGAATGGAACCCTGCCCAACACCATCCATGGGAGCGACGTTTCCAACCGCGACACCTCCGACGCGCCGCTCTGGTATGGCGTCGTCTGCGAGGAATTCGCGAAGTTGGACGAAGGGATCTACGACCGGGAGGTCGATGGGGAAGGCAGGACGATCCGCGACGTCCTGCGATCCATTGCGGACGGCTATTCGAAGGGGACGCCGAACGGCATCCGGATGGATGCGGAATCCGGCTTGATCTGGAGCCCGAGCCATTTCACCTGGATGGACACCAATTATCCCGCCGGCACGCCCCGGGAGGGGTATCCGATAGAGATCCAGGCGATGTGGATCCGGTTGTTGCGGCAGTTGGACCGGTTGAAGGTTCCGGCTCCGAAGGGGCGGGCCTGGGGACGGTTGGCCAAGTTGGCGTCGGCATCCTTCGAGTCGAGGTTCTGGATCGAGGACAAGGGCTGGTTTGCGGACCAATTGATCGCCGCTCCCGGGATTTCGGCCGCGGAGGCGACCCGCGACAATGCGGTGCGCAGCAATTGCCTGCTGGCGATCAGCCTGGGGCTGGGTGTCGGCGAAAAGGCGCGCCGGTGCGTCGAGGCTGCACGGCGGCATCTGGTCGTGCCAGGAGCCCTGCGTTCCCTGGCTCCCTTGCCGGTGGAGCCGCCATTGGCGATCGTCGGGAACCACGGGCAACCGCTCAACGATCCGGCGCATCCTTATTGGGGACGTTACGAGGGGGATGAGGACACCCGTCGCAAGCCCGCCTACCATAACGGCACGGCCTGGACCTGGACCTTTCCCTCCTTCTGTGAGGCCTTGGTGGAGGCCTATCGTGACGACAGCAGCGCCGCGACCGTTGCCGCCCGGGATTATCTTTTCAGCGCCCGTCGGCTCATGGACGAGGGCTGCCTGGGCCATTTGCCCGAGATCCTGGATGGCGACGCGCCCCATTGGCAGCGTGGTTGTGATGCGCAGGCTTGGGGAGCGACGGAGGTGTTGCGGGTTTGGCTCAAGCTCGGCGGAAATTGGGATCCGAACGCGGATGGATATCGGTGAGCCCCCCAAGGGCAGAGGACATTTCGCCCTACGGGAAATTCAACCTTTGTCCGGTTCCTCTTTCTCGTCGTCCTCCGGCGGTTCCCATTTCACCGGCGGCGTGTTCCTGATGAACCACGCCAGCGCGATGAAGTCATAGACGGCATGGGTGACAATCGGGATGAGCAGGTTGCCGCCCTGCAGCCAGATCCAGCCCAGGTAGCCGCCCATCACCGCCGCGCCGACGGCGTAGCCGACGGTCACCAGATGGACGATCCCGAAGAGAACGCTGGCGATGACGAGCGCGACGATCGCTCCGGCTGCAGAACTGAGCCCGCCTTGGATCACGGAGCGGAAGAGGACCTCCTCTCCGATTCCGGCGATGAGGGAAACCGCCAGGAGCTGCGGGATGGAAAAATCCCCAAAAATCGGCCGGGCGAATTCCTCCAACGCCTGGTGGATCCGGTGCAGCGGTCGCCAGTCCGAGTTCATGCTCCAGACGAAGAACAGGGCCGGCGGCAGCGCGGCGGCGATTCCCTTGAGGGCGTCCATGCCGTCCCAGTGGAAATCCGCGAACAGCGGTGTTGCCGTCAGCGCGGCGACGATCCAGGCGACGAGAAGCAACCCTCCCTCGAAGACACAGGCGATGAAGAACCACACGTTCGAGACGTCGGGATCGGGTGTGGGGTCGTCGGGAATCACGTGCGGTCGGTTGGCGGCTTCCGGACAAGTTAGGAACTGAGGCCGGAACGGGCCAAGGAAAACCGCGGGACGTCTGGCGGCTTTGCCTGGACGCCGAGGTTGTCCGCCTGAGTCGTGTCAATGCCCGCAAAACACGACTGTCGCGGGGCGGGTGGGGCAACTGTCTTCGACGAGCTGCCGGGAGCATGTCGGGGCGAGGCTCGCTGAGGACAGTTTGCCCCGCCCTTGTGGCCCGCCTTGCGCTTGCCCGTGAGCCTTGGTCCGGGCGAGCGGTCGCTTGTGTCCCATGGCTGGATCTGTTATTCCCGAGCGCGCTTTTGATGAACTGAACCAACCGCGCCGTCCAAGCTCTCCATGTCCGAAACCGCAGCCTCCCAGAAACGCGTCCGCGCGGACGGAAAGTTCTTCCGTGTCGGGGAGGAGAAGTTTCACGTGAAGGGGGTCACCTACGGTCCGTTTGCGCCGAACCTGGAGGGGCAGCCATTCGCGACGCCGGAGCAGACGCGGAAGGACTTTGAGCAGATCCGGACGTTGGGGGCGAACGTGCTTCGCATCTACCATGTTCCGCCCAAGTGGTTCCTCGACCAGGCGGGCGCGGCGGGGCTCCGGGTGATCGTGGATGTCCCCTGGGCAAAGCACGTGTGCTTCCTCGATGATGAGGCCACCCGGGAGGCGGCGGTGCAGGCGGTGCGCAAGGCGGCCAAGGCCTGCGCCGGACATCCAGCGGTGATGGCCCTGAGCGTGGTGAACGAGATTCCGCCGGACATCGTCCGCTGGAGCGGCGCCCGGCAGGTCTCCGAGTTCATCGATGAACTGATCGACTGCGTGAAGGCGATCGCCCCGGAGTGTCTCTGCACCTACGCGAACTACCCGCCGACGGAATTCCTGAATCCGCAGAACATCGACTTCCTGTGCTTCAACGTCTACCTGCACAACCAGAAGCCGTTTGAGAACTACCTGGTCCGCCTGCAGACCTTGGCCGGCTCGAAGCCGCTCATGCTGGGCGAGTGCGGCATCGATTCCATCCGCGAGGGAGAAGAGGCCAAGTGCGAGATCCTCTCCTGGCAGATCGGGACGGCGTTCCGCAACGGGTTGGCGGGCGTGGTGGTTTTCAGCTACACGGACGACTGGGTGCGAAACGGCGAGCAGATCGAGGACTGGGCGTTCGGACTGACCACCCGGGAACGTCGGCTCAAGGCCTCCTTCGGCGCAGTGCGGAAGGCCTTTGAAAGCGCGCCGCAGTTTGAGTTGGCCTATTACCCGAAGGTGTCGGTCGTGGTGGCCAGCTACAATGGCGCGGCGACGCTGGAGACCTGCCTGAAGTCGCTGGCGAAACTCAATTATCCGAATTACGAGACGATCCTGGTCGATGACGGCTCCACCGATGAAACGCCAAAGATTGCGGCGAAGTTTGAGGGGATCCGGTTCATCCGCTACGGGGAGAATCAGGGATTGTCCGTCGCGCGGAACATCGGCATCGAGGCGGCGCTCGGTGAGATCGTGGCGTTCACGGACTCGGACTGCCGGGCCGACGAGGACTGGCTGCGCTACCTGGTTCACGATCTGATCAACAGCAAGTTTGCGGCGATCGGCGGACACAACCTGTTGCCGACGGACGATTCCTGGGTGGCCTCGGCGGTGATGGTCTCCCCGGGAGGGCCGGCGCACGTGATGCTGACGGATCGCGAGGCTGAGCATATCCCCGGTTGCAACATGGCCTTTTACAAGTGGGCGCTGGACGAGATCGGCGGCTTTGATCCCATCTTCCGTCGCGCCGGGGACGACGTGGACGTGTGTTGGCGCATCCAGGAGCGGGGCTACAAGATCGGATTCAGCCATGCGGGTTTTGTCTGGCATTACCGCCGCTCGAACGTGCGGGCCTACTTGAAGCAGCAGGCCGGCTACGGCGAGGCGGAGGCCCTGCTGGTGCGGAAGCACCCCGAGTATTTCAACAACATCGGGGGCAGCGTCTGGCGGGGGCGGATCTACACGCCGGCCAAGACGGGCATCGAGACCGGGCCGCCGATCATCTATCACGGAGCCTTCGGCGGGGCGATGTTCCAGTCGATCTACCGGCCGCAGAGTTCGGCGGCGCTGATGTTCCTGACCAGTCTGGAGTATTACTTCGTGGTCGCGTTGCCGCTGGTGGTGCTGGGGTTGCTGCTGTTGAGCCAGGAACACCCGTTCTTTCTGAGCGTGACCGCCTTGGGTTTGCTGGCGCCCTGGGCGATGTGCGTGACCGCCGCGGTGCAGGCGGAGATTCCGCGACGGAAGATCACCTCGTTGTCCCGACCGCTGGTCGCCATGCTTTTCCTGCTGCAGCCGATTGTCCGGGGCTGGGCGCGCTATCGCGGGCGGTTGGAATTCAACCAGAAGCCGCTCTCAGCGCACGAGACGCTGGACGCCATGGACCTGAACCTGAAACGTCGCGACCTGAACGAACTGCAGTTCTGGGGCGACGCGGCCCTGGACCGCATGCGGTTCATCGGGCGTGTGGCGGAAGGCTTGGAAGAGCAGAATTGGAGGTTTCGCACGGACGCCGGGTGGAGCGGGCATGATGTCGAGATCCACGGAAGCCGCTGGTGCCAGCTTCGGCTGACCACGGTTTCGGAGGCGCACGCGAAGGGGAAACACCTCCTGCGGTGCCGTCTGCGGGCGGGGTGGAGCCTTTATGCGACGTTGATATTCTGGCTGGCCGCCGCGACGGAAGCCGTGGCCTTCGCCTTCATGGAACAGTCGCTGGTTCTCTTCATCGGCATGCTGGGATTTCTCTTTGCCCTGGCCTGGGTTTTGACGGAGCAGGAACGCCGGTTGCAACGGATCCTTGCCCTGTTTCTGGGCGGGGTGGCGAAGGAGCTCGGGTTCGCCAGGTTGGACGCGAAGCAATTGGCCGAGGCGCGGAAGCAGAAGGCGGCCGAGAGGACGGAGGCCGCCACCGGCGTCTCCCCCGTTGCGGCGAAGGACGGTTGAACGGGAGGCGCATCGAAGCGCGTGTTGCCAGACCAGGGAGCGGCGACATTCTTGTCGTCCCTCCTTGATAGCCCCCGCCGCCATCGGAGTAGCCGACATAAACCTTGGCGGTGGGCGGGCGTTTGCCCAGACTTCGCGGGTCGTTTTTGTTGTCCGTCGATCCCGATCCGCTTATGCGTCAATATCTCGATCTGCTGCGCCTGGTCCGCGAGGAAGGCGTCCTGAAGCCCAACCGCACCGGCACGGGCGCCTACTCCGTCTTTGGAGCCCAGACACGCTTCCGGCTCAGCGATGGCTTTCCCTGCCTGACCACCAAGAAGCTGCACCTCCGCTCGATCATCCACGAACTGCTGTGGTTCCTGGCGGGGGACATGAACATCAAGTATCTGAACGATAACCGCGTCACGATCTGGGACGAGTGGGCGGATGAGACGGGCAGCCTCGGGCCGGTTTACGGCAAACAGTGGACGGCTTGGGAGACTCCCGACGGCAGTGAAATCAACCAGATAAACGAGGTGATCGAGCAGATCCGGGCCAAGCCGGACAGCCGCCGTCTGATCGTGTCGGCCTGGAATCCGGCGGACCTGCCGGACGAATCGGTTCCGCCGGATGAGAACGCCCGCAACGGCCGGATGGCCCTGGCGCCGTGCCACACGATGTTCCAGTTCTACGTGGCCAACGGGGAGTTGAGCTGCCAACTCTACCAGCGCAGCGCGGACCTGTTCCTCGGCGTCCCGTTCAACATCGCCTCGTACGCGTTGCTGACCATGATGGCAGCCCAGGTCGTCGGGCTGAAGCCGGGAACCTTCGTCCACACTTTCGGCGACCTGCACCTGTATGAGAACCACATCGAGCAGACGGACCTGCAGCTTTCACGCGAGCCGCGTCCGCTGCCGACGATGAAGCTCAACCCCGAGGTGAAGGAGATCGGCTCGTTCCGCTTCGAGGACTTCGAGCTGGAGGGCTACGATCCGCATCCCGCGATCAAGGCCCCGATCGCGATTTGAGGAATGCGGGGTGATGGAGCTGTGGAGTGATGGAGCTGTGGAGTGATGGAGCTGTGGAGTGATGGAGCGGTTGGGGTAGGCAGCCGTGGAACTGCGCGTAGGACAGGCATCTTGCCTGTCCCCGGCATGGCGGAGCGCGTGGGAATTGGCAAGCGACGGGCGGAACCGGTTGGGACCTTGGGCGCGAGGGTGCGGATTGTTCGAGCAGGGAGATTTTGTTGTCACGTCGGGACAGGCAAGATGCCTGTCCTACGGGCATGTGAGGCGAGCCGTAGTCATGAGTGATAAAGAGCAATTCCCCTTCAAGGCCATTGCCGCGATGTCGGAAAACCGGGTCATCGGCAATGGGCCGGACATTCCCTGGCATCTGCCGGAGGACTTCAAATGGTTCAAGCAGAAGACGATCGGGCATACCATCGTCATGGGGCGCAAGACTTATGAATCCATCGGTCGCCCCTTGCCAGATCGGCGGACGGTGGTGTTGTCGCGTTCTGCGCCGTCGATTGAAGGCGTGGATGTGGCGCCCACGCTGGACGAGGCGCTTGCCTTGGCGGGGGAGGGTGAGATTTTCATCTGCGGCGGCGCGGAGATCTACGCGCTGGCGCTGCCGAGGTGTTCCGATCTCTACCTGACCCATGTGAAGCGTGTCGTGGAGGGAGACGTCCTGTTCCCGCCCTTTGAAGAACGGTTCCGCGAAGTGGAGGAAATCCGCGACTGCGAGGATTTTCGGATCGTGCATTACCGGAACCGGGAGCGGGAGTGATTGAGGACAGCGCTTTTGGACTTGGCATGAACGACACTACACCAAGGACGCGAGCCATGTCGGGAAGTGGGGGCAAACGGTCCCCAGTCAGCCGCTCTTCGGCAGGCTCGCGCAGGCTCACAGGGGACAGTTCACCCCGACAAACCAGGATTCACGCGATGGGATGAGCGGCTTCTCGGTGACATGTTTGGGAGTGGGCGACGGACTGGCCTGCGCGGATCGGGGGCACGCGGCGTTTCTATATCGTCTCGGCGACACGACCCTGCTGCTGGACGCCGGGGAGCCGGTGAGCGCGAGCTACAAGGCGGCGGGCCACGAGCCGGACCTGGTCGATGCGGTCGTCCTGTCCCACCGGCATTTCGACCACATCGGCGGGCTGTTCATGCTGATCCAGGGTTGGTGGTTGGACGGCCGGGGCAAGGGGTTGACGATTCACATGCCCGCCTACGGGATCAAGCCGACGCGGGCGTTGTTGCAAAACTCCCTGTTCATCGAGGAGCAACGGCCCTTCCGGTTGGATTTCAAGACCATGTCCGGCGGTTTGCCGACGGAGATCAAGGACGCCCGGATCACGCCTTTTCACACGGGCCATATGAACCGCCTTCAGGCCGCGATGCCGGACGCTGACCCCGGCGCGTTCGAATGTTTTTGCTTCCTGATCGAAGCCGACGGACTGCGGATCGGCCACAGCGCGGACCTGGGATCGCCGCAGGATCTGGAGCCGCTGCTGCGCGCGCGGCTGGACCTGCTGGTCTGCGAACTGGCGCACTTCACGCCGGAGGCTTTGTTCGATTTCCTCCGGGGGCGGGAGATCGGCAGGTTGGCCTTGGTCCACCTTGGCCGGAAATGTTGGGAAAACCGGGACTCGATTCTGGAGCAGGCCCGGTCCAGTCTCCCGGACGTCGAAGTCCTGATCCCGAATGATGGGGAAGTTGTTGGGATTGGAGATTCGTAATTGGTGACTGGACGACGAGCGCCACACCAGTGACCAATCACAAATCACAAACAACCATGTCCCAAATGCTCAAATCCAGCGGTGCGATGGGGATTGCCACCCTGTGCAGTCGCGTATTGGGCATGGTGCGGGAGATTTGTTACGCGCGGTTCATGGGTGTCTCGGCGGTCGCCGACGCCTTCATCTTCGCCTTCATGATCCCCAACCTGTTCCGCCGGTTGCTGGGCGAAGGGGCCTTGTCAGCGGCGTTCATCCCCATCTTCAAGGAGAAGGAAAAGACGGCGGGGGAGCGGGAGATGTGGGAATCCGCCAACGCCGTGATCTCCTGGCTGATCGTCGTGGCCAGCGCGCTGATTGGCGTTGTACTGCTGGGGATCTCGTTGACGCTGGCGTTTGTCAACCTGGCGGATGACACGCGGCTGATGCTGGAACTGCTGCGGATCATGTTTCCCTACATGCTGTTGGTCTGCGTGGCGGCGGTCTTCATCGGGATGTTGAACTCGCGCGGGTATTTCTTCATTCCGGCGATGGGCGCGACCATGTTGAACGTGGTTATGATCATCGCCGTGCTGGCGTTGGCTCCGAGGTGGGGCGAGCGGTTGGAGACCCAGATCTTCGCGTTGGCGTTCGCCGTGCTGGTCGCCGGAGTGGCCCAGGCGGGCTTCCAGTTGCCGACGCTTTGGCGCGAGGGGTTCCGCTACCGCTGGGTGTCGCCGTGGAAACACGAGACGGTGCGCGTGATGGTGAAGCGCATGATCCCGGGCACGATCGGGGTGGCGGCGACGCAGATCAACCTGCTCCTTTCCAACGCCATTGCCTTGGCGGTCGGCGGTTCGATTGTGTCGTCGTTCACTTACTCGGTGCGCCTGATGGAGCTGCCGCAGGGGGTGTTCGGCGTGTCGTTGGCCACGTTTCTGTTGCCTGCCTTGTCGGGGCTCGCGGCGGAGAAGAAGATGGGCGAGTTTGCGCGCTCGTTGGGGCAGGCGATCGATTATCTGTTCTACCTGAATCTGTTTGTCGGCGCGTTGCTGCTGGTCCTGGCGGAGCCGATCGTCCGGTTGATCTTCGAACGCGGGCAGTTCGACGGGTTGGCGACGGTCCGGGCGGCGGAGGCCCTGATGTGTCTCACGCCCGGGTTGGTGGCGTTCTCCGCGGTGAACATCTTCGCCCGCGCCTTCTTTGCGTTGGGCGACACGCGAACTCCCATGCGGATCAGCGTCGGCTGTCTTGCGTTGAACCTGGTCCTGGTCGTGGTCCTTATCCGCCCCTTCGAACAGGCGGGGATGGCCTTGGCGAACTCGATCACCTCCTCGTTGAACGCCTTCCTGCTGTTCGCCGCGTTGAAGCGACGCTGTCCTGAGGCGCGGGAGATCGGGGGAGTGAGCAACCGGTGGAAGATCGCCCTGAGCGCGTTGCTGGGCGCGGGCGCGGCCTGGGCGGTCTGGCAGTTCTGCGAAGGCCGGTTGGGACACGATGGCCAGGTCGCCCGGATCGTCGTGGTGTTCGCTCCGCTGTCCGTGGGCGGCGCGATCTATCTGGGAACCACGATGGCGTTGGGGGTGGCGGCCGCGAAGGACATCGTGGGGTTGGTGACCGGACGGTTTGGAAGGCGGGGCTGACGACGACCTAAAACGCGAGGAGCGTGAAGTTTATTCCGCTTCGCCCTCCGGAGAAGAGGGGGAGACGGTAGGATTCCAAATTCACGGAGACGCTCAGGTTGAAGCGGAATGTATTCCGCGCCCCGCGCGCCTACCAGGTGAGTTTGAGGAAGATAAGTCCGCGAAAGCCCGGGCGTTTCTTGTCGATGGGCGTCTCTGGGATGTTCTCCTTTTCCTTCGCCGGATCGGCCGGTGCGAGAGGGTTGAACAGCTCGAACATGGCGTCGGCGTTCGAAAGCTTCGAGGCGACGCCGAACGCGGTGGGCTCACGCTCCGTCTCGATACGCACGGGCGGACCGGGAGGCGCGACGCGGGAGGCCTGCATGCGGGCGGCCGATTCGGGCTTCATGGTTCCGCGCTGCGCGTGACAGGTGGCGGCGGACAGGAAGGCAAGCGCGACGGCGAGTGGGAGAAGCTTGTTCACAATGGCCCAAATTAGAAACAAGCGGAGCTTTCTGTCAAAACCGCATTTTCGTCGTGATCCCTCGGGGCTGGAATGTTAATTGCAATTCGCCCATGTCTGGGTTGAAACAACCATCCGAGCCGACGATCAAGCCCGAGGACGCCCGTGTGCGGCGATCCTTCAACCGGGTGGTCACGTTCTCTTCCGCCTCTGCCATGGCGGGATTGGGCGGATTCCTGGGAGCGGTCAAGCAGGTCAATCCGGCGTTGGAGGTCAGGTTGGATCTGGTGGCCGCGTTGGCGTTCCTGGCGGCGGGGGCGGTGACCTGGCTGTTTTGTAACATCATGCTGCCGTCCACGGATGAGGTCGACCAGATCGATCCCGCTCGTCAGCAGACCCGGAAACGCTGGTTGATCGGGTTTTCGCTGTTCTCGGGGGGCGGAATCCTGGCTGCCGTCGTGGCTTCGTTGCGCACCATTAACGGCGGCGAACTGAGGCACATCGTGACCGGGGTTTTCTTCGCCGTGGTTGTCCTGGCGGGAGTGGGTTGGTTCGCGGCCGTGCTTTTTCGTTTCATGGAAAAGGAGGATGCTTCCTTGAAGGACGGCGAGTGTGAGCCGGGGGAGTTGGATCGGTAGAAGGTCGGCGAGGGCGCGTTCAAAGCTCAACACTTCTGGAGGGGGGGGTGAACTGTCCTCAGTGAGCCGCGCCGGGACATGCTCACGTCGGCTCATTGGGGACAATTCGCCCCACCTGCTCCGCGAAGTTCGCATTTTGAGGGCATCGACATTGACCCCGGCGCGGGGCGGTGTTTCAGTCTCCCCCGCGTTATTCCGGTTCCTGAATTCATGAAAACACGCCTCTCAACCCTCCTTTTCGTCGCGACGGTTTCCATTGCCACCGTTGCTTCCGCCGCGCCCCAACGCCCGAACATTTTGTTCATCATGTCGGACGATCACACGGCGCAAGCGGTCGGCGCCTACGCGACCGTGCTGAAACCGCTTAATCCGACGCCGAACATCGACTCGCTGGCGCGGGAGGGCATCGTGTTCGACAACGCGTTCTGCGTGAACTCCATCTGCACGCCGTCACGCGCCTGCATCATCACCGGGCAGTATGACCACGTGAACGGCGTCTTCGATCTTGGCGGGCGCATCAAGCCGGAGAATCAGCTCCTGCCGATCGCCATGCGGGAGGCCGGCTACCAGACCGCGATGATCGGGAAGTGGCATCTCAAGGAGGAGCCGAACTTCGACTACTACAAGGTCCTTCCCGGTCAGGGGAAATACTTCAATCCCGACTTCCGCATCCCGGGAGACAAACCGTGGCCGAAGAACATGGTCAGCCACCCGGGGCAGCATTCCTCGGACGCCATCATGGATTCCACGCTGGAGTGGTTCAAAACCAAGCGCGACCCGAAGAAGCCCTTCTTCCTTTGTCATCACTTCAAGGCGCCGCACGATTTCTTCGAGAACGCGCCGCGCTACCAGTCCCATCTCAAGGATGTGGAGATTCCGGAGCCGGCGACGCTTTACGACGTTCCCAAGACCTGGGGCTCCATCGCCACCCGTGGGCACAATGACGAACTCACGCCGCATATCGGCACCTCGATCGGTTCGCGCAATCCGCGCCGCTCCTACGCGGTGGACCTGTTCAGGAAATATCCCGAGGAGTTTCCCGACGACTACGATCCGGAAAAGTCCTCTGAGGTCGAGACCACGCGTCTCGCCTACCAGGCCTACCTGAAGAAATACCTGCGCTGTGTGAAGGGCGTGGACGACAACCTCAAGCGGCTTTTCGATCATCTCAAGGCCGAGGGGCTCTACGACAACACCGTGATCATCTACACCGGCGACCAGGGATTCTGGCTGGGGGAGAAGGACTTCCAGGACAAGCGCTGGGCCTACGATGAATCGGAGCGCATGCCCTTCATCGTCCGGTATCCGAAGACCATCCCCGCCGGCATCCGCAGCGACGCGATCGTGGAGAACGTGGATTACCCTGCGCTGATGCTGGATTTCGCGGGCGCGAAGATTCCGGCCGGAATGCAGGGCCGTTCCTTCCGTTCCATCTGCGAAACTGGCAGGGAGCCGAAGGGCTGGAAGCAGGCGACGTATTACCGCTACTGGATGCACATGGCCCACCATGACAACCCCGGCGAAATGGCCATGCGGACCAAGACCCACAAGCTCATCTACTTCTACGGTTGCGACTACCAGGGAAAGAACCAGACGCCGCCCGGCTGGGAACTTTACGACCTGCGCAAGGACAAGGCGGAACTCGTGAACGTCTACGACGATCCCGCCTACGCCTCAGTCCGCGACCGGCTGAAGGAGCAGTTTGGCGAACTGCGCCGACAGGTTGGCGACGACGGCTCGCATCATCCCGAATGCGAGAAGGTCGTGCAGGAATTCTGGGACTACGACGCCGCCGATCGCGAAAAGGCGATCCGGATCTCGCGCGAGTTCAAGCAGCGGCGCGAGGCCGAGCTGGCGGCGGCGAAGAATCGGAAGGGGCGGAAGAAGTAGGCCGTGGCGCGGTCCCTGTTGCCCGCCGCTTGGAGTTGCGCCGGGCTCCAATCAAGGAGCGGCGACATTCCTGTCGCCGTGGCCCTGAAGGGGCCAGCGAGACGCGTGAGCAATCAGGGACGCGTTGAGGAGTTTTCCAAGACTTGGGATATGCCGCGCGCCCATGTGCCGGCTTTGCCGGCAGGGCGACAGGAATGTCGCCCCTCCTTGGTGTCGCTTCGCTCAACCCACGGCTGCCGGGCTTTGAACCCTTCGGGTTCGCCCCGCTTCCGTTACTCCACCCGCGTCAGCATCAACAACCGGAACTCCAAAGCCTGCGAACCCGGGATCTTTAAGGCCTTCAAGGTCAGTTCGCCGGCGCCCTTCTTCAGCTCGATGGTTCCGAGCGTCATGGTCTTGAAGTCCTTCACATAGGATTCCACGCGCTGGACGCGATCATGCTCCTGGCCGCGCAGGGGCGGGTTGTGGGCTTCGGTGATCCTGGCGCGGAGGCGGGCGTCGTTGAAGCTGAGTTCGATCGTCGAGCCGACGTCCTCCTTGGGGCAGGCGTATTCGAGCTCCACCCGGTATTTCCCGCTGGCGCCGACCTCGGCGGTCCAGGTGAGCTTGTCGTCCACGCTGACCCAGTTGGTGAAGAAGGAGCAGTTGGGGAACTTGTTGGAACGCTTGATATTGCCGTGGGCGGTGGCGTCGCGGGCCGGGATCTGGGTGTATCTGTAGTCCGGGTGGCCGATGAGGAAGGGGCGGTTGTCGATGTCGTAGCCGGCGACGACTTCCTCCATGAACTTCTTCTGCGCGGCGCGGAGGCGTTTCGCGACGCCGGGCTTCTTCTTCGAAATGTCGGTGTATTGGCCGGGGTCGGCGTGCATGTCGTAGAGCCCGCCCCGGAAGTCGAGGCGGTATTGCTGCGTGCGGACGCTGACGCGCTTGCGCCAGTGCGAGAAGATCATCCGGTCTTCGAGGACGGGATGGTCGCCCAAGAGGAAGGGCTTCAGCGAGACGCCGTCCAGCGGCCTCACGCTGGCGACCTTGATTCCCGCCATGTCGGCGAGGGTGGGGAGGAGGTCGATGGCGGCTCCGAGCTCGTTGACGACCTTGCCGCCGGGGATCTTGCCGGGCCAGCGGATGAGCATGGGGGAGCGGACGCCGCCCTCGTCGGTGGATCCCTTCTTGCCCTTCATGCCGCCGTTCCAGCGCACGCCGTTGGGGCCGTTGTCCGCGAAGTAGATGACGATGGTGTTGTCGGCGATGCCCATGTCGTCGAGCTGTTTGAGCAGGCGGCCGACGTTCCAGTCGATGTTCTCGCACATGGCCAGCGCGGCGCGGGTGTGGCCGATGTTCTCCTTTTCAGGGTCGCGGTTTCGCTGGCCGAGTTCGAAGTCCTTGAACTTGTTCCACCAGCGGTCGGGGACCTGCATGGGCGAGTGGGGCGTGTTGTAGGGAAGGTAGCAGAAGAAGGGCTCGCCGGCCTTGTCGGCGTCGGCCATGAACTCGATCGCGTGGTTGGTGAAGTCGTCGATGCAGAAGCCCTCGCCCCGGACGAGGCGGCCGTTGTGTTCGAAGGGCGGGCTGAAGTAGTCGCCCCAGTGGCCGGAGCAGAAGCCGTAGTATTCGTCGAAGCCCCGGCCGTTGGGATGGTAGGGATACTGCATCCCGTTGTGCCATTTGCCGAAGGCGCCGGTGCGGTAGCCGGCGGCCTTGAAGGTGTCGCCGATGGTCTTCTCGTCCAGGTTGAGGCGTTCGCCGCCGGCGCTGGTGCTGTAAACGCCGCCGCGGGGATGGTAACGACCGGTGAGGAATTCGGCGCGGGTGGGCGAGCAGACCGGGCAGACGTAGAAGCGGTCGAAGAGCGCGCCTTCGCGGGCGAGGGAATCGATGTTCGGCGTGGAGAGGTTGGTGTTGCCGTGGATGCTGAGATCGCCCCAGCCCTGGTCGTCGGAGAGGACGACAAGGATGTTCGGGCGTTTCCGAGCCCCGTGGGCGGCGAAGACGAACAGCAGGACGAGGGCGGCGAGGATGCCGGGCGACAGGCAGGGAATGCGGTGTGGTTTCTTCATGGACTGGATTTGGACGACGATGGTCGCGGATTCGATTCGTTGGTGGAACCGAAAAATGGGAGTGAACGGTCGGGCGAACGGGAAGGTAGGGGTGAGGAAATCACAAGCTCCAAACGGCTGGTCCGGATTTGGCGTTTTCGGAGCGCGGCTGTGTCAGAGACCAGCCGCAGCAACATTGGAGACGCCCTAAGCCAGGGGAGTTCTGGCGCTCCTGCGGATCGGTGGCTGCTGCGGCCGGGGCTTCAGCCCGGAGACTCAAACGCGCTTGTCCTGTGGCTGGCGGAAGGCTGTCTTGACTGCCCTTTTCGCATCTTTCAGTTGCGTCATCGAGGGGAACGCGTGTTTGCCATCGCCATCTTGCCCGCGGGAGCTTCGCCCCACCGGCGCGCCTGTGACGCTTTGTTTCTTGGCTGCCTCGCCTACTCTGCGATGCAGAACAGGTGATTCTCGCCGCGGATGAACAACTGGTTGTCGACCGGGGCGGGGGTGGCGTCGACGGTTTCGCCGAGGGAGTTTTCCGCGACGATCTCCAGCTTGTCGCTGTCCTTGATGACGACGGTCGTGCCGCGGCGTCCGGTGAGATAGACGTGGCCGTTGGCGGCGACGGGAGAGGCGTAGGTGGCGGAGATGCCCTTGATTCGTTCGGAGGTGTAGTGCGGTTTGCCGGTCTTGAGATCGACGCAGCTGATCATGCCCGACTTGCCCTTGTGGAAGTAGACGCGGCCGTTGGACAGGAGGGGCGAGGCGATGTCCGGGGTGTTTCGGTCCAATTCCCAGACGACGTGTTCGGTTCCCTCAATGTCGCCCTTGCCGTCGAGGCGGAAGGCTCCCATGTAGTTGCCGCGAAACCCGCTGCCGACGACGACAAGGCCGTCGGCCGAAACGGCGCAGGCGACGGGGCGTTCGGTCTGGCCGCCGCAGCGCCACAATTCCCGGCCGGTATCGAGGTCGTAGGAGCGCGCGCAATTCTCGCCGTTGAGGACGACCTGTTTGCGGCCGTTGCGCTCCACGACATGGGGCGTCGACCAGTTGGTGGGTTCATCGCGATCGGTCTTCCAGAGGGTCTTGCCGGTCAGCTTGTCGAGCGCGTAGAGGGCGGAGGGGCCTTCGTGATCCCAGGGGACGAGAATCTTGTTTCCCTCCAAGGAGGGGGAGCTGCCTTCGCCAAAATCGTTGCGGGTCTCCATCCGGCCGAAGTCGTCGCGCTTCCAGACGAGCTTGCCGTCCATGGTGTAGCAGTAGAGGCCGCGGGAACCGAAGTGAGCGTAGACGCGTTCGCCATCGGTGCAGGGCGAGGCGGAGGCGAAGCCGTTGGTGACATGGGTGCGCTGGTGCGGCTTGGCCTCGACGGCAGTCCGCTCCCAGAGCTTCTTTCCGGTCTCGCGGTCGAAGCAGAACAACTTGAAGGCGAGCTGGGTGAGGGAACGTCCGCTGGCGGAGTCGTCGAGCGGAACGGCGCTGACGACAAAGACCTTGTTCTCCCAGATCACCGGGGAGCCGGAGCCGAGACCGGGGATAGGGACCTTCCATTTCACGTTCTTGGTCGCGCTCCATTCGAGGGGCGGTTTGGCGTCGGGGGCGACGCTATTTCCGTTCGGGCCGCGCCAGTGGGCCCAGTTGCCGGCGGTTGCGGCAAGGGGAAGGAGCGAGGAGAGGGCGAGGGGAAGGAGGCGTTTGGTCATGGCGTGCGTGCGTTTTGACATGGGCGGTTCGACGGAGATGGTGGCGGATTTGATTCAACGGATGAACTCAAAAATGGCGGGCAGGGCTACGCATAAGTAGCCGGCTTCGCCTTGATGTTGGGGCGAACTATCCTCAGTGAGCCGCGCGGGGCCTTGCTTGCATTGGCTCATTGAGGACAATTTGCCCCGCCTCCCCTGCGACAGTCGTGTCGCAAGAGCGTTGATGCGGCTCATACTTGCAAGTCCTTTCCCGGGGGCGGTCTGCTCTTGTGGAGCCGAGTGGCGCTGACGTAGGGTGCGCGGGATCATGACCGGTCGTTTCGTTTCCATTTTGCTGCTGTTGGGGTATGTGTGCGTCTCGCACGGCGCCCTGGCGCACAAGGAGTTTGAGAAGCCGCCCCACAATTACTGGACGCGGGAGTTGAACGATCCGGTGACCAGGTTGAAGGCGGATCTGGAATCGGGGAAGATCGCGTTGGACCGCGGCGGGGATCTGGCCTTTCTACGCGGCCTGCTGAAGGCTCTGAACATCTCGCCGGAGACGCAGATGCTGCTGTTCTCCACGACGAGCCTGCAACTGCGCTACATCAATCCTCGCAACCCAAGAGCGCTGTTTTTCAATGAGGACGTCTACCTCGGCTTTATCCCGGGCGGGCGGTTGGAGATCGTGTCCGTGGATCCGGAGGCCGGCGGAATCTACTACATCTTTGACATCCCCCGGGGCGAGGCGCCGATGCGGATCGAACGTTCGGACCGCTGCATGAACTGCCATGCCGGCCCGGAGATCGGGCGCATCCCGGGGTTGCTGGTGCAGTCAGTGATTCCCGGGCCGCAGGGCGGGAGCCTGGAGTCGTTCCGGCAGGAGCAGACCGGGCACGGCGTCCCGTTTGAGGAGCGTTTCGGCGGTTGGTATCTGACGGGGCAGGGCGGGGTGACCAATCACTGGGGCAACACCATTGGGCGGTTTGTGGACGGGAAGATCGTCCGCAATCCGGTGACTCCCGGCGCGCTGTTCAGCTACGACCGTTATCCGACGGCCAGCAGTGACATTCTCCCCCAACTGGTCCACGAGCATCAGGTGGGGTTCGTGAACCGGACCGTCGCGGCGGCCTACGCGGCGCGGAAGATCGAGGCGGAGTCGGGCGGACGGATCGGCGAGGAGGAGTCAGAGGCGTTGGATCGGATCGCGGAGGACCTGACGCGTTACCTCCTGTTCGCTGAAGAAGCGCCCTTGCCGGCTCCGGTGGGGGGGACGGAGGGTTTCAAACGCGCGTTCGCGAAGAACCGGAAGGCTGCGTCGTCGGGCGAATCGTTGAAGGACTTCGATCTGCGGACGCGTTTGTTCAAAATGCGTTGCAGCTACATGATCTACAGCCGGGTCTTTCAGGGGTTGCCGGCCTACCTCAAGCAGCGGGTCTATCGCGCCATGGGGGCGGCCCTGAACACCGGCGCGCCGAGGAAGGAATACGCCTATCTTCCACACGAGGAGAAGCAGGCGATCCGGCGCATCCTCAAGGAGACCCTGCCGGACCTGCCCAGCGGGTTTTGAAGGAGCGAAGTTACGCTCACTGCTAGGCGGAGCGGATGTAGTCGATCACGGCTTGGCGGTCGGCTTCGTGGAGGAATCCCCGGAAGGTCATGCTGGCGCCCGGCAGCATGGACTTGGGCGAGGCGAGGAAACGGTCGAGGTTCTCGGGCGTCCAGGTCAGGCCGTTGACGGCGGCCTTCCGCAGCTCCGGGGAATAGGGGTAGCCGGCCTGTCCGGCGGCGGGGCGGTTCAGGATGCCGTGCAGCGAGGGGCCCGTCTTGATTTCGCCGGGGGTGGTCGCATGGCAGGAGACGCAGAGGAAGGCCAGGCGTTCGCCGCGTTCCGCCAGGGAAAGCCCCGCCAGACTTTCGGAATCGACGGTGTTCCGGGCGCGCAGGTCCATGAGCGCGGCCATCTGTTTTTCATCCAGGCTCTCGCGGATGGCGGCGTAGGCGCGGGCTTGGACGACGCCGACCTTCACGTCCAGATCGCCCAGTTCGACGCCGAGCTTCATCAGGAATTCCTCATCGACCGCCGTCCCGTTCAGGTGGCCTTCCAGATGGCGGAGGAAGGCGGTGCGCTTGGCGAGGTAGGCATCGACGAGCGGATGCTGGGTTTTGGCGGTCTCGCGCAGGATGGCCTGCTGCGCGGGCGTCAGGATATCGACAAACTCCCAGGCGACGCCGGCGCGGGAGACGGACTGGCCGCTCTTCTGTCGCAGGCTGATGAAGCCGAAGAACATCCCCGGTTTGCCCAACGGCAGCGAGTCGTTGTCCTTTGGGGAGCCGGTCAGCCAGGTGAAGCCCTTGCCGCAGATGTTGATGAGTTCATGGCGTTGTTCTTGGGAAAGGCCGCGGGCGTCAGCGTTGATGGGACCTTTCTGTCCCCGGCGGCCGCCCTGTTTGTCGCCGGCGGTTTCAAGCGAGTCGCCGGCGATGACACGCGCGCGCAGATCGCGGAGGGCGGTTTGTTGGGCGGTGGAAAGCGTGGCCCGGATCTGTCCGTAGGCGCGTGCCTGCAGGAGCGCGACCGCGGTGTCGTGGCGGCCATATGCCCCGCCGAGTGCGGCGAGTTGTTCCTCGTCGAGTTCGCGGCCGGTGTAGAGAACGGTCTCCAGTTCCCGCATGATCTGTTTGCGGGACTCGGCGTAGGCGTCGTGCGCGGCTTGCTGCGCCTGGACGAGATCGAGCACAATGCGGCGTTGTTCGGGATTGAGTGCCGCGTAGAAGGCGTTGGCCGCGCCTCCTCGACTGGCCGCCCGTGCGCTGGAGTAGCGCAGGCTGACGAAGCCGAAATACTGCGCGCTCTTGCCGACGGCGCTGACATCGTTGTCGGCGGGGGAGCCGGTCAACCAGGTGAAGCCCTTTGAGGACAGGGCCTCCATCTCGGCTTTTTCACCGCGGGAGGGGGCGTATTCACTGAGGCTGTTGACGCCGGTCGAGTTGAAGCCGCCGGCGCCGCCTGTGCCCTTCCGGCCGCCGCCCTTGGAATCTTGGCGGCGTTTGCCTTTCGAGCCCTTGTTCTTTCCCGGGTTCGGGCCTTTCTGCCCGTCGCGCCGGATTTGGTCCGCGTCATTGCCCTGCTGGCCGACAGGGACGTCGGCTCCGGGAAGCGGTGAGGAGAAGAGGACGGAGGCGATCAGGAGTGTGGCGAGGGGCTTCATGATGTCGGGTGGTTTTAGCGCTCTGTTTCGGACGCTCGATTTGGTTTCGTTTCTCCTGACATTGATGCTCATGAAGATGAACGAAGCGGGTGCGGTTCAATTACGGTTTTGTCATGCAGTGAAAGGGTGGGCAGGAGTGTGGAAGGACGACGTCTCGCTTTGCTTTCGCCCCAAAGTCGCCGCCCGTTTCAGCGCCAACGGCGCGTCTCATCCCAGCCCGGGGCAACGCCCCGGGAAAAGTCCGCAAGAACCATCAAGGGCTGAAAGCTCGTCTCATGGCGCGGCGAGGACGCCATTCATCCGTAAGAACGAATCGGCCAGATGACGATGAATCGCGCCTTCAGCGCTGCATCTGGTGTGGCGCAGAACCTAGGGCGTTGCCCCAGGCTGGAATGACACCGGGGCTTTGCCCCTCACTTCGGCGGGAGCCTCGCCCCACCGGCGCTGTCATTTCAGCCGCTTTCCCGGTCTTCCTTTCTGGCCGCCGCGCACGGCCCGGCGGATTTCGTCCTGGGTGACCTTGCCGTCGCCGTCGCGGTTCCGTCGAGGGCGGGCTGCGGCGTGTCTCACGTGGGGTTCCTCGCTCCACCGGTTGAAGAGCATTAAGGGCGCGGAATCGTGTAGCTGTGCGCGATCTCGCCGTTCCGGTGGCCTCGAGCGTCCATGCCGGGGAGGATGGAGAAGACATATTCGGACTTCACCCCGTCGGGGTCGACGGTCACCCGGATGTGGCCGGAGGATCCCAGGGTGACGCCGTGGTAGCCGTATTCCTTTGCCGTTCGCGTGTTGTTGAATCGCCGGTGGCCGGGTTGGGGAACCTCCTGGTAGATGACGCCGTCGAGTTCCTCCCTCACGTAGAGGTGGTCGTGCCCGTGGTAGACAACGTTCACGCCATGCTTCACACAGAGGTCGTGGATCGGCAGTTCCCAGCCTGGGCGGGCGCGCCGCCATTCGTTGACGCCGTCGGTGTTATGGCCGCCCCATTCATAAAGGCGGGCGATGCTTTTGGCTCCGCGCGCCTCGTTGTTCAGACCGCCGATGAGATGGTGGATGAAGACGAACTTGAACGCGGCGGCGCTGGTTTCGAGCGTATGCCGGAGCCAGCGGTATTGTCGTTCGCCCAGTGTCTTGGACCATTGGCTCCCCCTCCGGTTCATGGTGTAACGGAAGGGATCCAGGCAGATGAAGAGCGCGTCGCCCCATTGCCAGGCGTAATAGTCCTCGGGCGCTCCGATCGCCGGGTCCCGGTCGGTGTTGCCGGAATAGAAACGATTGGGTGCGGGGTTGGGGATGTGCAGCTTGCGCATGCCGCCCGACCATGCGGCCATGTCGGGACGAAAGCCGTATTCGCCGTCATGATTTCCCAGGACGAAGTGGAGAGACGTCGAGTCGCTGAGCAGTCCGAAGTAGTAGCGCTGGGCGAGGTATTGCGGCGCCGCGTCCTGAAAGCGGGTGCGCTTGTCGACCATGAAGGTGTCGCCCAGCGCGATATGGAAGTCGCTCCGGTCGGCAACGACGTTTCGCAAGGTGTTGGCGTAGAGTTCGGGAACGATTCCGAAGTCGAGATGGGAATCCGCCTGCACGGTGAAGACAAAGGTCGAGCCCGGCGGGCGGGCGGTGTGGAATGTCTTGACGCTGCGGGTCGCCGGCGCGCCGGAGGCGCCGCCGCGCGTATCGATGCGGTAGTGGTAGCGGGTATCGGGCTGGAGTCCCTCGATCACAACATCCCGGACCCGGCCCGCCTGGAATTCGGCGAAAGGCCGGACGACCGCGAGATCGTCCGGCGATTTCCCGCACAGGACCTCCAGTTCCAGCGTCTTGTGCGCCAGAATGCTGAGGGTGATCTCGTTCCGGGTGGGGCGGCCCAGAATGACGTCGTAGTCCCGCGCCGGGACATCCGTCTGGAACGCCATGGTCGGCATGCGATAGCCGGGTTGGTTGCCGCCGCCGCGCGCGCCGGGTTGTGGTCGGCTTTTCTGCCCGCTCCCGTCGGGCCGGTCGCGTCCCAGTTCCGAGGCGCTCAATCGGCCGTTCCGGTCGGTATCGAAGGTCAGCAGGGATTGCGCGGCGTTCTCAATCTCGCGCGGGGAGATCACGCCGTCGCGGTCGGTGTCCAGCGCGCGGTTGAGCGGTGACCCGCCGCCCTGTTTTCGCAGGGCATTCTGGGCGAAGGCCAAGCCAGTGAGGAGCGCGAGCGCGGCGAGCGTGAGCAGTCGTTTCATGAAGGGGGGATTTCTTGCCGTTTGTTTGCGAATGGCGGGAGCTTGGAATTGGCGCTCTGTCGGTGGGGCGAAACTCTCGCTGAGTCGGACCCGCCAATACGCCGGACGTTGGTTTGCCAGGCTGGACGTTCGGCTCCGTCTTCGCAGCGCTTCGCCGCGACAAGTCGGCGGGAGCTTGGCCCCACCGGGGCTGCTACTTCGGTCGTTTTTCCGACTTGCCGTTCTGGCCGCCGCGCACGGCTCGGCGGATTTCGTCCTGGGTGACCTTGCCGTCGCCGTCGCGGTCGAACTTTCTCAGGATCGCCGCGGCGCTCTGCATTTCGGCGGTTGAGAGGACGCCGTCCTTGTCGGTGTCGAGCGCCTCCAGCGTGACGCTTGGTTTGCCGCCGCCTCCACGACCGCCGCGCGGCGGCCGGTCCCCGAGTCGGGCAACTCCGGCGAGGACCGGTTTAGACATGTCGACCGTGGGGACCTGCGCGTTCACCCGCTTCAGATACGCCGTCAGCCTTTGATCGAGCGCGGCGGCCTTGTCCGGCATCCGCGCGGCGAGATCGGTCTTTTCGCCGAGGTCGTCGCGGAGATTGTAGAGGAAGCGGTCGCCGGACTCGTAGGCGCGAATCAACTTGAAGTCGCCGTCGTAGATGGCGGAGGCCGGGCCGATAGGATCGCCGTCGTAGTGCGGGAAATGCGCGACGAACTCTTCGCCGGGCCGTTTTACGGAGCCTTTGCCGCCGTTCAGCAGGATCGGCGCGAGGCTGCCTCCCTCGATGCCGGGGGGCAGGGGAGCCTGGACGCCGGCGAGTTCGCTGACGGTCGGAAACAGGTCCATGCCGTTCGCCTGCATGGTCGCGAAGCTGCCCGGTCGGATGCCGGGACCGCGGAAGAGCAGGGGAACGCGCAGTCCTCCCTCCTTGACGGAGCCCTTGCCGTTGGCGAGCGGGCCGTTGCGGCCGGGCGTCCCGTGGTCGGCCGTATAATAAACGTAGGTTTTCCCGGCGATCCCGAGCCGGTCGAGCGTGTCGAGAATGCGGCCGATGTTGATGTCCATGTCGAGGGCGACGGCGGCGGCCCCGATGAAGCGTTCGTCGCGCCGGCCGACACGCTCGCGCATGGCCTGCATGGTTTCCGGCTTCGCGTCGAGGGCGCTGCGGCCGCCGTATTGGGATACCTGCAGGAAGAATGGTCTGCCCGCCTTGACCTGTCGCGTGATGAAATCGACGCCCTTGTCGGCGGTGGCGTAGGCCTGCTTGGGATTGGGGTTCTGGACGTGTTCGGGGCCGGCGTTGGAGTTGGCCCCGTCGTTCTCGTCGAAACCGTGCCGCGCGGGATCGGTCCGCCCGGCGTGCCACTTGCCGAAGTGCGCGGTGGCGTAACCGACGCTCTTCAGGCGTTCGGCGATGGTGACCTCGGACAAGGGCAGTTCGGTGGAAGTCTGCGGGAGTTGAACGCGGCCGGTCATGCCCTCGCGATTGATGTAGGTCATGTGCAGTTGCGCGGGGCTCTTGCCGGTCAGGTAGGCGGCTCGCGAGGGTGTGCAACGCGGTGAGGGCGCATAGAAACGGGAGAACCGCATCCCGCCCTCGGCCAAGCGAGTCAGGCTCGGCGTGTAAAAGAAGTCGCTCTTCGACGCCGGATTGTCCGGATCCAACTGGATGGACATGCTGTTCCAGCCTTGGGCTTCGCCTTGGAGGAAGACGAAGTTTGGACGTGCGGCGGGAGCGGCGGAGAGAAGCGAGGCGAGGGGGAAGAAAGCTCCAAATCCCAAGCTCCAAATCCCAACTTGTCCCGCCGTAGCTGTGCGAAGGCGGAAGAAGCTCCAAGCTCCAAATCTCAGTGAGTATTTCATGTCAGCGTTTCCTCGGTTGATCGCGGCGGTCTTTTCGGGCGCTGCGGGTGTTGGCTTCTTCGTGGGTGATGATGTTGTTTCGGTCGGCGTCAGCCTTGGTGAACATGCGGAGGGCGAAGGCGTCAACTTCTTCGCGGGAGATGATCCTGTTTCCGTCCTGGTCGAATTCGGCCGAATGTGCCTTCACGAAACCGCCCATCGCGCTCCGAACGTTGGCTCGACCGCGGTATTCGTCCTCGGAGAGTTGTCCGTCCCCGTTGAGATCGTAGCCGGCGAAGGTCCTGGCGGCCTCGGTCAACATCTCGGCGCGGGAGACGCTGCCGTCCTCGTCCGCGTCGAGTTCGGCCAGGTGGGCGGCGATCCAGGGTTTACGTTCGCCTTCGGGGGGCGGGCCGCCGCGGCCGGTTGCTCGGTTGTCGGATGGTGGACGGTTGGGTGGGCGAGCGGCGTCCGTATTTTCACGGACGCCGCGTTGCCCGCGTTCGCCGGGGCCTCGGGTTTCTTCGCGGCTCAGTTCGCCGTCGCCGTTTCTGTCGAGCGAGCGCAGGGCGGCCGGGGCATTGCGGAGTTCATCCGGCGAGAGTTCGCCGTCGTGATCGGTGTCGAGGGCCGCGAGAATCAGGTTGCCGGCGCCTTGGCCGCGTTCGCGTCTTCTGTCGCTTTCGTTCCCATCCCGGCGGCGATCCGGGTTTTCGGTCGGTTGGGTTTGCGGTTGCGCTTCGCTCCTGTCTTGTGGCCGTCGCGGAGGAGGGGGGCGGTCGCCGTCAGGGCGTGGAGGTCGCGGGCCGCCTTTGCCTTTCCCTTTGCCTTTGCCGCGCCGGTTGTCGGGCCTTGGGTCGCCGCCCTTGCCGCGTTCGCGCGGGGAGAAAGTCTCGGTGGAGTTCCGGCCGTCGGCTCCGATGAAGCTGAAGGTGACCTTGCCGTTGTCCTGAACCCTGTAGTTGACGAAACCGGCGCGGCCGTTCTGCGAGTATTTCAGGCTGTATCCGGTTTTCTGATCGCCTTTGAAATCCACGATCCTTGCGCCGCGCAGGGGCTGGGTGTAGGGGCGGACGCCTTGAGCGCGGGGTTGGGGATCGACCTGGCCGCCGACCTCGCGGACCTCTCCGCGGAAGCCGCCGACGAGATACGGGTAGGTCTTCATCGCGTGGTAGTGGTATTTCCCGTCCGCGTCGGTGTGGCCGCCCATCCAGTCGAGGTCGCGGGCGGGTGATCCGTCGGGTTCGCTGAAGCCGAAAACCGGATAGCCGTCGAGCGCGAAGGCGACGGGGGCGCCCGGGCCGACCTTCGCCTGCAGGTGCGTCGGCGCGATGTGGTAGTGATAGTCGTCGGCGCGCCCGCAGTGGCCGCCCCACTTGTCGAGTTCGCCGGCCTTCAGGGTGTCGGTGCGGCCGTCGTTCTTGATCGGGTTGAAGATGGGCACGCCGTTGACCGCGAGGGCGATCGCGCCGCGGAAGAAGTGTTCCTTGGCGGACATCGGTCGCGCGGCCTTCACCGGATGCAGTGGGATCTGCCAGGCGTTGGCCCCGGTGTAGGGCTGGGGAAGGGGAACCTGCTGCTGCCAGGCGGTGATGCCGACCATCATCTGGTGGCCGGGGATGGAATCCGACTCGACGAAGAAATGCCGCGCATCGGAACGCGTCCGGACCTTCGGCGCGAAGGCCCCAAAGGCGGACTCCATGAGTTGGAGATAGCCGCTGGAGTTGGACGGGATGGAAGTTGATCCGACGGCGGCGGTCTGGCGGATGGGCCGGGTGTTGCGCTCGCGGGCGTGTTCGAGTTTCTCTTCTGCCAATGCGCGGTCGGTTTCGCCCAGGCGGTCGAGATCGATGGCGATGAATGCTCCTTCCCGGTCCTGCACGATCAGTTCTTTGTCGCGCGCCGCGACAAAGCTGCCTTCGTGGATGGGTTTGCCGGCGGCGTCTTTCCAGAGGCGGAGGGAGATCGTCGGGGCATGGATGCCGGAGTCGTGGGCGTTGGAAGCGGCCGGAAGAAGCAGGACGACGGCAATGGTGAAGATGGTCAGGCAGAAACTTCTGGCGACCGGGTGTCCGTGCTTTGCGCTTCCAGACGGGGAACGGCGCTTCCGGAGCGCGGCTGTGTCGGAGACCAGCCGCAGCGGCGCGGGCGGCAACGTGGTTCCGTTTCGTGCGTGGGCGCCTGCAGTTCGGAGGTTGCTGCGGCTGGTCCCGAAGACGGGACACAGCCGCGCTCCGGCGGAGAGGTGAAGGAGGATGTTCTTCATATGCGTGAAGGGAAAGAGGAGTTTCTTATCTGCCGGTGTAGAAGTCCGCCTTGGGGCCTTGGAACGTGGCGCGGAAGATCACGGTGTTGTCGAGCTTCAGGTCGTCGCTCCAGATCCACTTGGCGCCTGCGAAGTCATGGTCGTAGAAGGAGGCCTTGGGGCCGATCTCCTCCTCGTTGAATTCCTTCGCGTTGCTCCATTGACTGTCGTCGAAATCGACGGCGAACCAGTTTTCGGGAATGGGCTTGTGTTCGACGCGGGGATTGCCGGCATCGTCGCCGATGGGGCCGCGAAAGAAGTTCTTCGCCTTCCAGGCGGAATTGGTGACGATCTTGTCGCCGATCTTCAGGATGAATCCGCCGTCGCCGATGTTGTCGATGTATTCCGTGCCGGTCTTGGGGTTCGCGTTGTCTTTCGCCATGACCGCGACGGTCATCGGGTATTCCGGCAGGATGTCGACGGAGATGACGTTGTGCGGAATGGACTCGATGGAATCGACGGCGGTAAGCCGGCCGTTGATGTAGAGAACGAAGGTGTTGTCGGCGTAGATGTTGGCCCGCAGCGTGTCGGCGATGCCGGGCTTGCGTTTGCCGTCCGGTGTTCCGCCGCCTCTCCTGCCACCCTTGGCGCCGCGCTTGCCTTTGCCCTTGCCGGGTTCACGGGGTTGCGCCTGAGAGAACTGTGTGAGGGACGGCGATGCGGACGGGGCGGCGACATTGCCTAAGCGATCGGTCGGCGTGGCGGCGGCGGTGGCTGTCCCGCCCGCGTCGAGGGAAAGGGCAAGTCCGAGGCCAAGCGCGAAGGCTCCGGCCGAGCCGAACAGCAGGGGGATGGATTGCAGGGCTTTCATGGCGGGTGGCGGATGGGGCTGATTGCCGACTACTGATTTCTGGTTGCAGATCACTGATTGCCGATTACTGGGCACTGATAGCTGGCTTCTTCTTCCCCTTGCCGCCGCCGCGTTTTCCCTCTTTGCCTTTTCCTCCCTTCCCGCGTTCTTGGCCTCCGGCGCCAAGCTCGTCGCGCGTCAGACGTCCGTCGTTGTTCTTGTCTAGTTGCTTGAGAACCGCCGCGGCGTTGCGGAGTTCGGCGGTGGAGAGGGCTCCGTCGCGGTCGGTGTCGAGGACGGCGAAAAGCGGGTCGGGTTTGGCGCGCCTGTTTTGTTCGGTTTTGGCGCGATCGACGATCTTGGCCTTCTGGGAAACGGGCGGCGACTGGGCCGGCGCCGGAATCGATCCGATGACACCGAGCGAGATGATGGCTGCAAGAGTGAAGGGCTTGATGTTGTGTGCTCTCATAATGTTCTTGGAGTGTGAGGCAAGGAAGAGGCGGGATTCGATCTTGCGAATGGTGAGTCTTGCGTCGGTTCAGGGGGCGTCGTTGATCGGGCTCTTTCGCCGGTTTCGGCCCTTGTCGCCCCCGCCCGGTGTAGGCTTGGTTCCACGCTGCAAGGCGGACTTGGGGGCTTTGTATTCGTCACGGTTCAGTTGGTGGTCGCGGTTGCGGTCGAGTCGTCTCAATGCCATTCCCGCAGTGTTCATCTCGGCGAGGGAAATTGTGCCGTCTTGGTCCCGGTCGATCACGGAGAGAATGGCGTTGCCTCCCCCTCCCTTCTTCGGAGGCGCTTGTGCCGGCCTGTTTTCGACCGGCGGAACTGATGGCGAAGGCATGCCTGGCCCGGATTTGCCAGCCTTGGTTGGATCCATGGTTGCTTGTCGCATCGTGCGCTGAGGCTCCATTGGAATAGGTTCCGGAATGGGGGGAGGCGCGTCCTTCGGCAAGGGGACGCTCAAAGTTCCGGCCATATCCATCTCAACGGGTGTTGTCTCGAGGACATCTGGTGCGCCGTCGGTCGGCGAAGTCGCCGGTCTCGACACCCCCATGTAAGCGATGGTCGCCAAGCTCAACCCAAGGGAGGCTGTGAGCAGGGTCGTTGTCTTCATGGATCGAATTGAAGTCTGTTCAGATTAAGGAAGCGCCATGAATTCGATTACAGAACTGTAATGAACCTGGAGGTCACGGCGCCGCCAATGCGTGATTTGTCGCGCCGGATTCCATTTCCACGAGTGCAAGAAAGCGTTGGGTTTCCCTGACCAGCATGTCATTTCCAAATCCCTCGGCTTGCCGTAGATGCCATCGAGCCTCGGAAAGCTCTTCGGAGCGGGACAACCAGCGGGACAGGTGTAGATGCGCCTCTTTGGCGGACTGCACGCTGGTTGAGATTTCAAGCGAGTGTTTCCATGCGGCGATGGCTTCCTTCTGAAAACCACTCCCAAGAGAATAGAACGTCATGGCGAACTCTTTTGCCAGCGATTCGTCACGTGGAGCGCGCGTCACGGCGGCCTGATACAGCGCGATCACTCGTTCCGGGACGTCTTCCCGGCGACATCCGAAATACCGGAGGCCATCGCTTCGCATGGTTGAAAGGGAGTCGGCGAGATCCCAATAGCGTTTCGCGGAGGCGGGTTCCAAGGATATGAGCCTCTCACGACAACGGAAGGCGTCGCCCCAGAGTCCAAGTTCCTCGCATACCGTCGCCAACTCGTCGTGGAGTGCGATGGAGTCGGGAGTGGCGCGGCAGGCAGTCTCCAACTGATCGCGTTTCCGCTCGAGGAGATATGCGGCCCGTTCGCTGTCCTTCATGAACACCGACCAGCCAGGGCCGAGCGACAAGGCGCCGAGGGCGATGGCGGTTAGCATTGTTACGATTTTGGAGAGATCAAAGATGAGGTTCTTCATGATGGGGGGAGGTTGGTTTCTGTTCCTGACACACCTGATTTATGCAGACTAGGATGACTGCCAGCCGCGTCCTCCGATTAAAAAACTGTAATGCGAAACCGCCTCGACAGCGGGCTTTGCGCGGTCGATACCAAGGGGCGCGGCGACTCACCGCGTTCCGTTGTCGCGCCGAAACATGAAGATTCTGTTGGTCGAAGACGAAGGCAAGATCGCCGATTTCACCCGCAACGGGTTGGAGGAGGCGGGCTTCATCGTGGACCACGCGGACCACGGCGACGACGGATTTCACCTCGCGACGACGGGCGGCTACGACGCGATCGTGCTCGACATCATGCTGCCCGGTCGGGACGGGATCAGCATCCTGGGGCAACTCCGCGAGCGAAAGAACGCCACCCCGGTCATCCTGCTGACCGCGCGCAGCGAGTTGAACGAGCGCCTCGACGGACTGAACCAGGGGGCGGACGATTATCTGACGAAGCCCTTCTACATCGAGGAACTGATCGCGCGGATTCACGCCGTGATGCGGCGCGCCTCGGGGAAGGAGATCAGCGTGTTGAAGGTGGCGGATCTCTCGGTGAACCTGATCACGCGGGAGGTGACGAGGGACGGGGAGGCGATCGAGTTGACCACGCGGGAGTTCGCCCTGCTGACCTACCTGATGCGCTCGCCGGGGCGGGTCTATTCGCGGACGCAGATCCATGAGCGCGTCTGGAACTACGACTTCGATCCCGGCACCAACCTGGTGGATGTCTACGTGCAGCGTGTTCGGAAGAAGCTCGGCGGGGCGGAGCGGTCGGCGTTGATTGAAACGGTGCGTGGCGTCGGCTACCGCATGGTGAAAGAGCCGTTGTCCGATTGAGCGTTGCCGTCGCATGAACTCCTTCCGGATCAGGATCGCGATTCTCGCCGGGGCCATTTCCGCCGCCGCGCTGTTGGGGGTGGGCTGGTTTCTCTGGGGACAGACGGCGCGTTGGAATCTCTCCAGGATCGACCACAGCCTGGCGGAGATCGGCCGGAACAACCTGGATCGCACACATGGTCGAAGTCATTACCAACGCCTGGACGCCAACCTGAACGCCGTGGGTGGGACCAACCGGCCGCCGGTCTACCGGTTGCTGCTCTGGGTCAACGACGAGGAGCGGAGGGTTCTCTACGAATCAGTGGACTGGGTCGAGGAATGGCATCCGAAATCGTTTCCGGAACTGGATGGGCTGAGACCGAAGCCGGAGGAGGCGAGGTCCAAGGGTGGGCGGCGCGGCGGCCGTGAGAACGAAGGGCCGCCGCTGAGGCTTATGAATCCTGTATTCGAGACGCGGACATTTGACGGCGAGCCGTGGCGCATTGCGGTCATGGGCAATCGATTCGACACGTTGGCTTTGGCCATGCGGATCGCCGATCACGAAGCCGACCTGGCGGGCTTGGGCAAGGCTTACGCGTTGGCGTTGGGTTTGGCAATGGCGGTTGTGTGCGCCGGGGCCTGGTGGTTGGCAGGGCGGGCGATTCGGCCGGTCCAGGCGCTGACGAATGTGGCCGAGCAGGTGACGGCCGAGGGGCTTGATCGGCGCATCGAGGACCGGGCGCATGATCGCGAGTTCAACCGCCTGATAACGGTCTTCAATGAGATGATGGACCGGCTGGAAAAGAGCTTTCGACAGGCCTCCAGGTTCAGCGCCGATGCCTCGCACGAGTTGAAGACGCCGCTGTCGATCATGCAGGGCGAACTTGAGCGGGCCATTGCGCACGCCGGAGAGGAACCTGAACAACAGCGTCTGTGCGCCGGCATGCTGGAGGAGGTCCAACGGTTGAAATCCATCGTCCAGAAATTGTTGCTGCTCTCCCGCGCCGACGCCGGCGAGTTGAAGCTCGTCCGGGAGACGGTCGACCTCAGCGGTATGCTCCTCGAACTGGCCGAGGACGCGTCGATTCTGGGGCCGGATCTGGAGATCGTGACCGAGGTTGAGCCGGAGGTGTGCCTTGACCTCGATCCGGATCTATTCTCGCAGGTCCTCAGGAACCTCCTGAGCAACGCCGTGAAGTTCAATCGTCACGACGGCTGGATCCGGATCGGGATGCGAAGGGCGGACGGGGGCGCGGAAATCTCGATCTCAAACTCAGGAATCCCGATTTCTGACCAGGACCGGGAGCGGGTCTTTGAGCGGTTCCATCGGGGACCGTCAGTCCATGAGGGAGGACGCGAGGGCGCCGGGCTGGGGTTGAGTCTTGCCCGGGAGATTGTTCGCGCACACGGAGGAGAATTGCGCCTGACGGAATCGGCCGGGAGGGAGGGGGGCGTAGGCGCGGAGTTTGTCGCGGTCCTGCCCGGCGTGGTTCCAGTTTGAACGGGAGCGCGATCAGATCGTCCTGCCGAGTCGTGCGCGGGCGCTTCGCTTCTTCGCCAGCCGGCGTTGGGAGTAGGACGATTCCGGATCCCGGATTTCCTGGTCGAGGTAGTCGTAGGTGGCTTCGATGAGGGCGGGTTTGTCGAAGCCGTCGGCCATGGCGAGATGACGACGGGCGGCGCCGATCTTGCCGGTGCGGCCGAGCCAGCGGGCGAGGTGGACATGGGCTTCGGCGCGGGAATTGGCGTCAGGCGCCACATGGAGGACATGTCGCCACGCGTCGATGGCTTCCTGTTGGCGATTGTGCGAAAACTGGTAGAACGCCATCGCGGATTCCCGCGCGAGCGAGGCGTCCTTCGGGGCGAGGACGACGGCGGCGGCGTAGAGACGCAGTGCGATCTCGGGCACCTGTTGCGCGTCGCAATGGAAATAGCGGGCGGCGTCCTTGCGCAGGGTGGCGACGGTTGCGGCGTGCTCACGCAGACGCGCGGCGGACTGCGGGGCAAGCCCGATCATCCGTTCCTGGAGTCGCATGGTTTCGTGATAAAGTCCGAGTTGTTCGCAGGTCGCCGCGAGTTCCGCGATGAGTCCGAGGGAGTCGGGTTGTTTTCGGATCTCCCTCTCCAGTCCCGCGCGCTGACGTTCCAGGAGATAGGGTTCCCGCCGGCCTTCCTCCATGAACACGGAAAGTCCGGGCCCCTGGAAAAGAAGGCCTCCGGTGATCGCGGCGATCAGGGCGAGCATCCGGGCGGTTTCCATGACGAGCATCTTCATCGCGTGCCTTTGTTCTGATTTGATTAATCGACGTTCCTTGAGTCGGTCCTAATTCGGAGAAAGTTTCAGAATTTTCCGGGCCGAGGAGGCAGGCGGCGGCGGTTGGCTGGCTTCCGGGCAGGGTGGAGTTGGCAATCGAGGAGGAACCTCAGGCGGGGCCGTTCCAGGAGCGGATTTGCTTCGGCGCGTTTTGTGGCGAGACGGTGGCGGGTTGGCCGGGTTTCGTGGCGCCTTTGCTCGGTCAGGGAGACGGGTTGCGCCCGGGGAGGCCGACCGAAGCGCACGTGATTCGGTCCGCGAAGCTGCACAAAAAAAATGTGAGAGAATCTTCTCCGCGGGCTTTGCCTTGGTCGATGGCGTGGCGTCGATCAGCGTCGCTAAGGCTCCGCGCCGACTTCCAGCGAGGGATTGGCGGCGTAGGCGTTCAGGAGGAATTCGGGGTGTGGCGACTTGTCAAAGGCGGTCCCCGGCCGGTAGAAGATTGGGAGCCTCGACCAGAACCGAATGATGCTCTCCATGAACTCTTCCTGTTTTGCCCGGTTTCGTTCACCCTCTGTCCTGCGGCTTCCCGCCATCCGCGCCTTCGTGGTTGGCGCTGCGGTCATGGGCGTTGCCGTCGTAGCCTCGGCCGCGGGGCCAGTCGTCCTCTCGAAGGGAAAGCAACCGGATGACATCCGGCTGAAGCCATTGAAGGACCTGAACGGCTATTTCCCGTTCACGCCGCCGGTCTCAAAGGCCGCATGGGAGAAGCGGGCTGAGCGAGTTCGGCGTCAGTTGCTGGTCGCGAACGGTCTCTGGCCGCTGCCGGAGCGGACGCCCTTGAACGCCGTTGTGCACGGGCTCGTGCAACGGCACGACTACACGGTGGAGAAGGTCTTCTTCGAGAGTCTGCCCGGGTTCCACGTCACCGGGAACCTCTACCGGCCGGTGGACCAGAAAAAGAAGATGCCGGGAATCCTGTGCCCGCACGGCCACTGGCGCGACGCCCGCTTCTTCGACAAGGGAATTGACGCGGTGCGCGAGGAGATCGCAATCGGCGCGGAGCGCTTTGAGGAGGGCGGTCGCAATCACATCCAGGCGCGTTGCGTGCAGTTGGCGCGAATGGGCTGCGTGGTTTTCCACTACGACATGATCGGCTACTCGGACAGCCAGCAGATCAACTACCAGCGGGCGCACCGCTTTGCGAAGCAGGAGGCGCAATTCAACACGGACAAGAACTGGGCATTGTTCAGTCCCCAGGCCGAGGCCAACTTGCAGAACGTCTTCGGATTGCAGACTTGGAACTCGATGCGGGCGGTGGATTTTCTGCTGACCCTGCCGGGGGTGGATCCCGACCGCCTGGCGGTGACCGGGGCGAGCGGCGGCGGCACCCAGACCTTCATGTTGGCGGCCCTGGACGATCGCATCGACCTGGCGGTCCCGGCCGTGATGGTTTCCACGGCGATGCAGGGCGGTTGCACCTGCGAGAACGCGTCACTGCTGCGGGTGGACAGCGGGAACGTCGAATTCGCGGCGTTGTTCGCGCCGAAGCCGCTCGGCCTGACCGCGGCGGATGACTGGACGGTTGAGATGAGGACGAAAGGCTTTCCCGAGTTGAAGGCGCATTACAAGACGATGGGCGCGCCCAACAATGTGACCCTCTGGGCCAACACGCATTTCAAGCACAACTACAACCACGTCAGCCGGACCGCGATGTACGGCTGGGTGAACAGGCATTTCAAGCTCGGGTTCAAGGAGCCCGTCCTGGAGCGCGATTACCTGAGACTGACGCACGCGGAGACGACGGTATGGGACGCCGAGCATCCTCAACCCGCGGGCGGTCCGGACTTTGAACGCAGGCTTACGGCAACCATCCACCGCGATTCGAAAAAGCAGATCGCGGCGGCCCGCAAGGATTCCAGGGCCTACCGGACGCTGGTCGGCGGGGCGCTGGACGTCGTGATCGGGCGGACCCTGGCGGAGGTCGGGGACACGGAGTTCGTCATGGCGGAGAAAAACGACCGCGGCGGCTACCTGGAGATGAGCGGATTGCTGAAGAACGTCACCCACGGCGAGCAGCTGCCGATCGTGTTCCTGTATCCCAAGGAATGGAACGGGCGCTCGGTGATCTGGGTCGACAAGGACGGCAAGGCGGGGCTGTTCGAGTCGGACGGTGGAGGGTATCGGCCGAACGAGCCCGTGCGGAAACTGCTGGCGGCTGGTTCGACCGTTGTCGGCGTGGACCTGCTCTATCAAGGCGAGTTCCTCAAAGGGGGCAAGGCGCATGACCGGGCGCGGAAAGTGGAGAACCCGCGCGAGTTTGCCGGTTTCACCCATGGCTACAACCATTCGTTGTTCGCGCGGCGCGCGCACGACATCCTCAGCGTGATCGACTTTGTGAACGACCATGAGCGCAGGTCGGATTCCATCGAGCTGGTTGCTTTGAAGGGGGCCGGGCATTGGGCCGTCGCTGCGCGGGCGGTGGCGGGAGGCGTCGTGAAGCGCGCCGCGATCGACACGGACGGCTTCCGTTTCCACAAGGTGAACGACATACGCAGCGTCGATTTTCAACCCGGCGGAGCCAAGTACGACGACCTTCCCGGCATGCTGGCCCTCGGCTCGCCGGGAAAGCTCTGGCTTGCGGGTGAAAAGGACGGGGGAGTCGGCGTCATCAAGGCGGCCGGCGCGGCGGATGGTCTGACGATCGGCGCGGGCGGAGCGGCGGAAGCGGTCGCCTGGTTGTTGAAGTAGGCCGGAGGCTCAGCGGCGGCAGCGGAGCGCGCCGCGCTCCAGCAGGTCCGCGATGATCCGGGCGGCCTCAGTGTCCGTGCCGGGGTAGCCGTCGAGCGCCTTGGACAGGGATCGATGTTCCAGCGCGAGCCGGACGATCGTCGTCTCGGCATCGTTCAGGTCGGCATCCGCCGCGTCTTCCGGAGGTGAAAGCTCGGCGTCGGGCGAGGGCATCAGGGCGTCCAGTCGGGCGAATTGCGCCGGCAGCATTTCCACGTCCTTCAGCAGGCTGTCCGGCGACAGGGTGATTTCATGCTCGACCGCGGGCGGCTCCTCATTGCTGAAATCGTATGCGCCTGTTTTCGCGGCGAGCAGCCGGTGCAGAGCCTTTTCCGGGCCGATCTCCGGGGAGCCGTCGATGCGGGCGTAGTAGATCGCGCCGTCGCGCAACAACGCCCGACCGGCGCCCCAGGAGGGGATGATGGAAAGCACCCCGGTGGCGCGGACCTCAATCAGCACGTTCAGCAGTTCGCGGGGGGAGGTGGTGTCGAGCCTGCCGGACATGGCATTGCCCATGGTCGCAAACTCTCCGGCCGCGTCCCGCGCCGAGAAGATGCCGACGGTCGAGCCGCCGAGGTCCTCCGCGCGGAGCTCGCTGGGGCGGCTTCCCGCCTGGCGGACGCGGATGCGGGAGTCGGCGATCTGGATGGAATCTCCGGGAAAGAGTTCGTGCTCGGCGATCTTCTCTCCGTTGATGATCGTGCCGTTGATCGACCCCAGGTCCTTGATGAACTGCCGGCCCTCCTTCTCGAAGATCAGGGCGTGACGCCGGGATGCCTTCTTGTGGTCGATCTGGATGTCGGCGTCAGAGCCTCGGCCGATGACATACTCGCGGCCTGACGGAATCTCCGCCTTCTCGCCGGAGCGGGCTCCGGCGATGAATTCAAGGACCAGGGCGTCGGCGGGAGATGAGGCTGCGTTCATGATCTGTTGGTATTAACCCAATGGGGCGCGCATGTCTTGCCTGGAATTCAATGAGCAAGAGGTCAGCTTCGGTTCCGATTGAAGGCGGCGGCCTCCGCATAGCGCACGCCGTCTCCGCCGAAGATATCCAAGGCCGAGCCGATGGTGAGATCCACGCGGCCCAGCCCGACTTCTTCCACGGCGACGAGGTCCTCCATGGACCGGGCTCCGCCGGCATAGGTGACGGGAATGGGGGAGAACTCGCCGAGAATACGGACCAGGTCCAGGTCGACGCCCAGGCAGAGCCCCTCCACGTCGACCGCATGCACCAGGAATTCGGCGCTGGAGCCGGCGAGGGCCTCCAACGTCTCCTGTGTGACGGCGAGGTCGGTGAATTTCTGCCAGCGGTCCGTGCAGACGAAGTAAGCGCCATCCCGCTTGCGGCAACTGAGATCGAGGACGAGGCGGTCGCGGCCGATGGCGGCGACCAGACGCCCGAGCCGCTCACGATCGAGCTGGCCGTCGCGGAAGACCCAGGAGGTGACAATCACGTGGGAAGCGCCGGCGTCGAGCCATTCACGGGCGTTGTCGGCGCTGACGCCGCCGCCGAGTTGGAGGCCGCCGGGCCAGGCGGACAGGGCCTCGCGGGCGGCTTCGTCGTTGCCGGGGCCGAGCTTGATGACATGGCCGCCGGTCAGGTTGTCGGAGCGGTAAAGGTCGGCGAACCAGGACGGCGGCCGGGCGGAGACGAAGTTCGTGCGGGCCTCGCCGGACGCGTCGTCCAGCGTGCCGCCGACGATCTGCTTCACCTTGCCGTCATGGAGATCGATGCAGGGGCGGAACATGGGTGAGGGAGTGAAAGGGCTGGGGGCTGCGTTGGAAAGGCGATTTATCCAGTCAGGGAACCAGGCCGAAACGGCGCCAGGCGTTCCCGTTTTCGGCCCGTTCGAAACAGACCCGTTGATTGACGGGAGAGGTGAGGAAGAGCCAGTCGAACCGGTCCACCCGGGTGATGATCATGGCGAAGTTCTGGAAGCCGGCCTCCAATTGCTCGCGGGAGGGGCTGTCGGCCGGCCAATCGGTTGGTCGCGCGCATGCGCCGTCGGCCAGGCGCGTGCCGGGAGGGTTGAGAGAGCAATAGTTGGCGCGATTGGCGGAGGGGACATCGGCCCATGCCAGCGCGGCGGTCTCGTCGCCGGTGTGGACCGCTGCCGCGCCGGAGGCGCGGATTTGAACACCTTCGGCCGGATCGTGGAACAGCCACTCCACGGTGGGGTTGGCGGCCAGGTGGGCTGTCTTCGGGGAACGGTGATCCGTGAAGCCGACCAGGGAGCCGGACTCCGGCCTGACTTGTCGGAGGATTACAGTGCGTAAACGCGGGGCGGCGGTCGCCGGATCAACCGTCGCCAACGCGGGCATCCGAAAGGGGTGGCCGAAGCCGCTGGCGGCGCTCTTCAAGGCGCTCCAGATGGTGTCGACGGATTCGGGCGGGGCTGCGGAGGGATCGCTCACGGCGTGATGGAAGCAGAGCGAAGGTCGCGCTTGAAGCCGGAATTGCAGGCTTGCAGCGGGTTTGCCGCGTTTGATACCGTTCCCGCCCTCCGCGAGCCACGGCAGATCTGAGCCCTTTTTCTCCCCGGCCTGCGGCGATTCAACAACCGAAACTCATTCAGATTACCGACATGGCATCGATCAAACGCATCAAGGCGGCCTTTCCTCGGATCAAGCAGATCCAGTATGAGGGGCCGGACTCCAAGAACCCGCTCGCCTTCAAACACTACAACGCCGACGAGGTGATCGAGGGCAAGACGATGCGGGATCACCTGCGGTTCTCGGTGGTCTATTGGCACACTTTCCGCAACCCGCTGGCAGATCCGTTCGGCGTCGGCACCGCGATTCGTCCTTGGGACGACGGCACGGATTCCGTCAAGAACGCCCAGAACCGCGCCCGCGTGGCGTTTGAGTTCCTGGAGAAGCTCGGCGCGCCGTATTATGCCTTCCATGACCGCGACGTCGCGCCCGAAGGTCGCACCCTGGCGCAGTCGAACAAGAATCTCGACGCCGTGGTCAAGGTCCTGAAGGAGGAGCAGGGCCGCACCGGGGTGAAGCTGCTCTGGGGCACGGCCTGCCTGTTCGCGAATCCGCGCTACATGCACGGCGCCGCCACGAGCTGCAATGCCGACGCCTTTGCCTACGCCGCCGCGCAGGTGAAGAAGGCGCTCGAAGTCACCAAGGAATTGGGCGGCGAGGGCTACACGTTCTGGGGCGGCCGCGAAGGTTACTCCACCCTTTGGAACACCGATATCAAGCGGGAGATGGACCACCTCGGAGCCTTCCTGCACATGGCGGTCGACTACGCGAAGTCCATCAAGCTCAAGGTGCCGTTCTACATTGAGCCCAAGCCGAAGGAGCCGACCAAGCACCAGTATGACTCCGACGCCGCTGCCTGCCTGAACTTCCTGCGGCAGTACGACCTGACCAAGTATTTCAAGCTGAACCTGGAGACCAACCACGCCACGCTGGCCGGCCATACCATGCAGCACGAAATGGAGGTCGCCATCGCCGCCGGCGCGCTCGGCTCGATCGACGCCAACACGGGTGACGAACTCCTCGGTTGGGACACGGACCAGTTTCCCACCAGCGTCTACCTGACCGCGCAGTGCATGCTGGGCATCCTGAAGATGGGCGGCTTCACGACGGGCGGGGTCAACTTTGACGCCAAGGTCCGCCGCGAGAGCTTCACGCCGGAGGATCTGTTCCACGCGCATATCGGCGGCATGGACGCCTTCGCCCGCGGCCTGAAGATCGCCGCCGCCATCCGCGCGGACGGCCGCCTCGGCGACTTTGTCTCGCAGCGCTACAGTTCCTGGGATTCGGGCGTCGGCGCTGACATCGAGGCCGGCAAGATGAACTTCAAGAAGCTTGAGAAGTACATCCTCAAGAAGGGCGAAGCCGCGAAGAACGACAGCGGTCGCCAGGAATACCTCGAGAACCTGATCAACGAGTTCATCTGAAATCGTTCCCGGATTACTTCACGAAAGGCGGCCCGTTGGGGCCGCCTTTCTTGTTTTTCCGGCCGATCAAAATGGCGACTGGTCGAGGAGCGGCCTTCGTTTCGACCGGGAGTTCCCGTGGGCGCATCAGCGGCTTGGCCAGCGGCGTAGCGCGTGGCCAAGGCTCAGAGAAGGCCTGAAAGCCAGGGGAGGGAGGATGAGTTGCCGCTGTCTCAGCCCTTCGGCTCGACAGCGGAGGGATTGCTGGCGCGGAAATCCTGCGCCTTGGGAAGCTGGCAGCCGTGAGGCAACTCCACGCAGTCTGAGCAGGTGTAGAGCCGGATGCAGTTGGGATCGTCCGCCAAGAGGCGGCTCTTCTGGGCCTGCGCGGCAACAAAGGCGGCCATGCCGCCCACGCCCAACAGGCGCGCGCCGGTGGTGAGAAATTCGCGGCGGCCCTTCTCAGACTGTTCGGATTCGTGTTTCATGTTTGCGCGGGGAGAGATTTCAGACTTGGGCGGGGGGCGCCTGCTTCTCAGCGGGTTTGAACACACGGACGACCATGCGGAAGGGATCCAGCGCGAGCACGCGACCCTGGTCGTCCATGGCGACGTCGAATCCGGCTCCGACGGAGCAGTCGTTGCAGGCCTGTTTGGCGAGAGCCTTGTCCTCGACCAGCATGTCGGGGCCGGCCACAGCTCCCTTGAAGCTGCCGTCCGGGCCGTAAACGTTGATGCGGGCGAGTCCCTTCTCACTGGTGATGTAGTCGCCGTGCGGCGTGAGGGTGAAATAGACGGGGTTGCAGCAGCCGCAGAACTTGTCGACCGCCATGCCTGGTTCGCCCCAGGTCGCCTTGAACCGGCCGTCGAGGGAATAGGTTTCCATGCGCAGCCGGCCGGTGTTGGCCAGGCAAACCTCGCCGACGCTGCTGATCGTAAGATCGAAATAGGGGCTGGGGATGACAATTCCCGGGTTCTTGAGTTCCTCGTCCTTCTTGCCGAAGCGGCTCTTCACGACGCCGGTCTTGCGGTCGCAGAGCAGCACTTCACGCATGCCCGCGTCCGCCAGATAAACCGTGTCCTCGTAGACGGCAATCGCGGTCAGGAAGGTGTTTTCGCCCTCGGGGCGGGGGGCCTTGAGTTTGCGTTCCCCGGCAAAATCGTAGACCTCGAAATAGTTGCCCAAGCCGACGAACAGCTCCTTTTCGGGGGTGACATGCATGCAATGCGGCGGGCGGCTGAGCTTGATCTCCGATTGCAGGGAGCCGGAGGCGTCAAAGATCTTCACCGACCGGTCGCCCGCCACGAACACCTTGTCGCCGTGAACAGCGAGCCGTTTGGAGCGGGTGAAGCCGGTTTCAAACTCGGTTTCCGTCTCGTAGAGCAGCAGGGAGCGGTCGGTGGTCTCCCATTCGCTGACATCGTAGACGAACCGGCTGTCGAGCTTGGTTGGCTTGGTCTTGCGGATGGCGCTGGGACTTTGGAAGCGCCGGAGAAGCGACCCTCCGACGGCGCCAAGGGCGACCAGGATGCCGCCCACGAACCCGCGCCTGCCAAATTGAGCCAATTTCTTTTTCATAGGTCGTTAGAAAAGGGTTCTCGCACAAATGATGGTCAGTTGCAAAAAAAGAATTAAGAAACTTTTTTTGAACAGTCTCTCCCGGAATTGAGTAAAATGGTGCGCTGATTGGTTGAAAGTAGCTTATTTTGGCGATGGACTGTCGCGGCGGGGCTAATATTCAAGGGTTGATCGCATGGCAAAAAAAGTTAAGGTAGTTGCAGTCTGAACTTGTGTGGTCGAAGAGCTTGGTTTCAATATGACGTGTCCTTTGAAGATCGGACACGTTAAGCGCTTTAAAAAATGAACGAAAGACAGCTCAGCATGGTGTTGGTCGGGGTGATCGTCTTCATCTGTGGCGGTTTCCTTTTCCTGCTTTTGCGCACCGAGCCGAATGTGCAGCTTCCCAAGCGCGTGACGAATGTTCGCGACGAGATGTTGGCCGGCCATATGGGGGCAGGGGCCGGCGAAACGAAAGAGGCCGAGGAAGCGGTGAAGATCGGTGAGCATTTTGAGACGTTCGACGGCAAGGCGGGAGAGACCAAGGCTTTCTGGCCGCATTTTCGGGGAGCCGATTTCAGCAACATTTCCAAGGACACTGTGCCTTTGGCCAACAGCTGGCCGAAACAAGGGCCGCCTGTTCTCTGGAGTCTCGATCTCTCCGAAGGCCATTCGGGCGCGGCAATTTGGAAGGGGCGGGTCTATCTGATGGATTTCGACATTGAACGCGAAGGAGACGCGTTGCGCTGCTTCTCCATGGAGGATGGTCGCGAGATCTGGCGGCGCTGGTACAAGTCCCCGACCAAGGTTCATCATGGAATCTCCCGCACCGTGCCCGCGGTGACGGACAAGTATGTTGTCACCATCGGGCCCAAGTGCCACGTGATGTGCGTGGACACGGAGACCGGGGACTTTCGTTGGGGCGTGGGGATGATTGAGGATTATGGCACGCTCATGCCGGAGTGGTACACGGCCCAGTGTCCGCTGATCGACAACGATGTGGCGGTCGTGGCGCCCTGCGGCAAGGAGGTCCTGATGATGGGGATCGACTGCGCGACCGGCGAGATCGCCTGGAAGACCCCGAATCCCGACGGTTGGAACATGTCCCACTCTTCGATCATTCCGATGACGCTGCTCGGGAAAAGGCAATACGTCTACTGCTCGGCCACCGGCGTTGTGAGTGTCGGGGCGGAAGGCGACGATCTGGGCAAGGTTCTTTGGAAGACCGCGGCCTGGGCGCACAGTGTGACCTCTCCCTCGCCGATCCGGGTGGATGATGAACGCGTCTTCCTGACCGTCGGCTACGGCGGCGGCAGCATGATGCTGAAGTTGAAGGACGAAGGCGGCCAGATCGCCACGGAGCCGGTGTTCGAGTTGGACAAGAAGACCTTCGCCTGCGAGCAGCAGACCCCGATCCTTTACCAGGATCACCTTTTCACCATCATGCCAAACGACGGCGGCGGCCTGCGCAATCAGTTCGTCTGCATGACCACCGATGGCAAGATGGCCTGGTCCAGCGGCAAGGAGGAGCGCTTCGGCTTCGGCCCGTTCCTGGTGGCGGACGGAAAGGTCTTCATTCTCAACGACAACGGCGAGTTCACGATGATCCGCGCGAGCACGAAGGGGTATGAGAAACTCGGCCATTGCAAGCCTCTGAAGGGGAGGGATGCTTGGGCGCCGATGGCGATCGTTGATGGGAAACTCATCCTGCGCGATTCGGAAACCGTGATCTGTCTGGATCTGCGGGACAAGGGATCACAAACCTGAAAAGACACTGCCATGGCAGAACTCAAGACACCCGACAAGCTGAGCCGGTTCGAATTCATCCGGCAGGGCATCGCCCGCACGGCGGCGCTCGCGCTGGGCTTCCTAGGCGGATTCGCGGCCTTCGGCTCGCGCAAGAAGAACACCGTCTGGCAGCTGGACCCGATGAAATGTGTCCAGTGCGAGCACTGCTCCACCGAATGCGTCGTCCAGCCGTCCGCGGTGAAGTGCGTCCAGTCGTATCCGATCTGCGGCTACTGCCGTCTCTGCTTCGGCTACTTCGAGCCGAACGCGCCGGAATTGACTGCGGCCGCGGAGAACCAGCTGTGTCCGACCAACGCGATCGAGCGTATCTTCGTTGAGGATCCCTACTGGGAGTACAACATCATCGAGGATCTCTGCATCGGCTGCGCCAAGTGCGTGAAGCCCTGCGAACAGTTCGGCAACGCCTCCTTCTACCTGCAGATCCGCCACGACCTTTGTGTGGACTGCAACAATTGTTCGATCGCGATGCAGTGTCCGTCCGAGGCCTTCTCTCGGGTGCCGGCGGACCAGCCATACATCCTCAAGCACAAGACCCGCGAACAGCAGGTCACGCCCGCGCAATTCTCCCAGAGCTGACCATGCAGACGATTCTCGGGTATCTTCGGGGAAGGACGTTTCTGACAGCGGCGCTGACGGCGCTGGCGTTGGCGGCCTTCCTGCCTTCCGCTTCCGGCGACGAAATGCGCTTTCCGCAGCCGGAGTTCACCAGCGGCTACGATTTTCCCGAGACGACGGTGGCTCCGCCGAAGACGGAGGCGGGGCAGTGGCTCGATGTGGCGCTGCTGACGCTGGCTTTGAGCATCGCGACGGTGTTTGCGGTGAAGACCCGTTCCCGGCGGGGGATCTTCTGGCTGTCCGTCATCTGTCTCGGCTACTTCGGATTCATCAAGCAGGGATGCGTCTGCCCGATCGGGGCGATCCAGAACGTGGCCATGGGCATCTTCGATTCCAATTACGCCGTGCCGCTCACGGTGATGCTGATCTTCCTGATTCCGCTGGCCTTTGCCCTGTATTTCGGGCGGGTCTTCTGCGCCTCCGTCTGCGCCCTGGGCGCGATCCAGGACCTGGTGATCCTCAAGCCGATCAACCTGCCCCGCAAGGTGACCCTGGGCCTGAGCATGATTCCCTACCTTTACCTCGGCGCCGGCATCCTGTTCGCCGCGACCAACACCGGATTCATCATCTGCCGCTACGATCCGTTCATCGGCTTCTTCCGCCTGAACGGCAACTCGCCCTACCTCTACCTCGGGGCGGGTTTCCTGCTGACGGGCGTCTTCATTGCGCGGCCCTACTGCCGCTTCTTCTGCCCCTACGGCGTGCTGCTGGGGATGATGTCGCGTTTCTCGCGCTGGCACCTTTCGATCACGCCTTCCGAGTGCGTCGATTGCCGGCTGTGCGAGACCTCCTGTCCCTTCGATTACATCGACAAACCCAATACGGGCCTGGATCGAGAGAACCGCGAAAGCGGCGTCAAGCGATTGACGCATCTCTTTGTCATGCTGCCGGTTCTGATTGTCTTGGGCGGCTGGATCGGGCATCGATTGTCGATTCCGATGTCGAGCTACAACCAGAAAGTCTTCACGGCGGAACAGATCCTGGCCGAGCAGGCCAACCCGGATCTGGAACAGACGCTGTACACGGAGACCTTCGACGAGATGGGACTGTCTGAGGACGCCCTGATGCAGGAAGCTCTGAAGATCCGGAAACGGATGAACGTGGGGGGGTGGCTGCTGGGCGGCTTCCTGGGGTTGGTCTTTGGCGTCAAGCTGATCGGCATTTCGACCATCCGTTCGCAGAAGGATTACGAGGTCGTGAAGCCCAGTTGTTTCAGCTGCGCCCGCTGTTGCGGCTACTGTCCCAGTGACGCCATGCACAAGCCCAATTTCGTTGCGGGTTCACCTGCGTACAACGCCGCGTTGGCTCTGGTAAATCCGGAGAAGGAAGCGCAGCCGGCCAAGAAGGCCCCGCAGGAGAGCAAGGTTTCATGAGGATCGTCGAGTATCAGAAGAACACCGCCGCGTTGCCGTTCCAGGTCCTGAAGGGGCTCGGGGTCGCCTCAGGTATTTTTTCGCTGGTTGTCTGCGTTTTGATGATCGCGAACACGGTCAACGCCAAACGCGCGGACCCCATTCATTCCCCCGCGTTGCTGAAGCTCAAGGACGACCTGAACGCGGACCGAAACAACGAGGCGCTGCGGGAGGAGATCCGGCAGTTAGACCTGCTGACGCGCCGCGCCTTCTTCACCAGCCACAAGTTCAACCGCAACGCCGTGTTCATGCTGTTCGGGGGCCTCATCGTCATGGTGTCCTCGTTCAAGGCCTTGGAGGCCTACAAGGCCAGGTATTTCTACCCGGACTCCCGCCAGCCCAAGGATGATCTGATCGAGAACGCCGCCTGGGCCCGGAAGTCTGTCACGGCGGCGGGACTGGTCATGGTGGGTTTCGCTTTGATCCTGGCTCTGCCCTGGAAGACGACGCTGGATGAGGAGGCGATTGCCCCCAAGAATGACGCCGCAGCCGGCGGAGAGGGCTCCAACGTGGCCGGCCAGCCGGAGGGCGTCGTCGAGCCCGCCCCTTCGACGCCCACAACGGAACCCGCCGCGCCGGCGGAACCCGTGGTCGTGGCTTCTCGCGAGGAGATGGTCAAGAACTGGCCCAACCTGCGCGGCCCGGTTGGCGGAATCGTGACGATGGAGAAAGCCCCGACCGCGTGGGATGGCGAATCGGGCGAGGGGATACTCTGGAAGGCCAAGGTCCCCCTGACCGGCTTCAGCTCGCCGATCATCTGGAACGACCGTTTGTTCCTTTCCGGGGGCGACCAGACCACAAGGCAGGTCTATTGTTACGGCATCGAAAAGGGCGACCTGCTCTGGACCTTTGACGTCAGGGGCATTCCGGGGTCGCCGGACAAGGCGCCCAAGGTGAGCGCCGACACCGGTTACGCCGCGGCCACCATGATCACCGACGGCTTTCGCGTCTTTGCCATCTTTTCAACCGGCGACCTCGTGGCGGTCGATTTTGAAGGCAAGCAGGTCTGGGCGCGCAACCTCGGGGTGCCTGAGAATCCTTACGGCCATTCGTCCTCCCTCGAATTGCATGAGGACATCCTGCTGGTGCAATACGATCAGGAAGAGCACAGTTTCGTGGCGGGACTGGATGTCGGGTCCGGCAAGGACCGCTGGAAGGTGGAACGCAAGTTCGGACCATCCTGGGCTTCGCCGCTGTTGCATCGCAGCGAGGGCGGCAATGAGTTGATCCTGTCCGCTGATCCCAAGGTGGTTTCCTACGATCCAGCAACGGGCAAAGAACTTTGGAGCGCCGAGTGCCTCAAGGGCGGAGAGGTTGCGCCGACGCCCATTCACGCGGACGGGGTGTTCTTCGCGGCCTGCGATTATGTCTGTGTGGCAGCCATCGACGCAAAGTCGCATGAGGTCCTTTGGAAGGGAGAAGACCTGATCCCTGGCGTTTCCACGCCGATCGTCGCCAACGGGCTCCTGTTCGGCGGTCTTGCCGACGGCGGTCTGTTCTGCCTCGACGCCAAGAACGGCAAGGAAAAGTGGTTCGAGGATTCCGACGATGGATTCTACGCCTCGCCGCTCCTGATCAACGGCAAGGTCTATATGATGGACCGCGAGGGCGTGACGCACATCTTCGAGGCTGCCGGAGAATTCAAGTCGGTGGCGAAACCGGCGTTGGGCGAACCCGCCGTTTGCACCCCGGCGATTTCCGGAAACAGCCTTTTCATCCGCGGCGTTCAAAACCTTTACCGGATCGGATCGTGAGCCAGACAGCCGAACTCCAGAGCCCTCCCGCGACGGCGCCCTGCGCGACCGCCGATGAAATCGATGTGTCCGCCGTGGACGCGATGGTGGCCAAGGTAGGGGAACGCCCCGAGGACCTGATCCCGCTGTTGCAGGCGATCCAAAAGAAGTTCAACTACCTGCCGCCCGAGGCCTTGGAGCGCTTGTGCGAGATCACCGAAATCACGCCGGACTCCGTTACCGGTGTTTCGACTTTCTATTCCCAGTTCCGCCATTACCCGGTCGGCAAACACATCATCCAGACCTGTGTCGGCACGGCCTGCCATGTCAGCGGAGCCAACATCGTGGACGACACGATGCGCGGCGAACTGAAGATTCCCGCAGGCAAGCACACGACCGAGGACGGGAAGTTCACGACCGAGAAGGTCGCCTGCCTCGGCTGCTGCATGCTGGCTCCCGTCGTCAAGATCGACGAGGTCATCTATGGCCATGTCGAACCTTGGAAGGTGCGCAAGACGCTCGATGATTTCCTGGCGACGACCTCGAAGGACGGATCCCCCGGGCGCGATGAAGGCGACGTCGAGAACGCCATCGGCGACGTGCGGATGTGCGTCTGCTCCAGTTGTGCGGCGGGCGGGGCGGAGGAGGTCTACGCGGAGTTGAACAAGGTGGTCAAGGAGCTGGCTTTGCCGGTGCGGGTGCGCGCGGTCGGCTGCTCCGGGATCTCCTTCCAGACGCCGCTGGTCGAGGTCGCCGTCTACAACGAATCCCACTACCGCTACGGCCGAGTCAAGGCCGGCGAGGTCCGGCAGTTGCTGGCCAACCACTTCCGGCCCGCAAGTTGGATCAAACGGACCGGAGCGCGCGTCTACCAGTTGCTGGACGATCTCCTGTCCGACGAGGCCTGGCAGCCGCCGACGCGTTTCAGCAAGGATGTCCGGGGCGGGGACGACATGCGCTACGTCGATTCCCAGGTGCGGGTCACGACGGAATTCGCGGGCGAGTTGAATCCGGTCAACATCGAGGATTACATTGCGCACGAAGGATTCAAGGCCATGGAGATGTGCCTGAAGGACCTGACGCCGGACGACGTCATCAAGACGGTCTTGGACAGCGGCTTGCGCGGCCGGGGCGGAGCCGGATTCCCGACGGGAACCAAGTGGGGTTTTGCGCAAAAGGCGGTCGGCGAGAAGAAGTACATCATCTGCAACGGCGATGAAGGGGATCCCGGCGCGTTCATGGACCGCATGATTCTGGAGTCGTTCCCTTTCCGCGTGCTGGAAGGCATGGTCATCGCGGCATACGCGGTGGGCGCCGACGAGGGTTATCTCTACATCCGCGCCGAATATCCATTGGCCACGGAACGCATTTCAAACGCCATCGCCGTCTGCGAGGAGCGCGGTTACCTCGGGGAGGACATTCTTGGCACAGGGATGAAGCTGAAGCTGCACGTGGTCGAGGGCGCGGGCGCCTTTGTCTGTGGCGAGGAGACGGCCCTGATGTCCGCCATCGAGGGGGGGCGGGGGATGCCCCGTTTCCGTCCGCCGTTTCCGGCGCAGGCCGGTCTCTGGGGCAAGCCGACCCTGATCAACAACGTCGAGACTCTGGCCACGATTTCCTGGATCATCCGCAACGGGGCCGAGAAGTTTCACGCCTTTGGCATTGGGAAGAGCCGTGGCACCAAGACCTTCGCGCTGGCCGGCAAGGTCAATCGCGGAGGCCTGATCGAGGTGCCCATGGGCATGAGCATCCGGCAGATCGTCGAGGACATCGGCGGCGGCATCCCGAACGGAAGAAAGCTCAAGGCGGTCCTGATGGGCGGTCCGAGCGGCGGCTGTATTCCCGCCCACATGTGCAATGTTCCGGTGGATTTCGAGGCCATCAAGGAGGTCGGCGCGATCATGGGCTCCGGCGGCATGGTCGTGCTGGACGACACCGACTGCATGGTCGATATCGCCCGTTATTTCATGGAGTTCACGCAGGACGAATCCTGCGGCAAGTGCACCCACTGCCGGATCGGAACCAAGCGCATGCTGGAAATCCTGACCCGGCTTTGCGAGGGCAAGGGACGCAACGGCGACCTGGAGAAGCTGGAGACGCTCGCCGGCATCACGGTCGAGGGCAGCCTCTGCGGACTCGGCAAGACCGCGCCCAATCCCGTGTCGTCGAGCCTGTTGTACTACCGCGAGGAGTACGAGGCCCACATCGAGGGCAATTGCCCGTCCATGAAGTGCATGCCGTTGATCCGCTACGACATCACCGACACCTGCTTCGGTTGCACCCGCTGTTCGCAGCATTGTCCGACGGACGCCATCCCGATGAACCCCTATCATCACCACGTGATCCAGGATGAGCTGTGCACGCGCTGCGACATCTGTCTGCAGGTCTGCCCCGTGGACGCGATTCATATTGTCGGCAAAGACCAATGAAGCTGACCATCGACAACCAGGAATTCGAGACCGACGAGGAACTGACGATCTACCAGGCCGCCGCGAAGCTTGGCATCGACATTCCCGTGATGTGCTACAAGGAGGGTTACGATTACTTCACCTCCTGCATGATGTGCGTCGTCAAGGACAAGAAGACCGGAAGGCAGCATCCGGCCTGTTCCCAGCAGGCGCTCGACGGGATGGAGATCGAGACCAACTGCGAGGAGATCAAGGAAGCCCGCAAGATGACGTTGGAGCTCCTGCTCAGCGACCATATCGGCGACTGTGAGGCCCCCTGCCAGCGCGTGTGCCCGGTGCACATGGAGGTCCCCAAGATGATCCGGGAAATCATGGACGACCAGATGGAGGAGGCCATCAAGACCGTCCGCCTCGACCTGCCGGTCCCTTCCATGCTGGAGCGTCATTGCAATGCCCCCTGCGAGACGGGCTGCCGGCGTTCCAAACACGACGAGGGGCTCGCCATCCGCGAACTGGCGCGACACGCCGGTGACTGGGATCTCAAGCGCGATGCGCCCCACGTTCCCTCGGTCAAGCCCGCCACCGGCAAGAAGATCGCCATTGTCGGCGCGGGTCCCACGGGGCTGGCCACGGCGCATTATCTGGCGCAGCTCGGTCACGCCTGCACGGTCTACGAGAAGACGGAGAAGATTGGAGGACGGATCGAGACCGAGTTTGAGAAAAAGCCCCTGCCGGAGTGGATCCACGACGGGGAATTGAAGGTGCTCAAGGCGATGGGCATCGAATTTCAGTTCAACGTCGAGATCGGCAAGGACAAGCCAGTTTCCTCCCTGCAGGAAGGCGTCGACATTGTGGTCCTGGCATGCGGCGCGACCGAACCGGAGCAGCTTCAGGCCATGGGCATGCCGGCGACGGAGAAGGGGATGAAGGTCAACATGAAGACCGGCGAGACCGAGGTGAAGAACGTCTTCGCCGGCGGCAGCATCCAGAAGCCGCAGCAGCCGCTCATCAAGTCCTTCACCGCCGCCAAGAATCTCTCCGCCTGCATCGACGAAAAGCTGCGGGGAGTCCCCATGGTCGGCGTCGAGGAGAAATACAACCACAAGATGGGCCGCCTGATCGACGGGGAGTTGGAAATCTTCGTCTCTGGAGCCAATCCCATCGGGCGCCTGCATCCCGAGGACATCGTTGAGAATGGCTTCACCCACGAGGACGCACAGATGGAGGGCACGCGGTGCATGCACTGCGACTGCCGCAAGAAGGACAACTGCAAGCTCCGCGATTACTCCGACGAATACGGCGCCCGCCAGGCGGCCTTCAACGGCGAGGAGCGCGCCACGCACGCCCACGTCAACCAGAACGCCGGCGCGGTCTACGAGCCCGGCAAATGCATCAAGTGCGGCCTTTGCGTCCGGGTGACCGAGGCGGAGGGCGAGGAGTTCGGCTTCACCTTCGTCGGTCGAGGGTTTGACCTGAAAACCGGAATCTCCCTGAACAAGCGTCTGGATGAAGGCCTGGTCCGCGTGGCCGAACAGGTCGTCGAGGCCTGCCCGACCGGCGCGCTCGCGACCAACGAGAAGTTGATGCCGGAATTCCTCGGCTACCTGCCCCCCGGATTGAAGAAGCTCCCCGCCAAGACCGAGGAGGAGCCTGCTTCGGCTGCGGACGAGAAGGCCGGGGCTTGAATGCCTCGCCTCCGCCACGCGTCCCTCTCTCCGGCGATCGAGCCTCGTTTTTTTGCTGACCTCGCGGCGGAATGTCGCCAATTCTCGGTCTCCAAAATCAATCCGACATGACAATCGCATCTCCAACCCGGACTGTTTCCATGATTTCTTCCCGTTTCCCCCGATTGACCTTCGCCGCGCTGCTTTCCACCGCTGTTGTTGCCCAGGCCGACGACTGGCCGCAGTGGCGCGGCCCGAACCACGACGGCAAATCGGCGGAAATGGGACTGCTCAAGACCTGGCCGGAAAGCGGACCCACGTTGAAGTGGAAGGCGACGGGACTGGGCGGCGGCTACAGCGCTCCGGCAGTCGTGAAGGGGAGGATCTACGGCATGGGCTTCCGCGGCGCCGACGAGGTCGTCTGGGCCTACGACGCCGGGACCGGCAAGGAGGCATGGGCCGTGAAGATCGCCGCCGCCAACAAGGACGTCGAATACGGCGAGGGACCGCGCGCCACGCCGGCGGTGATTGACGGCCGCGTCTATGCGCTCGGCATCAGCGGCGACCTGGCCTGCCTCGACGCCGATGGCGGCAAGATCGTCTGGCAGACGAATCTCAAGAAGGATCTGGGCGGTGAGATGATGTCCGAATGGGGCTGGTCGGAATCGCCGCTCGTCGATGGCGACCAGGTGGTATGCACGCCCGGCGGCAAGCAGGGCGCGGTCGCGGCCCTGGCCAAGGCCACCGGCAAGGTTCTTTGGCGCAGCGTCGATCTCAAGGACCAGGCCGCGTACGCGTCGCTGGTTCCGGCTGAGATTGGCGGGAAGCGGCAATACGTGGTCCTGACCGGCGACAGCGTTGCCGGAATCGAGGCCTCCTCCGGAAAGGTCCTCTGGCAGGCGGAGCGGCTCGGTCGCATGGCGGTCGTGCCCACACCGGTCGTCAAGGGCGGCGATGTCTGGGTCTCCTCCGGTTACGGCGTGGGCAGTCACCTGTTCGAGATTTCCGCGAGCGGCGGAACGTTTTCGGGCGCGCAGGCCTACGCCAGCCGCAGCCTCAAGAACGATCACGGCGGCGCCATCCTCGTCGGGGATCATGTTTACGCCACCAGCGGTCCGACCCTGGTCTGCATGGAGCTGAAGACCGGCAAGATCGCCTGGAAGGAGCGCAGCGTGGGCGCCGGTTCGCTGACCATGGCTGACGGCATGCTCTACCTGCGCGGTGAGCGCGGCCCCATCGCGCTGTTCGAGCCGAACCCGAAGGAATATCTCGAGAAAGGGCGCTTCGACCAACCCGACCGCACCGAGGCCAAGAGTTGGACGCACCCCGTCGTCGCCGACGGAACCCTCTACCTCCGCGACCAGGATCTCCTCCTCGCCTACGACGTGCGGGCGAAGTAGGGGCTACAGCCGCGAAGCGCTGACTTGAGGTCCCCTCTGGGGAGGGGAGATATCCTGCTCCCGCGCAGCGGAGGAGCAGGATATCGGGGTGGGTTCGCTCGGACTTGCAATGCGCTTCCAGTCTCCCCCACCGCCCGGCGGAGCCTTCCTCGGAGCCGGAATTCCAGATCGGGCCGCGACGCCGAGCGCATTTGGATTGGCGGGAGTCCGGTTGAGTCTCTTGGACGGGCGTCTGTGGCTGGGAACGCCACAGGCAAGTCTGAGCGGACCCGCCTTCGCACTGCTTCGGCGCGGCAATCCCACCCCGATTTTGCCTCGCCCTTCGGTTCCGCAAAATATCCCCTCCCCAAAGGGGACCAATGCATTGGCATGACAGTGTCTGTCTCGGAAGTCAGGAAAAGCGAAAACGGCTTTTACCGGAACGGCGTGGGATGCGTCTGGCTTGCTCTTCGGTTGGTTCCTTCGTAGGAGGGATCCATGTAGACCCCTTCATTTTTCGAAAAGGTTTCCGTCACGCCATTTTCGCCTGTGCCGCTGGAGCCGCCGGTTGCGCAGCCCGAAAGGAGGAGCAAGCCGAATCCGAATGCCAACGTCGCGACGATCGTGCCCGCGTCTGAGTTTTTCTGTTTCATGCAAGTGACATACAACGGGCGGCGTCGTTGGCCAACCTGAAAGGTGTCGATCGGGCGGCGTGAAAGGGGCGGCATTTGCGCGACAGCAGTCCACGACACTCACGCGTTGACGCAGGCTAAGTGGGGAAGGAGAACGAACTCCCGCAGGTTCACTGCGCCGGCTTTTCGTTGTGATTGGGTTCGCGGAAGAAGACCGCGAAGACGGCCAGGACGGCGAAGGAAAGTGCAGCCGGGACGGGCCAGATGCCCTCCCAGACGTGCAGGGTCCGGGTGACGTCGTCCGGATCCGGATGGGCGAACTCCGCCAGGACCATGCCCGCAAGCATGGTCCCCACGAAGGCCCCGACGCCCCAGAGAATGAAGGCGATGAAGCCCTGGCAGGCGCCCCGGATCTTGGGGGTGGCCTGGTCATCGACATAGAGCTGTCCGGCGATGAACAGGAAGTCGTAGCAGACGCCATGCAGCAGGATGGCGGCGAAGATCAGCGGGGCCTGCATGGTCAGGAGGTTGACGCTGCCGGCGAGGAGGGAGTAGCGGGCGCACCACGCGAGGATTCCGAGGAAGATGGTCTTCTTGTAGCCCAGCCGCTTCAGCATGATCGGCAGCATGAACATGAAGAACACGTCCGAGACCTGCGCCAGCGTCATCTTGCCCGCAATGCCGGTCCATTCGATCTCCGTCAGGTAGATCCCCATCATCACGAAGTAGAAATAGAGCGGAATGCAGATCAGGAACATGCAGCCGATGAAGATCGCGAACGACGGCTTCTTCATCAGCGCGAGCGCGTCGAGCCCCAGCAGTTCGCCCATGGAGATGTCGGCGCCGGTCTTCTGGGGCGGCGTGTGCGGCAGGCTCAGCGAGAAGGCCGCGAGGACGATCGACGCCCCGCCGGCGAGATAGAATTGGATCGGCGAAGTCTCCCCCTTCAGCAGGAAGCTCAGCGTGAGGCCGCCGCCGATCCAGCCGATGGCGGACCACAGCTTGACCCGGGGGAAGGAGGTGGTCGCGTCCTTCAGGTGATGAAGGGCCAGCGAATTGCCCAAGGCCAGGGTAGGGGTGTAAAGCGCGCAGTAGAGGATCAGGGTCGAATAGAACGGGAGAAACGTGTTGAAGCGCGGCAGGAGGCAGAGAGCCGCGCCGCCGACCAGGGCCAGGGTCGCCAGCATCTTCTCGGACGCGAAGTAGCGGTCGGCGATCAGGCCCACGAAGAAGGGGGAGATCATCGATCCAATGGCGAAGGCGCCGTAGGCCGCGCCCACCTGTTGTCCGCTGAAGCCCAGAGTCTTTCCGAGGTAGATCCCCATGCTGACATACCAGCTGCCCCAGATGAAATACTGCAGGAAGTTGAAGAACGAGAGTTTGACTTTGAGCTGGGTCTGCATGGGCGGCCTTTTTCGGAGTTGGCGGGAATGTAGGGCGACGACCGTTCCGCGGAAAGCAAAAGGACGGAGGCGAAAAGGTGGGGTGAACTGTCCTCGGTGAGCCGACGTGAGCATGTCCCGGTCGCGCCATTCCGCAGTCGTTCGTCCGCGCGAGTGCAGGCCCGAGGCTGCATAATGCAAACCATTCGCATGTGGAAAACGTTCGTCCGCGCGAGTGCAGGCCCGAGTCGGCTCATTCGGAGAATCCGCCCTGCCAGCCGTGCGCCCGTGAGGAGCTTTTCGCCTACGGTGACGAGAGGTTCCTCAGAATCACAAAAGGAGGACTGCTGTCCCGCCAGCGCTTGAGAGTGGCGATCGGCGCGGTGTCGGGGCCGGGGGTGAGGGATCCGAGCACGATGTCGATGTCGCCGTCGGCGTCGAGGTCGCCGGCGTCCAGGGTGATCCAGCGGCCGGCCCCGACTTCCGGAAAGGTCCGGGGATTGAAGTTCAGTTCCGGGCCGCCGGTGTTCTCGAACAGGATGAAACCCTCTTCCGGTGTGTGTTCGTAATCGGCGTAGAAGGACGTGGTCGCGAGGTCCATGTCGCCGTCGCGGTCGAAGTCGCGGGCGAGGATCTTGAAGGCGCCGTTGACGGGGAAGGTCCAGGCCTCGGCGAAGTGAAACGAGCCGTCGTTCAGATGAATGCGGTGGCCGTGGTAGCCCTTGAGCGGAGGCTTGTGGCCGGTGAAGTCACCGTTGTCGCCGTTGGCGGTGAGCAGGTCCGGATGTCCGTCGCCGTTCATGTCGGCCAGACCGAAGGAGGCGAAGCCCCATGCGGGCGGTTTTTCGATGAGGGGGCGGGGTTCGAAATCGCCGTCGCCGAGGTTGGTCATGAGGTAGACGCCCTCGCGTTGCTGCGCGGTCATTACGATGAGGTCGAGGCGGCCGTCACGGTTCCAGTCCAGGGCGCGAGCCTGCAGGACACCGCCCTGATCGAGCAGGACCTGCTCCTCGTAGCGGCCTTCGCCCTTGTTCTCGAACCAGGACAGCTTGCCGAGGACATGCCCGTAGCCGCAGACGACAATGTCCTGCCGGCCGTCGCCGTTCAGGTCCGCGAAGAATGACTGCGTGGTTCGCGGCAGTCCGGTGAGGAGATCGGCCCCGGCTGTCGCCGGGGTGTCGGGGCGGGGGATGCTGACGACCTTGCCAAGGAGTTCGTCAGAGGGGCCATAGGGACCGATCAGGGTGGCGATCACGTGGTTCGGGAGAATGGTCAGCGCTACGGGCGGACTGGAAAGCCGCATGCTGCGTTCGTGGACGCCCGCGCCGGAAAAGATGGAAAGCGCGCCGGTGAACTGCTCACCGATGGAGCCCAGGTAGATTCGTCTTTGTTCGGGATCGATGTGGACGAGGGTGGTGCGGGCGATTCCGGTCCGTTTGGGGACCTCCACCTTGAAGCCTTCGAGTCCGAACCGGACGGGCGGATGCTCGGCCTGCGGCAGGGGCTCGTCGGGCGCTTCGTGCAGGTAATAGCTGCAGATGGCGCGCCATTGATCCACGGTGATGGGAGGTTGGTCAGGGATGACCCGGGCGGCGCGGACGCGTTGGTCCAAGCCGAGCGCGGCATAGGAATCCTCGTCAGCGATCCGCATGCCGAGCCAGCGCTCCATGTCGGGAAGGACCTCCATGGCCCAGGTGACGCGGTCGAGCAGGGCGGGCTCTGGAAAGAGGTGGCAACTGACGCAGACCTTGAGCGCCAGGTCGCGCCCTTCGCGGAGTCCGGGAGGCAGGGAGCGAGGCGGGGTCGGGGAGGAGGCGAGGGCGGAGGCGGTGTTGGCCTTTGGAGCCTGGGATTCGGCGGGACCCCGGGCGAACCGGCTGACGACAATGGCGATCAGGCCGAGAGCCAGGACTCCCGTCACGGCGGGCACGAGCCAGGGCGGGCGGGGATTGTGTTCTGGTTGTGGTTCGGGAATCTGCATCAAGGATCGCCGGGAGCGCGGCGAGTAATACCCGGAGGGCGGCTGCTTGCAAGTTCCGACGTCCGGTCCACTGGCGCTTGCGCGTGACCTGTATTGAGACCCTACTGACGCGAAAGTCGCGAGGCGGGTGGGCGAATTGTCTTCAGTGAGCCAGCCTGAGCATGCCTTCCAGCGGCTCACTGAGGACAATTCGCCCCACCATTGATGCAAATTCGGCGGTTCGCGCGAACCCCTCGCCGACGGTGGATCACCCAAACACTCCGTGGGCCACGTTGCCGTAAATGTTCGTCAGGCGGAAGTCGCGTCCGGCGTGGCGGTGGGTGAGTCGGAGGTGGTCCATGCCCAGGGCGTGCAGGAGCGTCGCGTGGAGGTCGTGCATGTGGGTGGGCTTGTCGACGGGCGCGTAGCCGAAGTCGTCGGTGGCGCCGTAGGTGAAGCCCGGTTTGACGCCGCCGCCGGCCATCCAGACGGTGAAGGCCTTGGGGTGGTGGTTGCGTCCGTTGATGTTCTCCACCATCGGGGTGCGGCCGAATTCGCCGCCCCACAGGACCAGCGTGTCGTCGAGCAGGCCGCGTTGTTCGAGGTCGGCCAGCAGGCCGGCGACGGGTTTGTCGGACTTGGCGCATTCCGCGACGCTGCCGTCCTTGACCTTCGTATGGTGGTCCCAGGTGTAATCCGTGGAGACTTGGATGTAGCGGACGCCCTGCTCGGCGAACTTGCGGGCGAGGAGGCACTGGCGGCCGAGGTTGTCGGTGGGGTCCTGGTCGATGCCGTAGAGGTCTTTCGTGGCCTGCGATTCGTCGTCGAGGCTCATGATCCGCGGGACGGTGGACTGCATGCGGTAGGCGAGTTCATAGCTGCCGATCAGGCCCTCGATGCCGGGATCGCCCCCGGTATTGCGCAGGTGGTCGCGGTTCAGGGACTGGATCAGGTTGAGCTGGCTCTGCTGGAGGTCGCGTTTGATCCGGGGATTGGCGAGGTTGGGCAGCGTCGCCTGCCGGATGGGGATCTCGGCCGAGCCGATGGCTGTTCCCTGGTGGATAGCGGGGAGAAAAGCGCTCCCGTAGTTCTGCACGCCTCCGTGGCCGCGCGGCGGGGAGATGGTGATGAACGCGGGGAGATTCTCGCTTTCGCAGCCGAGTCCGTAGCTCACCCAGGCTCCGACGCTGGGGCGCACCAGGTTTGCGGCGCCGGTGTGCAGCCAGAGGAGAGCCTCACCGTGGGCCGTGCCATTGGTGTGCAGGGAGCGAACGACGCAGAGCTTGTCGGCGTGGCGCGCGAGGTGGGGCTGTAGTTCGCTGATCGCAAGGCCGCTTTGGCCGTGACGGGCGAACTTGAAGGGCGAGCCGAGCAGCGGGCCGAGCTTGTCGCGGTCGGAGCCGACGTCCTTGCCATTCAACTGCTTGCCGGCGTGTTCATTGAGCTTGGGTTTCGGATCCCAGATGTCCACGTGGCTGGGTCCGCCCCACATGAACAGGAAGATGATGCGTTTGGCGCGGGGATTGAAATGGGGAGGCAGGGCGGGAGTCGGACCGGGCGGCCGGGCTGAAACGCCAGACGCCGAGCCGGTCATGGCCGCCAGGGCAAGGGAGGCGAACCCGGATGCACTGGACAGCAGCATCTCGCGGCGGGTAAGCGAGGATTGGAAACGGTTGCAGGTCATTCTTCCTTGCCGCAAAAAGGCGCAAGAGGCGCGAAAAGGAGTTTCTTCTTTTGCGCTTCTTGGCGCCGTTTTGTGGCCATGATTTGTTGGGCTTAATCCAGAAACTGAAAACGGCTGCTTGAGATCAACGCCTGGAAGGCGAGGGCCCAAGCCTGTTTGTCGGCGTCCTCCGCGCCTTCCCCGATGAGTCGGCTTTCCGTGGCTTCCACAAATTGCAGGATCAGGTCGCGTTCGGCGGTGGTCGGATCCTCGTTGAAGCAGAGCTGGAACATGCGCGCCACGCGCGCCGTGTCGTTCCCGGGAATCTCGGCGAACAACCTTTGCACTGCGGCGTCGGAGGCGGCGAGGACGGTTTTGTCGTTCAGCATGAACAATCCCTGCGCCGCCGCAGTGGTCCTGGATCTCGAGCCCGTGGTCTTGTGCGGGTCGGCGAAGTCAAAGGCTTCGAACACCTCCGGCAGGTCGTTGCGGATCACGGGAAGATAGACGCTCCGACACTTGAAATCGGTGCGGCGCCGGTTCTTGTTCGCCCCGACCGCGGTTGCCTGATCGCCGAGGTAGGCGACCGTGGAGCCAACCCAAGCGAGGTCGAGGTCTCCGGCGGCGGCGAGCATGGCGTCGCGCAGGGATTCCGGATCGAGTCGTCGCCGGTGGGCGCGCCAGAGAAACCTGTTTCCGGGGTCGGCCTCGTTGGCGGCCTCATTCGTCTGGCTGGCGAGGGCAAAACTGCGGCTGAGGACGATGCGTTTTACCAGGGCCTTGATCGACCAGCCGGAATCGATGAGTTCACGCGCGAGATGGTCGAGCAGTTTCGGGTGGGTGGGCGCTTCGCCGGTGATGCCGAAGTTGTCGACGGTGCGAACGATTCCCCGGCCGATGAGGTGATGCCAGACGCGGTTGGCGATCACTCGCGCCGCCAGGTTTCCGGCGCCGCTCCCGGTGTCCGTCAGCCATTCGGCGAGTTCTGCGCGGCCGCTTTGCTTGCCTTTGATCCGGGCCGTGTGCCGGGCGGGACGCGAGGCGACCTGGAGGAAACCGCGGGGGACCTTGTCCCCGGGCTTGTCCACTTCTCCGGCCCGGCGGATGGTCTCGTCGGCCGGAGATTCGACGTCGGCGGGGATCATGGCGCGAGGCGGGATGGGCGGAGGATTGGAAAGCGCCTGGTTCAACTCCGCGATCAAGGCCTGTTGGGCCGCAATGCGTTTCTCGATTGGCGTCACCATGGATTGGGCGGCCTTCGCGATGGCGTCCGGATACCGCTTGGTCAGTCTGGCGAACTCCTTCGTGTCCTTCTTTTGCAGATGTTCCAGGGCCTTCTTGGCGTGCCCGGCGCGCTGGCGGAGTTGCGGTTGTCTGCGCCAGTAGGATTCGTAGGCTTCGTCGAGGCGTCTCCCGTTTTCGCCCAGGCCGACGAGGCGCTCCATGACACGTTGCTGGCCGAGCATGTAACGCTGTTCCATGACAGAGGTGGAGGTCATGATGCCGGCCAGGGCGTAGTAGTCGGCGGTGGGGATCGGCTCAAACTTGTGATCGTGGCAACGCGCGCAGCCGAGCGTCAGACCGAGAAAGGTCCGACCGACCGTGTCGATCTGCTCGTCGGCGACCTCCATGCGCTGGCGTTCGGGCTTCACGCCGAGCAGGACCTTGGGGCCGACGACGAGAAAGCCGGAGGCGATGCGTTGGTCGTCGCGTTGCTGGATGGAGTCGAACGGGAGCAGGTCCCCGGCAAGTTGAAGCCGGGTGAAGTCGTCGAAGGGCAGGTCCGCATTGACGGCGGAGACGACCCAGTTGCGATAGCGCCAGGCTTCGCGGAAGAGGAAGTTCTCGTCGAGACCGTTGGAGTCGGCGTAACGGGCAAGGTCCAGCCAATGTCTGCCCCAGCGTTCGCCGAAGCGGGGCGAGGCGAGGAGTTCATCGACGACGCGCTCCAGGGCGTCCGGGCGTCCGTCCGCGACAAAGCGTTGGACCTCCTCGGGTGAGGGCGGCAGGCCGATGAGTTGGAACCAGACGCGGCGGAGCAAGGCCCTGCGATCGGCGTCGGCTTCGGTGGGGAGGCCTTCTGATTCGCGGCGTTCGGCGATGTAATCATCGACGGCAGAGCGGGACCATGCGGGGTGTTCGGGCCGGGGATTCGTGGAGAGTTCCTGAAAAGCCCAGTGGGCCCGGCCGGTTTCAAGATCGGGGGCGGGGGAGGCGGAGCCTTGAGCCAGGATGACGAGGAAAACGACCAACGCGGGCAGGGAGCCCGCACACGGGAGATGGATGGTCCCTAAGGGAGGCGTCATCGCGTTGAACCTAAGGGATTTCGGGCGGTGGACAATTCGGAAAATGGCGGAAGTCGGAAAATGCGAGCGTCCGAGAGCGGGCGCTTGACGCTCGTCCTTTCTTCGGTCTCAGCCCTCCGCGTATTCCCACGCTTCCTCGGCGATCAGGCTCTCGATGGCGGCGGGGACGGGGAGCAGGAGTTCGCCCAACCACTCGTTGGCGGCGGACTCGTCGCTTCGCAGGGGGCTGGATCCGGACTTGAGAAAGCCCTCTAGGGCCTTCGCGGCGTAGGCATACAAACCCTGTCGGATCGGAAGGGAATAGACGGCGAGGGTCACGCCGTAGACGAGGGTGTGCCAGCCGTGGGCGTCGCCTTCCTCAACGGCGGCAAGGTAGCGCTGGACGAGTCGCTGATCGCGCAGGGGGCGGAGGCGGGCGAGTTGGTGGCGGCCGATCCGCCGGCTGGCGGCGGCGAGGGAGGCGGGTTGCTGGGCGCCGGTCAGCGATGCGTCGAAGGCGATGAGCTCGCGGGTTTCATTGCGGAGGGCGTGGTCGTGCGCGCGATGGATGGCCGCCAACTCGGAGGGGATGAGCAGTTCGTCGCGGTAGCATTCGAGGAAGCGGCGCAGGGTCGGCTCCGTCGCCGCGGTCCGGGAGGTGAGCTCTTCGGCCAGCGCGTGCATGTCGGACAGGCCGTCGGCGGACTCCAGCTGTTCGACCAGCGGGTGCTGCTGGCCGAGGAAGCGTTCGATCGCGTCTGCTCGGTGGTTGTCCGGAACGTTCATCACAAGGGTGTCGACGCCGTGCTCGCGTCGCGCGGGAAGAACCCTTTTCGCCGCCGCCGGTTGAGTCAACGCCTTTCAGGTTTGGGAAAAACGACTGAAGACTTGACAGGCGGCGAGGCGTATTTCCGCGCGCCGGTCAATCGTCGTCGCCGCAGAGGAAGTCGGCGATGTGAAGGGCCCTGATGTCGGGGCGCCCGGCCTTGCGGAGGCCGGCCTGGAGTTGGAGGAGGCAGCCGGGATTCGAGGTCACGACGGTGAGCGCGCCGGTCTTGAGGATGTTCTCGATCTTGCGGCTCTGGAGGCGTTCGGCCATTTCCGGTTCGGTGAGGTTGTAGGTTCCGGCGCTGCCGCAGCAGACGTCCGACTGGGGCAGTTCGACGAAGCGATCGCCGGCGACGGCGCGGACGAGTTCGCGCGGTTGCCGGGTGATGCCCTGCGGATGCGCGAGATGGCAGGCGTCGTGGTAGGTGACCTTGTGCGTGGCCAGGTGTGAGTGTCCTGGTGTGTGCGCGTGGCCCTGCCGCAGCGCGGCCAGGTCCTTGACCGGGTGTTCGATCAGGAATTCTGTGAGGTCGCGGACGCGTTCGTTGAAGGTCCGTGCCTTGTCGGCATAACCGGGGTCGTCCTTGAGCAGATGGGCGTATTCCTTGAGTGTGGAGCCGCAGCCGGCGGCGTTGATGACGATGGCGTCGAGTTCCGTGTGTTCGAAGACGTCGATGTTGCGGCGGGCCGCTTCGCGGGCCTCGTTGAGGCGGCCGCTGTGGGCGTGCAGGGCGCCGCAGCAGCCTTGCCCTTTGGGGATGACGACCTCAAAGCCGGCCGCGTTGAGGAGGCGGATGCTGTTGGCGTTGGTCCGGGCGAAGAGCACAGTCATCACACAGCCGTCGATGAAGCCGACGCGGCCTTTACGCGGCGCGGCGACCTGCTGGTCGAGGGCCGCGGAATCGTCCGACGCCCAGTTGTCGGGAAGAAGGTCGAGCGCGTCGCGCAGAAACCGGGGCAGCAGGCCCCGAAGCCTCAGTCCCCGAACGAGCAGGGCGGGGAGGAGTGCGAGCTTCAATCGCCAGGGGTGGGGAAAGATCCCCTCAATCGCGAACCGGCGGAGGAGGATCTGGAAGAGGCTGCGGCGGTGACGCTTTTCAATGTGGTCGCGGGTCGATTCGAGAAGTCCGCCGTAGGGAACGCCGCTGGGACAGGCGGCCTCGCAGGCGCGGCAGCCCAGGCAGCGGTCGATGTGGGTGACTGCGGCGCCATACAGGTCGAGCCGGCCGTCCTGAAGCGCGCGCATCAGATGGACGCGGCCGCGGGGGGAATCGTTCTCGTCGCCGGTTTCGAGATAGGTCGGACAGGAGGAAAGACACAATCCGCAATGGATGCAGGTCAGGGCCTGCTTCTCGTCGAGGAAGCGCTCGCGTGATGGGGCTTCGATCACAGCCATGGCGGGGCGGGCAGGATGCCGTTGGGATCGTAGGTTTTTTTGAGGCGGCGAAGGAGGTCCAGGGGAAGGTTGTCCGGAGCCTGCACGGGGGATCCTCCACGAAAGTGGATCTGCCCGTTGCCGGCGCGTGCGACGTAGGAGCCCGGTTCGAGCGCTTCCAGCGTTTCAGCAAGACGGGACGGAAGGACGGAAACGGTCCGGACCGGTGAAGCTGCCGCCGGCTTCTCCCAGAATGCGGTTTCGTGCGAGAGGTCGCCTTCGCGGTCGAAGCCCATCTCCACGGCGCGTTCTGCCTGCCAACGCGCCTCGGCCTCCGAACCGGCGAATCCGACGATGACTTCGGGCGGGGCCTCGCGGCCGCCTGCCCAGTCGATCGCAATGGGCGACAGGTTGGACGCGAGCAGCTTTTTCGTGAGGGCTTCGGCTTGCTGGAGCGAACCGGGCGCGGCCTTGACGAAGCGTTCCGCGCCGGGGAGCGGCCACAGTTTGAAGGTCGCCTCCACGATGCATCCGAGGGCTCCCCGGCTGCCCACGAAGAGCCGGCAGAGATCGTAGCCGGCGACATTCTTGACGACGTTGCCGCCGGCCTTGATCAGGCGACCGTCGGGCAGGACGGCCTGGACGCCGATCAGGTGTTCGCGGACGGTTCCGTAGCCGAACCTCCGGGGGCCGGAGGGATTGGCCGCCAGGAGCGCGCCGATCGAAAGCGAGTCCGGGTTGGGGGGGTCGACGGGCAGCCACTGTCCGCGGGAACGAAGTCGGGTCTGGAGATCGGCGAGAGACATGCCGGCCTCGGTCGCGACGGTCATGTCCTCGGGGGTGTGGTGGACCAGTTCAGCCAAGGATGCCAGGTCGTAGCCTTTGATCCGCCGGCCGGTCTCGGAGGCCGCCCGCAAGGCGGTCGACAATGCGTCGCGAGTGGCGGGGCGGAGGATCATGGAGCGTCGGCGAAGCGCGGGTCAGTTCAGGGTGATCTCCAGGGAATGCAGGAGTTGTTCGGCGCGGAAGGGTTTCTGCAGAAAGGTCTTCACGCCAAGATCGTGGAGTTCCTCCAACTTGGCGACCCGGTTCTCGTCGTTGATATAACCGCTGAAAGCCATGACGCGCGCCTGGGGATCGATCTCGAGGACGGACCGGATCAGTTCCTTGCCGTCCATGGCGGGCATGAGGAGGTCGGTGAGGATCGCGGTGATCTCGGAGCCCCGCTTCTGGAAGACCTCGAGGGCCTCCAGGCCGTTCCGCTTCACGATGACGTCGTAACCGGCGGCTTCAAGGATGGTCTCGGTGATTTCCAGGACGCTGGGTTCGTCATCGACGATCAGGATCAGTCCCCCGTCCCCGATCTCGACATGGTCGGCTCCGGGGGTGTAGTCGGGCGCGTCGGCATTCGGGCGGGCGGGCAGGTAGAGGCGAAAGCAGGAGCCGACTCCGACGGCGCTGTCGACTTTCACGGCTCCTTTGTGGCCCTTGAGGATGCCCACAAGGGAGGAGAGGCCCAGCCCCGTGCCCTGGCCCTGTTCCTTCGTGGTGAAGAAGGGATCGAAGATCTTCTCGACGATGTGCTCGGGAATGCCGCTGCCGGTGTCCGCCACCGAGAGTTCCACGTAGGGGCCGGGGGCGACATCGACGTTGAGGTCCCGGTCGCCGGCGGCGAGGTTGACGTTGCGCGCTCCCAGCGATATCTCGCCGCCGTCGGGCATGGCGTCGCGGGCATTGATGCAGAGATTGACGAGCATCTGCTCGATCTGCGTGGAGTCGCCCATGACGGGCCAGATGTCCTTGGCCTCGTTCTCGCGGACGACGACGGATTTGGGGAAGGTCTTGCGGGCGATCTCGGCCGCCTCGTGAACCAGCGTCATGACCGCGATGGGTTCGCGATTGCCATCCGCTCCACGCGCGAAGGTGAGCACCTGCTTGACGATCTCCGCGCCCCGCCGCGCGCTGTTCTCGATGGTTCCCAGCGTGCGTTCGAAGGTGTCCTTTGAGGGGGCGGCGCGGAGCAGGGCGGTGGAGGCGAGGATGGGGGTGAGGATGTTGTTGAGGTCGTGCGCGATGCCGCTGGCAAGCGTTCCGATGCTTTCCATCCGCTGGGAGCGCAGGACATGTCTCTCCAGTTCCTTCCTTTCGGTGATGTCCGTGTCGATGACCAGAATGGATCTGGGGTTGTTGGCATCATCCCGGACCAGGGTCCATCGGCTCGCCACGATGCGCTCGGCGCCCATCTGGGAATTGAGCCGGAGTTCCCCCTGCCAGTCGCCGGTGCGGAGGAGTTGCTCCCGCGCAGTGAAGATGTCCAGCCGGTCCTTGTAGATCTGGGAGGTGACGTTCTTGCCGATGACGGTTTCCGCGGACATGCCGTGGAGTATTTCGGCGCTGCGGTTCCAATAGCGGATGGTCTCGTCCATGTCGCGCACGACGATGGCGTCATGGGCGAGGTTGAGCAGGTCGGCCTGGGCGCGGATCTTGTCCTCCGCCGCCTTGCGCTGGGAGATGTCCTGCATGGTGCATTCGCAATGGGAGGGTTTGCCCTCCTTGCTGAGAACGGCGCGCGCGCTGATCGTGACCCAGATGATGGACCCGTCCCACCGGTAGACGCGGGCTTCGAAACCGCGCACAAAGCGCTCCGTCTCCAGGATCCTCCGGAGTTCGGCGCGTCGGTCGGGATCGACATGGAAGCGGTTCTGCGTGTCGATCAGGTTTGCGATCAGTTCCTGCGGGGAGTCGTAGCCGAGGATGCGGGCGCCAGCGGGATTGGCGACGAGGAAACGGCCGGTTTCCTCGATCTGGAAGATGCCTTCCTCGGCGTTCTCAAAGATGCTGCGATACTGTTTCTCCGCCTCGCGGATGATGCGCGACGACTGCAGTTTCTCCTCCCGGAACCGGCGTTCCTTGATGGCGCGGGCGACGGCCTGACCGAGACGGGCGAGGCGGTCCTTCAGCAGGTAGTCGGCGGCGCCCCGGGTCAGGCATTCGACGGCGGTCTCGTCTCCGAGGGCGCCCGTGACAACGATCAGGGGAACCTCGGACTGGCGCTCCTTGAGCAATTCCAGGGCGCGCAGCGCGTCAAAGCCGGGAAGGCGAAAATCCGCCAGGATCATGTCCAGTCCGGGGTCCAGCCGGGCGACAAAATCAGCTTCGGTTTCGACGCGATGCCAATCGGGCTCGTAGCCGACGCGGCGCAGTTCATGGAGCAGCAGTTCAGCGTCGTCCTCGCGGTCTTCTACGATCAGGATTCTCAGGGGCACGGACATGCGAACTCAGGGTGTTGCGGGGGTGTTGAGTTTGAGCCAGTAGTCTCCGATCTGTCGGAGGGCGTGGTTGAATTCCTCGAAATCCACGGGTTTGGAGATGAAGCTGTTGGCCCCGGCCCGGTAACATTCGGCGATGTCGCGGGCCTCGGTCGAGGTGGTCAGGGCGACGACGGGGATTCCGCGGGTGCGCTCGTCGGTCTTGATCTGGCGGAGAACCTCGATGCCGCCCACCTTGGGCAGCTTGAGGTCGAGCAGGATGCAGCGGGGTTGGTCGAGGATGTTCCGGGAGGCGTAGGCGCCGGTGCAGAAGACCCGGTCGATCGCCTCCTCGCCGTCGCGCAGCACCTCGACCCGGATGGCGGGGTCGCGTCGGCGCAGGGTGTGCAGGGTCAATTCCACGTCGTTCGGATTGTCCTCGACGAGCAGGATGTCGACGTTGTCATTCATGGACGGCATCCGCTCCTTCAAGGGTGAAGTAAAAGGTCGCGCCATCGCCGGGGCGGCCCTCGGCCCAGATGCGGCCGCCGTGACGTTGCACGATGCGCTGCACGATCGCGAGTCCGACGCCGGTTCCCTCGTAATCCTCGGCCCGGTGCAGCCGTTGGAAGACCCCGAACAGTCTGTCCTCGTAACGGGCGTCGAAGCCCACGCCGTTGTCGCGCACGAAGTAGACGGTTTCGCCGTCGCTTTGGGTCGAGCCGACTTCGACGGTCGGCGGCTTGGATTCACGGCTGAACTTGCAGGCGTTGGAAAGAAGGTTGGCGTAGACCTGCTTGAGCAGGGCGGGGTCGGCGGGAGAATCTGGGAGTTCGCCGATCCGCAGTTCCACGGTTCGCGTCTCCTCGGTCAGATCTTCCAGGGCGCGGTCGATCACCTCCCTGTGATGCGTGGTCTGCCGGGTCAATGACTGGCGTCCGAGGCGGGAGAACGCGAGCAGATCATCGATCAACTGGCCCATCTGGAGCGTGTTTGTGCGCACGCGGGAAAGCAGGCGTTGGCCCTCGGGGGACAGGTCCTTGGAATGTTCATCCAGCAGGATGCGCGAAAAGCCGTCTATGGCCCGGAGCGGGGCGCGGAGGTCGTGGGACACCGAGTAGGAGAAGGCCTCCAGCTCCCGGTAGGCGCTTTCGAGTTGTTCGGTGCGTTGCTCAACGCGGGTTTCAAGTTCCTCGTTCAGCTTGCGGACCTTCTCTTCGGCGCGCCGGCGTGCGGTGATGTCGCGGATGACGGCGACGAAGCCGATCAGGACACCCTCGTTGTCCCGGATGGGCGCAATGGTCTCCTCTGCGGAGAAGGGGGATCCGTCGCGTCGGTGGTCGGTCAGGGATCCGGACCAGGCGATCCCCTGCTTCAGCCTCTCCCATGCGCGCTTGTATTCCGCCAGTTTCTCCTCGTCGGCCTGCTTGAGCGAGAGGGGGGTGCGGCCGACAACCTCGTCTTCGGAGTAGCCGGTGAGGTGTTCAAAGGCCGGGTTCACGTATTCGATCGCCTGCCGGGCGTCGGTGATGATGATGGCCTCGGCGGCGGCCTCCATGGCGGTGGCCAAGCGGTTGAGCTGACTCTCGGCCTGTCGGCGCTCGGTCATGTCACGAGAAACCACCACGAGCTTGGAAACCTCGCCGTTCTCGTCCTTGATGACGCTGCCGAGGGACTCGACATAGCGGACCGAGCGGTCGGGGAGGAGAAAACGATATTCCGCGCGTTGCCCGACGCCGGTTTCGAACGTCCGCCGGAAGATCGCCTTCATGCGCTCCAGATCGTCCGGGTGGATGTCGGCGAAGGAGTCGGTCCCATGGAGGGCTTCCGCGTCTCCGAGGACGTTCGTGTAGGACGAGCTGTTGTAGAGTCGGCGGCCGTCGCGATCGATCACGGCGACCATGTCCGTCATGTTGTCGGAAAGGAGCCGGAAGAACTCCTCGCGTTCGCGCAGGGTCTTTTCGACCTGCTTGCGATGGGCGATCTCCCGCCGCAGGTCCTCGTTGGCCTTGATCAGTTCGGCGGTGCGCTCCAGCGCCCGGAGTTCAAGCTCGTCCCGGGTTTCCCGTGGGGCAGGTTTCGCGAGGGGCGGTTCCGAGGCGCCGGGAGCCATGTCGGGCGACATCGGCTCCGGGCAGGGAGCTGTGGGTTGGTTGTCGTTCTCAGCGCTCACAGGGTGACGACAAACGACCGCAGGCGGGGCTTGGGAAGCGTGAATTGAGCCGCGGTTCACTCGTGGCCCCAACGCTACTGTATCGACGTCGGAACTCAAGTGATTTGGTTGTCGCCCTACGGCACGGCGTCGGGAAAACCGGGAGCCTCAGATTGGGGCTCAGGAAGCGGCGGCGGGGGAGGGGGCGAAGGGGCGTTCGGCAGCGCGTTCCCGAGCCGGCAGTAACGACTCCCGCCGTGTCCTTCGAAAAGAAAAAGCCCGGCCGAAGGGCCGGGCTTTCAATTCAAGTCGCGCGGTAAACGCCGGCGGTCACAGACCGCCGCTACAGCGGCCCCGCTAATTGCCCGTCAAGGGATCGATCGGGATCAGTTCGATGCCCCGGGGCTCCTTGAAGAACCCGTCCTGGCTGAACACGTCCGAGTTGGTCAGCGGATCCGCCCCCAGCGTCACCCGGTGCAGCAGCCGCGTCCCCGCAGCGTAGGCCGCGCCCGGCGCGATCGTCGCCCCGTCCGTCACATACAGGAACGCCCCGGTCTGATCCACCGTCAGGTGCACAGGCTGCAGGAAGTCCGCGTCCAGGGAAACCGCCTCCAGCGCCGCCGCGTAGGCCCCGCCTCCCATGTGCGCCAGCTTCCAGATCGTCTTGCTGAAACTGTCGGCCACATACAGGTCGCCCGTGGTGCGATCCACGTCGATCCCCGTCGGGTGGTAGAGGTTGGTGATCATCCCGTTGGTGATCGGGATCGTGAAGTCGTTGATCTCACTCACCAACAACGTCTGGGCGCCCGTCGTCGGATCCACCTTCACGATCTTGCGCGGGTTGTCGTTCTTGTTGACCGTCTTGCCGAAAACGTTGCCCACGTCCGTCACGAAGATCTGCCCCGCTACTCCGGCGGGAGCGCCCTCCGGACCCACCGTCAGACCCGTCGTGAAGAACAGTTCCCCGCCCTGCGTCAGCAGCGTCTGGTTGGCTCCGTCGGGTTGCGCGGGATCCACCAGGATGATCTTCGAGAGCGCCGGCTCGTATTCCGCGTCGGCGATCGCCAGATTGCCCGCGTTGGCGCCAGAATCGAAGGGCAGCAGGTCCAACGCCAAGGGAACCTGGAAGAACTGGCCCGTGGAAATCGTCCGCCGCCCCTGGCTCACCGCGTTCACCCCGAAGAGCCCCTGCCGCCCACGGCCCTTGGCCGAAACGATCGTCTCGTAGTCCAAGACGACATACTCCAGGAAGCTCTTGCCCGGCAACGCCGTGCTGTTGGTTCGGATCGCGACCTCGTAGGCGTCCACCAGCGTGTCGTCGATCATGTTCTGGGTGGGATAGGTCATGCTCCCGGCGTTGGTGTGCACCAGCAGCAGCTCCCCGGTGTAGACTCGGCTGCCCCGGTCGGCGATCAGCAGGTCGCCCGCGAAGGGCTGCACCCCGTAGACGCTGATGCAGAACTCCTGCGCCGCGCTGATCTGCGCGCCGTTGCCCGCCAGGTCCTCCCCATCGTCGGTCGCCGTCACCTCCAGGGTCACGATGGCCGCCGCGCCGGGCTTGGTCGTGAAGGTGAGGTTCTGATTGGCGAAGCCCGCGCCCGCGCTGTCGGCGATGGCCGGCTGCCCCGCCATGGTGAAGGGATTGTTCATCGGCGTGACCGCGCCGCCGTTGACCTCGGTCACGGTCACGGTGAAGCTCACGGTCTGCCCCTCCTCCGTGTTGTCGTTGGCCGCGCCATCGTGCCGGTCGGCGTTGGTCTGTTCGGTGTAGTCGCTGATGGTGAAGGCCTTGGTTCCGGCCGAGTCGCTCTGCACGGTGAGGTTCTGCCCGTTGTAGCCCGTGGCCTGCCCGTTGACTGTGATCGGCCCGGTCCGCAGCGCGAAGGTCGGGATGTTGTTCACCACGTGCATGATGTCGTGCTGCGAGGGGTTGTGGTTGTTCCCCAACGCGTTCATCTCACCGGCGTAGCTGGCCCGCATCGTCGCGTCCCGCAGCGTGCCCGCCAGGCTGTCGGTCGCCGTGAAGTTCGGCGCGGCCTGGGTCGCGCCAAACTGCGCCGCCGCCCCGCCGATCTCGTCTTCCCGAAGCTTGCCCGCGGTCGCCGGGACCGCCGGGTTGGACGCGCTGGCCACGTTGACCACCTGCACCGTCCAGCTGATGTCGAAGTTCTCCCCGTGCTCGGAGGGATCGTTGGTGTCGGTGTGGCTGACGATCTCGGTGTCAAAGTCGTCGTTGGTGATCTGACCCGGCGTCACCGCTCCGAGACTCACGTTGCGTCCGCCGGCGACCAGGCTGCTCAAGGCCGCCTGAAGCGTCTCCGAATCCAGATGCCCCCCGCCGCGTTCATCGACGTCGTCGGAGGTGATCACCACGATCTGCGTCGGCTGGTTGGGCGTCCCTCCGGCCGCCGTCGCGTTGAAGGTCTTGGTCGTCGCCCCGACCGCCGTGAAGTCATTGTCCGTCGTCGTCGCCTCCCCGCCGTTGGTGGTCGCGATGTCCACCTTCACGTCCACGTCCACCGGCGCGCTCAGCGTCAGTGTGAAGGTCATGTCCGGATCCTTGTTCGCCCCGGAGTTGCTGTGCTCCTCCTTCACCGTGTTGCCCGCGGCCGTGATCGTGGCGCTGTCGTCGTTGGCGATCGTGCCGCTCTTGG
>JAYPFK010000026.1:102378-104678 GCA_038126235.1 Verrucomicrobiales bacterium
TTGCCCGCGGCCGTGATCGTGGCGCTGTCGTCGTTGGCGATCGTGCCGCTCTTGGTCGCCCCGGCGCCCGTGGCCGGCTTGTAGCCCGTGCCGTTGTTGATCGTCAGGGTCAGCGTCTCGTCCAACTCCACCTTGTTGTCCCCGGTCGGATCGACCTTGACCGTCACCGAGGTGGCTCCCGCCAGTATCTTCACCGTGCTGGCCCCGTCAGCGATGGACAGCGCATTCATCGCCCCGGAACTGGCCGCGTAGTCGGCGTCGGCCTGCCCGTCCGAGAGCTTGGCCGTGCCACTGGTGGTGAAGTTGAGCGTGATCTCGTCGGTCGTCGGGCCCGTGCGCGTGAAGGTGAAGTCCACCGTGCCAGTCGTATTCTCGTCCGTGTCGGCGCGGTTATCGGTCACGCTTACCGACACCGTCGAGGGGATCAGGGCCACCTCGTTGCCGTCGCCGCCCACATAGGTGATCTCACCCTTGAAGGCTCCGATCGTGATGTCGGCGCCCTCGTTGAGATTCACCGTGCCCGCCGCATTCTTGAACACGCCGCTCACCGCGTCGCCCCCGTCGTTGTCGATCAGGATCACCTCCTGTGTCGAGGTCAGGATCTGCCCCATGCCTGTCAGGTTGAGCTTGGCTCCGCCCAGCGTCACCGTGCCCGTGACCTTGATCTGGTCGTGCGTCGTGCCCGCCACGGGCGCGCCCGCGCCAAACTCCATGGTTGCCGTATCCGTGGAATCGAGGACGAGATTGCCGGTGATCGTCAGGATGCCCGGGGAAGCCCCGGGGGCGACGTTGCCCTGCAGGGATACGTTGTCCGTGCCCGCGTTGATGTCCACCATGTCGGCATCGTTGATGGGCGAGCCGAAGATGGTCACCGGATCGTTCACGGCGATGGTGTTGATCGTTGTGGTCGTCGTGGTGGCGCGGCCAAAGGTGATGGAACTGAAGCCGTCGGCCAGTTTGCCCAGTTCGGCGTCATTGAGATGCAGAACACCCGTCCCGCCATCAAAGCCGAGATCCATGCTCGTCGCCGTCTTGGGCTGGATCTTCAACGCGCCGCTCGACTGCAAGAGGGCATCAACAATGAAAACCTTGTCCGATTCAAGTGTAAGCGCCCCAGAAAATGTCCCCCCGCCAACGACGGCCGTGCCGGTTCCCAATCCAATTGCGATGCCAGACGACGTCGCGGAGGACGCGACACCGTTTAGTGAGAGGGATGCGCTGCCCGTTGAAATCACATCGCCCCCGTTCGCAATCGACACGCCATGATTCGTATTGCCGGATCCTCCTCCCGTGCCGGAAACAGTGACGGCGCCGTCCTTGGCAACCAGCACGCCTGTTCCATTGCCGGCATCCTGCAAAAGAACGCCTTCGCTGCTCGATGTGGATGCGGCTCCCACGCCGGTGATCTCGATATCTCCCGAACCTGTCGATTCAATAAATGCGCTGTCCAAGACATGAACACCCCGAGCTCCAGAGCCGGTGTTCGCAACCTGCCCGTCGATGTCGATCTTGCCGGTGGAAGCGCGTATGCTTGAATTTGAGTTTCTGACCACAACCCCGGTATTGTTGAGACTCATCGCTCCGTTGCCACCCAGACCAACGATCGAGATATCCCCAGATCCCGCAACCGTGTCCACGCTGGATCCTGATTCAATAAGCACGCCAAAGTTGGCGTGACTTGTATCCCCCCCTGTGCCGTTCACAGTGATGGAACCCATGCCGGTGGATTTCAGCAGGGCGTTGGTCAGTTTCACGCCCACAAAGGCGCCCGTCGCGCCTCCGGCGGCGTTGCCCTTGACGGTCAGCGCGCCATTGACTGTCGTTACGCTGGAGCCGGAGGCGAGAGAGACGTTCTTCGTGGCGTCCAGGGTCACCGTGCCGCTGCCGGTGGCCGCGATGGAGCCGGTTCCTGCGACGCTGATGGTCTGCCCGCCAAGGTTCACTCCCACATTCACGCTGGGAGCGATGGAGCCGTTGACTGTTATCGTTCCGCTAGTGGCGTCAATGTCGATGGCGGCCGAACCGCTCATGCCTTCGACGGTGACGCCGGCGCCGCCGCTGATGGTGACCGCGGCGTTGTTGGCGACGTCGCTGTTGAAGTCGATGGAGCCAGTGGTGGAGATACCCTTGGTGACCGTGACGCCCCCGCCCGCAGTGACCGCGAGGTTGCCGGATCCGATGTCCGTCGCGTTGGTCTCAAACTTCACCGTGTCGCCCATGCCGGCCGCGCTGACGGTGAGGTCGGCGTCGAAGGCGGCGTCCACGCCCTGGACGCTGATGGTATCAGCCATGGCTCCACC
>JAYPFK010000027.1:0-69555 GCA_038126235.1 Verrucomicrobiales bacterium
TAATCACGAGAACTCGGAGCCTCAACCACTGGTTGGTGGCCGTCAGGCCTTTGTTGGAAGGCGAAAGTCACCATGCGGGTTCCACCTGTTTCTACCCAGTTCAAAGGAACTGTTACACACGGCATTTACGGCGGGGTAATCCTTTCGCGGCAAGTCCGCTTGAAACCCCGCTCCAGCGCATGGAGCGGGGTTTTTTCATGGTCTGGGTCGGTTTCTCACGAAAAAGCGGGTTTCCAAGACACGTGCGTCAATGAATTTCCCGACTTTTGTTGACGCGACATTCCAGCCTATGGTTTAAATTGTGGTCACTCGACAGCAAGAAAAGCAAACCTTTCAAACATCATGGAACAACCAAAGATCATTGCCTACCTGAAGCCGCAGTGCGGCTGGAGCATGGGCGTCCGCGCCATCATGCAGAAGTATGAATTGGAGTACGAGGACCGCGACATCATCAACGATCCCGCCCAGCGGCAGGAGATGATAGAGAAGAGCGGGCAGATGCTCAGCCCCTGTGTCGAGATTGACGGCAGGATGCTGGCGGATGTGAGCGGCGAGGAGGTCGAGGCCTTCATGTTGGCCAACAATCTCGTGCAGCAGAACGAGCGGGAGGCCAGCGCGCCCACGAATCAGCCCTGCGCCCACGAGATGCATCCGCCGCAGGGCTCGCCGATCTTCTTCAAGCAGGGCTGAGCCGCCCATTGTTTTCACCGGCCGCGGAGGATTTCCTTCGCGGTCGTTTTGTTTTACACCTTCTCCGGTCATGCGGCAGATCAGGAATCCCGGGCTAATGCAACGGCTGGCTCTCCGCCTTCGGCGGGAAGGCCGGCGCATCGTCGTGGTCCCCACCATGGGGTTTCTTCACGAGGGGCATCTCAGCCTGATCCGGCGGGCGCGGACACGGGCGGGAAAAGACGGCGCGGTCGTTGTCACGTTGTTCGTGAACCGGGCGCAGTTTGGCGTCGGCGAAGATTTCGAACGGTATCCCCGCGACCAACGCCGGGACCTCAGGCTTTGTCGGGAGAGCGGCGCCGATGTGGTGTTCCTTCCGGACGACGCGGACATGTACGCCTCCGATCCAGAAGAGAAGTTCAGCTGCCACGTCGAGGACACGGCCCTGGCGAGAGGCATGGAGGGGGAATCGCGGCCAACGCATTTCCGCGGCGTCACGACAGTGGTGGCGAAACTGTTCAACCTCACCCAACCGGATGTCGCGATCTTCGGAGCCAAGGACTTTCAGCAGGCGGCGGTGATCCGGCGCATGGTGCGCGATCTGAATTTCCCCGTGAAGATCGAGGTCGCTCCCACCGTTCGGGAGAAGGACGGGCTGGCGATGAGTTCGCGCAACGCCTATCTCACCCCGGTCGAGCGGGGGCAGGCGACCGTCCTGTTCCGTTCCATCAAGCGGGTCCGTGAGGTTGTGCGGCACGGCGGGAGTGTCACCGCGAAACGGCTCAAACGGTTGGTTGCCGCACAGGTCGCCGAGGAACCGGACGCGCGACTGGACTACGTGGAGTTCTTCGATCCTGACACACTCGTTCCGCTGTCGCGCGTGACCCGCGGAGCGCACATGGCCCTCGCCGTCCGGTTCGGCCGGGCGCGCCTCATCGACAACGGCCGGATTTGAACCGTATTTCGTCCACTCGACGCGCAGCACAAACCCATGAATCTCGATCTGACAGGACAACGGGTTGTCGTTTTCGGGGCGGCGAAGGGAATCGGCCGGGCGATCGCCGAAGCCTTCGTAGCCGAAGGGGCCGAGGTGACCGGGTTTGACCTTGCCGTATGCGACAGATCCGAAGCGTCCTTTGAAATCGAGGCCGGCGATGTGATGGATTTCGAGGCGGTGCGGGCATTTGCCGACGGCCTTGGCGCGGTGGATCATGTGGTCTTTTCTGTCGGCGTCGGCTCGGGCAAGACCGGTTTTCCCTTCTGGAATCTGGAGCCCGGCGACTGGCCGAGGGTTCTCGAGGTGAACCTGCTTGGCGCGGTGAACGTGGCGCATGCGTTTGCCCCGTTGATGATCGGGCGCAAACGCGGCTCCTTCCTGTTTCTGGTCTCTGTCGCCGGGCAGATGGGTTCGCCTACGGATCCGCCCTACAGCGCGGCCAAGGCGGGATTGATCAACTTCATGCAGTGCTGCGCCCGCGATCTCGCGCCCCATGGCATTCGGGCGAACGCGCTTTCCCCGGGCATGGTGAAGACGGAATTGAACCGATCGGTCTGGGCCGCTTCCATGGAGGGCCTGCCGGAAACGGAGCGCGTCAGCCACGACACCTGGGCGGATGAGAAGATCCGGAAGGTGGCGCCGTTGGGGCGATGGCAGGAAACGGGGGAGTTTGCAGCCATGGCGGTCTACCTTGCCTCGAGGCACGCGCTCAATATCACCGGCCAGACGCTCAACATCGACGGCGGACAGGTGATGCATTCCTGAAGATTCGCGTTTCCACCCGCGGGTTTCTGTTTCAGAGTCGGCGGCTCATGAAATCGTTCCGCCTTCTTTTCCTTTCGCTGTTTCTTGCCGTCGCGTTTCCCTTGTCCGCTGCGGAGCCCGCCCTCTTGGTCGTGTTGCTGGGGGATTCGATCCGCATGAACTACCAGGCCGCGGTGAAGGCGGAGTTGAAGGGGCGCGCCGATGTCTGGTCCCCAAAGGACAACTGCGCGCACACCGCCTACACCTTGCAGAATCTTGACCGCTGGCTGAAGGAAGCCGGCGGCAAACCGGCGGTCGTGCACATCAACGTGGGTCTTCACGACATGTTCCTCGATGCCAAGTCCGGCAGGACCCGGCACACGCTGGAAACCTATGACAAGAATCTCCGCGCCATCTTTGCGAAGCTGAAGGAGAAGACCGACGCCAGGATCATCTTTGCCCTCACGACCGCCGTGATGGAGGAACGGCAGGCGGTGTCCAAGGGTTACGGGCGCGTCGTCCGGCGCAACGAAGACGTCGATCGTTTCAACGCCCGGGCGAGGGAGATTGCGGAGGGAATGGGGATCGAGGTCAATGATTTGAACGCCTTCATGAAGCGGAACGACCCCAGCCGGTTGTTGCGCGACGATGGAATTCACCTGTCCCCGGAAGGCTGCCGGATCGTGGGCGCGGAGGTGGCCTCGCGGATCCTCGCCGACGGATTGCGCCGGACCGCCGCGACCGAAGGCGATCTTGCCCTGTTTCTGCGAAAGTCGGAGATGGCCCTGCAACAGGTCTTCAAGGACGAGCGGTTCCCGAACCTTGTGGTGACCTTGGAGGGGACGCTCATTGCCACCTGGGGCAACAAGCACGTGCGGGTGCGCCGCAGCGAGGATGGCGGTTTGACCTGGGGACCGGAAATCACCATCGCCAATCCGGGCTTCCACGGCGGCGGGACGACTGTGGATGAGAACACCGGGGATATTCTGGCGTTCGTCGAAGACACTCATCCGCCCGCGCCTTTGACGATCCATCGCAGCCGCGACGACGGCAGGACCTGGACCGCCGAGAAGCCGGTGGTTCATCCTGATTCGCGGGGCAACGCGCCTTCGATGCACATGAACGAACACGGGATTACCCTGCGGCATGGGCCGCACAAGGGGCGTCTGTTGCGTCCTTCGCGTTATTACGGGAAACGCAACCATCGCGATGAATGGCCGAGTCATTACACGGGGGCCGTCTACAGCGACGACGGCGGCAGGACCTGGCGGACCAGCGATCCCTTTCCCGAGAACGGCACGGGCGAGGCGACAATGGCCGAGTTGTCCGATGGCCGGATCTATTACAATTCCCGCGTGCATTGGCAGGAACGTCCGAAGAACACGCGGCGGCGGGAGGCGTGGAGCCGCGACGGTGGCCACACCTGGACGGACTGGCGCATCGTTGAAATTTTGCCGGACGGTCATCAACATCGATCCTACGGCTGCATGGGCGGCCTGGTCCGGCTCCCGGTGGAGGATCGCGACATCCTGGTTTTCAGCAATATTGACACCTCCCGTCCCGTCCGGGAGCGCGCGACCGTCTGGGCGAGCTTCGACGGCGGCCGGACCTGGCCGGTGAAGCGGTTGGTCCACGATGGGAAGAGCGCCTATTCCTCCCTGAACGCCGGCCGACCGGGGACCCCGAGCGAGGGCTGGATCTACCTGCATTTCGAAGGCGGTCCCGAAGGCGGCTCCACCGTGGCGCGGTTCAATCTGACGTGGCTGCTTCAGGGAGAACCGACGGGGGACGGTGAGGTCCCGGAATGGGTCCAACCCTGATCAACCGTCATTCGGATATCCCGCTATCACCGCGAGCATCTCCTTCACGGCGGCGGCCAATCCGACGGTCACGGAGCGGCTGACAAGGTGGTGGCCGATGTTGAGTTCGACCAGATGGGGGACGGGGAAGATCGCGGGCAGGTTCGCGCAGGTCAGCCCGTGACCGGCGTTGACACGGAGGCCCAGATCGTGCGCCTGTTGCGCGCCTGAAACCAGTCGGGCCACCTCGCGTTCGCGTTCTGACTCGTCTTCGAATGTCTCGGCGAATGAGCCGGTGTGCAGTTCGATGAACTGGCTGCCGGTCCGGGCGGCGGCGTCGATCTGCTCTTCATCGGGAGCGATGAACAGGCTTACCTCGATGCCCTTGTCGTTGAGGCGGGCGCGCGCTTCGCTGAGCGAGGCGAGGTGGCCCTTGACGTCCAATCCGCCCTCCGTGGTGACCTCTTCACGGCGTTCAGGAACGATGCAGACAATGTCCGGCTTGAGGTCAAGGGCGATGCCGAGGATTTCCGGCGTGTTGGCCATTTCCAGATTCAGTCGCGTGCCGATCGCCTCACGCAGCGCGCGGACGTCGCGGTCCAGGATGTGCCGCCGGTCCTCGCGCAGGTGCGCCGTGATGCCATGGGCGCCGGCGTCTTCACAGGCCAGCGCCGCGGCGACAGGGTCGGGTTCGCCGGACTCGCGGCCGCGGTAGCGCGCCTCCCGGAGGGTGGCGACATGGTCAATGTTGACGCCGAGTTTCAACATGGGTCAGAGAGGCTGCCGCTTGGTAGGCGCAGGCGCGTTTGGAGCCAGGGGCGCGGTGGCGCGGGGCGCCTTTGGAGCGGGCGCGGTGGCGTTGGGTTTGGGAGCATCGGGTTTCGCCCGAGGAACGGGAGGCGCGGCCGGGACTCCCGGCATCGCCGGGCCCCCGATGCCTTTGCGCAGGGGCAGGAAGGGCAGTTTCGCCCGGCTGAGGGGAAAGTCCTTGCCGCCGATCCAGTAGCCCAGCGTCATGATCTCAAAGGCCGACAAGCCGAGGTGCGAGCGGCGGACCAGGTTCAGTTCGCGCGGGTTGGCCTGCGTCAGTTCTGTGGCGGTGTTGCCCAGGCTCTTTTCGACCGCCGTGATCCATTTGTCGGTGGCGAGGTTGGCCGCCATCTTGGGCGTCTCCGAAAACAGGGTCGCGAGCTGGAAGATCAGCTTCAACTGCCCCAGTCGCGCCTGCGTGATTTCCCAGTCGTAGTAAACGAGATCCTTCCGGTCTTCGACCAGTTTGAGCAGTCCTTCCGGCGGCGCGTTGGTGAAGGACCCGCGTTGGATGGGCAGGAGGCTGAACTGGATGAAGCTGTCGTCCGTCTCCTCGGACACGGCGAGATTGGGACGTGCGATTGGGATGGCGTTGACCCACTGGATCGTGGAGGTGGCGGCGATGTTGGTGATCGAGCCCATGCCGCGTTTGGCGAGTTCGTCCCGGGAGATCTTCTCCAGCTGTTTTCCGAGTTCCTTGATCTGTGCGGTGGAGTCTTTTGCGGGAACGGCCGCGAAGGAAAGGTAGAAAGGTCCATTCATCGCCCATGCGAAGAGCTGGTCCGGCGTCTCCCGCAGTTTGACGGACTGGTAGAACGGCTGTTTCTCAAGCCACGTCGCCACGCCCCGGGCGGCGGTGAAGCTGATCAACGGGTCATGGATCGTCTTCTTGGGGATCTTCCAGCCACCCGCCTTCAGGTTCAGCTTGTCGGCGAAGACCAGATTGCCGGTCGAGCGGACATTGTCGTCTTCGATCCGTGACTGGATGTCGACGTAGGGCAGTCCCGCCCAGCGCGTCCAGCCGAATTCCTCCACCAGCCGCGGGAAATCGATGGTGACCTCCAGGGCGTCCTCCTCTCCGGATGGCGCGGGCTTGCCGGAGACGCCGATACGGGCCGCCATCTCCGCCTGAAGGGAGGCGTCCTTGGCGGCGGCTCCGACGCCGAAGAGCGCCCACCCTTCCAGCGCGAGGAACCTCGTTGTGCCGGAGCCATCCGCGCCCGCGATCTCCCAGCCCCGGGCCTCCCCGATCTCGATGGGCTTGGGCTCCGTGAGCCCGGCTTTGGCGAGCGCTTGCTTGATTCCGGCGTCCCATTTGGCGGCGCGTTCGGCGCTCAGGCTGACGGCCAGAGTCCATTCGGGGCGGGAGCCTTCGTTGGCGCGCGCTTCCAGGAAGGTCTCGGATTCCAGCGCGTCGTTCAAGAGGGGCCGGATCGCGGAGGCGGTTTCCGCGGTGATGTTCGTGGCCAGACCATGGGCCCGACCGGGCGCGGTCGCCAGTTTGCCCAGAAGCATCTCCTTCAGAGCCGTGCTTTCTGGAAGTTCGCCGATCCGCCGCAGGGTGACCGCGTTCGTGTCGGCCATGAGGCTGCGCGTTCCGATGAAGTGGATGCGCGCAAGGGTTTCGCCTGCCGGCTCCTCGTCGACCGGATTCTCCGATGTCTTGGCGGACGACTCTGATGGCAGGGAGGAGGGGGACGGGGCTGTCGGTTCGGGCGCGGGTTTCCGACACGCCGTTGCGCCGAGCGTCAACGTCGTAATAAGGACTGCAAGTACGCGTTTCATGGGCGGCCTTCCATGCCACAAAACAGATCTCATAGCAAGTTGCGTGGTGGGTGGGTGAATCGTGCGGCCTGCGGCGAGCCTTCGGGTTTCTGGTGATCCTCCTCGTCCTCGCGCTCGGAACCCGGCTCTCGGGAACTCTGCGGGAAATTGTCGAGGACAAGGACGGGCCAAAGCCATTCTCCGCTACAAGCAACACGAACCTTGCATCCCCACGACCGGTTCCCGACACTCCATGTTGCCCATGAAAGACCAACCCGCCGATTCCACCGCCTTTTCGCGTCGTCAGTTTCTTCAAACCTCCGCTGCGGGCGCCGCGCTTGCCGCCGGGAGCTTGTCCGGCGCCGCCAACGCTCCCGAGCCGGAGCGACAGCCGGATCTTATCGCGAAGGAGAACGCCCGCGAGGGCGCGCGCGATTGGCAGTTGACCCGCATCCGCACGGACCAGCGGGCCGGATGGAGGGCGTCAGACATCGAGGGCTACTGCTCCAGGCAGTCCGTGGCGGCGGGGGAGCGGATCGACATCATGGCGAGCCTGAGGCTGCCGGGGGAGTTCATCATCGAGATTTTCCGCACCGGATACTATGGCGGCCGCGGCGCGCGATTGATGAAGACCATCGGTCCCTTGAAGGGCGGACCGCAGCCAGTCCCCAAACCCGAGCGAGGCGACCGCAACCTGCATGAATGCCGGTGGCCGGCCGCGGCAACCCTGACCATTCCTGAGGATTGGCCAAGCGGCGTCTACCTCGGCCGCCTGACCACGCTCACGGACAAGTCGGGCTTCGGCTACTGGCAGACCTACGTGGTGTTCATTGTCCGCGACAACCGACCGGCGGACTTCTGCTTCCAGTGTTCGGACAACACCTGGCAGGCCTACAACAAGTGGCCGTCGAACTACTCCGTCTACACCCATCCCAAGGGCAACCAGGGGCCTTGGGCGGACGTCAGTTTCGATCGGCCCTATGCCAAGTATGCGCAGATCTATGACAATCCGCAGTCGATCGGCTCGGGTGAGTGGCTTTGTTTCGAGTTCCCCTTCGCCTACTGGCTGGAGAAGCACGGTTACGATGTCACCTATTGTTCCAATTCGGACACGGTCGAAGCGGACTACGCGCGGCCGGGCCGGTTCAAGGGCTTCCTCAGCGTGGGACACGACGAGTATTGGGACCGGCGGGCCTACGACAATGTCGTCAAGCTCAGGGACGCCGGCACGAACCTGATGTTCTTTTCGGGCAACTCGGTCTGCTGGGTGACGCCCCTTTCGGAAAGCACGGACGGGCGGGCCAAGCGGATCATGTTTCGCGGCGGTCCTTACGGAGGCGATTACAAGTATGCCGTGGACCGCGAACGTCAGCATGGCCCCTTCCCGCATCGCGGTCCCGATGAGGGCTATCTCATGGGCGCGCGCAACGTCGATCCCGTCAACGGGGGCGGCGACTGGATATGCGACCAGCCGGATCACTGGATCTTCTCGGGCACGGGCATGAAGAAGGGCGAGCCGATCCGCGGCTACATCGGCTGGGAATACCATGGCGACCCCCCGAAGGATCTTCCCGGTCTGGAGGTTGTGGCGAAAGGGACGGCCCTGCAGGGAGGTGTGAACCCGCAGCAGTGGGCTGCGACCATCTATCCGGGGCCGAAGGGGAGTTTCGTGTTCAACGCGTCCACCATCTGGTGGGCGCAGGGTCTTTCCTCGCCGCCCGGCCATATGTTGCCTTGGTCGCATTGGAGCCGTCCCCACGGGCCGGACGAACGCGCCCAGAAGATCACGGAGAATCTGTTGAAGCGCGCCTTGGCCTGACGCGCGTCGCGTCGCGGTCTTCCGACATTATTCCGATGCGCGCCTCGGGCGCGGCCATCGCCCCCGGCGTCATTGCCGGGACATGATGAAAACGGCCGCCGCGACGAGCCCGCCGAAGACGACCAACCCGGCGATGCCGATCGCGATGTTCCGGTAGAGCCGTCCCCGGTTGAGGATGTGTTCGCGTTCGGCGACGGCGGATTGATGGAACAGTTCGAACTGGGCTTCGGCCAGTCGTTGGAGATCCTCCTCCTCCCGCAGTCGCAGCGTCAGTCGCCGTTCCATGGTCGCCTCGAAGAGTTCGGCGCCCCGTCTCAGGGTCTTTTCATCCGGTTGGACGAAGCCTTGCTCCCGCCAGAATTGGTGGTCGGCGGACCACAGCCTGGTGAGTCCCCGATTTTCCGCGAGCGCTTGGACGCGTTGCCAGATCAACTCCCGGATCTCCCTTGCCGCCGCGCCGGGGGCCAGGGCCACGCTGTGGATGTGTCCGTCGCGCAGCCGGACGTCGATTCCGAAGGCGGCGACGATGGCTTCCCCGGCGTCGAAGACGATCTGAAACTCGGTGAAGCGTTTCTCCAGCTCCAGGCTGTAGACGCCAGCCGCGCGCCAGACCGCGCGCAGTTCGTTCAGGTCCGCCACGTTCGCCCTTCTGATCTGCAGGTCCGATGACGACATGGGAAAGGCGGTTTGTCCGGTTGGACGCCGGGAGCCGGCGTCAACCGAACAGCCAGATCATGAGCAGGGGCGTCGCAAAGAAGACGATCCCCAGGAACGCGAAGGGAACCCAGTAGCGTTTTTCCGCCGCGGAGCTGAGCCATTCCGCGCAGCGGATGGGGATCTGGCGGATCTTCGGGTGCGGCCAGATCAGCAGGATGCCGCTGATATTGAAGAGCAGGTGGGCAAAGGCCACCGTAACAGCCTCGGGTTTGCCGGTGGCCAGCGAGGCGAGGATTGCGGTGATGGTCGTGCCGACATTGGCCCCCATGGCGTAAGGGAAGATCTGGGTAAGACTGAGAATCCCGGCCCCGGCCAACGGGACGGCCAGCGAAGTGGTGATGGAACTGCTCTGGACGGCGCAGGTCAGCAGCAGCCCAAAGGCCATTGCCCGGCCCGCATTGCGGAACAGGTGCTGATTGAAAAAGGCCTCCACGCGCTCCAGCACGAGGCTGCGGAGGATCTTCACGATGGCGATCAGCATTCCGACGATCAGGATGATCGAGAGAATCAGCAGCGCGACCGGTTGGCCGCCCACGAGATCCTCTAGGAAATGCACGACCGGTTTCACCGCGGCCTTCAGCGGGTTGGCGAGCTTCATGCCGCCGACGCCCTGGAAGACCGATTCCAGCGCGCCGGAGAGTTTCGCCAGGATGCCGGTGGCCAGCTCCAGGGGAAAGAGGATGGCCACGGTGATGAGATTGAAGAAGTCATGCACCGTCGCCGCCGCGAAGGCCCGTTTGAACTCAGATTTCCGGGTCATCTGTCCCATCGACACCATCAGGCAAGTGACGGTGGTGCCGATGTTGGCCCCCATGACCATGGGGATCGCCCCCTCGATGCTGATCGCCCCGCCTGCGACCATGCCGACGACCAGTGTCGTGGTTGTGGAGGAACTCTGCACGATCGCGGTTGCCAGGATGCCGATGAAGAGCCCGACGAAAGGCGAGGAGGTCGTTTCCAGCATCTTCTCCGCGAAGCCCTTGCCGAACAGTTTGAACGAGGCTCCCATTGCCGTGATGCCCACGATGAAGGTATAGAGGCACAGCAGCAGCAGCAGGGCCTTGAGGACCACAACATAGGCGGAGACGTTGAGCGTCGGCGTGGCGGAACTTGGCTGACTCATCGGGATGTCGGGCGTTTGTTCGCTGGAGCGCCGGGTTCTTCCGGCGGTCTTGGAGCGGCGGTCGGATTCTGTCGTGTTCCCGGATGACGTCAAGACTTCCGAGCCTTCGTCCGCGACCAGTGTCCGAGTGGGGGCGGAGGAGCGGCGGGGGCGGAGGATGAATCAGCGCTATCCGATGGCGTCGCCCCAAGCAGAAGGACAAAAAAAGACGGGCGACGCCTGCGCGCCGCCCGCCTGACATATGCGGATCTTGTCCCGCCGGTCTCAGGATGCCTGGGGCAGGCGGTCGCGGTATTCTGTCGGCGAATGGCCGAGAACCTTCTTGAACACCCGGTTGAAGTGGGTCAGCGACTGGAAACCGACCTCGAAGGCGATCTCGCTCACCCGGAGGTTCGGATTGAGCAGGAGGTTCTTGGCCTTCTCGATGCGGATGCGGGAGACGTATTCCGTGAAGTTCAGCCCGGTGGCCTTCTTGAACATCTTGCAGAAATAGAAGGAACTGGCATGCACAGCCTTGGCGACGCGGCCAAGCGAGAGTTCCTCCTGGTAATGCTCGCGGATGTACTCCTTTGCGCGGGCGATCATGGGGGGTTCCTGTTTGGCCTGCTGCACCAGGATCTGGTTGCTCACGATCGAGAGATGCTCGGCGAACTGCTTCAAGAGTGTGACGATGGCCTCGTAACGGTGCTCGGGGACGACTGCCGTGTCGAAATAGGCATCGCGGACTTCGGGAGAATCGTCGTCCATGCCCCATTCCTTCATCAAACGGCGCAGTTTCCCGTATTCGGCCTCGGTCTTCTCCTTGAGAAAGACTTGGCCGGTATGCAGGAAGCCCACCAGTTCGTCGCCCATCTTGATGGGGGCGGCGGTGTCGCACATGCCCGCCGGGCAGATCGTCGAATGGGGCTTGCCGTCGCGATGGCTGGTCAGTTCGCCCAGCGACTGCAGGCAGGCCGAGCAGGACTTGCTCTTGTCCGCCATGTGTGAACAGAACTTGTTCTCGTTGCACCGTTCACGGTGCGGCAATTGCCATGTTTCCACCGGGGTCAGGCGCAGCGGCATCCCCGTGGTTTCGGTAAACGCCGTCTCGTATTCCTGATACAACTTGGAGCGGGAAAGGGATTCGATGAACGCCTTGTTCGAGCGCGCGTCCGGAATGCGAACGCCGTGAGACTCGGTTTCCTCCGGCTCGAACAAATTCTGCGAAGGGTTGTCTTGGATAGTGTCGGCAGCGATTGCTTTCATGAGTGCAATTTAGGGTCACACCAAAATTGCCACAATCGGGTTGCTGCTTAACATATATTGGCATTATCCCTTACTGTATATAGGTGATTCCCTTATTGCCTGCCGATGACAAGATCGGTGCAAGCAGGGCGGATCTGGAAGCTGGTCATCCCTTGGAAGTTCCCTGGAAACACCGGGGCGCGTCCCCATGAAACAGCCGCGCCCCGGCGGATGAAGCCTTCACCCGTGGCGGGGAATCAGTTAGTTTTCCGGCCTCATGCAGACCAGACGACAATTCTTGAAGACCGCCGGGGTCTCGCTTGCCGCGACGCCGGTTTGGGCGCGGGAGGCTCCGGCCCTGATCGGGTCGATTTCCCGAAAGGTCGTGCGCGCCAACCGCGCGGGCGGCGGAACAACCTGGTTTCATCCGCGCGCCTGTATGATCCCCGGTGTGGCCGGCGGGATGTCCACGGCCCTGATGACGTTGCAGTCGATCGGGGGTTCGGACTACTTCGGTCCGGTGCATTGGTCGGTTTCGGAGGATCTGGGAGGGACTTGGTCCAAGCCGGAGCCGATCCCCGCATTGGGCTGGCATGAGATGGCCCCGGAATACAAGGGGCTCAAGGCCGGCGTCTGCGATGTGGTTCCCGAATACCATCCCCAAACCGGCGCCGTGCTGGCCTTGGGGCACGTGGTGTTCTATCGGGGCGCGAAGTTTTCACGGGGGGAGCAACTGGCGCGATATCCTGTTTACGCGGTGCGGCGCAAAGACGGATCCTGGTCCGAACGCCGCATTCTGGAATGGTCCGACCCGCGCGGCTCGTTCATCTACACCAACAATTGCGGCCAGCGCGTCGTCCTGCCCGACGGCGACATCGCCATGTCCTTCACCTTTGGGGATGGGGAGAACTTCCGCAAGGTCGCGGGCGTCCGGTGCTCCTTCGATGGGGAGCGGTTGAAGATCCGGGAGGTGGGGCCGCCTTTGGAACTACGGCACAAGCGCGGTCTCCTGGAACCGTCGGTCACCCATTTTGGCGGGCGCTTCTTCATGACCATCCGCGCCGAGGACAATCGCGGCTACAACAGCGTCAGCGACGACGGTCTCCACTGGGAACCGAAGAAGGCCTGGGCCTGGGATGACGGCGAGCCGCTGACCATGTCCACCACGCAGCAGCATTGGCTGACCCATTCGGAGGGCCTGTTTCTCGTCTATACCCGCAGGGACGATTCGAACGCCAACGTCATCCGCTGGCGCTCCCCGCTCTGGGTGGCGCGGGTTGATCCGGCAAAACGCTGTCTGATCCGCGCGTCCGAGCGGGTCTGCCTGCCGTTGGTCGGGGACGGCGTCAACGATCCGGACGGCGTCGCCCTGATGGGCAATTTTCACGTGACCAACGCGTCGCCCGATGAATCCTGGGTGACGGTCGGGGAGTGGATGCCCCGGCGCGGCGCTCGCGGCGACCTGTTGATGGCCCGGATACAATGGAACACCCCCAACCGGTTGGCCGTGCCGGTCAAAGCGTAGCCGCGCGCGTTGAACGCGGTCGCGCAGGCGAAAAAGCGCCTTTTTCCGCGCTTGCGCCGCTGCTTCGAGCGTCTGTCGGAAGCCCCGTTTCCTCCTGTTGCGCGCCTTGATATCGGGAAATCGGCATGTCCTGATTTCCCCTTGCAAACGCGTAGATTTTGTGACCGACTTCCCTTTCTGGTTTTCAACCCGCACACACCATGCTTTTCTGGATTTTAGGATTGTTGTTGATGGGGGCCCTCGGCGGCTCCGGCCGCGCCGTGGGCGCCATACGCTACGCCGTGGTCCTCATCGGACTTTGGATCAGCCATTTTGTCGCCGTGGGATTCGACGACAAGATGATCAACTGGATGTTGAACAAGTCGGGAAAACTGGCCAATCCGTTGCTGAACTGGGTTCTTCCGGCTGTGATCATTTATGCGGCCTGCGCCGTGGTCTTCATCATCATTGCCCAAGTCGTCTATACCAAGGTCCTGGTCTTCTACAAATACAAGATGCCCGATGAGCGGCGTGTGTCCTGGGAGCGAATGGACGCGGGCGTCGGAATCCCGATGGGCGTTGCCGTGGGCGCCACGCTCCTGATTGAGCTTGGCATCCTGATCAATGCGGTCGGTTATTGGACGGTTCAGGTGGAGGCGTCCTCGGATGAGGAGAATCCCCCCTTGGTCAAGATCTTCAATCCCCTCAAGAACGGGCTGCACGGCTCGGGGCTGGAGCCCATGGTCTTGAGCTTGGACCCTTGCCCGGATCTCTGGTACGACATCGCGGACACTGTCGGCGTGGTTTACAACAACCCGGAATCGAAGCGGCGCCTGACAACCTACCCGGGCACCCTGACCCTGGCCGAGCAGGAGGTGTTCAGGGATATCGCGAAAGACGAGGGCATTCAGGGGGCGGTTGACGGCCAGTTGAATTTCGAGGCGCTGATTTCCGGAGAGAAGATCGCCAACAACGTCATCTACAGCCCGGCCATGCGCACCGCCCTGTTCAGCCTCGACTGGAAGGACCTGAAGGCCTACCTGGTCAATGGCGAATCGCCGAAATACAAGGAAGAGAAGTTGCTCGGCAAGTGGAACATCTTTGTGTCCGGCACAAGGGTTCTGATTTCCAAGCTGCCGGACATCGGCGAAGGCGAGTCGGGAATCCTCAAGCTGAAACGAATTCAGCTGCAGTTTCCGGCCATCGTGAAGGAGCTTCAATTCCTGGCCGGTGGGGACGGGTCGATCATGCTCAAGGGACGCATCACCACGATCGACGATCTGAAAACCCTGCTGGAAGGAAAGACGTTGATGAAACCCGGTGGCGCGATTCCCGCGGAGCCGACGATCATCGCCAGCGGCGCGTGGTCCAATGAAGGCGGCGTCTACACCGTGACCTGGAATGACGGGCACGGGGAAGGCAAGGCGGAGATCCAGGAAGACAAGGGCACGGTTACGATTCCGCTGGGCGGAGGCACCTTGGTGATGCGCCACTGAATGGGGCGACGCGTTGCGCCCGGAGTGGCATGGAGAGTTCAGCGCGGGATCATTTCCGCATCGAATCTCGTTGCTCTCAAGACCCCGATTCCTGCCAAGAACGCTCCATATTCCGCAGGAAGCGGAGAGGTCCTGCCCCTTCAACCGTCGTTTTCAAGCTGAATCTTCTGCCGCGAATCGACTTTCAGCCCCTATCGGTTGGCCGGGAAGGCGGCCCGCTCGACCGTCGTCGTTCCGTTCAGGCTGGGCGTGGCGAACATGCCTGTCGGCGCGGAGCTTGAATTGGTTTCCCTCTCATGGAAGACCGCGAGCGACGCCGGCTCCATTATGGGCAGGTTGGCGGGAGCCATCGCCGGCTGCAGGCTTGCTGCGGGATCATCCGCCGTGCCTGGTTCCGAGATCGCAAGGGCGTTTCCGGGCTGCAGGTCCGCGGGTTCGCCACCGGGTGTCGCGCGCCCGGCAAGTTGGACACCGACGACCACCAGGCTGGCCACGATCACGCCATAGGCGCCCACCATCGCCGGGCTGGTGTCGAATCCGGGGATGAACCTCCGCCACCAAGCCGAGGCGCCGCGGGCGTCCTCGGCTTCGATCCGGGCAATGATGCCTCCCGGCAGATCTTCGAAATACCCCGGGGGCGGGCCCTCGTGGCGCTTCAGCTCAAGCAGTTTCCTGAGTTGTTCAAAATTGTCTTCGTTCGGTTCCATGATCGCTCTACTTCAGGTAATCCGACAGATGGGCCTGCAACTGCTGCCGCGCGTAAAAGAGCCGCGACCGGACGGTTCCCGGGTTGCAATTGACGATCCGGCCGATCTCCTCGTGGGAGAGGCCCTGGATGTCGTGCAACGTGACAACCAGTCTGTGGCTTTCTGACAGGCGCTGCATGGCCTCGTTCAATTTTTCCTGCAGCTCGGAAAGCCGGACATCGCGCCGAGGTGTGTTCTCGGAAATCAGGGACACCAATTCGGGGTTGTTCTCCACGTTGGCGTCCATGTCGTTGAGGCTGAGATTGACCCGTCGGTTGCGCTTCTTGAGAAAGTTGATCGTGCGGTTGACGGCGATCCGGTAGATCCAGGTGTAGAAGCTGGACTGTCCCTTGAATGAAGCGAGGGAGCGGTAGGCCTTGATGAAGGCTTCCTGGGTCAGGTCGTGCGCGTCCTCATGATTCGAGGTCATGTTGTAGAGCGTCGCGTAGATGCGCTCCTGGAAGGTGCGGATGAGCTCGTCGTAGGCTCCCAGATCGCCCTGCTTGGCGCGCTCCACCAATTTTGCCGTGCGCGCGCGTTCCTCCGCGCGCTCCTCGTCCGTGGATTGGTCGGCGGCGGCCTTGGAAGTCTCCTTCTGTGCCGCGCCGCTCATCCTCCTCCGCACCCGATGTGATTGGAATGCCGTTCCAGGAAGTCTGTCAGCCTGCCCAAGGCGTGCCTGCCGGTTCCCCGGGGCGCGTCCTCCAAGCGTCGCCGGGCCTGGTTCAGGTGGTCGGTGATCGCCTGCTTGGACTCGGCCAGCGCATCGTGGCGATCCAGCATCTCGAGCACGCGGGTATGATTCTCCGGGCGCCAGTTCTCGATGGCGTTCCGCAGTTCGGCGCGTTCGGCGTCGCTGGCGCGCTCCAGGGTCGCCAGGATCGGCAGGGTGAGCTTGCCGCTGGCAAGGTCCGTCCCCAGCGATTTGCCGACAATGTCCTCGGATCCGAAGAGATCGAGGCAGTCGTCATAGATCTGATAGGCGGTCCCCAGGGCCATGCCGAAGTCACGCAGCGCCTTGCGGCCCAGTTCGTTGGCGCCGCTGAGGTGCGCTCCGAGATCGCAGGAAAGCGCGAAGAACTCCGCCGTCTTCATCGCGAGCAGTTTGAAGTACTCCTCACGGCCCATGTCGAACTTGAGCCGGCGGTGGGTCTGCAGAATCTCTCCGGAACAGACGGTCCGGGCTGCGGAGGCGACCGCGCGGCAGATCTCGGGGGTGGGAAATCCGGCGGCGAGCTTGAGCGCGTGGGCGAAGAGCGTGTCCCCCAGCAGCACGGGAATGTGCTTCCCCCAGTTTGCCGCCAAGGTGGGGCGCTGCCGGCGTATCTCGGCTTCGTCCATGACATCGTCATGCACCAGCGTGGCCAGATGGACCATTTCGATGATCGCTGCGACCGTGACGTGTTCGTCCCGGACCTCGCCCGCTGAGGCGGCGCTCAGGGACACCAGGGCCGGTCGGAGTTGCTTGCCCTGATTGGTCAGCGCGTAACGGGCGTATTCGGCAATTTCCGGGTCGAATTCATCCACCTGCGCCACCAGACGGGCCGACACCGACTTCAGGAACGGCTCCACCGGCTCCACAATGCTCCGCCAATCCGAAGCGCTCTCCCCGACGGAGCGGGAAGATTCGGATTCCGGACCGGATTTTGTCTCAACGGTGAACACGAGATTTCTGGTGCGGACGGGATTCTAAGGCATTCCGATTCAAAGGCAAGGAACGGAATCCTCCCCGCCATCCGAAAAGCGTTTTCAAGGGCCAGAAAGGCCCGCTTTCCCAGCTTGACGCGGAGTTTGTGAAAAAATTCACAAAATCATCTTGTCTCGCAAATGGCCCGTGATAGCTTCGCGTCAATTGTCGTTTCACGGGCTTTCCCGGCATGCAAACCACACAAGAAATCGGTTACAACACGAAAGTCGAAGGCGACGTCACGGTCACCCGCGTCGATGCCGCCTTGAACTGGTTTCGGAAGAACTCCCTTTGGCCGATGCCGATGGGGTTGGCCTGCTGCGCGATCGAGTTGATGGCCGCCGGCGCGAGCCGGTTTGACATTTCCCGCTTCGGCTCCGAGGTGATGCGTTTTTCGCCGCGCCAGTCGGACCTGATGATTGTCGCCGGCACGGTGACTTACAAGATGGCCTTGGCCGTGAAGCGCATCTACGACCAGATGCCGGATCCGAAGTGGGTCATCGCCATGGGCGCCTGCGCCTCGACCGGCGGCATGTATCGCAGTTACGCGGTTCTGCAGGGCGTGGACAACATCCTCCCGGTGGACGTCTACATCGCCGGTTGTCCGCCTCGCCCGGAGGCCCTCCTCGACGCATTGATCAAAATGCAGGGCAAGGTCGCCAAGGAAGATGTTTTCTCCACTTCGAACGCCGATTGAGTCTCCTTGCGTCCGATTTTTTCATGACCGCCGCCGACAAAGCCAACGCCCTTCGCGAGAAGTTTGGGGACCTGCTCTCCGGACCGGTGGAATTTCGCGGCGAGGTCGCTCTCACCGTGGCGGATGTGAATCGTGTCGCCGAGGTCTGTGAGTATGCGAAGAAAGAGCTGGGATTCGATTATCTTGTGGATCTGAGCGGCGTGGACAACTACGGGGACGATCCGCGATTTGAACTGGTTTACGAACTTTACGGCTACGGGCATGGCTGCCATTTGAGGCTCAAGGTTGCCGTCTCGGAGGAGGCTTGCGAGGCGCCCTCGGTTTCCGGCGTCTGGCGCGCGGCCGATTGGCACGAGCGCGAGGTTTACGACATGATGGGGATCCGCTTCGCCGGGCATCCCGATCTCCGGCGCATCCTGATGTGGGAGGGCTATCCCCACTATCCGTTGCGGAAGGACTTTCCGCTCGCCGGCAAACCCACGGAGATGCCCGATGTGGCGTTCACGAATCCTGCGCCGCTGGAAGGCGGGCCGTTCGTCACCAACCCGGGGGCCTGCAGTTCGGACAAGCGCGAGCCGCGGGCCAAGTCGTTTGAAAGTTGATTTCTTGAGGGCATGAGTTCGGTCAAGGACATCGAAATCAAGGACGCTGCGGCCCGCGCTGCGGAAGCGGCGGCGGGTCTGGACGCGACCGACGACATGCATGGCGAGAAGATGGTTCTGAACATGGGCCCGTCGCACCCGGCCACGCACGGCGTGTTGCGGCTTACCTTGGAACTGGACGGGGAGGAGATCGTCAAGGCTGTTCCCGATGTCGGCTATCTCCACCGAGGTGATGAGAAAATCGCCGAGAACATGACCTACAACCAGTTCATCCCTTACACGGATCGACTGGACTACCTGGCGCCGCTCGCCAACAACGTCGCCTATGCCCTGGCGGTCGAGAAACTGGCGGGCATCGACCAGGCCCTTCCTCCGCGTTGTCAGTACATTCGGGTGATCTGCTGCGAACTGGCCCGGATTTCGGCGCACCTGCTGGGCTTGGGAGCCTTTGCCATGGACGTGGGCGCGGTGACCGTCTTCCTGCACACCTTCACGCAGCGCGAGTATATTTACGACCTGATCGAGGAACTGACCGGCGCGCGCTTCACCACGTCCTATACCCGTATCGGCGGGGTTTCGCGCGACGTGCCCGAAGGCTGGCTCACGAAGCTGGAGAAGTTCATCGGCGAGGTGCGCGTCAACATCGATGAGACGGAGAAGTTGCTGAGCCGGAATCCCATTTTCCAGGACCGCACCAAGGACATCGGCGTCTACTCGGCCGAGGAGGCGATTGACTTTGGCATGACCGGACCGAACCTGCGCGGCAGCGGGGTGGATTTTGACATGCGCAAGGCGCATCCCTATCTCGTCTACGACCAGCTGGATTTCGAGGTGCCCATCGGCTCGAAAGGCGACTGCTACGACCGCTACATCGTCCGCGTCGAGGAGATGCGCCAGAGCGCAAACCTGCTGGAACAGTGCATCCGGGAGATTCCCGGCGGCGCGATCAATGTGGACGACGGCAAGTTTGTCCTGCCCAAGAAAGAAAAGGTCCTGACCAGCATGGAGGAGCTGATCCACCAGTTCATGCTGGTGACGCAGGGAACCAACCTCCCCCCCGGAGAAGTCTACTTCGGAGCGGAGAACCCCAAGGGCGAACTCGGATTTTACATCCACAGCAAGGGCGGCGGAACGCCCCATCGGCTCAAGATCCGCGCCCCATCATTTGTGAACCTTGGCATCCTTCAACACTTGCTGCCCGGCCACATGATCAGCGACGTGGTGGCCATTCTTGGTTCGCTGGACTTCGTCATGGGGGAATGCGACCGATGAGCGCCGCCAAGAAGAAGAAACCGGCCCCAAAGGCCGCGCCGAAAAAGAAGGCCCCCGCCGGGAAGAAGGCGGCGGCCAAAGCCAAACCGGCGGCGAAGACCAAGGCCCCCGCCAGGGAGGCGGAGCCAAAGAAGAGCAGCATCCGGATCTCCGAAAAGGCGGCCGACGGTCAAACAGGCTTTCTCGAGATGACCAGTTTCTCGGTGAACGCGGAACTGGAGCAACGGATCGACGAGTTGGTGACGCATTATCCGCGGAAGCGCAGCGCGGTGCTGATGGTCCTGCACACGCTGCAGTCCGAATTCGGCTGGCTTTCGAAGGAAGCGATCGAATGGACGGCAAGGAAGCTGGAGCTTCAGCCGATCAACGTTTACGAGGTCGTGACCTTCTATCCGATGTTCAACGAGAAGCCGGTTGGCCGCTATCACCTGAAGGTATGCCGCACCCTGAGCTGCGCTCTGGGAGGTTCGCACAAGCTGCATGCCGGGCTCTGCTCCAAGCTGGGCCTGGACCCCAAGGGTCACGGTCAGCAGACCACGGCCGACGGGAAATTCACGGTCGAGTTCGCCGAATGCCTCGCCAGTTGCGGCACGGCGCCCGTGATGATGTGCAACGACGACTTCCACGAGGCGGTCACCGATGAGACCGCCGCCGAAATCCTGAAGAGCTGCGAATGAACCACGGTTTCACCCAATTGAGCGCGTATGACGCCGATGTCTTGGATGGGTTTCTTGCGGCGAAGCCGCGAGTAAATCCCCCTCAGCGCGACCCGTGGGCAAGAGCAGGAAATCGTGCGACGCGCGGCGTGGAAGTGGTTGCCCGACTAGGATTTGAACCCAGACAAACAGAACCAGAATCTGCTGTGCTACCGTTACACCATCGGGCAATGGGAAGAGGGAAGGTAGCCACTTTGAAAAGATAGTCAAGCCGCTGTTATGCCGCAGGAATACCGCCTCATTTTGAAGCATGCCGACGAGCCGGGATACTCGAATGATATCTCGTGCTATCAGAAGCATGGCGGCTATTCCACGCTCAAGCGGGCGTTGAAACTCAAGCCAAAGAAGGTCGGCGATGCCACGCAGTCGGCGCAGGAACAGATCCGTGAGGAAGTCAAGGCCTCGGGCCTGCGGGGCCGAGGCGGCGCGGGTTTCCCCTGCGGCGTCAAATGGTCCTTCGTCGATCGCCGCAGCGGCAAGCCGATCTACCTCATCTGCAACGCGGACGAATCCGAGCCCGGCACCTTCAAGGACAAGCAGGTCATCTACAAGGATCCGCACCAGTTGATCGAGGGGATGATCATCTCCTGCTTCGCCAACGACGTAAACCTCGCCTACATCTACATCCGCGGCGAGTTCACCGAGGGAGCGACAATTCTGACCCGCGCCCTGGACGAGGCCCGCGCCAAGGGGTTCCTCGGCAAGGATATCCTGAAGACCGGCTACAACCTGGAGATATACGTTCACCGCGGAGCGGGCGCCTACATCTGCGGCGAGGAGACGGGGCTGATCGAGTCGTTGGAGGGCAAGCGTCCCTATCCGCGCATCAAGCCCCCGTATTTCCCGGCTGCGCTGGGCCTTTACATGTGTCCGACCATCGTGAACAACGTCGAGACCCTCTGCGCAGTCCGGCACATCATGGAGATGGGCGCCGCGGAATACGCCGCGCTCGGCACGCCCCGCAACACCGGCACGCGAATCGTCAGCCTTAGCGGCCAGGTCAAGCGCCCTGGCTACTATGAGATCGAGGTCGGCAAGGCCACCCTCGGCGAGTTGATCTTCGATGAGAATTTCGGCGGCGGCCTCCTTGAAGGCCGTCAACTTCAGGCGGTCATTCCCGGCGGTTCCTCCTCCAAGATCCTCAAGGCGGGTGAGAAATTCCCGATGAAGCGCAAGGACGCCGAGGGCAACGACATCACCGAGCAGGTCGATCTGCTTGACCTGCCCTACGATTTCGATTCCCTGATGGCCGCCGGCACGATGTCCGGCTCCGGCGCGATCATCGTGATGGACGATTCGACCGACATCGTCGAGGCGTTGTCCAATCTCTCCGATTTCTACGCGCACGAAAGCTGCGGCCAGTGCACGCCGTGTCGCGAAGGATCGCTGTGGATGTCCAAGGCCCTGCATCGCCTCACGCACGGCGGCGGGCGCAAGGAAGACGCGGACTACCTGATCCACATCGCGCACAACATCCAGGGTCGCACCGTCTGCGCCTTTGGCGAGGCCGCCTCGTGGCCGGTCCTGAGTTTCGTGCGCAAGTTCAAGGACGAATTTGAAGCCCGCGGCGCGGCGGATGAAGCCAAACGCGCCGAGGCGGAAGCAAAGTAATGGCAGCCAAATCCACAACTGAAGCCGGAGCGAAGCCCAAGGCCGAAGAGCCGGCCGTCGAGACGGTGACGATCAAGGTCGACGGCCGCGAGGTGGACGTGCCGAAGACCCTGCCGGACTGGCAGGGGAATCCGGCTCCCACGACCATGCTCCAGGCCTGCGAGCACGCGGGTGTGGACGTGCCTCATTACTGCTACCACAAGAAGCTCCCCACCGCCGGCAACTGCCGCATGTGCCTCGTCGAGTTCGGCATGCCCGCAATGGGGCCGGACCGTCAGCCGATCCTGAACGAGGACGGCTCCCCGCAGGTGCGCAAGATGACCCTGCCCTATGAGCCGACCACCCCGCGCGGCGCCATCGCCTGCGCCACCCCGATTTCGCCGGGCATGGAGATCTATCCGAATTCCGACGCCACGAAGCAGATGCGCGAGGCGGTTTTGGAATCGCTGCTCATCAACCACCCGCTCGACTGCCCCATCTGCGACCAGGCGGGCGAGTGCAAGCTGCAGGAGTATTCGATCCAGCATGGCCAGACCTGCAGCAGCTTCGTCGAGACCAAGGTCCACAAGCCCAAGCAGGTCGACCTCGGCCCTCGCATCATGCTGGACGACGAGCGCTGCATCCTTTGCACCCGGTGCATCCGTTTCTCGCGCGACATCGCCGGCGATGACGCGCTCGGCATCACCCAGCGCGGCAGCTACAACACGATTTCCGCCTTCCCCGGCTCGCAGTTCGACAACAACTACACGCTGAATACGGTGGACCTCTGCCCGGTCGGCGCGTTGACCTCGAAGGACTTCCGATTCCGCATGCGGGCGTGGTTCCTGAAGGAGGCCAAGAGCCTCTGCAACAGTTGCGGCACGGGTTGCAACATCGTGATCGGGTCCCGGGAGGAGAAGATTTACCGTTACGAACCGCGTGAGAACGACGCCGTCAACGCCTGCTGGATGTGCGATGCCGGTCGCCTGAACTACAAATGGATCGGCCGGGATGACCGCCTTTCCGAGGTGAAAAGCGAAGGCGGGACCACGACCTGGGCGTCGGCGATCGAGGCTGTCTCCAAGACGCTCGCCAACGTCGAGCCCGGTTCCGTTGCGATTGTCGCCTCGGCGCGCCAGACCAACGAGGAGCTCTACCTGCTCAAGCAGTTGGCGGACAAGTTGGAGGCGGTCTCCGACATCGTCCCGCGCGTCGGCGAGGGGGATTCGCTCCTGGTCAACGAGGACAAGAACCCGAACACCCTCGGCGCGGAACTCATCGGGATCTGCGGCAAGAACCCTGGCTCGCGGCTGAAAAAGATCGCCCAGGGCATCGACGAGGGCGGGATCCGGACGCTGATCGTGGTGGGCGAGGACGTCACCAAGTGCGGCATTGAGCCGCGGCTGTTGAGCAAGCTGGGCGCGCTGATCGTCAGCGACGTTCTGCCGAATGTGACGACGCACAACGCGACCTATCTGCTGCCCGGTTGCGCGCACGCCGAGAAGCGGGGCACGTTCACCAATGTGAAGGGCCGGGTTCAGAAGTTCATGCGCGCGGTGCAGGCTCCGGGCGACGCGCGACCCGAATGGGAGTTCCTGCACGAACTGGTTTACAATGTCACCGGCCAGAACGGCTACGTCAGCATCGAGGGCCTGTTCAATCAGATGGCGCAGGATGTGAAGGCGTTCAAGAAGGCCGGGCTCGATTGGGCTTCGCTCGGCGACTCGGGCGTGACGGTGGAATTCTGATTGTTTGGCGATGGACTTTTACAACCAACTCAGTCCCGGCTGGCAGATGACGATCGTCGCGGCGATCAAGGTCGTCGGCGTGATGGCCGTGCTGCTGCCGATGATCGCCTACTCGGTCATGGCCGAACGGCGCGTTTCGGCGTTGATCCAGGATCGCGTGGGGCCTAACCGCGTCGGCCCCTTCGGTCTGCTCCAGCCCCTGGCGGACGGCCTGAAGTCGTTCCTGAAGGAGGACTTCACTCCGGCGCACGTGAACAAGGTCTACTTTACCCTGGCGCCCGCGATTGCGATGATCCCGGCCTTCCTGACCTTCGCGGTGATCCCCTTCGGCTCCACCCTCGGCGGCAGCGAGCGGATGGTGATCGCGGACCTGAACGTCGGCGTGCTCTACACCTTTGGCATCGTCTCCCTGAGCGTCTACGGCATTGTGCTGGCGGGCTACGCCTCCAACTCGAAGTATCCGTTCCTTGGAGGCGTCCGCTCCAGCGCGCAGATGATCTCCTACGAAATCGCGATGGGCATGGCGGTGATCCCGGTGTTCATGTATTCGGGCAGCCTGAACCTCAGCGACATCATCGCCGTTCAGGCCGACGGCTTTCACCACTGGATGGTCTTCAAGTCGCCGATGACCTTCCTGTCCTTCTTCATCTTCCTGGTCGCCGTCTTCGCGGAAACGAACCGCCATCCCTTCGACATGCCGGAATGTGAGACGGAGCTCGTCGCGGGCTACCACTCGGAATACAGCTCGATGCGTTTCGCGCTGTTCTTCCTCGGGGAGTATGCGGCGGTGCTTGCCGGTTCGGCGTTGATCGTGACCCTGTTCTTCGGCGGTTGGACGCTGCCCGTCGCCGGGCTGGAACTCCCGGCGCAAAGTCTGCTCGGAGGCGTTCTGCACATCGGCATCTTCATCGGCAAGGTCGTGTTCTTCGTCCTGGTGATGATCTGGGTTCGCTGGATGCTCCCGCGCTTCCGCTACGATCAACTGATGAACCTCGGCTGGAAACGCTTCCTGCCCCTGACCTTGGTGAACATCCTGGCGACGGCCGTGTGGCTGTTTGCGACGACCTGAACCCGCGAGACGAGCCCATGATTGTCAATCGCAACAAACTGAGCTGGTTCGAGCGCACGCACCTCCCTGCGATGCTGGGCGGGTTCCTCGTCACGTTGAAGCACTTCCTGGCGACCCTGCCGATCATCGGCAAGCGCGGCCCGGTGACGCACCAGTATCCGAACAAGCCGGGGATCTTCGGCGAGGGAGACCCTGATCCGACGGTTGTCCTGCCCGGCTACCGCGGCGCGCCCTACCTGGTGAAGGACCAGGACGACCGCACCAAGTGTGTGTCCTGCCAGCTTTGCGAATTTGTCTGCCCGCCCAAGGCGATCCGCATCACGCCGCCCGGCCCGGAGATGAATCCCGAGGTTGGCAACGTCGAGAAGCGGCCGAAGGACTTTGAGATCAACATGCTGCGTTGCATCTTCTGCGGTTTCTGCCAAGAGGTCTGCCCCGAGGAGGCGATCTTCCTGATGCAGGACTACTCCCTGACCGGCGAGAGCCGCGAGGAGATGGTCTACGGCATCGACAAGCTCTTGGCTCTGGGCGGAACGCACAACGACCGCATTCAGAAATGGCGCAGGAAGAAGGAGGAGGCCGAAGCGCAGGCCGCGCACGGACACTGAGCGAAACCGACCATGCACGATCTCCTTTTCATCCTGTTCTCGCTGCTGATCGTCGTCTTCGGGGCGTTGGTCGTGGCGGGCAAGAACCCGGTCAACAGCGCGATGTTCCTCGTGCCGCTGATGATCTGCGTCGGCGGGCTGTTCGTCCTGCTGGAAGCCTATTTCCTCGCAGCCATCCAGATCCTTGTCTACGCCGGCGCCGTCATGGTGGTGTTCCTGTTCATCATCATGCTGTTGGACGTGGAGACGGAGAAACATCGCAGGGTGAACCCCTTCGCGGCCGTCACCGGCATCGGTTCCTCCGGCGCGATCCTCGGCATCCTCTGCCTCGCCCTTTCCCGCTCGGACCTCGGCGCCGCGGGCAAGGCCGAGTCCGCCCTGCAGGGCGAGACCATTCCGCTCGGGCGGTTGCTTTTCACCGATTACGTGCTGCCGTTTGAGATCCTGTCCGTCCTGCTCCTGGTGGCGATGGTCGGCGTGATCCTGCTCAGTAAAAAGAAACTGCAATAGACGATGGACATCGGAATCGAAGCCTATCTGTTGGTGAGCATGCTGTTGTTCTGCATCGGCATGGGCGGGGTCATCGTGCGCCGCAACCTCCTGATCGTCTACATGTCGCTGGAGCTCATGCTCAACGCGGCCAACATCGCGCTCGTCGCGCTCTCGCGCTTCAACGGCAACCTGAACGGCCAGGTCATGGTGTTCTTCATCATCACCGTCGCCGCCGCCGAGGTCGCCGTCGGCCTCGCCCTGATCGTTGCGCTCTACCGCCGGCACCGGACCGCGCAGGTGAATGAACTGAATTCGCTGAAACTCTGAACATGGACCCGCTGAGCTGGACAATCTGGATCGCCCTGTTCCTGCCGCTGGGCGCGGCGGTCGCGATCGCCCTGTTTGCCCGCGCCAATCGCGCGGCCAGTGCGGGGCTCTCGATCGGCGCCATCGTGGGCGCCTTCATCCTGACGGCCTTCTACAGCGTGCTGAAGGGGCTGAACAAGGACGGCGCGGTGGAATCCGGCATCGACTGGCTCAGCATCAACGGCTCCGCGCCGGGCGACGCCCTGAACGTCGGCTTCGGCGTCCTGCTGGACCCGCTTTCGCTGATGATGCTCCTGGTCGTGACCGGCGTGGGCATGCTGATCCACATCTACTCGCGCGGCTACATGAAGGACGACGAGGGCTGGTCGCGCTACTTCGCCTGCCTCAGCCTCTTCACCTTCTCGATGATGGGCATCGTGCTGGCGACCAACTTCGTGCAGATGTTCATCTTCTGGGAACTGGTCGGCGTTTCGAGCTACCTGCTGATCGGCTTCTGGTTCGGGAAACCCGCCGCGGCCGACGCGGGCAAGAAGGCCTTCCTCACCAACCGCATCGGCGACTTCGGCTTCCTGTTGGGCATCCTGTTGGTCTGGAGCGCCTTTGGCGAGGTCAGCTTCTCCGTGTTGGCGGACGACCTCGCGCACGGCGGGAACAAGCTGGAGGGCATGGGCAAATTTGGCTGCGTGCCGCTGGCGACCCTGGCCGGGCTGTTGATCTTCTGCGGCGCGGTCGGCAAGTCCGCGCAGTTCCCGCTGCATGTCTGGCTGCCCGACGCGATGGAGGGCCCCACGCCCGTCAGCGCCCTGATCCACGCCGCCACCATGGTCGCCGCCGGCGTCTACATGCTCTGCCGGACGATCTTCCTCTTCGACGACTTCGCCCTCTTGTTCATCGCCTTCGTCGGCGGAATCACCTCGTTGATGGCCGCGCTGATGGCGGTGCAGCAGGACGACATCAAACGCATCCTCGCCTACTCGACGCTGTCCCAGCTTGGCTACATGGTGATGGCGGTCGGGCTCAACGGACAGGGCGAGGGCGCCACGGCCGCCATGTATCACCTGACCACGCACGCCTCCTTCAAGGCTCTGCTCTTCCTCGGGGCCGGTTCCGTCATCTGCGCCACCCACCACGAGCAGGACATCTGGAGGATGGGCGGACTGCGCGACCGGATGCCGACAACCTACCTGACTTTCTGCATCGGGACGTTGGCCTTGATGGGGCTGCCGCCCTTCAGCGGTTTCTACTCCAAGGACGCCATTCTCTCCTCGGCCGCGCCCTGGATTTCGGAGCACGGCAACATCCTGCTGTTCGTGATCGCGCTGGCGGTCGCTTTCCTTACGGCGTTCTACATGACCCGCCTGGTCTACGTGGCGTTCCGTGGCTCGGCGCGCACGGACCATGCGCGCCACGCGAAGGAGTCGCCGCTGGTCATGGTCGCCCCCCTGGTTGCGCTGGCGGTCCCCGCGTTTGCGGCGGGCTGGGCCGGTATCGACGGCGTCTTCGGAGATCACTTTGGCGCGCACGTCCACGCGCACGGGTTGGTCGCGCATTTCGTGGGACCGATCGAGCACGCCCCGTTCGTCGCGGCGATGGGCACGGCGTTGGCCTTGCTGGGATGGTATCTCGCATCGCTGCTCTATACCGACGTGGAATCCGACCCGCTGCCGGAGAAGCTTGGCGCGCTCGGCTTCGTCGCCACCCTGATGCGGCGGCGGTTCTTCATCGACGAGATCTACAACTTTGTCTTCGTGGCGATCCACGACGCCGTCGCCCGCGTCGCGGACTGGTGCGACCGCTGGATTGTCGCGGGCCTGCTGGTGCGCGGAGCGCACGGAACGACCGAGCTGGTCGGCCGCATTGTCCGCATGTTCCAGACCGGAAACCTGCAGACCTACGCCGCCCTGTCCATGTTCGGCGCCGCCATCGTGGCGATCGTGTTTCTCCTTGGCTGATCCATGAACATCCTGACCCTCATCGTCGCGATCCCCTTCCTCGCCGCCGCGGGCGTGGCCCTGACGCCGCGCCGGGAAAAGGATCTCGCGCAGACGATCGCCCTGCTGGCCAGCGGCGCGACCATGCTGCTGGCGATAGCGTTGTTCGCCTGTTTTGATGCCGGTGTCCCGGGTTTTCAGTCGGAGGCGCATTTCCCGTTCGCCCAAGCCCTGGGCATCTGGTTCCACTTCGGCGTGGACGGCGTGAACGTCGGCCTGATCCTGATGGGCGCGATCGTCGGTTTCGCCGCGACCTGCGTCTCCCTCGGCGAAATCAAGGACCGGCAGAAGGAATTCTACATCCTTCTGCTGGTGATGATCGGGGGCATCCTCGGCTCCTTCGCCTCGCTGGACATCTTCATGTTCTTCTTCTTCCATGAGTTCGCCCTCGTGCCGACCTTCATCATGATCGGCGTCTGGGGCAGGGGCGTGGACCGGAACTACGCGACCTTCAAGATCACGGTCTACCTGGTCGTGGGCTCGATGATCTCCGTGTTCGGCCTGATCGCGCTCTACCTGCAGGCGCCGGAGCCGCGGACCTTCAACATGGCCGAACTGGCCGAGATCTTCCGCGACAACCCGATCGCGGTTGACCGCCAGAACCTGATCTTCCCGCTGCTGATGTTCGGTTTCGGCATCCTGGTCTCGCTCTGGCCCTTCCACACCTGGGCTCCGCTGGGCTACGGCTCGGCCCCGACCGGGACCGCCATGATGCACGCCGGCGTGATCAAGAAGTTTGGGCTCTACGGCCTGATCCGCATCGCGCTGCCGATGTGCCCGGAGGGCGCGCAGAACTGGCTGCACGTGCTCGCTTTCCTCTGCCTCGGAAACATCCTCTACTGCGGCTTCGTCGCCATGCGCCAGCGGAACCTGAACCTGCTGATCGGCAACTCCAGCGTGGCGCACATGGGCTTCGTCTTTCTCGGCATCGCCAGCCTCACGCTTATCGGCGTCACCGGCGCGGTGGTGATCATGGTCGCCCATGGACTGCTGGCCGCGCTGACCTTCGCCCTGAGCGGCCGCCTCTACAACCAGGCCGGCACCTCGGACATGGACAAAATGGGCGGCTACCTCAAGCAGCTTCCCTTCATCGGAACGGCGATGGTCATGGCCATGATGGCCGGCTGCGGCCTGCCCGGCTTCGCGAACTTCGTCGGCGAGGCGATGGTCTTCTTCGGCGCGTGGAACGCCTTCCCCGGCGTCACCGTCCTGGCCGTCTGGGGCGCGCTGGTGATCGGCGGCGTCTACATGTTGCGCGCCATCCGGGACATCCTCCACGGCGGGGAGAACGCAGCCCACAAGGTGGAGTTGAGCGACGCGGCGGACTGGCGGCAGCGCGCGCCCTTCGCCCTGCTGCTGGCGACGCTGCTGCTCTTCGGTTTCGCGCCGCGCCTCCTGACCAACAAGATCCAGCCCGCCGCCAAGGCGATCGTCGACGCCGCCAACGGCGTGAGCGTAAGGCAGGTCGAGGTGGCCCGGTTGGACGGGGCGGAGGTCGCCGGAACGACTTTGGAAAACGTTGAATGAACGCGGGTCTCACCATACTTGAAATCGCGGTCGTCGCGCTGGGGCTCGGCGTGCTGCTGCTCGATCTCTGGACGCCGGCGGAAGGCAAGCGCGGGCTCGGGCTCTACGCGGCCCTCGCGGTCGTGGGCATCCTGGCGGCCAGCTTCGTTCTCGACCTGCAGGGCGAGGCCTTCGGCGGCATGTATGTCCTGGATGGCATGGCCCTGTTTTTCAAGCGGTTGTTCCTCTTCTCCATGGCGGTTGTGCTCGTGATGTCTGTGGAGGTCGGCGACCAGATGAAGAGCGGGCACGCGGAATACTACGCGCTGACGCTGTTCGCGGGGGCGGGGATGATGTTCGCCGCCTCGGCCAACAGCCTCGCCATGTTGTTCGTCTCGCTCGAGTTGATCACGGTCACCTTCTACATTCTCGTCAGCGCGCAGCGCAGTGAAACCCGTGCCCTGGAGGCCGGTGTGAAATACCTCATCATCGGGGCGCTGTCCTCGGCGGTGATGGTCTATGGCATTGCGTTGGTGTTCGGGATCTCGGGCGAACTGTCCTTCGCCGGCCTCGCTGCGAAGTCGGCGGAACACGGCGGCAGCCTGCTGTTCCTGTTGGGCGTGTTCTTCATCCTGCTCGGCCTGGCTTTCAAGGTGGCCTCGGTCCCGTTCCAGCTCTGGGCGCCGGATGTCTACCAGGGCGGCCTGACGCCGACCTCGGCCTTCCTCGCCGTGGGCTCGAAGGCCGCCGGCTTCGTCCTGCTGTTGCGTCTGCTCTTCGTCGCGCTGCCGCAGATCGCGGCCGACTGGGCGACCCTGCTCGCCGCGCTTTCCGGGATCTCGATCCTTTACGGCAATCTCGGGGCCATCCCGCAGCGCAACCTCAAGCGACTGTTGGGCTACTCGAGCATCGCCCACGGCGGCTACATCATGATGGGCGTCGCCGCCGTCAGCGCCGCCGGACAGGGGGCCGCGATCTTCTACCTGGGCGGCTACACCTTCACCACGCTGGCCGCCTTCGCCGTGATCGCCATCATCGCGAAATCCGCCGAGGCCGAGGATGTCAGCTCGCTGGCGGGGTTGCACCGCCGCTCGCCGGCCTTGGCCGGGGCGATGACCCTGGCGTTGATCTCCCTCACCGGCCTGCCGCCCATGGCCGGCTTCCTCGGCAAGTTCATGCTGCTCAAGGCCGTCATCGAGGCCGCCGCCGAAAACTCCGCCTACTACTGGCTGATCGCCGCTGCGGTCTTCGGCGTGATCATATCGGTTTATTACTACTTCAACGTCATCCGCACGATCTTCTTCGCCGCGACCGATGACGACACCGAAGCCGAACCCATCACGGTCTCCCGTCCCCTGGCCCTGAGCCTCGTCGCCTGCGTCCTTGGCATGTTGGTCCTCGGCCTTTATCCCGACGCCGTGCTCAGTTTCGCCCTTAGCGCTACGGTCGCCTTTGGCGCGGTCGGCGGGTGATTCGGGACGGTCGTGCAGGGATCCATCAAGGAGGGGCGACATTCCTGTCGCCCTGCCGGCGCAGCCAGCACAATGGGCGTGAGATGCATCCCGGGATTCAGGACGTAGGCGGGCGCTCCTGTATCCGTGCGCCTCGCTGGCGAGGTGTTCGAGTTCTCGTGACCGAAATTGCGCCGCCCCGACGGGGCTTTGAAGTGGGGCGCCTGCGGCGAGTCGCCCCTCCGGGACTGCCTTTTGACCTGCGGCTGTTTTTTTACGGCCTTTCAGGCCTGAAGCGCTTCGCGCCGATTATTCACCGTTTGAACCGCACGGAGACATAGTCGCTGGCTTCGAGGGTCAGGGAGAAGGCGATCTTCCCGTCCGCCGCCTGTTTCCATTCCAACGCGCCTTGGTGAACGCTTTCGACGCGCTCGACGGATTCGCCGTCGAGGCGGAGGGTGAACTCCACGCGCTGCTGGGGAAGCAGGGTATGGTTGGCGAGGGGGATGACGATGCCCCGCGGTGCGCGCAGGGGGACGGCGTCGATCAGGGGTAGGTCGCAGGTCAGTGGCGGATTCACCTTGGCCGCGCGCGTCGGGGCCAGGATGAAGTCGCGGACCTTGGCGGGGAATTCCCAGGGGTTGTAGGAGCGGTCGAGGCGCAGTTCTGTCGATCCTGCGACCGTTGCTGTTCTTCCTTCGTCGGTCGGTTCGACGGGCGGGGCGGGGTGGTTGCCTTGGGGTTTGGGCGGGTTTGCATCGTCGCGCTCGGCGGCGAGGGCGCGGCGGGCGGTGAGGGCCTGCTTGATATAGTCGAGGGCGGGCAGGAAGCCAGCGGACCAGACCGTGCCCATGCCTGCCTTTCCCCGGACCAGCGCGGCGCCGCCGCCGGAGAAGCGCGCGAGGACCTCGGCGTCGGCATTGGGCGTCTGCCGTTGCCGGACGGAGAGGACCTCCATTTCGCCGCCGTCGAAGGCTGCGGTGTCGACGGGTTTCAGGATGTGGATGTAGGATCCGGAATTGCGGAAGGCCTGCGTGGTTTCGACCGGTAAGCGGGTGGCGGGAACGAGGTCGGAGATGATGTCCATGGGCCGGTTGAATTCGTCGCGTTCGGCCGCGCCGGCGGAGAGGAACAGGATGCCGCCGGCCTCGACCCATTCACGCAGCTTGAGGGCGGCGTCGCGGGTGAGGTTCGGGCCGGAGAGATAGCAGACTTTGCGTCCGGCGAGTTGTCCCCGCTCGACCTGCCGTTCGCCGAGGAAATCCACCGGAACCTGCGCGTGCGCGAGGGCCATCCAGACGTGCATGCGATTGAAACCGAAGGCGTGGTTGCGGCCGACAGTCCAGGCGTCGGACGAGGAGCTGTAGAGAATGGCGGTCTCGGCCGGTTCGGCGCGCGCCTCCTGCAACAGGTCCTCCACGCCGCCGATCTCACGCACGACCTCGGCATTAGCGCGCCAGACCTCTGGGTGGCTGTACCAGGTGTGGCTCTTCCATGACGGCCCGCCCTCGTGGCTGCCCCAGCTGGTCCCGTAGGAGAAATTCTGCCAGAGGCGCACGCCGCGCGCGGTCTCGCCGGCGGCCTTGGTCTTGATGTCCCACGACTTCCGTCGCGCGTGCGCGACGAGGTAATGCCCGATGGTCTGACCACGGTCGCGCGCGGCGGCGCGGAGCAGGTCGACGTTGTAGGCCCCGCATTGGTAGCTCGACGAGCCGTTGGCCCAGTCCTCGCTCCAGACGGCGTTCTGGTCGTCGTCGTCCAGCAGTTCGAAATAATCGACGCCCTGTGCGCAGACGTTCGCCATGTAGGTGGCTCCGTCGCTGAAGTTGACCAACGTCGGAAAATCGCGGCCCCAGGCCTGCTCCAGGACGCGCCGTTGCGTCGCCATGAAGTCGCCGAGGGCGCGGGTGCGGAAGCGTTGGGTGAAGTGGTAGAGCGCGGGTTGCTCGTCGCGCTCGGTGTCGGCGACGGGGAGGACGGCGTCCCAATCCGCGACCAGCAGGTCCGCCGGCGATCTGCCCAGGTCGTTCTTCAGCCAGTCGCGGAAGGCGGCGCGATAGGCCTCGTCCTTGGCCATGAAGGCCGTGGGTTGGCCGGTCGGTTCGTCGGTCAGCATGCAGAAGGCGATGTCTTCGACCTTGTTGCCGGCCTCCAGGAATTCGTCGCGCTGGATGGCGGCGTTCTTCCGCATGGTCTCCAGATCCGGTCGGCAATAGGAGCCGCCGAGCATGCGCCAGAGCTTGCCGTGCAAGGCGTGTTTGTCCCGGTTGGAGAAGCCGAAATAATTCAGCGTCTTCCACTCCCGGTCCTGGATGGACTGGTCCACCGGAGTCCCGTAGCCGCCGACCAACGCGCTGACGAAGAACGGGATGCGAGTGGGCTTGCGGCCGATGGTCGGCCAGGGGAAGGCGTCAGCGATGCGGCCGGTCGCCTCGGCGAAGTCGCGGTCGCGCTTGAAGCGGGCGAGGTTTTCCTCGGTGACGAGGTTCGGCGGCATGGCGATCACGAGGCCGTTGGGAACGCTGTCCACTTCGAGGCTCCGGACAATGGCGGATTCCTTCGGCGCGGTTGCGAATTCAAACACGCCCTTCAGGCGCTCCGCGTGGTTCTGGTAGGTGTAACGCGCGGTGATGTTCAGGATGGCGCCGGTGTCCTGGTAGAGCATTGGCGTGATGTTGCACCAGGGGCTGCGTTCGCCGCTTGCGAGAAGGTCCTTCTTCGGAGGGCTGATTCCCTTGACCGCGCCGGCGCGGGAGAGATGCCAGTGCCCATACCAGGGAGAGCGATGATGATCCGCGAAGATGTGAATCTGCACGGGCTCGCGATACACGTCCGCCAGCGTGACGCGCAGCCAGGTCTGCGGACCGTAGGGAACGTGGTCGGGGACGAGGTCGAATTCGTCGGTGATCAGGAAACAGTCCACATTGCGGACGTAGCCGGTGCAGTTGCGGCTGTCGTGCTTGGCGAGTTGCAACTGGAATGGCCCGTCCGGGGTCAGGTCGAAATGCCGCCAGACGTATTCCCAGTCCTTCTTCCCGGGGATCGGCTCAAGGTCGAACACGCCGCCGCCAAGGCTTCCCTTGTCGCCTATCGCAGACACGACGAAGGCCCCGCGGAAACGTGTATGATGTCCGTAGCGCACCCAGACGCGGAGTTTCGCGCCGGGACGTCTCGGCCGGATGGGCTCGGAGGTTGCGACGCCAAGCTTGTCGCCGGTCGCGCCGTTCAGGGCCTTGACGCCGGAGGCTCCGCGGGTCTGGCCGTTCTGTTGGATCTTCCAGCCGTCTGAGGAAGGAGCCAGCGTCTCGGCCTCGATGAAGACCGTTTCCGCCTGAACGCCCGCGGCGGCCAGGCAGGGAATAAGGACGCCGATTCGGAGCGCTTTCCTCGCGTTCATGAATCCCAGAATCAACCGGTCCGGCGGCCGCTTGTCGATGCATTTGGGGAGGGCGGGAGAAACAGTTCGCCCCACCTCTCGTGGCAATGGGGCATTCGCGCGGAACCCGCGCCGATTTCTCCTCACCTTGCTCCCGCATTCCTACCCGGCTACGCTCGCGAGTGTGAATGAGTCGCCATCTTCCCCTTTCAATTGCCGACAACGCGCGCGCGCACCGGAGGACATCGCGAACCGGACGCGCCAGATTTCCTCACGTATTCGTCGCGCCGGGCTCGTTGTTGGGCTGGTGTTCGGCCTCACTGCGGCCGCATTGGCAGCCGAAACTGCCACCGCTCCGGGCGGCCTTGAGATCGGTTTCGCCCAGACGGACATCACACCGGAAGTCGGGGTTCTGATGACCGGCGCGGGCATTCCCGCGAGCACGGGCGTGGACGATCCACTGTTTGCCCGGACGCTGGTGGCGCGGAGCGGCGGTCGGACCCTCGCGGTCGTGGGCGTGGACCTCGTCAAGATCCGCCTCGATCTCGCGGACGCCGCCATTGCCGAAGCGGCCCGGCGCACGGGGATCGAGCGTAACGCGGTGATCGTCTGCTGCAGCCACAACCACAGCTCGCCGTTCATTCCGATGGGCGGCCCGAACAACACGAACTACCTCGCCAACCTGCCCGGACTCATCGCCGACAGCATCGCGCGCGCGCACCAGGCGCTGCAGCCGGCGCGCATGTTCCTGGGCCGTTCCCTGGTTTTCGACGGCGTCCACAACCGCCGCGTGATCACCAAGGCCGACGGCCTGTCCTTGAACACCTGGCTGACCAAGCTCAACGACTTGAAGCAGACCCCGCAGGTGTTGGGCGTTGAGGGCCCCATCGATCCTGAATTGTGGGTGGCGCGGTTCGACGCGCTGGACGGAAAGACCTTGGGAACGGTGGTGAATTTCACCTGCCATCCCAGCCTGCACGACCGTCGCGGTCGGCGGTGGTCTGCGGATTTTCCAGGTGTTATCGCCGACCGGATGGCGCAGGTCTACGGGGAGCATTCGGTGGCCGTGTTCACGCAGGGCGCCTCCGGCAACATCAACCCCAACTCCCAGTTCATCCCCGACTGGCGTGAGAAGGCCGGTGTTTTTGCCGAGGCGGCGGCGACCGCCGCCCGGCGGGCCATCCCGGTCGAGGGGGCGATCGCCGTAGATTACACGCGCCGTGATTTGTTGGCGCCGCGGCGCGATCCCGGGACCCAGCGGGAGGGAGCGCTCGAGCGCCTGGGATGGCGGCACAAACCCGGAGGAGCTCCGCCGCGCAGCCCCAAGACTCCGGTCAATGCCGCGCGCATCGGCCCCCTGGGCATCGCGACCAATGCCGGAGAACTCTTTGTCGAATGGGGGATCGACATCAAGCGGCGCTCGCCTTTCCCTCACACCATCGTCTGTGAACTTTCCAACGAATGGGTCGGTTACGAGCCCACGGAAAAGGCCTTCAAACTAGAAGCCTACGAGACCCTGAACGGGGTCAACTTCGTGTCGCTTGAGGGCATCCGATTGTTGACGGACACGGCGGTGGCGGAGTTGGAAGACCTGTGGAAAAAAGGCGGGCGGTGACGTCGTCGATCGCCTCAACTCAGCGAATCTGACGGTTCGTCGGCGCCGGTCAGGAACGGCTCCAGTTTGGCGGCCGATTCTTGAACGAAAGGAGGCGCGAAGATCGTGGTATGGTATCCGGGCACATCCACGATTGTCAGGTTTTCCCCGCAGTATCGCGACCAGCCGTAATCGCGGCTGCGTCCGAGCTCCTTTTGGAAATGAATTGCGCAGCGGAAAAGGGTGATCCTGACGTCCAGTCGCTCCGGCTTGTAGGAACCCATCGCGTCCAGGTCCCGTTGATAGATCTTCTCGAAGAGCGTCTCCTCCCTCCGGTTGCGCCCCGGTTCCCCGAACTTCCTGCCGGTCAACAGACGATTCCAGGTCCGCTCGCCGAGATACCGCCATTTTCCGCGCAAGGAAAGCCGGGCCAACGCGGCCCGATGCAGGCGTAGTTTCTGTGCCCATTCGTAGGGAAGGCTGCGGGGGAAATGGAAACTCCGGTATTCGGGGGAATAGCTGTCGAACAGTCCGAGGAACGCGACGCTCCGTCCTCGTTCAAGCAATTGTCTCGTTGCCTCCCAGGCCAGCACGCCGCCAAAGGAGATCCCTCCCAGTCTCAGGCGGCCTTCAGGTTGGATGGACTCGATGGTTGAGACATGCCGCGCCGCGATGGTCTCCACGGTCTCGTCGAAAGTGGATTCCGAATTCAATCCGGGTGGCGACATCGCGTAGATGGGGCGATCCGCATCCAGGGCCTTCGCCAGATCGCGGTAGATGAAGCCGTCCCCGCCTGCCTGGGGAAACAGGAACAGCGGGTCTTGGGAGCCGGCGAGGTTCAGGGGGACGGCCCCGTCGATGCGGCTGCGATGGTCCCGGATTCTCGCGGCGAGCCGGTTCAACTCCGGCGTTTCCACCAGATCGACCGGCGTCAGTTCGATGCCGAATTCCTGATGGAGAGCCTGGCACAGTCCGGCGGCGTTGATCGAATCGCCGCCGAGCTCAAAGAAGTTGTCCTTCCGGTCGTGGACGTGGAGGCCCAGGGCTTCGCGCCAGATCGCGGCGATCGCCTTCTCGATCTCACCACGGGGAGCTTCCCCCTGGCTGACGACGGATCCCCGTTCTGGGGGCGCGGGGAGGGCATGGCGGTCGATCTTCCCCGTGGCGGTCAAGGGAGGCGTGTCGATCGGAATGAACGTTCTGGGAATCATGTGGGGAGGCAACGCGTCCTCGAGGAGTCTTCGCGCCGTGTCCGGGTCGAACGCCTCGCCCGGTTTGGGCTGCACGTAGGCGATCAACCCGGTGGCGCCCTTGGCGTTCGTCCTGGGAACGACGGCGGCGCACTCGATGGGCGCCTGATTCATCAGGCTGGCTTCGATCTCCGCCGGCTCCACCCGGAAACCACGGACCTTGACCTGTGAATCCTTCCTGCCGACCAGGGTGATCATTCCGCGGTCGTCGATCCGGGCGAGATCACCGGTCCGATACTCGCGCACGCCGTCTTTGTGGGGAACTTGGTGAAACACTTCGGCGGTCAAATCAGGGCTCTTCCAGTAGCCATCCGGCAGAAACCGGCTTTGAACGCAAAGCTCCCCTTCGGTTCCGGGCGCGACGACATCGCCCTGCTTGTCGCGAAGGAGGCATTCCACGTCCCTCTCGGGCCTTCCTGCGGGCAGGATGGCTTCGTCGAACGTGGCGTCATGACCGGCGATCATGACGCTGATCGTGCCGGATTCCGTGCTGCCCATGCCGTTGGCGAACTCGCAGCTCTCTCGGAAGTTCCGTTGGAACAGCTCAAAATCGCCGCGCAGGACAGGCTCTCCTCCCAGTCGCATCACCCGCACCGTGGACAATCGGCGTTTGTCGTTCAAACCGGCCATGAACTGGCGATACACCGTCGGGACGGTCTGGATCAGGGTGATCCGTTTTTCCTCAATGAACGTCTCCAGCCGATGAAGCCCCGTGTCGCGGATGCTGAAAGGAATAATCGCGGCTCCGGTCAGAATCCCGCTGAGGGACAGGCGTTTCCCGCCGACGACCCCGGCGGAAGCGGTCAGCAACATCCGGTCATCGGGACGGAGTCTGTGGCTGTCGATCTGCCCCAGCACATTGCGCAGGACGGCCCTGTGGGAGTAGACGACGCCCTTGGGGCTTCCGGTCGATCCGGAGGTGTAGAGCAGGCAGGCGGGACGGCCCGGCTCCATGGCGATCCCGGGACTGGCGGGGGCCGCGCTTTGCGCCGCCTCGTCGATGTTGACGACTTCCGCGCTGTCGCCCGCCAGTTGCTTCGCTGCGGCGAGATGGGCCGTGTCCGTGACGATCAGCCTGGCGCCGCAGTGTCGGAAAATCCGTCCGCCGCGCTCCGTCGCGGCCAGAGCCCGGTCGAGCGGCGTGTAGATCTTGCCGGCCTTCAGGACGCCCAGCGTGGCCGCGACGATCGCGATGCCGGGATCGCTCATCGCGATTGCCACGGGCTCCGGCGCATCGCCCAACCGGTTCAGAATGGTCAGCGCAAGCGCGTTGGCCCAGGCGTCCAGCTCGCCGCCGGTGACCGCGCGTTCGTTGTCCTCCAGAACCAAGGCCCCGGCGTTGATCCCCAATCGCTTCTCGGCGACAGCTGGAATGGAGCTCTCGATCTGGCCGACGGGGAGACTCCAGAAACCTGGCGTCTCTTCCTCGTCCTGTTCGGAATCCACCCGGTTGCTCACGGCGGAGAAGATGCAACAAGTCTTTCAGGCGTTCACGCCATTTCGTCCGACACGGAAGCTGGCGCTGCGCCTTCAACTCACCCGGATACGCGGGTGGCGCGAGGCGAGAATCTCGCCGATCGGGACGGCGCAGGCCGCGTTGTTTTCCTCCAGGATCCGCAGGACGGCGTCCACGTGGCGACGGGGGACGCACAAGAGAAGTCCGCCGCTGGTCTGCGCGTCGGCCAGCAGGATCTTCCGTTCTTCGGCGACGTCTTGAAACGTGGTGTAACGCGCCGCGGATTCCAGGTTGTCACGGCTCCCGCCTGGCACGCATCCGCCAGCGATCAGGTCGAACACTCCCGGGCCGATGGCGGGAACGTGGTCAGAATGGATCACGGCTGCCACCTTGCTGGAGCGGCAGATGTGGATGAGGTGGCCCAGGAGGCCGAATCCCGTGACATCGGTCCCGGCGCGGACCAGCCCCGCCTCGGCCACCAGCGCGCCGATGGTGTTGAGCTGCTTCATCCCGCGGACGGCCCTGGCGGCCAGGGCCCTCGGGGCCTTGTCGCGCTTGATGGCGGTGGCCACGATTCCCGTGCCCAGCGGCTTGGTCAGGATCAACGCGTCGCCCGGCCGGGCGTTCGCGTTCGTGATCATTCGCCGCGGGGAGACGATTCCGGTGACGCTCAGGCCATACAGCGGCTCGGGATTCCGGACGGTATGCCCGCCGACCAGGGAACAGCCGGCCTCACGGACCTTGGCTCCGCCGCCCTTGAGGATTCGGGCGATGACCTTCGGCGGCAGGTCGTCCATGGGAAACGCCGCCACGTTCAGGGCGGTCAGCGGGCGGCCGCCCATCGCGTAGACATCGGAAAGGGCGTTGGCCGCGGCGATCTGGCCGTAGGCGTAGGGATCATCCACCACCGGGGTGAAGAAATCCACGGTTTGCACCAGGGCCTGACGGCGGTTCAGAAGAAAGACCCCGGCGTCGTCGCTGGTGTCGGAATCGACGAGAACCCTGGGGTCGGTGGTCGGGGGAAGCTGACGCAGGACCTGCGTCAGGGCCGCGGGGCCGGCTTTCGACGCTCAGCCCGCGCAGGAGGAGAAGGCCGTCAATCGGATGTGCTTGTTTCCACGAGGGCGTTTCATCGGTCGTTGGCCGCCTTGCATGCGGCGCCGGCGGCTGCGGTGTCAAGGCCCGGGAGACATCCGCAGGGGTTCCAATGCGCGCGTGTTATTCCCCAATATTGCCGTTCCACCGGTCTTCTGATGACCAATGACACCCCTCTTTTGGCTGTTGCCCTGCCTTTGTTTGACTCCATTCGAAGACGGCTCCTAGTATCGGTTTTGTTTAGGCCACCAACGGGGAGATCTCATGCCCGTGCCCGAGCTTCCAGAACGATTCAATGCAGCGGCGGCTCTCGTCGATTCGCACATTGCCGCGGGACGCGGCGGCAAGGCGGCTATCCTGTGCGGCGAGCAGACCGTCACCTACCAGCAGCTCTACGAGAACGTCAACCGGGTTGGCAACGCGCTCCTGAAACTGGGCGTCCGCATGGAGCAACGGGTCGCCACCCTGCTGCCCGACTGCCCGGAGGTGGTCTACTGTTTCCTTGGCGCCATGAAGATCGGGGCGGTTTCCATTCCGTTCAACACGATGCTCTTGGCCAAGGACTACAAGTATCTGTTGAACGACTGTCGAGCGCATGTGTTGGTGGTGGCCCATTCGCTCCTGCATCACATCATGGAGGTCCGTGAACACCTCACCCATCTGGAGCACATCGTCGTCGTCGGGGACGATCATGACGGCCCCCTGATTCTCAGCGAATTGATGGCAAGCTCATCCCCCGAGTTGGAGCCCGTCGACACGAGCAGGGACGATTCAGCCTTCTGGCTCTACAGCTCGGGGACGACCGGCGGCTCGAAGGCGGCCATCCACCTGCATCACGACATGATCTTTGAGGCCGACCTCTACGCGCGGGACACGCTCGGCCTGCAGGAATCCGACGTTTCGTTTTCCGCGGCCAAGACGTTCTTCGCCTACGGCTTGGGGAACGGCCTGTACTTCCCCCTGCGAACGGGCGGAACGACGGCGCTGCTGCCGGACCGGCCGCTGCCGGAAACCATCTTTGAAGAGATCGACCGCCATCAGCCCACGGTGTTCTACGGCGTGCCGACCAGCTACGCGAACATGCTTCACCTCGCGGAGAAGACCGGGCGGACCTCCCTCGGCCGTGTGCGCATGTGCGTGTCCGCCGGCGAACTGCTGCCGGCGGCCATCTACGAGAAATGGAAGAGACGTTTCGGGGTCGAGATCGTGGACGGCATCGGGTCCACGGAAATCCTGCACATCTACATCTCCAACCGGCCCGGCGCGGTCCGTCCCGGAAGCACCGGTCAGGTTGTCCCCGGATTCGAGGCCAAGATACTGGACGACGATGGCCAGGAGGCTCCGACGGGCGAGATCGGGACGCTTCATATCAAGGGAGACAGCATCGCCGCCGGTTACTGGAACCAGCACGAACTGACCAAGGCGACCTTCCAGGGCGAGTGGATCAACACCAAGGACAAGTTCTACGTCGATGACGAGGGCTACTACTGGTACGCGGGCCGGACGGATGACATGTTCAAGGTGAGCGGACTGATGGTTTTCCCGGCGGATATTGAGGCGGTTTTGCAGCACCATCCCGCTGTGATCGAGAGCGGCGTCGTCGGCGTGCCGGACGAGGACGGTCTGACCAAGGTGCGCGCCTATGTTGTGCTAAAGGACCATTTCCAGCCCTCGGACGAACTGGTGCGCGAACTTCAGTTGTTCGTGAAGACCAACACCATGCCGCATAAATACCCGCGTTCCATCATCTTCGTCAAAGACCTGCCCAAGACCGCCACTGGCAAGATCCAGCGGTTCAAGCTTCGCGAACTCGCCGCACACGGGGAACGGCACGTGAAAGACGGCGAACTGCAGTTCAAACTGGTTTCCTGACGAGGTTCCCTTCCGGCAAGGCGATGGCCCTCCAACCACGATGAGCTCCCTCCAATACAACGTGACCGATGGGGTGTGCGTCCTGCGCCTAAACCATCCCCCGGTCAACTCCCTCACGCTCGCGGTGTTGGAGGAACTGCTTGCCGCGGTCCGCCGCGCCAACGCGGATGGGGCCGTCCGGGGGATCGTCCTCGCGGGAGACGATAAACGCTTCAGCGCCGGCGCGGATGTCGGGCTCTTTCGCGACCTCACAGACTCCGAAGGCGCCGTCCGCCTTTCTAGAGTCTTTCAGGAGGCGTTCCACGAACTGGAGGATTCCGCCAAAACCGTCGTCGCGGCCGTGGCGGGAGGGACGATGGGCGGCGCGCTGGAACTGGCGATGGCCTGTCACTTCCGCGTCTGCGACCGCGGCGCGCGGTTCAGCCTGCCGGAGGTCAACCTGGGCATCAATCCCGGCGCCGGCGGCACGCAACGCCTGCCTCGGTTGATCGGCGTTGAAGCCGCGCTGAAAATGCTGCTGAGCGGGAAGCCGGTGAACGCCGCCGAAGCCCTGGAACTGCGATTGGTCGACGATGTCTGCGACGCGTCCGAACTCATCGCCCGCGCCTCTCGCTGTCTGGACGGCTCTGAGCCTTGCAGGACCCGAGACCGTGCGGACAAGATCAGCGACCGCGCCGCCAATGAAGCCGCGTTCGCCCAAGCCCGTGAGCAGGTCGCCGGGACGCGACCCGAACTCATCGCGCCCGCCGAGATTTTGGGCGCGGTCCGGACGGGGGTTGAGGAGTCCTTTGCCGCCGGTCAGCAGGCGGAACAGGAGGCGTTTGCGCGCTGCATGGAGACCCTGGCCACGCGCAACAAGATTTATGTCTTCTTCGCCTCGAGCGACACCGCCAAGGCCCCCGACCTGGACGGCGTTCCGACGCGTCCGGTGAACCGGGTCGCCGTGGTCGGGATGGGCTCGATGGGCGCCGGCATCGCCCAAGCTGTCATCCAGGCCGGGCTTCCGGTGGTCGTGACGGACGAGAATCCGGAATCCTTGGAACGGGGGGGGGCGCGGATCAGGGAGTCGCTGCAGAAGCGGGCCGCGCAGGGGAAGCTCTCGCCAGAGCGGGTGGAGGCGATGCTGGATCTGCTTTCCATTACGACCGATCTGGAGGAAATCGCGCGCGCAGACATAGTGATTGAAGCGGTGTTTGAGGATGTCGCGGTGAAGCAGGCTGTGCTCGGCGCGGTGGAGGGGCTGGCGCCGGAACACACGATCGTCGCCTCCAACACCTCGACCATTTCGCTTGAGGTTCTGGCCCGGCCGCTCCGCCGTCCGGAACGCTTCATCGGCCTCCATTTCTTCAATCCGGCCCAGCACATGCCTTTGTTGGAGGTCATCCACCACCACGGCTCGGCGGCCGGGGTCATCGCGACATCGCTGCGCTTCGCCAAGGCGATCCGCAAGACGCCGGCGCTCGTGCGTAACCGCGAGGGCTTCATCGTCAATCGCATCCTCGTGCCCTACCTGGCGGAGGCGTTCCGGTTGTTGGAGGAAGGCGCCGACGCCGGGGAGATCGACCGGGCGATGGTCGAATTCGGCTTCCCCATGGGGCCGATGACCCTGTCGGACATGGCCGGCCTGGACATCCTGGTTCACGCGTCAAACCTGTTGACCGAAGCCTTCCCCCGACATGGCTCCATCTCGCCGGTCGCTTCCACGATGCTGGAGCGGGGATTGCTGGGCCAGAAGCGAGGAGCCGGGGTCTACCGCTATGTCGCAGGCGATCGTCGCCCCCATCCGAACGCAGAAACCGACGAGATCGTCGCCGAAACGCGCCGCGGGAACGGCATCGCCGCGCGTTCCTTCACGGCCGAGGACATCACCCAACGGCTGGTCATGCGCATGGTCGCCGAGGCGTTCTATGTTCTGGAGGAAGGCATTGTGCGGCGGGAGACCGATGTGGACGCCGCGATGGCGCTGGGCGCCGGCTTTCCTGATTTTCGGGGCGGGGTGGTGAAATACGCGCGCGACCGCGGTCTCGAGAGCGTGTCGAGTGAACTGGAAGAACTGGTGAAACAAAACGGCGAACGCTATGCGTCGTGCAGTTGGTTGAAAGAACAGAAAGGCTACTGATGACGACCCCCGCAACCCCCGCAGCTCCCGCCCCTCCCAAGCGCAAGGACTTCGAAGCCACCAAGAAGATGCGCGCCGTGATGGGCGAGTATTTCATGGACCTTGAAAACGGACCGAAGAACGGCAAGAAGACCGCCTGGTGCACCAGCGTGGGCCCGGCGGAGCTCCTGCGAGCCCTCGGCTTCAACGTCTATTTCCCGGAAAATCACGGAGCCATGCTCGGAGCCTCCCGCATGGCGTCGGAATGCATCCCGCTGGCCAATGCGCGCGGCTACTCGCCTGACATATGCTCCTACCTGACGAGCGACATCGGCTCCTACCTCAAGGGCGACACTCCGCTCAAGAAGGTCGGCATGTCGGGGCATCCCAAGGCGGACGTGCTCGTCTTCAACACCAACCAATGCCGCGACGTGAAGGACTGGTTCCAGTTCTACGCCCGTGAATGGGACGTGCCCTGCATCGGCGTCCACACGCCGCGCTCGCTGGGCGATCTTGACGAGCCGGTCATCGAGGATGTCGCCCGCCAGATCGAGGGGCTCGTTCCCACCCTGGAAGAGGTCGCCGGCCAGAAGCTTGACCCGGAGAAGCTCAAGGAGGTCATGACACTTTCGCGACGCTGCACCGAACTGTGGAAGCAGGTGCTCGAAGCCTCCTCGCACGTGCCGGCGCCGATCTCGTTCTTCGACGGCACCATCCAGATGGGACCGGCCGTCGTGTTGCGCGGACTGCCCAGCGCGGTCGAATACTACGAGACCCTGCTTGCCGAATTGAAACAGCGCATCGCCGACGGCGTGGCGGCGGTTCCCGACGAACGCCTGCGCATCTACTGGGAGGGCATGCCCGTCTGGGGCAAGCTGCGCGATCTTTCCACCCAGTTTGCCGAGCTCCAGACCTGCGTGGTCGCCTCGACCTACTGCAACAGCTGGATCTTCGACGATCTCGACCCGGAAGATCCCTTCCGCAGCATGGCGCGGGCCTATTGCAACATCTTCATCTGCCGCAGCGAGGACGCGAAGGAGCGTTACATCGAGGAGATGGCCAGGAAATACAAGATCAACGGCTTCATCTACCACGACGCGAAGACCTGCCCCAACAACTCGAACAACCGCTACCAGATGCCGCAACGCCTCGAAGCGAAGCTCGGCATCCCGCACCTGGTGCTCAACGGCGACCTCAACGACCTGCGACTCTATTCCGAGGAGCAGTCGCGCACGAACATCGAGGCCTTCGTGGAGCAGCTCTCACAGTAACCGGACGTCGCGTTACCGAAGCGTTTTCCATGCGTTATACCTGCGGCATCGACATTGGAGCCTCTTCCGCGAAGCTCGCCATCGTGGACGAGACCGGGAAGATCGTGGGGCGCGCCCTCCGCCGCTCCGGGGTCGATTACGCCGCCGTCGCCGAGCGGAATCTTACCGAGGCATTGGCGGAGGCCGGACTGAAGCGGGAGGACATTGCGCGCACGGTCTCCACGGGCTACGGCCGGGACAACGTCCCCTGGGCCGATAGCAAGGTCACCGAGATCACCTGCCACGCCCGCGGAGCCTGGCATCATTTCCGTCGGCGGATCACCGTGATCGACATCGGCGCCCAGGACAGCAAGGTGATCCATCTGGACGAGAACGGGAAGCGGGCCGGCTTCAAGATGAACCGCAAGTGCGCCGCCGGCACGGGCGCGTTCCTGGAGGAGATCGCTTTGCGACTGGCCCTGAATGTGTCGGACCTCGATGACCTCGCGGCGCAATCGCAGAAGGACGTCACCTTGGGCAGCTTCTGCACCGTGTTCACCGCGACGGAGATCCTCTCCAAGATCCGCGCGGGGGAGAAGGTCGAGGACATCGTCAAGGGCGCGTTCCGCTCGGTGGTCAAACGCATCACGGAAATGGACGCGTTCGACGGCGACCTTGTCATGTCCGGCGGAGTCGCGGCCCACAATCCCTGCCTCGTCAGCTTGATGGGCGACGCGTTCGGCAAGCCCGTCCTGGTGCCGCCCGACTCGCAGTTGACCGGCGCCTTTGGGGCCGCGCTGCTGGCCATGGAGAACGCTCCCACCCAACCCGCCCAGTCAATCGAAGCAACGTCATGATCGAAACCCATCCCCCCGTCGCCATTACCGACAACCTGTTGTTGCTCGGCCCCATCGAATATCCGCTCTACCTTGTGCAGGATCAGGGCGAGGCCCTGCTGTTTGAGGGCGGCGTCGGCGCCTGCGGGCCGGTGTTGGCGGAGCAACTCGCCGGACTGGACGTCGATCCCCATTCCGTGAAGCAGATCGTCGTCACGCACGCCCATCCCGACCATGTCATGGCGGTGCCGGCGTTCCGCGAGATGTTTCCCGGCGCCCAGGTCCTGGCCTCCCCGATCGCCGCCGCGACGATGAACAACGAAAAGGCCATCGGGTTCTTCGCCAAGATCGACGGCGCCCTGACCGCCTGGCTGGAGCAGATCGGCTCCATCACCGAAAAGCAACGTCCCAAGCCCCTGAGCGAATTCAAGATTCCGGTGGACCGCGTCATCAACGAGGGCGACACCGTATCCGTCGGCGGTTTCTGCTTCGATGTGCTGGCCACGCCCGGGCACAGCGACTGCAGCCTCAGCTTCTTCGAACCGACGCGGAAGATCCTCGTCGCCGCCGATGTCACCGGCTTCTTCATGCCCGCGAAGAACAGTTGGTGGCCGATGTATTTCAGCGACTGCTCGGCGTATCTGGAATCCAACCGCCGCCTGGCGGCGTTGGGAGCCGAGGTGCTCTGCCTCAGCCACAACGCCGTCGTCACCGGCGAGGACGAGGTGAAGCGGTATTTTGAAGGAACCATCGCGTCCACCGAGGCCTACCACCAGCGCATCGTCGATGCGGTGAAAGGCGGACAGGATCCGGGCGAACTGGCCAAGGAACTCGGCGCGGAAATCTTCGCCCAGACCGGGTCGCTTTCCGTGGATTTCTTCGAGAAGAACTGCAGCCTGCTGATCAAGCATTCGTTGAAGCGCGAAGGCATCGGCCTGGACAAACCCTCAACCTGAAGGAACCCCATGCAATGTTCACGCATCCTGGGAACCGGCCGCTGCCTGCCGTCCAAGGTAGTCACGAACGCCGACCTTGAGACGATGATGGACACCTCGGACGAGTTCATCGTCCGGCGCACCGGCGTGCGCTCGCGCTTTCACGCCGAGGCGGGCGTCAGCGCCTCCGACCTGGCCGTGCCTGCCTGCGAGGCCGCCGTCGCGGACGCCGGCCTGAAGATGAGCGACATCGATCTGCTCATCATGAATACCATCACGCCTGACCACGCCGACCCCGGCTGCGTCTGCTTTCTCGGGGCAAAACTCGGCCTGGTCGGCGTCGCCGCCTACGAGATCCGCCAGCAATGCACCGGCCTCCTCTATGGCATGGCGATGGCCGACGCCTTCATCAAGACCGGCCGGTTCCGCCACGCACTGATCGTGTGCTCGGAGACGTTGTCCAAGCGGATCGACGGTTCCTACGACGGCCGGAACATCTCCATCCTCTTTGGCGACGGCGCGGGCGCGGTGGTGATGGGGCCCGGCGACGACGATCAGCGTGGGGTGCTTTGGACTGGCATTCACTCCGACGGTCGCGGGGCCAAGGCGCTCTACACGGCAGCGCCCGGCAGCGGCCTCGATCGCATGGAGCACCTCACCAAGGAGGATGTGGACGCCGGTCGCGTCCATTTTCGCATGGACGGCAAGGCGGTCTTCGAGAATGGCGTGGAGGGCATGAGCGGCGCGGCGTTCGAGGCATTGGAAGCGGTCAACCTCACGCTCGATGATGTTGACGCCCTCATTCCTCATCAGGCCAACCTGCGAATGCTCGAGGCGGTGATTGAGAAGACCGGCATTCCGCCGGAGAAGGTGTTCATCAACGTCGAGGACCACGGCAACATCGCCTCCGCCTGCCTGCCGATCGCGCTCGACGAGGCTCGCGAACAAGGCATGATCACCGCCGGCAAGCTCGTCCTGATGGTGGGCTTCGGCTCCGGGTTTGTCTGGGGCTCCGCCCTGATAAGGATGTGACATGAACGATGCCCCCGAACCTCACCCTTCCGACCTGACTCTGACCGTGCAAAGTCCCGAGGAGGTGACGGAGCGGTTGGAAGACCTGCGTCGCCAGATCGATTCAGTGGATGAGCGGATCGTCGCCCTGTTGACGGAGCGTCACGCCAAGGTGCACGAGGTTCTGGCGCTCAAGACGGCGCACAAGCTGCCGATTTACCATCCGGCCCGGGAGGAAAACCTGATTTCCCGGCGACGCGAACAGGCCGAGGCGGCGGGATTGGACCCGGATCACGTCGAGGGGCTCTTCCGCAGCATCCTCAGGCAGTCGCGGGTCCGACAGACCGTGGGCGCCGCCACCAGCGGAGTCCGGCCGGGATCCAAGGCCCTCGTCGTGGGCGGGAACGGCCAGATGGGACGCTACTTCGGGCGTTGGTTCAGCGGGGCGGGCTACGAGGTCCGCGTGTTGGACGTCGACGACTGGTCGGAGGCGGCGGCGCTCTGTGAGGGAATCGACCTGGCCCTGATCAGCGTGCCCAACAACGTCACTCCGGAAGCCGCGACGAAACTGGGCCCGCACCTGCCGCCGGACTGTGTTCTCGCCGATCTGACCAACGTCAAGCAGAACTCCATGGAGGCCATGCTGGGGGCCCATCCGGGACCGGTGATCGGGCTCCATCCGTTGTTCGGGCCGACCACCACGAGCATGGACAAGCAGGTCCTGATGGTCGTCCACGGCCGGGCCGACGATGATTGCCAATGGGTGATCGATCAGATGACGGCCTGGGGCAACATCGTCCTCCCGATCGACGCGCGGGAGCATGACGAGATCATGAACGTCGTCCAGGGGCTGCGGCACTTTGCCACCTTCGCATTCGGCTTGTTCCTTTGCCGGCGTCGGATCGACATGGCCGCCATTCTGGAATACGCCAGTCCCATCTACCGCCTGGAATTGGGCATGGTGGGACGAATCTTCGCGCAGGACGCCTCGCTCTACGCCGACATGGTGTTCGCCTCGCCGGAGAGGCGGGAGTTGCTGCGGGACTTTGCGTCCTTTGTCTGCGATCAGCGCGAACTGTTGGAGGAGGGGGGGCGTGAGCGGTTCTGCAGGGAGTTCGATGAGATTGCCGAATGGTTCGGCTCCTTCAGTGAACAGGCCATGCGCGAAAGCAGCTACCTCATCGACAAGTTGGTGGAACGCTTCTGAAGCGGCGACGCGGCGGGTTTCAGCGGGGTCATTCCACCAGGATCCACGGGCCGGTCACCTTGTCGGATTTCTCCAGCTTGGTTCCCTGCACATCCAGATCGAAGTCGTTTGCGCGGATGGCGCGAATGATGACCTTGGGAGCGCGGAAGAACTGGGAGGGCTTGGCGTGGTCGCGCAGCAGCGTGCGGCGGAAGATCTCGTATTCGTCCGGCAGGAAGTTGGCGTTGCCGTCGGAAAGGAGGCCTAGGAAGATCTCGTTCATGTCGGGGAAGCCGTTCCGGTTGAGATCGCCAGCGGGGGCGTCCTCCAATTCGTCTGGAACGCCGTTGCGGTCGCGGTCCATGGAAAGCCCGTCCGCGATCTCGCAGGCGTCGGGGACGCCGTTGTTGTTCAGGTCCGCAGCGAGGCCGCCCGAGATCTCGACCGCGTCGTCGATGCCGTTGCCATTGCAGTCGCCGGTGGAGGGCAGCCCGACCGGATAACTTCGCAGGCTGCTGGAATCCGCGAGGAAATGGGTGTAGATCGTCGCCTGGTGTCCGGTCCCGGGCGCGAGGCGGAGATTGGAATGGAGGCCGGTGTCGGTGATGCCAAGTTCGCGCCGCGGCATCAGGGTCGTTCCGTCCTCCGCGACAAAGGCATGCCAGAGCCGTGTCGTGTCCGATCCCTCGAGCCAGGCCAGAAGGAAGACAGTGAGCCCCCCGGACTGAAGCGGGAGGATTCGCGCGTCCGAGGCGAAGACGTTCGCCACGACCGGGCCGCGATGCGTCCAGGTTCCGGTCGACAAGTCGTGGACGGACAGGTTCAGATCGCCGGCGGCGTCCTGCCAGAGGCTCGCGATGCCGCCGGCTCCGTCATGGGCGGCAGAGAGCGGGGTCTTGACGCCCGTGGCCGCCTCTTCCTCGGCGTGCCAGGCCCCGTCAGCGTAGCTCAGGCTCAGCAGTTTTTCATCCACGGTCGCGGCGACCGCCAAGGCCTTGTCCGTTCCGTTGGAAGCGAGATCGTGCCCGTCCAGCGGTTGGTCCGGGAGCAGTTCGGTCAAGACTCCCCAGGCCGAGCCGTTCCAGATCGCGGAATGCAGGCTGCAGTTTTCGCCGAAGGGTCCTTCCGCCGTGCACCGGAAGGTGAGCGCGGCCTCCAAACCCATGGCGACCAGGCGCAGGTCGAAAGAGGCCTGCGCGATCGCCCCGATGTCCGCGGGAGCGCTCCAGGAGGAGCCGTCGGGACTTGAAACCAGATAGCGCAGCGTGGTGGAGGGGAAGGGGTTGTCCACGTCCTCCGCCGCGATCTCGCTCCAGACGATCAGGCGTCGGCCGTCGGCGAGTTGGGTCGTCGCGAGGGATCCGATGCCGCCGGCGCGGGCCAGTTCCGCGGGGGCGGCCCAGGATTCGCCGGAGCCAAGGCTGGCCATGATCGTCATTTCGCCCGTGGCGGGATCCGTGCCTGTGTAGACGAACAGGCCGCCGTCGCCGGAAAGTCCGTAGGACCCGGCCTCGTAAAAATCCTCGACCACCATGCCGCCGGAGCCGACGAACCGGGAGGAGGGCGAGGTGGAGGCCTGGATCCGCGTAAAGGTCTCATTCATCGGAGTGAGGTCGAAGGAAGGTCCCGTGGACGTCGTGTCCGCCTGGATGCCCTGGGTTCCCGCCCCGGCCGGTTTCGGCTTCGGGAATTCGTGGTGAATCCTCACGCCGTCCCATTGGAAGGACTTCGCCCAGACGGTGGTCAGGATCTTTACCTTGTACCGCAACACCAGGCTGGCGGCGCCGGTGATGGATTTCACCAAGGGGCCTTCGCCCTTGAGGTTGAAGGCGATGAACACACCATCGACGTCGGAGGCGCCGGTGGGGGCTCCGAGTTGCAGGAGTCCGACGCCGTTTGCCTCGCCGAATCCCGCGCCCTTCACCTCGAGTTCCATCCCCATTGCGACGCGCAGGATCAGGGTGAAATCCAGGGTGTTGGTGGAGTTGCCGAGCAGGTCCCAGACCTGCGGGCTTTCGTCGGTCTGCGTCATGCCCGTTCCCGGTTGGGGGTAAACGGTCGAGGTGTTGAAGGTAAGCTTGCCGCCGATCGTGTATTCCAGGCGTCCGAGGATGGCCAGTTTGAGGATCCCCGATTTGTTGATGGCTCCCAGGACGGGTCCCACGGTGGGATTGGCCAGGAGGGCCGGCGTGGCGTCCCACCGGTGAAAGGAATCTGCGATGCCCTGCGCCTCGACGACATACCCCAGTTTGGAAAATCGGTTGTTGCCCAGCCGATCCGCGTCCAGCTCCACAAACCCGCCCACCTTGAGTGACGCGTCAAGCACGGTCTTCGATTTGCTCATGGAATCCTTGACCGCCTTGGGTTTGTAATTTTCGTCGCGGAGGTCGTCCTCCTCATCTGGATTGAGGTCTTTCGAATCACCGACCACGATGGCCAGGGTGGCGGCCTTGTCCGCGCCGGCGACCTCGAATTCGGCGTTCACCCCGCTGATCTGAAACCCCTTGTAGGTGGGGCCGAACGAGAGCCAGCCCAGCGAGCCCGCGTCCTCGCCGAGGTCCATGTTGACGCCGAGGACGTACTTATAGGACAGCGCGCTGTCCTGCTCCGGTTCGTTGTCGGGTGGCAGGAGCCCGATCCGGGCTTCCAGGTTGGGCTGGAATTCCTTCACCTTCATGAAGCCGTCGCCGTGGGCCTTGAAGGTCTCCTGAGTGAAGCTGCCGGCCGCGGCGCCAACGCCCACCACCTCCAGGATGGTCGCCGCCCAGCGCGGCAGGTTGATGCCCTGCAGCGTGGGCATGTCGCCCGGCGGCAGTTGGTAATCCACGATCGCCACGCCGCCCGCGGCGGTGATGACGAGCAGCATCGGCTTGAACTCGCCGGGCGGCAGTTCCCACAGGGGGATCTTGCCCTCGTAATCCGGTCCGTCCGCCTCGGCCCCGTAGCACTTGTGATAGACGAGATGGGGCTCGCCGTTCTTTTCGCCCTTCTTGATCGGGGCCAGAAACGCCTCCACGGTCTGCAGGTTGAGAGGTGAAGGAGGCGTCAGCGTTACGAAATTCGTCGGATCCGTCGCGTTGACATAGGGCTCCTTGAACGCGCGGCGATCGATCACCCAGATCTCCGCGATCTGGTCGGTGATCGGGGCGGGATCGGAGCTGGCCAGCGAGCCGTCGGCCTGCTCGAAGCCGTCGAGGGCCAGGTTGAAGGTGGAAGCCGTCGCCTGCACTTTCCAGGTCGCGGTCAGTTTCTTGCGGGCGGCGTTGGCGTCGAACCCCGTGGCATTCCCCGCTTTGCTGACGCCGGGCAGGAAGGCTCCGAATCGGTTCAGTGTGAAGTTGCTTACAGTGGGGGGCGGGATGGGGAGGAGGTTGAAATCCGCGGTGATGTCCGGGGCGTCGGGGTTCGTGAGGTTGTATCGCTTGCGTTGTTGGATGAAACCGCGGAAGCCGACCTCGACATAGACGTTCTGTGCGAGAACGTTGCCGATGTTGTAGGAACCCTGCGCGTCCGTCATGCCGCTGGCGACCTGCACGCCAAACCGGTTGCGGATCGAGACGGTTGCCCCGGAAAGCGGCAGTCCCTGCGATTGAACCATTCCGGTGACATTCATCAACCGGTCCATGAAGATGGTCGTCCGGACCAGGGGGATGGCCGGATCGATCACCTCGATGGTCCGGAAGAACTGGAACGACTGCTGCCACATGCCCCCCGTGTGCGTGACACTCTGGGGGGAGGGACTGGCGGTGTGCATGGTCAACAGGGTGTTGGCGGTGGCGACGACGCCGTCGCCGAAATCTACCTGCACATCCGGCACGGCCACGGTCCGGTCCGAGCTGCTGACCGCCCGGAGATCCAGCTGGTAGATCCGGCCAGAGGTCGGCGTGGGCGCCGCGGGCGTGTTGTCCAGGATGCCGCCATCGACCGCATCAAAGGTCTGGGAGCCGGAGCCGGACGCCGTGAACCACCCACCGAGGTTTTCCCAGATGGTGTAGTTGCCGGCCGGAATGCCGTCTGTAAAACCGGGCGTTCCGTTATAGGAGAACAGGCGGCCGGGCAGACTGGCCATGCTGAAGTAGTCGGGCGCTGAATCCCCGCCATCCCGGTATTCGTCGAGGTCCGCATCATAGGTCGAGTGTCGGACCACGATGTCCCCCTTGGTCTTCCAGTCGATTTGGAGAAACCCGTTCACGCCGGTGTCGTGCGCAATGCCGGGAAAGAAATAGGTCGGCGTGAAGGGAGCAGTCTCGGGCATGATCCCGGGCGCCTGCCAGGGGGCGATGGTGAGGCTCACCGGGGTCACCGTGTAGTCAGGATGGTCCAGCGTGATGGTGTAGGAGCCGGGCGTGAGATTCTTGAACAGGTAGTAGCCGTCCTCCCGCGGCGGCGCCATTGCGGAGACCGGCCCGGAGAGTTCAATCATCGCGTTCACGTCCCGCAGATGGTTGTAGGGCGTCGAATACACCTCGCCTTCCGGGCCGATGAACAGGATCAGGTTTCCGAACGGACCCTCCGTCACGCGAACCTGTCCGTAGACGTGGACGTGGTGCGCGTGGACGAACAGGTTCAGCTGGTACTTGTGATCGGAACTGAAGCTCAATCCGGGCCCGTGATGGCCTTGTTCAATCGGCCCGTGCGGCCAGTTGTCGGCGTAGGGCCAGGGACCGTTGAACGGGGATGATCCCCCGGTGAGGTCGCCGAACTCGATGTTGTGCCCGGTGTAGTCGGTCATGGTCGGGATCTTCACGCCGTGGATCCCCGGGATGACCATGGCGGTGAAATAGCCCGAGGCGTCCGTATCGATGACCGCCGCCGTCCGGTTGGTCAGCAGGCCGGTCGGTTCCCATTCCACGAACTCGATGCCGTTGTGCGCAATGCGATGGAACACGCGACGATGTTCGGAATAGAACGGGTCCTCATCCAGTTCGGCCTGTTCGTCGGTCGCCATCAGACGGCCGGTGACCACGGCCGGAATGGGGTCCAGGACCATCTCCACGAACTCCTCCACCCCGGAAGCCGTCTCGGTGTAGGTCTCGCGCGGGAAGAAGGAGACGGAAAAGGAGCTGGGCCCGAGAACCGGGCCGAAGAAGCCGTTCAAACCGCTGTCATTGGGCAGGTCGGAGACGGTCGCCTCGTGTTTCACATACAGCCGGTAGCGTCCCGGAAGCAGATTCTCGAAGATCGCGCTGGCCGTGAAGTTGGTGTCCGCCATGGCCGGAAGGGTCCGGTCGATCCCCTCGGAATTGGAATCAAGGATGCCCTGCAATTGGATCTCGGCGCCTTCCAGTGGCTTGGTGGACTGGTAGATCGAAGCGAGGCTGGCCTTGATCCGCGTGGGGCGAATGTCAACCGCCACCTCTTCCATGTTGGGATACGTCGCGTTGGCATCCGGGACGATGATGAGTTCGGCGGGATCGTAACCCAACCGGCCCACCTCCAGCCGGTAGTCCACGGGCGGCAGGTCGATGAAGGTGAAGGTCCCATCCTCGCGACTGACGGCGCTTACGGTGGGATACAACGTTTCGCCGTCGGAATCGATGCCGGTCAGCCTCAGCGTCATGCCCTTGAGCGGGCCCGGCATGTTCGCCATCGGATCAAAGCCCGTGATCTTCACCGTGAGACTCTGCCTGACCGGTTTCATCAGGATCGTGGCGATGTGAGTCCGGTTCAGCCGGACCTTGCCATCCGACACGATGAACCCCTGTCCCGCGGGCGGGGTGTAGTCGAGGGACACCCAGCCGGTCTTCATGACCTGGAACGTGTAGAAACCATCCCGGGCCCCGGACAGCATCACGGCGCCCTTGAAATCCGCGATCAGGTTGTGGGACTGGTCCGCGGCTCCCGAGAGATTTCCGTCGGGGAGCCAGTAGTCCACCTTGACCTGCGCCCCCGCCAAGGGGGCGTGGGTTGCCAGGCCGTTGACCTGGAAATGGATGTCGAAGGAGACGTCCACATCGAGCGGGTCCAGCCGGATCACTCCGTTCTTTCGCTCGGAGCCGTCGAACGTGATCGTCTCCGAATGGGTCACGTAGCCGTTCCTGGCGGCTTTGAGCTCGTAGGTCCCGGCGGTGATGTCGGTCAAAGCCGCGAAGCCGAAGGTTCCGGATTCGACCGTGTGCTCGGGGGAGCCGTCTGGCGGCGTCCGGTCCAGCGTCAACTCGACGCCCTGGATCGGCCGTCCGTTCGGATCGTCGAGAATCTGGGTGTCAAAGCGCGAGGCCGACAAGCCTGTCGCGCATAAGGACAGGGCCAGAGCGGCGGTCACTACGCTGGAACGCAGACGTGGAGAGATGTGTTGGGGGAACGGCATCGTGGGGCGGGAAGTGTGCGGCGCACGGAAGAGCGCGCCTTGATTGGCGACCCGATACCTGTGCCCCAAGAAGCGTGCGAAGTCGAGTTTGGATTGGGTTCCCCCGTTCTTGCCCCCCGGTCGGGGCGCATGCGGTTTCTCGCTTGTTTCCGGTGGTTCCGATCGCGCTGCGACCTTCACCAATCGGCTGCCTTCGGATCGTTCCTCCGGGATTACGATTCTACCCAATAATCCCTTTCACCACCTCGCCGTGAATGTCGGTGAGGCGGAAATCCCTGCCGGCGTAGCGGTAGGTGAGGCGGAGGTGGTCGATGCCGAGGAGGTGCAGCATGGTGGCGTGGAAGTCGTGCATGTGGACCTTGTCTTGAACGGCGTAGTAGCCGAACTCGTCGGTGTGACCGTGGGCGTGGCCGGGCTTCACGCCGCCGCCCGCCGCCCACATGGTGTAGCCCTGCGGATTGTGGTCGCGTCCGTCGGAGCCCTGCGCGATGGGCGTGCGGCCGAATTCCCCGCCCCAGACGACCAAGGTGTCCGCCAGCAGGCCGCGCTGCTTGAGGTCGGTGAGTAGGCCGGCGATGGGCTTGTCGACGGCGGCGGCGTTCTTGGCGTGACCGCCCTTCAGGTTGCCGTGCTGATCCCAGACATTCGGGGTGTTGACCTGAATGAAGCGCACGCCCGCCTCGGCGAAACGCCGAGCGAGCAGGCACTGGCGGCCGTAGTTGTCCGTCTTGGAATCGCCGATGCCATAAAGAGCCTTGATGTGCTCCGGTTCCTCGGACATGTCGAGGACGGGCGGGGCCGCGCCCTGCATGCGGAAGGCGAGCTCCATGGATTCGATCAGCCCCTCGATCCCGGGATCCGGCTCGCGTTCCAGTTGCTCGCGGTTCATCGCCTGGAGCAGTTCCATCTTCCGCTGCTGCACCGAGGCGTCCATCCCGCCGTCGAGGAAACGGATGCTCGCGTTCTTGGGCAGCTTCCCGTTGCGGCCGACGGTCGTGGCCTGGTGAGCGGCGGGCAGGAAGGCGGACCCGTAGTTGCGCGGGCCGCCGTGGCTGGCGGAGGGGCTGACGCTGACGAAGGCGGGCAGGTCCGCGTTCTCCGCGCCCAGCCCGTAGCTGACCCACGCACCCATGGACGGGCGGACGAAGTTGTCCGTGCCGGTGTGCAGCATGCAGACGGCCTGGCCGTGCGATTGCCCCTTGCTGTGCATCGACCGAATCACGCAGAGGTCGTCAATGCGCTTCGCCACTTCGGGAAACAATTCGGAGCACCAGAGCCCCGACTGGCCGTGTTGTTTGAACTTCCACGGCGAACCCAGCAGGCGCGCCTTCACCGCGGCGGTGGGGTCAAGGTTCTTGGCCGGGGTGAAGGGCAGGCGGTTGCCGCTTTCAGCCTGCAGGCGGGGCTTGTAATCGAAGGTGTCCACCTGCGAAGGCCCGCCGTGCATGAAGAGGAAGATGACGCGCTTCGCCCGCGGCCTGTGGTGCGGAATTCCCGAGGACGCCGCCAACGCCGCGGCTCCGGAGAACGCCATGGAGCCGAAGCCGCAGGCGAAGGACTTCAACGCGTCGCGGCGGGTGAGGGTGAACCGGTCGGAGCGATGGAGTGATGGGGGCATGGGTCGATTGTTTCAATCCACAAACAGGAACTCGGTGGAGGCCAGGAGGACGTGGGCGAATTCGTGGAGGCCGGCGGGCGTCGCGGCGACGAAGGCTTCGGCCCGCTTCGCTTCGGCGGGCGAGGGGGCGCGATTGAGGACCAGCGCGTAGAGCGTCGCCACCTTGTTCGCGATGTCGCCGTCCTTCGCCTCAACGCGTTCGGCGATGGCCTTGGCCTGTTCCCGCATGAAGCCGCTGTTGAGGAGGTAAAGGGCCTGTGCGGGAACGGTGGTGGAGGAACGGGCTCCGGTGACGAGGTCGGGGTTGGCGGCGTCGAAGGTCGCCAGTTCGGCGACCTGGTTGTTTCGCGCGACGGGCAGGTAGACGGTGCGGAGGCGGTCCTTGGCGAAGTTCATTGGTTCGTCCAGGTCCTCGCCGTAGCGCGTGGAGGTCGCGCCGCCGATGTCGGTCGCGAGTTCGCCGGAGAGGAACAACAGCGTGTCGCGGAGCTCTTCGGCTGCGAGGCGGCGGATCTTGCGACTCCCGAACAGGGCGTTCTCGGCGTCGGCGGCTGTCAGGGCTTCCGGGGCGCGGGCGCCGAGTTGGTAGGCGCGGCTGAGCGCGATTTCACGGACGAGACGTTTGACGGAGCCGCCGGATTGGCGGAAGCGGGAGGCCAGGTATTCCAGCAGTTCGGGGTGCGAGGGGCCGGTTCCGAGGGTTCCGAAGTTGTCGACGCTGGCGACGATTCCGCGACCGAAGAGCCAGCTCCAGATCCGGTTGGCCATGACGCGGTCGAGCAGGGCGTTGTCCGGGCCGGCCAGCCAGTCGGCGAACTGTCGGCGGCCGCTGTGGCCTTTTGGGATGACCGGATTCGGTCCGTTGTGCAAGGCTGCCGGGAAGCCGCGCGGGATCAACGGGCCGGGCTGGCCGGGTTCGCCGCGCACGCGCAGATGGATGTCGCCGGCGTCGTCCGCATCGCGTGGGGCCATGGCGAGGTCCTTGTCCTTGAGCAGTCCGATCAACCTCGAGAGTTCCTTGGAGAGTTGGCCGTCGTTCATGCTGAAGAGGGGAATCTCCACCGCCTCCGTCGCGCCTTCGCCGGCCGTGGCCAGGGCCTTGGCCTCCTCCTCGATCTCGCCGACCGGGATGAACTGGACCGCGTCGATGATGACGTAACCGGTCGTGCCGGCGGTCTCGAAGAGGACGTTGGCCTTGCCCCCCTTCTCGAACTTGAAGCGGCCGATCGGTTCGAACAGTCCGGCGACGCGGCCGGGTTTGGTCTCGTCCAGCGTGGCTCGGTGAGTCTTGTCGCCTGCCTCGATGGTAATAGGCACGGCTTTGGCGCGGTTGCTTTCGGCCGGGTAGGCCACGCGCACCTCGTAGAAGCCGTCGCCGGGAAGCGAGGCCTGGAAGGTCAGCCGCTTGGAGCCCTTGCCTTCGAGGTTGTCGTGGATGTAGCCGGGGCCGTAGCGGTTCTTGTTCAGCTTTGAGTCCTTCCAGTCGCCGGCGCGCCTGGCCTCCGTGTCGTCGTAGACGATCCCGCGCAACGGGAGCTTCCGTCCGCCGGGCTTGGCGTTTGCCGCGTCGTCGTCCTCCATCATCCCGGCCTTGCGCGCCATGGTGATCATCTCCGCCTCGCGCTTGATGTCCTTCACGGAAATGAACTGCAGTCCGTCCACCACGACCTCTCCCTTTGTGCCGTCGGTCGCAATGACGACGTTGGCGCGGCCGCCCTTCTCGAAACGGAAGCGTCCGATCGGCTCGAACAACCCGCCGATGCTCGCGGTCCGGCTCTGATCGAGGGAAATCTCGTGCTTCTTGTCCCAGGCTTCGACCGTGATGGGAACGTTGCGGGCGCGGGTTTTGCTGGCGCGGTAGGCGACACGGACCTCGTAGACGCCGTTCTCCGGCAGGCTGGCCTGGAAGATGACGCGGTTGCCTCCCTTGTTCTTCCGGTCGTCGTGAAGGTAGCCGGGGCCGAAGCGGAGGCCCTCGTCCTTGGCGGAAACCCAGTCGCCGACGATCTTCGCGTCGGTGTCGTCGTAGACGATGCCGGCGAGGGGCAGGTTGTTGGAGGCCATCTTGGCGCCAACCTTCTTGTTGTAGGCGCGCTCGACCTTGAGGCGCATGGCGAGTTCGAGACGGGCGACGGTCCGGGAAAGCTCGTCGACCTTGGGTTTCGGATTCGGCAGGGGTTGTTCGACCCAGCTCGCCACGTTGACGCAGCCGTTGCGCGTGCCCATGACGACCTGCGTGGAGCGGAAGATGCCGGCCATCGCGTAGTAGTCCTCCTGCGTGATGGGGTCGAACTTGTGCTCGTGGCAGCGTGCGCAGCCGAGCGTCAAGCCGAGGAAGGCGCGGCCGATGGTGTCGATCTGCTCGTCAGCGGTGTCGAGGCGGAGTTTCTCCTTGTCGCGTTCGGTGAGCATCTTGGGGCCGAGCGCGAGGAAGGTGGAGGCGACCAGTTGGTCGCGGCGCTGGGCGTCGGAGGCGGCGGGCAGGAGGTCGCCGGCGATCTGCTCGCGGACGAATCGGTGGAACGACTTGTCCCGGTTGAAGGAATCGATGACGTAGTTCCGGTAGCGCCAGGCCTGGTAAAAGGTGAAGTTGCGGTCGCCGCCGTTGGAATCGGCGTAGCGCGCGACGTCCAGCCAGTGTTTGCCCCACTTCTCGCCGAAAGCCGGGCTGGCCAGCAGATCGTCCACCATGGCGCGGAAGGCCGCCGGCGAAGGATCGGCGGCAAAGGCATCGACGACGCCCGGCGCGGGCGGCAGTCCGGTCAGGTCGTAATGCACGCGGAGGACCAAGGCGCGGTGATCGGCGTCGGGCGCGGGGTCAAGATGCTTCGCTTCCAGCTTTGCGAGAAGGAAGCGGTCCACGGCGCCGCGCGGCCAGTCGGTGTCGGTGACCTCGGGCGGCGCGACCTGCTGCAACGGCTTGAAGGCCCAGTAGTTGCGCGCCTTCTCCGGATCGAATTGGCTCGGTCGGGGCTCGGGTTTCAGCGCGCCATCACGCGGATCGGGCGCGCCCATGGCGACCCATTTCTCGAAGATGGCGACCGCCTCCGGAGCGAGCCGCGACTTGGGCGGCATCTGCATGTCCGGATCCTCGTAGCGAACGGACTTGATGAACAGGCTGGCATCCGGTTCGCCGGGAACGATGGCGGGACCGGCGTCGCCGCCTGTCGCCCATCCGGCCTTGCGGTCCAGCAGCAGGCCGCCCTTTTTCTTGCCGGCCTTTTCCGAGTGACACTCGTGGCAATGCTTCGCCAGCAATGGGCGAACCTCGTTTTCAAAGAAGCGGAGGCCCGCGTCGTCCGCCGACGCGAGAGAGGTTCCCGCGAGAACGAGCAGGGCGGCGATCTGACTGTGCGAGCGGGCCGGCATCGGAATTCGGGTAATAGGACACAAAAACAGCCCGTGGGTGAACCAGAAAATGGGAGGTCGCCGGTTGTGGCCGGGCATGGAATTCACCGGATGTTTGCTTGATCAAAGCGCAGGGGTTGCGTAAAAAGCCGAAAGATATCGAATTTCAGAAGAAGAGAAACCTCAGCAAAGGGCATACATGGAACTTTCCGTTGAAAACCTGGAATCAGGACACCGCTGCGTTCAGCTCTCCGGCCGGCTCGATCTGAAGGGCACGCAGGAGGTGGACGCCCAATTCACCGAGGAGACGGGCGCCAAGAAGGAAGCCGTGCTCGTGGACCTCTCCAACGTGACCTACATCGCCTCGATCGGCATCCGCATGTTCCTGAGCAACATCAAGCAACTGCGCGCCGCCAATGCCAAGATGGTGATTTTGAAGCCGCAGAAAATGGTCGAGGAGGTTCTCAAGCTTGCGGGCGTGGATGCCATCATTCCCATCGAGCACGACATGGCGGCCGCCGTGGAAATCCTGAAGGGCGCGAACGCCAGCTGACGGGGACGGATGTCATTCAACCTCGCGGCAACATGAGCAGATCCAAGCAAATCCAGATTGGCAACGACCTTGCGGAACTCGAACGCCTGAATCTGCTGGTCGAGGAATTCGGCGGAGAGAACAATTTCAAGACCGAGGAGGAATATGCCATCTACCTCTGCCTGGAGGAGATGGTGACCAACGTCATCAGCTACGCCTGGCCCGAGGGCGGCGAGCATACCATCGATATCCGACTCACCGTCGATGATGAATCCATCCGCGTTGAGATCGATGACGATGGCGCCGAGTTCAACCCTGTCCAGTATGGCGATCCCGACACCACCTCTTCGGCCGAGGAACGTCCGATCGGCGGCCTTGGGATCCATCTCGTCAAGCAGACCATGGACGACATGTTCTATCAGCGCGTGGACGACCGGAATGCGCTGATCATGAAAAAGAACCGGATCCAGGGTTGAGCCCGGAGACGCCGGTTTACACCTTCACCGCTTCGACCAACGTCCGCAACAGGGCGTTCCATTCCTCTTCCCGGGTTTCCCATCCCGAGCTGAACCGAAGCGCGCGGGAGGCCTCCGCCTCGTTGAATCCCATCGCGGCCAGGACGTGGGAAGGCTCTTCCTTTCCGCTCGCGCAGGCCGAACCCGTGGAGACCGCGACACCCGCCTTGTCCAGTTTCACCACCCAGCGTTGGCGGCAGTCCGCCTCGGGCATCAGGACAGAGACCGTGTTCCACAGGCGTTCGGATCCGGTTCCGAGAACCTGGACCTGCGCCAGTTCGTTCGTCAGCCTTGTCTCGAAATCCGCGCGCAACCGCATTGGTTCAGCAATCCCGGAGGCCGCCCTGTCTTCGCGGGCCTGGAGAGCAGCCATCATGGACAGGACCCCGGCGACGTTTTCCGTGCCGGCGCGGCGTCCCTCCTCCTGTCGGCCGCCGACCAGCAGCGGATGCAGCCTCCCTCGTTCGGGAACCTTCAGAAAGGCTGCGCCCTTGGGGCCGCCGAACTTGTGCGCGCAACCGCTGACGAAATCGCAATCCCCCAGGCCGACGGACGGAAGCTTGCCGAGCCATTGTGCGGCGTCGCAGAAAAAGGGAACGCCATGGGCCCGGCACAATCCGAGGATTTCCCGCCAAGGTTGCAGGACGCCCGTTTCGTTGTTTGCCGCCATGACGACGATCGCGCCCGGCCTGAGCTTCTTCAATTCCTCGTTCACCCAATCCGCCTCGACCGCGCCTCCGGCGGTCACAGGAATCAGACGGTGGCGTTCGGGGAACCAGCGACGCGCGGATTCGATCACGCAGGGATGCTCGATCGCCGAAATCCAGATCTCCTCCTCTGGCGGGAGGCTGTTCGCGAGGTGGGCGATCGCCAGGTTGTTCGATTCTGTTGCGGTGGCGGTCCAGACGATGTCCAGCGCATGGCAACCGAGGAGGGCCGCCAACTGCTCGCGGGCGTCGGTCAGGGCCTTATCCGCGCGGGATCCGAGGCGGTGCGGACTGGAAGGGTTGCCGACGAAACGATCCACCGCATCAAGCCAAGCCTCCCTGGCCTCGGGCAGGACGGGCGTGGTTGCGTTGTGGTCGAAGTAGATCATGGCGGCGAAGTGGCGAAACGCGCGAAAATCCAACACTGTCAGAAAGGTGGAGCGAGTTGTCCCCAACGAGCTGACGTGAGCATGCCTTGGCGTGGCTCACAGAGGACTGTTCTCTCCGCGTGTTCGGCCGATTCAACGTTCATGTGCTCCCTTGCCACGGTGTCCGTTTTCCGGGGCATCATTTCGCATGCGGTGCTTCGTTCTCCTGGGCGGCCGGGGCGGTCTGTTGCGCCGGCGCCTTGAAAGCGCCGCGGATCTCCTTCTGCGCCTGGTATAATCCCACCGCGGTCATGCTCAACATGGCCACGATCAGGAAGAAGGTCCCGACGGTGAACTTCCATTCCTTGCCGGGAGGCGTCGCCAGTTCACGGTGCTGGAAGCGGAAGTAGAGCGCGGCGATGGCAAGGAACGGCAGCATGATGCCTTGGGCAACTCCGCCGACCAGCACCAGAAAGACCACCTTCTTGAACGCGAGGTAGATCGCCATCGAAAACAGGGCGAGTCCGGCGCAGGCGATCTTGATCCACTTGGCCAGGTCCTCCTCGTTGTCCGTGCGCTTCACCTTGAAGACGGACAGGCCGTTGACAAGCAGGCGGGCGTTGGAGGCCGTTGCGGCAAAGACCGTGGAGAACAGCACACAGGCGCCGCCCATCAGGAAGATCAGCAGCCCGGCGTGGCCGTAGGAGTCGGTGTACATCTTCGAAAGATGGGCGATGACGTCGTTGCCGTCCTTGATCTGGATGCCTTGGCCGTGCAGCACAGCCGCGCCCAGTAGGTAGAACGCCACCGTCGCGCCGGTGTAGACGACCATCGAGAGCCAGGCGTCGGCGCTCATCACCCGCACCCAGCCTCGCGCCCGCGCAAACCACTCCTTCGATTTGTCGTAGACGCCGACATTTCTGGCGTAGCCTTTTTCCAGGCACCAGAAGGGGTAGTAGATCAACTCGGAGGCGCCGACGCCGATGATGCCGAAGGCGGCGAAGGCCACGGTGAAGTTGGGGGGCATCTTGAAGCTGAGGCCCTCGGCAATCTGGGCGCCGGTGATGGCGAAGTCCGTCTTTTGCACGGTCACCAGGGCGAAGAGTGTGAAGCCGGTGAACAGCACGACCATCACGGTGGAGGCGTTCTGGACCAGGGAGTAGCGGCCGGACACCAGCAGGACGCTGGTGATGACGCCCACCCCGACGACCCACAGCCATTCCAGGTCTGGCGGCGCGCCGGCCAGGGTGACCATTTTCGCGATGCCGCCATACATGCCGGCCACCTGAAACGGCAGCGCGATGAACATGAACAGCCAGATCCATACGAGCCAGGAGACGCGCAGTCGCGGGCCCGGCACCTCGTCCAACGCCTCAACGGTGGTCTTGCCGCGGGAGATGGCGTAACGCCCCAACTCCAACTGCACGAAGACCTTGATGACGCAACCCAGGATGATGAACCACAGCAGCGAGAAGCCGATGCCTGGATCGGAGGCCACGGTCGGGGTGGCGATCAGTTCGCCGGAGCCTACGATTGAGGCGGTGATGATCAGGCCCGGGCCGAGATAACGAAGGGTCCCTTTCCAGTCGGACGGGGGAGCGAGGGGTTGGCTCATGGCGGGGAGGTTCACGGCAGACCGGGGCCGGCGTCAAGCGCGCGACCACCTTCAGCGAGGTGGCGGGGAACCTGCGATCAGTATTCCCGGTTCCTCTTGATGCCGGGTTCCGGCACGGGGTATCGCCCGTCCGCGTCCGCCGGCAGCGGGGAAGGCGAGTCCATGTCCAACCGGCTCAGGTCAGGCGCGAAGGCGTGCTCGTGGTTGAGCATCTCGTCATAGGTGATCTCCTGCCCCGTGTGAGCGGCGAACCGGCCCATGCTGGTGACCACACTGGCCTCCACGCCGCGTTTGGCCTCGTTGTAGGGCTGGTCGCGGCGGATGGCATCGATCAGGTCCTCCCATTCCATGTCGTAGGGGTTGGGTTCGGGCTGGGCGGCGGCCCAGATGACATCCGCCCCTCGGTGGCGGGGATTGGGGTTGATCCTCTGGTCCTTGAAAATCCGGCTGTGGACTGGGTGGTAGTTGTTGGAAATGACCGCCCCGCATTTGGTTCCGTGAGCGTAGCTGGCCGACTCGCTGTGGCAGCCAACCATGGTCCGGCCGTCGAACAGAAGTTTGGTCCCGTCCTCGAAGGTGTATTCGACCGCGTAGTGATCGAAGTTCTGGTCCACGTTGTCACCCCGGTAATGACGGCCGCCCAAGGCGCGCGCCTTGACCGGCCAGGACCCCTTCATCCAGCAGCACTCGTCGATGTTGTGAATGTTGAAATCGCTGAAGGCGCCGCCGCTGAGCCAGAGGAAACCATGGAAGCGCCGGATCTGATACATCAGGTCGCTCAGGCTGCCGTTGTTCCCGGGCGTGGCGCATGAACCGATCGGCCCGTGCATCCGGTAGGCCCGCATCAGGAGGATCTCGCCGATCTCGCCCTCCTGGATCCGCCTCCACAGCTCCTGACGGGCCCGGCAGTGGCGGCCCATGAGTCCCACGCCCACCTTGAGATTCTGTTTCCTCGCTTCCTCGGCCAGGGCGAGCATCCGGCGGGAGTTGTGACCGTCGGCCGTCACCGGTTTCTCCATGAACACATTGAGCCGCTTCTTGATGGCATATTCAAAGTGGAGCGGCCGAAACGCCAGCGGGGTGGTGAAGATGGCGATGTCGCCAGGCCGAAGCAGGTCCATGGCGTGCCGGTAGCCGTCGAAGCTCAGGAATTTTCGCTCCGGAGTCACATTTATCCGGTCCTTGAACCGCCTGCTCAACGCGTTGAAGCTTCGGTCCAGCCTGTCCTCGAACACATCGACCATCGCGTGCAGTCGAACCGGCCCGAAGGACTCGGATACGGACATGGCGTTGGCCGCGGCTCCGGCGCCGCGACCTCCGCACCCGATGACCGCCGCCTTGATCGTGTTGTCCTCGGCGGCGTGGACGTGGGGCAGTGCGATGCCGCTCAGGGCGGAAGCGGCGGCGAGGCGGCTGGTGGACCCGATGAATTCCCGCCTGGTGGGTGACGTGGCTGGTTTGGAATCCTCCATGGAATCGACCCTACGCGCGCCATCGGGAGTGTCAACGTCCGCTCGGGCGCGCTTGGGGCGGCTGTTTTCTCCGCCTTGCCTTTCAAGCGCTTCCGGGAGCAGTATGACGGGCCATGAAGATTCCCTTTCCTCGCGCCGCATTCCGGAGCGCCTTGCCCCGCGCGATTGTCGTTTTCGCCGTTCTTCCGCTTTGTTCCTGTGTGACGCCGGTCGCGGACCCGGGCCTTGAGGCAGGCATCACCAGCGTTGCCTTCACCGAAGCCACCGTGCTGGAAACGACCGCCAGGATCTCTGTGCGTATCCAGAACGAGAACCCCAATGCGGTCACCATCGACGGGGCGGTTCACAAGATCCATCTGAACGGCGCCTACGTGGGGAAGGGGATGTCGAATGAATCACTGACGGTGGAGCGACTGGCCACCGGCATGCAGACGGTGAACGTTTACCTCAGAAACCTGAAACTGGCCGGTGAACTGCGCGCCGTCATGCGCGCGAAGGAGGCGGACTATCGGATCGAAAGCGTCCTGCACACTCGGGAGTTCGGCCGTGTCCGCATTGAAAATTCAGGAACGGTCGGCCTTCATTCCGCTGGAGCGGGATCCCCTGCCGGTTTGCTGCAATAGTCCTCTGTCATGTTGCAGACGAGGCGACGAGACTCATTTTGGCAGGGATTCACGGTCGCCCAATGGTCTTTTCCCTGGCGCGCCGCGTCTGATCCTCACCCTGCCGGAGCCTCCTTGTCCCCTTTCTCTTCCGCCTCCGCCCGTTTCAGGTCCGCTTTCAAGGTTTCCAGCTTCTTGACGTCGCCGAACACGCTGACCGCGCCACAACGGGCGCACATGCGGGCGACGGTCTTGATGTTGATGTCCTTCAGGGTCCAGAACTTCACGTTGCCCGGGCGGAAGTAGTTGCGGCCGGTTGCCTCCAAGGCCCCCTCCACCATTTCGTCGTGATGGCAGACCGGACAGATTGTCTGCACCTTGGGGACGTCCTTGGCGCTGGGATGCACCTGCACGATCGCGTCCAGATCCTCCTTCAGGAAGCGCGTGGAATCTCCCACCTTGCGAAACGTGATCCGACCGTCGCGCATCCAGCGGTAGATCGTCGGTTCCCCGACCTCCAGATATTCAGCGGCCGCGCGGATGGTATACCAATTGGGTTTCTTGTCCTGATCGCCCATGATTCTGTTTTATTGGCGTAAATCACTATCATTTACTTCATAATTGTCGAACTTTTCTCGATTCAAATGGTCGAACCAAGGCTAGTATTTATTGTAAAATTTTAATTATAAACAACTTATCGATTCATATTTGCGTTCATTCAGGTTCTTGACAAAACGATCTAAGTGATAGTATTTGATAGTATATAAATAATTAAGTCCAATCAGGATTGATTATAAAAGCAACTCAAGCAGCTCAGCGGCCGGATCGATTCCCCTTTCAGAACACCGAGGAAGATCCCGTGATCCGCCGGGCTTCCAGATCAGCAACGACGGCGACGACAGGGGCGCGCCGGTTCTTCTCCCTGGGCCGCAAGGCCTCCCGCCAGGACAAGCCGCAACATAGGGAACGCAACGCAATGCCATACCCGACCGGCCCCCTGTCGTCGTCCGTCCAAGCCCGACCGACACGCTCCCATGAAACCCAACCACTACTCCCGCCTGCTCTCCGCCGACCGGCGACCTGGCGCGACACGCCCCACGTCGGATCGTCCAACCTGCCCGGCTGACGCTACCGGCGCTCCGACCGGGGGCCGCTTGGGAGGCTGGGTGTGCCGATTGTTCGGGAAGCTCGAACACGGCGACGACGAGTCCGAGATACCCCAAAACGAGAACCCGCCTCCGACGCGTCCGTTGAAATACCTGCGCGAGATTTCCCCGACCAGACCCCGCTCCCCTTTCGATGCGGACCGGCCGACGAACGGCCGTCCAGACGCCTGCCAGAGTATCCAGCCCCGCTGGACCGCCAGCCCCGCGTTTGACGTCCTCGTCCGCGAAAGGAACGGGGGCGGTCGTGAGTGACCCGGAACTCGCTCAGCGCGCCTGTCTTTCTGGCGCGCTCTGATTCGCCCCAACCAACTCCAACAACCAACCCCGCGGAGGCAATCATGATCAACCTGAACCAACGTCCCCCCACCGCCGGCCTCCCCGGTCCGACCGGCGGATCCCCGGGCGACAACCCGCCCGACATCCTCAAGCCCGGCCCTAACCACGACGACTTGAAGCGGCTCCTGCACTGGCTCCTCTCGGGAAACCCGTTCTTCCTGATCAGCGCGGCGACCATGCTCTACGGGCTGCATCTTGTGGCGGTGGATCCCGCGCTGATCCTGGAGGAGCTTTCCAAGCTCTGGTTCAATGTCAGTTCGCTGGAGATCTACGAACTGATGATCGTGGGCGCGGCGTTGCTGTTGGCGCGGCGCCGCATCTGTTACGACTGCAACCTCCTGGTCACGCTGGAGAACCTGTTCATGTTCGTGCCCTTCATCCTCATCAGCCAGGCGACCCTGTTTGATGACGGCGACATGCCGGCCGAGGTCCAGCCGATGATCGCCAACGCCTCGATCTGGGCGGTCTGCGCGATCGCCTGCTTCTTCGCCTTCGTCAAGTTGATGGGGCAGCGACAGATCGCCATCCTGCGAATCCCGGCGGGCACGGTCGTGTTCGGACTCGCGCTGATCGCGGCGAACGTCTTCTTCCCGTTGTATTTTCGCGGCGGCATAGCGAAGGACGCAGGCTCTTGGAGCGAGATAAGCACACAGCTCTGGCTGCTCGGGCTGCCGCTGGCCGTCGTCGCCGCCGGACTGATCCCGGGCCTTCGCGCGCCCGACCAGCCCGCGCTGTCTCGACGCAACTGGCCGCTCGTCATTCCCCTGCTCTGGGTGGTCGCCACGGCCGTCCATCTTCGCACGATTGATTACCTGGACGATGTCGCCTTCGGCCTGTGGCAGGCGGCGCCCCTGGCGTGGGCGATCGCTTGGCTGGCCTTCCTGCGGACCGGCGATTTCACCAAGGCTCCCTCAACCCGATTGAAAACTGCGCTGTTGGTGGCGCCGCTGGTTCTCGCCCTCGCGGGCGCGCGATCCGAGGACGCGAACCTGTTCCTCGTTCTCATGGCGGCGAACTTCGCGATGTATCTCGCGTTCGGCCTGACGAACCATTTTCGCCGCGTCGCGTTTCACCTGGCGACCGTCGCCTTCATTGCAATCCTTGCCGCCCTGCCGGAGTCGTTGCTGAACCTGATGATTCCGGAATTCAGCCGGGAGAAGATCGTGCTCCTGTGCAATGGCGGCTACCTCACCCTGCTGCTCGCGTGGCTCCGGCGGCCGGGCTCCAGCCTGTTCGCCTCCGGACTCTTCGGCGTCGGCGTCGGGCGCTACCTGCAATACCTCGACTACCTGGAACTCTACGCCCTGCAAGCTGCACTACTGTTCCTGCTGATCCACTCGCTCAGCTGGCGGCCGAAGACACCCCACGCGCGACCTGTTCGCGCGGCGGCGGCCATCGCGCTCGTGGCGCACTCCTTCATCTGGGGCAACATCGTGAACTTCCGCGTCACGGACATCCACGTGGGACTCACGATCATCCTGGCTGGCGCGCTGCTCATCGCCGCGTGGGTGATCGTCGGGCGGTTGCGCGGCGTCTGGGATTCCCGCCTGCTGCCGTTTACCGGCGGGCTGATGATCGCGACCGTACCCCTGAACTACGCGATCGACTTCTTTAAGGTCGCGCCCAAGGGCCACCTGACCGTCCTCGTCAGCTTCGTGTTGTTCGCAGTCGGCGTCGCTTACGCCCTGAACCGGCATCGGTGGATGGGGGAAGGCGGAACAAATGCGGCGGGGGGGGGGGGGGGCCCCCCCCCCCCCCCCCCGCGGGGGGGGGGGGGGGGGGCCCCCCCGCGGGGGGGGGGGGGGGGGGGGGGGACGGCGGGGGGGACAGCAGAGCAGC
>JAYPFK010000027.1:69565-101249 GCA_038126235.1 Verrucomicrobiales bacterium
CCGCGCCCCCGCCCCGCCCCCCCCCCCGCCCCCCGCCCCGCCCCCCCCCCCGCCCCCCCCCCCCCCGCCCCCGCGCCCCCCCCCCCCCCCCCCCCCCCGCCGCATATCAATACAAATTGCCAGACCGTCTGCGGCAAGAATCGGGTGGGCGATCCGTTCGGCTCGTCTACACTGCGCGGCATGAACGACCGCGAGCGCATGGCCGGGATCCTCCGGTTCCTCGATGAACGACACCGCGAACAGCCTTCGCTGGACGATCTGGCGAAGGTCGCGGGGTTGAGTGGATCACGGCTGCATCGGTTGTTCGTGGAGTGGGTGGGGATCACGCCGAAGGACTTTCTGCAGTGCCTCACCCTGCAGCACGCCAGGTCGCTCCTGTGCGACGGTAGTTCCGTGCTTGATGCCGCGCTGGACAGCGGCCTTTCCGGTCCGGGGCGTCTGCACGACCTGTGCGTCACGCTGGACGCCGCCACTCCTGGGGAAGTGAAGAGTGGAGGCGTGGGCTTGGACATCGTCTGGGGCTTCGGTCCGACGCCCTTTGGCGATTGTCTCTTGGCGGAGGTCGAACGCGGCGTCTGCCATCTGGCGTTCGTGGACCCAAACGGACGCGACCAGGCTGCGGGGAAGTTGTTCGCGGAATGGCCGAAAGCTGCCTTTCGGCGCGACGACGAACGAGCGGGTGCGACCTTGGGGAAAGTTTTTGAAACGCGCCCCCGCGCGGGGAGCGGTCCGCGGAATTTGCGCGCCTGGGTGAAGGGGACAGAATTCCAGATCCGGGTCTGGCGCGCGTTGCTGGAAATCCCGCGCGGCCGGTTGGCCAGCTACGGTCGGTTGGCGGAGGCGATCGGCAGCCCCTCCGCCGCGCGCGCAGTGGGGACGGCGGTGGGCTCCAATCCGCTCGCCGTCTTGATCCCGTGCCACCGCGTCATCCGGGAAACCGGCGCGCTTGGGGGATACCGGTGGGGCGGGGGGCGGAAACGCGCGTTGATTGCGTGGGAGACGGGGAAGGGGAGGGAATCGGGGTGTGGGAGCATGGGCGGATAGACGCGGACTGTCCACGTGACGTGAATCACGCTCCACGCAAAGAGATTGACAGAAATTCGGCTCCCCCTACCGTTGCGCGCCACGTTACCAAGACATGCCAGAATTCGAGAACAGATGGGAAGACAACGTCAAGGGGCGCTTCTACGTCGATCAGGAATGCATCGACTGCGACCTTTGTCGTGAAACCGCGCCGGACAACTTCACCCGCAACGACGACGGCGGCTATTCCTTCGTCTACAAACAACCGGGCAATGAAGACGAGGAGCGCCAGGCCCGCGAGGCCATGGAAGGCTGCCCGGTGGAGGCCATCGGCGAGGACGGCCCCGCTGACGGCGCCGAATCCTGATTCGTCCCTGCTTCTTCAGTCGGTCGACTTCGATTTCTCCAGCCGACGACGCAACATTTCCAGGGCCTGCTGTGACGTGATCTGCTTGAAGGTCTCCCGGTCGCTGGGATTCAGGAATTTCATGACGATCGTGGGTTTGTCCTTGGAGGCCAGTCCAACAAACACCGTGCCCACCGGCTTTTCGGGCGTCCCTCCGGTTGGTCCGGCGATCCCCGTGACAGCCAGGGCGTGATCCGCGCCGGTTTTGCGCAACGCGCCTTCGGCCATCTCACGCGCGATGGGTTCGCTCACCGCTCCGTGTTCCGCCAGCGTCTCCTCGTTCACCCCGAGAAACTTCTGTTTGGCCTCGTTGCTGTAGGTGACCAGGCCGGCGAGGAAGACCTGCGAGGCCCCGGGAACGTTGGTGACGCGGTTGGCGATCAACCCTCCCGTGCAGGACTCGGCCGTCGCCAGCGTCGCGGCGGCGTCGGTCAGTTGACGGACGACCGTCTCCTCCAGCAGGTCGTCGCCCGTGCCGTAGATGATCTTCGCGAGCGTTTCGCGGGCGATCTCCTCCGCCTCGCGGACTGTCTTTTTCGCGTCAGTTCCCGAGCAGGCGAGGCGCACATCCACGCCTCCCGGGCTCAGGCAGAAGTGCACGCCCAAGCCCTGTTTCACCAGGGCGGTCAGGGGTTCGACAAGGCGCTCCTCGACGAGGGATTCTCCCAGACCCGAGGTGCGGAGATTGACGGTGGCTGTGGGCGGAATGTCCGGGAACTCCCGACGCAACAACGGCGCCGCGTGGTCGTTGAACATCGGATAAAGCTCGCGCGGAGGTCCGGGCAGCATGACCAGCCAGGCGGAATTGGATCCATCGCGAAAGCTCCCTTTCGGCGCGCGGATGGCCAGGCCCGGGGCGGTGCCATGGGCGTTGTGCAGGGTGATCGCGCCTTCGGGGACGCGCGCCTGCACCTTCACCCGTTCCGGCGTCTCCCGGTTTCGCGCCGCGAAGAAGCGGTCCAGATGCTGAAGGATTTCCTCGTCCGTCCGCAGCTCCAGGCCCAGCAGCCCGGAGATGCGGTCGCGGGTCACATCGTCGGAGGTCGGCCCCAGGCCGCCGGTCACGACGATCAGATCGGCGCGGCCGAGCGCGTCGGCGACGGCGGCTTCGATGGCTTCCCCGTTGTCGGCAATCGATATCTGCCGGGACACGGGGAAGCCGAGATCGGCCAACCGCCGCCCGAGCCAGCGTTGATGGGTGTTGAGCCTCAGGCCAAGCAGCAGTTCGTCGCCGGTATTGATGATTTCCGTGATCAAGGGGCGCGAAAGGTAACAGAAGGCGGGCGGCGCGCAAGGCGGGCGGGGGCGCTGCCTCGGGCGCATCGGTTGCCGAATAAAATCAACGTACGTTGATTTTATTCGGCAACACGCGGATTGTGGCCCGGATGTAATCTGGCTTGGGGGATGGGATTTGGGCGTGCAGGTCGCCCCAGATTCCACTCGCCAAGGGCGGCAATTTGGGCAAGATCTGCCGCACACTTCAGAACCAGCCATGAAACGACTCCTCCTCCTTGCCGCTCTGACCGGTCTCTTGGCCGGAACCGCCGCCCAAGCCGCTGAAAAGAAGCTCACCCGCGACCAGATGGTCCGCAAGGACAAGCAGGACGTGCAGCAGATCGAGGAATGGATCTACAACGACCTGGAGCAGGCCCGGGCCGAAGCGCGCCGCACCAGCAAGCCTTTGATGGTCGTCTTCCGCTGCATCCCTTGACACAGCTGCGCCGATTTTGACGGGCAGGTTGTCCGTCGCGATCCCCGGATTCGTGAGCTGATGGACCAGTTTGTCAGCGTGCGGATGATTCAGATGAACGGCGTCGACCTGGAGACCTTCCAGTTCGATTTCGACATGACCTTCGCCGTGTTCTTCATGAACGCCGACAAGACGATCTACGGTCGTTATGGATCGCGTTCGGACATGAAGGAGGCGCAGCGGGAAATCTCGCTGGACAGTCTGGCCGCGGCCTTGGAGGAGGCTCTGGCGTTGCACAAGGGCTTTCCCGCGAACAAGGCGGCAATCGCCCTCAAGCAGGGGCGGCCGATGCGCTACAAGGCGCCGGAGGGATATCCGCTGCTGCAGACCCGCTATACCTCCTCACTGGATTACAACGGCGCGGTCGCCAAGAGTTGCATCCACTGTCATCAGGTGCGCGAGGCGCAACGCCGCGTTTATCGCGACCGGAAGCAGTCCATCCCCGACCAACTGCTGCACCCGTTTCCGATGCCTGACGTCATCGGCCTCAAGATGGACCCGACGAAAAGGGCGAGCGTATTGCAGGTCGCGCTTGGCTCGGTCGCCGCAAAAGCGGGTTTTCGAGCCGGCGATTCGATCGAGACCATCGACGGGCAACGCATCATCTCCGTCGGCGACATTCAGTGGATGTTGGAGCAGACGGGGGACAAGGCGGCGCGTCAGTCCTGGGTTGTTTCCCGGAACGGCTCGGACGTTTCGCTCAATGTCGCGCTGGCGTCCGGTTGGCGCCGGGCCAGTCCCTTCATCTGGCGCGTTACTTCCTGGGATTTGCGCCGCATGGGGTTCGGCGGCATGAAGCTGGAGGACATGACCGACGAGGAGCGCAAAGCCCGCGGCCTCTCGCTCACCCAGATGGCGCTCTTCGCCAAACACGTCGGCCAGTACGGCGACCATGCGGTGGCCAAGCGCGCCGGCGTCCAGAAGGGCGACATCATCGTCAATTTCGACGGCGTCACCCAGCGCGCGACCGAGGAGCAGGCCTTGGCTCACGCCGTGCGCACGAAGATGAAGGGTGACATGCTCCCGATCACGGTCCTGCGCGGCGGCCGGAAGCTGGACTTCAAGATCCGCACGCAATAGCCAAGGGCAATCCGGCGCCCTCTCCTCCTCTCAGATCGATGCTCCACGCGCTTTTGAAGGTTACATGTAATTGTAACGTACGTCACATTTACATGTAACCGACAGCCTGGGCGCCTCGGTGACCGGCCTGTGTCAATCGGGGCTCAACCTCGCCCATGGCGGCCGTTTTTCCTCCAAATCTGCTTGGGGGATGGCTATAAGCCGTCGATTCAATCTGAGCAGCGCTTTGAAGATGTCGTCTCCATTTCCTTGTTCCCGCGGATTGTTTGGCCTTCCCGCGTTGTTGGGCGCGCTGGTCGCGACGTCCGACGCGGGTTTCGCCGCCGAATCCGCAGGCTTCCGCGTGCCCGACAATTTTGAGGTTTCCCTCTACGCCGACGATGAACTGGCGCACGACATCTTCTCCCTGACCTTCGACGCCAGCGGTCGGGTGGTGGTGTCGGGCAAGGGCTACATCAAGGTCCTGGAGGACACGGACCGCGATGGCGCGGCCGACAAGGCGATCCTGTTCTCTGAATTCCCCAAGGGCGGCGCCTATGGTCTTTACGCCGGGACGACCAACATCGTCTGCGTGGGCGACAATGCCGTCTGGAGCCTGACCGACAGCGACGGCGACGGACGCGCGGACGGACTGCCCAAGGCGCTGCTGAAAGGGACCTTGCAGCGCGGGCACTCGGCGAATGGCATCGTTCTGGGTCCTGACGGCTGGTTTTACCTCGCCTGCGGCAACGACGCGGGCATCAACGAATCCCACGCGCTCCTGCCCGGTTCTCCGGTCAAACATCCGAACGCCGGCGCGATCGTTCGTTTCTCCCAGGACGGCCGTTTCTCGGAGGTCGTCGCCGATGGTCTCCGCAACCCCTACGATCTGGCGTTCACGCCGGAGGGCTCGTTGTTCACCTACGATGCCGACGGCGAGCGCGATCGGCACCTTCCTTGGTATTCCCCGACTCGGTTGTTCGACGTGGCTCAGGGCATGCATCACGGCTGGGCGCTCCATGGCTGGACGCACGCCTGGAACCGTCCGTCCACCTGGCCGGACGTCGCTCCGCGCGTCGATGAGATCGGCCGGGGCTCGCCGACCGGAATGCTGGTCTATCGCCACCGCTCCTTTCCGGAGCGTTACCGGGACGGCGTATTCGCGATGTGCTGGACCTACGGGCGGATCTACTTTTTCCCCCTGCATTCCGAGCGGTCGAGCTGGTCGACCGAGCGGGAAATCTTCCTCGAAACAACGGGGGATGTCGGTTTCGCGCCGGTGGACATGGCCGTGAGTCCTGCGGGCGACCTGTTCGTGGCGATCGGCGGGCGCGGCACGCGGGGCAGCGTTTTTCGCATACGATACAAGGATGCCTTGCGTGCCTCGCCCGGCGGCGATGATTTGCTGCGGCGCGTGTTGTCCGCGGATCAACCCTTGGACAGCTGGTCGCGCGCTAGCTGGATGCCTTTGACCGCGGCGCTCAAGCGTCAGGACTTCGAGAAGGCGGCTTCCAACATCCGGATCGAGATGCCGCGCCGTGAACGGCTGCGCGCCTTGGAGATTCTGGTTGAAGCCTATGGCGGGATCACCCCCAAGCTGGCGCGGGACTGCCTGTTGACCACCGAGCCCGAACTTTCCGCCCGCGCCGTCTGGGCTCTTTCCCGCAGCTCCGACTGGCAGACTGATCCCAAGGCGCACCAGTTCTTTGCCGACGCCACCCGCCACCGCGCGGATGCCGTGAAGCGCGAAGCCTTCGAGGCTATCGCGGCGCTGCCCGCGCCGGTTGTGCAGTTGCAGCCTGAGCCCGATTGGCTGGGCGGGCTGGACAGCGAGGACCGCCGCGTCCGCGCCGCCGCCGCGCTCGCCGCGAAGGGGCCTGGGATCATCAGCTTTGAAAACGTTGTCAGCCATGGGAAGCGCTTCAACACCCACCGGCAGCGTGTGGGCTATCTCCGTGTGTTCGGGCCTGACAAGGGGCCGGCCGGTTTTCCCGCATCCGAAGACTGGCGGGAACATTTTCTCAGCGAATGCGCCGGGATCGTGGAAAAGGCTGTCACCCCCGGGACGCGGCTGGAGGCGGCCCGGCTTATCCAGCTCGCCTTGGGTGATGTGAAGCTGACCCAGGACAAGCCGGACGCCGGGGATGGTTACGTCGCCATCGCGCCGGAACGCGTCGATGCCGGTTTCCGGAAGAAGCTCGCCGCGCGTCTCACCAATGCGTTTCCGACCCGCAATCCGGCCGCCAACCAGGAGATTGTTCGCGCGCTCGCCATGCTCGAGGCCGGCGGCGAAAAGCTCCTCACACGCGTCGCCTCGCAATGGTCCGACGGCCAGTCGCTCGAAAGCGACATTCACTACCTGCTCGCGTCGGCCCGATTACAGGGCGAGCGCCCGCGTTACTTCACGCGCAAGAGCGCGCGCGCCTTCGCCCTGTTGCATCACAAGATGCGGCACGAGTCGCGCGATGCCAGCCGCTTCTGGCCCGCCCGTGTCGCCGAGGTCTGGCGCCTTCTGCTGGAAAAAGACCCGGAGCTCGCCGATGCCCTGCTTGAGGACACCGCCTTCGGGTTGCCGGAGCACAGTCTCTTCGTCAGCCTCATGCCGGAGAAACAGAAGATTGCCGGCCTGCGTGTTCTTCTTGCCCGGACCGCCCGGCCCAACCCCTTCAAGGAGCGCCGGTGGACGCCCGAACTTATTGAGGCCTTGCGAGACCTGTCGCCCGGCGAGGCCCTGCCGCCCTTGAGGAAACTCTGGGAGACGGAGCCCGCTCTGCGCGACACGATCACAAAGACTCTCGCCGCCCACGCCGCCAGCGACGACCGCACCCGGCTCGTCGAGGCGCTGTCTTCGCTGCAGAGCGGCGTGGTCGAGACCGCCGCGGACGCGTTGACCGGGTTCAAGGGAGTCGCCACTGGGGACGAAATGGCCGCCGCGCTGACTGCCTTGCAGCGTCAGTTGCTCGACAAGAACGGCGGTCCCGCGCGCGCCGCGCTCGCGAAGTTGCTGACGGCCTGGTCGGGGCAGGCGATCGAGGTCAAGGAGACCAAGGATCTGAAGCGCGACTACCTGCCTTGGTTTGACTGGTTTCGAGAGACGCATCCGGAGCGCGCGAAGGCGCTGTCCTCCGGCGCGGCCGGCGATATTGAGGGCTGGGAACAGCGGCTTGCTTCGCTCGATGTCTCCGGCGGCGATGCGACGCGAGGAAAGCTGGTGTTCGAACAGCGCGCCTGCCAGTCCTGCCATGCCGGCTCCAGTCGGCTCGGCCCCGCGCTCAAGGGGGTGACCTCGCGCGTCGAGCCGCGCGATCTCTTCCTTGCCATCGTCGATCCCAACCGCGATGTCTCGCCCGCTTATCAGACCCGGACCGTGACCACCAAGTCCGGCGAATCCTACACCGGCGTCATGATCTACGATTCCCCCGCCGCCCGACTCATCCAGATCTCCGCTGACACCACCGTCCGCGTCCTCGCCGAGGACTTCGCGGGAGAATCCGCCTCCGCGACCTCCCTCATGCCCGCCGGTCTGCTGGAAGGTCTGCAGGACGGCGATCTCGCAGACCTCCACGCCTATCTCAAGGTGATTGACTAGCGGTTGAGAGTGATTGGTGACTGGTCGCGTCGAAGCAGCGAATCGAGAGCGGATGAGAGGCTCGGTAAGGTTCCGCATGAGGCAACATCAAGCCAAGTTCAAGGTGTTGGCATCAAACTTCAACGGTTCGCAGCCCGACTTGTGCGTAGCGCTGGGACGACTTGCGCGCCGGAATTCAATTCTGCAATCTGCGGTTCTCAATCTGCCATGACTTCCCTTCCGACAGGAACCGCCGATCTCTTTGGAACATAGAGATTCGAGGACTTCCCCGCTTGATCGCGCCCACACCCTCACACCCCCTACCCCGCCCATTCCCATGCCCCTCCACCTCGCTTCCCAATCACGCCGTGAGTTTCTCGGAGCCCTGGGCGCCGGCGTTGCCGCGTTTTCCCTTCGCCCCGCGTTTGCCGCAGCCGTTGATCCCGAGCTTGTCTACCTGCTCAACGACACCCACATCGGTGAGAAACACCCGCCGAACTCCCCGGTGCCCAGCCACCTGCGCGAGGTGGTTGACGAGATCCTTTCGCTCGACCGCAAGCCCGCCGCCGTGTTGATTAATGGCGACCTTGCCCTGAAAGATGGCCAGCCCGGCGATTATCGCCATTTTGCCAAGCTCATCGCGCCGTTGCGCGAAGCGGGCGTGAACCTGCATCTCACCTTGGGAAACCACGATCACCGCGAGGTGTTTTACGAAGTCTTGAAGGAGGAGAAGCCGGAGAACCCGCCGGTGGTTTCCCGTCACATCGGCGTTGTCGAGACACGCCGCGCAAACTTCTTTCTCCTCGATTCGCTGAAGGAGACCATGGTCACGCAGGGGGAGATCGGGCCGGAGCAACTTCGCTGGCTGACTGCGGCGCTCGACGCCCGCGCCGACAAGCCCGCCATCATCGTCGCCCACCACAATCCGCGCCTCGGCGGCGACCCGAACCATTTTCCCGGCGGACTCGTTGATTCACAGACGCTCTGGGACGCGCTGGAACCGCGCCGACACGTGAAGGCCTACACCCACGGCCACATTCACCATTGGAGCCTCGCGAAGCACAAGGGCATCCACATCGTCAACACGCCTGCGACCTCCTACGTCGGCAACAAGGCCATCTCCACGACGGGATGGGCCCGGGCGCGCCTCCGCCCCGAAGGCGTCACGCTTCGCATCTCCACCAACGACAAGGCCCACGCCTGGAACGGGCAGACGGCGGAGTTGGCGTGGCGGTAAAGGAGCGTAAGAAAGGACGCTGATATGCGGCGGTCGCGGACCGCCGCCATAAGTCATAGTGGATGTAGCGGCGCGTCTGCGACCGCCGCATATCAATGCAGGTTGGGTGGCGGCCGCCCTGCCTACTGCGCGCTCAGCAATCCAATCTCCGCCGGCGTCAATGCGCGATTGAACACCGCCGCTTCGTCGAGTCGGCCTTCCCAGTTGTCGGAGTTGTCGGACCGGCCGCCGATGAAGATCTGCTCGAATTCGGCGGGGAATCCGGCCGCCGCCTTGACCTCGATCTCCGGCTTGGCGGCGCCGTTCAGGTGGACCCGGACGCGGCCGCCCTGACGCACGAGGACGGCGTGGTTCCAAGTCCAGCGCTTCACGGAGGTTCCGCCCACCGCGATGTCGGCGGCGCCGTGTTTGAAGATGAGTCGGTTCTTTCCGTTCAGGCCGAGGTGATCGCCGTGTGGGCCGGTCGCGTGATCGCGGTCGCGGGAGAATATCCAGCCGGCGATGTCGCGCGCGCCGTCGGGCAGGCCGTTCCAGAACCAGACCGAGACGCTGTAGTCGTCGCCCAGGCCGGCGAGGCGCGCGCGCATGCGGCCGCCGCAGAAGTGCGCGGCGCGGTTGAGTTCGCCGGAGACGTTGAAGGCGGCTGACTTCGCGCCCTCGAGGTGGAACACGACGCCGTCCTCGTAGACGCCGTCGCTCTTCTTGAGCCGGTCCATCGCGCGCGGGCCGGCAAACTCGTCGAAGCGCCACCAGCTTTCCGGCTTCGCGGCAAGGACCGCCTTTGCCGCCGCGCCCAAGGCGGGTTGGTGGACGCGCCGGGGACCGCCGGCGACCTTCTCCAGGAGTTGCAGGTCCGCCTCCACGATCTTCGGCTCCGCCCGGACCTCCAGCCCGGCGGAACGCGCGGCCCAGGTGTTGTAGCCGCCGAGGACGTGCTGCTCGGGCGGCGGGATGTAGCCGTCGCCGCCGTTGGCCAGTTCGATGACCATGGTCTTGGGCAGCGGGCTCATCGCCTTCAACTTCAGGCCGCTCAACGCATAGGTTTCGTTCGGCGTGGTTGCGATCGCGATGTCGCCGATGCGCAGGGCCTGGAGGCAGATTTCGGTTTCCTGCCGCTCATTGAGGATGATTTGTTCGAGCCCGTAGATTTCCTCCTTCGCCTTGGGATCGCGATCGCCCATGGATTCCACCACGCGCTGTGACCATTCAAGGAGCTGCTTGTCGGGGGTGCGATAGTCGAGCGTCATGCGCGTCTCCGCCATGGCGAGATCGACGTCTGCGCGGTGCGGGATCTTGCGGTATTCCTCCAGAGCCCGGTTGGACAGGTGGTCGGCGTATTCCTCGACCTTCCAATCCGGCGTCTTGGGCGGGTTCTTGGACCAGTCGGTCACGCTGTAGTCGCGGCGCCAGATGTCGCCGCTGCAGCCGTGGGACATGATTCCGACGAAGTCCGTGTCCGGCGCGATCTTCTCCTTCAGGTTCCGGCAGAACATCCCGAAGTAGTCGGCGCTCAGGGCCTTCACTCCGCTGAAGTAGTGCATCGAGAAATTGGCGAGGATCGCGAGCGGTTTGCCGTCGAGGGTCTGGATGGAGATGAGGCTCAGGTCGGGATCCTCGGGGCCGGATTCGCCGGTCACGTCATCCCAGTTGCGGCCGGAGTGCATGTTGGCGCGGACGGTGGGGTTGCCGAAGGGGTCGTCCAATCGGCGGTCGGGTCGGCGGATCCAACGGCGCAGCGCGGTGAACTCCGCGGCGTTGCGAACGTTCCAGCCGACCTGCGCGGGCTGCAGACGCAGCTGCGCCGCCGCGATGGCTTCCGCGAGTTTCTGGATCAGGTAGGGCGTGTAGCGCGGATCGGCTCGGGTGCCGAGGCAGGCGAGGGTCGAGGGCGCGGTGTGCGTGTGCGTGGCGGAGATCAGCATGCGATCGGCGGGAATGCCGGTGCGCTTGGCGGCGAGCTTCTTGGCCTGATCGAGCACGGGCCGCGCCAGCATGCAACTGTCCACCACGACGATGGCGACCTGCGTCCTCCCGTCCGAGAGGACGAGCGCGCGGGCGTTGATGGGATCGGTAACTTCGCTGGCGCTGCGGCTGGTCATGCCCCCGTTCACCAGCACGGGAAATTCCTTGGGTGACACGTCGAGCACGACAGCGCCGGCCTTGAATTCGGCGAGGGCGAGGGATGGGGTGAGAACGAGGGCGAGCAGCGCGAGGAATCGTTTCATGAGGCGGAAGTATATGCGGGACGCCGCGCGATTGCGCAACCGTGGAGGCGGCCGGCGTAGAGCTCCAAAGCGCGCGGACATGTGTCGTCTGTATGGAACTTGAAGTGGGACGCCTTCGGCGAGGCGTCCCTTGACGCGGTAGGGGGCTTTTGCCGAAAGGTTCCATTTCAGAGCGCTGAGGGGGCGAAACGCCATAGATCCCGAGAAGGCTTGTTGCGTCCGTTTTCTGAGCCGCCCGCCGCCCGCGAGTGAGTTCTTGCGGGAGACCGCGGCCCCGATCATCCTCCCGCCATGATCCCGGCATCTACATTGCGACGAGGCATCCCCTTCGTTTTTCTTTTGAGTCTCAGCCTGGCCATCCATGCCGCGCCGCGGCCCAACATCATCATGATCATCGCTGACGACATGGGCTACTCGGACCTGGGTTGCTACGGGGGAGAGATCGAGACGCCGAACCTGGACAAGCTGGCGGCGGGGGGGCTGCGCTTCGCCAACTACTACTCGAACAACATGTGCGTGGTCGCTCGGGCGAGCCTGATGACGGGCTGCTACGCCGGTGTCGCCAAGCCGGGCGCGAGCCTGAGCCGCAATTGCGTCACGGCGCCGGAGTTGTTGCGCCAGGCCGGCTACACCACGCTGATGAGCGGCAAGTGGCATCTGTCCGACGAGGGCCAGGCCGGCTCGCCGAATGAGCGGGGTTTCGACCACTGGTTCGGCACCTACATCGGCGCGGGGTCGTTCTACGCGCCCGCCTCGCTCACCCGCGACGGGAAGAACGTGGAGAACGAGTTCCGCGAGAACGGGGATTTCTACTACACCGATGCCATCACCGACAACGCGATCGCCTTCCTCAACGGCGCACAGAAGAAATCCCCGGACAGCCCCTTCTTCCTCTATCTCGCCTACACCGCCGCGCACTGGCCGCTGCACGCGAGCAAGGCGGACATCGCGCACTACAAGGGGCGTTATTCCCAAGGCTGGGACAGGCTCCGCGAGCGGCGCCACGCCCGCCTGAAGGAGATGGGGCTGGTCGATCCGAAATGGCCGTTGTCGTCGCGGCATCCGAACGTCCCGGCCTGGGAGGACGAGCCGAACAAGGCCTGGCAGGAGCGGCGCATGGAGGTTTACGCGGCGCAGGTCACCGCGATGGACCGCAACATCGGCCGCGTCGTGGAATGGCTGCGCGCGCGCGGCCAACTGGAGAACACGCTGATTCTCTACCAGAATGACAACGGCGGCTGCCACGTGGAATACACCGAGAATCGCAAGGGAAACTACCTGCCGGAGAAGACCCGCGACGGGCGTCCCATGATCCCCGGCAACCGAGCCGACGTCATGCCCGGCCCGGAGCACACCTACCAGAGCTACGGTTACGGCTGGGCCAACGCCAGCAACACGCCCTTCCGCCTGTTCAAGCAGCATGACCATGAGGGCGGCATCCGCAGTCCGCTGATCGCGCATTGGCCCAGGGGCATCGCTGCGCGCGGCGAAATCACCCGGCAGGTCTGCCACGTCACCGACCTGCTGCCCACCTTCATCGACCTTGCCGGTGTCGGGTATCCCAGGGAGTTCAAGGGGAACAAGATTGTCCCGCACGTCGGACGCAGCCTGGTCGTCGCGCTTCAAGGGGGCGAGGCGCCGGGGCGGGAGACCTACTTCTGGAAGCACGCCCGCGGCAAGGCCGTCCGTGTCGGCGACTGGAAACTCGTCAGCGAAAACAAGAAGCCCTGGGAACTCTACCGCCTCACGCCCGACGGCACGGAGTTGAACGACCTGACCGCCGAGAACCCGGCCAAGGCGAAGGAACTGGAAAAGCGGTTCGACGCCTGGGACAAGCGGACGAACCGGAAGACGAAGAAAAAGAAATAATTGGATGAAGCGCCATTCGAACTTGGAGCGTGCAATGTGGCTTCCTTGGAAGCTCGTCAGTCTGTTTGTCGCCGCCCTGTCTTCGGGCTGCGTGTCAGCCGCGACGACGGATGGGCCCGCCCCCGAGGTCAAGGTCTTCACCTTCAACATCATGTGGGAGGAGAACGGCGTGCGCGCCGGCAACAAGGCGCTGCCCGTGTGGGCGGATCGGAAGGCCATGGTCGCGAACCTGATCCAGCGGGAGGGGGCGGATGTCGTCGGTTTCCAGGAGGCTTCGCCGGAACAGCAGGCGGGGCTCCGGAATTTGTTGCCCGAATACACACTGGTCTGGCACGCGGCTACCAACAACACCAACCCGATCCTCTTCAAGACTGCCCGCTTCAAACGGGTGGATTCCGGCGCGTTCAATCTCAACCACATCCCCGAGGTCGAGGGGACCAACATCGGCATCCGCAGCAGCACGTGGGCGCATCTGGAGGAACGGGAAAGCGGGAAGCGCTTCCACGTTTACAGTCTCCACCTGGATCATCGCTCCGAGGGGGCGACGCGCCAGATCAGCGCTGTGCGCTTGGTCGAACGGATCGCCCGGCACGGCGGACCGGTGTTCGTCACGGGCGATTACAACTGCTCCGAAACCAGTCCCACCATGACCTTCTTCCACGGACAGCGGGCCTTGAAGAACGATGCTGGAGAATCGGTGAGCAACACCCGCCCGTTGCTCACGGCCTACAAGACGTTTCACCCGGAAGACAGGCGGCGTGTGATCGATCACGCGCTGGCCGGGCCGGGCATTCGTGTCATCGACGCCGGTCGGGTCGCGAGCAGGCAGGCTTCAGATCACGACATGTTCTGGGTGAGGGGCGTGTTGGAATAACGGCCATTTCGGTTGTTCTCTTAGATGGTTGCCGCGGGCAGGATACCCTCGTGCGGAAGCTGCCGACCACAGCGCGGACTCATCCCATCCTCGGCGCGTGTCTTGCGCTCGCGATCGGGGTTCAGGCACAGGGCTCATCTGATCCGTCGGATTCGCAACCGACTCCCGCCCCGCTTCCCCTCGGCATCGCCGCAGCTGTCCGGGTGGAGAGCGGGCCGGTCATCGATGGAAAGCTCGACGACGAGGTCTGGCAAAAGGCTCCGGTCGGCGGGCCGTTGACACAGTATGAGCCCCGGCCCGGCGAGCCGATGTCGCAGCGGACCGAGTTCCGCATCCTTTACGACGACCGGCGGCTCTACGTCGGCGTCTGGTGCTTCGACACCGAGCCTGACAAGATCGTCGGCCGCGTGATGGAGCGGGAGGGAGCCATCTGGGGCGACGACTACTTCCTGTTCGTTCTCGACACCTTCCACGACCAACGCAACGGCTACGTCTTCTTCGTGAACGCCAACGGCGCGCGCCGTGACGGCCTGATCAGCGACAACATCAACGAGAACCACGACTGGGACGGGATCTGGACGGCGCGCACTTCGCGGGACGCCGAAGGCTGGAAAGTCGAGGTCGCCATCCCGTTCAAGACGCTGAGCTTTGATCCCAACGTCGAGGTCTGGGGCTTCAATATCGATCGCGCCATCGGCCGCGCGGGCGAGCGCGGTCGATGGGTCGCGCCTTCGCCCCGGTTCCGCACGGGCAATGTCTCCGAGGCCGGCGACCTGACGGGGCTGCGGCAGTTGAAGCAGGGGTTGGGCCTCGAGGTTTCGCCCTACGCGGTGGGACGTTTCAAACGGGGCAGGGGAATCTCCGGGACGTCGCTGTCCGGCGACTTCGGCGGCGACATCCGCTACCGCATCACGCCGAACCTCTCCGCCACCGCGACCTACAACACCGACTTCGCGGAGACGGAGGTGGATCGGCGGCAGTTGAATTTTACCCGCTTCCCGCTGTTTTTCCCGGAGAAGCGCGCCTTCTTCCTGGAGGACATCGGCATCTTCAACTTCGGCGGCTTGGGCAACGAACTCATTCCCTTCTTCAGCCGCCGCGTTGGACTGGACAATGCGGGGAACGTCGTTCCGATCCTGGCGGCGGGGAAGCTGGCCGGACGCGCGGGGCCCTACAATCTCGGCTTCATGGACGCGGTTCTGGACGAACAGCCCGGACTCGCGCGTCAGAACGTCTTCGTGGGGCGGGTCTCGCGGAACGTGTTCAACCAGTCTACCGTGGGCATGATGGCGACGCTCGGCGATCCCAACCGTGGCGCGGGCAACGAACTCATCGGCCCGGATTACCGCTACCGGACCACCACCTTCCTTGGCGACAAGACATTGGAGGCCAGCGCGTTTGCCCTCGGTTCCCATACCGGGAACGCCGCCTCGGAACTCGGCCACGCCTACGGTGTTCGAGCGGCCTATCCCAACGACACCGTCGAGATCGACCTGAAGTTTTACGAGATCGACGGCGGCTTCAACCCGGCCCTCGGGTTTGTTCCGCGCAAGAGCATCCGCAACTACGAATCCCTCTGGACCTGGGCGCCGCGACCGGCTGAAAGCAAGAGTATCCGCCAATGGGCGTTCACCTATTCAAACCGACACGTCACCGGGCTCGACAACCGGCTCGAATCCGCGCGGCACGAGATCGTGCCGCTGGCCGTCAGCTTCGTCAGCACGGACTCGATCACCCTCACGGCCGGATACGAATCCGACTCCCCGCCCGCGCCGTTCACGTTGGGCGGCGTCGCCGTTCCGGCGGGGGATTACTCATGGACCGACGCTTCCCTGCGCTTCTACCTGGCGGACAAGCGTCCGGTGGGCGGCTCCGTCGGCGCGCTGGTCGGCGGCTTCTACGGAGGCCGGCGCCAACGTTTAGACTGCGATCTGAACTTCCGCCCCGACAAGCGCGTGCGCGTGAACCTGAGCTGGGCCTACGATGTGGCGTCGCTGCCGGGGGGGAACTTCGACGCGCATCAGATCGCCCTGGCCACGATCCTGAACTTTACCCCGGATCTGCGGTGGTCGCACCTCGTCCAGTACGACACGTTGACCGATTCGATCGGCTACAACAGTCGCGTTCAGTGGGAATACCGGCCGGGGCAGAAGGTCTTCGTGGCCCTCAACCAGGCCTATCTCGAAACCGCCAACGCCTTCGCCGTTCAGAGCACGGAATTCGCGATCAAGTCCGGCTTCACGTTCCGGTTTTGAACCGCAGCCATGTGACCAGGAGCCTTCTCGTGGGACATCAGGGAATTGCGGAGGCTGATCAAGGAGCGGCGACGGGAATGTCGCCGTGGCGCTGAAATGGCCAGAGAAATGCGGTTGGTCGGGAGCGGCAGCGATTGTTCCGGGGCCTGGTGAAACAGGGGTGCGCCGGTGTGACCGCGTTGCGGTCAGGGCGACGGGAATGTCGCCCCTCCTAGAAAACAGGCTGCGGCTCTTTCGAACCGCAGCCTGCGTGATTGGATTCTGAGGGAAGTGATCGCCCTTACTGGCGGCCCGGTCCGTAGCCCTTGCCTTTTCCGTAACCAGGGCCACGGCCCTTGCCGTGAGGGCCGCCGGGGCCGGGGCCTTTGCCCTTGCCCGCCTCGCAGGCGCCGCAGCAACCCTTGCCGGCGCCGGCTTCCTTCCCGGTTTCTTTCGCGCAGCAGGCCTTGCCGCCGGCTTCGCCCGCCTCCGCGAGGCAGCAGGCCTTCGCTGCGACCGCGCCGGCCGGTTGTGCGTTGGGATAGACCGCGGCGTGGGTCTTGTCGTGCTCGGCCCAGCCGTGATCCACGAACTTGCTGACGATGCCGGCATGATTGCGGGCCACTTCGCGCGCCTGCGGCGTCTTGCCGATCGCGGTGACGCTGATGCCGTTCTTGATCTTCTTGATCTGGATGTCGATGTCGTCGTAATGGCGGACGAACTCCTCATAGGCCGGATCCCAACGCCGCACCATGAGCCCTTTTGCCAGGCGGCTTTCCATCTGCTTGACGTGCGTCTGGATGAGCTTCACCGCGGCGGGGTCGTCGGAAGTCGTCTTGGAGACGTAGCCGGTCTCGGTCTTGCTGACTTCCCGCTTGAACTTGGCGTGCGAGTCGAAGAGCCCGTGGATGGCGTCGCGCGCCTCGGCCGGCATCATGCCGTGTCCGCGGCCGTGGCCCTGGGCGTTGAGGAAGGGCCGGGCGACCAGCAAGGCGGCGACCACGGCGGCGATCTGTAACAGGGTGTTGTAGCGTGTTGTCTTCATCGGTCTGTCTTTCTGTTGAATGAGCGCGCCGCCGGGTGGCGGTCACGGTTTCACTCTACGATACGAAGATGATGCCAAGATGACGGCGGGAAGAAAGAACGCGGGCGATTCGATGTCTTTGAGTGGCATAAAAGAACGGGCCGGGCGGGGGAATCTGACGGAACACCCCCTTTTCATGTCGTGCGCGTATGCGTTTGAACGCTAACGCGCCTTCGTGAACTTCATCCACACCACTGAAGACTTCGCAGGACCCAAAGTCAGGAATCGCCCGGCTCGACCCGGATCTCCAGCCAGCCGTCGTTCGGCCGGCGGGCGGCCGAAATCCGCAGGCCCATGGCCTCGGCGCAGGCCCGGGCCAGGGGCAGGCCCAGCCCGCAATGGGCGGATTCCTCCCGTGCGGTGTCGCCCCGCCAGAAACGGTCGAACAAGCGCGCGACATCCTCCTGTTTCAGAGCGCCCGCAGAATTGCCGATCCGGACGGTCGCGTTCCTGTCGGTTGCGGCGCGATCCCCGGACACGGCAACCTGCGAACCCTCATCGGCGTAATCGGCCGCGTTGCCCAGCAGATTGCCCAGCACGTTACGCCAGAGCGTCGGATCGCCGACGACAGCGATCTCCGCGTCACATTCCAGGTTCAGTTCAAGGCGTCTCGCAGCGGCCTTTTCGGAAAGGGGTTTCCAGAGTTCCTCGATTGTCTGGCGCAGAGGCAGGTTCTCGTTTGGCCGTTCGGTTGGCGACCGTTCCAGGCGGGCAAGACGAAGCATGGCCAGGGTGACATTCTCCATCCGGTCCAAGGATTCGACAGCGGACTTCCAGGCATCTTGTCCGGCTTCCTCCGGCCACTTGAGCGCGGACTCCGCGATCATCCGCAGTTCCGCGATCGGGGTGCGGATCTCGTGGGACAGGTCGGAGCTGAAGCGCCGTTCGCGGGCGATGCCTTCCTCCAGCCGTTCCATCAAACCGTTGAGGCGCGTTACGATCGGGTGCAACTCGATCGGCGTTTCATCGACTTCGAAAGCCGGGCCGAGGGAGTCGGCGTCCATTGCCTCAACCTTGTCGGCGATCCGGCGGATCGGGGACAGGCCTTCGCGGACGACCCGGAAGACCCAGAGCATGCTGACGCCCGCGCCGGCCAGGCCGGCGATGAGGATGCCGGCGAAGACGCCGAGCAGTTTGCGGCGGACTCCGGCGAGATCCCGGGCCACCGCGACTTCCGCGCCGCGCTCCCCCATGCCGAAACGGCCGGAGACAAGCATCACGTGAACTCCGTCATCCAAGGTCAGCGTGCGGGTGACACTCCCGCCCAGCGGCGGATTCAGGCGGGGCAGGTCCGCGGTCAGGTTGTCGGAACGCGCGCTGTCGCCGTCCTCGACGAACCAGATCTGCCAGCGGATGTCCGGGCCAAGATCGAAGGCCGATGGTCCGCCGCCGCCGTGACGCGGTCCTTGGCCGGGGCCCGGTCCGCCGACCATCTGGTTCATGCGCACCTGTCGGGCAAGGGCCTGCAGTTCCGACTCCATGCCGGCCAGTAGCCCTGCGCGGTAGGAATAACAGACGGCGGCGCCGGCGAGGATCCACAGGACGCCAAAGCCGGCCAGGAACAGGAGCGAAAGCCTTTGGCGGATCGACTTCATCCGCAGTCCTCCAGCACGTAGCCCTGGCCCCGGCGGGTGTGAATCAATGGGGAACCCGCGCCGGCGGCCTTCAATTTGCGGCGCAGTTGATAGACTGCGGCGTCCACCGCGTTGCTCATCGGTTCGTCGCGCTCCTCGTACAGATGCCGCTCCAATTGTTCGCGGCTGAGGATCCTTCGCCTCTGCAGCATCAGGATCTGCAGCAACCGGAACTCGCGCGCGGTGAGATCCAGGGGCTCTCCGCCGCGACTTGCGGCCCGGGCGTCGATGTCGATTTCGAGGTCGCCTTCGCGGATGACGGAGGAGCCGCGGCCGTGTCCCCGCCGACACAACGCGTCCACCCGGGCGAGCAGTTCCTCCAGCGCGAAGGGCTTGCAGAGGTAATCGTCGGCGCCGCCCCGAAGTCCAGCCACCCGATCCTCGACCTCGCCGCGCGCCGTCAGGATCAGCACCGGCGTTTCCTTGCCGGCTTCGCGCAACCGCGCGAGCAGTTCCATGCCATCGAGCTTGGGCAGCATCAGGTCCAGGATGACGGCGTCGTAGTCCACCTCCTGCGCCCGCCACAGCCCGTCCTCGCCGTCGGCGGATTCATCGACGGCATAGCCGCTGCGGCGCAGGGCCTTGGCCACGCTGTCGCGCAGACGGGCTGAATCTTCCACCAGGAGAACGCGCATGGGCCGATTGGAACAGACTTTCGAAGGGCGGGCGACAATCAAGGCGAACGGTGAATGGCAACTTCTACGTTTTCGCAACCGGGCGGACGTGATCCCGCCATTTCAGTTCAGCGGTTTGTCGCCGATTGGCTTCGGACATGAAAACATCTTCCTCGTTCTCGAACCACACCAGAACGAGGTTCTCTTGTTCCACTTCGGCGATTAGGAAAGCCATCCGTTCGATCCTCGGAGCCGCGAAACAACCACTCAGATGGGAAATCAAGACCGGCTCAAGCACGATATACGGAACCGTCCCAAAGTGTTTTTGAACCCGGACATCGAGCTTCTGCATTGAGACTGGGAGGGTCTCCTCTCCCGCATGAAGGGGTATGCCGGCAATGTGGGCGAAGGTGATGCTGGAAAGCGCGGCCCTGCACTGAAGTGGAGGCGCGCCCGCCAGCTTGAATTCGTGCAGCGATGTTTTCTTCACTCTGCTACAACCAGCGTTTGTCTGGCTCCTTCGGAGCCACAGCGACAGGAATGTCGCCGCTCCCTGGTCACCCTTCCAGGAACGCCGCGTGCACGGCCTTGACGGCGCGTTCGCCGTCGGCGAGGCGGACGACCACGGAGATCTTGATCTCGCTGGTGGAGATCATCTCGATGTTCACGCCCTCGTTCGAAAGTGTCTCAAACATCTTGGTCGCGACGCCGGTGTGGTTCTTCATGCCGACGCCGACGATGGAAAGCATGCCGATCTCTTCGTCCGGAAGGACATTGCCAAACTGAAGTTCGCTGTGCAGGCCATCGATGATCTGGCGCGCCTTGGCCAGGTCCGCCTTGCCGACGGTGAAGGAGAGGTCGGTCGCGGGCGCGTCGCTGCCGTGGCTGATGTTCTGCACGATCATGTCCACGTTGATCGCCGCGTCCGAGATGGCCTTGAAGATCCGCGCCGCGACGCCGGGCCGGTCGGGGACCTGGACGAGCGTGATCTTGGCCTGGTTCTTGTCGAGTGAGACGCCGCGGATGACGACGTCCTCCATGCTTTTGGTTTCTTCCTTCACAATGGTGCCGGGGTTGTCGTTGAGACTGGAGCGGACTTCGAAAATGACGCCGTGGTTCTTGGCGAATTCCACGGAGCGGGACTGCATGACCTTGGCGCCGGCGCTCGCCAGCTCCAGCATCTCGTCGTAGGAGATTTCATCGAGCTTGCGCGCCCGGTCGGTGATGCGGGGATCCGTGGTGTAGACGCCGTCCACGTCGGTGTAGATCTGGCAGAGGTCGGCCTTGACCGCCGCGGCGAGGGCGATGGCGGTGAGGTCCGAGCCGCCGCGACCGAGTGTGGTGATATGACCGTCCGGGGTCTGGCCCTGGAAGCCGGCGACGATGACCACGTTGCCGTCGTCGAGCAGCGTGTGCACCTGCTCGGGGGTGATGTTGCGAATCTTGGCCTTGGTGTGGACGAGGTCGGTGATGATGCCGGCCTGGGCGCCGGTCAGGGAGACCGCCTTCACTCCCATGGTGTGCAGCGCGATGGCCGTCAACGCAATGGAGGTCTGCTCGCCGGTCGCGAGGATCATGTCCATTTCTCGTTCGCTCGGGACGTCCGTCAGCCCCTTGGCCAGGCCGATGAGGCGGTCGGTTTCGCCGCGCATGGCGGAGACCACGACGATGACCTGGTCCCCCTGCGCGTGATACTTGGCGACGCGTTGCGCGACGTTCTTGATGCGGTCGATGTCGGCGACGGAGGAGCCGCCGTATTTCTGAACGATAAGGGCCATCTAAGCGTGTTGCGGGTTGCGGGTCTGGTGGTTCGTTCCTCGCGCGTCGTGGTCGTCGGGCGGCGGGGCTGCGTCGGCTTCAGGCGCCGATGGCGGCGATGACGGCCTCGGTGGTGGGCGGGACGATCTTGGGGGTGAAGCCGGCTTCGCGGATGGCCAGATCCGGGTCTTTCAGGCCGTGGCCGGTCATGGTGGCGGTGACCACACTGCCCTCGGGGATCTCGCCGTTGGCCGAAGCGACGATCAGGCCGGCCAAGGAGGCGGCGCTGGCCGGCTCGATGAAGACGCCTTCAGTGCGGGCGACGCGCTTGTAGGCCTCGACGATCTGTTCGTCGGTAACCTTGCGGATGAGGCCCTTGGATTCGGAGGCCGCGGTTTCGGCCTGTTTCCAGCTTGCGGGGTTGCCGATGCGGATGGCGGTGGCCAAGGTGTGCGGTTCGGCGACGGGCGCGCCATCGACAATCGGAGCGGACCCGGCCGCCTGCCAGCCCATCATGCGGGGGAGGCGGTCGGAGAGGTTCACGGAGTAATACTCCTTGAAGCCCTTCCAGTAGGCCGTGATGTTGCCGGCGTTGCCGACGGGGAGGAAATGGAAGTCCGGAGCGCGGCCGAGTTGGTCGCAGATCTCAAAGGAGGCGGTCTTCTGGCCTTCGATGCGGACGGGGTTGACGCTGTTGACGACCTCGTAGTCGTCCTTTTCGCCCAGCTCGCGGACGATGCGCAGGGCGTCGTCGAAGTTGCCTTCGATGGAGATGGTCTCGGCGCCGTACATCAGGGCCTGGGCGAGCTTGCCGAGGGCGATCTTGCCGTTGGGCAGGAGCACGACGCATTTCAGTCCGGCCTTGGCGGCGTAGGCGGCGGCGGCGGCGGAGGTGTTGCCCGTGCTGGCGCAGATGACGGCCTTGGCTCCGCGTTCCTTGGCCACGGAGACCGCCATGGTCATGCCGCGGTCCTTGAAGGAGCAGGTTGGGTTCAGGCCCTCGTACTTGAGGAAGAGCTCGAACTTTCCGCCGATGCTGGCGACAAAGTTCTCGGCGCGCACCAGCGGGGTGCCGCCCTCGTTCAGCGTGACAACGGGTGTGACCTCGGTCACGGGGAGAAACCGCGCGTATTTCCGGATCACGCCGGGCCAAGCCGTCGGTTTGCGGGAACCGTCGGCGGTCGTTGGCTTGTCTGCTTCGTCGTTCATCTGGAATCAGGTCAAAAGGCGGGCGGTCGCGCCGATGGGGGTGAACCGGGATCGGAGGAGGGCCTTTCGCCTTCGCGCTGTCCGGCGATCACGAACAGGGCGCGATCTTCCGGAAAAACGGGCGGCGATTGTGGCGGGCGGCGTTCGCTTGTCAATCACCCATTGGCAGGGTTCCTGTTAAAAAACGACTGTTTCCTGCCGGCTCGACTTGACCGGTCGCCGAGACTACACTGCGTCCATGCAGACGGCATTCAAAGAATGGGCGGTCGTGGTCGATGCCTTGGCGCTCGGCGAGCAGATCGTGATCCTCCGCAAGGGCGGCATCCATGAGGGACACGGCGGATTCCAGGTGGGCCACGAACGGTTTCTCCTGTTTCCGACACGCTATCATCAACAGGGTGAATCGGTCGTGGGCGGCGCCTTGGAGCGGTGTCCCGAGGTCCTGGCGGCCCTGCCCTCCGAGGAGGTTGTCCGCCTGGAGCATTTTGCGGAGGTGGTCGAATGGCGGAAACTGGATTCCTTGGAGGCGGTCCGCCGGCTCAAGGGACAGCACGTGTGGCGCGACGAGGTGATCGAGCAGCGCTACGAATGGGGTCGCAGCAAGGGAGTCTTTGCGCTGGCCGTGCGGGTGTTCCGGCTGGAGAAGCCGGTTGAATTGCCGGTGATCGAGAGCTATGGGGGGTGCAAATCCTGGATCGAGGTTGAGCGCGACATTTCCGCAGAGGGCGCGTCTCCGGTGGTTTCGGACGAGGTGTTTGCCGAAGCCTTGGCGCGCTTCCGCAGCGCGTTGGATCCTTCGCCGGTGTGAGGTTCCGCCATGAAACGTCCTTCCCTGATCCTGGCTTCGGCGTCGCCCCGACGGATGGAACTGCTGCGGTGTCTGGACGTGGATTTCACGGTGATCCCCTCGGACGCCAAAGAATCGGCCGACGCCCACCTGACTCCGGAGGAGGCCTGCATGCTCAATGCGTGGCGCAAGGCGCGCGCGGTGGCCAAACGGCATCCGGACCGGCTGGTGCTGGGCGCGGACACGATCGTCTGCCTGGGCACGACGGTGTTTGGCAAACCGAAGGACATGCGGGCGGCGCGGCGGACGCTGGAGGCCCTGCAGGGCACAACCCACACGGTGATCACGGGAATGGCGTTGATCCGCCTGGAAGAACGGCGCGAGCGGGTGTCTTCCGAATTCACCCGCGTTTCATTCCGGGAATTGTCCGCCGATCAGATCGACCGCTACCTGAAGGCCATTGATCCTCTGGACAAAGCGGGAGCCTACGCCATCCAGAATCATGGGGAGATGATCGTCGAAGAGGTTCAGGGTTCCTTCACGAACGTCGTGGGGCTGCCGCTCGGCCGCCTGGACCGTGAGCTTGCGGGATGGCGTTGAGAGCGCCGGTCACTTTCTCACGGCCGCATCAGGCGGGCGTTCCCGTCCCCCGATGAAGACCTTCCCGTCAACGACCGAAATGGAGTCTCCCGGGTAGAGTTTCCCGTAGCTGACATCATCGATCAAAAACTCGTCATTCTTGACGGTGAAACGGCGGTCTCCGAGTCGGAGGACATGGGCCCCGTCCACGAGGAAACGGGTCTTGAGCAGATTGCCCGGACGAACGGTCAGCGAATAACCACCGAGTTTTGTGACGGACTCCGGTTGTTCGTTCTTGTCGAGCCCCGAGTCCTTCTTCGCGACGTATTGTTTGCCCTGGCCGGCGTAACCGTCGATGAAGACCTTCCCATACTCGACCAGGATCGTTGAGCGGGGAGGGATCTCCCCGTAGGTCCGGTTGTTCACGATGAGTTCTCTGCCCCGGAGCACGATCCGGATCTCGGCGCAGGTCATCTCGTGGACCTTGGAGGCGCCCGAGCCGGTGGAGGAGTGGTTTACGTAAGGCGAACCGGGGCGGATCGTCACCTTGTGCAGACCGATGTTTGTTTCGGTTTCGCCAAAGCGGGTCAGTTTCCTGTCGTCGCAGCCCTGCGACGACAGGGCGATCAACGTCGCTGCAATCAGGCCGCAGATTCTGATTGGGCTGGTTCGATTCTTGTCCATGGGCGGCGGGCATTATTGTCCCCCTTGCCGGGGAAACGACAGCGCAAAACGCCCTTGTCGGATTCACCAGCTGAACTGCCAGCCGGCGGTGATGATCCAATCGGTCTCCAACTGCGGGCCTTCCAGATGTTGGGAGATTGGCAGGCCGCCCTCGATCGCCAGGCGGTGTCCCTTGAGCTTGGTGGTCTTCGGGGCGAAGAGGTTCACGCCGAAGAGGGCGTCCAGCCGGCTGCCGCCGCGGCGGTTCGGATCGGCGGTGGGGACGAGTCCGGCCGCTGGGAAACCGGGGCGCGAATCGGCGCCGTCGATGTTCCCCCAGGTGGTGGAGTTCAGGCGGAAGGACAGGCTGGCCCAACGGTTGAGCCGGCGCGCGCCCCAGGCTGTGGCGTTCAGCTCGTTGCCGAGGGTGTAGTCGTTGCCGTTCTCGCCGAGGCGGATCGCGCCGGTTGTCTGCGCGCCCCAGGACCAGTTTTCAGACTGGCCGTTGTAGGTGATCCCGGGCCGGAAATCCACGGTGCCGGAGCCCAGCTGCATCGGATACGGCAGCGGGGAATTCGGGCCGCCGGCGGGGGTGAAATCCGTCTCGTCGATCGAGCCGGTCGGCACGCTCAAGCCCAGGTTCAGGTGAACGCCGTGGCCCTCCTTGCTCCAGAGGCGCGTGAGCGTCCCGAGCTTGAGGTCGCTGATGCCGGCCGACTCGGTCGTGAAGGCGATGCCCGGCCCGGGGGCGATGTGGTCCATGGAGATGCGTTTGAAGGGGAGCCCCAGCATGACTGTCACGCGGTCGACCGGCGCGTACATGATCCCGAGCATGTGCATCTCCATGCTCATCTCGGTGGGCACGACGATGAAGCCAGCCCCGGCGGGTCCGACCTGGGCGACGGAGAGGTCGGTTTCACCGCTGCGGTTGCCGGACATGAACATGTTCATGTAGCGGTAGGAGACCATCCATTTGCCGGCGTGGTGGGTGTGTTCTCCCATGACGCCGATGGGCGCGTGGCCGTCGGGGCGGGCTCCCTGCAGTCCCCAGTCATGGGCGGGAACACTGGAGGTCGCTCCAATCATGGCGGTCAGGGCGATGGCGAGGGTCGATTTCTTGAGATTCAAAGGTTTCATTTCTTGCGTTGTTTGAGATTCGGATTGGTCGATCAGGAAAAGACGGAACGAATTCCGTCGGTGTCGGATGGCGCGGCGAACCAAGGGCGATTCCGGTCTTGCCGGAGAGGTGGGTTCGAGCGCGGGCGGACGCTGTCCTGTCGTGCGGACTTGCCCGCTGGGATTGTCTCCTCAGATCGACTCGGGAGGCGGGAAGGGCGGGGGCTGGAGGTTCCTCGGGAGGAGGATCATTTCGCGCCGAGGAAGCCCGGCGATCCGGGGCGCGCTCAGCTCCAACAGGGCTTCGTCGGGGAGCCCCTCAAACCTGCCGGAGAACTGCGGCGTTCCCGGTTCATCCTCGGCGGACTGGCCGCGCGCGGCCGCGAGGCAGAGTTCGCAGGGGTTCTTTCCGTCGAAGGTTTTGGCGGCCGCCTCGGTCAGGGAAAGGTCGCGCGCATAGCTGACCAGCATGCCCGCCCAGGCCGCCGATTGCAGGGCAACCCATGGCAGTCCGATCCCGACAATCAAAAGCGGCGTCAGCAGAAACTGGACAGAATTCCCGCGCACAACGGGTGGACCTTTGCAGAATCCGCTGCCGCGAAGCGACGAAAAAAGATGGACTGGTTCAACAGTCGCCGACCTCTTCAGATCGGGCGTCGCGCCTGCGTTTACTCCCCCAGCCACAGGATACAGGACGGCATGGGCATCTCCATCGGCGCGCCCAAGGCCTTCAAGGAGCCGGTCTTCCGGTTGATGCGGAACACCGCGACGTTGTTTCCCGGCATGTTCGCGCAGAGCAGCAGCCCGCCGTCGGGCGTGATGAGGAGGTTCTGCGGCCCTTTGCCCAGACTCGGCTCGATCCCGATCCGTGTCAGGGCTCCATTCTTTGCGAGACGGAAGATCGCGATGCTGTCGTGCCCGCGGTTTGTGCCGTAGAGAAATTGTCCATCCGGCGTGATCTTCAGGTCCGCGCAATGGCTGACCCCTTCGAATCCGTCCGGCAGGGTCGAAGCCGTCTGCCTCTCGATGAGCGTTCCAGTCTCCGGATCCTGGTCGAACAAGGTCACGGAATTGGCCAGTTCGTTGATGGCGTAGAGATGCCCGCCATCCGGGTGGAAGGTCAGATGCCGCGGCCCCGCTCCGGGCGGCGTCCGCACGAACGGCTGGGCGTTCGGTGTCAGCTTCGCTTCCCCGGCGTCGAGGCGGTAGCACATGATCTTGTCGATGCCCAAATCCGCGGCGTAGGCGAAACGGTTGTCGGGGCTGACGACGATCGAATGCGCGAAGGGGCCCTTCTGCCGCTTCGGATCGACGCTGGAGCCGGCGTGTTGGACAAATGACGCCGCCTCGTCGAGCGAGCCGTCCGCGTTCACCGGGAGCGCGGCCACGCTGCCGGTCGAGTAATTCGCGACCAGAACCGTCTTTCCGGTCCGGTCCATCTCCAGGAAACACGACGCCGTCCCGCGGGCGGAGCGGCGGTTCATTGCCCGCAGCCGGCCCGATCCCGGCTCGACGGCGTAGGCCGCCACCTCCTCATTCTCTTCCCCGCCGAACTTCAGGGCATGAATGGAATAGAGAAACCTGCTGTCCGGCGAAAGCGCCATGAAGAAGGGATGCTCCAGATCGGACGTGCGATGAACCTTCTGCAATGCGCCGGTCTCAAGATTCAACCGACAGGCATGCACGGCCCCTTTCTCGCCTGCGGCGAACGCGGAGATGAAGACCAGGGGGTCGGCGGCCAAGGCGGAGGAAGTGACGCTCATGGCGACGGCGGCGAGGAGGGTATGGAAGATTCGCATGGAAGCATGGGGTGGGGGATTTCACTCGATCGAATTCAGATAGGCCAGCAGGTCCGCCATCTTGGGAATGTCGAGGGTGAACTCCAGCCCCTCGGGCATGAAGGACATTCCCAGTCCTTTCAACGACTTGATCTCCGTGCGCCGCGCCTCGATGGACGTGCCGTCGATCTGGCGGATGGTCACGTCGTTGGTGGTCTCGGCCTCGATCATGCCGGCGAGGACGCGGCCATCCTTCGTCTCCACGGCATAAACCATGAACTCCGGCTTCACCTCGCGATTGGGGTCGAGGATGTTCAGCATCACCGCCGCCATGCCGCGCTGGCGGATGCCTTTGAGGTCGGCGCCGACGGCGTTGCCAACGCCTTCCAGTTGATGGCAGGCCGCGCAGGATTGTTGGAAGACGAACTTCCCGTTGGTCGCGTTGCCTTCGCGTTTCAGCGCCTCCTGATAACGGTCCACCACCTCCTGTCGCGACTTCCGGGCTTCGGTGAACAGGCGGTCCACCCGGGCGGCGATCTGTTTGTCCGGGTGTTGGCGCAGCAGTTCAACGCGCGCTGGATCGACTTCAAAGGTGCGGACATCGCCCTTCTCGACGGAGTCGAGGAAACGCGTCAGCCACACTTTGCGCGACAGCAGGGTCTCCGTCGCGCCCGCCCGGGTCGCCGGGCTGAATCCCGACCAGGAACCCAGCAGCAGGTCCGCAACGCCGGCATCTTGAAAACCCGAGAGACTCTCGAGGGCGGCCGCCTGGACGGGCGGAGCCTCGGCGGGCGCGAGCAGCTTGGCGATCAGGGACTTCACCTCCGCGAAACCCGCCAGGCGCAGACTGCGGATCGCTTCCACGCGGAACGATTCCCCGGCCTTGGAATCAGCGGCGACTGATTTTGCCTTCGTCAGCAGATCGTCGAGAATCGCGGACGCGCTCCCGCCGGCCGCGGCCAGAGTCTGTTTGCGTTTCGCGCCGCTTTGTCGGGCAACCAGGGCCTTGACCAGTTTGCCGCTGAGGGCCTTCTCGGCGGCGGGCAGTTCGCGAACCGCCTTCAGGACCACGGCGATTTCCCGGTTGCGCCCCTCAGCTCCAATCTGTTCCGCCAAGGCGGAAAGGAACGTCGCGCCATGGACGGAACCGCGAAACGAGCCGTCCCGGGCAAGCCGCTCAAAAACCAGGTCGGCTCCGCTCGCCAGGGAGCTTTGGATCGCCATTCGCATCCAACTGTCGGCGGCGTCCTGGAGGGCGATGTCGCCCAGGGCCGAGGCGGCCTGGGCGCCGGGCATGGATCCGAGGGTGAATGCCAGTTGATACCGGACGGGCAGTGAAGGATCCGTGACCATGCAGGGGACCTTCGCGCGAATCGCAGGCGAATCAGCCGCGAGCAGTTCGGCCAGTTGCAGCGCATGGATGCGCGCTTTTGCCGCGTCGTCATCCAAGGCCTCCAAGGCCACGGCTTCATCCAAGGCGCCCAGGCCGGCCAGGGCCGAACGCGCGGCGGCGCGGCTTTCGGGCAGCTTCGCGCCGGACGCCAGTTTCTTGAGCGGGGCGACCGCCTCGCGGTCCTGTCGTTGGTAAAGCAGGCGCAGGGCGGTGTCGCGATGCCAGCCGTTGCGGGAATTCAGGGCTTCGACGATCCGTGCGGTCGGAGCGTCGGCGATTCGGGGATGCTTGCGTTTCTGCGGTTTGGCTGAAGTGATCCGGAAGATCCGCCCCATGTCGTCGCCGCTGGAGACGCCGAGGTATTTCAGGAATTCCGGGGGAAGGAAGGCCGCGCCCTCGATCAGCTCGCGATACATGTCGATCGCGTAAAGCGAGCCGTCCGGCGCGTTGGCGAAATGCACGGGGCGGAACCAGATGTCAGTCGAGGCGATGAACTCCGCGTCCTGGTCCGCGCGCGAGGCGGTCACGCCGACCCCGTTGGGAGTGACGTCGGCGCGGTAGATCAGGTTGTTCGCGACCTCGCCCACGAAGATGTCGCCGAGAAACTCCGCAGGCAGGGCGTCGCCGCGGTAGACGGTGATGCCTGTCGCGCCGGTGAAGAAGCCGAAGGGTTTGCCGCCCTCATCGGAGCCGCGGAACTTGCCGGTCTTGCGCAGGCGGGTGCGGAGCTCACGCCAGGGCTCCGGCGGGCTGATGCGAAACAGGTGGGTGAACTTGCCCTCCGGGGTGACATCGACCGAGGCCTTCGGGGCCTTGAGGTGGGGATTGCGGGCGATGTAGCGGTCATCATACATCAACGTGTGCGCGGGGGCGCTGTTGCCGCAGACGAACTTGCGGCCCCAGTCGTCCAGGCTCATGCCGTACTGTCCGCCGCCGGAGGTCAATTGGAATCGCGTCAGGTCGCGCGGATCGAAGATGAAGCCGCGGCCGCGCGCCGAGACGGGTTTGGCGTCCTTTGCCGCCGTGGCGACGAGATTCCCGCCGTCGAGCCCGGTGGAAATGTGGAAGCGGTTGTCGAGGCCCCAGTTGATGGAATTGATCTGCGCCTCGCCCGCCTTGTCCGTGCCGAATCCGGTGAAGACGACCTTTCGTTCGTCGGCCCTGCCGTCCCCGTCGGTGTCCTTGAGGAAGAGCAGGTCCGGCGCGTCGCCCACGAACAACCCGCCTTCCCAGCAGGCCAGCGCGGTCGGGTATTTCAGGTCGGTGGCAAACGTGACGCCGGTTTCATAACGTCCGTCGCCGTCCTTGTCCTCCAGCAGCGCGATCGAGCCGGGCTTGATTTCCCCTTTCAGGGCGTAGGCGTTGTAGCCCTGGCATTGCGCGACATACATGCGCTCGTGTTCGTCGAAGGCGAGGGCCACCGGGTCCTGGATCAGCGGTTCGGCAGCGGCCAGTTCCACCCGGATTCCGGGTTTGATCTTCATGGCCTTGAGCGAATCTTCCGGCGACTTCCCCGGCACGCGCGGCAGGGCCTCGGCCACGCCTTCGGCCGCGTCGCGCATGACGCTCTCCAGCAGGACCTCCGCGCCGCCCTGGCGCTTGCTTTCGTCGGCCGCCTCCATGAAGGCGTAGATCTCCAGCGTTTCCTCCGGCGTCACCGGCGGTTTGCCCGTGCGCAAGAATTTCACGATCTCGACGACCAGCGGTTTGTATCCGTCGTAGGAACCGACGGCGCCTTCGCCCTTGTCGCCTTTCGCCGTGCCGCCATAGCCCTTGCCTTCCCGGAAGACGCCCGTGCGCCCGCCTTGCCACTTCCCGGTCACGACAATCTTGCCATCCTCGCTCGTGCGGACCACGGATTCGCAGCCTGTTCCCATCACGGTGAACAGGGATTCCACGCCGTGAATGCCATACCAGAACAGGTCGGGGTGCGTCTTCTCCAGGCTGGCGGGGCTGTGCGTTTCGCAGCTTTGGATCTTCCCGAAAGCGCCGGCCCGCGCGGCCTGGGTGTTTTTGCCGAAGCGCAGCGACGATGAGGAGAACAACGGGACGCCCGCCTCCTTCGCCTCGCGGAAGATGGTAATCGCGTCTTTCAGGGAGCCAGCGATGGGTTTGTCGATGAAGACGGGCTTGCGCGCCTGCAACACCGGCCGGACCTGCGCCAGGTGCGGGCGACCGTCGTTGGTCTCCAGCAGCACGGCGTCCACCTCCTTCAGCAGGTCCTCGATGGAGTTCACGATCTTCACGCCGAGTTTTTGAATATCCTCGGTGTATTTCGGGACGCGGCTGACGCTGCTCTCGATGTCGGGGCTGCCCTTGGGATAAGCGGCGACGACGCGGCAGCCCGTCAATTCGGGCGGCGCGTTGGGATCGTTCAAGACCTTGGTGAAAGCGAGGACGTGTGAAGTGTCGAGACCGATGATGCCGACTCGGAAGGACTTGGGCTGTTGGGCGTGGCTGAACGTGGCGAACAGCAGCGCAAAGACAAACAGCGCGGCGCGAAGGGGAAGACGAGGAGTTGCCATGAGAACCAAGCTTTTACGGGAAGAAGCGGGCTTTGTCAGCGCCGCAGGAAAGGGCGTCGAACGTGGGAACAACGAATGGGCGACAAGGTGGGGCGAACTGTCCTCAGTGAGCCATCGTGAGCATTGACCAGCGCGGCTCCCTCGGGGGCGCCCCACCTTCGCGTGCTCGATCAACGGAACGTCGCGGTCACCTCGCCGGCATCCTTGGGGACGCTCGTCCGCGTCCTGCGGCCGCCGGGCCAGCGGACGTGCAGGGCCTTGGGGAGGCGTTTGGCCGGGATGCCCAGGATGGGCGTGAG
>JAYPFK010000028.1:0-24010 GCA_038126235.1 Verrucomicrobiales bacterium
TTCGACAGCGGCTTCAACTGGCTCGGCACGGACAACGACCAGACCCAGGGCGACAAGATATTCGCGCCGTTCCATGGAGCGCACTTCGGCTGGGGGCACGCCTGGAGCGCGCACTGGACCGGCGATGGGCATCTACCGACCGTGCCCGCCAGCGCGCCCTTGTTCGAGGGCTCCGGCGCGGGCGTCACCTGGTATCAATCCGATCAGTTTCCTCGTGAGTATCAAAACACCTTCCTGATCAACGACTGGATGCGCCGGGAGATCTACGTCTTCAAACCGGAATGGGACGGAGCGTTGATGAAATGCGCCGGCGGCAAGCCGGGCGTTCTGGCGCACGCGGGCGGCGGCCGTTCCCTGCCCGCCAGCCAGGGCCGCGCCTTTGATCCCACGGACATCGAGGTCGGCCCGGACGGCTCGGTCTACGTCGCCAGCTGGGGCCGGGGCTACGGTGGAACCCTCCAGGACGGCCGGCAGATCGATGAGGGACGGATCTACCGGATCTCCTATGGCCCGAAGGGACGAACTCCCGCGAGTCCCACTTCAACGGCAACCAAGAGGGAATGGGACTCCCGGAGCTCGTCCCTCCCGACGTTGATCGAAACACTCGGCTCCCACATGTCCCACTTACGCGCAGACGCCCAAGCCGACCTGCTCAAGCGCGCCGAGGAAGCCAGCCCCGCCCTGCTTGCTGCTTTGGCCAAACCCAATCTCCCCCGCTCCCAAGAAACCTGGCTGCTCTGGACCTTGGGCCATCTCGCTCCCAAGGACGGCAAGCTCGACGCGTTCTTCGCGAAGATCGTCGGCCGTAGCGATGCCTCTTCATTGAACCGCCGCCTTCAAGCGTTGCGAATCCTTGCCCGGCGTAGCAACCGGAATCTCCTCACGTCGGCTGCTACCGGGGAATTGAATTCCCCCGAGCCCCGTATGCGCCACGAGGCCGCCCAAGCCATCTTGCAGTCCCGCCTGACCGCCGCCCTCCCCAACCTCATCGACCGCGCCGCCGTTGAAACCGACCGCGTCACCTATCACTCGCTCTGGAAAGCCATCCGCGACCTCGCCCCGGAGTCCAAACGGCGCGCGCTGTTGAAAGACAACCGCCCCGGAGTCCGCCTCGCAGCCCTGCTCGGCCTGCTGGAGGACAACCTCTCCACTCCGGGAGAAGTCGGAGCCTTCCAGGACGACGACGATCCGCGCATCGCCGCGCTGGCAACGAGTTGGCTGGTCAAGGCCGGCCTCATCCAGCCCGAAACCGCCGGCGGGAAGAAGCCGGCGCCGATCGCCTACATTCCCCGCGCCTTCGTCTCTTCACTGCGCTCGCACAGCGGTCGCCCATACACCTTCGATTCCATCGGCCTGGCAGTTGGCAAGCCCTACTACACCGATCGCGACTATCGGATCACGGAACTGCCCGACGAGTTGGTCGGCGTTCCCTACATCCTCGCGGCCAACAACGACGACCGCCTCCTCACGCCCACCGTATTCTCTTTCCAAACCGACACGCCCGTGACGCTCTATCTGGGAACCGACACCCGCAACAACGCGCCTCTCGCCTGGATGAAGATCGGTCAACCCGGCGGATTTGAATCCACCGACCTCCACATCAAGACGCAGGACGCGACCTACCAGCTCCACAAGAAGGAATTCCCCGCCGGAACAATCTCGCTCGGCCCGAACGTGAATCACCCCCGGGACTCCGGCCGCGGCCACTACCTGATCATCCTCGACCGCCCCATCCTCTCGCCGCCCGCCCAACCGACCACCCTCGACGCCGCGCTCAAGGCCCTGCCCAAGGCCGACTCCCAACGCGGGCGCGACCTGTTCCATCACGCCAAGGGCGCCGGCTGTTTCAACTGCCACCAACTCGAAAAGCACGGCAATGTCTTCGCGCCCGATCTGTCGGACATCGGCGCGCGCGCGGACGCCCGAACACTGATCGAATCCATTCTCGAACCCAGCAAGGTCGTCACCGAGGGCTTCGCGGCGCAGGTCTTCGAGACCAAGGAGGACTTCACCTACTCCGGTATCGTCATCGAGGAAACCGGAGCTTCCGTAGAACTCGCCCAAGCCACCGGGCAGACCGTCTCGATCCCCAAGTTCCAGATCCGTTCCCGCAAGGCCACCGCCCTCTCCGCCATGCCCGCCGGATTCGAATCTGCGATGAACCCGCAGCAGATCGCCGACCTCGCGGCCTACCTGCTCGCGCAGAAGAAGCAGGTCGAACCCAGGAAGCCGAAGCAACCCTTCACCGCCAGATTCACTAAGCGCACCGACGGCTTCACCTTCGATGAGACAAAGGACGAACTGCGCATCTTCCTCGGCAAGCAACGCATCGCCACCTACCTCAAGGATCACGCCCAACTCACCCGCCGCGCCTTGGTCAATGTCACCACGCCCGGCGGCACGCAGGTCACCCGCAACTGGCCCGCCCGCAAGCCCGAGGACCTCGATCCCGGCTACCGAGGCGAGGCCGGCATCATCCACCCCATCATGCACCCCGGACTTTGGATGGGCTTCGGCTGGATCGATGGGAACGACTATTGGCGCCTCAAGGCCCGCGTCGTGCACGAAACCTGGATCGAGAAACCGACCGGCTCAAGGACCGAGGCGACCTTCACCGCCCGCAACCGCTACCTGAGCGAGGACGGCCAACGCACGGTCTGCCTCGAAACCTGCCGCATCCGGTTCACCCGCCGCCCCGAGGGCGTGCTTCTGGAGTGGGATTCCAGCTTCAAGTCCGACGAGCGCGACTTCGTCTTCGGCGACCAGGAGGAAAGCGGCCTCGCCATCCGCGTCGCCTCGCCCATCCGCGTGCAGGGCGGCAACGGAACCATCACCAACGACCGCGGCGAAACCAACGGCGCCGGCGCCTGGGGCAAACCCATGAAATGGATCGATTACTCCGGCGTCATCGACGGCAAACGCGTCGGCCTCCTCGTCATGCCCCACCCAGACAATCCCCGCCCCTGCTGGTCGCACGCACGCGACTACGGCGTCGTGGTTTCCAATCCGTTTCCGAAGCAGCCCAAGGAACGTCGCCAGCCCTATGTCACCACGCCGGTGAAGAAGGGTGAGGTATTCCGGTTGCGGTATGGGGTTCTGGTTTATGAGAGCAACGCGGCAATCAACGGGGACGTCATGCTGAAGAACTACGTCTCGCGCCTCCGCTGAAAACCCGCATGAAAACCGCGAAACGTCTCACCGCCCATATCGCGGCTTTTTCCGTCGGATGGATCGTCTACATTATCCCCGCACGGTTGGCGTGAATTCCACCGTCTCCACTGCCTCCCGATCGCGCGGCAGCGCCGCAAGGTATTCGAAGTCCGTCCCCACGACACCGGAGGTCGCGTTGACCGCCGGCTTGGCGAAGGCGTTGCAGGTCACGATCGGACATTTTGCTTCCGCCGCCCGTGTGAAGAGATTGGCTTCGTGGTAACTCCGATACTTCTGCGAGCTGCCTGAGTGAATCGCCTGGAAGATCACCTGCGCGCCTTGCCGGTACTGCTGCAAGGTGAGGCGCGGATCGGGGCCGTCGGTGAAACCCGGAGTCACCCAGAGGTCGTTGCAGATCAAGGTTCCGAACCGGATGCCATTCGCGGCGAAGACCAGGTCCCCCGTTCCCGGACGCGCCCACTTGGCGTCGCCATAGGTAAGGCATCGCTTGGCGTAAGAACCGAAGACCTCTCCGTCCGCCCCCACCATCCGCAACTGGTTCTCGACGCTGCCGTCGTCGTTCTTCCAACTGGTTCCGATAAACGCCACCGCCGCGGACGCCTTCGTCAATGCCGCGCACTCGGAGAATGCCTCGGCGACCTCCGCCTGATTGAAGACTCCGGTGTAACCGCTCAGCATGCCCTCAGGAAAAAGCAGCCAGTGCGCCTTGTCCCGCGCCGCCTGCGCAAAGGCCGGCTTCATCCGCGCAAGGTTGTCCTTCACCGAACGCGTCACCGGCAACTGCGCAATTGTGACCCGCTGCGGCGCCGCCGGACTCCGGGACGCCATCAGTCTCCCGGCTCCGCTCGAGGCCGTCAGGACGCCGACAGACAGCCGGCGCAAAAAGCTTCGTCTGGGTTCCGTTTTCATTGCTCTTACATGCATTCTGACACTCGACCCGGCGGGTTCTCGTTGATCCGTATCACCTTGGGATCTACGCCGCGCAACCCAGGACAGGCACGATCTGATTCTGGGTTGAAATTCCCGGACAGCGACAAGAGTATTCGCATTTCAATTCATGAAGAAAGAGCGAAAGACAAAGCCCGTGCAACTCCGCGCGCACAAAGACCGCAGCGGCATTCACGCCTTCGCCGCCTCTCTTGTCGCGCTCCTCGCTCTCGTCTCCCCCGCCAAAGCCCGGGAGAACGCCTCCTTCTTCGAAGCCAAAATCCGCCCCCTGTTGATCGCGAAATGCTACGAATGCCACGCGGCGGAGAAGAAGATCAAGGGCGGCCTCCGGCTCGACAATCGGGCCGGCTGGAAAACCGGGGGCGACAGCGGGCCCGCCATCGTCCCCGGCAAGGCGGCGGAAAGCCTCGTCTACCAAGCCGTCAGCTACGAGGACAAGGACCTCCAGATGCCGCCCAAAGGCAGGCTCTCCTCCGAGGAGATCGAGGCGATCGAACAATGGATCGCCATGGGCGCGCCCGATCCCCGCGCCGAGGGCGCGGCCGTCGCCAAGGCGGAGATCGACCTCGAGAAAGGCCGCCAATTCTGGTCTTTCCAACCGCCGGCCAAGCCTCCCCTCCCCAAGGTCAAGAACGCCGCCTGGCCCCGCACGGAGATCGACCGTTTCATCCTCGCCACGCTGGAGGAGAAGAACCTCAAGCCCGCGACGGAAGCCGACAAACGCGCCCTCATCCGCCGCGCGTCTTTCGACCTGACCGGCCTGCCGCCCACACCGGCGGCCATCGCCGCCTTCCTCCGCGACGATTCCCCGAACGCCTTCGAGAAGGTCGTCGATGGCCTCCTCGCTTCGTCCCATTTCGGCGAACGCTGGGGCCGGCATTGGCTGGACATCGCGCGCTTCGCTGAATCCAGCGGCGGCGGACGCGCGCTCATCTTCCCGGACGCCTGGCGCTACCGCGATTACGTCGTGCGCGCCTTCAACGACGACAAGCCCTACGACCAGTTCATCCGCGAACAGATCGCCGGCGACCTGATGTCGGCGGACTCCCGCGAGGAGCGCGCCGGTCAGATCACCGCCACAGGCTACCTCCTGCTCGGCCCGATCAACTACGAACTCCAGGACAAGGAACTCCTCCGCATGGAGGTTGTCGACGAGCAGATGACCGTCGTCGGCAAGTCCCTGCTCGGGATGAGCCTGGATTGCGCGCGCTGCCACGACCACAAGTTCGACCCCATTCCCATGCGCGACTACTACGCGCTCGCCGGAATCTTCCGCAGCGCCGATTCCCTGACTCCCGGCAACGTCTCCGGATGGGAGACCCGTTTCCTCCCGATGGAACCCCGGGTCGAGGAACAATACGCCGTGATCGACCGCGCCGAGGAGGAACTGAAGTCGATCACTGAACAGGTCAAGGAAATCGACGCCAGGCTCAAGGACCTCAAGGACGCCACCGAACCCAAAGGCGCGCGACACACGGCCGCTTCCGGCCAGGCGGGCATCGTCATCGACGACAAGGACGCCGAACGCAAGGGCGACTGGACCTCCTCGACCTCGACCGGCAAGTGGATCGGTTCCGGCTACGTCCACGACGCCCAGGAGTTCCGCGGCCACAAGCACGTTCGCTTCCGCCCCACCCTCCCCGCGGCCGGGGTCTACGAGGTTCGCGTGTCCCACGCGCACCACGGCAACCGCGCCTCCAACGCGCGGGTCACCGTCGTCTCCGCGGACGGCGAAAAGACCGCCTCGGTCGATCAACGCAAGGAACCCGAGGTCGACGGACTCTGGCATTCCCTTGGCCACTTCACCTTTGCGAAGGGGACCAACGGCTACGTCGAGATCTCGAACAAGGGCGCCGACGGGGTGGTCATCGCCGACGCCGCGCAGTTCATCGCCCTGACGGCGCAGGAACCGCCGCGTCCGCCCAATGTCCTCGCCAACGAACACGCCCCCGGCGAGGTCGACGACGAGAATCTCGTCAAGTATATCGTCGCCGATCCCGCCAATCTCCACGGCGTCGTCGTTGACGACACCGAGGCGCGCGTGATCGGCCAGTGGCAACGCTCCACCCACACCCCGCCACACGTCGGCTACAGCTACATCCACGACCTGAAAGAGGACAAAGGTGAGAAGAGCGTCATCTACGAGACGAAGCTGCCCAAATCCGGACTTTGGGAAGTGCGTATGTCGCACTGCTCGAACATCCGCCGCTCCACCAATGCCCCGGTGACCATCCGCCACGCCGACGGCGAAACCACCATCCACGTCAACGAGCAGGAACCCGCCGAACACGGGAAGCTCTTCAAGACCCTCGGCCGTTTCCGCTTCGAAAAGGACCAGGCCGCCTCGGTCACGATCTCCAACGAAGGCACGGACGGCAAATACGTCATCGCCGACGCCGTGCAGTTCCTGAACGTCGCCGAATTGGAGGAGCGCGAGACCAGGCTCGCCGAGTTGAAGGAGGTCCGGAAGCAACTCCTGACCAAACGCCGCGAGCGCGACGACTTGGAGTCCCATGTCAAACGTCTCAAACGCGCCAAGCTCCCGCCGCGCGAGAAGGCCATGGCGGTCAAGGAGGCCGAAGACGCCGGCGACTATTTCATGGCCGTGCGCGGCGACATCCACAAACTGGGCGAGCAGGTTCCCCGCGGTTTCATCCAGGTTGCCCTGCGCAAGGATGCCCCGGCTCCAACGATCGCCGACAAGGCCAGCGGCCGCCTCGAACTCGCCGACTGGCTTGCCAGCCGCGACAACCCGCTCACCGCGCGCGTCATGGTCAACCGCATCTGGCGCCACCTGCTCGGCCGCGGGATCGTGGCCACCCCGGACAATTTTGGCTCCACCGGCGCCGCCCCCACCCACCCCGAACTCCTCGACTGGCTTGCCGTCGATTTCATGGACAACGGCTGGTCCGTCAAACAGACCGTCAAGGCCGTCATGCTCTCGCGCGTCTACCAACTCTCCAGCGCCCCGCCAACCGCGGGCGCCGACGCCGACAACTTCTGGCTCAGCCGCGCCAACCGCCGCCGCCTCGACGCCGAATCCATCCGCGACGCCATGCTTTTCATCAGCGGGGAACTCGACGTCAAACAGGGCGGCAAGACCATCCCCAAGGGGCTGAAGTCCGAATTCGATCACGAGTTCACGGGAACCCGCCGCAGCCTCTATTCCCCGGTCTTCCGCAACAACTTGGAAGACATCTTCGAGGTGTTCGACTTCGCAAACCCCAACATGGTCGCCGGCGACCGCGCCGCCAGCGCCGTCCCCACGCAATCGCTCTTCCTCATGAACAGCGGCTTCGTCCGCGACCGCTCCGCCGCCCTCGCCCGACGCATCCTCCAGGCCGAAACCGGACCGACCGCCGACCACGTGAACCTCGCCTACGAACTCGTCCTCAACCGCCCGCCGACCGGCGGAGAATCGAAACTCGCCAGGGACTTCCTCGGCGACCTCAGGGAAACCGACGCCCTCGCCCGCCTCACCGACCTCTGCCAGTCCCTCCTCGCCTGCGTGGATTTCCGGTTTCTGAACTGAATTCACGAACCCACTCCGGCCGTGACCGTCAGGCGGTCCCTTCAGGACTCTGAAGTGGGCTCGACGGAGTCTCTCCCCACCGGCTCCACGAGCCCTCCGCTTGTCGAAAGCTCCGTTGGATGCGAAGTCGGACGCGCTCCAGCATGGAATAAAAAGACACGAAGACAGCGACAGCGATTCCAAGAGCCGGTGGAGAGAGACTCCGTCGAGCCCATTTCAAAACCTCGCCTTTCCCAATCAGGAGGCTTGCCCCCCTCGCCCCATTGCCCTACACCTCTCCGCCTTGTCGCGGCGGACAGGACCATCCCGCCCGGCGCGTCTTCTCAATGGGATTATTCGACAAATTCAAAGAACGCCTCAAGAAGACCCATGACAACCTTGTTCATGGGCTCAAGCGCATCGTCACCATCTCGCCGAAATTCACGGCCGAGATGGAGGAGGAACTTGAGATGCTGCTGCTCAGCTCCGATCTCGGCGCGCAGATGTCGCTGCAGATCGTGGACGCCGTGCGCCGCGGCTACGAGACCCAGGGCCGCGAGGGGCTGGACGTCTTCGCCGTGGCCGCCCGCGAGGTGGAGAAGGAACTCGCCTCCACGAACACCGCGCTGAAGAAGCAGGCCTCCGGCACGACCGTGGTCTCGATGGTCGGGGTCAACGGCACGGGCAAGACCACCACCTCGGCCAAACTCGCCCACCGGATCAAGGCCGACGGCGGCTCCGCCCTGCTGGCCGCCTGCGACACCTTCCGCGCCGCCGCCATCGACCAACTCAAGCTCTGGGGCGAACGCCTCGATGTCGATGTCATCGCCGGCGCCTACGGAGCTGATCCCGCCGCCGTCGCCCACGACGCCGTCGCCGCCGCCTCATCCCGCAACATCGACTACCTCTTCGTGGACACTGCGGGCCGCCTCCACACCAAGCACAACCTCATGCAGGAGCTGGCCAAGGTGCATCGCGTCATGGACAAGCAGCTTGCCGGCGCGCCGCACGAGGTCCTGCTGGTGCTCGACGCGACAACCGGCATGAACGCGCTCAACCAGGCCCGCGAGTTCAACAAGGCCGTCCCGCTCACCGGCCTGGTCATCACCAAGCTCGACGGCACGGCCAAGGGCGGCATGGTCGTGGCCATCCAGCGCGAACTCGGCCTCCCCGTGAAGTTCATCGGCCTGGGCGAGCAGGCGGACGATCTCCAGCCCTTCGACGCCGCCGCCTTCGCCCAGGCGCTCTTCGAAGAGTAACCCCTTCCGTCGCGGCGCGCCATGATCGCCACCCTCGACTTCACCGAGCACGAGAAATTTCTCGAATACTGCCGCCAGCCCGCCTCCGCCATCGATCTGGAAAAGGGGGCCTGGCTTCTGGCCCGCACCCGTTTTCCCTCGATCGACATCGAGGAGCGGCATATGGAGCTGAACCTGTTCGCCGTCGAGCTCAGCCGCCGCATGAACGTCAACGCCGGCGTGCGCGAATGGCTGGACACGATCAACGACTACCTGTTCGAGGAACTCGGCTTCCGCGGCAACCGGGACAATTACTACGAGGCTGACAACAGCTACCTCAACCGGGTCCTCGAGCGCCGCACCGGCATCCCCATCACCTTGAGCCTGGTCTACCTGTGCGTGGCGAAACGCCTGCGCCTGCCGGTCGCGGGCATCGGCGCGCCCGGACACTTCATCTGCCGGGCCGAGACCGAGACGGGCGAACTTTACATCGATCCCTTCAACGGCGGTGAATATCTCTCCCGCGCGACCTGCGCCGCTCGCGTGCGGCGCGCCGTCGGCCACTGCGACGAATCCGCCCTCGCGCCCAGTTCGCCATCCGAGATTCTCGCCCGCATGTGCGGCAATCTTTACGCCATCTACAAGCAGGCGGAGCACCCCGCCGAAGCCCGCTGGCACGAGGAATACATGCGGGCCCTGCGCGGATAGCGGGAAGCCCGGCCGATCAAGAACCCACGGAGGAGGAACACGTCGGCATGGAAGGGGCTGTCACCTGGATTTTGTAGCAGCCGACGTGAGAAGGCTCTGTTCCTGGCATTCCATTTGAAATGAGCCTCGTCACCTCGTCTACAACGGACCATGGACCAAAGCCACTTTGAACTTGAATAAATCCCCCTTCTCCCCGGTCATCCCAGAAACATGAAAACGCTGCGAATCCTCTCCATCCTGCTCCTTTCCCTCTCCGTTGTCCAAGCCGCGCCCAAGCCGCTGCGAGCGCTGCTCATCACCGGAGGCTGCTGCCATGACTATGCCGTCCAGAAGGACATTCTCAAGGCCGGCATCGAGGCTCGCGCGCACGTGATCGTCGACCAGGTCCACTCCGACGACAAATCCACCAATCCCCCGCTCGCGATCTATGGGAAACCCGATTACGCCAAGGGCTACGACGTCGTGATCCACGACGAGTGCGCCGCCGCGATGAGCGACGCCAAGACCATCGAGGCGGTCCTCGCCCCCCATCGCAACGGCATTCCCGGCGTCAACCTCCACTGCGCCATGCACTGCTACCGGGTCGGCGATTTCCGCTCCCCCGCCAAACCCGGCGCCGAAAACAGCCGCTGGTTCGACTACCTCGGCGTCCAGTCCACCGGTCACGGCCCCAAGGAACCCATCGACATCAGCTTCACGAAAAAGAACCACCCCATCACCAAGCCCCTCGTTGATTGGACCACCATGAACGAGGAGCTCTACAACAACGTGACGGTCTACCCCGGAGCCGTCTCCCTGGCCGAAGGCGTCCAGATGCAGACGCCCCGCCAGAAGAAGAACAAGAAGAAGGGCAAGGACGCCAAACCGGCCCCCAAACCCAAGCCCGTCAAGGCCACCGCCACCGTTGTCTGGGTCAACGAGTATCACGGAACCCGCGTCTTCAGCACGACCATCGGCCACTACAACGAGACCGTCGCCGACGACGGCTACCTCGACCTCGTCACCCGCGGCCTACTCTGGAGCTGCAACAAGCTGAACAAGGACTACCTGAAGTAGGCGCCGGGGCGCAGTGAACGGTATTCAGTTATCAGTATTCAGCGATTGGCGTTCGGCATTCCGAAGCAGGGCTTCGCATGAACGCCAAAATCAATGCAATTTCGAGAGCTTGTCTGTCGGCGCTCGGGGTTGGAGTTCACGCTTTAGCGTGCATTCGCCCAAAACCGCGCTGAAGCGTGAACTCCAACGAGGCGCGAATCCAACTCATGCGCAGGCCCCGCATTCCGAAGGCGCCCACTGGCCTCTGAATTCTGAATTCCCCTCAACCCCACCGGCCGCTGACCTGTTTGCGGAAGCCCGTCAACGACAAGGCTCCGTTGGCAAGAAGATTGAGCGTGGAGTAACCGTTGCTGTCCGCCCCCGCGCCCTCCACCATCGCAACCAGCGTCGTGTAGTGAATGCCGCCGATTTCATGATGGTCATTCTTGTGGCTGTGCCCTTGGAACACCGCCCTGACGCGCTTTGAATCCTCCAGGATCTTCCGGACTGCCGGCGCGTTCTTCACGCCATAATGGTTCGAGACATCCAGCCGTTGATGGATGAAGACCACGACCGGGCTCTTCGCCCCCCGCAGGTCCGCCTCCAGCCACTCCAACTCGGCGACCGGGATGTTCGGATCCGTCCATTCGAAATTCTGACGCTCGTAGGCAACGCCGTCCGAACGGAAACAGGCGTCCAGCACAATGAAATGCCAGCCCGCGTGATCGAAGGAATAATGCGCTTTTCCCTGCCCCACTCCACCGAGGAACTCCTGCTTGGTCAGCAGGTGAACGCAGTGGTTGCCCAGCACGTGATGTTTCTTTCCGGGCAGTTCGGAGAAATGCTTGTGAACCGTCGCCAGATGCCCCTTCTCCGCCGGCAGCGAACCTGCTGAATCGATGAAGTCCCCAAGCTCCACCACGTGTTTCACCCCAGCCTTGGCGAAGGCCTCGCCCGCTTCCGCCAGCTTGCCCAGTGTCTCCCGATAATGCCGTGTGCCCCGCGCCGGCTTGTCCGCATGATGCAGATCCGTCACCAACCCGATGCGCGCCGAAGGCTTCTCTTCCGCCCAGGCCCATCCGGGCGCAACACTGCCCGCCGCAAGCAAGAGCGTCCCGTTTCGCACAAAAGCCCGCCGGCTGATCCGGCCCGCCTGTTCTTCTGGATGAGGCATTGGAACACCCTATGGACCTCCCCCGAGCCTGACAACGCCGAAGCGGCAACGCTTGAGCTTCGGCTTTCCCTTCCACGCCTCTTTGTGGCTAAATCCTGCGCGTCTATGAAACTGAATCTGTTCAGCCCATCTGTCGTCGCCGCCCTGGCCCTGCTTGTCGCCGTCCCGGTCCTCCGCGCAGCGGAGGACGACGCCGAGAACGAGGCCCGTTTCCTATCCCGCGTCCGCCAACTCACCTTCGAGGGCAAACGCTCCGGCGAAGGCTACTTCTCCGCTGACGGCAAGGCATTGATCTTCCAGAGCGAGCGTGAGGCGGACAACCCCTTCTACCAGATCTACCTGCTCGACCTGGAGACCGGCGACAGCCATCGCGTCTCGCCCGGCCATGGCAAGACCACCTGCGCCTTCATCCGTCCCAACTCCGACGAGGTCCTCTTCGCCTCCTCCCACGACGACCCCGAGGCGCGGGCAAAGCAAAAGGCCGAGATCGAATTCCGCGAGTCCGGCAAGCAGCGGCGCTACTCCTGGGATTACGAGGAGCAGATGGACATCACCGTCGCCAGGCGCGACGGCAGCGGCGTCAAGCGCCTGACCACCGCCTACGGCTACGACGCAGAGGGCGCGTATTCGCCGGACGGGAAGAAGATCGTCTTCTGCTCCATGCGCGACGCCTACCCCGAGGAGAAGCTCTCCCGCAAGGAACGCCAGATCCTGAAGATCAACCCTTCCTACTTCGGGGAAATCTACCTCATGAACGCCGACGGTTCGGACCAGAAGCGCCTCACCCACACCCCCGGCTACGACGGCGGCCCCTTCTTCTCCCCCGACGGCCAGCGCATCATCTGGCGCCGCTTCAACGAGAAGGGAACGCTCGCCGACGTCTATACCATGAAGCTCGACGGCTCGGACGTGAAACGCCTGACGGAGTTCAACGCCATGTCCTGGGCGCCGTATTTTCATCCCAGCGGCAAATACGCGATCTTCGCCTCCAACAAGCTGGGTTTCGACAATTTCGAACTCTACCTGGTGGACGCCGAAGGCAGGAAGGAACCCGTCCGCATCACGCACAAGGATGGCTTCGACGGCCTGCCGGTCTTTTCCCCCGACGGCGAGACCCTCTGCTGGACCGCCACCCGCACCAGCAACGGCAAGTCCCAGCTCTTCATGGCGAAATGGAATCACACTGCGGCGACCGAGGCGCTCGGCCTGGCCCCGGATCGTAAGCAGACCGCCGCCCCCGCGCAGCCCAAGGCCGCGTCGATCACCGAAGCCGACCTCAAGGCGCACGTCGGTTACCTCGCCTCCGACGAACTGGAGGGCCGCGAAACCGGAACGTCCGGCGCCGAAAAGGCAGCCCGTTACATCGCTGAACAGCTGAAGCAGGCGGGCATCGAATCCTTCGGCGACGAGGAGGACAGCTACCTGAACCAGTTCGAGTTCAATGCGGGCGCCGAGGTCATCAAGGGCGAGAACCTCCTTTCCGTGGTCCGCCGGGATCCGAAAGGCAATGGCGGGACCGACTTCAAGGTCGATGAGAATTTCCGCCCGCTGGCCTTTTCCGCCAACGCTGAAGTCCGCGGCGAGGTTGTGTTCGGCGGCTACGGCCTGTCCATGCCACAGGAGAACGGCGGACTCACCGATCCCTACGGCGGCGTCAACGTCAGCAACAAGGTCGTCATCCTGCTTCGCTACACGCCCGAGGATGTGGAGCCCAAGCGCAAGGCCGAACTCAACCGCTACGCCGCGCTCTACTACAAGGCCAAGATCGCCCAGCAACGCGGAGCAAAGGCGGCCCTGTTCGTCACCGGGCCCAATTCCCCCAACGCCGGCAAGCTCATCGGCCTCTCCGGCGACTCCAGCCTCGGCGGCATGATCGCCGCCTCCATCACCGACAAGGTCGCCGACGAAATTCTCAAGAACAGCGGCAGGACGCTCAAGGAACTGCAGACCGAGCTGGACCAGGAGAACCCGCACGCCGAGGCTGCCATCGAAATCAAGGGCGTCACCGTCCGCCTCAAGACCGCGATCAAGCGCCTGCGCAAGACCGACAACAACGTCCTCGGCATCCTCCTTCCCGGCAGCGGCGACGTGCATGCCGAATATATCCTGCTCGGCGCGCACTATGACCACTTGGGCTACGGGAACGAAAGCACGTCCCGCTCCGGCAAGGACGAGATCGGCCAGGTCCACAACGGGGCCGACGACAACGCCTCCGGCTGCGCGACGCTGCTCGAACTCGCCGCCGACCTCGCCGAACAACGTCGCAAGAATCCCGCCGCCTTCGCGCGCGGCGTCATCTTCGCCTTCTGGTCCGGCGAGGAAATGGGCCTGCTCGGCTCCGCGCGCTATGCCGAAAAACCGCACATCCCCCACGATTTCGTCTCCGCTTACCTGAACTTCGACATGGTCGGCCGCCTGCGCGAAAACCGCCTCATCCTCCAGGGCATCGGCTCCTCGCCCGCCTGGAAGCGATTGATCGAAAAGGCGAATGTCGTCGGAGGCTTCGATCTCAAACTCCAGGACGACCCCTACCTGCCCACCGACGCCACCTCATTCTACCCCAAGAACATCCCCGTGCTCGCCTTCTTCACCGGCAGTCACGACGACTACCACCGCCCCTCCGACGATGCCGACACACTCAACTACGAAGGGTTGGAACGCGTCACCAAGTTCGCCCGCATCATCGCCCGCGACCTGGTCAAGCCGGGCGCGCGTCCCGAATGGGCGAAGGTGGATCGCAGCTCAAAGGCCAGCGTCAGCGGCCTGCGCGTCTACCTCGGCACCATCCCCGATTACGCGGCCGAAGTGGAGGGTGTGAAGCTCTCCGGCGTCCGCGGCGGCGCGCCCGCCGACAAGGCCGGGTTGAAAGGCGGCGATGTCGTGGTCGAATTCGCGGGCATCCCGGTAAAGAACATCGACGACTACATGGTGGCCTTCAACGCCGTGAAGATCGACAAGCCCGAGAAAATCGTCGTCCTCCGCGACGGCAAGCGTGTCACCCTCACCATCGTCCCCGCCGGCCGCAAGTGACGGGAGGGGGAAAACCACAGAAAACACGGAGTAAACAGAACGGAGAGGGGACAAGCCGTGCGGGGTTTCGTTCCGCAGCCACCGTCAACATGTAGCCGCCTTCGCGAGAAGGTGGTCGGCAAACTCTGTGGAGCGCGAAATTCAATCCGCTTCAACGTTGGGCGACCGCGCGCTTGGAAACGTCCTTTACCCCTGATTGCCGGAGATTGAAGCGGAATGAATTCCGCGCCCCTTCCCCTATTGCGCCACGCTCTGACAAGCGCGGCAAAGGATTCTCCTTTCCGTGTATTCCGTGTCTTCTGTGGTTGCCCTCTCAGGAGGAAGCGAACTCGGTGGGCAGGGGAATCTCCATGGCGGGCGGACAGTCGAAATGTTCGCCGATGAAGCGGTCGCGGCGGTCGCGGGTCTGCTGGGAAAGCATTTCCTGGACCCGCATGCTGCATTCGCCGCAGATCATCAGGGGATAGTGCCGGGTGTCCATCTCCATGCCAAAGCAGGCGGCGTTGAGGGAACGCTCCTTGCATTCGCTGAGCGGCTTCTCGCAGTAGTTGCAGACCTGGTAGGTGCCCGCGCGCTTGCGCTCCGTTTCCAGGAACTCCGTCAACCGCGCCACGGATTCCTCGGACATCTCCGACTGCAGCTCCTCGGCGCAATTGTGGCACATGGCGTATTCGAAGATCACCTCCTCGCCCACCCAGGTCTTGTGGACGAGGTAGTGGGCTTCATGCAAATCGCAGGAACAAACAAGACACTCCTCAAACGGCCCGTCATGGAGAAAGGAATGAAAGACCGGATCGAGCGGCGCAAGCTTCGGCCCGGAGTCCTCCTCGTCATCGTATTCGTCTTCGTATGGCGGCAGATCGTCTTCCATGTCGTGTTGTTGTGTGCTTGGACGGGATAACGCGGCGAAGGCTTCCGATCAACCGCCAAGTTCACGCCAGAGCAACGCGCTCATGACGGACCCCTTGGCGTAGCAACCGAGGTCGAACTTCTCGTTGGGGGAATGGAGGTTGTCGTCGGGCAGGGCCAGGCCGAGCAGCAGCGAGTCGGCCTTCAGGATGCGCTTGAAGTCCGAGACGATGGGAATGGAGCCGCCCTCGCGCAACAGGACCGGCTCGCAACCGAAGGCGCCCTTGAGCGCCCGCATACCCGCCTGCGCGAGGTCGCACTGTGGATCGATGACGTAGGCCGCGCCGGCATGGCCGCCCTCCATCGTCAGCTTCACGGTCGGAGGGCAAAGCTCCTTGATGCGGGCCTTGAGCTGCCGGAGGATCTTCTTCGGATCCTGATCGGGCACGAGGCGCATGGTCAGCTTGGCGCTGGCCCAGGCAGGCACAATGGTCTTGCTGCCCTCGCCCTGGTAGCCGCTGGTGATGCCATTGATCTCCAACGTCGGCCGCGCGCTGCGCTGCTCGTGGTGCGTGAACCCCTGCTCGCCAAACAACTGCGGCGCGCCGACCAGTTTCCGGAATTCCGCGGCGTCGATGGGCAGTCGTTTGAACTGCCTCCTTTCGTAGGCGGACAGTTTCTCCACATCTTCATAAAAACCGGGGACGGCCACCCTGCCCCGCTTGTCGCGAAGTTGGGCCAGGATCTGCGAAAGAACCATGGCGGGGTTGTCCACGGCGCCGCCGTAGATGCCGGAATGCAGATCCCGCGACGGCCCGGCCACCTTGAACTCCAGCGCGACCACACCCCGCAGGCCGTAGGTCAACGCCGGGTGCTTCACACTCGGCATTCCGCTGTCGGAAATGACCACGCCATCGCACTTGAACTCGTCACGTCGTTCCTTGAGGAACGGGGCCAGATGTTCGCTGCCGACCTCCTCCTCGCCTTCCACGACGAAGGTGACATCGCAGGACAGCTCCGTCCCGGTCTTGAGATAGGCCTCGACCGCGTTCAGGTGCGCCAGGTGTTGCCCCTTGTTATCCGTGGAGCCGCGGGCATAGATCGCGCCGTTCCTGACGGTCGGTTCAAAAGGCGGCGTCTTCCAGAGTTCGAAGGGCTCCGGCGGCTGGACGTCATAGTGACCATAGACCAGGTAATGCGGTTTCCGGGAGTTCTTCTTTCGCGGCGTGGAGGCGACCACGATGGGATGTCCGGCGGTGCCATGCACCTTTGTCCGCAGGCCCAGCCCGCGGCAACGGTCGGCCAGCCACTTCGCGCAGGCCTTCATGTCAGCCTTGTGCTTCGGCTGGGCGGAGACGCTGGGAAAGCGCAGATACTCCGTCAGATCGTCAATGAAGCGCCGCTCGTTCCCGCGCAGATAATTCAAAACCTGTTCCATGCGCGCAGCCTAGCAATCCGAGGTCCGGGACAAAAGCAGGGAAACGCGTTTGGCTGGGCGGCATCCAGTATTCGGAGGTCAGGATTCAGGAATCGATGATCCGTATTCTGGCGTCAAAACTCCCTCTGCTCCTTGATCACGACTCCTAGATCATTGAATAAAGACCACCGAATCCCCCTCCGCCAATGGCGCGCGTCCCCCCCCGGACGGCAGCGCCCTGAATCCACTCAAAGCGTTTTGGGCGCATTCATCAGCTCCGCGATGCGGGCCAGCAACCGCCCCGCAGCGCCGCCGTCGAGCACGCGATGATCGAAGCTCAGGGTGAGATTCGCCTCGGTTCGCGGGACGAACGCCTCCTTCTCCTCGTCCCAATGCGGCGTCTTGCGGCCGGCCCCCATGCCCAGGACCAAGGTCTGCTCCGGCAGCGGAATCGGCGTGGCCCAGATCAGGCCGAAGGTGCCGAAGTTGGTCACCGTCGCAATGGAGCCGCCGGTCGCCTCGGCCGGAAGCTTCCGATCCCGGGCCAGGGCGACCAGCTCGGCGTAGCGATCGGACAGTTCGGAAAGCGACCGTTTGTCCGCCTTTCGGATCACCGGCACGAGCACGCCATCCTCGGCTTCCACCGCGAAACCGACGTCGATGGACTGCGGATGCACGATCTGTTTGCCGATCAACCGGCCTGCGGGCGCGCTGTTCTCCCCCAGAGCGATGGCCAGCGCGCGCAAGGCATAGAGCGCCGGACCGGGCTTGGGACTCTGGGTCTTCCGGTGCTCCAGCAGGGCGTCCAGGACCACCGGCATGCCGACCGTCGCCAACGGCCGTGTCCAGCTCCGCCGCATGGCGTCAGCCACCGCCACCCGCATGCTTGAAGCCGGAGAAAGCTCGTGCTGGTCGACATTGGCGATGAACTTCTCAAAATCCTCAATGGTGACCCGCCCCGCCGCGCCGGTGCCCTGGATCCCGGCCAGGTCGGCCGAATGCAATCCGAGTTCCTGCATGCGCGCCTTCATCCGCGGCGTCATGTAGCCCGCCCCGGTCGCATTGGCCGGCACGGGCAACCCCCGCACAACCGGTTTCACCTCATGACGCCGGATCCCCACGGTTCCGTCGTCGCCGCCTCCTTCCTCAGCCGAGCCCTCCGGCCCCGGATCTTCCGGGAGTTCGTCGAACCCCACTTTGGCCGCCTCCTCGGCGGTCGCCTCCACGACGCCCAGGCGCGCGCCGACGGGATAACTCTCGTGCAGTTCCACCGCGAATTCGGCCAGTGTCCCCGCGCAGGGAGCCACGACGTTCATGGTCGCCTTGTTGGTCTCCACTTCGATCAGGTCCTGATGGGCCTCGACACGATCGCCGGGATTGACCAGGAACCCGACCACGGCGGCCTCCGCGATGGACTCGCCCAGTTGCGGCATGATGATGGGGATCTGGGGCATGGCTTTCCGTGGTTCTTCCAGTTTCAAAGTCGAAGCAGATGACGCGCGGCGGAGGCGATGCTCCGCGCCGTCGGACGATGGGCCGACCAGAGGTCGGGATGAAAGGGGATGGGCGTGTCCTTGGAATTGAGCCGCATCGGCGGCGCGTCCAACAGGTGAAAGGCCTCGCCCGCCACGCGCGCAACCACCTCGGCCGTCACCCCGCCCCAAGGCCAGGCTTCGCCGACAACCAACAACCGCCCCGTGCGCGCGACGGAGGCGACCACGGTGTCGGTGTCGATCGGCTTCACCGAACGCAGGTCCACCACCTCGATCTCGGTCCCCTCGGTCGCAAATTCCCGCGCGACGTCCAACGCCTCGTGCACCATGGCGCTGTAGGCGACCAACGTCATGTCCCGCCCCGGGCGCGCAATCCGCGCCTTGCCCACCGGCAGGGCCTCGGTGGGCAGGCCCTCCGCCTTGAGGTGGTAGTACAGGAGCTTGTGCTCGCAGAAGATGACCGGATCGTCGATCGCCACAGCCTCAAGCAGCATGCTGTAGGCGTCCTCGACGGTTGCCGGAGTCATGACAACAAGCCCGGGGTAATGCGCGTAGATCGCCTCCAGGCTCTGGCTGTGGAACGGACCGGCGCCGGTGACGCCCCCGCAGGGAAGTCGCACGACGATCGGGCAAGGCACGCGCGTCCGCCAATGAAACGCCGCCGCCTGATTCACAATCTGGTTGAACCCGATGGTCGAAAAATCCGCGAACTGCATTTCCACAATGGGCCGCATGCCCTCGATCGCCGCCCCCACGGCCGACCCCACGATGGCGTCCTCGCTGATCGGTGCGTCGTTCACCCGTCCGGGAAACTCTTTCGCCAGGTTCTTGGTCGCCTTGAAGGCTCCGCCGAAACCGCCCACGTCCTGCCCATAGATGTAGACGCGGGAATCCTCCGCCAACGCACGGGCCTGCGCTTCACGGATCGCTTCCAAGTAGGTGACGCTCATGCAATACGGGAGGAAATCGGCGGCTGGGTCGGTGGAGGCCGGACGGCGGAAAGGCTCAGACAGCCTCGTGGGATTCGCTGAGATGCTTCGAGGCCAGCGCGTACCAGCTCTCCTTGAACGGATCCGGCCCGGGCTCCCTGAGGACCGTGGCCACCGCCTCCTCAACCGCGCCGACCTGGGTCTGCCGACGGATGGCGATCCCGGTTTCGTCCGCCCAACCCTCGCGCAGGATGCGCTCTTTCGCGACCGCCAGGCAGTCACGCCCCAGCGGCGAGTCCTTGAGCTCCGGGGAAATGTAGCCGGCGTCATCGTGTTCGCCATGCCCGCAGAGCCGCAGCAATTCGGCGACCACCAACTGCGGCCCGTCGCCCGAACGCGCAAGTTCCGCCGCCCGGTTCAGCGTCCCCAGGCAGGCCGCCAGGTCGACGCCGTCGCAGGAGTGTCCCCGCACGCCGTAGCCGACCGCGCGATCGACCAACGATTCGCAGGCAAACTGCCGGGAAGTGGGCGTTGAATAGGCGTAGTGGTTGTTGGCGACAACAAGGACCAACGGCAATTTTTCCACCGCGGCCTGGTTCAACGCCTCATGAAACGCGCCGGTCGAGGTCGCCCCATCGCCGATGCTGACCGCGCCCACGACATCGCGCTCCCCTTTGAAACGTTTCGCCATCAAAACTCCGTTCACGACCGGGATCATCGCGCCGAGATGGCTGAGCATCGGCAAGATTCCCTCCGTCGGTCGTCCGCGGTGCACGTTGCCATCGCGGCCGCGCATGGGCCCCAGGCAGGATCCCAGGCAAGTGCGGACGGCATCCAGCACGCACTCCCCGAACGCCAACCTGCCCGCCCCGTCACGGATCAGCGGGGCGAACACATCCCCCTTCCGCAGAGCCATGCCGATCGCGACGCTCAACGCCTCCTGCCCCGTCCCCAGGTAAACGCCGCCGTGGATCTTGCCGCCCCGATAAAGAGCCGCCAACTTCTCGTCCAGCACACGGGCCAGCAGCATCCAGTCGAACGCGCGAAGGAAATCCTCGCGCAACAAGGAGGCATCAATGGCGGAGTCACAGATTTGGCCCGGCTGACGCATACGGGGCGATTATGCTGCGAGGCGCCCGTTCCGCAACGATTCTTTGGCCGCGTGAACCGGCTTTGGATGAACGACCCGCAAGTCCAGGTTTGCGACCAGGCGTCCCGTCCCGACCATCGCGCGCCCATTTCCGGGGGCAAGCAGGCTTCGATTTGATTGGCGCCCTCCCTGCTGCTCCACAAAACGAGAAACAAATCGGTTCGTTTGGTTCTCCTGCTTGGTTCGGCAATCGAGCCGTCCGCCCGTTCCCCCGACGGGCGGGCGGTTCTTTTGTTTCTTCCTGGATTCCCTCACCACGCCAAACAAATACTGCCATCCGTAAAACAATTTTCGCAAAATCGAACAACGTTACCCGGCAGGCAGTCCAAGACCGGACACAACGTTCCAACCCTAGAAATAAAACATGAAAAACAACCCGTTCTTTTCACTCGCCCTCACCTCGGCGCTGTTGTTTGGCGCCTCGACAGTCGCCCAAGCGGCGGATCACCACGATCACGCGGACCACAAACGACAACCCTCCCCCAAGGGCGCCAAGGTCTACGTCGTCTCTCCCAGGGACGGCGCCACTGTGAAGAAGAAGTTCAAGGTGGTCTTCGGCCTCAAAGGCATGGGCATCTGTCCGGCCGGAATCACCGCCCAAGGCGTTCCGATTCCCGATACCGGACACCACCATCTACTGGTCGATGTGGACAAGTTGCCCAATTTCGCGCAACCGCTTTCGGATCAGGTTCCGGAGAAGATCAAGCACTTCGGCAAAGGGCAGACCGAGACCATGCTGGAGCTCTCTCCGGGAAAACACACCCTCCAACTGGTGTTCGCAGACTACGGCCACTTCGCACACAACCCTCCCGTGGTCTCCAAGAAGATCACGATCACGGTGAAATAACCCCCTGAAGTCTTTCACCTTCTCCATGACGGCGGCTTTCCGGCCGCCGTCTTTTTGACCGCCTTAAAAACGGAACCGGATCAAACGCCTTCGATCAATTCCCGCAACCTCCCTAGTGAGAGGTTCGTCTCCAGGGCCTGTCCGGATTCCATGATCACCTCGTATTCTCCGCGCTCGATCGCGCGCAACTCACGAATGCGGTTCAGGTTTACGACGGTCGAGCGGTGAATCCGCGCGAACTCGTGGGAAGGAAGGCGGCCGAGGAAGCCGTTCATCGTTTCCCGATGCAGGTAGGTCTTCGCCCCGACATGGATCTCGACGTAGTTGCCGCTGGCTTCAATCCAGTCGATGTCTCGAACGTGGATAAAAAAAACGCGCGCCCCGTCGCGGATGGAGAGTTTCCCGTTGCAGGGGTCGGCGACAGGCTGATCGGAAAAGATGGTGGAGCTCACGGTTCAAACTACTGACGCAATCAAGCGGTTACCACAGGACAACGGAAACAGGAATTCGGGAAAAAACATTCCAAGATGGCCCCATTCCGTGACGAATCAGGCCAAAACAACAATTTCCCGGATTTCGCTCAACGGCCTCCGCGTGCGCAGTTCGTCGCCGGAGTTCATCACCAGCACATACTGCCCCTTGGCCACGGTGCGAACTTCGAGGACTTTGTCGCGGTTGATGATCGTCGAACGATGCAGCCGCGTGAACCGCTTGGGCGACAACCGCTCGCAGATGCCGTTCATGCTTCCCCGATGCAGGTAGGTCCGCCCCCGGGAATGGATCTCCACGTAATTGCCGCACGCGTCAATCCACTCAATCTCCCCCACCTTGACGACATGGATCGTCCCCGAGTCCCTGACGAGCAGTCGCTGGGGATAATTTCCGATTCCCCCGGGCCTACCATCGGCAGGGATCGCTTCCGCCGGACTGGCGGACAACAAAACGCTTTCTGTATTCACGACAGCTTGTAACGAATTGGTGGTTCAGGACTGGACATTCGGACGGACGTGGTTCCACGACCGGACATTCATTCGAAAAAACGATCTTCAGCATCTTGCGGTTACAAAAATGAAACAGCTCCAGAAGAATCTCCCGACGCCCCCATCGCAACGCGCTCGACCGGTCCGGTCCGCCTGGAAAGTCCCGTCCAAATTCCGGCAGGAAGCCAATCCGCCGCCGCAGGTTCGGACACGACAAAACTTGTAACCGCCTCACACAACCGGCCGTTTTAACGGCATGATGACGGAGCTTGGAATCGCCCGCGAACGTAGGCAGACTCAACCCGTGGCGGATTACGCTCAATATGAGGACGCCGAACTCGTGGCCAGCGCGAGAGCGGGAGACCTGTCGGCCTTCGATGAGATCGTGCGCCGTCATCAGGATAACATCACAGGGCTGCTGTTCCGCTTCTGTCCGCACCGCTCGGATCTGGAGGATCTGGTCCAGGAGACCATGATCAAGGCCTTCAAGAACCTGGCGAAGTGGAAGGAGAACGCGCCATTCGAGAACTGGCTGAAGAAGATCGCCGTCAATACCGGCTACGACTACTTCCGCAAGAAAAGCCGCCAACCGGCCTCGTTGGCCGACAAGAGCGCCGAGGCGAATGAGATCGCCCTCGAACAACTGGAAGACCGGGCCGAGGCGCGCCGCCGGTCGCCCTACACCGAAGAAGTGCATCGATTGCTGGCGACGCTGCCACCGGACGATCGCACCGTATTGACCCTGCAGTACCTGCACGACATGCCCCTGCAGGAAATCGCCGAGCAGATGGACTGGGGCCTGTCGAAGACGAAAATCAAGAGCTTCCGCGCCAAGCGCAAGCTCAAGGAAAAATTGAAGACCTATGGAATCTCACGATTTTGACGAGCTGAAATCGTTCGAGGAACTGGCCGCCCGCGCGCGTCGCGAGGCCCCGCCGGCCGTCGATGCCCGCCTCTACGTGAAGGCCGCCCTGACCGGCGACCCGGAAGTCGGGTTCACTTCCGCCTGCGCCAAAAGCCGCCGGGAGACCGCCCCGGCAGACCTTGACGTCCGCCTCCTCGTACGCGCCGCCCTCCTCACCGCGCCGCGCCGCGAGACCGCCCCCGACTGGATGGACGTGATGCTGCGACTCTTCCGCATCCCCCAGGTCCGCTTCGCGCTCACCGCCTGCTTCGTGGCCCTGTTCCTCCTCTCGACGACCGTCGGAAGCGCGCCCGCCTCCATGGATTCCGCGGCGGCGACCGCGCTGGGCGAATTTGAAGATCCGGTCATGGCCTTTCTCGTCACCGGCCAGTAACGCCGATTCCCGCGAATGAAAACCAAGGCGCTGACCGTACTTCTGATCCTGACCGCGTTTCTGGCCATGGGCTTCCTGGCCGGAACCACGTGGTCCGGCTATCGGAGTCGCGGCGCCGCGACTCCGCCGCCCGTCCCGCCCCCCCCCCCCCCCCCCCGCCCCCCCAACCCCCCAGTCCGCCAGGCATCCCCGCCACAACCGGGGGGCAACGCCCTAACCCCCGACCCAGCGG
>JAYPFK010000028.1:24020-95119 GCA_038126235.1 Verrucomicrobiales bacterium
AAAACCCGCGGGGCTCCCTTTAGTCGCTCCCTGCCCCGGGGGCGGGGCTGGGGGCCCCCGGCCCCCCCCCCCCCGCCCCCGCGCCCGCCCCCGCGCCCCCCCCCCCCCGCCGCCCTTCCCTCCGCCCGGCCCCCGCCCTTCCCCGCAATCCTCCATTGTCGGCATGCATGCCCGGCACATCCTGGAGGGCATCGAACTGACCGGAGACCAGGAGGCCACGGTCGAGAAGGCCTCCAAGGACCTGCAGACGGATCTTGAGGCCCGACGTCAGGCCGCCATGCGCGACCTCGAGCAGAGCTTCGAAAACGCCCACGAACAGATCCTGGCCACCCTCAACGACGATCAGAAACAGCAGGCCCGGAAAAACATGGACGAGTGGATCGACCGCATGAAGCGCTCTTCCTTCGGCCGCGGCCGCGGTTCCAGCTCAGGCAAATGGGGCTCCCGCAGTTCCGGCAGCCGCAGCAGCATGCGCGACTGGGAGAAAAAAGCGGACACCGACAGCGACGGCAAGGTCTCCGAAGCCGAGCGAACCGCCTTCTGGGACAACTACTGGAAGGAAAAAGGCGGTTACCCCGAACCCTCCCGGCTTGACTGGGGCTGGATCGTCAACAATTTCACCAAGCTCGACCTCGACGGCGACGGCTCCATCTCCGAGGCCGAATGCGCCAAGGCCCGCGAAAGCAGCAAGGTCAGCGGCAGCCGCTTCGGCGGCGGACGCTCCCGCTTCGGCAAAGGCGGCCCGCCCCCGCCGATGGGCGGACGCGGCGGTTTCGGCCCTCCCCCGGACGAACCGCCGCCCGGCGGCCTCGAGAACTTCGGCAAGCCGCCCTTGAGCAAGGAGTAGATCCGGAGGGCGCAACCAGCGTCGCTCAGACTCGGCAAAGGGCAAAGTCTCGGCCCGCGACGCAGGATCCCGTCCAGCCGACTCCCGCTTCATTGGAAACAAACCTGGTCGCGCGCTGGCTGTTTCTGCGCGCCACTCCGGCTTGTCCCCGCCTCCGAATTCGGCTTCAATCCCGCCATCGTAACACCGCGATTCCCGGGCGGACCGCCGTCCGTCAACCGCCGTTCAGACTCCCACATTCAAACCAAAGGCCGCCCTTGAAATGCCCCTGCAACCACTGCGAACAGGACATTGAGTTCCCTGACGAACTCGCCGGCCAGCAGATTGGCTGCCCCATCTGCGGCGCCCAGACAACGCTCTACGATCCCTACGAGGTCGTCATCCCCACCGTGGAGACAGACCGTGCCGTCGCCACCGACGAGGGCACGAACTTCGTCGGGGAAGTCTCCGGGCGACTGATCGACAACATCGAACGCGTCGTCCTCGGCAAGCGCGACAAAATTGTCCTGACGCTGGTCGCGTATTTCTCCGAGGGCCACGTGCTGCTCGAGGATGTGCCCGGCGTGGCCAAGACGATGCTGGCCCGGGCTCTGGCCCAGAGTGTGGGCGGCTCCTTCAAACGCGTTCAATGCACGCCGGACCTCCTGCCGAACGACATCACCGGAGCCTCCATCTTCAACCCCAAGACCACCGAGTTCGAGTTCCGCGAAGGTCCGCTGTTCGCGCAGATCGTCCTGGCGGACGAAATCAACCGCGCCACCCCGCGCGCCCAGGCGGCGTTGCTGGAAGCGATGGCCGAGCGCCAGGTCAGCGTGGACGGCCGTCTGCACAAGCTGCAACGGCCCTTCTTCATCATCGCCACTCAGAACCCGGTCGATCACGAAGGCACCTTCCCCCTGCCTGAAGCGCAACTCGATCGCTTCCTCGTCCGCCTCACCCTCGGCTATCCCAGCGAGCAGGAGGAGGACCGGATGATGGAACGGCTTCAACTCGGCCACCCGATCGAGACCTTGGAAGCGGTCATCTCCCCTGAGGACGCGCTGAAGTGCCAGGAGGCCGTGCGCGCCGTCCAGGTCCATGAGCGGGTGCGCAATTACATCGTTCGGATCATCCGCGGCACCCGCGAACACGAGGCCGTCCTGCTCGGCGGCAGCCCCCGCGCATCGCTTGCCCTGTTCCGCGCCTCGCAGGCCTTCGCCTCCATCAACGGCTACGACTTCGTCCTCCCCGACGACGTCAAGCACATTGCCCACGCCGTGCTGGCGCACCGGATCATCCTCCGGCCCGAAAGCCGCCTGCGGAAAGTCTCCACCGAGAGCGTGATCAACGAAATCCTGCGCGAAGTCCCGGTGCCGACCCTGCCGGACAACCTCGGTTGAAATCCAAGACTCGAATCCCGAAATCCGAAACAAGCCCGAATGTTCAATAGCTACAAATCCGAAACCTCCCTCCCGGACGCTCCTCCACACTTCGCGTCCAGACTGGCGTTTCGAGAATTCGGATTTCGAATCTGTTTCGGATTTCGTTTTTCGAGTTTCGGATTTGTTTCGGATTTCGTTTTTCGGATTTCGAATTTTGCTTCCCACTCATGATTTGGTTCCTCGGCGCATTGATCCTGTTGGCCGTCGGGCTGGTCTTCCAGCTCGGGCTGCTGGTCTACGCCATGTATGTCCTGCTCGGCGTGTTGCTGGTCAGTCGTTACCTCGCGCGGCAGTGGGTCGAGAACATCGAGGCAAAGCGGGAATGCAACCGTCTCTCACTTCAGATTGGCGAGACCGTCGCCGTGGTCCTCACCCTGCGCAACCGCGGGCCCCTGCCGATTCCCTGGATCGTGCTGGAGGATTCCGTCTCGCGCGACGCCTTGCATTCGGTCCCGCGCAAGCTCCGCACCAAGGGACCGCGTGTAAAGGTCACCCGCCTGCCCGGGAACGGTCAGGAGTCCCTGCTTTACCAGGTCCACGCCGAGGGACGCGGCTACTTCCAGATCGGGCCGACGCTGTTGGAGACGGGGGATCCTTTTGGCCTGCATCGGCGGTTCAAGGTGGTCACCCAGCCCAACTTCATTCTTGTCTTCCCCAAGGTCGTCCCGCTGGAGGGCTACAACCTCGCCACCCGCCGGCCCATCGGCGAGGTGCGCCTGACGCACCGGCTCTTTGAAGACCCCACCCGCGTTTCCGGCATCCGCCCCTACGAGCACGGCGATCCGCTCAACCGCGTCCACTGGATGGCCACCGCCCGCACCGGCGCGATTCATTGCAAGACCTTCGAGCCCTCCTGCGTCATGGGCGCGACCCTCCTGCTCGACTTTCATCAGGATAGCCACGCCCTGATGAACGCGACGCCCTACACCTCCGAACTCGCCGTCACGACCGCCGCCTCCCTCGCCAACGCTGTCTACCAGACCGGCCAGCAGGTCGGCCTGATCACCAACGGCCGCGACGCCGCCGATCGCATCAAGGAGGAAGGCTGGCGGCACGAATTCCTCACCCGCGACTCCGCCCGCAACCGGCTCGCCGCGACGAACAGGAGCGACCGCCTGCGCCCCGTGATCGTCGAGACCCGCCGGGGCGCCGAGCAGTTGATGCGCATTCTGGAATCCCTCGCCCGCGTCGAACTCACCGACGGCCTAACCTTCCCGCAGTTGATCGAGGAGGTCGCCCCCGGCCTTTCCCGCGACGCCACGGTCATCGCGATTGTCCGCGATGTCCCGGAGGAACTGGCCCTCGCTCTCGGCTCCCTGCGCCGTCGAGGTTTCAGCGTCACCGCCATCGTCATCATGTCCGAATACGAGAACCTCCCCGACTGGGCGACGCCCCCGCCCTGGGCTGGAAGGTTGCTTGCCGAGGGCGTCAATTTCCGCCATGTCTCCGACGAGACCGGCATCGCCGAGCTCTGCGCCGCCCAGGTTCTGCTCTGATTCAAAAACTCTCCCCATGGAAACCAAAGAAACCCAGGTCGCCGTCATCGGCGCCGGTCCCGGCGGTTACGCCGCCGCCTTCCTCGCCGCCGACCTCGGCAAGCGCGTCATCCTGATCGAACGAGACGAACGCCCCGGCGGCGTCTGCCTCAACCGCGGTTGCATCCCCTCCAAGGCTCTTCTTCACGCCGTCGAGACCATCCACGAGACGGAGGCCTCGGCGCGACGCGGCGTCAGTTTCGGCGAACCCCGGATCGAACTGGACACGCTCCGCGCCTGGAAGGATGGCATCGTCGCCAAACTCGCGCAGGGAATCGGCTTTCTCGCCAAGCAACGCGGCGTCGAAATCCTCCGCGGGCGCGCCGCCTTTCAAGATTCCAAATCACTCTCAGTCGAGGCCGAAACCGGCCCCGTGACCGTCCGTTTCGAGCAGGCCGTCGTCGCGACCGGCTCCCGCGCCGTTATCCCGCCCTCGCTCGCTCTCAATCACCCGCGCATCATGACCTCGCGCCAGGCCCTGGAGGTGACGGACATTCCCGGGAGCCTGCTCATCATTGGGGGCGGCTACATCGGGATGGAACTGGGCTTCGTCTATTCCGGCCTTGGCAGCCGGGTCACGGTGGTCGAGGCGCTCGGCTCCATCCTCTCCGGCGCCGACCCCGACCTCATTGCCCCCGTCCGCATGATGGCCCGGAAACGCTTTCACGAGATCCGCACAGGGACAACGGTCCAGTCACTCTCCGTCGCGGACGATCAGATCCGCGTCGTCTCCCAAGGCCCAACCGGAGCCCCTAAAGAGGAGCTTTACGACCGCGTGCTCGTCTCCGTCGGCCGCAAGCCCAACTCCGAAAGCCTCGGTCTGGAAAACACCGGGGTGAAGCTCGACGCCGACGGCTTCATCGAGGTCGATGCCGGCCAGCGCACGGCCGATCCGAACATCTACGCGATCGGCGACGTGGTCGGCGGCGCGATGCTCGCCCACAAGGCGCACAAGGAGGCCCGCACCGCCGTGGAGAACCTCTGCGAGGAAAACGAGCCGAACGCCAAGGCCGCCATCCCCGCCGTGGTCTTCACCGATCCTGAAATTGCCTGGTGCGGCCTGACCGAGACCGAGGCCAGGGAACGCAACATCGAGGTTCAGGTGTCCAAGTTCCCCTGGGCCGCTTCCGGTCGCGCCATCACGCTCGACCGGCCTGACGGCCTGACCAAGCTGATCGTCGATCCCGAGACCGAACGCCTCCTCGGCGTGGGCATGGTCGGCAAGGGCGCGGGCGAACTCATCGCCGAAGCCGCGCTCGCCCTCGAAATGGACGCCACCGCCCTCGACCTCGCCTCGACCGTCCACCCGCACCCGACGCTTTCCGAAACCCTCATGGAAGCCGCGGAGGCCTACTACGGAACCGCAGCCCACTTCCTCGCGAAGAAGGCTCCAAAGTAGTCGGCCGGAAGAAACGAACACAGCCTGAATCCGGTGGGGCGAACTGTCCCCAGTGAGCCGACGTGAGCATGGCCCAACGCGACTCATTGGGGACAGCTCGCCCCGCCACTCCCCGGTCACCCCGGCAGGTCGCCCTCGGAAACAGCGTGGCAAACCCGGTAGAAGCCGCGAACCGCGCCGCGTTCCGCCCCCTTCTCCCAAAGACGCTCTTCCCCCAATTCCTCCGCTACGACGCACCTCAATGCCTCCGCGTCGTAACCCTCCACCAAGAGGACAAGATCCGCCGTCGCGTCCGGCAGGCCGCGCAACCGCTTTTCCTCGGTCGGCAGGCCGCTCGCCTCGGCGTCGGTCGCCAGCAGATGCGCCCCCGTCACCCCTGCGCGTACCGCCAGACTCCCGACCCACTCCCCCGCCCAACCTTCGCGCATTCCGGGACGCGCAGTCAGGCGCAGCGTCGCGACCCAGCCCCCCATGCCGCCGCCGGAACTGGCGACCACCCGGCACAACACCCGCGTCATGTTCCGGATCGAGGGAATGATCCGCCGCGACCACGGAGTGGGGTTGTTGAGCCGCTCCAGGTAAGCCTCCGATGTCAGGACCGATAGGTCGTCCACCTCATACATCAGGAAATACTCCTCCCCTCCGCCCACACTTCGGCAACGACGCCCCCGGCGGAAGCCGGGAATAGACACCCGCTCGAACAGGTGCTCGTGGGAATGCCACTCGTCGTGCGCCGCCTCGACGCCCGGTTCCAGATTGTGCCACGCGGCCATCGCCGCCCCGCCCAGAAGACTCATGCAAGGAAGGATGGACGGGAAGACGGGATCGAGGCCAGCGCAATTCCGGACGCCTCGGTCTGAAATGCGGCGGTCGCAGACACGCCGCTACTTGAATCGAGGCTGTAGAGGCGGTCTATGACCGCCTCAATTGAACCTCTGCTCCCGGCATGCCACCGAGCCTCGGAACATCCCCAGACCAACCCTTTTCCTACGCGCCTGCCGGGGCCCTTCGGGGCCACGGCGACTAGAATGTCGCCGCTCCTTGATCGCCCCTCGCACCCGGAGGATGATCGGCAGCTCCTCGACGACAAACAGCACGGACAACTCTGGAAAGTTGAACGTTTGACATTGATCGTTCGTCTTTCCCTGCCACGGCCGGAATGCCACGCCTCGCCCAGACGCGCTTTCCCATTGACCCCCGCCCCGAGCCCCCCAAAGTCTTCCGCTTCATTCGCGACGACCGCCATGAAACGACTGCTCTATCTCCTGACCCACGCCGTGTTGGACATGTTCCCCGTGTCCTTCTATGGCAAGGACGCGCGGGAGAAGCTCTCCTCGCTCGCCCACTGCCTGAAGAACTGGCTCACGCCCGTCCTGAATATCCTCACCGTGACGGTCTCCATTGTGACCATCCTCGTCGTCGCCTCCATCTACGAGGGCGGCATCCAATGGATCCGCCGGAACATCGCCGAAAACCCTTTGGCCACCCGCATCACCTTCGCCAAGCAGACCGGCGGCGCGCCGGAGTTCACGCGGCTCCAGCAGCCCTTCGCCGACCGCCTGCCCGAACTCCCCGAGGCGGAACGCTACGACACCAAGCTCATCAACCCACGCGAACTCGCCTTCCTGAACCGACACTTCGCCGAGGCCGCCGCCGACAAGGCCAGTTTCACGGTCAAGGGAGCCTTCGGCTGGTCCGACATGCAGCTCTGGCTGCTCGACTCCGAGGGCCTCGCCGACAAGCGCGGCCACACCACCGGCCAGATCCTCCAGACCGGCGACACATTGCTCGACAACCTCGACGTGCTACCCCTCAAGCCTGGCGGGCATGTCGGCTTCGACGGAGACGGGGAAGGCCAGATCGTCGTCACAGAACGCCTCCTCAAACACCTCGGCTTCGGCGACATCGAGAAATTCCGCCAGACACCCGGCGTCATCCCGGTCCGCTACGCCCGACGCTTCAACGGGCAACTGGTGGAACGCAACGAACCGCTCCGGGTCCAGGGGGTGGCGCGAACCCTGCCTTACGGGGAATACGTCGTGACCGAGACCTTCGGCCGGAGCTTCCGTTCCCAGGAATGGTCCCCCACGCGCTTTTACGAGAATGCCCGCCTCGGCCCGTTCGACCTGAAGCTCGAAGACGCCACCGCCCGCGCAGCGCGCGCCGCCGGATACCTGAAGAACAACGGAATCACGACCGCGATCGAGGGGCGCGACGGCGCCGCGTTCTTCGCCCTGCCCCGCAAGAGCCGCCAGCCCTGGACCGACGATCGTTGGCGGTCCTTCCTCGGCCGCGTCGCCGAGAAACTGGAGGTCGATCTTGCCAACAACTCCAAAGTCGCCCTCGCCGATCCACTGCGCGCCGACGCCGGCTCCCGGCCCATGAACGGCTACATGAACTGCTCGCTGGACGTCGCCCGCGTGGAGGAGGTTCCGGCCGCCGCGGACCTGCTCTACGGGCTGGGTTTCAACGTCAAAAGCAGCGCCAAGGAGCAGGCCCTGCTGCTCATCCAGCTCTCCCATTTCGGCCGCGCGCTGCTGACCGCGATCATCGGGATCGTCGGCGCGCTTTCCGTGGTCGGGATCGGCCTTTCCTTCGCGCAGACCATCCAGCGCAAGACCAAGGAAATCGGCATCTTCAAGGCCTTCGGCTCCACCAACACGGAGGTCGCGGTCACCTTCATCTTCCAGGCCGCCGTCATCTGGTCGGTCTCCTTCCTCATCGCCGTCGGTCTGGCGACCGGCCTCGGCGGTTGGACCGCGGACGCGCTGGCCTCCATCCTCAAGATCGAGGTTTCCTCCGGCTCGCTCTCTTCGTTGTCAGGCCAGGTCATCGGCGCAACCGCGCTGGGCACCTTCGTCCTCTGCATGATCGCCGTCTGCCTGGGCGGCTCCCTCGCCCTGCGACTCAGGCCCGCGCAGGCCCTTCGTTCGCTCTGAAACCGAATTTGGATTCGACCAACCGGCAATTCCCGTCAATAACAACACCCCATGAAACGCACCGCCGCCACCCCGCAACTTCCCGCCCTCGTCAGGGGCCCGGCCGCCGCCCTGAGCGCGGCCGTCCTGACCGCTCTTTGGCTTGCCTTTTTCCCGAGTTCGACCGACGCCGCCCGGGTGCCGGAATACACCATCTCCCTCCAGGTGGAGCCCGTAAATGCCGACATCCCCACCGAACTCAATCTCGGCCTTCAATACCGCCTGCCCGCCTCTGAAACCGGCGCCGACAGCTCCAATTACCGCTTCCGCGAAATGCGCGCCTCCTTCCGCCTTCAGGGCAAGGTCGGAAACGCCTACGAATACCGCGCCTCCATCAACCAGCAGACCGGCATCAATTTCAGCACCCTTTGGACATTGCACTACGTCAAGAAACGCCGCGCCGTCGAAATCCGCTTCAACGACGCCGAATACGACATCCGCTCCTACGCCGGCGAGACCTTCTTCGTCGAGGCCCCCGCCACCACTCCGCGCGACCCCGTCCTCCAACTCGTGGGAACCATCGCCCTGCGCGACGGACGCCGCCTGCTCTCCTCCCCGGACCGCGCCCGCATCGATGTCGCTCTCGACGTCGACACCGCCGCCAAGACCGATCTCAGCTACGGGCCCGTGGACATCGAACTCTCCGACGGCCGCCCCGTCCTACAGGTCCTCCCCTCCGGCGAACACCGCGTCGCCCGCTTTGCCAATCTCGCCGAGGTCGGGGCCGGGGCGACCATCGTTCCGCCGGCGGCCAGCCGCATGTTCCGGGTGCGCATCGGAACCTCCGGCACGCAGATGATGACCACCATGAATCCCCGCAAGCCGGGAGAACGCCTGCTTCTCATCCGCCACAGCGACATCGTGAGCTGGGCTCCGCCGAAACCCGCCTCGCCCGTCATGGGCGGAGCGAAAACGGTCACCCTCACCAATATCGTCACCATTCCCATGACGAACATGGTGACCGTCACTCGGACGAACGTGGTGCGGAACATTGTCAACGTCCCGAAGACCAACCTCGTCACGGTCACCCGGACCAACGTGGTCAAGAACATCGTCAACGTTCCCATGACCAATATCGTGACTGTCACCAAGACGAACCTCGTCAAGGTCACCAAGCCCGTCGGCATCACCGCCGTCTTTGCGCTGCTGCCCCAGGACACGCCGGGCCTTGTCGCCACGGATTTTGAACTCGGCTTTCAGGATGGGACCGCCGCGCCGAAGTCGATGGGAGCCTTCGACGCCAAGGGCTCCCTGACCACCGCCATGCTGCCGAAGGTCGATCGCAAGCTGCCGCTGTTCTTCCGCCGCAAGGGCGAAGCCGCTTGGAAGCAGCTTCCCGAGGCCGTCAATCCCTCCAGCCAGAGTCCGCTCAACATCATTGACGCCACGACCCTCCTGCCGGGCGAGCCCGTGCAATTCTCAGCCGTGATCTCCGCGAAGACGGCTCCCGCCGGCAGCCGCGCCGCTTCCGCCAAGGTCGCCCTGCTCGCGGCCGGCAAGCCTTCCGGCATCGCCGGCTCCGGTTCCGTTGCCGCCCAGCCCGGCGCCCCGGGAGCCCGATGGAACGCCGCCGTCGCCGGGGCGTTGCCCGCCAAACTGAACCAGTCCCCGCTCGAGGTCCGCGTCGAACTGCCCGGCTTCCGCCAGACCAGGGCTCTGGAGTTCGACAACCTCGCGGCCCTCAAACAGGCCCTGGCCTCCTCCAACGGCTCCCTCGACATCCCCGTCCGCCAGAAGGTCGCCCCCGAGGCGCGCGGGCTGGCCATCGTCATCGACCCCGCCCGCCGCTGGACGAATTTCACGCCGCTGCGCAACCGCATCACCGACGAGCTCTTCAACCGTATCGACGCCCGTAAAGGCCTTCGGGCCCCGCTGCTCGTCGGCTCGGATCGCGGTCCCTACGACATCGTCTCCCCGGACGACTTCAAGAACCCGGACTTCGACCTCTACTCCTTCTTCTTCAACGGTTTCCGCGACCAGGCCGTCCGCAGCGGCATGATGACCCCCAAGGGCGCGGCCGAGATCGTCGGCTCCATGGAGGACCGCCTCGCCCTCGCTCCGCAACTGGAGGTTCACGGCGGCTGGGACATCGTCTGCCTCATGCCCCACAACCCAGGCGGCGAAACGGTCGGCTCCGTCCCCGACAAGGAGACCGTCCAGAACCTGATCGACGGACTGAAGCTCGCCGACGCCCGGTTGCTGATCGTGGAAAACGGTTCCACCTCCCGCTATCTCACCGCGCTGCAGGACCGCGTCGAACGCATGACCGGCGACAAGACGCTCGTGCGCTACCAGTCCCGCAAGGAACTCAACCAGGTCATGGAACTCGTCATCGGCGAAATCGACCGCTTCGTCCCGAAACCCTGATTGCCCGCCGGCCAACCACGCACACCACCGCAACACTTTCCGAAGAAACCCGACATGACACAACGCCTCCCCTTCCCGCCCCGTGCTCTGGCCGCCCTTGCCGCCGGCCTGTTGCTCGCCGACGCCGCTTCCGCCGCTTCCATCGAATTCCCCAACGGCCCGAAGGAACGCGCCGTGCAGGATGAAAACGGCTCCCTGATCCGCGTGATGATCGTGGCCGACGGCGCCGTCGCCCGGACCGCCCCGACCAGTTCCGCCGCCGCCGCGCAGACCACGCAATACGGCGACGCCCTCTTCCTCGCCGACACCCACAAGGGCGCCGATGGGACCTTCCACCTCGCCGGCAACCTCGGCAAGGGCGGCAAGCTCGACATGGTCGGTTGGGTGCGTGACGAGGATGCCCTGCTCCGGCGCGAGGCGCTGAAAAGCGAGCACAAGATCTTCCGCAAGGCCATCATCGTGAACAAGTGGAGCGAGGCCGGAGGCCGCATGGAATTGAAGACCGCCACGGCGCTCAACGGCCCGGGGCAGCGCGCCAACGGTTCCGCCTACGCCAAGATCAAGGAACTCGGCCTGTTCCAGTTCTACTACGTCTTCAAGACCGCGCCGGGGAAGGACGGCCGCGCCATCTACCTGCTTTCCGAGACCCCGGTGATCCCCCGCGCCAACCGCTTCACCGAAAACGTCATCGGCTGGGTCGATGGCCGCCGCGTGATCGAGTGGGATACCCGGCAGGCGATCGAGTTCAACAAGTCGAATCTCGCCAAACGCCTGGAGGACGTCGACCCCATCCAGGTCGCCGACGGCGTCGGCGGCGTCTCCATCTTTGAGGAACAGAAGGAATTGCGCGCCTTCATGGACGGCGAGACCGAACTGGAGGGCAAGCCGCTCAAACCCATCGCCGAGGAAGACACGCGCCACAAGGAACGCTGGAGCTACGAGGTTCCCCGCTTCCCGCTCTTCAAGGCCCAGGCCAACGACCTCGCGCCGGAGTTCGGCAACATCCTCGAACTCGGGTATATCGGCGACCAGATCTACGTCGAGGGCGGCGCCAAGGGCCTTTCCTCCGCCGAGGTCGCCCGCGACCAGGCCAAGATCCGCGAGGCCCGCACTTCCGTTCGCGAGATCAACCTCGTCTTCGCCATCGACGCCACGGGCAGCATGAAGCGCTTCATGGCCGCCGCCGCCGAATCCGTCGTCCAGGTCGCCACCGACATTGAGAACGCCTACCGGGATCGGACGGAGGAAAAGCCGGTCGTGCGTTACTCGGTCGTCCTTTACCGCGACTACCAGGAAGAGCATCGCAAGAAGAGCTACCTCACCAAACGCCTGCCGCTCACCGAATCCGTCGAGCAGGTCCAGGAGTTCCTCCTCGAGGCCACGGATGACGTCCAGGGCGGCGGCACGCCCCCCGAAGCCGTCTTTCACGGCATCAACATGGCCATCCAGGCCGCCGATCGCGAGATCTCCAACACCTCCAGCTTCAAGATCATGGTCGTGATCGGCGACCAGGGAAACCACAAGGAGGACAAGCGCGGCTACACGGTGGATTCCATCGCCGAGCGCCTTCGCCAGTCCAAGTTCGATGACTTCGCCGGCATCCACGTCATGACCGGCCCCACCGCCAAGAACGACTCCGGCTTCAAGGACCAGGTCCGCAAGATCGCCGGCCTCCTCGCGCACGACCGCCCGCTGGCGCTCACCCACCCCGAACAGCTCGCCCCCCAGATCGTCAAGCGCGCCCAGGAGCGCGTCGTGGAGATGGAGATGTCCTCCAAGGCCCTCGGGGAACTCGCGCAGGGCGTCGGTCTCGCGCAGATCGGCGAGCGCTACGGCGTGCGCGTCGCTCGCAAGGTCACCCAGGCCATCGAGGCCGCCGGGGTCAACCCGCGCAACTACGTCAACCAGAGCGCGTCCATCTTCGGCCGCGGCTGGGCCACCCAGAACAATCGCAACGGCGTCGAGCAATGCCAGCTTGTCCACCTCGTCGAGCAGCCGAACATCGAGATGCTCGTCGGCATCCTGGCCGGCTTCACCAGCCGCCTCGTCACCCGCAACGACATCCAGGAAGTCTGGGGCGCGGTGCTCAAGTCCCAACTCGGCGAGGCCAACGTCAACGTGGAGCGGCCCATCTCCGAGCTCATTGAGGAATACGCAGGCCTCCCCATGAAGAGCGGCATCCTCAAGAAAAGCCTTCACGAACTCGCGGCCGAGGGCGACGACTTCCTCGCCGACGCCCAGGACGAACTCGAACGCCAGAAGGAGCTCATGGTCGCCTTCCGCACCAACCGGGCGATCGAGATCCTGGAACAGGACAACGGCCGCTTCGAGGTCAAGGAGATTGGCGAACGCCAGGTCTGGTGGCAGGGAGCCGACCAGAAATACGCCTGGATCACCGCCGGCGAACTGCCCTGATCCCGCTCCGCCCCGCCGACCATGGAGAATGCGCCCGCGCCCCCGCCGCGTCCCGATGACAACGCGCCGCACGCGTGCTTCAGCGGCGACCTCGTCAAACGCTACGACGAAAAACAGGTCCACGCCGACAGCTTCAAGCTGGAGCTGAAGATCGACATCCGGGCCGACTCCACGCACGGCATCCTCGGCCACAGCGGCTCCGGCAAGTCCACCCTGCTGAATCTCCTCGCCACGCTGGACCTGCCCAGCTCCGAATCCCGCAGCTTTGCCATGGACTTCCGGTCTCATCTGGACCGCCGCCACAGCTACGCCTGGCGCGACAACCGTTGGCGCGAAACCGGGAAGGCGAAGGAGACTGAAGTCCCGACCGACCGCATCCGCCGCCGTCACTTTGGCTTCGTCTTCCAGGCCGGCCACCTTTCCCCCAACCTCAGCGCCGCGCAAAACGTCATGTTCCCTCTCGCCTTGGCGAACATCGACCGCCGCGAGGCCCGCGCCCGCGCCGCGGACCTGCTCAGCCAGGTTGGCCTCGCGCCGCGCCTCCACCGGGCGCTCCCGCGCAACCTCTCCGGCGGCGAATACCAGCGCGTCGCCGTCGCGCGCGCCATCGCCCACGATCCCGACGTCGTCTTCGCGGACGAGCCCACCGGCAATCTCGATCCCGACGCCGGCGTCATGGTGATGGAAACGCTCCAGACTTGGCGACGCGCCGGACACGGGCGCACGCTCATCCTTGTCACCCACAACATCGACCAGGCCCTGGGCTACTGCGATCGCTTGACCATCCTCCGCGGCGGCGCCGCCGTCTCAGAGGTGGAACACGACGGCGCTCCCCGCCCCCTCCCCGACACGGTCTCCCGAAACCCCGCCGAACGCGACACCCTCCGACTCCTCATCGCCTCCGCGCTGAAGGCCGCGCCGCATCATGAAGCGATGGCGGATCGCTCTGAAGCTGCATAGGCGAATGTCGGGCTGAAAGGGCGCAAAGGGAGGCGCGTTGCAAGTCCGGGCGAACCCACCCCGATTTCATGCTCCTCCGCTTCGCGGGAGCATGAAATATCCCCTCCCGAGAGGGGACCGGCGCGTTGGCATGCCCGAAGGGAGGTCCCCTCTGGGGAGGGGCGATTTGCCGCCGCCGACGCAATCTGAAAAAGCGGCAAATCGGGGTGGGCTTGCCACGCCGTAGCCCAGCAAAGTCGGGTCCGCCCGGACTTGCCTGTGGCTTTCGGAACGCGGAAGAACCATCCCCTCATCCCCCGATACCCTCAAACCCCAATCCGCCTTCAAAATCCGATTGAACTTGCGAAATCGCCGCGTCGCGTTATCAACGTCCCCCGATTTCCGGGCGCCGGCCTCACGGCCGCCCCGAACACAGTCACGCACAACAAGACAAACTCAGACCAGACACAGAAATGCTCGTTACCAAGAAAGCCCCCGACTTCACCTCGACCGCCGTCATGGCCGACGGCTCCATCAACGACAGCTTCAAGCTCTCCTCACTGGAGGGGAACTACGTCGTCCTGTTCTTCTACCCGCTGGACTTCACCTTCGTCTGCCCCACCGAGATCATCGCCTTCGACAAGCGTATCGCGGAATTTGACAAGCGCGGCGTGAAGGTCGTCGGCGTTTCCGTGGACTCGCAGTTCACCCACGCCGCCTGGCGCAACACCGCCGTGAACGAGGGCGGCATCGGCCCCGTCGGCTACCCGCTCGTCGCCGACCTCAAGCACGAGATCGCTCAGGCCTACGACATCGAGCACGACGCCGGCGTCGCCCTGCGCGCCTCCTTCCTGATCGACGAGGAAGGCGTCATCCGCCACGCCGTGATCAACGACCTCCCGCTGGGCCGCAACATCGACGAGATGCTGCGCATGGTGGACGCGCTGAAGTTCCACGAGGAGCACGGCGAGGTCTGCCCCGCCGGTTGGCAGGAAGGCAAGGCCGGCATGAAGGCGGACGCCGAGGGCGTCGCCTCCTACCTCTCGGAGAACGCTGAGGGGCTGTAAGGCGGTCTTCCTTATCCAGAAGTCAACATTCAGAGCCGCCAGTCCTTCGGGACTGGCGGCTTTTTCCTTTACGAAACCGTCCGCCAAAATACGATCCCACCGTCCGGCAAACCGACACCCCCGCCATGGCGAAATCGTCACACACCCCGAATCATCCGCGCGTCACGCGTCGCGCGGCATTGCAGGCGGGGTCGCTCGGGCTGCTGGGGCTGGGGCTGAACCACCTGTCCCTGCTGGAGGCGGCGCAACGCTCCGCCGGCTCCACTCCCGCGCCAAAGGCGAAATCCGTCATCTACATCTTCCTCTCCGGCGGCTTGTCCCAGCACGAGAGCTTCGACATGAAGCCCGACGCGCCCGGCGAAATCCGCGGCGAGTTCAATCCCATCTCCACCCGCACGCCCGGCCTGCAGATCTGCGAGCACCTGCCCGAACTCGCCAAACGCTCCAACAAGTGGGCTCTTTGCCGGTCCTTGACCCACGGCTGGAACGAGCATTCGCAAGGCCATCACATCATGCTGACCGGCCGGACCGAGGTCCCGACGGGTTTCGACCCGCGCAAGCCCAAGGAAACGGATCATCCCTCGATCGCCGCCATCGCCAACGACGCCGTCGCGCCGCAGAACAACCTGCCGCCAGCCATCGTCCTTCCCGAGAAACTCATCCACCGCACCGGTCGTGTGATTCCCGGCCAGTTCGCCGGGGTAATGGGCCCGCGTCGCGACCCCTTCTTCCTTTCGGCCTCGCCCTACAACCCCCAGACCTACGGCGCGTATCCGGAATACCTCTTTCACCATGCCAAGGGCCGCGACACCGAGTCCAAGCTCCGCTTCCACGCGCCCAGCCTTGCCCTGCCTGAAGGATTGAGCCGCGGACGGATGTTCGACCGCGTCGGCCTGGTCAAAAGCCTGGAGGCGCAACGCCGCCAACTCGACCACGTGGCCGGGGACTTCGACCGCTATCGCCAGACGGCCGTTTCCCTACTCTCCGATCCCAAAACCCAGGCCGCCTTCGACGTCCACGGAGCCGATCCTAAACTCCAGGAAAAATACGGCCGCAACTCCTTCGGATGGTCCCTGCTCCTGGCCCGCCAACTCGTCGAAGCCGGCGTCCGACTCGTGCAGGTCAACCTTGGCAACAACGAGACCTGGGACAACCATCAGGCCATCTTCCCCAACCTGAAGAATTTCCTGCTTCCGCCGACCGACCGGGCCGTGTCCGCCCTGCTCGACGACCTGGAGGATCGCGGCCTGCTGGAAGACACCTTGGTGGTGATGGCCAGCGAATTCGGGCGCACACCGAAGATTTCCACCTTGCCCAGCGCGACGCTCCCCGGCCGGGATCACTGGGGCGCGCTGCAGTCCGTGTGGTTCGCCGGGGCCGGCGTGCCCGGCGGCGCGGTCATCGGCAAATCCGACAAGATCGGCGGCCACCCGACCGAAGACCCGCAGAAACCCGAGAACTTCGCCGCCACCATCTACCGCGCGCTCGGGATCCCGCAAAACGCCTGGTGGGAGGACGCAGTCGAGCGTCCCAACTTCATCTACCACGGCGACCCCATCCCGGGACTCATTTCCTGATCCTCGGGCCGCGCCGGGTCGATTCCCCCAAGACTCGGCATTTTCCCGGCAGGCGGGTGACCTGTCCTCAGTGTGCCGCGCTTGGACATGCTTACGACGGCTTACTGAGGGAAGTTCGCCCCACGTCTTCAGTCGATTCAGGATTCCAACCGCACGACCTGTTTTCCTGATCGCCCGCGAACGGAACGGTTCATGCTGAAATCAATCCGGGCGGACGGGCCTCAACCCGCTGGACGCTCAGAACAAACGCGCGCACAATTCAACCCATGCCTGCCATGAACGAAATCGTCATCCTTGGCGGCGGAGTCGCCGGCGTCCTCGTCGCCGACCTCCTCGCCCGCCGCCTGCCGGACGAACTGGCCAACATCACCGTCGTCTCTGACTCCGATCAGCACTGCTTCCAACCCGCGCTGATCAACGTGGCTTTCGACGCCATGGAACCGCGCACCCTCAAGCGCCCGGTGCGCAGCCTGCTGCACAAGAAGGTCGAACTGATCGTGCAAAAGGTCGTCGGCCTCGATCACGACGACCAATGGGTCCGCCTTGAGTCCGGGCGGGAGATGCACTTCGACCAGCTCGTCATCGCGACCGGCTGCTGCCTGGAGCCCGGAATCGTTCCCGGACTGGAGGAAGCCGGCCACCATTTCTTCTCCTTGGGCGAGGCGTTGCTGCTGCGCTCTCGACTGAAGCGCTTCACCGGCGGGCGGATCGTTGTCGGTTCCGCCGCCGTCCCGCACAAGAACCCGCTCGGCCCGGTCGAGTTCGCCCTCATGTTGGAGGATTGGCTCACCAAGCGCGGGCTCCGCGAGAAAACCGAGATTCAGTTCGTCCATCCCGAACGCCAGCCTCACAAGACCACCGCTGTCTCCGAACTGATCCACGGATTGTTCCAGAAGCGCGGCATCCGTTACCGGGCCGGTTTCAAACCCCATTCCGTCGATCCCGAAACCCGCACGATCGCCAACCGGCGGGGGCACTCCGAGCCCTTCGACCTGCTCGTCATGGCCCCGCCAAATCGCGGGGCGAAGTTCCTGCGCCGCAGCGAACTGGCCGACCGCCGGGGTTTTGTCCGCGTCCTGCCCCGCTCGCTCCAGGTGAAGGACGCCGAATTCATCTGGGCCGTCGGCGACGCCACAAATCTCGCGGTTTCCAAGGAGGCCAGCGCCGCGCATCTTGAAGCCCGCGCCGTCGCCGAACAGATCGAGTCCGAAATCATGGGAACCATCCCGAACCGCAAGAAGGCGGAGTACCGCGGCCGAGTCATCTCCTTCCTCGAAACCGGCTACGGCGAGGCCACCCTGCTCGACTACACCCGCCGCAGCGAACCTCAGGTCGCCCAACCCAGCGAGGCCATGCGCCTGCTCAAGACCGCGTTCATGAAATCTTACTGGGCGTTGCTCACGCAGGGAGTGGTGTGAGCATCGGGGAGCGAGGGACATACGACAGTTGGGGTGGAACAGGGAGAGAAGAAATCCCAAGCTCCAAAGGTCGCCGGCGTATCCATCGTCAGGTCCCCACCGCAGGAGGGGACCTGCTTCGTTCGCGCCAACGCGAGTTTCGAGATTTGGAATTTGGCGCTTATCCCCACGCTGCCTTCAAAAAAGAAATGGTCCCGACCGCCCCCCGCCCCTAATCTCCCAAACATCATGAAATCCATTTCCCGTCGTCGTTTTCTTCAGGCTTCCGCTATCTCCGCCCCCTTCATTCTCCCTTCCGGCATGTGGGCCGCCTCCAAGTCCGGCCAGGGTCCGAACAACCGTATCACACTCGGGCTCATCGGCATGGGCAAGCGTCTCGCCGGCATCACCTCCGCTTTTGCCGGCTCGCCCGACGCCCGGATCGTCGCCGTCTCCGACTGCGTGGACGCGCGCCTGGAAAACGGGATGAAGCGCGTGCGCGATCTCTACGACAACGAGGGCGTCGAGGGCCTCAAGGCGCACAAGGATTTTCGCGGCATCATCGAGGACAAGGGCATCGACGCGGTGGTCGTCGGGACGCCGGATCATTGGCACGCCATCATGTCCGTCCTGGCCGCTCGAGCCGGCAAGCACGTCTACAGTGAGAAGCCGCTCACTCGCACCCTCGGGGAGGGCCAGGCCGTGGTGAAGGCCGCCCGCGACGCCGGCATCGTTTTCCAGACCGGCAGCCAACAACGCACGGAATACGGCGGCAAATTCCGCACCGCCGTGGAATACGTCCGCAGCGGCCGCATTGGGGAACTGAAGAAGATCTACATCGGCGTCGGCGGACCGCCCCGCCCCTGCGGCCTCCCGGAGGAACCGCTGCCCGCGGGCATTGATTGGGACATGTGGCTCGGCCCGGCGCCCCAGCGCGGCTTCAACCAGATCCTCTGCCCCATCGGCGTCCACAACCACTTCCCCCGCTGGCGCGACTATCGCGAATACGCGGGCGGCCCGCTCTCCGACATCGGCGCGCACCACTTCGACATCGCCCAATGGGCGATGGACATGGACCACAGCGGCCCGATCCGGGTGACACCGCCCGAGAACGCCACCGCCGGCCAGGAACTCACCTTCACCTACAAGTCCGGCATCGAGATGGTCCACAGTTCCAAGAAAGGCCGGGGCGGCTGTGTCTTCGTCGGGACCGAGGGCGAGATCTTCGTCAGCCGCCGCACCCTGGAATCCACCCCCGGCAAGATCCTTGAAACGCCGCTGGCGAAGAACGACTTCCACCTCCCGGAAATCGCCTCCCGGCACCAGCAGAACTGGCTCGACTGCATCCGCAGCGGCGAGAAGCCTGTGGCCGATGTGGAAATCGGCCACCGCACCAACACCGTCTGCATGCTGGCCAACCTCGGCTACCAACTCGGCCGCGAACTGAAGTGGGATCCCATGAAGGAGCGCTTCCAAGGCGACAAGGAAGCCAACGACCAGATCCTCCAACCGGACCGCAAGCCCTGGTCCGGAATCGCGGTGTAGGCGAACGCGACGCCAGCGACGCCCCAACCGAAATCGGCGCTCGGCCACTCGCGGTATTCCGCCAATCGGCTGGACAGCCGGCTCAGCCGCCGCGCCGCCCACCGAACTGCCGGTTCGAGCAAGAAGAACGTCGCCAACGCGAGCGTGATCCAACAGGCCAGCGGCGCCAGGAACCGATCGATCGGAGCGCGCCCCGCGGCCCCGAACCGCACGTCGCCGGACAGCATCTTCCGATGCCCGGGAAACGGCGCCTTCGCGACCACCTCGCCGGATGGCGTCGTCAGCTGCGACACCCCGGAACTGGCCAGCCGAACGATGGGTATCCCGTATTCCATCGAACGCATCGGCGCGACGCGGGCGTGCAACTCGTGCTGCTCCCTCCCCCAGTCCTGCACATCCATCGTCGGCGCGATCAGGGCCTGCGCGCCCTGCTCGACAAATCGATCCATCACCTCCCGGTAGCTCAGGTCGTAACAGATGCCGATCCCGATCTTTCCCCAAGGCGAATTCCAGACCCGCTGCTCCGGCGCGGGCAGGCCGTCCTTGAAAAACTGGATGGGCACGCTCTTGGCCTGCTTGAACACGATCTCTCCCTTCGGATCAATCACGAAGGCCGTGTTGTAGTAATCGCCTCCCACCGCCCGATCGTGGGCTCCCACGATCATGTGACGATGATGCTCGCGGCACCAGTCCCGGACCCGCTGCGGCAGCGGACCGTCGAATGTGTATTCGCTCAGGACGATCAACTCCGCGTCCGGTTCCCGCTCAATCAGTTCATCCAGCGCCGCCATCAGTTCAGAAGGCATCGGAAATTCCAACTGCACGCCGGCCACCCTGAGCGTCCGCGACGGTTGGGTGTTGGCTTCATCCCAGCCCCATCCGGGAATCAGAACCGCCGCCGCCACGACCGCGTAGGCGCAGGCCATGGCCATCCGATGACGCCGCGCCAGCAGGATTCCCCCCGCCATGGCCATCAACAGGAACCCGATCCCATAAATCCCCAACCAACGAAACGGCGAATACAGTTCGGAATCGGAAAAGGCGAATCCGGCGCTGAGCCATGAAAACCGCAGGTAGTAGACCTCGCTTCGAAAATATTCGATGCCTGTCCACAGAAACGGAAGCAGCAGAATCGCCGTCGTCCATCCGAAGCGCACGCGACATTGCCGCGCCAGCGCAACAAACACCCCGTGCCAGAACGCCAACACGATCCAGAGCACGATCGCCGTCGGGCCAAATACCGTCCAAAAGAACTCCAATGGAGGCGCGTAGACACCCAACCCCACCGCCATTCCAAAGTAAAACGCCTTGCGTCTCGTTCCCAGCCGAAGCAACCCCGCCACGGCAAACAGGTAGAATCCAATCATCAGGGCCAGCACGTGCCAATGATAGGCCAGATGAAACGCTGCCACCGCCCCCATCGCATGCAAAACGGCGGACCGGACGCTCAATTCCGAAACAGGATCAGGCTTCATGACATTCCTTTCAGTTGGTTGTTTTGATTGTATTTGGAAGTGTATGACCAAATTAGGCAGTCCATGTAAGATACTTGCGACCCAATTGAAGATCTGTCAATTGACCGCGCAATTGAGAATTCCAATGCAAGGTGGGGGCAATATCGACTCAGCCACCCCCCAGCGCTGCCGAGCATCACATTCTGTAAACGCTGCCGGGAACCTTACATGTAAAAGGCACGTACGTTATTCTTACATGTAAGGTTCCCGGCCTGAAATCTGGCCGTTTCGGTTGTTTCCGGGATTCAGTTTGACCGCAATCCCCGCTAATCTCGCCGGCCTAATGCGAAAGTCACTCATTGCCGGCCTGCTTTGCTTCCTTGGCTTTGGCGCGCTGATCCCCACCACCGCTGCAGCCTCTGATCGCCCGAACATCATCCTCATCATGTCCGACGACATGGGTTACTCGGACATCGGCTGCTACGGAGGCGAAATCGGCACGCCGAATCTCGACGGCCTCGCCGCTGACGGCCTGCGCTTCACTCAGTTCTACAACACCGGCCGCTGCTGCCCGACCCGCGCGTCGCTGTTGACCGGGCTTTACCCGCACCAGACCGGCATTGGGCACATGATGAACGACCGCGGCGTGGACAGTTATCGCGGCGACCTGAACCGCTCCTGCCTTACCATCGCCGAAGTCCTCAAGCCTGCCGGCTACTCGACCTGGTGCGTGGGCAAATGGCACGTGACGAAGCACACCTTCCCGGCCTCCGAGGACGAGAAGTTCAACTGGCCGCTGCAGCGCGGCTTCGACCGCTACTACGGCATCATCAATGGAGCCTCGAGCCTCTGGGATCCGAATTCCCTCACCCGAGACAACCGCCCCATCACCATCGTCAACGACATGGACTACCAACCGAGGGAACCCTATCACTTCACCGACGCCATCGCGGACAACGCGTCGAAGTTCATCCGCGAGCGCGACGCCTCAAAACCGTTCTTCATGTATGTCGCGTTCACCGCGGCCCACTGGCCGATGCACGCCCGCCCCCGCGACATCGCAAAGTATGACGGGAAATACGACCGGGGCTACGACGCCATACGGCGGGAGCGCTTTGAGCGGATGAAGCAGCTCGGCGTCATCGCGCCGGACGCCGAATTGTCGGAGCAGGCCGGGGATTGGGACGCGGTCGAGGACAAAGAATGGGAGGCCGCCTGCATGGAGGTCTACGCGGCCATGATCGACCAGATGGACCAGGGCATCGGGAGGATCGTCCAGACCCTGAAGGCGGAGGGGCAGTTTGAAAACACCCTGATCCTGTTCTTCCAGGACAATGGCGGCTGCGCCGAGGCAGGAGGACGGAAGGACAAGGGCCCGAGGATTGTCCGCGCCGAGAAACCCACCCTGGATCCCATTCCGCCCGATCTGCAGCACTACCAGAGCTCCACGCCGAAACAGACCCGCGACGGCTGGCCCGTGCTGCGAGGCCATGTCATGCCCGGCCCGGCGGACACCTACATCGGTTACGGACGCAACTGGGCCAATGTCTCAAACACCCCTTTCCGCGAGTACAAGCACTACGTCCACGAGGGCGGCATCTCGACTCCCCTGATCGCCCATTGGCCGAAGGGAATCCCCGCGCAGAACCAGCTCCTTTCCGAGCCGGCCCACCTGATCGACCTCATGGCCACCTGCGTCGATCTGGCCGAGGCCGACTATCCCAAGCAGCGCGAAGGACTGGCCATCACCCCGTTGGAGGGCCGTAGCCTGAAACCCGTCTTCGCCGGCAAGCCGCTCAAGCGTGAGATGATCTTCTTCGAGCACGAAGGCAACCGCGCGCTCCGCATGGGGGACTGGAAAATCGTGGCCAAGGGACGCCACGGCCAGGACGATGTCAAATGGGAGCTCTTCAACATCCGCGCGGACCGCAGCGAACAGCACGATCTCGCCGCCAAGGAACCCGAACGCCTGGCCCGGATGAAGGCCCGCTGGGAAGCCAAGGCTGAAGCCGTCCATGCCAAGCCCTGGCCCAAAGGAGCGAAAGGAGGAGCCAAGAAGAACCAGCCCAAGCAACCCCGCCGCAAGAAGGCGAAGAGCAAGAACTGAAATCGGGTTCTTCGTGGTTCGCGATGGAATGGAGCCCACAAATTGGCGCCAGCATTTTGGAGGGCGGTCTCGCAGACCGCTTTGCAGCGCGGCCCTGCCTCCATGCAAGCTCCCGCACCACACCGAACCCTCCGGCGCTCCACAGGTCGCTCTGCCCTACTGCGTTTTTCCCCGAACTGTGCCAATCAAAGCGGCGCGCGGCGCCGCACTCCAGAACGCTGTCGCGCGTGACAACACGCCTGTCCATTTCAGATGCCGTTTCCGCCCGGGCCTCCACGGTGTTCAACTGAACGCGTCAAAGAACAGAAACCGCCTCCCCTAAGCCAAGCCATGCGAACCACGCCTTTCTTCCAATCCACGCTCGCGGCGTTGGCACTTTCCAGCGCCGCGCTCGCCGCCCCGCCGAACATCGTCGTCTTCATCTCGGACGACCTTGGCCGCCTGGACACGTCGATCCACGGTTCCAAGGACGCCCGGACGCCGAACCTCGCGAAGCTCGCCGCGTCGGGCATGACCTTCGACAATGCCTACGTCGCGTCCCCTTCCTGCTGCCCGAACCGCTTTTCGCTGCTCACCGGACTCATGCCGGCGAGACACGGCGCGCATCCGAACCACAGCCAACCCAAGCCGGGAACCCAATTCCTGCTGCCGCTGCTGAAGGCGCGCGGCTACCACATCGCCTCCTTCGGCAAGGTCGCCCATGGACGCAATGAAATGCCGGGGGCGGACTTCAACTCCCCGCCCGCGCGCGGCATGTCGACCAACGTGCAAAAGCACTTTGCGAACCGAAAGATCGACGGCCCCGTCTGCCTGCTGGTGGGGGACCACCGACCCCACGTGCCCTGGACGAAAGAGATGACCTACGATCCAGCGAAGATCACGCTGCCGCCCTGGTTCATCGACACCCGGGAAACCCGCGAGCATTGGGCCCGCTACCTGACGGACGTCACCGGCATGGACGAGGAACTGGGCCGCATCCGCGTCTTCGCGAAGGAACGGTTCGGCGACGATTGCGTCTTTCTTTTCACCAGCGACCACGGAGGCCAATGGCACATGGGTAAATGGAACCTCTACGACTTCGGCGCCCGCATCCCGTTGGTCGTTTCCTGGCCGGGCAGGATTGAAGCCGGGGTTCGCAGCGACGCCATGGTCAACTGGACGGACCTGCTCCCCACCCTCCTCGACGCGGCCGGGGTCAGGACGACCGCCGACATCGACGGCCGTTCCTTCAAGCCCGTCCTGTTGGGCGAAAAGACCTCCCATCGGGACATCATTTTCACCACACACACCGGCGACGGAACCATGAATGTCTTCCCCATCCGCGCGGTGCGGATGGGCCGGCACAAGCTGATCCACAACCTCCGCCCCGACGCCTGGTTCACGAACCACTCCGACCGCCTCCGCAAGGACGGCGCCGGCGCGTTCTGGGATTCCTGGGACGAGGCAGCCCGCCGCGACCCCGAAGCGAAGGAGGTCCTCTCCCGCTACTACACCCGCCCGGAATGGGAGTTCTTTGACCTGGAAAACGATCCGTTCGAGCAGCGCAACCTGGCCGACGAGCCTGATCAGCAGGCCCGGATCATCCGACTGAAAGCGAACCTTGATAAATGGACCGAGTCGCAGGCCGACGAACTGCAACCCCATCGCGAACGCTACCCGCGCTCCCAACCGCTTCCCGATCTGAAGCCGCCCCTGCGAGGGAAGAAAGACGACTGACGTCAGGCAGCAGGCTCTCCCTCGTCCTGGAGGCTCGAGAACGATCGCTCCAGGCCCGATCGCAGATCACGCAACCCGCCTCCCCCATCCCCCCTCTTGAATTGCTGGCGGGATGCAACCATAGTCCCCGCACACGATGCAGCACATACGGGACATCATTGCCGCCAAACAGGCCGCCGGAAAACCGGCGGTTTCCTTTGAGTTCTTCCCCTTCAAGACCGAGAAGGGCGAAGAGACCTTCTTCAACAAGACCCTGCCGGCCCTCAAGGAGCTGAATCCGGACTACTGTTCCGTCACCTATGGAGCGGGCGGCAGCACGAGGGACAAGACCCTGGAGATCGTCGAGCGGATCCAGAATGAATTCGGCATCCCCGCGATGGCGCACCTGACCTGCGTCTGCTCGACCAGGGAGCAGATCGGCGCGGTGCTGGACGAGGCGAAGTCCCGCGGCATCCAGAACATCCTGGCCCTGCGCGGCGACGCGCCGGACGGCGGCGAGTGGACGGCGACCGACGGCGGCTTCGAGTATTCCTACCAGTTGATCGAGTTCATCCGAGACCGGGGCGGTTTCAGCATCGGCTGCGCCGGTTTCCCCGAGGGTCACATCCACTGCGCAGACAAGCTGACGGACTGGAACTATCTGAAGGGCAAGTTCGACGCGGGCGCAGACTTCGCGCTGTCCCAACTCTTCTTCGACAACGCGGACTTCCTCGAATTCACCCGCCACATGCGCGCGGAACTGGGCGCGGCGCAGCCGATCGTCCCTGGCATCATCCCCATCCTGAGCGGCGCGCAGATCAAACGCTTCACCGCGCTCTGCGGCGCGCGACTGCCGGAGCCCCTGCTCGCCAGCCTGGAGGAACTGGGCGACAATGACGAGGCGACCATGGAGTTCGGAATCGACTACGCAACGCGCCAATGCGAAGGGCTGCTCGCCGCCGGCGCGCCGGGCATCCACTTCTACACCCTCAACAAGGCGGCCCCCACGACCCGCATCGTCCAAAACCTGGGCCTCGCCTGACGCGGGCGAGCCGCCATCGACCGCCACCCCGCCGTGGACCTGTTCACCAGTTTTCCTGAGCCCGAACCAAAGCCGGAGCAGCGGAAAGAACGACGGCGCGGCGGGATCGGGGTGAGTTGGCTGTTGCTGCTCCTCGTCGCCGGGTTCCTCGGAACCGCCGCCTTCATCACCCGCGCCTGGCTGAAGGCGGACTCCAGCCAGGCGGCGCGCGACGTGAGGGCGGGCCTTCCAGAATGGCGCATCCAGGAAATGGAACTGGAAGCCCAGCGCGCCGAGGCCCAGATCGCGCACGGCCGCGAAGCCATGGCGGCGGACGACGCCAAGGGCGCCTACCAGGCATTGGTCGATGCCAAGACCACCGCCAAACGATACCTGCAACGCTGGCCCACCCGGGAGTTCCGTCCCGGCGTCACCGTGCGCGGCTGGTTCGACCATCTGGAGTCCTCCTACCTCAACGACGTCGCCGCCTACTTCGACAGCGTCATCGAGCGGGTCAAGAACTCGGATTTCGATGTGCCGACAGCGGACGCCATGACCCGGGATTTCGCCTACTACGGCTTCCCCCAATTGCGCGACGAGTGGGCGGCCCGGCATGAGGAGATCGCCGAAGCGCGCAAGGACGCCGCGGCAAAGTGGGTCCGCGTCACGTTCTCGGGCAACTCTGACGCATTCAACGGGATCATCCGCGCCGCGCTCGTCAAGAAATGGCAGGACCGCTACGGCTTCCGGCTGGTCTACGGGGATTCGTTCGACGCCCGCGAGGACAAGGCGACCTGGAAATCCATCGCGATCCGCACCCACCTCGTGCACGCATCCAACCGGATTCTCGACACCCGGGAACAGGCGATCAGCGCGTCCATGCCGCGCGTGCCGGAACGCGTCGAGGTGTGGTTCGCGACGGTCGGTTCCACCGAGATCACGACCACCTGGGACGAACTGGAGATCTTCCGAGCCGTGGTCCCCGTGCCGGCCCAAGTGATGCTCGACCCGCTCCTGAACCAGGCCGCGCGCGACGCCGAGGGTATCATTGCCGACCGGCAGCAGGCCCTCGAAAAGGAACTGGCCAAAACCTTGGAGAAGCTGCCGGTCTTCGAGCTGTTTCCCGAGGTTCCTTCCGACGCGCCGCTTGTGGATGCGGAGGAACGGCTGGAGATGCGCGCGGCGCAGGCCCTGATCTACAACCGGCCGGAAAAAGCGATCGAGCAGTTCACTGAACTCGCGCGCGACGGAAACAGTTTCCTCCGCGAGGACATCTGCCGCGCCGGGATCTCGACCGGCTCCGACGCCCTCGCCCCATTGATCGCCCAGATTCTCCCGGAGCTGGACACCCTGAAACAACGTCGCCTCATCGGCCTGCTCAAGGCCAAACCCGCCTTCGGAAACTACGCGCCCCTGCTCTCCCTTCTGCTCCACCCCAAGGAGGGCATCTATCCGGAAGAGGCTGTCAACGCCCTGCGCGGCCACCCGGAAGCCCCGCCCGTCCGGGAGGTCTTTCTCGCCAAGATCCACGACCCGACGACATTCCGACGACACAACTACGCCATGGTGCTGCTCCAGGAGATCCCGCTTGAGGAGGTCGAGATTCTCGCCCCCGCCTGGATCGCCAGCGACGACGACCGTTTCGCCCTGCGCGTCTTTCAGACCGTAGCCGTGCGCCACCCCGCCCTGACCGACCGGTTGATTCGGACGGTCTTCGAAGATGTCGCGCCGACCGTACAGTACGAGATGCTCAACCACCTCCGCATTGACCTGGCCAAGGCTGACGACGCGACCGTCGAGTTGTTCAAGCAGAACGCCCTGCGCAAGGACGCCAGCCTCATTGTCGATCTGGCCTACGAAAGTCTGGCCGAGATCTCCCGGACGCACCGCGGGTGGAAGGTTCTGCGCGAACTTGAGGCCGTCGAAAAGGACCCAAACCGCCAGCAACTGATCAAGCGGGCGCTGATGACCCATGTGGAATACCTCTTCCCCGAGACCGCCCGGGCCTTCCTCCTGGAGCAACTGAAGGGGGATCACAAGGAGGCCCGCAACCACGCCATCAGCCGCCTGATGGAACGGAAGGACTCCAAGGCCGAGATCCTCAAGGCGATCGCCGAACTGATCCGCGCCAATCCCGAAGACGACAGCCTGATCGAGGCGGCAGTCCTGGGGATTCATCAGAATGTCCGTCGCGCCCTGGGTTGGGATTTCGCGGCCAGTTCCGACGACCTGTTGACCATCCTCAGCAGCGCCGTCCGCCACTGGAACGTCCAGATCCGTGGGTATGCCTACACCTCGATGGACATCCTCCAACGCAACGGCGATCCCCGGTTCACGAAAGCTCTGGTTGACGCGCTGGCCCGGGAACGGACCGAGATCCTCCGCAACCAGGTCTCCGGCTATCTCAAGGAGGAGGCGGTAATCAGTAATCAGTAATCAGTGGTCGGGGTTCGCATGGATCGTGTCGCTCCAGAGAAGGTGCGACGGGCGGAGAGCGGGTGAAAACTGTCCTCAGTGAGCCGCGCGGGAAATGCTCACGCCGGCTCCCCGAGGACAGTTCGCCCCGCCTGTATTGCCAACCCGCGGTCTACCTGCGAGACCCAGGACTGAATCGACTAGCGTTCCCCGTCCGCGCCGGACAGAACCTCTTCCAAGGCCTCCAAGCAGCGGCGATTCTGCGACGCCGTTCCGACCGAGATCCGCACCCACTCCGGCAGACCGTAGCCGGCGACCGGCCGGGCGACGACGCCGCGCCCCTGCAATCCGGCAAAGACCTTCCCCGCGTCCCCCACCCTGACCAGAACGAAGTTCCCGCTCGACGGCACGAACTCCAGCCCCAGACGCCGGAACGCCGCCACAAAGAACTCCAGCCCCTCCGCGTTGACCGCCCGCGTCCGGTCGACATGCTCGTCGTCGTCCAACGCGGCCAGCGCGCCAGCCTGCGCCAGCGAGTTCACGTTGAACGGCTCGCGCACGCGCTCCAGCCCCGCGATGAACTCCGGATGCCCCACGCCATACCCCACGCGCAGTCCCGCAAGCCCGTGGATCTTGGAAAAGGTGCGCGTCACAAAGAGATTCGGATGGTCGCCCCGCCGGATCAACGCCAGCAGGTCCACCGGATCGTCGAGAAACTCCACATACGCCTCATCCATCACCAGAAGCACACGCTCCGGCAGACGGCTCACCAACTCGACCACGTCCTCGCGCGATGCCAAGGTGCCCGTCGGATTGTTGGGATTGGCGACGAAGACGATCCGCGTGCGATCGGTCACCGCGTCCAGCATGGCCGGCAGGTCGTGCCCGTAGTCGCGGGCCGGCACGGACGTCACATCAGCCCCGAACAACCTGCCGACAATCGGATAAACCACGAAGCAATACTGCGAGATGACGATCTCATCCCCGGGCTGCAACAACGCGTGCCCCAGAAGTTCCAGGATCTCGTTGGATCCGTTGCCGAAGATCAGGTTCGCCGGGTTGACCGCCAGTTTCTCCGCCAGGCGATTGCGCAAGTAAAAGCAGTTTCCGTCCGGATAAAGATGCATTTTGGAGGCCGCGTCACGGACGGCCTCCAAGGCGCGGGGCGAGGCGCCAAGCGGATTCTCGTTCGAGGCCAGTTTGTCGATGGATTCAAAGGGCCTGCCCAGTTCGCGGGCGACCTCCTCGATCGGACGCCCCGGTTGATAGACAGGCAATACATCCAGTTCGGACTTGAGTTTGAAGGGCAATGCCATGGGAGTGTGTTGTAAAACTGAGGTTCAGGGAAACGGCGCGAGGCGCTCAGGGATGGGACACGACAATCTCCATCCGCCGCCAGTCCCGCCGCAACGGATGGTCGCTGATATAGGTGATCACGACGCCTTTCCGGAGATCCGCCGCCTCGACGGCGCGTTTGAAACTCTCCACGCCGGTCACCCGGCGACCGTCAATCTTCGTCACGATGTCCCCGGGACCGAGAAACTCCGGCTCCAGCACATCCTTCAGATCCGTTACCACCACCCCCGTTTCCAACGGGACGCGATAACTGCCGGCAAGTTCATCTGTCAGATCGACAATGGAGATCCCTTTCGCCGAGACCTCCGCCCGGCCGCCGGACCAACGGCTTCTTGACCGCCGGAACACCCGCTCCGGAAACTCGCCCGGCTCCAGCTTCAGGCTCATCGGGACCGGCTTCCGTTCCTCATTCACCCGGATGAACTCCAGGGCCACGTCCGAACCCACGTCGCGACTCCGCACGGCCTTGATCAATTCCTCGCGGGTCGAGACCCGACGCCCCGCAACACGCGTCACGATGTCCCCCGGGGACAACTCCGAGGAAGCCGCGGGCCCCGCCGGATGGATCGCGATCACGATCACCCCCTCGGACACCCCGCCCGAAAAGTCCCGCATCCGGGGAAACTCCCGGAAATCGGTCACCTCGACCCCGATCCAGGAGCGCACATAACGCCCCTGCTCAATCAACTGGTCGGCCACCTTCATGGCCAGGTTGATGGGGATGGCAAAACCGATGCCCGTGCCGATGCCGCGGATGATCGTGTTGATGCCGATCACCTCGCCCTCGATGTTGATCAGCGGCCCGCCGCTGTTGCCCGGATTGATGCTGGCGTCGGTCTGGATGAAGTCCTGGTCCATCAACTCCGCGCGATTCAGGATCTCCGAACGCCCCTTCGCGCTGATATGACCGAAGGTCGCGCTGTAATCCAGGTCGAAGGGAGCCCCGATCGCAATGGCCATCTCCCCGACCCTCGACTTCCCGGAATCGCCTATCCGCGCCACGGGAAACCCCTCGCCCTCGATTTTCACCACGGCCACCTCGGACCGCCGGTCAATCCCCGTCACCTTCGCCGGGAAACTGCGTCCATCCTGAAAGCGGACCGTGATCTTGTCGGCCCCGTCCACCACATGCGCGTTGGTCAGGATATGGCCGTCCTGCCGGACCACGATGCCCGAGCCCCGCCCCTCCAACGGGGACTGCTCCAACTGTCGTCGCCACCATTCCCGGAAATCCTCCGGGGACCGACGCGGACCGCTCCCGTCCCCGCCTCCGTGATCTCCATCGATCGGCGGATGCTCAAACTTCTGTTCCACCACCAGGACCACCACGGCCGGAGAGGCCTTCTCCACCGCCTCGACGAACGCCTGGTTCAGCAGCCGCGCATGCCGCAACGCTTCGGAAATCTCCGCCGCCCGGCCGCTCATCCCGCCCGACAGGGCCAGGACCGAGGCCAGGACCGCGGAATGTAAAAATCGTGTCATTTGCAGGATCGGATTCTGACCGGATTCACGGAGTTTGAATCGTCTGGGCCGACGATCGAAAACCCTTCCCCGAAAGGCCAGACTGGCGATTGACTTGCCGGGAAGAGGCCGATAGGTTTCCACACCCAATTTGCCAAGTCAACATGCTCGAAGTCATCGAAAAACTCCTCAACCTTCAGGAACGCGACCAGAAGATTCACCGAACCAAGACCGAGCTGGACTCCGTGGAGCCCCAACGCGCCGCCATGCGCGCGAAGATGTCCAAGTGCGAGACGATCCTCAACGACGCCAAGACGCAGTCCAACCACGTCGAGAGCGAGCGCAAAGACCTGGAGAACGCGGTGATCGCCAAGAAGGATCAGATCGCCAAATACTCCCAGCAGCAGCTTGAGACGAAGAAGAACGAGGAATACAAGGCCCTCGGCAACCAGATCGAAACCTGCAAGCAGGCCATCAGCGAACTGGAGGACCGGCAACTCGAACTGATGGAAAAGGCCGAGGAGGTCGCGGTCGTCGTGGCCGACGCCAAGAAGGAGGCCGCGGAGATCAAGGCGGGCATCGACTCCCAGATCGCCAAGTTCGACGACCGGGAGAAGGAACTAAAGACGGAATTCGAGTCCCTGAAAGCGGACCGGGGTGAACTGGCCGCCGCGGTTGAGGGTCGCGCGCTCCGCCTCTATGAACGTCTCCTCAAGGTGAAGCAGAATCCCGTCGTCGCCATCAACGGGGAGAACATGTGCGCCGGTTGCCACATGCAGTCCCCCGTCCAGACGACCGTCTCCTGCCGCCAGGAACAGGAACTGGTCACCTGCCCCAATTGCGGCCGCATCCTCTTTTACTCAGAGGAAACCGACCTCGTCGTTTGATGTTGAGCGTTCAAGTTGAACGTTTGACGATCACGCCCCCCCCACGCTACCTTCCCGCCGCTCGATTTCGGATTGGCGGAGAATCGCTCCCGCGCGCCTCGGCGATGCGGGGGAGGAAAGTCCGAACACCACAGGGCACGATGCCGCGTAACCCGGGTACGGCCCGGGATACACGCGGGAGACGACGCCGCGAGGCGTCCCGACGGAAAGCGCCACAGAAAACGAACCGCCCTCCGAAGCCTCGGCGGAGGAGGGTAAGGGTGAAAAGGTGGGGTAAGAGCCCACCGCTCCAAGAGCAATCGCGGAGGCACGGCAAGCCCCATCGGGTGCAAGACCAAATAGGAGATCCAGGAGTTGCCCGCTCCGCGTCCCTCGGGACAGGATTTCGGGTAGGGTCGCTCAGACAAATGATTCTCTCCCCCGGCAACGGGGCAGACAGAACTCGGCTTACAGCCAATCCGAAATCGGGCCTTTTCGTTTCCCTGAGCCATCGGTGAAACAAAAGGGGGTGAACATCCGCGTGGTGAGCCCACAAACCGGAGCGAGGTTCAGCGGAGGGAAGTCATTCCCGGTTCTTCCCCTCCAGCCATTCCACCCCTCCCGCCAGATCCGCGAACTCACCATCCAACTGAGCCTCGAACGCGCTCTTCAACAGCGCGCCCATCTCCGGGCCGGGTTTCATGCCTCGTTCGATCAGGTGACGCCCCTGGAGAATTGGCGCCGGCGCCGATTTCTCCAGTTCAAGCGCACGGGCGCGAGCCTGAAGCTCCTTCATGGTAGGCGGGGCCTCGGCCGGCCGGGGCGGACGGCCCATGTGGTCGGCCACAATGACCAACCCCAGGCCCTCGATGGTCTCGGGATGGAGGCGGTTGGCCAACCGACGCACGCTGCGGTCGGATATGGCGTCCAGATGGGCCATGTGGCACTGCACCAGCGGCCGGACGCGCTGCCGGACTTCCTGCGGCGCATCAATGCGTTTCAGAAAGGAGTCCGCAACATCCACCCCCACACCGGCGTGGCCGGGCGAGACAATCCTCATCCTCCCCCCGCGCTCCTTCTCGTGCGTCGTCTGCGGTTTGCCCAGATCGTGACAAAGCGTTCCCAGCATGTAGACCACCCGGTCCGCCTCGTTCCGCTCCCGCCATTCGGGCAACCGCGCCAGCGCATCGCAGCAATGGCAGGTGTGGATGAACACATCCCCCTCGGGATGCCACTCCGGATCCTGCGGCGTCGAACGAAGCGCCCCCAACTCGGGGAAATGGTCAAGCCACCCGGTCTCCTCCAGGAACAACAGCCCGGCGGAAGGGCGCGCGCTCTTCGCCGCCCACTTGAACCACTCCTCGCGCAACCGCTCCTTTGCCAGTTCGTGGAAACCCTCCCTGATCGAGCGGCAAAGTTCGACGGTTTCCGGGGCGGGCGTCAGCTCAAAGCGCGCGGCGAACTGCATCCCGCGCAACACGCGCAACGGATCCTCCACAAAAGCCGGACTCGTGTGCCTCAGGACACGCTTCTCCAGATCCTCCCGGCCGCCGAAGTGATCCAGAATCTCGTCCCCGCGCGGATCGTACATCAGCGCGTTGATCGTGAAGTCGCGCCGGGCCGCCGCCTCCTGCCTGGAGATTCCGGGATCGAATTCGACCTCAAATCCCTTGTGCCCCGGCGCCACCTTGGAATCGCGGCGCGGGATGGCGAAATCGTAGGTCTCTCCGCCTCGGACGGTCAGCTTGACCACGCCGAACGACCGGCCCACCAGATCCGCCCTGCCCCATTTCCCCAACGCCTCCACCAGATCCTCGTAGCCGACGCCATGGACCTCGACATCGAAATCCTTGATCGGCATTCCCAGCAGCGCATCGCGCACGCAGCCACCCACGAGAAAGGAATCCTCCAAACGGGGTTCCTTTTCGAGGATCTCCAACAACGGCTTCGGGATCAGGTCGCGCATCGGAGGAAGACTGGTAATGCGGAAAACCGGATTTGTCAGGAAGGAAGCTCGCTGCCTTCAGGGAGCGGGTAGGGCAAAACTGTCCTCAGTGAGCCGACGTGAGCATGTCCAAGCCCGGCTCATTGAGGACAATTCGCCCCACCTGAACTTCCGCTACCGCGTTGGGTTCTTCCCCCATCGACAGCGCGGACGGCATTCGTTACGTTCCGCCGATGCGAGTTTTTGTTCTAGGGCATCGCGGGATGCTGGGTCACGTCGTCGCGCGTTTCCTGCGGGAAAAGGGCTGCGAAGTCGCGACCTCGGACAGCCGTTTCAGCGGCGCTCCCAGGGACCCGCTGGTGGAGGAGGCGCGGGAATCCGGCTGCGCCTGGGTCATCAATGCGCTGGGCCGGATCAAGCAGAAGTCCGCCGACCGCAACGAACTCCTCCTGGCCAACGCGCTGCTCCCGCTGCAGCTTTCAAACCGCCTGAAACCGGGACAGCGCCTGATCCAGGCGGGCACCGACTGCGTCTTCTCCGGCCAGACCGGCGACTACCCAACCGGCCACGACCGCGACGCGACGGACGACTACGGCTGGTCCAAGATCCTCGGCGAAGACGCGCTGACCGGAACCGACGGCGTGGTCATCCGGACCTCCATCATCGGTCCGGAGCTGGAAGGCGGCGCCAGCGGGCTGATGGGGTGGTTTCTCAGCCAGACCGGCGAAGTGCGGGGATTCACCAACCACCTGTGGAACGGCGTCACCACCCTGGAGTGGGCGAAGATCGCGCATGAGCTCATCCGAGGCGCCATCCGTCCCGAGGGCAACCTCCTCCAAGCGGCCGCCGCCTCCGCCGTCTCGAAATACGAACTCCTGAAGACCATCGCGAAAATCTGGAAGCGGCCAAACCTGATCCAACCGGTCGAGGCGCCCGAGACGATCGACCGCACCCTGCAGCCGGGCCTGTCCCGGCCCGAAATCGGGAGACAACTGATGGAACTTCACGAGTGGGCCTGACGCCGCACGAAAGGCTGTTTTGAAACAACTTCTGAAAAAACTGATTCTGCAACCGGACGCACGGGATCACACCGAACGCCTCATCAACCAAGGCGGCGTCAAACGCGCCCTGGACCTGGGCTGCGGCGAGAACTCCGTTCTGTCCGGCTTTCGCCCCGCAGTGCGCACGGCGGGCATCGACGCGTTTGAAGGCGCCATTGAGAAATCCCGTGAGCGCGACCAGCACGACGACTACCTGGTGGCGAACATCCTCGAGTTGGAGGCCGACGACATCCGCGAGCGGTTGGGGGGCGATCCGTTCGACCTGGTCGTGGCCAACGACGTCATCGAGCACCTGCCCAAGGCCCGGGGCTTCGAACTGTTGGACAAGTGCGAGGCGCTGACCTCGAAGTTCGTCCTGATCCAGACGCCGAATGGATTCGTGCCGCAGGGCCCCGAATTCGGGAACGAATACCAACGCCACCTCTCCGGCTGGTTCGCCGAGGATTTCATCGGTCGCGGCTACGAGGTCTTCGGCACGACGGGAACCAAGGCCTTCCACGGCTACGCGGGCGGACTGAAGTATCGTTTCCCCGGCGCGTCGGCCTGCGACGCGCTGCTCGCGTGGGCGCTGCGCGCGGACGTAAATCACCGCCACGCCTTCAACCTCATCGCCATCAAGGATGTGCGCGGTGTGCCGGCCCGAAGCCTGCCGGCGCCAACCCCGGGCGCCCGATGAGCCTGCTGACCACCGTCATCCCCGCCTACAACGCCGAGGCCTTCCTCCCGGCGACTCTCGCATCCGTGGCGGCCCAGACCCGCCTGCCCGACCGGGTCATCGTGCTCGACGACCGCTCGACCGACAGAACGGCGGAGGTCGCCGTGAACTTCCCTGGCCTCCGCGTGGAGCACGTCCTGAACGAGAAGAACCTCGGGCTCTTCCCCAATCACAACCGCGCGCTGGATTTCTCTTCGGAGACGGACTACCTGCACATCCTCCACGCAAACGACATCATCAAGCCGGAATTCTACGAGGAACTGCTCGGCCTTTTCGATGATCGCCCCGGCGCGGCCATGGCCTTCTGCCAATACGAGTTCATCGACGAGGAGGGAAACGCGGAACCCGGTCCGCCCCCGACCTGTGTCGGCGCCGCCCGCGAAGTCTCGACACGGGATTTCCTCATCCGGCAATCGGAGCTGAAGTCGATCCTGATCGATGCCATCATCCACCGGACGAACCGCCAACCGGCGCCGTGTCTCTTCCCCCTCGACTACCCGCACGTGGGGGATGTCATGTTCCACGCCGGTTGGGCGGCGGCCGGAACCGGGATCTTCGAATCCCCGAAGACGCTCTGCCAGTTCCGCAAGCACGCGGACAGCATGACCAACGCAAACACGAAGAAACTCCAGGCCTGGGTGCTGGACGAATGGCGGGCGATCGACGGCATCTCGCAGATGATCGGGGAGAGGGCCCTCGCCCGCTGGGTCCGCGCGCGCAAGCTGCGATGCCTCTTCGCTGCCCGGACGGCCGTGAAGGCCAAGATGTTCCGGGCCCATCCGGAATACGCCGCTGAGATCGCCCGCGAGGGCCGCAAGCAGGTTGGCGGATTCTACTGGACCTTGGGGAAGATCGCCGTCGCGCTAAGGGACGCAGTCAAACCGCGAACGGATCTCTACGGGGAGTAGGAGAATCACCCTCCGTTCTCGGAATCGTCGACGCGAACAACCAGGACGTGTCCGTCCTTTCGGACGACTTCGATTCCAACATCCCGATCGATCACCCCGCATTCCGCGATCGCGTCGCGCTTTTCATCGTCGATCCTCACCCGGCCTCCCGGCGCAAGGGATGAAACCGAGACGCCCCTCCTGCCAATCCACGCCTTTCGCTCCTCCGCGGCGAGCCGCGACGGCTCAGCCTCCCGGCGCCTCATCTCAATCTCCGCCTGCTTACTCCTGCGCAACTCACCAGGCACAAAGAAAATCAAGATCGGCCAGAAGAGAATAAAGAACTATCCCTCGGGACCGAGAAGCAAGGAACCCAGCGCAAGAAATGGAGCGAGGTAATCCTCGGCCTCTGCATCGCACCACCGACAGACAGCCCAATAAACGCAACTGCCGGTCAGGAAATACAGGCAGAGCCAAACCCAGAACATGTTCAGTCGTAGAACTCGGTCTCCCCCATCGCGTCCAACAGGTCGGCGACCGCCTCGCAATCCGTCAACTGGTCCGTGTTCGCTGAGGTGTATTCCTCGCCCAGGGGCCGTTGGACCGGATTCTCCGGCTTACGGTATTCCGGGTGAATCGTGAAATACTGCTCGGACTCCGTCGCGCGCAGCATCTCGTATTCATTGACCAGGATCTCGTGAATCTTCTCGCCGGGACGGATGCCAATCGACTCGATGGGATGCCCGTCGCCCTGCGGGCTGTATTTGCGTCGCATGGACTCCGCGAGGGTCTGCACGGTGCAGGCAGGGGCCTTGCGGACGAAGATCTCCCCGCCCTTCCCATTGGTCATCGCCTGGAAGACCAGATCCACGGACTGATCCAGGGTCATCAAGAAGCGCGTCATCTCGGGAATGGTCAGCGTGAGCGGCTTGCCGTTCTCGATCTGCTGCCGGAACAGCGGAATGACAGAGCCGCGACTGCCCATGACGTTGCCGTAGCGCACGCAGCAGAAAGTGGTGTCGTTCTCAAACCGGTTCTGGCTGCAGACAACCTTCTCCATCATCGCCTTGCTCATGCCCATGGCGTTGACCGGCTTGACCGCCTTGTCCGTGCTGAGCGCCACCATCGTCCTCACCCCGTTCGCCCGCGCGGCCCGACAGGCGTTCTGCGAGCCGATGACATTCGTCTTCACCGCTTCAAAGGGAAAATCCTCGCAGGAAGGCACCTGCTTCAAGGCCGCCGCGTGGAAGACGTAATCGACGCCGTGCATCGCCTCGTGCAGCCGGTCATAGTCCCGCACGTCGCCGACGAAATACCGCAGGCCGGGAAACGACTTCTTCATCTCCCACTGCTTCTTTTCGTCGCGGCTGAAGATGCGGATCTCCTTCGGGTTCTTCGAAAGGAGATGTTTCGCGACGCGGCTGCCGAACGAGCCGGTGCCGCCGGTGATCAAGATGACGGATCCTTCAAGACTCATGAAATCGGCCGGAACCTAGGCGGCCACGGCTGGTTTATCAATCATTTCAGATTTGAAGTCCCCGCCCGCCCGGACAAGAGTCCCCGGCCATGAACAACCGTTTCATCTGCCTGCTGACGCTCTGCGCCGCCGTCGCCTCCGCCTCCGCCGAGAACTGGCCCGCCTGGCGCGGCCCCCGCCTCGACGGAACCAGCGCCGAGAAGGAAGTCCCCGTCCGCTGGAGCCCGACCGAGAACATCGTCTGGAAGACCCGCATCCCCGGTTACGGCCACGCGTCGCCCATTGTCTGGAACGACCGCGTCTTCACCGTCACCGCCCTGGAGGAGACCGAAGGCCGCGCCCTGCTCTGCCTCGACCGCAAGTCAGGGAAGATCCTCTGGCAGAAGACCGTGGTGAAGTCGCCCTTCGAACGCGTCCACCGGCTGAACAGCCGCGCCTCCAGCACCCCCGCCACGGACGGCAAACTGGTCTATGTGGCGTTCCTCGACGTGGATCAGATGGTCGTCGCCGCCTACGACTTCAAGGGAAGGAATCAGTGGGAAAGCCGCCCCGGCCCCTTCGCCAGCAAACACGGCTTCTGCAGTTCGCCCATCCTCCACAAGGACAAGGTCATCGTGAACGGCGACCACGACGGCGACTCCTACATCGTGGCGTTCGACCGCGGGACCGGCCGCGAGATTTGGAAGACGCCCCGCAAAAACAAGACCCGCAGCTACTGTGTCCCGATCATCCATGAACTCAGCGGCCGCACCCAGATGATCCTCTCTGGCGACCAGTCCGTCGCCAGCTACGATCCCGAAAACGGCAAACTCCACTGGTATCTCGAAGGTCCGACCGAGCAATTCGTCGCGTCCCTCGTCTACAACCCCAAGGCCGACCTGCTGTTCATGACCGGCGGCTTCCCCGAACACCATGTTCTCGGTTTGCGGCACGACGGAAGCGGCACGATCGGCGACGCGCAGATCCCTTGGCATCACGAACGCGCCTCCTGGACCTCCTACGTTCCCTCCCCCATTTCCGCCGGCGACTTCTTCCTCGTCGTCTCCGACACCGGCTACGCGTGCTGTTTCGACGCGAAATCCGGCAAACTCCAGTGGCAGGAGAAACTGGGCTCCCATCACGCCTCCCTCGTCTCCGCCAAGGGCCTCGTCTACTTCGTCTCCGACCTCGGCGAGACCACCGTTGTAAAGCCCGGGAAGAAATTTCAGCAGGTCGCCCGGAACGAACTGGGCGAAAAGGTTTTCGCCTCCCCCGCCATCAGCCACGGCCAGATCTTCATCCGCGGCTACGAGAACCTCTACTGCATCGGAACACAGGGCGCCGAGTGAAGAAGTGAGGCGGGCTTAGCCGGAGAAAGAGGCGGTCACAGACCGCCTCTACAACCCAACAATTGTAGCGGCGGTCTGCGACCGCCGCATATCAATGCGAGACCGACTCACCCCCCAAACGCCTCGCGCAGCAACTTCACGCTTTTCCGCACGCCCGAAGCCGCCGCCTCCTTGCCCTCAAACTCCAGCGACACGTAGCCGCGGTAATTGACATCGGCCAGGATCTTCGCCACGCGACGATAGTCCAGGTCCAGCGTATACCATTCGCCGCCGCCGAAATACGTCTTCGCCTGCACGAACACCGCCTTGGGCGCGACGCGCTTGAGCTTGGGATAGGGATCTTCCAGAAAGTTTCCGGTGTCCATCAGGGCTCCCAGCCAAGGCGAATCAATGGCGTCCAGGATACGCAACAGCCCTTCCGGCGTGCGCGTGAGTCCCCAATGATTCTCCAGGGCCAGAACGACACCTCTTTTCTCCGCCAGCGGCAGGCATTTCTCGATCGAATCGATGCACCACTTGAAGCCTTCATCCTCCGTGTGACCGGGCAGGACCGGCTCCTCGCCCCGCGCCGCCATGAGATCGTCGAAGGATTTGATCGTCCCCCAGCGACCCGAGTTGAGCCGGATGCCGGGGATGCCCATCTCATGCGCCAGCTCGATGCACTTCTCCGTATGCCGGATGTTGCGCTCGCGCACCTCCGGATCGGGATCCACAAAATCCTGATGGATCGACAGGCAGATCAGATCAACGCCGTTCACGAATGCCGTCCGCTTCAACTTCTTCAGGTAGCCGAGGTCCTCGCTGTCCATCTGCCGGTGCAGAATGTCCACGCCCTCGACCTCCAGACGGCTCGCCTCCTCGATCACCTTCTCGATCGGCGTCTTCGGCGGACGAAAATGCCAGTACGAGTAGGAAGAGATGCCAAGTTTCACTCCACCGCCCCGATTGCCGGGCTTCGAATCAGCGGCGTGAACGCCAAGCGGCACGGCAGCCATCGCGGCGGCCCCGGTTCCCAGGAAAGTCCTTCGATTCATACGGCGATTGAGGCGGAATACCGACGCCTTGAAAAGAAAAAGGTCAGGGCTCCAAAACACGGCCATCACACGCCAGGCAGGGCGAATTGTCCCCAATGAACCTGCGTGAGCACGTCCCTGGGCCGCCCACTGGGGACAGTTCGCGCCCCCGTTGGCCACCCCGGCGTCCCAGCAAATCCCCGCCAACGTCCCACCCTTTCCTTGAAACACCGCGTCCCTGCGCCAGACTCCGCCACATGCCGAACGACGCGACCACCCGATTCAGCGACCGTGTGGCGGACTATGTCCGTTACCGCCCTTCCTACCCGCCGCGGGTCGTGGAAACGCTGCGCAACGAATGCGGTCTATCGGCCGACGCGACCGTCGCGGACCTCGGCTCGGGCACCGGCATTCTGACCCGCCTACTGTTGGAGGAAGGCTGCCGGGTCTATGGCGTCGAGCCCAACGCCGAAATGAGGACGGCGGCGGAAACCTCGCTCGCAGAATTCCCCCGGTTCACCAGCGTTTCCGCCGCGGCGGAGGAGACCGGGCTCCCCGCTGATTCCATCGACCTCGTCGTGGCCGCCCAGGCCTTCCACTGGTTCGATCCGGAACGCTGTCGGACCGAGTTTCTGCGCATTCTCCATCCCCACGGTTGGATCGCGTTGATCTGGAATGAACGGCGCGTGGACACCACGCCGTTTCTCCAGGGCTACGAGGAACTGCTGTTGCGTCATTCCACCGACTACGCGACCGTCGACCATCGCAACATCGACGAAGCCGCGCTCGCCCGTTTTTTCGGGCATGCCGATTTCGAGCAGAGTCGCTTTGAAAACATCCAGCAGTTCGACCTCGCCGGCCTGCTGGGCCGCTGCTTCTCCTCCTCCTATGCGCCCAATCAGGGCCAAACGGGTCACGCCGAACTCCGAGCCGCATTGGAAACCCTGTTCGACGCGCACAATGAGGCCGGAAAGGTGAAATTCCTATACGACACGAGGATCTACTTCGGACGTTTACCGAACTGAACCCGCCTCCCACGCTCCGACTTCAACCCGCCTTTCGCGCGAGGAACGTCTCCACCTCCCCTACCGTCGGCAACGCCGCGCGGTTTCCCCGTCTCCGGCACTTCAAGGCCGCCGCCGCGCAGGCAAACGCCAGAATCCGCTCCGGCGCCCACGCCTGCATCACCGCGTGAATCAACGCCCCGCAAAAGGTGTCGCCCGCGCCATTGGTGTCGACGGCGTCGATCGGAAACGCCGGCCGATGCCAGTCTCCCTCCCGCGAAACCAGCCAAGCGCCACTCGCCCCATCCGTCACCGTGACCAGCCTCGGCCCAGACTCCAGCATCCGCCGAGCGCCAACAACCGGGTCCGTCTCGCCGAACACACGTTCCACACACTGCAACGGACAGTTCGCAACATCCACCACGGCCAGCAGTTCCTCCAACCGTCGCCTCGGCGAACCGAAATCCAGAAACACCGTTCTGCCCCGGCTTCTCATCGCCTTGGCGGCCTTGATCGAAGCCCCCATCGACCAGCCGTCCAGATGCAAGGCATCGAAGCCCACAACCGTTGCCCCGTCGATCTCCCCTTCCCCGATTTCATGGCTACCCCGATGAAACACCGACGTCCGTCGCCCGGAATCCGGCTCCACCCAGACATGCGCGAACCCCGTCTGTGAATCCGCTTCGCACGCCGGCGGATCGAAGGCGACGCCCTCCCGCCTCAGGTCTTCCTCAATCAACGCGCCAAGATGGTCCTTCGCCCACTTTCCGCGGAAGGCCGCGCGCGCGCCCAACCGCGCCGCCGCCGTCAACGCGGTCGGCACGGGCCCGCCCACCTGAAACCAGTGCTCCGCCACCTCGTTCTTGGTGTCCCGCTCCGGAAAGCGATCCACCACAACCATGTGGTCCACCACGATGGTCCCGAGGCCGACGACGGAATACGGTCTGATTCCGCTTCCGACCGGATCACCGGGAGACCCCTGTTTGTTCATGGCCGGAAAATGCAGGATCGAAAACGCCTGACAAGCGGTTTTGTTTTTCAGCGCGACCCGTTTCCCGCATGCTGCACCCCGCATGAAAGCCATCTCCCGCTTCGCCTTTCTTTCCCTGCTTCTCTACGGCGGCCTCCGGCTTGCCGCCGCGCCGGTCGTTGAGGCCGACGTCTGCGTCTACGGCGGAACCTCCGGCGGAACGGTCGCTGCCGTGCAGGCCGCGCGGATGGGCAGGCGCGTCCTCCTCCTCGAACCCGGCCGCCACCTCGGCGGCATGACCACGGGCGGACTCAGCGCGGTGGACATCGGCGATCCGCGCTCGGTCGGCGGCGTCGCGCGCGAATACTTCACCAAGCTCGCCGCCACCGTCGGCCGGAAACTGGCTTGGGACCAGCCCTTCAAGAGCAAGCGAGGCGGCCCGGCCACCGGCGGCGCCTACGCCATCGAACCCCACCGCGCGGAGGAGTTGTTCGACGCCATGGCGCGCGAAGCAGGGGTGAAGGTCCACAAGAACGCCCGACTCGCCGAGGTGAGAAAGAACGGAGCCCGAATCACGGAACTTGTCATGGAGGACGGCGCGGTCTTCCGCGCGAAAATGTTCATCGACGCCACCTACGAGGGCGACCTGATGGCTGGGGCCGGCGTCTCCTTCACCCTCATCCGCGAGGGCAACGCCAAATACGACGAGACCTACAACGGCATCCACTACACCGACAAATACAAACCCCGCACCGACCACAAGCAACCCGGAGCCAACGGCCGCGTTCCCGGCGGACAGGGCGTCTGGGACCGCGACCTTCCTCTCGATCCCTACGTCGTCCCCGGCAATCCCAAGAGCGGACTGCTGCCCCTCATCAACCCGGGCGCCCCCGGAAAGCAGGGCGATCCCGCGCCCGGCATCCAGGCTTACTGCTTCCGTCTCTGCCTCACCACCAATGCCAACCGCATCGCCATCGCGCCTCCGCCGGATTACGACCCGAAGCGCTACGAAATCGTCGCCCGCTTCATCAAGGGCTGTCAGGAACTCGGCGACGACATGGACCTGCGCTGGTTCTCCAAGTACGACCCATTGCCCAACGGGAAGTTTGACTTCAACACCGCGACCTTCGGCGGCAACCTCCCCGGCGCGAGCTGGCAATGGCCCGAATCGTCCTACACTCGGCGAGACGAACTGCTGAAGGAACAGGAGGCCTACCATCGTGGGCTGCTGCATTTCCTCGCCGCCGATCCCCGCGTTCCGGAAAAGGTCCGCGATGACGTGAAGCGCTTTGGCCTGCCGCGCGACGAATTCAAGGACAACAGCGGCTGGCCGCACCAACTCTACATCCGCGAGGGCCGCCGCATGGTCTCCGACCTTGTGATGACCGAGCATCACACTTTCGGTCGCAAGACCGCGCCCGCGTCCGTCGGCCTCGGCAGCTACGGGACCGACACCCATGAGATCCGGCGCATCGTAAAGGACGGCGTCGTCACGCGCGAAGGCAAGACCGCCACCGGCCGCGGAGGCGCCCCGCCCTACCCCATCGGCTACGGCGCCATCGTCCCGAGACAGGCCGAATGCGAAAACCTCTTCGTCACCTTCGCGCTCAGCGCCTCGCACACCGCCTTCAGCAGCATCCGCATGGAGCCGGTGTTCATGGTCACCAGCCAGTCCGCCGCCACCGCCGCCAGCCTGGCCATCGCCGCCGGCGTCCCGGCGCAAAAGATCGCTTACAAGCAACTCCGGGCGCAACTGCTCAAGGACGGACAGGTCTTGGAATGGAAACACTCGCCCCGCCGATCAACCGCCAAGCCCAACGGCATAGCCCTCGACGACACCGCGGGCAAATATGTGGGGGAATGGGTGGAAAGCGGACGCGTCCCGCCTTACATCGGTCGCGTCTACCGCCACGACAACAACCGCGAACAAGGGAAACAGTCGGCCCGCTTCACGCCGGACATCCCCGCGACCGGCGACTTCGAGGTCCGCCTGCTCTACACAAGCTCCCCCAACCGCGCCCGCAATGCCACTGTCATCATCCACAGCGCCGACGGGGACCATACCGTGACGGTGAATCAACGCGAACCCGCCCTGAAGGACGGCGTCCCAAACGCGTTGGGCCGGTTTCGCTTCAAGAAGGGAAAGTCCGGCTTCGTCGAGATTTCGAACCAGGGCGCCGACGGCTATGTGGTCGTGGACGCGGTGCAGTTCCTGCCGGTTGCGATGGCGGACAAGGAGCGCGCCGGAAAGCTCGACGCCGGCTTCGCCCACAATCCCGAAGCCGGCACGCCAAGCGAACGGCAACTCCAGGCCGCCGCCGTGGCGGTGTCGCCGCTCACCCGGGAAGTCCCCGGCAACGAGACCGCGCCGCCTTCCTCCGAACCGATCCGCCTCGCCAAGTCCGCCGAGCCTTCGGCGGTGAACGGCAAGGGCTACGACCTCGTCGTGGTCGGCGGCACCGCAGGCGGCGTGGCCTCCGCTGTGCGGGCCGCTCGCGAGGGCTTGACCGTCCTGCTCGTCCAGCACAACGGCCACATCGGCGGCCTGCTCGCCAACGGACTCATGCAATGGGACGCCCTTTACGGCGGACCGCGCTCCCCGCTCTTCACCGAACTGCTGGCCAATATCGAAAAGGACGCCGCCGCGCGGTTCGGCCGAGATTCCCGGAATCACCAGATCGCCCGCTACACCCACGAGCATTACCCCATCGGCTGGGTGGAACCGCACGTCATGGAGCGCGAGTGCAACCGCCTCATCGCCGGCGAAAAGAACATCACCCTCCTGCTGAACCACTACCCGACGGACGTCGAACGGCGCGGCCGCCTGCTCCAAGGCGCGACCCTCCGCGCCTACGGGACGACCAAGGACGTCAGCGTCAAGGCCCGCGCCTTCGCCGACGCCACCTACGAGGGCGACCTGATGGCGTTGGCGGGGACAACTTTCCGCGTTGGTCGCGAGGCTCGCGCGGAATTCAACGAGCCGCATGCGGGCAAGGTCTTCGTCAACATCGCCGGAGGTTCCCCAAAAAGCGTCGTCGCCGAGGGCCTCAACATCCGCCCCTACTCTGCGCATCAGGGAACCGTCGATCCCACCATCCCCTTCACGGCCGACCGCGCCTCGCAGGCCTACAACTACCGCTTCTGCGTCACCCGCAATCCCGCCAACCGCATCATGCTCAAGGAGCCGCCGCCCGGCTACGATCGCGAAGAGTATGTGAACTACGAGCGCAAGGGCATCGCAACCAACAAGGGGCCCAACCAGAAGTCGCACATGAACAGCCCCATCCTCCCGGGAGAGAACCACGACTACCCCGAGGCTTCATGGCCGGAGCGGGAAAAGATCATCGAACGCCACAAGAACTTCGCCCTCGGCCTGATCTGGTTCCTCCAGAACGACAAGTCCGTGCCCGAGAGCCGGCGCGCCGCGTTCCGCGAATGGGGCCTGCCGCGCGATGAATTCGCCGACCACGGCCACATCCCCTACGAAATGTACGTCCGCGAAGCCCGCCGACTCGTCGGCCAGCATGTGCTCACGGAACTCGACGGCATGGTCGCCAAGGCCTACGCCCGCGCCCCGATCCACCCCGACAGCGTCGCCGTCACGGACTGGTACATGGACAGCCACTCCTGCACCATGGATTCACGGCCCGGCTTCCATTACGACGGCAAGCTCATCCTCACCGAGGAATCGCGCCCCATGCAGATTCCCTACCGCGCGCTGTTGCCGAGAGACCTGGACAACCTGCTCGTCCCCGTCGCCATCAGTTCCACGCACGTCGCCTGGGGCGCGCTCCGTCTGGAGCCCGTCTGGATGCAGACCGGCGAGGCCGCCGGTCTGGCTGCCGCGCTGGCGCAGCAGAAGGGAACCACGCCCGGCCAACTCGACCCCGACCGCCTCGTCCGCGAACTCGCGACCCGTCGCCACTTGGTCAGCTTCCTGAACGAGGTGAAAGTGGACGCCCCCGAGCCTTGGATCCCGGCAGCTCAGTATTTCGGAACCAAAGGCTTCTTCGCCGACTACAACGCCCGCCCCGACGAGCCTTTGACCGACAGCATCGCCACCCTATGGCTCCAGGGTTTCAAAAGTCTCCAATCCGGCAACCTCAACGCCCCCGAGCTCGCCGCCATGATCCGCGCGGCGGAATCCAAGCCCTCCAAGCCGACGAACGAAACCCGCGCCGACGCCCTACTCCGAATGTGGAAACAGCTCAAGTGAAGCGGCGTCTGGGGCTCGCAATCGCGGGATTCGTGTTGAAATGCGGCGCTCGCAGACCGCCGCTACAAACAAGTCGATGCAGCGGCGCGTCTGTGACCGCCGCCCTTTGGGGCTCTCTCAAGGCGATTGTTCCAAATCTCGCGCTGCTCTGCCTGCTGCGCAGGCAGGGGCGGCAGGAATACCACCCCTCCTCACGGAGGCGCTTACCGCGAGTCCGGACGAGAAACTGCCTTCCGAAAACAAAGAAAGCGCGATCCGCAAACCGCGGATCGCGCTTTCCTGAAATCGGACTCAGCGAGGCCTATTCGACCACGCAGACGTCATTCTCGTCACCGAAGGGATTGGGCTCCCGAAGATTGGAATCAGGATCGTTGACCCATTCGCCATCAATGACAAAGCGGTATTGATAGAGCCCGACCGGGAGGTAGGCCGTCTTCTTCCAGGCGCCGCTCTTGAGCTTCCGCATGGGCGCGGGATCGCTTTCCCAATCCGTAAAATCCCCCGCCAGCTTCACCTCGGCGGCGTCCGGGGCATGAATGGAAAAATCCACGCGCTTTCTCTTCAACTTGACGTTCTCGATCTTCGTTTTGTTCTTTGTTTCAACCATTGTTCTTGCTTCCTGATTGGGGCCCGGCTTTCGACGCCCGTTGTTGGGGAACCACGTCCTCTTCGGCCCCTGTCAAAGGGCGCAGGACGGTAGGGAAAAACGGATTCCGATCAAGGACAAAACCGAAGATACGCCGCAGACTCAAAACTGCCTTCCTTTTGCCACTCACGGACCCGACAGGCAAAAAAGAGACAGCCTTGACCCTCTTTGATCAGATTTGCTGGCTCGCTTTCCACTGCGCGCAGACCAAGCATAAAGGAGGCCAACCAAGACCGGGGCGCGCATGTCTCCGACATTTCACGAATCGCTGAGGCGGACTCCCGGTCGAACCCGAAACAACTTGAATCCCGCCCGCAAATGCGGGTTCTATTCAGCCTGACCGTCATGAACACGCGCCTTGCCATACTGACAGCGCTGATCGCTCTCGTCGCCGCCGCACACTCGGATCCGACGGTGACCACGAACCAGAGGGTGTTTTTCGAGAACAAGATCCGCCCTGTCCTGGTCGAGCATTGCCTCGAATGCCATTCGGCCGACGCCAAGAAGGTGGGAGGAAAACTGTTGCTGGACTCACGCGAAGGCTTGCGCCGGGGCGGCGAATCGGGAGCGGCCGTAATTCCCGGCCGACCGGATGACAGCCTGCTGATCCAGTCACTTCGTTGGGAGAACGACCTGGAGATGCCGCCCAAGAAGCCGCTGCCGCCCAACGTGGTCGCGGATTTCGCCAGATGGATCGAAATGGGAGCGCCCGATCCCCGCGCCGGAGGCTCCAAAGCAGTGGCCGGCCATACCTACGAGGAGGGCGACCTTTGGGCCCTTGAGCCGGCGGCCTCCCCCGCCCTTCCCGACGTCGCCGACCCGGAATGGCCGCTGAGCCCGATCGATCACTTCGTTCTGGCCCGGCTTGAAAAACGCGGTCAACGGCCGACTCGGGACGCCAGCCCCGAACGACTCTCCCGCCGAATGTTCTACGACCTGGTCGGATTGCCGCCGACCATGAATGAAATGGAGGCGTTCGTCGCCGACTACAAGGCGAACGGCCGCGCCGCCGTCGCCCGCCTCGCGGACGACCTGCTGGCCTCCCCCGCGTTCGGCGAACGCTGGGGCCGGCGCTGGCTGGACGTCGCGCGCTACGCCGAGTCCAACGGCAACGACGGACTCAGCCGCAACCCCACGTTCCCCCACGCCTGGCGCTATCGCGACTACGTCATCGCGGCGCTGAATGAAGACACCCCCTACGACCGTTTCCTCACCGAGCAGATTGCCGGAGATCTGCTGCCCGCCGAATCCCCGGAGCAGAGGGACCGCCATCTGATCGCAACCGGCTTCCTCGCCATGACCGCCAAGCCGGCCAAGGCCATGAACAACAACTTCGCCATGGATGTCGTCGCGGACCAGATCGACATCGTCGGCTCGGGCGTCATGGGCCTGGGCGTCGCCTGCGCGCGCTGCCACGATCACAAGTTCGACCCGATCCCAACGCGCGACTACTACGCCATGGCCGGCATTTTCACGAGCACGGAAACCATGTGGGGGGTGGCCGCGAATGAAAAACTGACCGCGCCGCCAACCGACCTGCACGTGCTGAAGGCCGCCGCCGCGGCAAAGCCGCCGGAAGGCTGGAAGGAAACCGTCCTGGTCCTGGAATCCAACACCGGCAAACCCAAGCCCCTGCCCAAGCCCAGATGGCCCGTCGGAACCCCGTTGGCCATGGGCGTCCGCGACGTCAAGAAGCCCGCCGACGCCAAGATCAACCTCAAGGGCGACGCCAAGAAGCTGGGTGAAGCCGTCCCGCGGGGATTCGTCGCCGCCTGCGACTGCAGAGCCGATATCAAGATCCCGGCCGGACAGAGCGGCCGCCTGCAACTCGCCGAATGGCTCACCTCCCCAAGTCACCCGCTGACCGCGCGGGTCATAGCCAATCGCGTCTGGATGCATCTGTTCGGACGCGGCATCGTCGGGACCCCGAACGACTTTGGCGTCTATGGCGACCGGCCCACGCACCCGGAACTGCTCGACCACCTCGCGACACAATTCGTCGCGAACGGCTGGTCGCTCAAACGCCTGATCCGCTCCATTGTCCTCAGTCGGACCTATCAACTCGACAGCAACGCCGATCCCGGATCCATCGAGACCGACCCGGAGAACATCTGGCTCGCCCGGCACAGCCGTCGCAGACTCGATGCGGAAGCCCTCCGGGATGGCATGCTCCGGGTGTCCGGATCCTTGGACCCGGGTGTCATGCGCGGCTCGATCGTCCGTCACCGGGACATCCTGGTGAACCTCGCCGGCAACCTCCACCAACCGAGCAACCACCGCAGCGTCTACCTCTGCTACCTCCGCAGTTCGCCGCCGCCGGAACTGGCCGCGTTCGACCTGCCGGATTTCATCACCCCGGTAGCGAAACGCGAAAGCAGCGTCCGCCCCGGCCATGCCCTCTACCTCTTCAACAACCCCTTCGTTGTGGAACAGGCGAAACAGTTTGCCAGGCGGACGCTCGCCGAGGCCGGACCGGAGCCGCCTCCTCGTGTCCAGCTGGCCTATCGTCGGGCGCTGAACCGCCCTCCCTCCGCCAAGGAGATCGCACAGGCGACAGCCTTGGTGACCGCGACGCAAAAGGAACTTGGCTCCGAGGAGAAGGCCTGGGCCAGCCTGTGTCAGGCCTTGCTCGCAGCCAACGAATTCCGCTACATTGATTGATCGATTCAGGAACCAGCACCCGATCCATGACGCCCGTTTCCCGCCGACAGATGCTGCAGACCGCCTCCTGCGGTTTTGGATACCTCGCCTTCTCTGCCCTGTCGCAGGCCGCGGCAAAGCCGGTCGCAGACAGGCCAAAAGCCCGGGCCAAGCGGGTCATCTTCCTCTGCATGAGCGGCGGCCCCGCACAGCTCGACACCTTCGATTACAAGCCTCAGACCGGGAAGAAGCCGCATCCAGGTTCGGTCGTCGAATTCAAACGGCGCGGCGACAGCGGCCTTTGGATCTCCGACCTGCTTCCCGAAACCGCGCGCATGGCCGATAAACTCTGCGTGATCAACGGCATGCACGCGGATACCGGCATACACGCCCAGTCGTTCCTGCAACTGCACACGGGAGACCGCCTGCGCGAACGCCCCAGCTTGGGCTCCTGGATCAGCTACGGCCTCGGCACGATGAATCGGAACCTCCCCGGCTTCATCAGCATGAACACTTCGAAGCCGGCCTCCTATTCCAGCGCCTTCCTGCCTTCCGCCCACACCGGAACCCCCATCGGAGTGAACGGCGAGGACATGTCCAAGGCCACGATCAGCAATGTTCAGGGCGGCCATCTGCCGCTTCGGGCGCAACGTCGGCAACTTGATTTCCTGCAATCCATGAACCGCGGCCACCTGGCGGCTCGCGCAGGGGACGCGGCCTTGGAGAACGCGATCAAATCCATGGAGCTGGGCTTCCGGATGCAGACCGAAGCGCCCGGTCTGCTGGACCTGAGCGGCGAATCCCCGGCGACTTTGGAGCGTTACCGCGTGGGAGCGCAGAAGGGTCCGGTGGGCACCTGCCGCATGTCCGACTTCGGGCGCCAGTGCCTGCTGGCGCGCCGTTTCGCCGAGGCGGGGGTGCGCTTCATCGAGCTGAACCACGGAAGCTGGGACCAGCACAAGAACCACCGACGCGACCTGAAGGCCAACTGCGAGGCCACCGACGCCCCGATCGCGGCGCTGTTGGAAGACCTGGATCAACGCGGCATGCTGGAAGAGACGCTGGTTGTCTGGGGCGGGGAATTCGGCCGGCCGGGATTGACGCCCGACAACAAGAAGGACGAAACCGGCCACAACGCCAACGGGTTCACCTTCTGGCTCGCCGGGGGCGGCGTCAAAGCCGGCCACGTCCACGGGAAGACCGATCCGACCGGCGCGCGCGCCGTGGCAGGCAAGGTCCACTTCCGCGACCTCCACGCCACCATCCTCGAACTCATGGGCCTGCCCGGAAACGGCCTCAAGTTCACCCACGCCGGCCGGGAACACCGGCTTACCGGACCTGAAGGCGGCAAGGTTGTCTCTGAGATCTTCGCCTGACCCGGAGCCCGGGTCAGTCCCTCCGCCTGCGCTCCCCGGGAGTCCCCCCTTCCGGACCGCGCCGAAAACTCTTGATCCTCTCCAGCTGCCGAGCCTCCTCCTCGGTGATCGTCCCATCCGCCTGCTTCTTCTCCAACATCTCGCGGCGAGCCAGCGCCCGTTCGCGCATCTCGCGGAACTGCCGCGCCCGATCAGGGGCCGCTCCTTCCATCGTCCGAAGTTCGACACCGATTCCAGCGAAGAACTCACGCAGTTTAGCCGCGCGCTGCGCTTCGGGAAGTTCCTGCAAACGACGGCGCAATTTGAGAAACTCCTCCCGCTGTTCCGGCGTCAGCTTGCTGAGATCGACGGCCGCGGGTCCTTTCGCGCCTTCGGGTCGCCCTCTGCCGCCGAATTGCCGCCGCAGCTCGGCCATCCGCGCCTCGCGTTCCGCAGGCGGCAGATCGCGCAGCTCACGCTGCAGCCTTTCCATGCGTTCACGAGCCTCCGGTCCCATCCGCACGATGCGATCACGACCTCCGTTTCCCTCCGGCCCAGGGGAGTCGAATCTCTCCCGCAATTCCCTGATCCGCGCCTCGCGCGCCGATGGTTCCAACCCCTTCAACTGCTCACGAATTTCAGCCCGGGAAGGCAGCTTCGGGACGGGATTTCCGTTTTCGGCGGCCTCGGCAAGCGCTCCAGACATCGTCACCGCCAGCGCGACAGCCAGGCGCCATGGAAAGGGATGATTCATCGTTCTCATAATCCTGAAGCGGCTGGAACCGCCCGTCCTTCCAAGACGAAACCGACGCGCCGCCGGTTACGGACAATCGCCGGTTAAGGCCGTTGTTGGCTCAACGAGAACCGGAACGTAGGATGACCTCATGCCGACGTTCTACGAATGCCAACGCTGCGCCGCCTGTTGCCGTTGGCCAGGGTTGGTCCGGATCACGGAAGAGGAATCCGCCCTCATTGCCCGGCATCTGGACCTCGATGAACTCGAATTCACGCAAGGCTTCACGCGCCTTCGCCCCTCCCGCGACGGCTTGGCGCTGATCGACAAGGAGAACGGAGAATGCGTGTTCTTGAATGATGGGCAATGCCTCATCCAGCCCGTCAAACCACAGCAATGCCGCGATTTCCCCAATTTGTGGCGAAATACGGAAAGCGGCGCCAAGTGCCAAGCGACGCCAAGAGAAGTCCCACTGGATCAGTATCTGCAGTTGGTTGCCGCCGCAACCGGGAGATCCGTCGAATCATTGAGGCGACCCGCCTAATCCCGTGCGGCTCCCAGCCGTTTCTCCAATTCCGCGCTAAAACCCCGCAATTCAGCCATGATTCGATCCGGTTGCTCCAGAATCTGATCGGCCAGCCTTTGGGCATCCTGCGGTTTGAGTTTCACCAGTTCCGCCGCCGCGATGACGAGTGAAAGGCAGTTGTTGACGTTGTGGCGGGCCGTTCTCAGTCCCGCCAAGATCGACGCCGCCTCGTCCGCACGGAGCGTGACAGGTTCCGGGGATTGTGCCATTGAACGGAATGGTAATCGCCTCGCCTCGCCTGAAGCAAGTCGGTTTCAGAGTTGAATAAGATCGCCCCGACTTCGGTCGGAATGTCCTATGCAGGGAGCCGAAACGGCATATAACCCTCAAAAACGACAGAAAACGAGCATTTCAAAAAATCCGCCCAGTTCGAGAATTGCGAGTTGACACCCCTATGGCCGGGCTCTAGGCTGCCCGGCCTGAACGATTAGAACCCAAGCTGATTCCGCGTCCACGCCAGGGCTCGGAGGCGCATTTAGAGAGGAAGTGAAGTAGTTTTGGTTGAGATCAAATTAAAGAAAGGCGAGCCAGTCGAGAAGGCCTTGCGCCGGTTGAAAAAGAAAATTGACCGGGAAGGCACCTTGAAAGAAGTGCGCAATCACCGCCACTTTGAGAAGCCGAGCGAGAAGCGTCGGCGCAAGATGAAGGTCGCAAAGTTTTCCGCCATGCTCAGCGCGCGTTACGCCGAAATGTGACGATTGTCGTCAAGGAGCGTTCTTACGCCGGCAACACGCCGAAAAGAACGGTCAAAATGACGGCACACGATTCCGCGAATTCGAAGTCGCCCACCGGCGGCTTCGAATTCTTCTTTTATACCCCCGAATCTCCCTGCCACCACCGGCCCGCCCGCCGGTTGTCAGCGCGAGGCCGCGTTTTTCCATTTGAATGAAACCAGCGCAGAATCACTGGCGCCTGATCGCGAGACTGACGATCTGCGTGACTCTTCTGTTCTGGATTTTTCACGTGATTTTCGTGCAGGAAGGCCGCTCTGCCGCCTTGGAACAAGGCGGCGATTGGGACGCGCTTCCTTCAGCAGAGAGATTGAGGATCGCCTGGACAGAGGGACCGCCAGCAATCTGGGCAACCCTCCATGCCGTTTCCCCCGGCGCCTACGCGCTATCGCTGCTCTTCATGGGGGCGATTCTGCTTGTCGGCACGTTGCGATGGCGCCTGGCCCTCGGAGCTCAGGGACTGGAACTGCCGCTGATCCGCGCGACTGAGATCTCGCTGATCGCTCACTTCTTCAATTCGTTTCTGCTCGGTTCGACCGGTGGCGATCTGCTGAAGGCCTATTATGCGGCCCGTGAAACACATCATAAAAAGACCGAGGCCGTTACCACCGTATTCGTGGACCGACTGATCGGCCTGTTTGCCATGCTGTTCTTCGCCGTGGCCATGGCAACTCCCTGTCGCAGCCTGATCACCGGCCACGAATTGACCGGCCTGATCTTCCTGACGGTCCTGGCGATGTTCGGAGCGAGTTCCGTCCTGGTCTTCCTCGCATTCTGGGGCCGAAGTTCGAATGAGGGCTCGGTCCTTCAAGGATGGCTACGCCGGATGCCGCGGGGGGAATACCTTGAGAAGTCCCTGCAGTCCTGTCGCATGTACGGCCGGCACCCAGCGTTTCTGATCCAGTCACTGGGGCTTTCGATGCTCCTGAACCTGCTCTGTGTGCTGCAGTTCGCCACCTTGGCGCATGGGCTCGGACTGGACATCAGTATCTCGGTCCTGATGTTCATTGTTCCGTCCATCATCTGCATCTCCGCCCTTCCCATAACGCCCAGTGGGCTGGGCGTTCGGGAACACCTTTTCGTTGGGGCTCTTTCTGCCGGGGCCATTTCCATCGATGGCAAGCTCGGTCTGTCGCTCTCTCTGCTCGCGTTTTCCGGCAGCTTGGTCTGGAGCGTGATCGGCGGCGTGGTCTACGTAAACCTGAAGGACTCCCAGCATTTGGACGAGGTAACCCATGACCATTCCAAGCCGGAAGACGGTTTCAAGATGTGACTGGAACATTGCATGGCGCGCATTTCACACATTACCCTTCACTTCTCATGAACAGACTTCTTTTGGTCGATGACGAGGCGGACGTTCAATATTCGTTCAAACGGATATTTGGCGGACCGGATATTGAGATTTCGACCGCCTCAAGCGGAGAGGAGGCCCTCGAACGAATCCCTGAAATCGACCCCCATCTGGTCATCATGGACGTCCGGATGGGCGGCATAAACGGCTTGGAGACACTGCGCCGAATCAGGCAGAAGGACGGCAAACTGCCGGTGATCATGATGACGGCCTATGGAGCCACGCAGACCGCCATCGAAGCCATGAAACTGGGGGCCTACGACTACCTGCTCAAGCCGTTCGACGTGCCCAAGCTCCAGGAGATCGTGAGATCCGCTTTGGCGGCGGCGCGCGCAATGCGACAGGTGGTCTCCTACGAACCCCTGCTGGAGTCCGAAGACTACGACATTGGAATTGTTGGGCGCAGCGCGGCCATGCAGGAAGTCTTCAAATTGATCGGCCAACTGGCGGGCTCGGACGCCACCTGCCTGATCACCGGCGAAAGCGGCACCGGCAAAGAACTTGTGGCGCGCGCCATCTACAACCACAGTCAACGGGCCGGACAACCTTTCCTGGCAATCAACTGCGCCGCCATTCCCGAGAACTTGCTGGAGAGCGAACTCTTCGGCCACGAGAAGGGCGCTTTCACGGGCGCCTCCACACAACGTATTGGCAAGTTTGAGCAGTGCCACAACGGAACGCTGTTCCTGGATGAGATCGGGGACATGAGCCTCCCCACCCAGACCAAGATTCTTCGCGTCCTGCAATCCGGGGCATTTGAACGTGTCGGCGGCAACCGCCCCGTCGAAGTGGATGTCCGGATTGTGGCCGCAACGAACAAGCCCTTGGACAAGGCAGTCGCCGACCGGGAGTTTCGAGAGGACCTCTACTACCGGCTCAATGTGGTCCAGATACACATGCCCGCTCTTCGTGAGCGCGTCGATGACATCAAGTTGCTGGTGAACTATTTCCTCAAGAAGCAATCGAAGGACGCAGGGCAATCACCCAAATCCATCATGGCCGATGTGATCGAGGCGTTCGAGAACTACGACTGGCCCGGGAATGTTCGGGAATTGGAAAACGTGGTTGAACGGGCTCTCGTGGTTTCAAAGGGGGACGCAATCATGGCATGCGACATCCCGGACAAGATCATGAAACCGGCGGGTTCCTCCTCGCGGCCCCGGGATCTTGCGCACGTTGCCTCCGACGTCCCGGAGCAGGCGACGGACGGTTCAGCCGCGCCTGATTTGACCGCGATTGCGGGAATACTATTCGGGTGGGCGCGCTCGGATTCCAGCTTCAAGATCATTCCCGCCGTGGAACGCGAGTTGATCATACATGCTCTCAGCGAGACGAAGGGGAATCAGGTCCAAGCCGCGAAACTTCTTGGAATCACCAGAGCCACCCTGCGCAAACGGGTGGAGAAATTCGGGATCAAGCAGGAATTGGCGGTGCGCTGAACTTTACCTCAGAGTTCAGCTTATTGCTCAATCAGACGCACTCGGTAGAATCGCGGCTCTGCGAGAGGGTTCTCATCGGCGAAATCCGCTTCATCTCCGTTCCCCTGAAGCACAGGAGTGACCGGCGTCCACTCATCGGAGAATAGGGAGTGCGCGCATTCCACGACGTATTTCTTTCCATCTGCAGTCGGCCACCTGATTGTCACGCTTCGTTGCGCGAGATTCCTGGAGACAGGAAGCAGCTTCAGCGCGGAGCTCCGATCATTGGGATGGGTGCCAGCGCGATATTCATCCCTGTTTGAGACTCCGTCGCCGTCGGCGTCAGCGTCCCCATGGGCCAGGACATTCGAGAAGTCGCCGAAGTAACGCAGACGCCAGACATCAGGAATACCGTCGCCAAAGGATGAACCTGTGCGGTCAGACAGAGTCAGCAGACCATTCCGGACAGCTTGTCGAATAATCGCGTGGCCATTGGGGGAGCCGGATACGTGCTCAAATTCCACCGTGTAAGCAGCCGAGGCATCCGCAGACTCGGGCAATGGCACGATGAGCGTGCCGATGAGCGCATCGTCCTTCAATCCTTCCTGGGAGGCGTCCAACCACGTCGCGCTGTAGTTGCCGTTTCCGCGCTTGAAATCAAATGTCGGAGCGCCAAGTGTTCCCGGTTCGAACGAGACCGGCGCATCCACTGCTGGTGATCCGCTCAAAGGACGCACGTTTAGATTCAGGGCTAAGACGCGAATTGGATAGTCTCCGCTCACTTTGGCCATGATCGGAATATGGATGACGGACTGTCCTGGCTGAGCTTGAGCATCCTCCGCATAGAAATTCACGAATGGCCGCCCCGTTCCCACACCGCTGTCCGGCGTATTCGGAAGAGAACCGGCGCCAACCCCCGGATCGGGAGTATTCGCAATCGGGCCATTGACCACACCGCGGTATTCATTATCTACAGCTTCGACTTTCCGGACACCGTCTTCCCAATATCGGCGGTACCATGTCAGGGTCGGATTCAGCGCGCGTCGGAAGGTGACATAGATGTCGTCCACCTTCAGCCTGTGATCACCCTCGGTGATCAGGTTGATGGCGTTGATATCGAGTCCGTCGTAGGTTTGCGCGGTCACTCCATCGGAGGAATCGTACGCATCGAAATAATCGCTTATGGGCACACTCGGGCTCGTATCCGTGGGTCCAGGAGGGCGATTGTAGCCGTAAACCACCGCCTGAAAGACCTGCATGATATCGGTCATGAGAATGTTGGTATCCCCAAAGTCTCCCGCGTTATACCAACCGAAAGGTTCGACGTCCCCAACGATATATCCAGGTTTTCCGACGGTAAGCTCTTTGACCGCGCTGATGGGCGCGCCGGCCCCGACGGCGCCATCTGCCGGGGCTGTGAGATACACGTCCGTGTCCAACCCATCAACCGCTGACGGTCTGGATATGCGGATGCGATATTTGTAGCCCACCGTTCCGGGCGTATCCGGGGGTGGGATTTTCACGATAAAGCTGCCCACAACGACTTTCCCGTTTCCGCCTTCAAAAAGAGTGTTGTGAGCCTGTGAATACGAGATCAGATTTTGGATGGAGGTGTCGAAAAGCCCCTCGTTGCCCACCTCCGGCCTTTCCAAGTATCCGATGCTCATGAAGTTGATGCTGCTGTTGAAATTGGAAGCAACCATGGTGTTCAACGGCACTGATTGAAAATCTCCACTTTCTGAATCGATGCTCGCAAAGGCCGGCGGCAGATCCACAAAGTAGCCATCGGGGTGCAAGGCATTCAAAAGACTCGTGTATCCAATAATCCCGGATCCGGCAATCGCTGGAGCGGCCGGCCTCCCCGATGATGCGTCTGCTTGGAGATTGGTGACCCCGAGGGCGAATTGAAGACCGAACAGACTACGTTCTCCGGGCAGCATCTCCAAGGTGATCGGCGCGTAGAAGGACTGACCTTCAGCGCAGATGAACTTGCTGGATCCCTCTCCGGAGGCAAATCCGAAACTGATCGCACTGGAGTTGAATGCCGTTTTGGAGAATGTCCGGGATGCAACCCCGCTCCGTCTCATGTTGTCGGCATAGGCCCGCACCTTGAATTCCACGGAGTCCTCCATGCCAAAATCCAGGGCCGGCACAACAGATCCGCTCTCGAGTGGCCCCCTTACGTTGTCGTCGTTATCCGCCTCATCCTTCGTTTCCGGGGGATCCGTGCCGTCCAAGGTGTAATACATCTGAGCGTTCGTAGTGGTGTTGCCCACCTTGAACGAGTTGGGGTTGTTGCCGTCTATGCTGGGAGTTGCGACGACGAATTGGAAACGGGCTGTCGGCACCGCGCTCGACAAACGCCCAGCGCTGAAACTACGAGCCTTGACGGTCAAATCGGCTTCATACTCGGTGACGAATGCTGTCGTGAAATCGCTGGCATCCTTGTAGACGGCAATCTGGGGAGAATCCTCGCTCGGATCCGCAACGTTATTTGTATAAGCCCCATAGGTCGCCGTGGTAAGGACGTTGTCCTCGGATTTGACCGCGATATGGACGAAGTTGTTGAAAGATCCGTTGGTGACCGCAATGAACTGGGTGGAGATGGTAGTGTCAGTGCTGTTCGTGGCTCGACGAAGGTAGCCGATTTCGGGTCGCTGGATCTGTTGGAGTGGCTCGGTCAACTGATAGGAACGCAACGCGCCTCCATTCCCGTCAGATCCAGCAGAGTCAGTGATCAGCAGGATGCCAGTCACAGGATCGTTGATTAAGCCAATCGGCGCGTTGAAGGTGGCGGTGTTGGTTGGACCGTCGACCCGCCCGACCGTGCCGGGGATGCCGGACACCAGTTGCACCGACAATCCGTTCACTGCCGGATTGGTGTAAATTCGCCGGATGAGATTATTCCCGGTGTCTGCCACCAAAAGGCCATCAGCCTCGCTCACGAATGTCAGGCCCCTGGGGCGATCAAAAGAGGCTTCGGGGGCGAGGACGGAATCAGCCGATCCCGGCTCGCCCGTGCCAACTGTGGAGAGCAGCGCGCCCACCGGGCTGTAAAGCTTGATTTGGTGGTTCCTGGTGTCGGCCACCCAGAGATTCGCATCCTGGTCGAGCGCAATGGCATTCGGCTGGAACAGGCCGGCGCCGGATGCCACCACCGTGCTGACGGCGTCACTCGCTGTGATATCGATCTTTCGGATCGAGTTGTTCAACGCATCGGCCACATAGATGCTCCCGGCGGCATCAGCGGCGAGACCGGAAGGGAATCGAAAACGGGCCATGAGCGGATCCGCATTGTCAGTGGAACCATACATTCCGCCGGAACCCGCCAAGGTGGTGACAACGCCGTCGAATTTGACCAATCGGATGGTGTGATTGCCGGAGTCAGCGACGACCAAACCGTCGCGCGCCGACACTGCCACGAGGCCCTGAGGTCCGCGAAATTTTGCGAGAATACCCTTCGCGTCGTCGCTCCCGGCGGCGCCCGTGATATCCCCCGCCAACACGCCGAGCGCAGACGTCGCTGGAACAAATTCCTTGATCTGGTTCAGCGCCTGGTCCGTTAGATAGTAGTTTCCATTCGCCGCGACGACGACACTGTGCGGCTCCAGCAACCCGCTTGTGATGAGGGAATTGACCGACTGGGCGTCTGCCTGACTCACAGACAGACCGGCCGCTACTGCTGTACCCAGTATGTGTTTCCAGTTCATGACGTTTTCCTGTTTGCCGCTCCGGGATTCGGGTCGCCGCGGCGGGTGTCTTTCCTGCTCTTCGGCGTTGAGGTGGAATCCGCGTTGAGTGTCATTCCTGCAGGCGTATACGATAAAAGCGTTGGTCGCCGGCGTTCTCAGCCACGATATGCTGCGCGTTGCCGTCGCCAGTGACCGTTGCCACGATGGTCCAAGGTCCGTTCACCATGTCTTCCGCACATTCGACGACATAGGTCTTTCCGGGCGCGGTCAGCCATTCAAGCTTATGGTTTCCGGAGGCATCACGCGCGGCCAGTCCCTCGCGGTCAAACTGGAGGCGGGAGAGCGCGTCCTTGGGATTGGTCCCCGCGATGAATTCCTTCCAGTTGGGGATGCCGTCGCCATCCGCGTCCGCATTGGCTGCAGTCAGGGCACGATCGACAACACCGAAGAATTTCTGCAACCACTCGTCGGAAACCGGAGGTTCGACCGGATTTGCCTCCAACACCCGCACCCGTCCGGGAATCGATTCGAAGAGGCTGATGCCGGCGTCGGTCGTCCCTGCCGCCAGGAAAAACCGCAACCGGTAGGAATCGCCAGCTTGGGCTGACGCCGGGATCTGGAAGGAAACTTCACCGATTATCACATCCCCGGTGAGCCCGATCGGATACCAAAGCATCGGCAGTTCATTTCGCCCTAGTGGGGAAGGAAAAATCCCCGACTCGTTGATAAAATCATGTTGTTCCGCTCCAGGAGGAGGTGTATTCGGCGATCGAATACCTAGCGGATTCCAGGACGCGTATCCCACAATGTCCGGCGCGGAACCCTCGGAAATGATCGTCGCCCTGAATCCGAGGCTTTCAACACTCACGCCTGAATTGACCTTCACCCTGACCGGAACGGTCACAACCGATCCCGGTTGGGCATTGTCGATATTGCCGGCGGCAATCCGAACTTCCGAGGACCACACATCGCCGTTTTGAGAGGGGGACGCCCCATCATCAGGCAACAACGGGAGCGTTGTCGGTCCGTTGACATGCACCCCGCCAGCGGACCAAGAGCGGAAGAAATTGTTCCCATCCGCCCGCAGGGAGCGTTTGGAAATCACCACCCAGTCGGCGATGGTGATGGACCCATCACCCTCGGGAGAACCGCCCAACGCCTCGTCAGGATAGGCGTCCATCGCGTTGAAAACATCGCTGAACTTGTAGGGGACCCGGACACCGAGAGACGCCAGGAAAGCATTGTTCACATCGCTGTTGAGCAGGTCGCCGTTACCGAACTGACCGGCGTTATACCAACGGCCGGGGGAACTGTCGCCCACCACGTACTGGTTGTTCTTCACCGTGATGGTGGCCGCGCTCATGGGAGCCAAGGTCACATCATCCTGAAGACCGTCGGACGTGCCGGAAGGGTTCAGGATGCTCACGGTGAACTTATGCCCTTCGACGGCCGTGGTGGGGATCTTCACCGATAGGACCGCGACCGCGGCAAAACCGGTCAGGTTGAAATTGGTGGGACCGAGCGTCGATATACTCAGCAGTCGCGTGGAGCTTCCGGCGTCAAAATCCCCATTGACAATGTAGTTCAACGGCGTGCCGCCCGTATCCGCCGGGCTGGCCAACTCGATGAAGTCGTTGGTGGTGGTGGGGAGAAAATCCAGATCGCTTGCTCCGATCGCCGCAAATGGCACGTTGGCGGCGTCCGGCGTCACAGCCACGCGGAACTGGAGCGATCTCAGGCTGTTATTGGTGTTCAGGTTGACCACCAAGGGCACGACGGCAGTTGCGCCGATGCCGGCCTCAATATCGTTCGGCACGCCGATCTCGTTGATCGATGAAACCGTTCCAGCGACATTGGTGCTGACCACATTGGTTCCGCTGAAGAGAAAGGCACTCACCCGGAGGGCGGACAGGTCCCGCAATGGTTCAAACCACTTGATCGTTCCCACGCCGGCGGTCATGGCGACGCGAGTGTCGTTGGTTGTCGGGTCCTGGCCGTCCGAGCGATAGAACACATCCGAGCTCTTGCTGGTGACGGTCACATCGACGCCCATGGGGTAGTATCCGGAATTCGGAGTAAAGGTCAGGGAAGGCGGATTGGGCAGCGAGCTGTTCCCGCCGCTGGAAATCGATCCTGAAGGTCCTGTAAGCCCCGTCCCGGCGACGGATCTCACGGTGTTGTAATACAGTTCTGTGGTGACCACGTCGCCGTTTCCAAGAACGGTGACGCCGGAAGGGACGCGTGACGAAGTCTTGTCGCCGCTGGAGTCCTCCCACCCCGGGGTCAGTTGGAACTGGAGAAAGGGGTTGTTTCCGATCAGCGCCTCATAGTCCATCCACGCTTGAGGATCGATGCCATAGAGCAAGGCCACCTCACCTTCCGGAGTGACAGTGACAACCCGGTGATTCTGCGTGTCCGCCACGACGGCGACACTGTCGCCTGCGCCGGCGATCCGGGTGGGAAAACTGAAGGATGCCACCGTCGCCGCGCCCAAGGTTCGCCCGGCGGTTCCGGCTGTTCCGACCGTGTTGGTGATGACCCCGGCCGGAGTCAGATACCGGAGAGCGTGGTTTCCTGTGTCGGCGATCACCAAGGCTCCGCTGTCAAGCACCGCCAACCCTTCGGGTGAGGACAAGGTGGCGCTCAGGTCTGCAACGATCGCCACCGCGCCGCTGGATCGGGTGACCTTCTTGAGGATTCCGCCCAGTTCGATGACGAAGATGTCGTTGTCCGCATCCAGGTCCATGGCGGTGGGCGTCGTCAGTGTCGCCGGCAAATTGACGGTTCCGAGGCGGTTTCCGTTGGCGTCGTACCGGGTGATGTTGCCGTCGGTCTGGGTCAGGACATAGACATTGGTGGATCCGTCCACCTTCACATCGACCGGCGCGACTCCGGCAGTATAGGTCGCCACCGTGCTCACGACGTCCTCGCTCAGCAGGCGAAGGCGGTCATTGAGCTTGTCCGCGATGAAAAGCTTCGTGCCACTGGGATCCGCGGCAATGGCGACGGGCTGGTTGAACTGCCCGACCGCCCCCTCGCCGTTCGAGAGCACGCCCACCGCGACACCGTCCCGGAAACCGGCATAGGAGTTGGTGGTTGTTCCCGAAGCTGATCCGGCGATGGAGGTCACGCTGGCCATAGCGCCCTGAGCCCCCGCGTCCGGCGCCGCGTGCAAGGCGACCAGCGCCATGCCCGCCAGAACCAGCCCCTTGCCGGTCTGTTCGCCGCGGGGAGAGCCGTTCCCTCTTCCCAGGATCGAACCTGCGAGTCTTTTTACGATTGGAATCATGGCTTTTACGAGCGGTTGGGCGTCGGCCGACTCACCGAAACGCCTCGTTCATTTTCCGTCGCGGAGCATGTGTCGCGGCTTGCCGCGATCCATATATCCGAGCTTCTCTTCCGCCGCCCCATCCCATGCCTGCGGCGCGTCCGTTGCCTTCAGCGAATTGCGCATGAAATCGCTGGGGGCATACTGGTAGTCAAAGTCCTGCACAATGGTCGGGGTGATGAACAAAATCAAATTGGACTTCACCTTTTCCTTGGACTCCCTGCGGAACAGGCGTCCCAGTCCGGGCAGATCCCCGAGCAGCGGCACCTTCGTGTATTGATCGGTCTCCGTGTTGCTCATCAGGCCGCCCATGACCAGCGTGTTGCCGTTGGGGATCTCCACCGTGGTTTCGATCCGGCGGATGGCGTAGACATTGGCCTCGAACACATCGCCGGCGATGGTCTGGGTGTCCTTGGAATCAATATTGGAAACCTCCGGAATGACGGTCATGAAGATGTTGCTGCTGGCCGAGATGCGGGGCGTGACCTCCAGGATCGTTCCCATGTTGGTGTAGGTGACCTGAGCGGCGGCGGGAGTGTTCGCCGATCCGGGGGTAACCTCAAAGATCGGAAACGCCCGGGTCACTTCCAGCCGCGCCATCTGATTGTCCTTGGTCACCGTTCTGGGTGTGGCGACAACCTTCGAATCCGCGTCGGTGTTCAGCCACGAAAGGGTGGCGCTGACACCGTCCGCGTTCAGGAAGGCCGTGTGCGGCGAGAAACCGCTGATGGTGTTGAGCGAGAGGCCGCCGTTGCCGATCGTGGTCACGAGATCGGTGGTCTTGGTCTGGGCGTTCGGACTCGTGAGAGTCGTCGTGGTCCCGGAAGGCGATGTAATGGTGGTCGTGCTGGTCGATCCGGGCCTGGAGATGGTGGTCTGCCCGGAGGTGAGGCCGTTGCCAAAGCTGAAACGCTGGGCTCCCAAGGTGCCCGACCAGTCGATGCCCTTGATGGAACTCGGGTTGACCGAGGTTTCGATGACCTGCGCCTCGATCAGGACCTGCTTGGTCACGATATCCAGTTTGTCGATCAGTTCCTTGAGGGTCTCGTGCTCGTCCTCGGTGGCGATGACCACCAACTGGCTGGTCCGAAAGTCCGGGATCACGCTGCCCCGCTCGGAAATGCTGGCTTCAATCGCGGCGAGGAGATTGGTGGGGCTGGAGTTCTTGAGCTGCACGATCTTGGTGACCAACGGGGGCAACGCCTCGGGATCCTTGATGGTGATGCGGTCGATCTTGGTCTTCGGGTTCGCGACCAACTGCAGCCCGTAGTTGTCGAGGATGGTGAGCAGCGCGCCCTCTGCGCTGACATTCTCGAAACGCACGGAGATCGTGGTCGGCGGCAGCACCGTGCCGTCCGGCGCGGTTTGCGGCGCGGTGACCTCGGGGGCGAACACGAAGTTGATGCCGGCCTGGCGCGCCAGCATGCTGATCACATCGGTCAGCGGCGTGTCTTCGAACACGATGCTGGGGATGAGTTCCGCCTCCTGCTCCTCCGCCATGTCGCCGTCTTTGGCGCCGGCCGCCGCCGGTTTGGAAGAGCCCTGGGCTTGGTCCTGATTCTGGGCCATGGCGGCGGGCAGCCACACGACAAGCCCAGAGGCTAGAAGGATCGCAAGTTTCGTTTTCATGAGTTCAGTCTGGCGTGTTTGAAGAATTCTCTAATTCGACCACGGCTCATTCAACGGCCGGTTTCCTGGGCAGTTCCAAGACCCGCACTTCGGGCTTGTTGTCAATCTTCAGCTTAACCGACTCGGCCGAAACCGAGACGCATTCCAAGCGCACTTCCCGTTCACCGCCCTTGGTATGGTCCGGCACCTTTACCATGCGCCATTCTCCCGGGGAGAAATAGTAGTTCTTGACCGTCGTGTGGATGGTGGCAAGCGGACGCCGACCGCCGAGCACGCCCTTCAGGGTGAGATCGTCAAACGGATCGGGCGGCGGCGGGGGAGCCTCCTCCTTCTTCTTTTCCATTTCCGCCTTAATGCGTTGCGCTTCAAGCTCTTCAGGCGTCGGCCCCTTGGGCGCAGGGTCCCGTCGTTTGGACTTGGGAAAAAATGGATCGAGCCCCTTCTTCGGCATGACATCGCGCGCCTCGGACAGGAAAACGGACTGAGGCACCACCAATTCCGGATAACCGCTTTTTTCCTCCTCCGCGCCTGCTTCCTTGGCTTCACCTTCCGCAGCGCCGACTTGGGCGACCAAGCCGCCCAGCGCCAAGCAAGCAGAGACCGTCAGCAACTGAAGAACGGGCTTTCTGCCGTGAATCAGGCGTTTCTCCATCGAAAACCTCATTTCGATTCCTTTCCTTCCTCTTCTTCGAGGGGTTTGACGAGTGCAACCAGTTCCGCAGAGAAACTCAGGACTTCAGCCGAGTCGCCGTCTTCGGTGGGACCGACCGGCGTCATCACAAGATTCTGCACCCGAATGAAGGGATGATCGTTCTCAAAAGTCTTGATGTAAGTGCCGATGTCGTGGAAATGGCCCGTGCCGCTGATCTTGAACATGGCGGCGTCATAGGGAAACTCCGGCAACGCGCCAATCCTGACGCGCTGATCCCGTCCGACCGACGGAATATCGACGTCAAAGCCGTACTTGGACTTGAACTTCTGCAACAGCAGGCTCATCCATAAATACACGTCCCCCTCCGCCATCTGGTCCTCTATTTCACCGAGCTTTGCCTTGACCGTGGCCATATCCGCCTTGAACTGGGCCTCTTTGGCGATCATCGCGTCCGCCTTGCCCTTTTTCTCGGTATACTCCGTGACAACGGTCTCGTTTTCCGCCATCTTGGCCGCTTGGGGGCTAAGAACCATCAACCAAGTCGCCACGACCAACATGGCGGCCACGAGGCCCACCATGACGAGTTGCTGCTGTTTCTGCGTAAGATTCATGGTTCCCGTTCCACATCCGGATACCGGCATTCAATCACAATGGCGCGATACGAAGCGCTCTTGTCCGGCAGCAGGACCGGATCCGACCTGTTTTGCAGGCTGACGCCGTCGCGTTTGCGCAGCTTGCCATCAAAGCTCTCAGCGATTTTCGCCATGTATTCATTGAACTTGTCGGCGGAATCCTGGGCATAAATACGGAACATGACCTGCTCAACGGATCTCGCGGGGATCGCCTTGGTTTCACCGCTTTTTGAGGCGGGTGTGCCCTCATATTCCAAGAAATTCTGGCGAATTTCGAATTGGGTCAGCTGTATCCCCTCAATGACGTCAAACTGAAGCTCGTTCAAAACGGACGCGGTGAGAAACCGGTTGGTGGCGAGGCGATGCAAATTCATGAGGTTGCCTTCCAGGCGACCGGTCCATGCCCGCATTTCCTTGAGTTCCTTCTCCTGCCCCTCGACCGCCTCGTATTCGGCCCGGATCGCGTCCGCCCGGGCGGTCGACTTGCCAACCCGGATGGTGTTGAAGCCGGCCCATACGATCACCAGCGCAACAACGATCCCGGCAATCACGATGGCCCGTTTGAGAGGATCCTTCCGGCGCAACTCCTCGGCCGCCTGCTCCTCCGCCAATAGATTGATCTTGATCGGCATGACCTAAAAACTCATCGACGCCGCGCCCACCGCGACGGTCAATTGCGGGGCAACCTGCTCAATTTCACCCAACCTCGTGGGGGCGACGTCCAACGCGTAGGCCCCCGCTGGATTCCAACTTTTGCACGGAACCATCAATTCAGCCTGAAGCGCCTGCACGATGTGATCGGAAATGGAGGAGCCCCCCGAGAAAAAGACCTGACTGACAGTCTTGTCCTGCTGGTGTTCGAAAAAGTCGATCGAAGCCCGGAGTTCACGGCCCAGCGGCGTGAGCAACGGCTGAATGGTCTCTTCAACCTCATGCGGCATCCCCACCTTGATGCCTTCGGCCTCGGCCTGGCTGACGCCGAGGGACTCAGCGATGCCGGTCGTCAACTTGGCGGCTCCGAAACCCACCACGCGGCTGAGACTCAACTCGCCCAGCATCATGATGCTGATGAAGGAATGCTTATAACCGAAATCAACCAAGGCCACGACCTCCTTCTCAAAAACATCCGGCATCGCCTGCTCGAAGGCGTTTGCCGGCTGAACCAGGCTGGTCGTGATCACATCCGCCACGAAACCGGCCTGTCTGGCTGCTGTCTTGAGGTTTTCCACGTGTTCCCGTTTGGCGCCGCCAATCAAAGCCGGTTTCATGCCACCCGCAGGCGCAGCCTCCTCGCCCGCTTGCTCAGAGGCCTGATAGTGGAAATCGAACAGATGATCCTTCAACTCCTGCTGAAGGTATTTCTTGGAATTGGCCTTCAACAGTTGCAGCAACTGGCTAATCGGCGCCATGGGAACTTCAGCCGGACGCAACACGGAGTCGCCGGGACCGATGGCCAACGTGATTTGTTTGGTCTTGGATCCCATCTCCTCCATGACCGACTTGAGGTGGTCGGCCAATTTCTCGGCCGACAACGTCCGGTCATAGACCGGGGCATCCTTCAAGACGAAATCTGTCAGGGAAAAAGAATCCCCCTTTCGTTGCACAGACACCGCTTTGGTCATTCGGGTTCCCAAATCGATGGCGACAACGTGGTCCTTTGTCTTCGGACCGCTGCTCATAAAGGAAAGCGCCATGTCGAGATCTTCTTATACAGATCAATTTCCAATTGCAAGTGGCAAACCGACAAAATCTTACCGATATCGGACACCTTCCAAGGCGGCCCGGTCTCGTCACGTTCCCAGACACACATGGCCGCCGCGCTGAGATCCCCCCTCAACCACATTCCGATGCTTGTTTTCCCGGCTGCAGCGACAGACCTTGACCGCAGCTATGGAACCGCGGCCGGGACGGGATTCGCGGCGCCTTTGCGCGATTCAATGGGAGGCCCGTCCACCCGGCCCGCAGCCCAGGCATTGAGACCATAAAGGGCGCGCTGCGCGTCAATGAAGTAGTTCTGGCTGAGCGACGCCCGGTGTCGTTTAAAAAGGTCGTCACGCTTCCCGGCCCAATCCCCGCCCCTGCGGACCCAGCCCTGGCTCTCCATCTCATCCAACAACGCCCCGGCGATTCTCTGGTGCCCCTCGATTGAGGGATGGATGTGATCCACCAGCTGATCGGCGCCCAGGATGCGCCAACGACTTTCAGCTTCGAGCAACAGGTGCGCGTCGATGAGCGGGACTTCAAATTCGGCGGCGACGCGCTCCAGGGCAGCCTCCATCGGGGCCAGCATCCGCAATGGGCAGATGTCGTTTTCCCGCGCCATCAGAAAGGCGGAGCGGGCCTTGTCCGGTTGCTTCAAAGCCTCCCGGCACTTGCCCAGTTCATACCAGGTCAGCGCGTGACGATCGTCGATGCGAAGCGCCTGCTCCAGCAATTCCGCGGCCCGAGCCTGTTCCTCCCGGAAATGGGACTTCGCCTCAGCGGTCAGGCGTTCCCACTCCAACGTCTGTTCGACGGTCATCCCGTCCTTGTTCAGGGATTTGAAGGGCGGACTGTCGCGCAGGTTGGAGGGCGGTTTGACCAGCAAGACCTTCACCCCGGCGTTTTGCGCCAACGAAACCATCGCGCGGAGGTTGTGCTCGTAGTGCCGGACGACATCAGCGGTCCAGCGGTCATTCCGGTCATAGACTTCCAGGCCGCCACGGTAATCCAGCAGGGCCTCGACATCCTCGGCCATCACGTGACGGGCGCCGGACTCGGGCTTGGGACCTTCCCCGATTGCCCGCAGAAGCGCCGCCCGGAACAATGTGTAAGTCCTCAAACGCGAGACCGCTCGATGCGAAGCCGTGATGATGCCCGGCGGTTCCTTCAAATGCTCATACGTCCGGTCTTCGAGGAATTCGTTGTGCCCAGTGCAGAGGACAAACAAGTCCGGTTCATATTTCAGGCATTCCTGGACCATCGGGACAAGCCGGTAGCTCGCGTAAGAAATGCCGCCGCAGTTGATCGATTCCCAGTCACGCCCCGGATCAGCGGCCTCAAGCGCCAGTTCCAGCCAGGTGGTGAACGAGGTTTCCTTCGAATAGGGCCGCCCCTTCACGGTGGAGCCACCGAAAGTGAAGATCCGGAATGTGTTCCGCCCCTTCTTCGCCGGGAAGGAATCAGGCGAGAAGAACTTCCGCTTGGCCTTCGGTATCTCGTATCGATCCTCGGATCGGTTCAGGACAAAGAGCGGATGAATCCGGCTGAAGCCCACAAACGGATCCTCGTAATCCGCCGGCCGCCCCCACCCGAACAGGACGCAGACCGCCTCCGCGACCCCGAACGCGCCAAAGCCCAACGCGACAAATGCGGCGCGGCACAGCCAGAGCTTCCTGCGCTTCCGCGTCGCTTCGACAGCCGGCGTTGGTGCATCCTTGGCCATGCGATCGTGACTTCATTCACCCGACGCGGCTTTCACCGGCAACCGGAAGCAGGCGGCCTCCTTGTCGTTGCGCACGAGCAGGTATTCCCCCGCCAAGGCCGGCGGATTCCAGGTCTTGCCGGTCAGGGCGGCAAAGCGGGCCGCCTCGCGTTGCTCGTCCGGGTTGGGATCGAAGAGGACCACCTCGCCGCTCTCCGCCATCAGCAGCAAAGCGTCCGCAACCAGCAGGATTTGTCCGTGACCGAAGCGGTCGCCCTTCCAGGCGCGTCGCCCGGTCGCCGCATCCACACAGGCCAGCGCCCCGTCGTCCAGGCCGTAGATGTGCCCGTCCAGCAGGATCAGGTTCGCAAACTTTGCCTTCATCGCCATCGACTTCCAGGCCCGCTCCGCCGAGAAACTTCCGTCGTCAGCCTTGGCGATCTCCAGCAGTTCAGCGCCCGTTCCGTAGCCGCTGGAGACAAACACCTCCTTGTCGGAAACCGCAATGGGCATGCTCACGTGGGGATGTCCGCCCTTCCAGGAATGGTCCCAAAGAACGCTTCCGTCTTTGGCGTCGTGCCCGGCCACCCCCTCCGCGCCGAACATCAGGATCTGCCGCACACCTCCCAAGCTCGCGAGAACCGGGGAACTCCAGTTCGCCTGGTTGTTCCCGCCGGACCAGGCCGGTTCCCCCGAGGCCTTCCTGTAGGCCACAAGCGAGCGCCGCGTCGGCCCGCCCGGATTGACGACCACCAGTTCGTCCAGGATAAGCGGGGAACCGGCGACGCCCCATTCCGGCAGGACCGCCGCATTGTCATCAAGGATGTTCACCGACCAGACCCGTTCGCCCGTCTTGAGCTTGAGGCAGTTCAGGATACCGGTCGCTCCCTGACTGAAGACCAGGTCGCCGTCGATCGTCGGCGTCGCCCGAGGCCCCAGTCCGCCCAGGACAGTGAAATACCTCGCCGTGTCGGAGTGGGACCAGACCACCTCGCCGGAAAGCAGATCGTAGCAAACAACCGCCTCCGTCTCTCCGCGCTGCTCCTGGGTGATCGCAAACCTCCCTTTCACCGAGAAACCCGACCAACCGGCTCCCACTTCGCGTCGCCAAAGCTCCTGGGGTGGACGCGAATCCCAATCGCGCGCCAAGCGAGGTCCGGCAAGCTTTCCGTCACGATTCGGCCCGAAGAACTGCGGAAAGTCCGCCGCGCCTTCGACAATCTGCAGCGGCGTATCCCCGGCGATTTCGGCCGTCGCTTTCGGGACCGGCAGTTCATCCCTGGCAAAACGCCAACCCACGATGGGCACGAGGTCGCCGGAGGTGCCCTTGATCTCCAACAACCCGAATCCCAGCAGCGGAACCAGAATCGCCCCCGCCAACCCCACAATCCGCGGCTTGGCAGGCAATCGCGAAAGCAGGACCAACCAGATCAACAGGGCCGCGTAGGCCAGCAACGCCACACCGATGCAGCGCATGACCCCGGCCTGCCGGTCCGCCTCGCTTCCGGCGGCGATCAGGTTCATCGCGATCGCCGCGCCAACCACTATGACAAACAACGGCCACCAGCGTGCCGGCTTCGGCTTTTCTTCCGGGACGGGGGACGACGGGACTTCGGATGCTTCTGGCGTTTCGGACATGGCGCGGCTTGTTCGTGTGCGCACTAGACGATACGCCAAGCCCGGATTGCGGCAACCTTCAACCGGATGCGCGCCGGAGCGATTCAGCCGGCGCCGCCGATGATTCCCGACAACTCGACAAAGCCGCCAAGACGCGCTAGGTTCTGTTCACGAATTTTAAATTGTACAATGGGATGAAGTCGTGATT
>JAYPFK010000029.1:0-90720 GCA_038126235.1 Verrucomicrobiales bacterium
ACCGAAGTCGTGAATTATCCATTCGACAGATCGGCTCAGGGTTTGCCCCACCATCGAAGGCAAACTCAGTGACTCATCCGTGAGTTCTGGCCATCGACCACGGCGGCTTGACGCCGCCATGCCGGGCACGCGGATGCTCTGGCGACTCCCTCAATCCTCCTGATGGTCTTTTTTCCAGATGCGGATGTGCGCGGTTCCTTCCATTTGCCGCCCCGCCCCCTCGCTGATACCCTCACCCTCTCACACCCCCATACCCTCATACCCAAGCCATGAGAGACGTCGTCATCGCCGGATACCTGAGAACCGCCCAGTCCCGATCGCGCCCCAAGGAGCCGGAGCGCGATGTCTTCGGCCAGCTGAGGTCGGATGAACTGCTGGCCAGGCTGTTGCCCGCCCTGCTGGAGCGCGCGGGCGTGAAGCCGGCGGAAGTGGACGACCTGATCGTCGGTTGCGCGCTGCCTTTCGGCGAGCAGTTCACCATTGGAGGGCGCACGCCGCTCCTGTTGGCCGACCTCGACTGGCGGACGCCGACCAAGACGATCGACCAGCAGTGCGGCTCCGCTCTCGCCGCCGCGCAGACGGCCTTTCTTGAAATCGCCACCGGCAACGCGGACATCGTCGTCTGCGGCGGCATGGAGCACATGACCCGCGTGCCATTCGGCGGCTACGCGGCGCTTGATCAGAATCCCCGGCTGCTTTCCGATCCGGCCCTCGCCCACTGGGACATGGCGATCGGAAACAACATGGGGCTGACGGCCGAAGGTCTGGCGGAGGCCTCTGGCATCACCCGTGAGGCCATGGATGAATGGGGAGTGCGTTCCCACCGGCTTGCCCACCAGGCGCAGGAGGACGGCTTCCTTGCGGGGGAGATCCTCCCCGTCCAGGCGCCGCAGGCCGACGGCTCGACCCTGTTGGTCGACAAGGATCAGACCATCCGCGGCGACTCCAATCTGGAGGCCATGGCCGGCCTGCGCACGCCGTTCAAGGAGGATGGCCGGATCACGCCGGGCAACGCCTCGCCCTTGAATGCCGGCGCCAGTTCACTGCTCCTTATGGCGAAGGAAACCGCCGAAGCCAGGGGGCTGAAAGCACTGGCAACGATTCGTTCCATCGGTTTTTCGGGTGTCGAGCCGGCCCGGATGGGACGCGGCCCCGTGCCCGCTTCGCGCAAGGCCTTGGAGCGGGCGGGGTTGGCCGTCGGCGACATCGATTTCTGGGAGATCAACGAGGCCTTCGCGGCCGTCGCGCTTTACGCCATCCAGGAACTCGGCATCGACCCGGAAAGGGTCAACGCGCGCGGCGGCGGGATCGCAATCGGGCATCCGCTCGCCGCCAGCGGGGGCCGCATCCTCGGAACGCTCGCGCGGATCCTGACCGAACGAAACGCCCGCTACGGCTGCGCGACCATGTGCTGCGGCGGAGGACAGGGCGTCGCGATCGTGATCGAGGGCAGCGCCGCCGCCAACTGAGTTCCTTCGGCTTCGGCAAAGCCGCTTGAGCGGCCGGAAACAAGAAGGCCCCGTCGGTTGACGGGGCCTTTTCGTGAGAATGTGCGCCTGAACGGCGTTTACGCGAACTGCAACTGCACGCTGTTGAAGGTGTCCTTCCACTCATCGATGGCCTGCCGCAGATGCTTGCGGGCTTCGTTCAGCTCGCGCTTGATTTCGGCGAGCTTGTCCTTGGAGGCCTCCATCTGCTTGCCGGCGGCCTTGCGGTAGTCGGCGAGACGGGCCTCCCAGTTTTCGCGCGCATGCTGGAGGCTTTCATGGGCGGCCTCAAGCAGCTTGTGGCCGGACTCCGTGAGGCTGATCTTGCCGGATTCCACCTTGGCGTCGAACTGGCGGCGTTTCTCGGCCAGTTCGGCGAGCATGATCTTTTCGCGGTCCACGGTGCGCAGTTCGGAGGTGAGCCCGAGCTTGGAAAGGGCCCAGATGCTCCACTTGGTCGGGTCGAACTGCCAGGGTTTCACGCCATTGCGGTAGTCATGCTGGAACTCGTGGTGGTAGTTGTGGTAGCCCTCGCCAAAGGTGAACAGGGCCATGATGGCGCTGTCGCGCGCCGTGCACTTCGTGGAGTAGGGGCGACGACCAATCGTGTGGCAGAGGGAGTTGATGAAGAAGGTCATGTGGTGGACAAAGACCACGCGGGCCACACCCGGGATCAGCAGGCCGCCCAGCGCCCCGACCCAGCCGTTCCACAGGTAACCCAGGGCGGTCGGAACGACGAAGCCCGCCATGATCGCGATGGTGACGTAGTTGCGATGCTGCCACATCACGAGTTTGTCCTTCTGCAGGTCCTTCACCCAGTGCATCGAGGTGAGCTCGTTGACGCGGAACAGGATCCAGCCGATGTGCGCGTGGAAAAAGCCCTTGTTGATGTCATAGGGGTCCTCGTTCTGATCGACGTTCTTGTGGTGGTTGCGGTGGTCGGCGCTCCAGCGCAGCGCGGAATTCTCGAAGGCCGCCGCGCCGAAGATCAAGGTCGCCACCTTGACCGGCCATTTGGCCTTGAAGGATAGGTGGGAAAAGAGGCGGTGGTAACCCAGCGTGATGCTCAGCCCCGTGGCGATGAAATACAGGAGAAACAGGCCGCCCAGAAACCAGTCCATGCCGAACTTGACGATGTAGACCGGAACGCCGATCAGGGCGATCAGGAGCGTGGAGATGAGAAACGTGCTGTTGACCCAGTCAACCTTGTGCCACGGATAGTTTTTCATGGTTCTTTTCGTTATGTCGTAAAAATCAAACGCGGCGCGGGAACGCCCTTCAACGAGGCCCGCGCCGCAGCGCTTCAGTTCTCTGTCCCGAGTGACGGTTTCCCCGCGGCGCCGCGTCGCAAGCGCCTGAGCCGGTTCCACATGAGACAGCGGCTAGAATCATGAGATCTTGAGAAATGGCAATGCTTCTTTACGGAAAATCGTTGGCCAATTCCGCCCCGAACTTGCCTCATCCTAGGGCGTTTTCGCCGCAATCCGAAACGAATTGCCGGGTTTCCGGCCGCCAACGGAAGATTTTTGCGCCAATTGGCCCCCGGCCAGGAACTGACAGCACGGGGTAGGCGGCCTCCGGATACAGGGCTTCGCCTTTGAAAGTGGCCCGCGCCACATCCTCCGCCGAGAAATACGCCTCCGCGTCGCAGTGTGAATGGTAGATCGCCACGATCGCCTCACCGGTGGCGCTTCGTTCGCGTTCGATCGCCAGCAGTTCCCCGGGATCGATGAAATAGGCGTTCCGCGCCGTGCGGGGAAACGCGACCGGGTCCAGCCGGTGGTAGGCGTCCTGCGCGTTGGCGCATTCGCGGACGCGCATGGGCGAGGCGGGATTGTCCGCCTGCCGGAGGATCAACCCGCAACATTCGTCCGGATATTCACGCCGCGCGTGCTCCTGCATGACGCGCAGAGCCTCCGGCGTGAGTTGGAAGCCTGACCCGGCGGAAGAGGCTGCCGGTTCCATTTTGTTGGGGGCGGGCATCAGCGAATGAAGGCAGTTTGCCGCCTGCCCCGCAACGCCAATTGACTCGGGACCCGCTTGAGCGGGGTATCGCTTCAATTGGCGGGGCGAGCCGTCAATTCTTCTCGCATCCGTCCCGTTGTCTGTCGCAAAGTCCGCCCGAGGATCTTCGGACGTTCCATGGCCGTTCTCGCCGTCATCACCGACGCATCAAAGGCCGCCGCGATGACGCGGTGGGCCTGCCAATTTGCGCACGCGCTGAACCAGCCGCTCTCGGTCCTCTACGTTTCGCCCGAAGTCGGGGAAGGCGAATCCGATGACGACGACCCGGTTTTTCAAATCGTCATGCGGGCCTTGGAGGAGGCGCATTGCCCCGTCGAGACCGGGCTCGGTCCGGATGACGCGGCCAAGACCCCGGCCGGGGAACCGCCTTCTCCAGCAAGCGCGCCGGAAGAACCGACGTGCGGCGTTGTCCGGCGACTGACCGGCCTGGAGCGTCGCGAGGCCATTCTCGCCGAGATCGAGGCGACGAGTCCCTCGTTGCTCATCATTGGCAAGCACGTGAGCGCGAAGGGCGAGGATGAAGGCGCCCTGCTGGCGCGCCATCTGTTTGAGAACGCGCACTGCGACACCCTGCTGCTCCGGCCTGGTGAAACCGACGGTAGGGACTGCGACCGCATTCTGGCGCCCACTTCCGGCGGACCGCACTCCCGCCTGGCCCTCCAACTCGCCCGCGGGATTGTCGAAAACAACGACGGCGTCCTGACGCCGCTTTATATCGAACCGGACACCGGCGAGGTTGCGGGCGAGGTCGGCCAGCGTTTGTTGGCCCGCCTTCTCCGCAAGGCGGGCGTGGAGCCCGGCTCGCGCGTCCAGCCCAAGGTGGTCCTTGCCAGCGACGTCAGCGCCGGCATCTGCCTGGAAGCCAGCCAGGAATACGATCTTCTGCTGATCGGCGATTCCGACATCGGCCGGCTGCGCAAGCGCCTCTTCGGGGCGGTTCCGGACCGGTTGCTGACCGGCGACGACCCCATGGCTGTGGCCGTCATCCGCCGAGCCAAGCCCGTCGGCGAGCGGCTGCGCCGGCGGCTTGAACGCTGGCTCCATTTCCGGGTGCCGCAGCTCACGCGGGAGGATCGGATCAACCTGTTCGAGAATCTGGAGCTCAATTCCCGCTGGAGCTTCGACTTCATGACCCTGATCTGTCTCGCCACCGCGATAGCGGGCCTGGGCCTGATCGTCAACAGCGGGGCCGTCGTCATCGGGGCCATGCTGGTGGCCCCGCTCATGACGCCGTTGCTCGGTTCCGGGCTGGCGCTTGTCCAGGGGAACCTGCCGCTCATGAAGACCTGCGCGCGGGCAATCGTCTACGGCTTCTTCGCGGCGCTCGGGATCGGCGTTGTCCTGGGTTTCGTCACCCCGATCCGCGAACTGACCCCGGAAATGGCGGCCCGCGGCGGACCGACCCTGCTGGACATGGCGGTGGCCTTCCTCTCCGGCGTCGCCGCCTCCTACTGCATTGCGCGCCCGCGCCTGACCGCCGCCCTGGCCGGCGTGGCCATCGCCGCCGCGTTGGTGCCGCCCATCGCAACCACCGGAATCGCGATTGCGCTGGGAGAGGGCGGCGTCGCCACTGGCGCCGCGGAATTGTTCGCCACCAACGTCGTGGCCATCATCCTCGGCGCGGCCCTCAACTTCTACGCGGCCGGCATCCGCGGCGCCGGGACTTCCGCCGACGGCCGTCTCTGGGTCCGCCGCACGGCGCTGGGACTGATCGTGACCGCCGCCGTTCTGGCCATCCCCTTGGGGTCCGCGCTCTTGACCAGGGCCATCGAGCAGCAGGCGAAGTCTCCCGCCCTGCCGCGGGAACTTCGCGTCGCGCTGGAACGGACCATTGCCGGCGCCGACGCCGGCCGCATCCTCGGCGCCTCGGCCAAAAAGTCGAACGAAGGCTGGCTCCTCGAGATCCGCCTTGCCTCCCCGACGCCGCCCGACCGCTCCTTTGCCGACAAGCTTGCCCAACAGGCCGCGTTGGCGCTGACCGGCTCAACCAACAGCTCCCGGATCGAATTGCGGGTCCGCACGGAACTGGTCGTGGAAAACAGCCGGCCTTGAATCGAGGACGAGGAGGAACGCGCGCCCCAGGCTCCGGGGCAGATTATTTTGACTGTGACGTCCGAGGAATCCGCCCTACCATCCTCCGGATGATGACTTGGAAAGACCTGTTGCTTGGAAACTCCGCCGTGGCCCGTGAATTTCCCCTGACCGTCGATTGATCCCGGCGGGCGCGCGCGCCGCCACGAATCACCAATCACGATTCCCCACTCTCAACCCACTCAATCTCTCAACACTCAACTCACAAAAAAGACATGGAACTGATGGGCATCGGCGACGAGGGCGCCAACACAATTGACGGACAAATCAAGGCTGCGCAGACGCTCGGCTGGAAATGGATCGAGATGCGCGGCGTCGAGGTCCCGGGCTTCGACAAGGCCAACCTGCACGAGATTCCCGATGAGGCCTTCGACATCGTGGAGCAGAAGCTGAAGGACGCCGGCGTCGGCGTCTACGCCTTCGGCTCCACGATCATGAACTGGCAGAAGACCGTCGAGACCCCCTTCGATGTCACCCTCGACGAGGTCGGCCGCGCCATCCCCCGGATGAAACGCCTCGGCTCGAAGTTCATCCGCGTCATGAGCTTCAAGCCCGGCGACGAGGAGGATTCCATCCCGCAGGCCGTGTTCGACCGCGTCAAGGACGTCACCCAGCGCTTCCTCGACGAGGGCCTGCAGCCCGTCCACGAGAACTGCATGAACTACGGCGGCATGAGCTGGAAGCACGCCGAGGAGCTCATCGAGAAGGTCCCTGGCCTGAAATGGGTCTTCGACACCGCCAACCCGATCTTCAACGCCGATCGCATGCAGGAGAAGCCCTGGCCCAAGCAGGACCCCTGGCCTTTCTGGGAACACATGCGCGAGCATTCGGCGCACATTCATATCAAGGACGCCACCTGGAACCCCGAGAAGAACGACGCCGACTACAACTTCCCCGGCGAGGGGCAGGGGCGGGTGCGCGACATCCTCAAGGACGCCTTCAAGCACGGCTACGACGCCGGCATCTCCATCGAGCCCCACATGGTCGTCGTCTTCCATGACGCCGACTCCGCCGCCAGCGACGACGCCATGTTCGACAATTACGTCGAGTACGGTCGCCGCCTCGAGAAGCTGATCGCCGAGGTCAAGGCGGAGCTGGCCGAAGAGGCCGCGTCCTGAGCGAGTTTCCGGCCCGGATGTTCCGCCGCGCTTCCATCGTCGCGATCCTCGCGTTCGGCCTGTTGACGGCCGCGCGGGGCTTCGCGGCCGACGGCGCCCCGCCCGCGGAGGGCGGGCTGGTGTCGATGGCCGGGCTGGAGCTGGACAACCCGTTCAACATCGACCTCAAGATCCTTCCCGGCATCAGCGCCAGGAAGAACAAGGTCGATGGCGAGGACCTGCGGAAGAAGTTCGTCGAACGCCTGACGGAGACGGGCTTCAAGCTGGGAGTGGCCCCGAGTTCCGGCAGCCTTGAGGTCCGCATCGACACCGATTCCGCCGGCGAGTTTCTCTCCCTCACGCTCCGCTTCCGGCGACAGGTGAGCTTCCAGGCGCACAAGCGGACCTTTGCCGCGCCGGCCGACGTTTGGTCCCGCGATTTCACCGGGCGCATCAACAGCCAGCTCGGCGTCATTCCGCTGATCGGCGAGCAGCTGCTCGACCAGTTCATTGAGGAGCACAAGCTCGCCAACGCCTCCGCGGATCTCGCCGGCGAGATCACCGCCGCCGATCCCAAGTTCCTCTTCGTCGTGTTGAACATCGGCTCCAGTCATGGCGTCCTGGCGAACCAGGAATTTGACGTCAAACGCGGGGGGAAGACGATCGGCGCCATCAAGGTGGTGCGCGTCGAGAAGGAACACTCCGTCGCCAACCCCATGAAGGGAACCGACGGCCTCGAACTGCTGGAGGGCGATGAGGTTGTCGCCCGTTGAACGGAACATCGCTCCGCCGTCATGAGCGACAAGAAGGAACAGGCCAAACCCAAGGCTCCGGCGGAACTCTTCGAGGTCCGCGACCTGGTCGCCAACGACCCCGACTTCCCCAAGAACGTCCTGCCTTCCCGCAAACGCTCCCGCAAGGCCGACCGCCGGCGCCCCGCGGAGAAGCCGACCCGCGACGCGGACAGCGGCAAGTCCAGCGTCTACCTGTGGGCATTCCTGGGCATCCTCGGGTTCCTGATCGTGATCCCGTCCTTCATCTTCATCCTGATCCGCTACGTCCTGCCGCCTTTCCGGTGAGGGCGGATGGAACCAGGCAATCCACGGCAACGTTCGGGCCGCCGCCGGGAGCGGGGCTGCGGTGGGATGCAAGCGTGACGTCGGCCCCACTCGGGGACCATCAACCGAAGGGGTGGTTTTTGCGGAACATCGGAGATCTGCGGAATCAGGAAGTCACGCCTTGACGATCAATTCCTTGTTCATCGGCCGCCAAACCGCCCAGTATCGCCGTGATGCGTTTACTTGTTGTAGCCGCCCTTCTGGCTCTTGCCACCGCCGCCTCCAAGGTCGCGCCGCCTCCCGCGCGCCACTGGGCCTTCGATTCCCCTTCCCTCTCGGATGCCGCGGCTCTCGGCGGTTCGCCCGTCCGGGCGGAGGGCGTTTCCGGCAACTCCCTCCGCCTCGACGGCCGGACCGTCATTGAAGTGAAGGATTCCGCCAGACTCACCCACCTCGACGACGGCTTCACGCTGACTGTCTGGGTGAATCCCTACGAGATCGGCGACGGGCAGCAGATGATCGCCGCCAAGAACCGCTACTCGCTCAGCGAACGCGAATGGGGCGTCATGATCGACAAGGACGGCCGGCTCCGCCTCTACGTCCGCCAAGGCGATTGGCAGACCGTGGCGCTCGAGTCGAAACCCACGCCCGGTCGGTGGATCCTCGTCGGCGTCACGGCGGAAGCCAGGCGCCTGACGCTCTGGGCGGATGGGAAACGCGTTGGCGAGGTTGAGCTCAAGAAGCCCCTGCCGCGCACCTCGGCCCCGTTGACCTTCGGCGGCGTCAACGACAACGGCCGCGTCTGGCAGAACCTCTTTGGCGCGCTCGACGACGCCCGCCTGTTCGACCGCGTCCTTGCCGCCGGGGAAATGGCCGCGCTTTTCCGACCCGTCGCCGCGACGCATGCGATTCCCCAGCGTCCCCGGCCGGGCATTTCCAAACCCGATCCCGCCTGGACCGCGATTGCGGAAGAGCACGCGCGGGAAGACTTCACCCACATCGTCTTCGATGGGAAAACCCCGGACAAGCTGGCCTGCGACACCACCCTCCGGCCCATGCCCGACGGCTCCTGGGTGATGATCATGCTCGGCGGCGGCGACACCGAGCCCCTGCCGGCCAACCGGGTGTTCCTCACCCGCAGCCTCGACGAGGGCAAAACCTGGTCGCCGATGACGCCCATCGATCTCGGCGTGAAGACGAAGGACGCCAACGCCGCGCTCGTCCCCTCCGAGCTCATGGTTCGCGGGGGCCGCTGCACGATGTTCGTCGCCACGCACGACGGGACCTTCGGAAACTGGAGGGAATGGCTGACACACAGCGACGATTCCTGCCGGACCTGGAGTCCGTTGGAGCCCGCGCCCGGCCGCCTGCGCGACCGCACCTTCATCCGCAACCACATCGTCAAGCACGATGGCCGCATCCTCCTGCCCTATCAGCATTACCTTCGCGTCGCCGAAACGCGGAAGATCAACAATGGTCGGCGCTTCTCTCCGCCCACCAATCCCCGCAACGGCGTCCTCATGAGCTCCGACGGCGGAAAGACCTGGACCGAACATGGGAACATTCGCATCTCCGCCGACGACAACTACCACGGCTGGGCGGAGAACAACATTGTGGAGTTGGGCGACGGCCGCATCGCCATGATCATCCGCGCGGACCGTCTCGGCGGAGTTCTTTACTATGCGGAATCCAAGGACGGCGGCCGGACATGGCCGGAGTTTGCGAGTAGGACGACGATTCCCAACCCCGGCTCCAAGGCCACCCTGTATCCGCTGGGGGGCGACGCTGTGGCGCTGCTGCACAACCCCAATCCCCGCCACCGCAGCCCGCTCGCCCTGTGGGTGAGCTTTGACGGGCTGAAGACCTGGCCCTACCAGCGCGTCCTGGTTCCCGAGTCCTGCGATGGCCCCAAGGGCCGCCTCAACTATCCCGACGGGTTTATCAGCGCGGACAAGGACCGTCTCCACTTCGCCTTTGATGACAACCGCCATCGCGCCGTGTATGTCGGCGCGCGCCTGCCGGAAGTCCCACGTAAGTTTGATCTCTGGGCCGACGACGTCCCGCTTCCGGCGTCGGCCGACATCGAGGTCTTGAAGGACGTTGAGTTTCACGTCATCAAGAAATGGGAGCCCCAGGCCGACGGCTATCAGTGGCTCCACGGGGTCGCCCTCGCCTGGCGGGACAACCGTCTCTACGCGTCATTCGGCCACAACGTCGGCAAGGAAAACACCCTCACCGAGGTCGGACGTTTCTGTGTGAGCGACGACGGCGGTCGGACCTGGTCACCCGTCCGGACCATCGATGAAGGGAAGGAAGCCGATAATCTTGCCGTCAGCCACGGCGTCTTCCTTTCACGAAAGGACGCACTCTGGGCCTTCCTTGGGTCCTTTCACGACACCCGCAAGCGCGTTCACACCCGCGCCTACACGCTCGATGAAAAGACCGGCGAGTGGCGTCCGCGAGGCGTCGTGGTCGATGGCGGTTTCTGGCCCATGCAGGAACCCGTGAAGCTGGCGGATGGCAACTGGTTGATGGCCGGCCTGATCGTCGGCCCCGGCAATCCCCCCGCCGTCGCCATCAGTCGGGGAGATGACCTGGAAGGCTGGACGCTGGTTCCGATTGCAAAAGGGCCGGGCGTCGGGATTACCTGGGGGGAATCCACCGTCATCGTCGATGGCCCGCGCATCCTGAACATCGCCCGCTACGGAGCCAAGCCGCTCGCCCTCGCCGCGACCAGCGATGACTTTGGCCGGACCTGGACGCCCGCGGTCGAGAGCGACCTTCCGATGACCACGTCCAAACCGGCGGCCGGGACCTTGAGCACAGGGGAGCGTTACCTTGTCTGTACGACCACCGCGGACAGCGGTTCGCGTCGCCATCCCCTCACCATCGCGCTCAGCCGTCCCGGCGAGGCGACCTTCTCGCGCGTCCGCGTGATCCGGCGCGCGGAGTTTCCTGAAGGACCTGGCGAATCCCATCCCAACGCCGCGCTCTCCTATCCCTGCGCCGTCGAACATGAGGGCCGACTCTACGTCGCCTGGTCCAACAACGGGGGACGCGGAGCCAACCGCAACAGCGCCGAACTCGCGATCATCCCGCTCCGCAGTCTGCGCTGATTCAGCGGGCGAAGCTTATTTCAACGCATCCTCAAACAGCTTGTAGGCGATCTCGCGCATCTCCTCCGGAAAATCGTGCGGGCAGTCCGGGTGCTCGACCCGCAGGTTGTCCGGCTTCCCGTACAGGCGATAGACCTGCCCCGCCGCGGCCACCACGCGATCCACGCTCTGCCACTGGAAGTTGCTGTCCCTCAGCGGCGCATTGATGAACACGGGGCGCGGGGCCAGAGCGGCGATCATCTCGTGGAAGTCGGCGGGGATCTCTGCCAACCTGCCCCGGTAATCCGCGAGTTTCGGCATGTAACGCAGCTGGCACCAGCCCTGTTCCGGCTGCCAGCGCTTTTCCGCGCCGCCGTAGTAGTCCGTGTACGCGTCCAGGCCGCAGCTGCTGACCACGGCCTTGATCCGCTCATCAAAGACCGCGGTGTAGACGGAGTTGTGCCCGCCCAGCGAATGCCCGATCGCGCCGATCGCGCCCCGCTTCACGTAGGGCAGCGACTCCAGCAGATCGACGCCGCGGATGTTGTCCCAGATCGCCTTCATGGTCCCGCTCTGGTGGCCCAGGCCAAGCACGTCCGGCTGGTAGTTCGCGAGCAGTGGATAGGACGGCGCCAGTGTGACGAAGCCCCGCTCGGCCAGTTCCTGCGCATATTGCCGGTTCGGCTTGCCGCCCAGTCCCACGACCACCTTGTGCCCGATGCGGTTCTCGGTCGGATGCAAACAAAGGACCGCCGCCGCCTTCTTCTTGCCCGCAAGGCAGTCCTTCGGAATCAGCAGGTAGGCCGGGGTGCGGGAACCGGGCTCCGACGCGTAGGTGAGGAACCTTCGCACGTAGCTCCCGCAGTCGGTCTCCTCCTCGACGCGGACGTCGAGATCGCAGCGCTTCCCGTCCCCCGGCAGCGGCCCCATGAAGGCCTGCATCGCTTCCAGCGTATTCGCGCGGCGTTTCAAAGAGTCGGACTTGTTTTTCACCGGATGGATCCCGCCTTCGGGATCGCGGTAGGCCAAGAGGTTCTCGCGCTTAAGCCGCGGGTCGCGCTTCGCGGGCCAGCCATCCTGCGCGCGACAGCCGGGGTTGAAGACGAAGGTCGTTGCGACCAGAACGACGAAGGTGGAAAAGACCGTGTCGGGACGAACGCGAAAAAGAACGGAGACCGGATTCATGACCCGGAATCCTGCGTGATCCGGGGCGGGCGCGCGAGTCATAATGGGGCGAACTGTCCTCAGTGAGCCAATCTGGGCATGTCCCTGCACGGCTCACTGAGGACAGTTTGCCCCACCTTCACGGAACAAGTCTGGTTCTCCTCGCCGCGCTTGGCGGCGGCTTGCCTGCCATGGTATTCACACGCCATGCCGACCTGCGCCGACATTCCGGACGACGACGACGATCGAAGGAAGGGCGCGCACTTTGGCGCAGAGTGCGTCGACTTGGAACGGTTTCCTTTCGACAACGAACTTCTCAGCCGTTTTCCATCCGCGCTGGCTCGCGAACTCAAAGTTCTCCCCCTGTCCTCGGACGAGGATGCAGTCACCGTCGCGATAGGCGATCCGTCGGATCTCGACCGGATCGATCGCCTTCATCACGAACTGAAGAAGCAGGTGGAAGTTCGGATTGCCGAAAGCGGCCAGCTTTCCGCGTTTGTCGCGAGGTTCTTCCCGGAAACCGGCGCTGAATCAAACGATTGATCCAAACATGAACCAGCAATACCTCGGCATCGAAATCGGCGGCACCAAGCTCCAGCTTGTCGTCGGCGACGACTCTGGTTCGATCGGCGCCCGTAAACGTTTCCAGGTGACGTCCGGCGAGGGCGGCGAAGGCATCCGACGCCAGATTGCAGCCGCGTTGCCAGGAATGCTGGAACGCGAACGTCCGGCCGCCGTCGGGGTCGGGTTTGGAGGACCGGTGGATTTCGGGAGCGGCGCGATCTGCTGCTCGCACCAGATCGAAGGCTGGTCCGACTTCCCTCTGGGCGACTGGCTGCGCGAGTTGTCCGGCCTGCCGGTCGCCGTGGAGAATGATGCGAACACCGCCGCGTTGGCCGAGGCGACGGTCGGCGCCGGGAAGGGCTTCAATCCCGTCTGCTGGGTGAACATGGGCAGCGGCGTTGGCGGAGGGTTGGTGGTGGATGGGGCGATTTACCATGGCGCGCGTCCCGGCGAAGCCGAGATCGGTCACCTTAGGTTGAGCAGGGCCGGCGAAACGGTGGAGTCGCGCTGCTCCGGCTGGGCGGTGGACGCGCGTATCCGGGAGATCGTCAAGGTGGAGCCGGACGGCGTCCTCGCCGGCCTGACAGACGATCAAGCAGGCGGCGAGGCGCGTCATCTGGCGGAGGCCCTCGAACGCAGGGACTCTTCGGCGGTCCGGCTCCTTGGCGAGGTTGCCGATGACCTGGCTTTTGGCCTGTCGCACGCCGTGCAGTTGTTCCACCCCGAGGTCATCGTCATGGGCGGCGGCTTGTCCCTGATCGGCGAACCGTTGCGGGCGGCGGTGGCGGAGGCCCTGGCGCGCTACACCATGGAGGCCTTCGCGCCGGGGCCCGAAGTGCGCCTGGCTTCCCTGCGCGAGGACGCCGTGACGGTGGGCGCGTTGATCCTGGCCGCAAGAGGTTTCAGCGGGGCGCGTCCGGCTGCTTCTCCTTCCTGAGCCGTTGCGGCCAGTCGGGATGTTCCTTCTTGTAGGTCTGGAAGGCCTCGTATTCGGCTTCGTTCAGCAAGCTGTCCGCGTCTTTGTCGATATGAGGAAAGAGCCATTCCCAGCCCCGTTTGCCGGCGTTCCATTCAGCGGAGGAGACGGCCTTGTCGTTGTTGTGGTCGCATTCCTTGAGCAGGCGGGTGAAGGACAGGCGGTTCGAAGCTGAGGAGGAGGGTTTGTCGATTGCGGGGTCCCAGATGAGTTTCTGGCCGGCGGCCTCAAGCGCGCGGCGGTAGGCCGTCATGTCGATCTGCTGCACGGTCGTCTTTTCCGCGAGGGCGCGGCAGGCGGCGATGCCGGCGGATTCCCCGCAGATCATGAACACGGGCTCCATGCGCGCCGAGGCGTAGCCCAGATGCGTCGCGGAGAAGCAGACGGGAACCAGCAGGTTGGCGGCCTCATTGGCGCGCGGCGTGATCGCGCGGTAGGGAACGGGATAGGGGACGTTGGTCGGGCCCTTGCCGCCGCCCACGAACATCTTGCCCTCGATCGCGACATGAACCCGCCCATCCTGCCGCAGCCAGATGCGACGCGCCGGGTAGGTGTCGATGCCGTATTGGGCGAGGCCGATGGGATCGTCCACGGTCGCCTGGTTGTAGACGTCGTGCGCGGTGATCGTGTAGCGGCCTTGAAGCCGGCGCGCGACGCGGATGTAGAGCTGGTGCGGCCAGCCTTGGGTGTCCGGGTGGAATCGACCGTCGAGGCCGAGGGCTGCCACCTCCTTGCGGTAGCTTTCCGGAGCGCGGGGATCGGAACTCATGAAGGCGTGGAGGCCGCGCAGGTAGTCCTGGTGCTGCTTCCAGACGCGGGCCTTGTCCGCGTAGTCGCCTGAGGCGTAAAGCTGGCTGATCCCCAGGGGGGCCATGGAGAAAAGCGACTTGCGCTGGTAGTTCCATTCGCCGGAGTTCATCCAACCGGGGTAGATGCCCATGAGCTGGCGGCGCAGTTCATTCGTATCCGCGGCGGTCTCGACCAGCCAGGCGACGTAGCGGCCGACAAGTTCGAAGTCGCCGGGATCGTAGCCCTCAGGCGGAGTGATCGGGATGCGGGTCGCTGGATCGGAGGTGGTGTAGTAGCGGTAGTTGTAGGCCTGGGTGTAGCCGTCCGCGGCGCCGACGGGTTTGCCGTGGTCGTTCTCGACCCATTTCAGGAGGCCGCTCTCGGGATGGCCGGGTTTGACGAAGGGATCGATGGGCGCGAGCTCCATCGGTTCGCGCACGCCGGCGAGGGGCTCGTCGAATTCCGCCTCCGCCTCGCGGCCGACACGGAAGGAAACTCCGGCCCGCCACATCAGGTCGCCCTCGTAGCTGGCATCGATGAAGACGCTGGCGCTGACGCGCAGGCTGTCCCGCGCTTCCGGCGCGGCGACCGGGCAGCCCAGTTCGTCGAAGGGGGCGCGATCGAAGACGGCGGCGCTGATTGCGGGCCCGTCCTTTTCGCAGTGGGCGATCCGGTGGTCGAAGATCACGCGGACGCCATGCTCTTTCAGCAGACGGTCGAAATCGTCGCGGATGGCTTCCGGGCTGAGCGCGCGTCGGTCGTTAGCGGAAACAGGGCCGGCCGATTCGCCAAGTTGGGGGAGGAGCTCCCGGGTGAGGCCGCCGGTGGCATTGAAGTTGGGGCAGTCCTGCCGCGGTTTCAGTCCCGCCCCCAGCATGCCTCCCACCCAGCGGCCGGGCTCCACGATCACGGCGGTCCGGCCTTCGCGTTGGACCGCCACGGCCGCCAGGACGCCGGAAGGCGTGGCCGCGTAGACGCAGACGTCGACCTCAATGGTCCTCGGCGCGGCGTGGGTGGCAGAGGCGGCGAGAAGCGTCAACAGCGAAGCGATGAGCGGGAATGCGCCGCGTGGACGGGCTGGATGAGTTTTCGGGGTGAAGATCGGCCGCATGGGAGACGCGAGTATGCGGTTCATCGTTGCCTTCGCGCACCTTCAAAGATGGAAGCCATGCAAGGTTGAACCTACCCCACATACGCCATCGTGCCGTCGTCGATGAATCTCGGGTCAAACCCGATTTCCGCCTTCTTCAGGATCTGGCTGCACTCTTCCCGAAACGAGCTCAGCCTCCGTCAAACCCCGACGACCTTGCGCCAGGTCTGGGCCATGAGGGAGTGGCCGGCGAGGGTCGGGTGCACGCCGTCGCGAGCCCAATACTCAGGCTTGGTGCCCGCGGCGACGGCCTCGTTGAACATGGTCTGGAAGGGGACCCAGATTGCGCCGGCCTCCTTCGCCACGTCCTTTGCGACCGCGCGTCGTTGGTCGAACTCGGGGAACCACGATTCTTTCACTGCGCCGCAGCGGAGAACGAAGGGCTCGCAGATCACAAAGGGCGTCTTCGGCAGCGCCGCGCGGGTCTGCTTGAGCAGCGCGGCGAAACCGGTCCGGTAGTCCTCCACCGTGCCGTTGTAGCGGCCGTTCAGCTTGTGCCAGATGTCGTTCACGCCGATCAGGATGCTGAGGAGCGCTGGCTTGAGATCGAGGGTGTCCTTCTGCCAGCGCTTCGCGAGGTCGGGGACCTTGTGGCCGCTGATGCCGCGGTTGAGGATCTTCAGACCGAGTTTCGCGTGATCCCGCAGCAACTCGCCGGCGATCAGGACGGGGTAGCCGTCGCCAAGACCCGAGGTGTCGTTGGGGGAGCCCTCGGTCTTGCGGTTGCGGCGCGCGTCCGTGATGGAGTCGCCTTGGAAGAGCACAACATCGCCCTGCTTCAGACGGACTTCCGGCGCGGCTCCACGGACGACGGTGGAACTTGCCTGCAGGGCGGCGGCAATGCCGGCGGCGACGGCGGAGGATTGAAGCATCTGGCGACGGTTGATCTGGGGTGTGTTCATGGCGGTGTTCTGGTTCGAGGGGTTCACAAGCAGGGGCGCATTGCGCACGATCCAGCGCGCGGAGTCAATTCTTCAACAAGGGCGAGGGCCGCGGCTCGCATGGGGTGAACCGGCGGGAGCCTCGCCCCGCCGACACAGCGATCGCGCCCGCATTTTCGCGGTTATGCGTTAGAATACGCCGCGCGCCCGAACCGCGTGAACGCGGAATTCCCGACCCTTACCGCGCCGCCGACGGCAACGGTTGCGGCGAGCGGGTAGGACCCCAGACCTCAAGCAGGTCGGGGCCGTTCTCTTGCGGCACGAACTGGATGCGGTCGACGGACAATTGCCGGGGCTCGGTCTCGGTCAGGTTTGAGTGGCGGTGGTAGACGATGAACCGCTCCTTCCCGTCCGGCGAGGTCGTGAGGCAATGGTGCGCCGTGCCGTGGGCGTAGGCAGTCGATTTCATGATGGGGTTGTGCTCGTGCTTCTTCCACGGGCCGAGCGGGCTGTCGGAGGTCGCGTAGCCCACGGCGTATTCAGGCGACTGGAAGTGGCTGCCGGAATAGGTGAGGTAGTAGAGGCCCTTGTGCTTGATCACCTCGGGGCCCTCGACGATCGGGGCCTGATGTCGCTCCCAGGGCTGGTCGGGCTTCACCATCAGGCGCAGCGTGCTTGCGTCCACGGAGACCATGTCGTCGTTGAGCCGGCCGCCCCAGATCTCGTTGCCGCGGTTGAACTTCACGTAGTACAGGTAGTTTCCGCCGTCGTCGTCCTGCAGGACATGGGCGTCGATGCGGATGGAGCCCGGCTCGATCGGACCATCGCCGACCTGGGTGAACGGTCCGAGCGGCGAGTTCGCCTTGGCGACGCAGATGCGCGTCTCGACAGCGTAGTAGAGGTAGAACGCGCCGTCCTTCTCCACGATGTCGGGCGCCCAGAACTTCTCATTGCCCCAGCTTCGCTCGGCGGTCATGACGTAGCCCTGGTCGCTCCAGTTCGCCAGATCGGTCGAGGTGTGGAGGCGGATGCCGCGCGGCATGTTCGGCCAGTCCGGCGAATGCGTGGAGTAGGCGTAATAAACGCCCTTGTGCAACAGGACGACCGGGTCCGCGCAACCCGACTGGACGGGATTGACGAAGGCGCGTTCCAACGGCGGCTCTTCAAACGGCGTGATGGAGAGGTTGCGGAAGGCGGCGCTTTTGCCCAGGGCGCGGAACCCGATCCGGCCGATGGCGTGACCGTTGTCGATGCCGTCGAACTTCGGGAAACGGCCCTCGGCCACGGGGGATTGGTTGATCCAGGCGCGCACGTGGTTCCCGTGGACCTGGATGCGGAAACTCATCCACTCGCCCTCGGGCACACGAGTGGGTTTGTTGGCGATGTGACGCCAGCGCGGCTCGCCGGCGCCCCACATGACGTGCTCGTCTCCGCCCGATTTCATGCCCAGGAAATAGCCTTGGAACTCGCGCCCCCCGCCGCTTTCGGGGGCGAGGCGGAAGACCGCGCCGGCTTGGGAATTCGGCCCGGCCTTGGCTTCGAAGATCATCTCGAAATCGGCGGGGGTCAGGCCCTTGACCAGGGCGCGCGGGCCGCCCCTGGCATCCGACACGGAAAGGACGCCTTTGGCTTCTGACCAATCGCCGCCGATGAAATCCCAGTCTCCCGACACGCCATCCTCGAAACGATCGCTGAAGGTCTCGATTGTCTTGGACGCGATCTTGAAATCCGTAAACACCGCGTGCGTCCGCACGACCCGCAGTCCCGCCGAGCCGATCGCGTGCGTGTACTCCTCCAGCTCGAACACACGCCTGCCGTTCAGCGTGACGGCGACCGAATCGCCCGCGGTCGCGATTTGCAGCTTCTGCGTCTTCCCCGGATCGAGCTCCACCGGTTGCAGTTTCACCAGCTTGAACCTTTTCCCGTCCATCTTCCCGAGGACGACCGCCCTGCGGCCGGGGCTGACGCCGACGAAGTAACCGCGAAAGGCGTCCCAACCCAATCCCGCCCCGGTGGCGCGAAAGACGATCCCCGCCTCGCCTTGGGCGGTAGGGTCGGTGAAGTCGATGGCCACGGAACATTCGACATCCGCCGGCAAGGCGCCATCGAGCATGGCTTTCTCTCCGGAGGGGAACGCGTTGATCGGGTTGGCCGGCTTCACGCCGAGGTGCAGGCCGTCCTCGGCGAAACGATAGAATTGGTGATGCCCGAAGTAGCTGAACTGCCGCGCCGAGTCGGGGGCCTTCAGCGAGTTGAACCAGGGGAGTTTCACAGCCGGAGCCGGGGCCTCCCCCGAGGGTTTCGCGAGTGGGGCCGCCGGCGCGACCGGTTGGCCCAGATCCGGCAGTCCGGTGTCCGGATGAAAGCGCATCGGTTGCAGGAACACCCCGCGCCGCCAGCCGGGGTTGCGGTCGAGCTTTGCGTGGAAGACGTGCCACAGCTCGGAGCCGTCCGGCGAGGGGACGAAGCAGGAATGGCCGACGCCATAGGTTTCCTCCGTGCTTTGGAAGGCGGGTTCGGCGCTCTTGGTCCAGGATTTCGGATCGAGCGGATCGCGGCCGGTCAATTCCAGCAGGCCGAGCTTGTAGGTCGGCAGCCAGGAGCCGGCGCAGGAGTAGGTGACGAAGGTCCGCCCGCCCTGTTTGAGAACCTGCGGGCCCTCGTTCAGGCCGCGTCCCCGTCCGTTGTCTTCGGTGAACTCCCAGGGATGATCGTCATTCGGGCAGATCCGGACGCGGGGCCCGGCCATCTCCGTCGGTGATTTCATCGGCGCGATGTAGAGGAACTGGCGATCCGTGCCCGGCGCGTCCCAGCCGGACCAGATCGCATAGAGCCGTTCGTTGTATTCCAGCGGGGTCATGTCGATCGCCCAGATGTTGGGCGAGCGGCCATTCGCGCCGTCGCCCGTGGCGAGCGGACCATGCAGGGTGTAGGAGCCGAGCGGATCCTCGCCTTCCGACCGCAACACGTAGGCGAGGTGGTTCTGGTTGTCGCCGTCGGACGCCGCGAAGTAGATGTGCCAATGCCCGTCCATGAAATGCAGTTCCGGAGCCCAGACCTCCCGCGAGAACGGACCTGATTCGGGAGCCCGCCAGACGATGCGCTTCTCGCCGAAGGAGGTCAGCCGGGCGCTCGTGTGGATGGCGATTGCGCGGTTGCCCTCGGACAGGCACCAGAGGTAGCGGTCTGCGTTCGGATCGCGCACGACCCACGGGTCGGCCCCCTCCCCAATCGGGTTCACGAATTGACCGGCAGGCAGCGGAGGCATGCGCTCGGCGGCGATGGAGAATGACGACAACGAGACGACAACGAGCAGGAATGGCAGGAACGATCGATTCATCGGGGTGTTATGTGGGATTCAGGCGGGCGGCGCCGAACGACCAGCTTGAAGGGGGGACGGGGCGTTTTCAATCTTGCAACCGCCGCAGATAAAACGCGTGGAAACGGATGTCGCCGCGCCGTTTGCCTTCGAAGGTCGCGCGGACCCGCGCGCGTTCAGGCGCGTCGACAATGTCCGCGCCGCCGGGCCACACGACCGGTGTCTGAAAACCATTCCCGCGAACGATCGCGGCGTTGTTCCCGGAAAAACCTGATATCGGCGCGAGGTCGTGTCCGAGCAGTTCGATCTTCAGGAAGGCGTCGGAACCCAGCCCGCGGGCGTTGAGATACAGCCGATGCGTTGCTTCCGGCGGGAGATCCATCGACGAGGTGAGGAAACTGCACTCCGTCCGCGCCATCTGGTAATTCCCGCTGCCCTGGGTTCGTTCATCCACGCGCAGGTCCGCGAAGCGGTCGCGCGGCAGCATGGCGATTCCTACCCCGCCGCGCGGCGGGATGCCGGATGAAACGCGCGGGTCCCAAGCGCCATAATAGACGAAGGTGCGCTCGCCGATATTCTCAAACCCCTGCCCCTGCAACAGGCCGCCCTGATCCCATTCGCCGTCGTCGCCGCGCTTGAGAAAGGTCCATTCATGCCAGGGCTGTCGGAAGTGGACGCCGTCGTTGCTGAGGACAAAGCCGAGATCCACGGTGACGCCGCTCCATTCCGGAGCGCCGTGAAAGTGGCCCGACACGCCCAGCAGCACATTGCCGCGATTCCAGACGCTGACCGCCTCGTGGTTCTGCTCTCCGTTCCGGCTGTTCCCCGGCCCGAGCAGACGATGCTGCTGGGGGCGCACAAAACCGATGGAGCTTTCCGGAGCCCAGTGAACGAAGTCCGCCGAAACGAAACCGCGTACGACGCGTCCGTGATAAGGACGCGGCGCGACGACCGCGTTCTGTCCCGACAGGCGGTACAGCCCGTCCCAGCGGTAGAGCCCGCCCACTGGCTCGAAATGCAGCGGCGGCAGGACGAGGTCTTCGGGCCGCAACTCGAAATTGACCGGCTTCGCCTCGGCCAGCAGCTTCCAACGCAGGCCGTCCTCGCTGCCGTAGGGCGCGAAGGTTCCCATGCGCGCGCCGTTCTTGGGGAACCAGACATGGGCGCCCAGCTTGTAACGCGGGCCGGGGGAGCCGGACTGTTCGCGCAGGACCTTGAGATTCACGACGCCGAGCCGCGGCTCCAGAATGACCAGGTTGTTGTGTCGGTTGCCGCCATACTCGACCAGCCCCAGATCCGGCTTGGTCCAGGCGACGCCATCCGCGCTTTCCGCGTAGGCGACCCGCCAGGGTGAGGAACGCGGCCCGGTGCGGTCGGGGCGGTCCTTCCCCGCCGCCACATACCACATCCTGAACTGGTTGCCTTCCCGGATCACGGAGCCGTAGAACTGCACCGCCGAAAAATCGGGGGCTTCGGCGCCGCCGCGACGCAGGACCGGGTTGGCGGGGTGCTTCTCCGGTTGGCGCATCTCCAGCTTAAGGTTCTGCGTGAAGGGGATGGACACGTCGTCGAAGGCGAACAGGCTGACCGCGGCGCTCTCGTCGAAAAAGGCGGGATCCGCCGGCGCGGCGGCTTCCGCGCCAGGGAGCATCGACAGAAACAAACCGAGGAACGCGGCGGCAATCGCCGCGTGCCGCGGCGGGACGGCGCGGATGGCCGGAGGCTTCATGCCCGCAGCCTATCGGTCTGGTCTCGCGGACACAAGGAACGGCCGGGAGCGGCCAAGCAGACGCTGGAATTCCCTTCTGACCTGCCGCAGGCTGCGCGCCATGAAACGTCTGTCATCGTCTGCCGGGTTCGCGTTTTCGGCCGTCCTGTTTTCCGCCGCGTTGCCGGCGGCGACATCCGGCGCTTCTTGGTCGGGCCTGGTTTCCTCCGCCGGTCTGACTCGCATCGAGCGCAACGGACGCGAGGCGGCCACGCTGACCCCCGGGTTGTACGAAAAGAACTGGCGGTCCGCGTCGATGACCGAGGGCCGCGTCGGGCAGGACGTCGAAGAAGGCCGCCATCGCGGGAAGATCGTGGCGCCGGGCGGCGGCGAGGTGGAGGTGGAGGTTCGCGTTTCACCGTCGGGCACAGGGTCGCGCTTCGACTATCGGCTGACGCCGAAAACCGCCATTGATCTGAACAGTCTCCACGTGTCGTTGAGCCTGCCGGCGGGCGCCTGGGCGGGCGGTTCTTTCCAGGCGGACCAGAAGGCCGGCGCGCTGCCCCAGCTCTTCAAATCGACCATGCTGCATTCCGCGCCGATGAAATCGCTCCGACTCACCGCGGCGGACGGGGCTTCACTGCAACTCGATTTCGCACGCGCCACGCCCGTGCTGGTGCAGGATGATCGGCAGTGGGGTCAGACCTTCTCCATCCGCGTTGGACCGCAGTTTGGCAATGGCCAGAGCTGGCCTGCTGGCCGGACGCTGGAACTCTCCTTCGCGCTTTCCGGCGACGGCGGCCTGAGTTTGGAGGAGGACGGCCCGGTGACCATCACGGCCGGCAGGGACTGGCTGCCGCTGGACGTGACGCTGGACGTCGAGCCCGGCTCGGCGCTCGATTTCAGCTCGGTCATCCCGCGTGAGGCCCCCGCCGGAAAGCATGGCCGGGTGATCGTGAACCGGGAGGGGAAATTCGCCTTCGCCGCGCGGCCGGAGGAAGCCGCGCGTTTCTACGGAGTGAACCTCTGCTTCTCGGCGCACTACCTGGAAAAGGAGGTTGCCGACCGGCTTGCGGATCGGCTCTGGCGTCTCGGCTACAACGCCCTGCGCGTCCACCATTACGAGCGCGATCTTGTGGACCGCTCCGTGCGGGACGGCGTGCGGTTGCGCGCGGACCAACTGGCCAAACTGGATCACCTTTTCGCCGAACTGAAGAAGCGCGGGCTCTATGTCAGCACGGACCTGTTCGTTTCGCGGCCTGTGCCGGCGGCGGTCATCTACCCGGGTGAGAAGGGCGACCTGGGCATGGACGAATACAAGATGGCCGTGCATGTGAACGAGCGTGCCTTTGAGGATTTCAAGTCCTTCGCCCGCGCCCTGCTGGGCCACGTGAATCCTGAGACCGGCTTGCGCTACGCGGACGATCCGGCCCTCGCCTGGCTGAGCCTGGTAAACGAGGACAACCCCGGCAATTTCATCTCCCGCCTCAAAGGTCCGCTGAAGGATGACTGGCAGCGCGCCTGGAACGAATGGCTGAAGAAGCGTTACCCGGACCGGCGGGCGCTGATCGCCGCGCTGGGACAACTTCCCGACGACCAGTCCGCGACGAAGGGCAACGTGCCCCTGCAGGATGTTTACTCCGGTCGGCCCGCCACGACGGTCTTCAACGTCTTTCTCGCCGAGGTGGAACAGGACTTCTTCAGGCGCGTCAGGACATTTCTCCGCGAGGAGCTGAAATGCGGCGCGCTGCTGACCGACATGAACGCGTGGACGAACCCGGTCCAGATGCAGGCCGTGCGCGCGGAGTTTGACTACGTGGACGACCATTTCTATGTGGACCATCCGCGTTTTCTGGAGCGACCGTGGTCGCTGCCTTCGAGTTGCCCGAACACCAGCCCCGTCGCGGGCGGAGCGGCCGGCGGACGCAACTGCGCCTTCACCCGGTTGTTTGGCAAACCCTTCACGATCACTGAATTCAACTACTCCTCGCCCGGGAAATTCCGCGGCGTGGGCGGCATCCTGACCGGCGCGCTCGGCGCGGTGCAGGACTGGGATGGCGTGTGGCGTTTCGCCTATTCCCACAACCACGACAGCGTCGCGCGGCCTGCCGCCTTGAACTACTTTGACGTCTCCTCGGATCCCCTCAACCAGGCCGCCGAACGCGCGAGCCTCTGCCTGTTCCTGCGCGGCGACATCCAGCCCGCCCAACACGCCGTCACAATCCAGGCGTCCGCCGCCCAGTTGCTCAAGTCGCCCGCCCATTCGCGCGACAAGACCCCGCCCTGGCATGGCCTGGCCTGGTTGACCAAGGTCGGCTGGAACATGGATGGAGATGATCCCACCCTGGTCGGAGCGCTGCGCCTACCTTTGTTTGATGGCAGGATCGATCCCCTTTCCGGTGAGGCGGGCGCGTCCATTCTTGGCGATCTGCGCAAGCGCGGCTGGCTGGCGGCCGGCAACCGCACGGACGCCGCCAAGAACCGCTTTCAGAGTGAGAACGGCGAGGTGACAATCGACGCGTCGGAGGACATCCTGACCCTCGACACCGAGCGAACCGCCGGAGGCTTCGCGCCTGCTGGCAAGCGGATCGAGACCGGGTCCGCCAGCATCGAGATCCTCGACACCGACGCCACGGTCTGGATCAGCAGCCTGGACGAACATCCCATTCCGCTCAGCCGTCGCCTCCTGGTCACCCACCTGACCGATCTCCAGAACACCGGCGCGCGCTACGCCGGACGCGTGCGCAAGGTCCTGCTGAGCTGGGGTAAGCTGCCGCACCTCGTGCAGGCCGGTCGCGCCACAGTGACCGTGCGGGTGAAGCGCCCCTCCGCCGCCAAGGTCTACGGTCTGTCCGTGAGCGGAAAACGACAGGGAGAGATCACCGGCGTGAAGCGCGGCAAGGACACGCTCACGATCCCCCTCGACATCGCCGCCAACGGCGAGGCCCGGATGCTCTACGAAGTGACCGTCGGGGAGTAAGGCAAGCGGAACGCGCGGATCTCGTGGTCGCGACCATCAGGTAGCGCGCAGAACGCAATGCGCGGTAAGTCGGTTCCCGGGGCATGTCATCTTGCGTCCGTCCGAACGCGCGGCCCGGCGCTCGGGAGTCCCTTGCGGATTTCGACCCATTGGCCCATGTCGTCCAGGACCTGGATTGAGGAGAGGCCGGTCTTGGCGGCGCTGGCGCGGAGGTCCTCGCTGGACACCCTGCGATGTTTCGGCATGCCGAGGAATCTCCCGCCGATGCACGCGGCGCCGCCCTGCCGGAGCACGCGATGGACCTCATGCATCTTCCTTTCCCGGTCGCCCCAGAGCAGCATGGGGCCCGCGCCGGCGACCAGGTCAAAGGAGCCTTCCTCGAACGGCAGCGCTTCGAGGGCGCCGGATTCGCACGCGATACTTCCGTCGAGCCCGGCCGCGACAACTCGCTCCCGGGCGGCGTCCCGGGCCTTTTCCGAACCATAGAGAGCGGTGATCGTGAGTCCGGTCATTCCCAGCAGTCCCTCCTGAATGGCCTGCGTCGACTCGTTGTCGTTGGGGCAGATCAGCAGGCATCTTCCCTCGGTGACGCCATAGGTCGCGACGAGCCGGCTGGCCAGCATCGCCGGACCGCCCTGGAAGCGGTTCGCCGCCTTCGGCGCGCGCGGGCCGACGATCTTGACCCATTGTCCGCGATGCTCGACCACCCGGGCTCCCGGGACGCCGGAAGTCCGCACGATTTCCTTCAGTTTTTCGTTCGAAATCCGGTCGGCATTGGGGGTGTAAAGATAACGCCCGCCAAGAAAGGCCACGCCCGTCGGTTTCAACACGCGGTCGACCTCCCGTAGACACCTACCGATATCGGGAATGAAGGTCAGCGTGCCGCGGCTGACGATCACGTCCGCATGGTCGTCGGGGAAGGGCAGTTGTTGCGCGTCGCCCGCGACGAAGCTGACACGATCCTGGAGCCGGGCCTCGCGCATCCTCTTCTCGAAAAGGGGTTTCATGTCTGGATCGATGTCCAGACCGACGATCGTGAATTCCGACCGTTTGGCGAGTTCGACCTCGAGACTGCCCGGGCCGCAGCCGATGTCGATGCAGAGCCCCTTGCGGATGCCGCCCATTTCCCCCAGCATCCGGGCGGCGGTCAGGGGGTAGGTGTGTTTGACCCGGTTTTCCGCCACCCACTCGATCGCGTCAGCGTGCGTCTTTCCCCAGGTGATGGTGAAGCCGGCCTTCGCCTCGGACCAAAGCTGATGTCCCTTGGGTCCGCCGACAAATTCCACAAAACTCCCGGCCGCCGGATTCTTCCCGATTGCCGCTCCCCATACCGGCTCGCCTGACGGATGTTTCCAGGCGACCTTCCTCGCGCCGGGAAGCGAATCCAGCGATGTCTTCCCGCCGACCTTCATGGCCATGCAGAACACCGCGTCAAAATCTCCCTCCTGCCTTGGCGCCAGCGCGTTCACCCTGCCCGCCGGAAGAAACTTGAGTTCGATCGGCGGCCCGCCCTGCCGTTGGAATTCCGCTGCGATTGCCTTGAGCGGCTCTTCGAGTCGCGCGTCAGCGAGGACCTGGCAGTCCCTGCGAGCGGCAACCTCTTGTTTCTTGAAACCCGCATCCTGCGCCGGAAGCGGGGAGACGCAAAGGATGGAGACGCTCAATCCGATGTCGCACAGCCGACGCAGACGTTTCATGACCGTTTCCTCAATGGCGGACCTGGGGTCCGGAAGCTGACAGAACATCCGTAGCATCCGCCCGCGACATCCTGCCGTCAATCTCTCCTCTCAGGCCCCCGCCAGCGCCGCTTCGCGCTCCAGCAGCGTGGGGTGGGAATAATGGAAGCCGCTGTAGGCGGGGTGCGGCGTCAGGTTGCCGAGGTTCTTTTCGTGGAGCTTGCGGAGGGCGGAGCTGAGAGGACGCGCCGCCCCGACCGCCTGCCGGGCATACGCGTCCGCCTCGTACTCGTGTTGGCGGGACAGGCGATTCAGCAAAGGCGAGAGCCAGAACTCCACGGCGCCGCTGAGGAGGCCGAAAAGGAGAAACGCCGGCGCCGGGGCGCCGGGGTCGAAGCCGAATGCCTTTAGGAAAGGCGCGTGGCCGGTCAGAAAGGACAGGACCCAGAAGCCAACGAACAACCCCACTGCGGAGACCGCCATCATCTTCAGGATGTGGCGGCGCTTGTAATGCCCGATCTCGTGCGCCAGCACGGCCTCCAGTTCCGTCTCGTCCAGCTGTTCGATCAGGGTGTCGAAGAGGACGATGCGCCGCCCTTTGCCAAAGCCGGTGAAGAAGGCGTTGGAGTGTTTGGAGCGACGGCTGCCATCCATCACCTGGATCTCCCGCGCGTCGAATTGGGTCTTTTCGGCGAGCGCGAGAAGGCGGTCCTTCAAGGCTCCGTCCTCCAGCGGGGTGAACTTGTTGAACAGGGGCAGGATGACGATTGGCGCGAGGATCATGAGCAGGAACTGGATCCCCAACAGGCAGGCCCAGCCCCAGATCCACCAAGCGCCGCCGGCCAGTTCGACGAGCTTGAGCAACAGCGCGAAGACCGGCGACAGCAGGACGACCAACAGGACCGCGCCCTTGAGCCGATCCAGCCACCAGACTCCCTGGGTGGAGGTGTTGAAGCCGAAGCGGGCCTCCAGACGGAACTGCGCCCGCCAATCCAGCGGCAGGCGGACGACCGACATGGCCACCATCACGGCAATCATGCAGGCGGCGCCGGCCCAGACGGATTCCCCGAGCAACGCCGCGGTTCTTTGAAACAACCATGGAAGAACCCCGGACAACAGGACCGCCAGGAGCAGCCCCGTGTCGAAGAGGTTCTCGATCTTTCCAAAGCGGATCTTGGCCAGGGTGTATTCGACCGAGCGGGCGTAGGTCTCCTCGTCCATGACGCCGGCCAACCCCTCGGGAACGCGGTCGGCATTCTTGCGAACGTGACGTTCGTTCAACCCGTCCAGCCAGTTCTCCGTTCCCCAGCGCAGCAGGATCAGGGCGACCGCGGCGTGGAGGATGGGGGAGTTGTAGTCCACGGTAGGGAAGGGAATGAACATCCAACTCTGAATCTCAAACGACGTACGTTAGGGCGAACATTCCCCTGTGAGCCGCGTTTGCGGATGCCGATGTCGGCCCACTGAGGACAGTTTGCCCCACCATTCCCGCTCTGCGGATTTCTACCACTTCAGCTCCTGCAGCCTGCGCGCGACCTCTTTGGCGTTGGCGCGGCTGTTGAAGGCGGAAATGCGGAAGTAACCCTCGCCGGCGCTGCCGAAGCCGCTGCCCGGGGTGATGACGACATTGGCCTCGTTGAGGATCTTGTCGAAGGCCTGCCAACTGGTGACGCCCTGGGGGCAGCGCACCCAGATATAGGGGGCGTTCACACCGCCGAATACGGTGAGCCCCGCAGCTTGTGCGGCCTCGCGCAGGATTGTCGCGTTGCCCATGTAGTGCTCGACCAGCGCGGCGACCTGCGCCTTGCCCGCCTCGGAATAGAGGGCTTCCGCGGCGCGCTGGATCGGGTAGCTGACGCCGTTGAACTTGGTGCTCATGCGTCGGTTCCAGAGCCCGTGCAGGGGTTTCGATTCTCCCGAGGCGGTCGTTGCCATCAGGTCCTTGGGAACGACGGTGAAGGCGCAGCGCGTGCCGGTGAAGCCGCCGCTCTTGGAAAAGCTGCGAAACTCCACCGCGCAGCTCCGCGCGCCCGGTATCTCGTAGATGGAATGCGGCACGTTCTCCTCGCTGATGTAGGCCTCGTAGGCCGCGTCGTAGAGGATGATGGCGTTGTTCGCCCTGGCGTATTCCACCCACTGGGCGAGCTGGTCGGTCGTGGCGACCGTGCCGGTGGGGTTGTTCGGGTAGCAGAGGTAGATGACGTCCACCTGCTCCTCCGGGATGGCGGGCACGAAGCCGTTCTCCGCCGTGCAGTCGAGGTAGACGAGGCCGGAGTAGCGGCCGTTCTCACCGGCCGGGCCCGTGTGGCCGACCATGACGTTGGTGTCGAGGTAGACCGGGTAGACCGGGTCCATGAGCGCGATCTTGTTGTTGTGGCCGAGCACGTCCAGGAAGTTGGCGCAGTCGCACTTGGAGCCGTCGGAGACGAAGATCTCGTCGTCGGCGATCTCGAGGCCGTGGTCGCGGTAGTCGTTCTTCGCAATGGCGGCGCGAAGGAACTCGTAGCCCTGCTCGGGGCCGTAGCCGCGGAAGGTCTCGCGGGAACCCATCTCATCGACCGCCTTGTGCAGGGCGTCGCGGACGGCCTCGGGCAGGGGTTCGGTCACGTCGCCGATGCCGCAGCGGATCAGCCTGGCGGCCGCCTCGGGGTTGCTCTCGGTGAACTGCTTCACGCGGCGGGCGATTTCGGGAAAGAGGTAGCCCGCCTGCAGCTTCAAATAGTTTTCGTTCAGGTATGCCATGTCGTGTTCCGGTTGGACTTCTGGGAAAAATACAAGGCGCGGAAAATACCGGGTCGCCTCGGCCGATGCAAGCGACGGACGGAGAAAACCGGATGGCGGGGCGTGGGGTTATCGTGGCGGCATGCCTGCGAGCCGGGACAGGCGTCCAGCCGGTCTCCTGCGCGCCCAAAGGCGCATGACAGGGTTTGGCAACCTGCGCCGCCAAGGAGCCCCGCCCGAGCCATCAATACGGATCAGCCGGCGAGCGAACGCACCGCCTCTTCGAACGCCGCGGCGAGCGAGGGGTCCTTCACGCCTCCGGTTTCGGAGAAGTTTTCGGCGTACGAAGGCAGTGAGAAGGAGCCCTTCAAGTCCGCCCCCATGCGGGGAAACGTGGCCTTGGCCGCCTCCATCACCGAGGCTCCTCCGCGCGGGCCGGGGGAGGTGGAGAGCAACAACATGGGTTTGCCGGCCCACACCTTCATGTCCACGCGCGAAGCCCAATCATAGAGATTCTTGAAGGCGGCGGCGTAGGAACCGTTGTGCTCGGCCAGCGAAATCACGACGGCGTCGTGTTCGCGTATGAGTTGGAGAAATCGGCGGGCGTCGGCGGGCGCCCCGTTTGCCTCCTCCTCGTCAGAGGAATAGATCGGCAGGCTGAATTCGCGCAGGTCCAGATCGGTGACCTCCGCGTCGGGGACCTTCGAGGCCGCGTGCCGGGCGAACCGGCGGTTGATGGATTGAGAGCTGGTTGAAGCGCCAAAGGACAGGATTTTCATGTTTGATGGAAAAAAGGTGGGTTGGTTTCAGGGAGATCGGGTGAATCAACTGAGGCGGAAGAGCAGGAACTCCGAATCCTGGCTGGCCTCGACCGCAAAGGTCTCCGGGCAGTCCGAGATCGCCAGGCCATCGGCGCGACGCAGGGTTTCGTCGAACGCCCGGACCTCGCCGACGATCAACTGCAGCCAAGCATGGGGACGCGCCGCATCGGCGGGAACTTCGATTTGACGGCCGGCTTCAAGTTTGCCAAAGGAAATCTCGGCGTCTTGACGGATAACCGTGGCTTCCCCCTTCGCTTCTCCGGCGAACAGCAGGGTCAGCGCGTTGGGAACTGCGGCATCGCCCAGTTTCTTCTCGGAGTAAAGCGGCTCGCCGCCAGGCCGGTTCGGGCGGAGCCAGACCTGGTAAAGCTCCGTTCGCTCGGTCCGGGACGGGTTGAATTCACTGTGCCGAACGCCTGAGCCGGCGCTCATGTATTGCAGGTCGCCCGGCCTGATGATGGAGCCGTTCCCCATGCTGTCCTGGTGCTGGAGCTGTCCGGAGATCACGTAGGTGAAGATCTCCGCCTCCTTGTGCGGATGCGTCGGGAAGCCGCCGCCCGGCTCGATGATGTCGTTGTTCATCACCCGCAGGGAGCGGAAGCCCATGTGGTCGGGATCGAAATACTCGGCGAAGGAGAAAGTGAAGCGGGCGTGAAGCCAACCGTGTTCCGCCCTGCCCCGCTCTTCGGCTGGGCGCTTGCGGAGCAGCGGCCCCGCCCCGCTCGCCGTCGTTTGTGTCGCGTTCGTGCTGGTCATGGGGAAACGATGACGGAGCTGAACTTCGTTGACCAATACCTTGTCATTTGGAAGGTCATGCCTTTTGGTTATACCCATGGAACTGCGGCATCTTCGTTATTTTGTCACCACGGCCGAGGAAGGCGGGGTCAGTCGCGCCGCAGAGAGGCTTCATGTCTCACAACCTGCCGTCTCGCGGCAATTGCGCGACCTTGAAGCCGAGCTGGGCGCCAGGCTGTTCGTCCGCGAGGCCCAAGGAATGAAGGTCACCGAGGCCGGCGAGATCGCCCTGCTTCACGCGAAGGAGATCCTGAGGCGCGAGAAGGCGATGGTCGCCGCTCTGCGCAATGCCTCCGGGAAGGGGCGCCGAACGCTGCGCGTCGGTTATATACCGACCGCTCTTCCCGGATTCCTGGCCGAAGGGATGCGCCGTTTCGGTGGCCGAAGGTCCGATGTCTGTATCCAGATCCGTGAGATGAACCCGGGACTTCAGGAATCCGCGTTGCGCGCCGGCGAAATTGACCTGGCCCTGCTGGGAACGCCGTCGCCGGAACAGAAGCGTGAGTTTCAGACCGTTCCGATCCTGAAGTCCGCCTTGAGCGTCGTGCTGCCCGAGGGCCACCTCCTTTCCCTGCGGAAGTCGATCGACCTGTCCGAACTCGCCGGAGAGTCCTTTGTCAGCCTGCATGAACGTCATTTCCCCGGTCGTCCCAGGCTGATCGCGGACCTGGGGCGCCGGGCGGGTTTCGTGATCGAGGTGGGCTACAAGGCCGATGGATTGTCCGAGGCCCTGGGGATGGTCGCCGGCGGCGCGGGCGTCGCCGTCCTCCCCGAGGATGTCAACCGCCTGCCTCACCACGGCGTCGTGTTCGTCAGAATGCGGAGTCCGCGCGTCATCCTGACCTCGTCCGCCGTCTGGCGGAACGACGAGGGCGAACCTGCGGTCCCGGAGTTGGTGGAGGTGTTGCGCTCGGTTGGAACCGGAGCCGAAGCGAAGAGGTGACGCTGAACGACGCCCCGGATTCACTCCCCCATCACCGTCACCACGACCTCTCGCTCCCGCGGTTTCACGTCGCATTCAAGGTGAAAGATCTGCTGCCAGGTTCCGAGGACTGGAGCCCCCTCGCAGACAGGGACGGTCAGATCCGGGCCAAGGCAACTGGCTTGCAGGTGGGAGTGGCCGTTGCCATCGCGCCAGGCCAGTTCATGGCCGTAGTTGCGGCTGGGAGGGAACAGCTTGTCGAGGATCTCGGGAAGATCTCGCTGGAGGCCGGGCTCAAACTCGATCGTTCCCACCACTGCCGTGCTGCCGACGTTGAAGACGTGGACCGCGCCGGTCCGAATGTCTGAATCACGCACGATTCCGGCGACCTCTCCCGTGATGTCGTGCATGTCGCGGTGGCCGGAGGTGGAGAGGCGAATGCGGGATTGATGGACCATGCGCCGGATCGTAGCCCCGAGCCTCGTGGCCCGCGAAGAAAAAGCGGTGTGAACGGAAGCGGAAAACCGCGGGACCCGGCGACGCGAATCATCAAACCTCCAATCCGCCGCGCACGGTCGGGTTCCGGTTGCGTCCGGCTGGTTTGCGGGGCGTTTTCCTCCCTTGCCACGTTCCGGGAATTCCCGTACAGCTGGCCGCCTCAATCACGAAAACCCCAATCATCGCAGAGCAATCATGGCTGGAATTCTGGAAGGCAAGACGGGCGTCGTCTTCGGCGTCGCGAACAAACGGTCGATCGCGTGGGCCATCGCCCAGGCCTGGCACGAGGCGGGCGCCCGGCTGGCGTTCACTTACCAGGGCGAACGGCTGAAGGACAAGGTCGGCCCGCTGGTCGAGGCCTTCGGCGAGGACACCCTCCTGCTCCCCTGCGATGTCACCAAGGACGAGGACATCGACGCGGTCTTCAGCGCGGTGGGCGAGAAGTTCGGCAAGCTCGACCTCGTGCTGCACTCCGTGGCCTTCGCTCCGAAGGAGGCCCTGGAAGGGAAATTTGTGGACACTTCGCGCGAGGCCTTTGCGGTGGCGCACGACGTCAGCGCCTATTCGCTGGTTGCGTTGGCCCGCGGCGCCGCGCCGCTGATGACGGACGGCGGCAGCATCGTCGCGATGAGCTACTACGGCGCCGAGAAGGTGGTGCCGCATTACAACGTCATGGGCGTGGCCAAGGCGGCCTTGGAGGCCTCCACCCGCTACCTGGCCTACGACCTCGGCCCGGGCAGGATCCGCGTGAACTGCATCAGCGCCGGACCCATGAATACGCTCGCCGCCCGCGGCATCTCCGGCTTCGGCGCGATGCTCAAGCACTACGAGGCCAACTCACCGCTCAAGCGCAACGTCGAACCCGAGGAACTGGGCGCCACCGGCGTCTTCCTCGCCAGCGACGGAGCCGCCGCCATCACCGGCCAGGTCATCTACGTCGACAGCGGCTACCAGGTGATGGGCATGTGCGAATGACGCCGGGGCGCTCGTTCGCCCATCCGACGACCAGACCTCCCGACCGGGCGCTCAAGGTTTCGCGCTGAACGGCTTCTTCCAGAATACCTTCTGCGATCTGAATTCGCGCCAGAGCCCGGGCAACCGCGTGAACGACGTGACGCGATCGTCCTCCGCCAGCGCGATCAGCTCCTCGACTGCCGCATTCATTCCTGGCTGCGGGGCCAGTTCCTCCAGCAGGCCGGCGGCGACGGACACATCGTTCACGCGCCCCAGCTCGGTCTGCAACAGCTTGAGGTTTGCCGCGTAATTGTCCGTTCGCCCGCCGGGGAAGGAACCGGCGAAGAATTCAACCGGGTAACGGTGTCGCTTGACCGCGATGCGGAGCCGGTGGAGCTCTTCGATCGCGAGTCTCCGAAACTTCCTCCCCTTGCCCAGGGCCTTGTCGCGGCTCCGGCGCAGGGCGTCGCGCACGAAATCCCCGGCGGGTTCGCGCAGGACCTTCAGCTTCTTCGCGGACAGGTCGGCGCGCCAACCGCTCCGGGCGATCCAGGACAACAGGCGCAGTCTGGTCCGATGATGCTCGCGTGACCGCAGGAGCGTCCGAAGTTCCCCGTAGACCGTCTCGCGCCGCGCGGCCGCCAGCCTGCGAAGCCCCCTGAAGCGTCGGGCCCCCCGGCTGGTTTCGGCGAAGCGGTCGATTCGGTCGCGGATGAAGACGTCCCAGTCACGCGCTGGTCCGAGCGCGTCCAGCAGCGGCCCGATGGCCTCGCGGGCGGGCCCCACGCATCGACCGGGAACCAACGGGCGGAACAGGCTGAGGCAGGCGCGCAATCGCCGCAACCCCACCCGCATCTGATGGACGCCCTCGATGCCCGTGGCGGCCAGGATTGCCTCCTCGTTGGCGAAGGCATGCCGCGCGCACTCGCCAAGAAAACGCGCGAACACCTCTTCCGCCGGTTCCCCGGCGCGGACGTTGCTCCCTTCGCCGAAGACCGCCACCGGTTCATATCCCTGGATCAGACGGTAGCCCAGATCCGGTTTGGTGTGCGGGTTGAGTCGAGCGTCGATCTCGTCCGCCAGTTCCTCCGCCAGTTCATACAGCGCCGCGGTATCGCCGCGCTTCAACTCCAGCTCAACCTCGCAGATCGGCAGTGACGCAGGCCCCGCCAGAGCCTCGCCCAGATCGACGCTGATCTCGATGCGGCCGCCGCCGGCCGCGGCGAGCATCGCGGATCGTCGCCAGTAGCGAGTCTCAAAGACCCGCTCCAGCCGCCGCTGGACGTCCGGATCCCGAAGCGGCGCCGGGATGTCCGTCCGAAGCAGGGGCCCGAAATCCAGGCCTCTCCCCGCAACGGGGAACTCCAGTTCCGCCCGCTGATGGAGTCCGGCGCCCGAGCCGCCTGGCGCCTTGACTGTCTGGAGCCATCGCCCGTCCTTTCGGCGGAGGCGCAGTTCCAGGCCGTGGGCGCGCAGGTCGAAGGCCGGGGTGTCGTGGTAGAAGTTGCGGACCAGACGCCGTTTCGGCGTGGACTCCAGTCGGCGGGCGACGCAGGGCAGCCGAAAGATCCCCGCCAGATCCTCGCGCGCGACGCCCAGCTTGATTTCACGTTCCAGCATGTCGGCCGATTCTCAGGTTCATTTGAAATGGAAGATCAAACGCCCGCAAGCCGGCAACGATCACGGATCTTGCCGGGTACTCACCGAAGGTGGGGGAATGCGACCGTGTAGTCGCAGCCTTCAGGCTGCGGTTCGAGTCCGAATGGACGAGAAGTGAGGCCTCCGGACGTCAACGCATCAACTGCGTTTCCAGGTAGCTGACCTTCTGGCGGACGTTGTCGTCGACGGACATGCGGTCCTTCACAAGCTTGCAGGCGTGCATGACCGTGCCGTGGTCGCGGCCGCCGAAGGCCTCGCCGATGGAGCTGAGGGAATTGCCGGTGAGGTGCCTGGCAAGATACATGGCGATCTGGCGGGGGAAGGCAATGTTCTCCGGACGCCGCCGGCTGCTCATGTCGGACAGGCGCAGGTCGAAATGGTCGGCGACCTTCTTCTGGATGCCCTCGATGGTCACGGTGTGCTTGCTCTCCTCGTGAAGGATGGGATGCAGCAGCTTCTCGACGCCGTCCAAGGTGACCGGGGAGCCGTCCATCTCGCTCATCTTGGCGTGGGCGACCACGCGGGTGAGCGCGCCCTCGAGGCGGCGGATGTTCGCCCGGATGTGGTGGGCGAGGAAGTCCAGCACCTCTTCGGGGAGGTTCGCGTTGATCATCGCGGCCTTCTTGCGAAGGATCGCGAGACGGACCTCGATGTCCGGCGGCTGGAGGTCGGCGACCATGCCCCACTCGAAGCGGGAGATGAGCCGGTGCTCCAGGTTCTGGATCTCGTTCGACGGACGATCGCAGGTGAGGACGATCTGTTTGTGCGCCTCGTGGAGGGCGTTGAAGGTGTGGAAGAACTCCTCCTGGATCCGCTCCTTGCCGGCGAGAAACTGGATGTCGTCGATCAGCAGGACATCGGTCTGCCGGTAGCGTCTGCGGAACTGGGTCAGCTTGTTGTTCTGCAACGCGTCGATGTACTCGTTCATGAACCGCTCGGAGGAGAGGTAGGCGACGCGGGCGCGTTTGCGATGGGCGGTGACATACTGCCCGATGGCGTGGAGCAGGTGCGTCTTGCCCAGGCCGACGCCGCTGTAGAGGAAGAGCGGGTTGTAGGCCTTGCCGGGCGACTGGGCGACGGCGACCGCGGCGGCGTGCGCCATCTTGTTGTTCTCGCCGATGATGAACGAGTCGAAGGTGTTGTTCGGGTTGAATCCCAGTTCCCCGTTGCCGGCGGCGGCCGACGCAGTGATCGGCTCCGGTTTCGGCTTTGGCGCGGGCTTGCTCTCAGGAGCCGGCTGGGCGGGCGCGGGTTTTTCGTCCGACGCGGCCACGGTGAAGACAATCTTGAGGCGTCGCCCGGTGACGAAGGCCAGCACGTCGGCGATCAGCGCCATGTAGTTGTCGCTGAGCCAGACCGCGCAGAAGTCATTGGCCACTGCCAAGGTGAAGTCATCCTCGGTGACGGAGACGGCCTGGATGGGAGCAAACCACAGCTCGTAGAGGTCCCTCTTGAGCATGGCGCCCAGCTTTTCCTGAGCTGTCCGCCAGACCGCATCCGCCGATTCTTCCGTCATGTTCTTGCCTTTCGTCATCTTGACTCAATTCACAAACTTATTCGCCCGTGCCCGTCACGCTTTCGTAACCTTATTCCAGACAGCCGGTTACGCAGCATTCAGACCTCGATACCCGCAAAAAATAAGCTCCCGAAAGATTGCAATAACAACTTTAAAGAAATATGCAATCTATTGAATATAAACGGGTTACGATATGACGTGCAACCTGTCATCCGACACCCGCGCGGAAACGATCCAACACAACTCTTCACACGGAACGCAGACGGTTTTAGAGCGCCGGTCAAGCCCTAGCCATCTCAAGCTGTTGGAAGTTTTTCGCAGGTTATTCACAATGCCTTATGAAGCCCGTTTCGGCCTTTATTCACGGTGTTTTTCGCAATTCTCAGAAAGGAAAAACAAGGGTTTAGGTCATCCTCGATGAGGGGTTTTTCGCAATCCAAGAAGGGCCCTTTCCTCGCGAATCCCCAATGTCCGAACGGTCGGATGGACTGGACAGATTGAGGTTTCGTGAAACGCGCGAAAAACCGGGTTCAGACGGCCTGTTCGTCTGTCTCCTCGGTGCGGATGCGCATGGCAGCCTCGACCGGCAAGACGAAGATCTTGCCATCGCCGATTTTCCCCGTCTTGGCGGTTTCAGCGATGATCTTGACGGCCTCGTCGACCTTGGCGTCGGCGAGAACGATCTCGATCTTGGTCTTGGGCAGGAAATCCACGGTGTATTCACTGCCGCGGTAGATTTCGGTGTGGCCTTTCTGTCGGCCAAAGCCCTTGACCTCGGTGGAGGTCATGCCTTCCACGCCGACCTCTCGGAGGGCTTCCTTCACTTCGTCGAGTTTGAACGGTTTGATGATGGCTTCGATCTTCTTCATGGCAATGGAGTTTAAGCGGGCGGCATGGTAGCGCCGGCAGGAAGCGTGTAAACAGAGAAGCGGTTCCGATCCAGTTCTCGTCAGCGCAGATCGGCGGCAACCTGTTCCCCGATGCCGGCCGCCGCGTCAGAATCCCCCATGACTTCGGCGGAAGCATGCTCGCCGCCCACGAAGGAAACGGCGTTCAGAAGCAATTCGCTGCCGTCGATGGTCGCCAGGGCCGCGACCGGCGTCGCGCAACCGCCTCCCATGCCGGCGAGAAAGGCGCGCTCGGCGGTGACACAGGCAAGGGTTTCCGCGCAATTCAGCTTCGCGCAGACTGCCTCGATCCGCGGATCGTTTGCGCGGATCTCGATTCCGATCGCCGCCTGCCCCACACAGGGAAGCATTTCGTCGAACTCCAGTCTCCGCGCCTTGACGCCCGCAGGCACGTCGTCCCCGGACAGGGTTCCGTCGTCCGCGATGTCGTAACCGAGGCGCTTGAGTCCGGCGGCGGCCAGGATCGTGGCGTGCAGTTCCGGCTGCTCCTTCAGTTTGCGCAGCCGCGTGGCCACGTTGCCGCGGATCTCGACGATGTCCAGGTCGGGCCGCGCTTGAAGCAGCTGTGCCTTGCGGCGATTGCTGCTTGTGGCAACGGTCGCGCCTTCCGGCAATTCGGGCAGGGCTCCCTCGGGCGCCACTCCCGCCTCATGAGACCAGACCAGCGTGTCGCGCGGGTCTTCGCGTTTCGGTGTGGCTCCCAACACGAGTCCATCCGGCAACTCTGTCGGCAGATCCTTCAGGCTGTGCACCGCCAGATCCGCCTCGCCGTTCAGCAACGCGACCTCGAGTTCCTTGGTGAACAATCCCTTTGGCAGGGACTTGCCGGGATTGGCCAGGGACGCCGTCAGGTTCTTGTCCCCCGTCGTCTTGAAGGTCTGGATCTCAAATTCCTGATCCGGGAACGCGGCGCGGCATGCATCCAGGATCTGATTGGCCTGGACCAGAGCCAGCGCGCTGCCGCGGGTGGCTATCACGATAACGTCTTCTTTGACTTTCATTTCTTCGATTCGTCAGCGTTTCAAGAACTCGATTTCCGGTCTGCCGCAAACGATCAAACGCCCCTGTAGATCCTCCACGCAACACGAACCGCGTTCCCCCTCATTGCTCGAACACCAGTTTCTCCCCGCCACGACCCTGCGGCGGGCGGCCGGCGAAAACGGCCTTTGCCTTTTCTTGGATGATCTCCTCGCAGCGGGCGATCTCCTCCTGGCGATGGGCCTTGTTCTCGTCGGCAATGGTCTGAAGGTGATCGACGTTGTAGAGGTAGACGTTCTCGATGTCGTTGACCTCGGGCGCGAAGTCACGCGGCACGGCGATGTCGATGAGCAACAGGTCCCGGCGCCGACGCCGGCGCATGAGCGGCTCCAGCTTCACCTTGTCCAGGATGTAGTGTGGCGCGGAGGTGCTGCTGATGACGATGTCGATCTCGTCAAAGACCTTCTCCCATTCGTCGAAGTGGATGGCGCCGCCGCCGAGTTCGTGGGCGAGCTCCACCGCGCGGTCGTGGGAGCGGTTGGAGACGATGATGCTGTGGGCGCCGCGGCTGAGCAGCGCGCGGGCGGTCTTTTCGCTGGTGTCCCCGGCTCCGATCACCATGACCCGGCATTTGGACAGCGATTCGAAGATATGCTCCGCCAGTTCCACGGAGACCGAGGCCACCGAGACGCTGCCGCGCTGGATGTCCGTCTCTGTGCGAATCAGCTTGGCGCAGTTGAACGCCTTCTGGAACGCCTTGTTCAGTTTGCCGCCGGTGAATCCGCCTTCCAGGGCGACCTTGTAGGCCTGTTTGAGCTGCCCCAGGATTTCCGTCTCGCCGAGCACCATGGAGTCCAGCCCGGAAGCGACCCTGAACAGGTGCTCCACGCCCGGCAATTCGGCGTGGGTGTAGATCTCGTCGGTCAGGGCCTGCTCGCAGCTGCTGGATTCGAGGAGGAACTCCCGGACTGCATCAGGGCCCGTCGTGGCTTCGGTGTAGGCGTAGACTTCCACGCGGTTGCAGGTGGAGAGAATGACCGCCTCATCGGCGACGCCGGTCTTGAGCATCCGCTCCAGCGCGCCGGGCAGCGTCGCTTCCGCAAAGGCGAAGCGTTCGCGCAGCTCGACGGGCGCGGAACGATGGCTCAGGCCTGTGACGACGATCGGCATGCCTCAGGGGTTGTGGACTTTTGACAGGAGGTTGACCCCCCAGAAGGTGAGCATGATGAAGGAGAAACCCGCGATCGAGGCGATCGCAAACTTGCGCCCGCCCGGATTGAGTTTCCAGCGGACGACAATCATCGCCAGGTAGCCCAGCCAGACCAGCAGGGTCCAGATGGTCTTGGGATCGCCCACGAGATGCAGCGAAGGATCCTGCCTGGCAAGCATCGGCACCGCCGCCAATCCCGCGGTCCAGAAGCCAACGCCCACAAGCAACGCCCGCCAGACGACCTTTTCCAGCCTTTGCACCGGCGGCATCAGCGAACGGATCGCGCGGATCCGGTCGCGTCGAAGATCGCGATCCGCCGAAAGGTACATCAGCCCGGCCACCGCGCTGATGCCGAAGGCGGCGTATGCGAGCAGGATGAACGCCGCGTGCAGGCTCATCCATTTGATGTCAAACCGGGGCTCCGACACCGCGGGGTCCAAGCCGGGCATGGTCGCGAGCACCCCGATGGCAAAAATCACCGGGGAGGCGAAGGCGCCCAGAAAACGGAACCGCGAAGCCAGCCCGATGACCAGAAAACCGACGACGATCATCCAGGCCACAAAGGCGATCGCCTCGTACAGATTGTGGATCGGGCATCTCGAGATCGAAAAACCCCGCATGACGAGGGCGAGCGTGTGCAGAACGAAGCCGGTCGCGATGATCCCGTAGTTGACCCAGTCGTCCCTGCGAAATCCCTTTCGCCAGAGCAGGACCGAGTACACGACGCTGAATCCGTAACAGAGTACGGCGAGCAGGAAGCAGCCTTTGTCGGTCAGGACGTTCAAGGCGGGCAAACCTAAGGAAGCAAGGCCCGCTGGAAAAGAGGAATTGTGCGGCGCCACTGGCGTGGAAAACACGCTCAGGCGTCGTGGGAAAGCCGGTCAACCTTGATGTCGCACGTGGGAACGCCCGCTGGCCACCCAGTCATTGCGGTGCCGGAGCAGCCAGCTCGTCAGGGCCTCTTCAAAGCCGATGTCGCGGCCCGCCTTCTCCGATTCAAGCCACTTGTGGCGGAGGATCTCCTCCTTCTCCCGCAGGAATTCGACGTACAGGGGCGTGCCCTTGAAATTCTTCAATACGGCGTCATACAGGTCCCGCTCCATCTCCTGGGCCGGTCCGCCGCTCTTATGTTCTTTCAGTTTCATCGAATCAAATCTCAAAATGTCTGATCGGTTCCCAAGCCGGGCCGCTTGTGCACAGGCGCGCCGTCGGGAACTCATCCGTCACAGGCTTTTCGACGGGCCGCAAGAGGTATTATTCATGAAACGGCGAAATTCACCTGTCCGTTACAATCTGGCGCGGGTTTTCGCCGTGAGGGCCCGCAAGGGCGCGAAAATGGCCCTTTCTCTCGACTCGGAAACCCGCTCGCGACTACGCTGGCGGTCCTTCCAAACCATTCCCACGCCGGCGCGATGCTCCCCCAGCTTCCCAACATTTCGATCGTCATCCCCACCTTGGACGACGACGAGGAATTGCAGGAATGCCTGGAGGCGTTGGCGGCTTTGCGAGGCGGTTTCCATCTCGACGTTGTCGTGGCGGACGGAGCCGACAGCGAGGCCACCAAGACCATTTGCGCCAAATACGACTCTCGCCACACGACCGGGAAAGCCGGTCGGGGCACGCAGATGAACGCGGGGGCGGCCCTGGCAAATGGGGAGCTGATCGTGTTCCTCCATTCCGACTGCCGGTTGTTTCAGGAGAACCTCGACGAATTGCTCGCAGCCTACACTGGAGAGCCGCTCTGGGGGGCGTTCAACCACCGGATGGAGCCTCACCTGCCCGGTCTGCGGTTCATCGCCTTCTTCGATTCCCTCCGGGCGGGACTCCTCGGATTGCCGTACGGCGATCAGGCCATCTTCTGCTCGCGCGCGCTGTTCGAGGAAGTCGGCGGCTACGCTCCCGTCCCGCTCCTCGAAGACGTGATTCTCGCGAGCACGCTGAAAAAACACCGGCCGATCACCCGCCTGCGCACAGCCGTGCGGACGGATTCACGACGCTGGCGGAAGTTGGGCGTGTTGAGGACGACGATCGTGAACTGGCTGGTGATGTTCTACCACCTGACAGGTCTCAAGAGTCCCGAGATGTTACGCGACTACTACTACAGCGGCGGCCCGTTCCGTCGGGCGTTTGCGAAGGCGCGGGAGCGCCCGGACCGGCGCTTTTCCGATTGAACGCGCAATCCGCTGTCAGGAACCCAGCTTCGAATAGGCCCCGAAGTCGGAGTAGAAGTGCCGCTTGGCGAATCGGTAAACCCAGCTGCGTTCGGGGATGGCTTCGGTCAGGCTTGCCTGCGAAGGCCGGGGTTGCAGGGCTTCCAGTTCCCGCAGGGCTGTCTGGCGCGCCGTGTCGTCCTTGGCGCCGTGTCGATCGATCACCTCCTTCAAGAGATCCGGTCGGTCCAGCACGATGCAGCCCCGGGTCGCCCTGGCGGCCGTTTCCCGGAAGTCCTTCAGGAACTTCGAATTGGAAATCGTCTCCTTCAGCCCGCGCTCATCGTCAATCTTCTCCGTGGCGAACTGGATGATGGGACAGGGTTCGATGTCGCCCCAGGGACTGATGTGGTGGCTGATGCCGGTCGCGGCCGGACAGAGAGCCTGACCCTCGCCGTCGTAGTAGGCGTCGATGATTCCGATGGGTTTCTTGACGCGCATGTTCACGACGAACTCCCGGATGCGCCGCTGCTGTTCGGGCGTGAGAGCGAGTTGTTCGTTCGGCTCCGGGCCGATCGGGCGGTAGGTGTGAAACCAGGTGTACATCACTCCCATCTCGATCAACCGGTCCACCCACTCCTCCCGCACCAGGTCGTCGATGTTGGTCCGGCAGACACTCGTGCAGACCCCGGTGATGAGCTTGTTCTTCAGGCAGCTCTCGATGCCCGCCATGGTCTTGGCGTAGACATCCTTTCCGCGCCGCCGTTCGTTGCTGACGATCTCCGAGCCCTCCACGCTGATCAGCGGCGTCACGTTCCCCATCCGCCGCAGACGTTGGGCGATCTCGTCGGTGATGAACTGCCCGTTGGTGAAGACCTGGAAATAGCAGTCCGGATGCGCCTCCAGGATGTCCAGCAGTTCCCGGTGCATGAAGGGCTCGCCGCCCAGAATGCCGAAGAAGCTGTTTCCGGCGGCCACTCCCTCTCGGATCATCCGGTTCATCCGATCGACGGGAATGCGTTCCTGCTTGGCCGCGACGTCCACCCAGCAGCCCTGGCAGCGGAGGTTGCAGCTGTTGATGATCGAGATGTAGAGGAAAGGGGGGAAGTAGTCGCCCTTCTTGATGCGGCTCTTGAAACGCTGCACGGAGCGCATCCCCTTGTATCCGAAATTCCACGCCAGCTTCCAGAGCAGGCGCTTGTCGGTCTCCGCGAGGAGACGCTTGGTCATCTTCAAGTACATCGCAGGTAGGCGCGGACTATAACTCGCTGGAGCGGCAAGCCAAGCGTGTTGCGCGGGTTGAGGAAGGGGGCCGTGGTCGCTATCTGCGCGTTCGCCGGGCGAAGAAGACCTCCGGCGAACTTTCCGCCTTCAGTGAGAACGGCAGGTAGAAGAGGAGCCCGACGGCCGGCAGGCCGACAATCAGCGTGATCCAGAAGGCCCGCTGCCACAGATTGAACGGTCGGCTCATGATGCTGAAGACGGCGCACACCACGACCGCGGTCCACACGAGGATCAAACAGGCGAGGACCTGGTAGTCGAATTTGATCGAATCCCAGCTGAACTTGTAAAAGTACTCGAGCATGACGTCGTTTCGTTACTGATCGGACACCCTACACCTTTCCTCAACAGGATTCCAGAAAGTTTCTGTCGATCGAAACCTGCGCGACCGACGCCATGATCTCCAGCAGGACGATGACCCGGTCCTGGTCGGAGGTCTCCCGTTGGAAGATGGCCTCCATGCCGCGGTAGGGGCCGCCCAGGATCCGCACCGGCGAGCCGGCGGCCAGTTCCGGCTCCTCGAATTCGACGATGCCGTCGGTGCAACGGCGCTGGATTTCGTCCACCACCGCGTCGGGAACCGGGGCCGCCTTGCCGCCGAAGGAGACGACGGATGCGACGCCGCGGGTCGAGCGGATCGAACTGAACCCCGCGTCTGCCGGCTGGCGCAGGAACAGGTAGCGCGGAAACAACGGGCACACGCGCAACACCGGCCGATCCCCCGACATTTTCCGCACCCGGGCCAACGGCAGGAACACCTCACAACCCTGGCGTATAAGGTGGGTCTCCGCGTAACGCTCCTTTTGCGGCTTGGATTGCAGGCAGAACCAGGACAGCCCGTCGTTCGCAGCCGGTCCCCCGGGCGCGTTGTCAGCGGGCTGTTCATGGAAAGGCTTCATGGTCGGATCATTGGTGCGGCGCGCAGAATAGACCCGATCGCCCGCGTTTGAAAGCCGGGGGTTGTTCGCCCGCCCGGCTGCGATTAGATTGGCCGTCTGCCATGCCTGTAGAAACGGCCCATCCGACAAAAGTAATGAGCGACACGCCCGGCGCCCCTTTCGACTGGGAGGCGACGCGCGCGGACTTCCCGATCCTCGCTCAGGAGATCCACGGACATCCGTTGATCTACTTCGACAACGCGGCGACCAGCCAGAAACCGCGCACGGTCATCGACGCCCTCAGCCATTACTACGAGCGCGACAACGCCAACGTTCATCGCGGAATCCACGAGCTGAGCAACCGCGCCACGGCGGGTTACGAGGGCGCGCGGGAGAAGGCCGCCCGCTTCCTCAACGCCGCCAACGCGAACGAGATCATCTTCACCCGCGGCGCGACCGAGAGCTTCAACCTGGTCGCCCGCACCTGGGGCGAGGCCAATATCAAGGCCGGCGACAAAATCCTGCTCACCGAGATGGAGCACCACAGCAACCTCGTCCCCTGGCAGATGCTCGCCCAGCGTGTCGGCGCGGAACTGGTCTTCCTGCCGGTGACCGGGGATGAAGGCCTGCTGCAACTCGACCTGCTTGACGGCCTGCTTGCGGACGGCGTGAAGCTGTTCTCGATGGTCCACATCTCCAACTCGCTCGGCACGGTGAATCCGGTCGCCGAAATGTGCGCCAAGGCGCGCGCGCTGGGTGTGACCACGTTTGTGGACGCGGCCCAGAGCGGCGGGCACTACCCCCTGGATGTCCGCGAGATCGGCTGCGATTTCCTCGCGATCTCGGGCCACAAGATGTGCGCCCCCACCGGCATCGGTCTGCTTTATGGCCGGGAGGAGGTTCTCAATGCCATGCCTCCGTTCCACGGCGGCGGCGAGATGATCATTTCAGTGGATTACGGGGCCGTGGATTTCAAGGAGGCGCCGCATCGTTTCGAGGCGGGCACGCCGAACATCGCCGACGCCATCGGCCTGGGCGCCGCCATGGATTACCTGGAAGCGATCGGCCGCGAACGCATCTTCGAACATGATCGTGAACTGGGCGCCTACGCCTACGAGGCCTATTCGCAACTGCCGGGCATCCGGATCTTTGGCCCGAAGACTGGCCGCGCCGGCGTGGTCAGCTTCGCGTTTGAGGAGGTGCACGCGCACGATGTGGTGACCATCGTGGACCAGCGGGGATTGGCCCTGCGCGGCGGGCATCACTGCACCCAGCCGCTCATGAAGAAGCTCGGGGTCGATTCCACCTCCCGCGCCAGCTTCTATTTTTACAACACCAAGGCGGAGATCGACCGCAGCGTCGAGATCCTCCGCGCGACGCTGACGTTCTTCGGCGTCGAATGAAACCCGGAACGAGAACCCTCATGGCGACAGAATCCCAGACCATCGGACCCGAATCGGAAATGCAGGCGATCGAGGCTGCCTACCCCGGCGCGCGCCGGGCATTGTTCCGCGGCTACCACATCGGCGGCTGCGCGAGTTGCGGCTTCGAGCCCACCGAGACGCTCGCGCAGGTCTGCGGGCGCAACGATAACCTCGATGTGGAGGAGGTTCTCAACCACGTCCGCACCAGCCACGAGCAGGACGAGAAGATCTGGCTGGACCCGCCTGCCCTGGCGGAGCTGCTTGAAGGCGACAACCCGCCCCGCTTGCTGGACATCCGGACGCGGGAGGAATACGAGGCGGTCAAGATCGCCGACGCCATCCTGATGGATCAGGAGAAGATGCAGGAGATCCTCGGCCGGTGGGACAAGGACGAATTGTTTGTCGTCATCGATCACCAGGGGAAGCAGGGGCTCGACGCGGCCTCCTTCTACCTCGGCCACGGCTTCAAGAATGTCCGCTGTCTCCGCGGAGGCATCGACGCCTGGTCGCTGCAGGTGGACAAGAGTCTGCCGAGGTATCGGTTGGGGTAGGGCATCGCCGCGTCTCGATGCCGGAGGCATCACAGCCATTAGCCGGTGGTTGCAGCGAGGAACGGGCAATACCACCGGATGCCAGCGGTGTTGGCTGGCCGTTCGACGCCTGAGCGGGGAATCGAACGCCCAATTCCGTTTCCAGTCGGGCTGTCCCGAGGCTTGGTCTGTTCCCTTACGAGCAGGGAATCTGAAGGTGGGAGTGGAATGAATTCCGCGCTCCTCGTCACCAGATGGGATTCGGGCGATAGAGTGGCTGCGCCCAGGGCGTTTCCTTGAATTCCTCATCGCCCAGCGGACCTTGAGCTTCGGCGAGGTAATCCAGGATCTTCTTCTTCATCACGTCGGGGAGCTGCCAGAGACCGTGCTGCTTGTTCATGGTCACCATGGTCTCCTCCCAACGCTTGCGGCTGAGATGATGCTGCGCAATCAGGCGGGGTGAATGGCAGCCGATGCAGCTCGCCAGCACGAATTCCACACCCGGCGCCTGCTTGAGGCCCATGATGGTCTGGACGGGAGCCTTGGCCTTCTTCGCGGCCTCTTGGTTCGCCTGCTGGAAGGTCTTGGTCGGCGCGGGCTTGGCGGGCTGATCCGCTGCAAATGTCGTCCGGCCGCCCGCCAACAGCAATGCGGCCGACAACGCCAGGCAGGCCGCCTTCGATCGGTTCGTGAGTTTCTTCATTTCAATGCGATGGTTGGCGCGTCAGGGCGGGTGTTTGAAGCTCAGACCGCCTTCACGGCGATCCGCTGCATGGCGTTGTTGAGGTAACCCTTCGGGTTCCAGCCGGGGACGAGCATCGGTTGCATGCGGCCCTGCTGGTCGGTGGCCCGCGCCCAGACCTCGTAGTAACCCTTTCTCGGGAACCGGACTGTGGCGTTCCAACGCTGCCAGGCGTAGGCGTTCACCGGCTTCTTCAGTTTCGCCTCGATCCAAGTCTGGCCGAAATCGATGCTCACGTGCATGGCCTTCACATCGCCCATGCCCGACCATGCGTGCCCGCGCAGGGAAAGTTCGTCGGACTGCTTGGCCACGAGCCCGGAAGCCGGGCGCGTGATGATGGATTTCACGGGCATCTCCTCGATGATCTCCATGTCCTCCTCGGCGACATCCTCGCCGGGCGCCACGGGATGCTTGGGCATGCGGTAGGCCGTGCCCGTCATCTTGGCTCCGTCATGGACGCGATCGCGGACCCAGATGCGCTTGATCCACTTGCCGCCGGTGGAACCCGGCCAACCCGGGCAGATCAGCCGGAGCGGAAACCCATGCAGCGCCGGCAGCGGCTCTCCGTTCATTTCCCAGGCCAGCATCGAGTGCTCGTCCATCGCCTTTTCGATCGGAACGCCGCGGGAGATCGCGGTCTTCGAGGGATCGCGGCTCAGGTGGAGGTCCTCCGCCTCGTAGCCGATGTAGACCGCCGAGGATTTCACGCCCGCCGCCTTGAGAACGTCGCGCAGGCGCACGCCGGCATATTTCGCGCAGCCGACTGCGCCGAGGGTCCATTGGTTGCCCTTGGCGGGCGGGTTGTAGCCGGCGCGGCCGTTGCCGCCGCACTCGATGACCAGCGCCGCCTCGTGCCGCTTGAAACGAGACTTCAGGTCGGCCAGCGAAAGTTTCAACGGTTTGTTCACCTCGCCGTCAATGGTCAGCGACCAACCTTCCAGGCTCCGGGTCGTGGCGCGTTCCGGGATGATTCCGTTGTTGCGCACAAAGTGGCGGCTGTTGGAGGTGAAGTCCTCGTCCAGTTCGGTGACGATCGTCTCGGCATTGATGGGGCGGTCGTTCATCACGCGCACGCCATCCTTGCCGGGAATGGTCAGGGCGCCCGCGTCCTGGCCCATGGCCACCGGGATGAGTCCGGCGGGGAAATGATCGGCGAAAGGAACCGGAACCCCGAGGGTCGCCGATACCGCGGCGAGTCCCGTTCCCTTCAGAAAACCCCGCCTCGTGATGTCCATGTCGGTATCGGAAACGCCGTGTTGTGAACCGGTTGGTCTGCTCATGCTTCAAAGACTTTGGGGTTTCGGACCGCATTCGAAAAGAAATTTGGGCGGGGTTTGCGACAGGAGCGCCCAGTTGGCAGAAAGGGTGGCGGTGAACTGTCCTCAGTGACCCGTGCAGGGCATGCTCACGTCGGCTCATTGAAGACAATTGCCCCACCTTCCGCGTGTCTCCCGGCTTTTCAATTCCGGCCCGGATCGCTTCAATCCGGGTCATGGCCCATGACACTTTTCAGGTCGGAGACCTCACCGCTGTCGTCGGCGACAACGCCGCCCACGAAAAACACCGCGCCGGCTACAACGGCCTCTGGAGCCTCAGACACCGGACCGGACAGGAAAGCCTGTTCGTTCCCGGCATCGCCGGACTGAACCTGGAGCACATCTTCAACGGCGATCCGGTCGGACCGCGTGAGGTCTACTTTGAACCGCGCCACGCCCCGATGACCTTCCGGAAGATCTCCGACTCCGAGGCCGAGCTGCATCAGCCTCCCACGCCGTCCTTCCACCTCGAAAGCTGGACGCGCTTCAAGTTCGTCGCGCCGCACTACATCGACATGACCTTCACCTGCGAGCCGCATCAGCACGTGTTTCCGCGTGGCTGGATCGGCCTGTTCTGGGCCAGTTACATCAATGCGCCGCTGGACAAGAGTCTCTACTTCCTCGGCGGTGACGCTTCGCGAGGGCAGCAGGATCTTTGGTCGCAGTTCTGCACCCAGCAGCACAACGACGAGAGCACGATCCTCCATCGTGACGACCGGACGAAACTGGATTTTGCCGAGGACGACCGGCCGACCCTGTACAAGAGTTTCTCCCCCTTCCGCTACGATCGGCCCTTCTATTACGGGAACTTCGAGGAGCACACCTGGATTCTGATGTTCGACCGGACGGACGGGATCCGTTTCTCCCATTCTCCTTCGGGAGGCGGCCTGAACTCCGCCAATCAGACCACGAACCCCGCGTGGGATTTTCAGTTCATCATCCCGGAATTCGAGGTGAACCGGGAATACGGCTTCAAGGCGCGGGCGGTTTTCCGACCGAGGTGTGAGCGGGCGGAAGTGGTGAAGGAATTCGAAGACTGGACGCGTTGAGCCAGGTCTTCAGGGGAGGCTGTGACCGTCACTTGCCGAGAGGCTGCATGCCGGCTTGGTGGCTACGCTACCGATGGTGTAGGTCCCGCCGGAGGGGCAGGCGGGCATCTGTTTGAGGTAGAGTTCCGAGCCGATGATGTCGGCCTGAACCGGCGTCTTCGAGACCTGCTTGTTCTCGTTGACCGCCCACTGCTGCTTCGCGGAATCCAGTTGCATCAGGTTTCCGATGCAAGACTTCTCGGAGGCCGTCTTACGGGCGCGGATCAGACTAGTGGTGGCGACGCCGGTCAGGGTGGCGATTATGGCGACGACCACCATCACTTCGATCAGGGTGAATCCTCTGTCGGTGTAGGCTTGTCTGGTCATTTTACTTTGAATTCCAGGGGTTTCGGTCTGTCGTCGGCGGGTTTCGCGCCCCTTTCGATCCCTCTTCGCTCGAAATCAGGCAGGTGAACCAAGCAAGCCACAATACCGACATGTGTGTCAATAGTGGACTCATTTCCAATTATCGGCATAGAAATCCAAAACTGGAACTTTTAGCACAGCGCTTTGATGTGAAAACCGGGCTTCATCAAAGAAGCCAAGCTAGAAAAGCGAACTGATCGATCAGGAAGTTTGGGGAATTCAGGCGTTTGGGCAGGGCCTTTAGGGCCAACACCAGGAAAATGAGGCCAAAAACGATGTAGTTGGACCGCAGCACAGCTTTGTAAAACGCGCTTTCGGGCAACAGGTTACGAAGCCAAAGGTGGCATCCCCATTCCTCAAAGGCGCTGGTGATGGCCAGGCTGACGCCCAAGCCCAACGCAACGTAGGCGGATTTCGAAACCCAGTACAGCCAGTAATTCCGCGATTCAATGGCGAAGTCCGCCATGCCGAACAGGAACAGGCTGGCGAACAACGCCACGATCAACAGACCGGCGAAGTCGCCCGGCCCGAACTTACGGGCCCATTCCCAAGGAGCCGCTTGATGGATGCGCCGGCCCGGCGCGCGGGCGTACAGGCAGACCAGCGGCACGAAGATCAGCAATGGAACAAGGCTGCCGGAAAACGCGCACACCAGCAGAAACCCGGCGATCGTGCTCAGCACGTTGCCGACGAACATGGCCAAGAAGGCATGGCTCCGGGAGGCCCGCGTCTCGAAGAGCATGAAAGCCAGGCATTTCACCACCACCGCGATGGCCAGCCATACCAACGAACGCGCGGCAATTCCCGGTCCTCCGTAAAGCACTATCATGGGGAGGATGGGCTCGCAGGCTGACACGGCCATGGGCGCGAACAGCACAGCTGCGATCAGATGCCTGGTGGAAAGGGGGAAGTTCATCGCCGCAATCTTGACCGGTCCCGCCCGCCCGCGCATTCTCGCTTTCCGCGAATTTTCGCAATCCACTGAAAAAATGGCCACGCCAAAAGACATCCTGACCAAACTGAGCGCCATCGTCGGCGCCAAGAACGTCCTCACCAAGAAGGAGGACCTCATCCCCTACTCCTTCGACGGGACCGCCGCGTTGAAGGCGACGCCGGGCTGCGTCGTGTTCGTGACGGACGCCGCACAGATCGCGGAGATCCTCAAGCTCGCCAACGAGACCGGCACACACGTCGTCACCCGCGGCTCGGGCACCGGCCTCAGCGGCGGCAGCCTGCCCAGCGCCGACTGCATCGTCATGTGCACGGTCAGGATGGACAAGATCCTCGAGGTCGATCGGGCCAACCTGACCATGCTGGTGGAGCCCGGCGTGACCACGATCTCCATCGCCGAGGCCGCCGCGAAGGCGAACCTCTTCTACCCGCCCGATCCCGGCTCCATGAAGATCTCCACCATCGGCGGCAACGTCGCCGAGAATTCCGGCGGCCTGCGCGGCTTGAAATACGGCGTCACCCGCAACTACGTCATGGGCATGGAGGTCGTCCTGCCCGACGGCGAACTGATGTGGCTGGGGAACAAGTGCGTGAAGGACGTCGCCGGCTATTCCCTGCGCGATGTCTTCATCGGCTCTGAAGGCACGCTCGGCGTGATCACCAAGGTCCTGTTGAAGCTCATCCCCAAGCCGCAGGCCAAGAAGACCATGGTGGCCACCTTCGACCGGATGGACCAGGCGGCGGAGACCGTGTCCGCGATCATCGCCGAGCAGATCATTCCCTGCACCCTCGAATTCCTGGACCGCATGACCATCCACTGCGTCGAGGACTACGCGAAGATCGGCCTGCCGTTGGATTGCGAGGCGCTGCTGCTCATGGAGACCGACGGCCATCCCGCCGTGGTCGATGAGGAAGCCGAGGCCATGGAGCGTGTCTGCCGCGAACAGGGCGCGAAGGAGGTCCGCGTCGCCAAGAATGACAAAGAGGCCGAGAAGCTCGCCAGCGCCCGCCGCACGGCCTTCTCCGCGCTGGCTCGCGTGGCCCCCACCACCATCCTCGAAGACGCGACCGTGCCGCGTAGCCGCCTCGCCGAGATGGTCCGCTTCGTCGAGGAGATCGCGAAGAAATACCAACTCAAGATCGGCACCTTCGGCCACATGGGCGACGGCAACCTCCACCCGACCTTCCTGACCGACGAGCGCAACAAGGAGGAGATCAAACGCGTCCACGAGGCCTTCCACGAGATCTTCGAAAAGGCCATTGAAATGGGGGGCACGATCACCGGCGAACACGGCATCGGCCTCGCCAAGAAGGACTTCCTGCCCCGCTTCGCTGGCGACGCCCAGATGCGCGTCATGCGGGAATTGAGAAAGGCCCTCGACCCCAAGGGCATCCTGAATCCGGGCAAGATGTTTGACGCCTGATCCGGCAGCCGTCCATTGCTGAGCCAAATGACCTCTTCCGCCCCACCCGAACAAGCCGCCGTGATGACCGGCTCCCACCTGCGGGACCTCGACTATTCCGTCGTGCAGCAGTGCATGCATTGCGGCATGTGCCTGCCGACCTGCCCGACCTACGATGCCACCAAGCTGGAGCGCCACAGTCCGCGCGGCCGCATCTCGCTCATGCGCTCCATCGCCGACGGTGAACTGGAGGCGACGCGCGACTTCGCGGAGGAGATGTATTTCTGTCTCGGCTGCCTTGCCTGCATGACCGCCTGCCCGGCCGGCGTGAACTACGCGGAGCTTTTTGAGCATGCCCGCGCCGAGGTCGAGGAGGCCAAGGTCCTGGCGAATCCCAAGCGCAGCCTGATCCGCAGGTTCACGATCGACTGGCTTTTCATGGACCTGAGCCGCCTGCACCTGCTGGGTGTGGCGATGCGGCTGTATCAGAAGCTAGGCATCATGAGATTCATCCGCTGGAGTGGGGTCATGAAGCTCATGCCCAAGCGTCTCCAGGAGCTGGAATCCATGACGCCGATCATCCAGGACAAGTTCTCCGCTGAGCTGATCGATCCGGTCACCCCGGCCAAGGGTGAGAAGAGGCATCGCGTCGCCATGCTCACCGGCTGCGCGCAGGACCTGATTTTCAGCGATGTGAACCTCGACACCGTCGAGGTTCTCGCCCGAAACGGCTGCGAGGTCGTCACGCCGCCGGAGCAGGACTGCTGCGGTTCATTGCACGCGCACAACGGCGAGTGGGGCCTGGCTCAGACGCTGGCCAAGCGAAACATCGACCAGTTCCCGCCCGATCAGTTCGACGCCATCATTACCAACGCCGCCGGCTGCGGTTCGCATCTGAAGCACTACGCGTCGTTGTTGGCCGATGATCCCGCCTACCGGGAGCGCGCGCACCTCTGGGACGCGAAGGTGAAGGACATCCACGAATGGCTGGGCGAGATTGGCGTCGAGGCGCCGAAGATCCTAGGCGAACCGGAAGTGAAGGACGTCACCTACCACGAGGCCTGCCACCTCTGCCACGGGCAGAAAATCACCGCCCAGCCGCGCGCGGTGCTGAACGCCATTCCCGGCCTGAACCTCGTTGAGCTGCCGGAGTCGAACTGGTGCTGCGGCAGCGCCGGCATCTACAACATCGTCCAGCCCGAGATGGCCAACGAACTCCTCGAGCGCAAGATCGGCCACGTCAAGAGCACGGGCGCGGACACGATCGCCACCGGCAATCCCGGCTGCCTGCTTCAGGTCATCAACGGCCTCCGCAACCGCGGCGTCGAGATGCGGGCGTGTCATCCGGTCACGTTGCTGGCCGAGGCGTATCGGAAAGAGGCGGAGTAGGGGACGTCAGAAAGGCGAACGTCAAACGCTCAACTTTAAACGTTCAACCTCAAAGTGAAGCCCTGGCAGACGTCCGTTTCGTGTTTCCTCCCGGCCCAACGGGCCAGCCCCAAGTCAGCCCGGGGCAACGCCCCGGGTTTCATGGCGTTTCGTTTCGAGCCCCAACGGGGCGGCCCCAATTTCTTGAGGATCGTCATTCTCGTCGCGGCCTCCTTGCTGAGCCTGACGGGGGGTGCTTTCGCCCAGCCCTCCTCCGAACCGGCCGGTCCGAACATCGTCCTCGATTCCGTGACCTTTGAAGTCCTGCCTGATGGAAAGGAAAACCGCCTGTCCGGTCCGCGCGTCACCACGCGACCGGGGCAGGAGGCCACGATCATGGTCTTCGACGGTCAGGATTATTTCCAGTTCACGGTCCTGCCGGACTGGACGAACGGGAAGATCTCGATCGAATGCGCCTACGAGGACGGGAAGGTCAACCTGCCGCCCGCGTCCCACCCCAAAGTCCGGCCACGCCCGGGCGAGCTTGTTCCCTTGGCCCCCGTCAAACGTCCGCCGACTTTGGCCAAGTCAGCCCCCACTCCGGAACCAAAGACGAAGGCGCGCGGCTCCCGGCCGTTCCCGGACAACCTGACGATGACCGGCTTCGTGAAGATTCCCGGCAAGCCGCCGCGCATCTCGTTGAAGGATCTGAACGAGGACGACGAATTCTGGGTGGAGCTCGGCGGACGGCGGCGCGGCGTCCGTTTTGTGTCCGTCGATTTTTCCATCCAGGATCCCCGCGCGCTGGTGGAACAGGACGGGAAGTTTGCGGAGGTCCGCCTGTCGTCGCCCGTCTTGAAACCGGTGAAACCGCCCGCCCTGACCGCGGAAAGGAAGTTCAGCTTCACGGATGTCGTGGAGCCCGGCGAGAAGCTCCTGTTCGACATTGGGACCAGCCGCAACGGACACCCGCAGAAGCTTCGCCTGTCCGCGCGGGAGCAGAACCAAAAGGAACCGGACGCCCTCAACAAGCGAAGCCGCGAGGCCCGCTGACCGCGAAACATGATCTTTCCCGACTTCTCCCGGTCGTTTCTCACCTTCCGCATCGACGCGCTGAAGCGGCCGCCGATCACGGCGAGCCACAAGCCGCCCTACAGCCTGAACAACGCGCGCATCCAGATCGAGTGCCGCTGTGTCGTCACTGAGCGCGCGACCGGCGCAGCGCAGACCTTCGTCCTCGGCGCGAGCTGCAAGACCGAGCGCGTGGGCGTGGAGCGTGACGTCTGGACGGAGCCCAACGCCGACTTCGCGCCCGTCTTCTCCGGGACGCATTTCCTCCACCTCAAGACGTATGCGAAGCGCGGTGTGGATGTGGAATTATTCGGCGGCGAGGGTCGGCGGCAGACCGATCGGCAGCACGGCCTCGTCGCCGACGCCTTCGACAGCCTGAAAATCGATTTGGTCGAGGCGCCTGCGACGGAGTTCGCGTCGGCAAGAGAGATCGTGGAAGCCGCGCTGGCGAACCGTCCGCTGGTCGCCCGGATCGAAATCGAAAGCGATCGCTACACCGCGGCCATCGACCACCCGGTGAAGACGATAAACGCCAACGAGCGCGATTGGATCTTGCAGACGGACACCGGCCCCATCCTCTTTCCCGACCTGACGCGCGAACCGGAGGAGATGATAGTCGGATTCGAGCTCGCCTACGCCGCCTTCAACGGGCCGGACTGGGCCGAGTTCATTCTCCGCGCCCCGACGCAGGTCGCGCCGGGGATCGAGGTGTATCACTTCTCCGAACACCGCCGCCTCGACAGCCGCAACCGCGTGTTCGCGGTCTGAACCGAATCAAGGAGCGGCGACATTCTTGTCGCCGTGGCCCTGAAGGGGCCAGAGTTGCGCCACGAGAATCACCCAAGCATGAAAAAATGGCGTGCGCACGTGTGCCTGCTTCGCAGCGAGGGCGACAGGAATGTCGCCCCTCCTTGATTGAGCCGCCGTGCCCAACCTCACTCCGCCACGTCCCTCACCAACCGCAGCGCGAATTCCCCGGCGTCCGCCGGACCGGGAACCGTCGCCGCGCCGCCCGTGTGACGAATCGTCTTCGAAGCCGCCTTGGCGCCGCTGACGACGTCGAACCACTCCGCGCGATATTGTCCCGAAGGCAGTTCCAGCTTCAGCGAGGCGAGACCTGAGCCCTTGAAGTAACCGGCGTATTGTCGGCCCGTCGCGGCGAGGACCTGGCGGCGTGTCTTCCTCGGCAGCCCTCGCGCAAGTTCCGGCGACGGCTTCATCCGGAGAAAGTCGAAACCGTGGATGAACTCCTTCAGGAAACGGATCTGGCTTCGGAAGCCGGGATTGCCTCCGCCGGGCTGCGTCTTCGGATACTCAAAGGTCCCGTCCTCGTGGCCGGCGGTGAAGGAGTAGTCGAGATTGTTGTAGAGGGCGCCGCCCGCGAGGATGAACTCCCAGGCCTCCGTGCGGTAGTGATCGTCCGCGTTGCCCTTGAAGCCGGTCTCGTTGTCGCCGATCGGCCGGTTGAGATGCCAATTCATCGCCACGGTCTCCGGCGGGTTGGCGTAGTGGAAGTTGAAGACCGACACCGCCGGATGCGGCCGGTCCACGCGGGCCTTCCTGTTGGCGATGTTCTGGGTGATCAGGTGGCGGACGCCAAGCCGCTTCTCCGTCTTCGCGATCACGTCTGCAATCCGCCCCTGCCATTCCAAGGTGACGCCGCCGAAGTAGGGCTCATTGCAGATCTCGTACATGACGTTGTCCGCCTCGCGCAGTTCGCCGACGATTTTGCGGGTGAGCTTCTCCTGCACGGCCAGGAGCCCCTCGTGCCGGTCGAGGGTGTAGACATTGGTGCGGGCGATGCCGCCGACGCCGTTGACGTTGTTCGCCGCGTTCATCGGGCTCAGCCGCCACATGTCGTCCTTGTAGAAAGGGCAGAACAGCGTCAACTCCACCACCACCCCGCGTTTGGAGGCCTGGGCGACGAAGTCCTTCAGCCGCACGAAATAGGAGTCGTTCCAGCGGTCCAGGTCGAACTTGGGCCCGCCGCCCGCGTAGCCCTCCTCATCCGCGCGCGCCCAGGGAGCGACGAGCTTCCCCGATTCGGGAGCCAGGGTGTTGCGGGTGATCTTGAAGGCGCCAGGCGGCTCGCAATAGGCGCCGGTGAAGGTCCGGGTGAGGTTCAGGCCGTCAGCGGCGAGCGTGTCGAGGTAGCGGGTGTAATCAAACGCGCCGTTCAAGACCGCGCCGTAGTGCTCGGCCGAGGTGATAAGCAGGGTCGGCTTCCCGCGCCATTCAAAGTAGTGTGGATTGTCGGGATGCAGCCGGATCGGGGCGGCGGAGGCTGTCGCTGCGAGCGCAGACAACAGGAAAGGAATCAGGAGACGGGTTTTCATGGTTGCGCAGGTGCTTTGGAACGGGGCGGGGCAATAAGGACGCGGAGGAAAACGCGCGCATCATAGCAGAACGGTCCGGTTCGGTCGCGAGATTCCCTGACGGGTATTCTCCGGTTTACGCGGGCAGCCTTTCAGGCGATGCTGCGCGCGAGTCATGGGGAATCGGATTTTCAGCGCGGCGGTGTTGATCCTTGCGATCGTGTCTCGATCTGTTTCCTCTGGCCATGCCGACATGCCTCGGGGAAAGGAGTGGCGCGTGTGGCGTTCCAGTGAGGCCGTCCAGCAGCTGGACTCGGAAATTTCCCGCCTGATCAAGGAGCGCCTGGATCTGCCCGGACTGACGGCGGGCGGACGCGGAGGCCGGAGTCTGGGGTTCCACAGCGGGTTGATGAACGGGCTGTCCCTCCAAGACTTGGAAATGGGCTCGACGGAGTCTCTCCCCACCGGTTTTACGAACCGTCCGGTTCTCGCCAGCGCTGAAGCGGCCAACGTCCGTTGCGCTCCGACGTGAAATGAACGGCCGTGAAGACAGCGGCAGCGAATCCAAGAACCGGTGGGGAGAGACTCCGTCGAGTCCATTTCAAAACCCCGAAGGGGTGAATTTGGGTTAGCTCTTGCGCGCGGCGCCGATTATGGTCTGCCGCATGTTTCGGAAAAGTGATCCGTCCGCCTGCGCGGGCTTTCAGGCGTCGATGATGAACCGGCGGCATCTGCTGAAGGTCGGCGGCATGGGCATGCTGGGCTTGTCGATGCCCCGGCTGCTTCAGGCGGAGGCCGCTGCCCGGAAGGCCCCGCCGGCGCGCGCCAAGTCGGTCATCTTCCTCTTTCAATTCGGCGGCCCGAGTCATCTGGACACCTTCGACATGAAGCCGGACGCGCCGGAGGGGATCCGCGGGCCGCACAAGCCGATCTCCACCAACGTCGACGGCATCCAGATCAGCGAGCATCTGCCGAAGATGGCGAAGGTGATGGACAAGGTCTGCCTGATCCGGTCCATGCATCATACGATGCGCAACCACAATCCCGCGTCCTACTATGCCTTGAGCGGGCACGCGCCGCCGGTGGACGACCTGACGCTCAGGGACTCGCCGGAACTGTATCCCGCCTACGGATCGGTGGTCGACAAACTGGCCCCGAACCAAGGACCGATCCCGACCTTCGTCTCCTACCCCTTCGTCATCGGCGACGGCACCATCACGCCGGCGCAGCACGCCAGTTTTCTCGGCAGGATCCACGATCCGCTGCTGTTCACCAAGGATCCCAACACGAAAGACTTCGCGCTGCCGGAATTGAGCCTGCCCGCAAATCTCTCCTACGACCGCCTGGTCGCGCGGCGCGAGCTGCAGAAGCTGATCGACAGCCAGGCGCGCGGACTGGAAGGGGCGGCCGCGGCGCGGGGCTTTGACGCCTATTACGAGCGGGCCCTGTCCATGCTGTCCTCCGACAAGCTGAACGAAGCCTTCGATCTTACCCAGGAGCCGGATGCGGTGCGCGAACGGTATGGGAGGCACACCTACGGCCAGAGTTGTCTGCTGGCGAGAAGGCTGGTGGAGGCGGGAACGAAGTTCGTGACGGTCTATTTCTCGAATTCCATCAGCGGCGGCAAGAGCGTGACCCGCGGCGGCTGGGACACGCACGGGAACAACGGCGCGAAGATGTTTCCCATTGTGGAGAAGTATCACCACCCCGTCACGGACCAGACGCTGCCCACGCTGCTGACCGAACTGGATGAGCGCGGCCTGCTGGACACCACCCTGGTGGTCTGGATGGGGGAGTTCGGCCGCACGCCCAAGATCAACGCGAAGGCCAGCCGCGACCATTGGCCGCAGTGCTACACCACGCTGCTCGCCGGCGGCGGGGTGAAACGCGGTCACGTTTACGGGGCGTCGGATCGTCATGGCGAGCGGCCGACGGAGAATCCGGTGCGACCGGACGATCTGGCCGCGACGATGTACCACCTTCTCGGGATCGACCCTCACACGGAGGTGCGCGCCGCCGACGGCCGGCCGACCTTGATTTCCAAGGGCGATCCGGTGACGGGCGTCATCGCGTGACAAGGGCGGGCGCGGAGCAATGAATTCCCCGGATCAACCATCCGCCGACGCAGGAAGGCCCCTGCGCTCCATCCTGCGGATTCTTGTCGCCCTGTTTGTGGCCGCCAATCCGGCAGGCGCGGAGACGATCCACTTCAAGCGGGACATCATGGCGGTCATGGCCAAGGCCGGCTGCAACACCGGTTCTTGTCACGGCAACGCCACCGGCAAGGGCGGGTTCAAGATCTCGTTGTTCGGCGACGACCCGGAGAATGACTTCAACATCCTTACGCGCGACCAGTTCGGCCGGCGAGCGGATGTCATCGAACCGGACCGAAGCCTCCTGCTGCTCAAGCCGACGAACCAGGTCGCGCATGAGGGAGGCAAACGCTTCGACCGGGACTCGTGGGAGTATCGGACGTTGCGCGCCTGGATCGCCGGAGGCATGAAGCCGGACGCCGAAGGTTCGCCGGCCGGGTTGCTGAAGATCGATGTGTCGCCCCTTCGCCAGACCCTGGTCGAACCCGAAAGACGGACCCAGCTCGAGGTGGTTGCGACGTTTGCGGACGGCGAGACTCGCGATGTGACCTCCATGGCGGTCTACCAACCGACAAGCCAGCTCGCCTCCGTTTCCCACGACGGGCTTGTGGAGGCGAAAGGAACGGGCGAAGTGACGATCATGACGACCTACCTGGACAAGCAGGTTCCCGTGCGGTTGATCGTGGTCCCGGACCGTCCCGGTTTCGAATGGCGGCCCGTGCGGAAGGTCAATTACGTCGATCGCCGGATCTTCTCCAAACTCCACACCCTGCGGATCAACGCCTCGGACCTGTGCAGCGACGAGGTGTTCGTGCGCCGCGCTCATCTTGATCTGCTGGGCGTCGTCCCGACCCCGGACGAGGCCCGCGCCTTTGTCGCGGACAAGGCGGCGGACAAGCGCGCGAAGCTGGTCGATGAACTGCTGGAACGGCCGGAGTTCGCGGACTACTGGGCGATGAAGTGGTCGGACGTGCTACGCAACGAGGAGCACGCGCTCGACAAGAAGGGGGTGCGGGTGTTTCACGACTGGATCCGCCGGGGAATCCGGGAACACAAGCCGCTCGACGAATTCGCCCGACAGCTCATCGCGGCGCGCGGCAGCACCTATCGCAACGCCCCGGCCAACTACTACCGGGCGATGCGTGATCCCATCATGCGCGCGGAAACCACGGCGCAGGTGTTTCTCGGAGCGCGGTTGCAATGCGCCAAGTGCCACAATCACCCCTTCGACCGCTGGACCCAGGACGACTACTACGGCTGGGCCAGCCTGTTCGCCCGCGTCGATTACAAGGTCGTGCAGAACAACCGGCTGCTGGTCGGCACGGACAAGCACGAGTGGAACGGCGAGCAGATCGTCTTCCTGAAACGGAAGGGAAGCGTCACCGATCCGAGGACGGGACGTCCCGCCAAGCCGCGGTTTCTCAAGTCCGGCGAGACCGGAATCGTGGGCGACGACGAGGACCCGCTGATTGCGCTGTCGGAATGGGTCGCCTCCCCGGACAACCCGTTCTTCGCCAGGGCGCAGGTGAACCGCATCTGGTACCACCTCATGGGCCGGGGGCTGGTGGATCCGGTCGACGACTTCCGTTCCACGAACCTGCCCACGCATCCGGAACTGCTGGAGGCGCTTCGCGCCGACCTGGTGGAGCACGACTTCGATCTTCGCCGCATCATCCGGGTGATCATGAACTCCCGCGCCTACCAATTGTCCTCCGAGGTGAACGAGACGAACCGCGACGACGAGATCAACTACTCGCACAACGTGGTCCGGCGGATCCATGCGGAGCCCGTTCTCGACAGCCTGAGCCGCGTTGCGGCGTTGTCGTTGCAGTTCAAGGATTATCCCGCAGGCCTGCGGGCGGCCCAGCTTCCCGGCGTCATGCCGAAGAGCAAGAGCAACCGCGGACGGACCGAACTGAACCTGTTCCTCGATGTCTTCGGCAAGACCGCGCGGCTGGTTCCCTCGGAATGCGATCGCTCCAATGAAGGCACGATGAGCCAGGCGATCCAGATGATCAGCGGACCGACGATCAACGAGATGATCGCGGACAAGGACAATCGTCTGAAATCGTTGCTGGACTCCGCGATGACGGACGCCGAGATCGTCGGGGAACTCTACTGGTCCTCGATCGCGCGCGCGCCGACAGAAGAGGAGGAGGCGTCGCACCTTTCGCACGTGGGCAACTCCGCCTCGCGGCGCGAAGGTTTCGAGGATGTCCTTTGGAGCCTGATGAACTCGAAGGAGTTCCTCTTTCGATTCTGAGGCCGCCGGATGCTCCATGCGCGGAAGATCATGAAGTGGATTGGCTCCAATGCCTCTGCGGGTTTGCCCACTCTTCCGCGAGAGCGAGCGAAGCGATGCGCAGGAGTCCCCGCGTTCAAATCGGTTGCAAGACTGACCTGCGCCCTTTGGCTCGCGACCGGCGGCATTGCCCTTTCCGCGCCGGTCATTAAGTCGCTGGAGCCCGGCACTGTCGCTCCGGGCGCAGTCACCGAAGTCGTGGCGCGCGGCTCTGACTTGAAGGGAATCGTCAATGTCTGGTGTTCGTTTCCGGTCGAGGTCGCGGTGGATTCAAGCAAGAGCGCTGAAGACGGAAAAAGCGCGAGCCTTCGGTTCACCGTCCCGGCTGAAACCGAAGTGGGCGTGGCGGCCATCCGGGTTGTCGGTTCGAACGGCGTGTCCCGGCCGTTCCTTCTGATGATCGATGACCTTCCGGGCGCGACGGCCGTCAAGGGGAACGACGCCTTCGACAAGGCGGCGTCCCTCGACTGGCCGATCGCAATCGACGGTGTCTGCGACGATTCTTACTCGGACTTCTATCGCTTCAAACTGCGGCGCGGCAGGCGCGTGACATTCGAATGTGTTGCGCAACGCATGGGATCGACTCTCGATCCGTTGTTGCGGCTGTATGACGAGGAGCGGCGACAGGTCGCCCAGAGTGAGGATGCCGCCGGCCTGGTGGAAGACGCCCGCTTCAGCTTCATCCCGCAGGCCTCGGGCAGCTACACGCTCGAGGTGGGAGACGCCATCTACCGGAAGAGCGCCGCCAACCGTTACCGGCTGCGGGCCGGCGACATTCCCTTGGCGACGCTGCCATTCCCCCTCGGAGGCGAACCGGGAGGCGAGGTTGAAGTGAGATTTCTGGGAGAGGAGATGGAAGGGGTGAAAGGACGGACAATCAGCCTGGCGCCCGATCGTTCGCGGCAGCGCGTGGGGGTATCCAGAGAAGGCGAAAAGGGAGCCGCCTTTGTCACGCTGGCCTCGGACGCGTTGCCGGATCTCGTGGAAAGCGAACCCAACGACGATCCCGGGCAGGCGACCCGCATTTCTGTCCCGTCCGCGATCAACGGCCGGTTCGAACGCCCCAACGACCGCGACTGCTATGCGTTCGAAGTGAAGAAGGGCGACACCCTGGCGTTCGTCGGGCAGACGCGCAGCCTGGGCTCGCCGAGCGCCCTGTTCCTCCAATTGTACGATCCCAAGGGCGCGTTGCTCGAGGAGGCCGATGTCACCAAGTCCAACGAGGCGGGATTGACGAACCGCTTTGCGACGGACGGCGTCCACACCCTGCGGATAGAGGAACTGACCCGCGCGGGCGGACCGGCGCACGGCTACCGGATGGAGATCGAACCCTGGCGTCCAGGTTTCGGCTTGTCCACAAGCGTCGACACCATCAACGCCAAGGCCGGCGGATCGCTTGAACTGAGGATCGAGGCGCGACGGGACAAGGGCTTCAACGCGCCGATCACGTTGGCGGTGGAGGGGCTGTGGGACGGCGCGACCGTGGAGGGGAACGAGATTGGAAAGGACAACAAGGAGGCGACGCTGAAGATCGAGTTGCCCAAGGAGATCACGCCCGGCGATTGGAGACAAATCAAGGTCGTAGGGCAGTCTGGAACCGGGGACACGGCGTTCAAGGCGGCGGCGAGCCCCGAACCGGCGTTGCGGAAATTGTTTCCCGGGATGCCATTTCCACCGACGGATTTGGATGGCTGGATCGCCGTCGGAATCAAGGCGGAGTAAGTTTGCCGCCCCCGAAGGGCGGCGCCGCCTTTCAGGCGTCGGATCCGACGGTCTGCGTTTCCTGGTTGGCGCCGGAGTCAAACGACGCCGCGCCAGCCGCCGGCAGGGCGGGTAGGATCCGGGCGTCCAGGCCGGTCAAGGCGCGATAACGCGATTCGATCGCCGCCGCGACCGTTTCGCGGGCCGAACATTCCACCAGGAATACAGCGCTGCCGCCGAAACCGCCGCCGGTCATGCGACAGCCGATCACGCCGGGCAGTTCACGGCCGATGGCGACCAACGCGTCCAGTTCCGCGCAGCTCACCTCGAACAGGTCGCGCAACGAATCATGGCTCGCCGCCATGGCAGCGCCGATGGCGGCGCGGTCGCCGTCCCGCAGCGCGTCGGCGAAGTCCTGGACGCGGCCAATCTCGCTGACGACATGGACCGCGCGACTGCGAAGGGACGCGGCTTCCGAAGCCGGCAACGCCTGCTCGATCATTTCCAGGGTCGCGTCGCGCAGCAGTTCCACACCGAGGGCGGATGCGGCGTCGCGGCATTCTGCCCGTCGGCGGGGATACTCACTCTGTCCGAGCTCATGGCGCACGCCGGTGTCGACCACCAGGATCTCGCAGCCCGCGGGCAGGGGGTGGGAGGTCATTTCCAGCGTGCGACAGTCGATCAGCAGGGCGTGCCCCTCCTCCGCGCAACCGACAGCCAGCTGGTCCATGATCCCGCAGGGAACGCCCGCGTATTCATGCTCGGCGGCCTGACAAAGCAAGGCCCGGTCGCCGGAACTCAACATCGGCGCGCCGGCGGCCTCCATGGCGACGGCTGTGGCTGTTTCCAGCGCGGCGCTGCTGCTCAAGCCCGCTCCGGCCGGCAGCGAGGTCGCAACCGCCAGGTTCACACCAGGGGCGTCCCAGCCCCGCCGACGGTAGCCGTCCAGTACGCCGACAACGTAGCGGACCCATGAGCCATGACCGTCCGGGATGTCGGCCGGCGCCTCCGCAATGTCCGAGGCGTGGCCCTCGGCGGTTTCAGTCGCGCCGCGAACGACGCGCTCATCCGACGGAGCCAGGGCCACGGCGAGCCAGCGGTCGATGGCCATCGGCATCACCAACCCGCCCTCGTAATCAACGTGTTCGCCGATGAGGTTCACGCGACCTGGAGCCACGCCGATCGCTGCGGGATCCGCGGAAAAGCGGGACCGGTAAAGCGCGGTGGCGGCGGCGGCCAGTTCGGGAATGGTTCGTGCGGCGTTCAAACGCGCGGAGTTTTCCTGTTGTCCGCCCATCAATCAAGCGCGCCGCGAGGAAAAGTTGGCGGCGACAGTCGCCTCCCTTAAGGGGCATTCTTCAAGAAATCTCCGCAAAAGCGCCTTTTCCCGGGATTGCTCCCTCCCATGTGGGAGCCGTTTGAATTCGCAGATTCACAATCGGCCCGCATCCTGCTTTGTATCTGGGCTGCCTGCCATGAACTCACCCAATTTGTATGACGCGATCTTTGTCGCCGCGGTCCTCGCTGGCATGTGGACCAGCCGGAAGGGCCTGCCGGTGGAACTGCTGCCCGTGGCGCGTTGGCTCACAGTCGTGCTGGTCGGCGCCGTGGTGTACAAGCCGATAGCCCTTTTCTTCGTTGGACTGACGAACATCTCGTTCACAACAGCGGCTGTCTGGACATACATTGTCGTCACGTTCGGAGTCGTGATGGCGTTTGTCGGCTTGAAGACCGCGATCCAGCGAACCCTCGAATCGTCCACCTTCCTGGGAAAAGCCGACCAACCCCTCGGGATGGTCGCAGGCGGCGTGAAGGCATTGTTCGTCATCGTTGCCGTGATGGCGGTCCTGAACACCCAGAAATCCTCCGCGGCGCAGTTGGCGGCCAATGCCCGGATGCAACAGGACTCCTTCGGCGACATCTCCTTTCCCACCCCGAGCCGGCTTCAACACGACATGGTTGCGGAATCCTGGTTCGGGGGGCTGGTATCTTCGCGCGCCTCGTTTCTGTTGATCGATCCGGCAGCCGCCCCGGAAGAGACGGAATCCATCATCGAACGGCGCGATCCGCTTGGGCAACTCTGACCCGCCGCGGGCGCACGCGGGGAATTTCCCCGCGTCCCGCGCTCAGGAGACCTGCTCTTCCTCGACCAGCAGCCAGGATTCGTCGACGCGGAGCCAGGTTTCCTGTGCGCGCTGCGTCTGGTGGATCGACCGCGGCCCTCCTCGAAAGGCCCGTGAGATGAACCAGACACAACAGACAGCATAGGCGATGATTGTTCCCCAGAACTGCAGCGCGTTCTGCCCGCCGCCGAACACGACGCGGAGAGCCAACAACACGAACACGGCCGCCACGATGAGGTTCCCCACGAGATGGCCGCGATTGGACATCTGAGCCCGTTCTTCCCGGCGCACTTTCAACGTCGCGCTGTCCTCCGAAACCTCAATCTCCTCCACTTCAACTTCCGACTGGAAGTCCAGGGATGGTTGCAGCATCTGTTCCAACTGCCGGATCGCCGTCTGCCTGTCGTAGGAATGTCCTCCGACTCCTCTGGCGACGAACTCGGGATGCAGAAACGCCGCAACCGCCTGTGGGTCGTGGTTGTTGATCGCCGTGTTCAATGCCTGTCGTCGTTCGTGAAGCTGGTCTTCCGGTTTCATGGCTGTTCCAGGGACAAGAGTTAAAGAACAAGGGACCTCGCATTCCGTCCCCCTGAGAATCTTGGATATCGCAGCTTGGCACGGTGTCTAAAGGTGTCAAGCGGCTGAACCCAGGGCTTTCGGGCGCGATCGAGGGCAGGCGCCAAAGGCAGGGCGACCATCGCATCTTTCGCGCCCCCACGCGTATCGTGCGGAATCTCAGCGGCTTGACGGGCGCCGGGGAATCCTTTCCACTCGCGCCGCGCCTCCACAGGGCGTTCTCCCGGGCAGACCCACACTCCATGAAGAACACTTCCAGATACATCGCCCTCGCCGCGAAGGGCGCGGCCATGGGCGCGGCCAACGTCATTCCCGGCGTGTCCGGCGGCACCATCGCCTTCATCTCCGGGATCTACGAGGAGCTGATCGACTCGATCAAGTCCTTCGACCTCACGGCGCTCAAACTCGCCCTGGGCTTCAAGGTGAAGGAGTTTGCCGAGCACACCAATCTCGCCTTCCTCATCCCGTTGTTCGCCGGAATCGGCGTCAGCATCTTCAGTTTCGCCAAACTGCTGGAATACTGCTTCACACAACATGAGGCGCTGACGATGGCCTTCTTCTTCGGCCTGATCGTCTCTTCGGTCTATCTCGTCGGAAAACAGATCAAGCGATGGAACGCCGCGGCGGTGGGCCTGCTGGTTGTGGGCGCGGCCGTCGCGGTAGGCATCGCCTTCCTTAAGCCCGCCGAGGCAAACGACAATCCGCTGTGGATCTTCATCTGCGGCATCGTGGCGATCTCCAGCATGATCCTGCCGGGGCTTTCCGGTTCCTACGTCCTGCTGATCATGGGCAACTATCTGCTTGTGCTCAGCTCCATCGGGGACATGCGCTTCAGCGTCCTCATTCCGATGGCTGCGGGCTGCGCGGTGGGACTGGTGGCCTTTTCCCACCTGCTCGCCTACATCTTCAAGCGCTTCCACGACGCGACTGTCGGCCTCCTGACGGGCTTTGTGTTCGGTTCGCTGGTCATCATCTGGCCCTGGAAGGAGACGGTCTACCTGAAGGACGACGCGGGGAACTTCGTGCTCAAGCGCGGCACGGAGAAGATCGCCGCCGGCTACGAGTGGTTGCTGCCTTCGCTGGATGGACGCTTCTTCGCCGCCCTGGCGTTGATGCTCGCCGGCGCGGTTGCGGTGGTCTTCATCGGAAGGTTCGACGACAAGAAGACGGCGGCGAAGGGGGCAGGCGGAAAGTCCGGGGAGCAATGATGAAGCCCGCGGGGCAGGATAGGGTCGCGGCGGAGATCACGGTCTTCGATCTGTTCGAAATTCACTTTCGCGCATGAGCGAGCTTTACACCAATGACACCTCGAAACTCACGTTCCGCGAATGCTGGAACCTGACGCGCGACTGGAAGTTCCTGATCCTGGCCGGGGCCAGGCTGTTCGGAGGCAATCTCGGTGGCGGCATGCCCATCCCATGTCCGCGCTCGATCCGCGACTGGCAACTCGAGCGGGAGGAACTGCCGGAGTTTTCGCGGGACGGCGTTGAGGACTGCGTTCGCCGGTTGGAGGCCCTGGGTTTTCATTCGCCCTTCTTCTACGCGCCCGAACAGCTGTCCCCCGAGTCTTCCTGTTGTGGGATGGCCATGCTCCACGAGTCCGGCGATGTCTTCGCCGTCCGCTTGCACGCGCGCTCGACCATGGTCCATCCTCCGCTGGACAACGTGGTCGTCTCCTTCGTCAGCGTGCGCCCCGACGGCACGTTTCTGGAGACCGTCGATCAGCGGGAACAACTCCTGGGTCCCTCCGGCGACGACATCTTCCGCTTCCCGAACGCCCCGCTCGAAACACTCTGGCGCGCCCATCAGGAGAACCTGGCGACTTCCCGGGCGACCAAGCCGATCCGCCGGCTCACGTCCGTCGATGAGATGATCGTGACCGTCGACTACAACGAGAAGCGCGCGTTCGATTTCCATGTCCGGCGCGGGCACTACCGTCCCATGACGCCGGCGGAGGAGGCGGACCTTCGGAGGAAGCGGTCCTCGCGCGATCAAATCCGCGCGGCGCCGCCCCTTCCGGCGACCGCCCCCCCGGCCCCGGAAACAAGGTCCGCTCCGCCGCCCCTGTCGGCCGGCGGGGTTTCCGAAGCGTCGCCGGAGCAGGAGACCGCGCAGATTTCCGAGGAGAACGCCTTGATCTACGCGGAGTTGCAAAAACTCCAGGAAGGCAAGGAATCCAGCTGGGGCGGCGCGCTCATCCTGCTGGCGATCTCCATCGGGCTGTTCGTCGGGTTGGGCGCCTGGCGCTGGTCCTGGGACATGGCGGCGGCGTTGGTGCCCATTCTCTTCGTTCACGAACTGGGCCACTACATCGCCATGAGGGCCTTCGGTTACCGGAACGTGAAGATGTTCTTCATCCCGCTGCTGGGCGCCGCCGTGTCCGGGCGGAAGTACAACGTTCCCGGCTGGAAGAAGGTGGCGGTATCGCTGGCCGGACCGCTGCCGAGCATCGCGATCGGCGCCGTGCTCGCGGTGGCGGGAGCGGTCACGGGAGAGGAATGGCTGACCAAGGCCGCCTTGCTCACCCTGATTCTCAACGGCTTCAATCTCCTGCCCGTCCTGCCCCTCGACGGCGGCTGGGTCGTCCACAACATCTTCTTCTGCCGCCATCCGCTGCTCGATGTCTTCTTCCGCATCCTGACGACCCTCGCCCTCATCGGCGGCGGCATCGCGACGGGCGACCGCTTTCTCTGGATCATCGGCATTTTCATGGGAATGGGCATCCCGATGGCGCATCGCGCGGCCAGCATCGGTCGCGACCTGCGCCAACGCGGGCTGTCGCAGGACGCCGTGGAAGGCGACGCCATCCCGCCGGCCACCGCGAACGCCATCATCGATGAGGTTCGAGCGCGCTACGCCGCTCCATTGCCCGACAAGAACGTCGCCCAAATTGCGCTGCAGATTTTTGAGAACCTGAACGCCCGCCCGCCCGGCGCTTGGGCGAGCGCGGCGTTCCTGGCGGCGCATGCGATCGGCGTGGCAACCGCCATCGTGTTTGCGGCGCTTTGCGTGATGGGGCAGGACACGGCCATGGGCAATTTCATGCGCATGGCCGCCGAGACGCCCGAGCAGGAATACGTCTGCGGCACGATCAGGACCTGGACGGGCGCGGAATTTGAAACCCGCGACTCCTCGGACGTGCGGACTGTTGTCGCCACCTTCGAGGGAGCGGAACAAGCGGAGACGCAGTTCGCGGCGCTCACGAACGAACTTTCCGGGGTCATGGCCGCGCGCCTTTTCGGCCAGACGATCCTCGTCTCCACTCCCACGGCGGAGCAGGCCGGTCGCGACCGTTGCTTCAACCGGTTGGAGGGCGCAGGCGGGAAGGTCTTCGTCGGGGGGACCAATCAGCTTTCCAGTCTCACCGTCGTGACCCTGTGGCCCACACCCGAGGCCGCCGAAGAGGTTGAAAAGGCGCTGAAGGACCACCTCATGGCGAGTTCGATCGCCCAGGCGCTGTTGCCGCCCTGGCATCCGGACGACCCGCGTTCCCCGGAAAGCAGGGAGGCCCACGACAAGGCCCGCAAGACCTACGCCCGACTCATCAATCGACACAACGAAACCGCTGCCGATGATGCGGAGGAGGCTGAAATCAATGAGTCCAAGGCGGCCGAGGTGGAACAGCTACTCCGCCGGTTGAGTGAGGCGCGACGACGGGGCAACGACGCCGAGGCGGAGAGCATCCAGGACGAGTTGGGCAGGAGGGACAAGGCGGCCAACGACAAGTTCTACGCTTCACTGCGCGCCGAAGGACCGGAGACTCTGGACCTTGAGGTGATCGATCTCTACGAGAAACACCAGGAACAGTTTGTCGCCTTCGAACCCCGCGAGACGATCGACACCACACGGCTCGATGCCATCGCCGAACGCATGGGTCTCGCGGCGGCTCCCGGCGCGGATGCCGAGTCGGGCGCGGACCGGTATTCCAGCCGGGGCGGCTTCACGCGCCGCGAAGGCCCCCTGCTGCGGATCGAGTGGTTGCGCTTCGCAAACGATTTCGAAGGCGTCCCCGCCCTGGCCGACTGGCTCTGCGACAAGGGCTGCCTGGAATTCCATTACCGGTTCAACAACGGTTTCGGCTTCGAAGACCTTTCGGATCTTTGAAGCGGACCGCGTCCGTTGCGCCTCAGCAATGTTTTGCAGGGCTTACGCATCAGTTGAATTCGCGCCTCGTTGGAGTTCACGCTTTAGCGTGTTTCCGGGCGAATGCACGCTAAAGCGTGAACTCCAACCACGAACGCCGACTGGCAAACTTTCGAAATTGCATTGATTTTGACGTTCATGCGTAAGCCCTGCAATGTTTCGACCCGGACGCGCGCCTTGATACTGAATACCGTCCACAGATCATCCGGCAAAAGACCCCACCGAACATGTTTCCTGATTATCTCAACGTTTCGGCCGATCAACTCGGCTCCGGTTCAACCGTCAAGGTCACGATCGACGGCGACAAGGACTCGCTGGCGCGCCACATGGCCACCGCCATCTTCGAGGAGTTGCGCGCCGGCCACGCCCGCGGCAATGGCGCCACCCTGATCCTGCCGGTGGGGCCGGTGGATCAGTTTCCGATCCTTGCGGAGATGGTGAACGAGGCCGGCTTGGACATCCGCAACGCCGTCATCGTCAACATGGACGAGTACCTGACCGACGAGGACCAGTGGATTCCGGCCGATCATCCGCTGAGCTTCCGCGGCTTCATGGACCGACTGTTCTATTCGCGCCTGAAGCCGGAGCTCGCGCCCCTGGCGGAGAACCGCGTCTTCCCTGATCCGGCCGATTGCGACGGTATAGGCCGGTTGATCGACGCGCGCGGCGGCGTGGACGCCTGCTTTGGCGGCATCGGCATCAACGGCCACATGGCCTTCAACGAGCCGCCCGAGCCGGGAGAGACGGTGGCCGACGATGACTTCGCCGCGTTGCCAACGCGTGTTCTCAACCTCACGCGGGAGACCCGCACCATCAACTCGGTCACCGTCGGCGGCGAGATGGCGGTCATCCCGTTCCGCGCCGTCACCGTAGGCATGAAGGAGATCCTGGAGGCGAAACGTTGCCGGTTCTACTGCAATCGCCCCTGGCAAAGCGCGGTCGTGCGGCGCGTCCTGCATGGTCCGTTGACTCCCGCGTGTCCGGCCTCCTTCCTGCGCACACACCCCGACGCCAGTCTGACGTTGACGGACTACGTTGCGGAGCCGCCGGACATCATGCTGCGCTGAGCGCCCCGACGCGCCTGGGCGATGGACTCTCAACCAAGCGGAAGCTGAAATGACCATCACGGACGTGCGAGCCATCCAGCCGGTCGCGCCGGGTTCGCCGCCCGACTGGCGCACCAGTCTGGGCCAGATCCTGATCGCCATCGACACGGAGGACGGACTCACCGGCTACGGCGTGGGCGGTGGCGGGCTGGCCGGCGCGCACATTGTCCGGACCGTGCTGCGCGATCTCCTCCTGGGCCGGGACGCGGACGAAATCAAACAGCTTTCTCGTGAAATGCACCGGGCCACCCTGCCCTTCGGGCGGATGGGCGTCGCCATCATGGCGATCAGCGGCGTTGATCTCGCCCTCTGGGATCTTCGCGGGAAACGGGAGAAGAAGCTGGTCGTCGAATTGTTGGGCGGCGCGCCGGGAACCGCGCTGCCGACCTATGTCACCGTCGGCCTGATGGGCGACGACCTGGAAACCGCGCTGGGGAAGGGCCACCGGGCCTTCAAGCTCTTTGTCGGCGGGGACGCCTCGGAAAACCGCGTCGCCGGCGCCATCGACAAGGTCCGCCGGGCCCGAGATCTGGTCGGTCCCGACACGCCCCTGATGATCGACGCGTGGATGCAATGGGACCTTGAGACGACGCTTGCCGTCGCGGAGAAGGCGGCCGAGTTCAACGTCGGCTGGCTTGAGGACCCCCTGCCGCCGGACGATCTGGCGGGCTACGAGGAACTGCGTGAAAGGAGCCCGGTCCCCATCGCGGGCGGGGAACACGATTTTACCACACCGGTCTTCGCCGACCTGCTCGACCGCGGGATCTTCCGGGTCATCCAGCCCGATGTCACCTGGGCCGGCGGGTTGACGACCCTCATTGAAGTCTACGAACTGGCCGCCAAGGCCGGCGCGCGCGTTTGCCCGCATCGCGGTTCCGAGATCTGGTCCCTGCACGCCATCGCCGCGCTGGATCCCGATCCGCTGGCGGAATCCGGCCGGCCGTGGATGGGCTGGGTCGGCGGTCAGCCCCCGGTGGTTGACGGACTCGTTAGAACGCCCGAAACCGGCGTCGGCTTCGGCGTGGAGATCGATGAGGAATCCCTGGTGGATCATTGGGTGGCCTGACCGGCGGTGTTTTCGGCTTCTGGACGCTTTTCCGAGGGACACGCTGTCGGGCCGGACGGGAAAGGCGTCCGCAAACCACAGGAGCAAGGTCGCGCGCGCCAGCGTTTTGGAGTGCGGCGGCGCGCGCCGCTTTGCTTGGCCAGGGGCGCGGCCGCGCCTGAAACGCGGCACAACTCCTCACGGCTTGCCGGAGGATCTGTTCAGCGAAGGTGGTTGCTCGGAGAAAGGGGCGCGCTGCAAAGCGGTCTGCGAGACCGCACTCCAAAACGCTGCCGCGAATTCGTAAACCCCTTCCCATCTATGGAAAACGTTGACGACCGCGTTCTTCTCCCATCGCCCCTTCCGGCAATTTCCGCAGATTTGAACTGCGCAACACCGCTCCGTTCTGCTACCAAACGGGACGCCCCGCGCGGAATCCCTGTCTCCTCGAAATCATGCTCGACGGAAAAAAAGTCGTGGTTGTCATGCCCGCCTACAACGCGGAGAAGACCCTTGTGCAGACGCACGCCGAGACGATCGCGCATGAGTTCGTCGATCTCGTGATCCTGGTCGACGACGCCAGCCAGGACAAAACCACCGAGCTCGCGAAGTCGTTGGAAAAGGTCAAGGTCTACACCCACGAGAAGAATCGCGGCTACGGCGGCAACCAGAAGACCTGCTACGCGATGGCGCTGGAGGAGGGCGCGGACATCGTGGTCATGGTCCACCCGGACTACCAGTACACTCCGAAACTGCTGCCGGCCATGACGTCGCTGATCGCCGCGGGCCTCTATCCCTGCGTGCTGGGCTCCCGCATCCTCGGCGGCTACGCGCTGCGCGGCGGCATGCCCCTCTGGAAGTACATCGCCAACCGCTTCCTGACGCTCGCCGAGAACATCCTCATCGGCGCCAAGCTCTCCGAATACCACACCGGCTACCGCGCCTTCTCCGCCGACATCCTCCGGCGCCTGCCCTTGGATGTGAACTCGGACGACTTCGCCTTCGACAACCAGATGCTGGCGCAGGTCTGGTGGCACGGTTTCACCATCGGCGAGGTCACCTGCCCGACCAAGTACTTCGCCGAGGCCTCCTCCATCAATTTCAGCCGCAGCGTCAAATACGGCTTCTCCTGCCTCGGCACCGGATTGAAGTTCCGCTTCGCGAAATGGGGCTTCAAGTCGAGGCTGTTCCCGAAATTGGAAAAGTTGGACAAGCCGGAAGAACCGAAGCACGTGGCGGAGAACTCCGAGGACTGAACTGCGGACCGCGGGTCAGCGCCGCCCTCAACCCCGCACAAACGTCCGCCGATACTCCTTCGGCGTGATCCCCGTCACCTCGCGGAAGCGTCTGGTGAAATGGCTCTGGTCCGTGAAGCCCACCTCCGCCGCGATATCGGCCAGGGAAAGCGCCGATTCCGTCAGCAACCGCCGCGCCGCCTGCACGCGAACCGTGCGCAGATACTGCGTCGGCGTCATGCGGAGCAACTGCCGAAATCGACGGTTGAAGTGCGTGGCCGACAGCTTCGCCCGCGCCGCCATTTCGCTCATGGAGATGCTGTCCGCGTAGTTTTTCTCGATGTGCGTGACCACGGGGAGCAGTTCGTGGAAATGACGCCCCAGTTCCTCCGGTTCGTTGATCCGGTACATCGCGCCCGCCAACCCCACGACCCCGCCCCTCGGATCGAACAACGGCGTCTTGGTTGAAACATACCAGCGCGGCACCCGGCGACGATGCAGGACCAGCCACACCTGCCCGGGCAACGGCTCGCCGCTGTCCATCACCCTCCGATCCTCGGCCATGTAGGCCTCGGCCATCGCCGGCGGATGAAAGTCCCTGTCCGACCTCCCGATGGCTTCCGCTTCGTCCGCGAGTCCGTGGTTGTCGAGGAACATCTGGTTCACCTTCACAAACCGGCTTTGGCGGTCCTTGGCGTAGAAATAGGTCTGCGGCAGGTTGTCGAACAGCCGGATGACCGACTCCGCCATCGGGCATTGCGCGAAGAACGCTGTCTGGAAGGTGTCCGACTCGTTGGGGGGGCATGGTCAAAACATACCAAAATGATTGAATCCAATTCAATACGCGGACCGTCGGAAAAGGCATGTTGCCCGGCCGAATGACGTTTCGACTCCAAAGCATGAGGATTCCGGGAGCCGCCGTCGCGGTCCTGCTGGCCGGAGCGCCCATGTGCGCGGCGGCCGTGGATTTCAGCCGCGACGTGCTGCCGATCCTCTCGGACAACTGCTTCAGCTGCCACGGGCCGGACGCCAGCCATCGCAAGGCCGACCTGCGGCTGGACATCGCCGAAGCTGCGCGCCGGTCGTCCTTCATCCCCGGCTCACCGGAACGCAGCGAGGCGATGCTCCGCATCAGGACGACCGATCCGGACGAACTGATGCCGCCGCCGGATTCGCATCGTAATCCTCTGACTCCGGCGCAGATCGCCACCTTGGAACAATGGGTCCGCGAAGGCGCGAAATGGGGCCGTCACTGGGCGTTCGTCAAACCGGCGAAAGCCGAGGTCCCCGTCGATGCCGAGCACGTGGTGGACGCGTTCGTCAACCGCCGCCTTGCTGATGCCGGGGTGAAGGCGGCCTCCCCGGCCGATCCGCGCACGCTCATTCGTCGCGTCAGCTTCGACCTCACCGGACTGCCGCCGACCGGGGAGGAGATCGACGCCTTCCTCGGCGACCCGGCTCCCGGAGCCTGGAGGCGCGCGGTGGATCGCCTTCTCGCATCGCCGCATTACGGCGAACGAATGGCGATGTGGTGGCTGGACGCCGCGCGCTACTCCGACACGGACGGCTACCAGCAGGACGCCACGCGCAACAACTGGCCCTGGCGCGACTGGGTGGTCAATGCGTTCAACGACAACATGGGATTCGACCGGTTCACCATCGAACAGTTCGCCGGCGATCTCCTGCCCGACGCCACGCCGGAGCAGCGGTTGGCGACCTGTTTTCATCGCAACCACATGAACAACGGCGAGGGCGGCCGCGATCCCGAGGAGTCGCGCATCGATTACGTCATCGACCGCGTCAACACGACCGGCACGGTCTGGCTCGGGCTGACGTTGAACTGCTGCCAGTGCCACTCGCACAAATTCGATCCGGTGTCGCAGAAGGACTACTACCGGATGTCCGCCTACTTCAACAGCATCGACGAGGACGGCCGCGCCGGCGGCGGGGCCAAGCCTTTCATGAAGTATCGATCCACGCTGGCCTCGGGCGCGGCGGCGGAGGCCCGCCAGTTCGAGGCGCACATGCGGGAAATTCGCGACCGCGTCCGGAAGGAAGCGGCGGCGCGCTTTGAACCGTGGCTGGCAGGGCGCGTGAAGGAGGCGGGCCCGGAATTCACCGCCTGGCATCCGCTCGTGGCAAATTCGATCCGTTCGGTCGAGGGAACGGAACTCGAACAGGGAGCGGATGCCATGGTGCGGACGTTCGGCCCGAATCCCCGGCAGGACGATTATCATCTGCAGGCCTCGATCCCGCTCCCGCGCATCACCGGTTTCCGCTTGGAGGTGTTTCCCCATGCGTCCCACACGGACGGAAAACTTTCCCGCGGCGCCAGCGGCGAGTTCATCCTCACCGACATCAAGGTCATGACCCGGACACGGGGGCGTTCGCAGCTCCGCGATGTCGAGGTCGCGGCCGCCGTCGCGGACGTGGAACGCAATGTGAAGGGCCGCAACTACGGTCGCGTGAAGGACACCTTGGACGACGACCCCCGCAACGGCTGGACCACTGAAGGCCACGACGCGAAGAAGAAGCACACCGCGGTCTTCGCTCTCGCCGAACCGCTGAGCCTGGAGCCGGACGAGGAGATGATCTTTGTCATGCTGCACCGGTCCACCGTCGGCGACGCCAATATCGGACGCTTCCGGATCTCGGTGACCGAGCAGCCCGGCGACGCCGTGCGCAGCCTGAAACCGATGCCCATGGAGGAATTGGCCGCCGCCGGGATCACCGCGGCCACTGACGTTTCCGGCAATCTGCGCGAGCGGCTGTTCGAACAATTCCTGACCGACGACGCGGAATGGCAGCTCGCCAAGGCGGAACACGCCGCCGCCGAGAGCCAGCTCAGGGAATTCGAGCGCGGCGCCAAGGACCTCAATGTCATGACCCTGAAGGAGCGCCCGACGCCCCGGGACACCCATGTCCTCGTCCGCGGCGTCTGGGATGCCAAAGGGGAGAAGGTGACGCCTGGCGTCCTCCCGGCCGCGTTGCCCTGGCCGGAGGAAAAATCCAGAACCCGGCTCGATCTCGCGCATTGGCTCGTGTCCCGAGACAATCCGTTGACGGCCCGGGTCGTCGTGAACCATGTCTGGCAGATCCTGTTCGGCGCGGGCCTGGTCCGCACGCCCGACGACTTCGGCCTGCAGGGCGAACAAGCGACGCATCCGGAACTGCTCGATTGGCTGGCCGTCGATTTCATGGACAACGGTTGGGATCTCAAGCGCCTGGTCCGCCTGATTGCGACCAGCGAAACCTACCGCCGGAGAAGCGACCTGGATCCCGAAGCGCTGGAGCGTGATCCGGAGAATCGTCTGCTGGCCCGGGCTTCGCGCCATCGCCTGCCCAGCTGGATGTTGCGGGACGCCGCCCTGTGCGCGAGCGGCCTTTTGAATCCCGCGTTGGGAGGGCCGCCCGTTCGTCCTTATCAGCCGATCGGGGTCTGGAAGGAGATCTTCATGGGTCGCTTCACCTACCAACCCAGCGTCGGCGCGGCGCAATATCGCCGGACGCTCTACGCCTTCTGGCGGCGGTCGAGCGCGCCGACCTTCCTGTTCGACAGCGCCCAGCGGCGGGTCTGCGAGGTTCGCACGCGCCGCACCAACACCCCGCTCCACGCGCTGACCCTCATGAACGACCTGTCCATGCTGGAGGCAGCCCGGGAACTTGCGGCGAACGCCATCGGAAAGACGACTGATGAACGGCCTCGCCTCGCCGCCATCTTTGATCCGATCATGGGACGTCCGCCCGAAGCGCGTGAATCGGATGTGTTGTCGCGCGAATACCGCCGGGCCCTGAAGCAATACCGGGAACAGCCCGAAGCGGCCGCCGCCTTCGTGTCCCGCGGTCAATTTCGCGTGAAGCCCGGAGACGACGCCGCCGAGCTGGCTGCCGGCATGCTGACCGCCAGCCTGATCCTCAATCTCGATGAAGCGATCACCCGCGAGTGATTCCATGAACGAAAACACCCTCAGCTCCCGTCGTGTCTTCCTCAACCAGACCGGCGTCAACCTCGGCGCCATGGCGCTCGGCTCGTTGCTGTTCGGCGAACGCGCCCGGGCCGGGAACGGACTGGCTACCCTGCCGCATTTCGCGCCCCGCGCCAAACGCGTCATCTTCCTCACGCAATCGGGCGGCCCGTCCCAGATCGAACTCTTCGACCACAAACCCGGGCTCGCCAAGTGGGCGGGCAAAGAACTGCCCGACAGCATCCGCCAAGGTCAGCGCGTGACCACGATGACCCGCAATCAGAAGCAGCTCGTCATGCCGGCCCGGACGAAGTTCCAACATTGCGGCCAGAGCGGCGCGACCGTCAGCGAATGGCTGCCCCATATCGGCTCGGTCGCCGACGAACTTTGCTTCGTGAAGTCGATGACGACGGACCAGATCAACCACGCGCCGGCGATGACCAAGCTGTTGACCGGCCATCAGATTCCCGGCCGCCCCAGCATGGGCTGCTGGTTGAGCTACGGCCTCGGCAGTGTGAACCGGAACCTGCCCGACTACGTGGTGATGATCTCGAAGATGAAGCGGCCCAGCGATCAGCCGCTCTACGATCACTACTGGGGCAGCGGGTTCCTTCCCTCGGTCTATCAGGGCGTGAAGCTTCGCAATGCGAAGGAGCCCGTCCTCTATCTGCGTGATCCCGACGGCCTTCCCCGCGAACTGCGTCGCGGCATGCTCGACGGCCTCGGCGAATTGAATCAGATGCGCCTCGAGACGACCGGCGACCCGGAGATCGAGACCCGCATCCAGCAGTACGAGATGGCCTTCCGCATGCAGCGCAGCATTCCCGACCTGACCGATCTCAGCGACGAACCGGAATCCACTTTCGAACTCTACGGACCTGATTCGCGCCGCCCGGGAAGTTATGCGGCCAATTGCATTCTTGCCCGCCGTCTTGCCGAGCGCGACGTGCGCTTCATCCAGTTGTTCCACCCGGACTGGGATCACCACAGTCGCCTCGCCAGCTGGTGCACGGCCCGTTGTCGCGACACGGACCAACCCAGCGCCGCGCTGGTCCGCGACCTGAAACAACGAGGCCTGCTCGACGATACGCTGGTCATCTGGGGCGGCGAATTCGGCCGCGGTGTCGCGGGTCAGGGCAAGTGGGACAGCCCGGAGGGCGGACGCGATCATCATCCCCGCTGCTTTACCATCTGGATGGCCGGCGGCGGCGTTCGTTCCGGCGTCACTTACGGCCAGACCGACGATTTCAGTTTCAATGTCGCCAGGAATCCCGTCCACGTTCGCGACCTGCACGCCACCGCGATGCATCTGATGGGCATCGATCACGAACGCTTCACCCATCGTTTCCAGGGCCTCGACTTCCGCCTGACCGGCGTGGAGGAAACCCGGGTCGTGAATGAGGTGATGAGCTGAAACAGAAAACGCTCAACGCTGAGTTTTGAAGCCGTATTCTTCCGTAGCCACAATAAGGCGCAAAAGGACTCATAAGATGGCTTTTTTGTGAGTCTTGTGCCTCTTCGTGGCCATGATTCTTCTCAAACCACGCCAAAATCATGACGAACCAAACCTGCCTGCTGACTTTCCTCGCCGCCTTGCTCGCGTCGTCCGTGCATGCCGCCGACCCGGTCCTCAACATTCCCGTCTGGCCGGGCCTTGCTCCGGGCGAGACCTCGGACAATCCCGGTGAAACACAACCCTTCCGGACCGGCGAGGTCCCGCCGGTGACGCGCGTCGTGAAGATCCGCAGGCCGAGCATGGATGTCCTTCTACCGAAGACGGGGGCCAATGGGGTGGGCGTGTTGATCCTACCCGGCGGCGGTTTCGGCAAGGTCGTCACGGACAAGGAAGGCAGCGAAGCGGCGGCCTGGCTGAACCGGCTGGGCATCGCTGCGTTCGTGTTGCGCTATCGGACCAGCGAAGCGACGCCAAAGAGCGAACCGCCCTGGCGCCGGCCCCTGCAGGACGCCCAACGCGCCCTGCGGATCCTCCGCGCCAACGCGGACAAATATGGCCTCAAACCGGACCGGTTGGGCGTCCTCGGATTCTCCGCCGGCGGACAGGTGGCCGCGATCCTCCACACGCGCGAGGGGATGGCCGACTACGATTCCATCGACCAGAGCGACACGCTCTCATGTCGCCCTGATTTCTCATTGCTCATCTACCCTTGGAACGTGTTCGACGTCAGGACCGACGACCTTCTCCCGGACATCAGACCCGCCGCCTCATCTCCCAAGGCCTTCATCGTGCACACTCACGATGACCGGTCATCCTCGCTTGGCAGCGTGCTGATCTACGCGGGGCTGAAGCGGCACAATGTCCCGGCGGAACTGCATGTCTACGCGAATGGCGGTCACGGCTACGGCATGCGGGCGGTGAAGGGATCTCAGATCCACACCTGGCCGGATCGCGCGACCGAATGGCTTCGGGCCAACGGACTGGCGGATGGACGGGCACGCTGACCCAGGGAACGGCGGTTGGAGGTGGAGATTGGGAACAACCAGCTCGGATTGATGGAGTTGCTGGTATTCCCCCAAAGCGGGAGTCGATTCCGACACTCTGATTCTCCGCAACTCCATCACTCGGTATTGGTTCGGGATGTGCGCTTCCTGACCGGTCCGCCGGGTCCGCCCACCGGGGCGTCTGACTCAGAATTGTGATATTCCAAGTCTGGACATGTTCACCCGTCGCCCCTTATTGTCTCCCCCCATGAAAAGACTCCTTTTCACGATATTGGCGGCGTCGTTGGCTTTCGCGACGTCGGTTACGGCGGAAACCACGGTAAAGCTCAGCGGTGTGCACCTCTGCTGCGACAGCTGCGTCAAGGGCGTGGCCGGCGCGGTCAAGAAGGTCGAGGGCGCTTCGGTTGCCTGCGACAAGGCCGCCGGCACGGTCACCGTCACGGCTGGCGATGACGCCACGGCCAAGAAGGCTTTGGCCTCCATCGCCCGCGCGGGCTACTACGGCAAGTCCGACAACGCCAAGCTCCAGGTTCCCGGCGGCCGGGGCAAGGACGCGAAGGTCACCGACCAGAAGGTCGCCGGTGTGCATCTCTGCTGCGGCAAGTGCGTGAAGGCGGTCGACAAGGCCGTCGCGGCCGTTCCCGGCGCGACCGGACATGACGCCGAGAAGGGCTCCAAGGTCTTCACCGTCAAGGGCACCTACTCCGCCGCGGCCCTCCAGGCGGCCCTGCACGATGTCGGTCTGAGCGGTCGCGCTCCCGGCGGCAAGGGCAAGGGCAAAGGCGGCAAGGGCAAGAAGAAGAACTGAGCCTCGTCCAATAACAACTTCCCAACCCCGCGAACTCTGGTTCGCGGGGTTTTTCTTTGCCGTTGCGGAGTCAGGAGGAACGCTGAAACAGTTGCCGCCCCAAGTCCGAAACCGCGAACGTCCTATTCCGCGCCCTTGAGGGCGAATCTCGGGTTGTCGCGGTTGTCAGCGAATTCACAGGCCTTGGCGTGAACGCCATAGTCGGAGCCGTGCTTGATGCGCCGGTAGACCCAGGAGCAGGGAAACACCTCATGGTCGCGGTCGAGGACGAAGGGCATCGGGCGGCGGCCTTCGTGCCGGGAGCGGGCGCGCCAGACGCCCGGTCGGATCCGACGCAAGGTCTCGCCCAGATAGGCGCCCCAGAGCCGGCTCAGTTCCGCCAATTCTTCCTCGGGATAGGGCGCAATCAACTGGTTGTTGTGAAGATCCCGCAGGATTGTCTCCTCCATGTCCTTCACGGACGCGCGGTCGTGTGTCAGGTCCAGTCGGTATTCCTTCTTCGCCTCGACCCGGGCCTGGACCGCCAGCTGTTTCATCTCCTCGTCCGTCGAACCGCCGCGCACGCCCCTGCCCCTCGACCCGCCGCCTCCGGGCGGAATGAACTTCACGATCGCAAAGATCGCGGCAGCGACGGCCGCTATGGCAATGACGTAAACCATGCGGTCGGAGTGTAGCGGGCTTGGGCAAATCGGGAAAGAAATCCGGTTGGCCTTCGCGTGACTTGCCGACCGGGCAATGTGGCGTGGCCGAACTTCCGCAGAACCGGACTTCGCCCGACACCCAACGCTGGTTTGACACGCTGAGCGCTCAGTTCGGTGGAAGACCCGCCCCGCCAACTCAGAAGGCTACCCCGAATACGCACGCAGGTTTCTCCGCTGCGAAGCATTGGGCAAACCGGCCGATCAAACGGTCCGCAGGTTCCCGCTCCCGCCCGACAAAGCGCCGGATAAAATCAACGTACGTTGATTTTATCCGGCGCTTGGAGAGTCCGCGAGGCCCCCGTACATGTCCGGTCTGCGGTCATCGATTCGGTGGACCTCATGCTTCCCCGGGATTTTCACCAGTCGCTTCTGTCGCGCGAAGGCGGGATCGATGTCAGCGTACAGAATTGTCTCTTCCGTGTGATCGGCGTGGGCGATCAGGTCGCCGGTCGGATCCGCGCACTTGCTCTGCCCGATGAAATCGAAGCCTCGCTCGACGCCCACGCGGTTGACCGCGAAATAGTAGAGGTGGCTTTCGTGCGCGCGGGCGTTGATCAGATACTGTGCGCCCTTGCGGGAACCCTCGGGCCAGTTGGTGGGCAGCGCGATCAGGTCCGCGCCCCGGAGCATCAGAACGCGCGCCGCCTCGGGAAAGGAGTAGTCATAGCAGATGTTCATCCCCACCCGCAGACCGCAGATCTCGTGCACGGCGAAGGGGCTGTCCCCCGGTGTCACGAACCGGTCCACGCCCAGCGACGGCAGGTGGACCTTGCGGTATCCGCCGACCAGGCCGTCGGGGCCGACCAGGGCCGCGGCGTTGAACACGCGGTCGCCAGCCTGCTCCAGCAGCCCGAAAACAATGAAGACATCCAGCTCACGGCAGACGCCGGCCAGGGTCTCCGTCGCCGGACCGGGGAGCGGTTGGGCGCAGGTCGCCGCTTCATCGCGGCATTCAAAGCAGTAGCCGGTCAGCGCGCACTCGGGGAAGATGACGAGGCGCGCGCGGCCGGCCGCCGCCTCACGCAGGCGTGTTGTCATGCGCGCGAGATTGGCGGCGGGATCGGCGAAGGCGACATCCATCTGGACGCCGGCCACTCGGACAGTCTGTTCTTCGGACATGGAATCTGGAATCGTTGACAACGTGGCGGCTTGCCCTATTGATGCCTTTCAATGAAGCGCTTCGAAACGGTTGTCACGCTTGCGAATCCGTCGAAAACGCCGAAATATCAATTATGGCCAACCGTCGGGAATGTCCCGTGGAGCCTGCGCCGCCCGTAGTTCTCTTTGAACATGCCAATCCCCGAAACCAGATCGAATGCCCCCGACCGAAGCCGCTGCGCATTCACGCTGATCGAGTTGTTGGTGGTGATCACGATCATCGGGATCATGGCGAGCCTGCTGCTGCCCGTCCTCGCCAAGGCAACCGGCAAAGCCAAGCGCATCTACTGCCTCAACAACATGAAGCAGATCGGGATTGCCCGGCGCGTGATGGCCGACGATCGCGGCGGCGCCCCCGGCGTCCGCGGCGACTCCACCAATCTCATCTGGAACGGCCGGAGCTACGTGGGCTACGGCAAGCTCCTGCCCAGCCACCTCGACAACGCCGTCAAGATCTTCTCCTGCCCTTCCGCCAGTTGGTTCAACCTCACGCAGACCAACGACGTCTACAACGCCGGCAAGACCAACCGCGTCGCCTTCAGCAGCTACTACTTCCGCGGATCCAAGCAGAAGGGCGGACGCGTCCTGCTCTCGGACTTTGATTTCAAGCGCTACATGTCCTATGGCGAGTGGGTCAACCGCAGCCACGACACCGGCAAGAACGTCCTCCACAAGGATGGCAGCGCGCACTTCGTGCTCAACGCCGCGGACAGCCGGGCCATGAAACACGGCGGGGACAGCCGCCCCGGCCGAAAGGACGGAACCTGGCACAAGCTCGACCACCCCAAGGAACGCCGCTGACACGGTGGGGCGAAGCTCCCGAGCCGAGCCTCCATGTGGAGTCGCGCCGAGAGCGGAATTCGCGCCGCTGAAACCCGCCATGCTCCGGTTTGCAGGTCCCCGCGTCCGGCTCACTGGGGACAGTTCACCCCACCAGCTCAATTGATTCTCCTAACGTGCGCATGCCGGGAACGTCGTGTACGCGCAAATCGATCTTGAACACACCTCCGTCCAAGGGCATCCAATGGGCGCCATGAGAAGATTCTTTCTATCGATCGCATTCGCGGCCGCTGCGGCGACGCTGCTTTCCACGGGAGTTCCCGATGTCGAAGCTGCGGGCGGCGTCGCAACCTTCAAGAGCTGGCCCATGCACCGCGGCCAGCCGGAACTGCTCGGCATCGCCCAGGGCCGGCTCCCCGGCTCGCTCAAGCTCCTGTGGAAGTTCAAGACCGACGATCCGGTCACTTCCTCCGCCGCGATCGTGGACGGCCGTGTCTACTTCGGCTCGCACAACGGCAAGGTCTACGCGCTCAACTTTGAGACCGGCGCCAAGCTCTGGGAGTTCGAGACCGACGGCCCGATCGAGTCCTCGCCGCTGGTCATGGACGAGAAGGTCTTCATCGGCTCCTCCGACGGCTTTCTCCACGCCCTCGACGCGGCGACCGGCAAGCCCGTCTGGAAATTCCAGACCGAGGACAAGATCCTGGGCGCGCCCAACTGGATGAAGGCGGCCAAAGGCAAGGGGACCTGGATCGTCTTCGGCAGCTACGACTTCCGCCTCTACGCGGTCGATTCCGAGACCGGCAAGCAGATCTGGAACTACGAGAGCGAAAACTACATCAACGGCTCCGCCGCCGTTTCCGACGGCAAGACCGTGTTCGGCGGCTGCGACGCGCTGCTCCACGTGATTTCCCTCAAGGACGGCAGCCAGCTCAAGGAGATCGACGCCGAGGCCTACATCGCCGGATCAGCCGCCGTGACCGGAGGCAAAGTCTACGTGGGCCACTACGAGAACGTGTTCCTCTGCTTCGACATCGAGAAGGGCGAGATCGCCTGGCGCTACGACGAGAGCAAATTTCCCTACTACTCCTCCCCGGCGGTCACCAAGGACCGTGTCATCTTCGGCGGCCGCGACAAGCGCGTGCATTGCCTCGATCGCGAGACCGGCAAGCTCATCTGGAAGTTCTCCACCCGCGGCAAGGTGGACAGCTCGCCCGTTGTGATTGACGACAAGGTGGTCGTCGGCTCCGAGGACGGCCGCCTCTACCTCATCTCCGAGAAGGACGGCAAGGAGCTGTGGAACTACGAGATCGGCGAACCGATCACCGCCTCCCCCGCCGTCGCGAACCGCACGGTGGTCATTGGCTCCGAAGACGGAACGGTTTACGCTTTCGGTCCGAAATGAACATCGTCCAACTCACGCCCGGCGCGGGCAATATGTACTGCGGGAACTGCTTCCGCGACAACGCGCTGGTGAAGGAACTGCGACGCATGGGGCACGACACCCTCATGATGCCGCTCTATCTGCCCTTGACCCTGGAGGACGAGGACGCGTCCGAGGACACTCCGATCTTTTACAACGGCATCAAGGTCTACCTGGAGCAGAAGTCGCCCGTCTTCCGCAACGCCCCGAAGTTCGTGCACGAGCTGGTCGGCGCGCGCCGCTTCCTCGACTGGGCCTCCGGCAAGGCTGCCAAGACCCGGGCGGACGAGGTCGGCGACCTGACCGTCTCGATGCTGCTGGGCGAGGACGGCAACCAGGCCCGCGAGCTGGACGAATTGATCGGCTTTCTCAAGGAGCAGGGGCAGCCCGATGTCGTCTGCCTGTCGAACGCCATGTTGCTCGGCCTGGCCCGGCGCATCCGCGAGGAGTTGAACGTCCCCGTCGTCTGCATGCTGCAGGGCGAGCACGCCTACATCGAGTCCATGAGCGAGGAGTCCCGCAAGGCGGTCTGGGAGGTGATGTCCAAGCGGGCGCAGGACGCGGACCTGTTCATCGCGCCGAGCCGCTACTTCGCCGACCTGATGAACGCGAAGCTCAAGGTTCCGGAATCGAAACTGGAGGTGGTCCACAACGGCATCGATCTCACAGGCTATTCGCCGGCGACCTCCCAGCCGCCGACGCCCGTGCTGGGCTACTTTGCCCGCATGTGCCGGGACAAGGGCTTGGAGGTCCTCGTCAACGCCTTCCTGAAACTGAAGGCCCGCAACCAGGTGGAGGGGCTGAAACTCTGGATCGGCGGCGGCTGCGGCCCGAGTGACGAGCCCTTCGTCGCCGAGATGCGCGACCTGCTCAACGCCAAGGGTTGGATCTCCGACGTGGAGTACTATCCCAACCTCAGCCTCACGGACAAACAGGAGTTCTACCGGCGGCTGTCCGTGCTCTCCGTGCCCTCCAGCGAGGGCGAGGCCTTCGGACTCTACCTCGCCGAGGCCATGGCGTCCGGCGTGCCCGTCGTGCAGCCGCGCCACAGTTCCTTCCCCGAACTCATCGAACTGACCGGCGGCGGCGTCATCGCCGACGGCACCGACGCCGACGCCCTGGCCGCCGCGCTGGAGCCGCTGCTCATGGACCGCAAACGCACCCGAGCCCTCGGCGACCAGGCCCGCGCCGCCGCCGAGGAACATTTCACGGTGAATGCGATGGCCTCGAAGATCGCGGAGGTTCTGGGGCGGTTGGAACGGCCGGGCAGTCCGAATTGAATGCGGCGGTCGCAAAGGCGATGCCGTATTCCACGTCAAAGGCGCCGTTTGCCTTTTGGGGATCCCCGCACCTTGGCGGATTTCAACCTAACTCCCCGTCGTCGAGGTAGCCGTGGCGCAGGAGGGCGATGTGCTCCAGTCGGAGCATCTTCTTCCGCAGTTCCGGATCCCATTCGACGCGCTGCTTGGGTTGCGGGCTGACGCCGACCTCCTTGAAATTCATGATGAAGTCCTCGTCGAAGTTCAGGTTCAGCCGCTTGAGCGCGGTCACGAGGCCCTCACGCAGCGATTCCTGCTTCCCGACGAAATCCACCTGCGGGCGCGCGTATTGGGAGAACATCTCGGACACGTAACCCGGACGGCGTTCGATCGCATTGCGGATGAACTGGTCGAAGGTGTCCGCGCCGCAGCCATTGAGGGCGGCGTTGGGATGCCAGTCGAAGAGATCGTCCGTCCGTCCCCAGTTCCGCCAGTTGCGCGCGGGCTGCGTCTGGTATTTGAACCAGGATTCATACCACTTCAACGGGTGCCTCACGAAACAGAAGAGAAACGGCTTGGGGTCCAGGCGTCGCTTGATCTTCTGCACCTGAACGTGGGCGCGGACCAGGGACCGATGGTAATTCATCGGAATCAACAGGTGATCCAGATCCGCGTGTTTGTGCCCGAGCCCGCCCTGCGCCAGGCCGCATTCGCGCAGGACCGCGGTGACCCAGTTGCCGCCGGTCTTGGGAATGTGCAGGAAGACCCCGCCGCCTTTCAGGATTAACGCCATGTGACTCCAACACCGGTGAACTGTCGTTCGGAGATCAGGTGAAGGACCCTAGCAGCCGCCCGGTTGCGGATCAACACCCGGCGGACCCTCGCGCGGCAATCCTGTGCTTGATTTGTCATGTGGGTCCTCGCACCCTTCGCGTCGGTTGCCTCCTCAATTCCGTTTCGCCTCGTCTCGGGATCCATGGCGACCGGCGCGACACATCATGGAATTCTACGGACAACATCAGGAAGACCGGCTTGCCTACCGCTATCTGAAGCGGTTTCCCAAGGACCGTCTGCACCGGACCTTCCTCGACATCGGGGCCTATGACGGACGCCACCTGAGCAACACCTATCTCTTCGAACAGCTCGGATGGACGGGGGTGTGCGTGGAGCCGGACGCCGAGGCTTTCGGCGAGCTTCAGAAGAACCGCAAGTGCGTCTGCCTGAACATGGCCTGCAGCGATCACGAGGGCTCCATCGATTTCTATACCCATCCGGGACGCCCCATGGGCACCACCAACCCCGACGCGGTGGAGCAGCTGGCCACCGGCTGGAGGAAGAAGTTTGAACCGGAACTCCGAAAGAACATCCCCTGCCAGACCCTGGACCGGATCCTGGACGATCACGGATTCCGGGAGATTGATTTCGTCAGCATCGACGTCGATGGCGCGGAGGTGCAGGTGTTGCGTGGATTCGACCTGAAACGGGCGCAGCCCAAGCTGATCTGCATCGAGACCAACCTGAAGAAGGTGGAGGCGAAGAAGTGGTCCCGGGAGCACGTCGATGAAATCGACCGGATCATCACCGCCGAGGGCTACCAGCTGTTCGCCGTGCTCGGGCCGAATTCCTTCTATGCGAAGGACCGCCATCCCCGGTTGACGCGCTTCCTGATGGCCCTGGGGCTCTGACCTGCCCGCCGGGAAGGACCCCGGCTCCGTCGCTTACGGAAACTTCAATTCGTCGCGGACAAAGACTGCATCCGCATAGGCCAGGCGTCCCTGGGGAGGAAGCCGGGTCTCGTCGGCGAACTCCAGGAAACGGAACCCGTGCTCCGCGAGTATGTTGGCCAATGTCAGCAGGTCGGTCTGGCCCTGGTAGAGTTTCTCAAACAGAACTTCTGTCATCACCACCGCCGTCGAGCGCAGCGTGCGTTCCGCGCCGCGCAGAACGTGGGCTTCGAACCCTTGGACGTCGAGCTTCAGAAAGGCGGGGCCGCCCTCGGCTTCGGCGACGTTGTCGAGGGTCTCGAGCGGCGCAGAGATCTTCCGGGTGTTGGCGGTTCCGGGCCAGATCTCACGGAGCCGATCCTCGGCCGGAAGGAGGCTGCTGGTCGGCGCGTAATCGTTCTCGTACATCTCGACCGTCCCGGAAGAATCGCCCAACGCCATCCGGCGAACCTTGATGGCGGGGTGCTTTTCGGCAACCGCGCGCAGGGATTCCTGGCAGACTTCGAGCGGTTCGAATGCGTGAATGGCCGCCCCGGGAAAACAGAGCGCCGCGGCGCGCGCAAACTGCCCGCGGTTGGCCCCGACATCGTAGACCGTTCGAATGTCGGCCAGCTCGCGAATGCGCCCGAACAGTTGAAACAAATGGCGGGGGATCTTCAGGCGGCGCGCCTCGGCGTGGCCCGGGGCGTCCATCCGGTCGGCAAGTTTTCGCAGTTCGTTGGCCAGTCCCATACGCGCAGCCTACCGTTGGTTGGTGGAAAAGAAACGGGCCCATTGCCGCGCGGTCTGTCGCGTCGAATGGCGGTCGCGAACGACAGCGTGACCCTCGGCGGCGAGCCGGCGGAGTTCCTCAGGATCGTCCCAAAGTCGCGCCAGCGTTTCACTCCACGACCGGGAACCGGCGGCGCAAGGGCCTTGGAATTGGGTCAGGAAATCCGCGACATCCGGAGCCCGTGCGTCGCCGATCGTCGGGATGCCGAGGGAATAGAGACACCGGACCCGCGACGCGGGCTTCAGCCAGCTCAGCCGGAGGCTCGCCTTGGCGGGCGTCAGGCCGAGCCGGGCCCGCGCGGCGCTTTGCCGGAGTTGCTCCTTCGACCACGGCAGGAACTTCACCCGCAGGTTTCCCCAGGTCTCCTCGCGCGCCGGGTTCTGGCCGCTGACCACATGCAGTTCGACCTGGCGCGAGGCGGCCAGTTTCTCCAGTTCCGGTCGCAGTTCCAGCAGCGGGGGCAGGCTCCACTTGCCGCCGTGCCACATCAGGACGTCGCCCCGTTCCGCCGGCGGCGTCCGCAGGTTCTCCTCTCCGAAGGCGAGGTAGTCCAGCGGTTCGGATTCACCCAGAAACGCGACCCGGGGATGCCCCAGGGCAATCATTGCCGCCATTGAACGGGCCGGCGCGACCACGACGGAGTCGAACTCCCTCAGGCCGCTCCAGAAGTAGTGTTTCATGTCGCAGATGAGAAACACCTTGCGCGGCCGGCCGACGACGTCCGCCCGATCGGGCACGGCCTTGAAGCAGACCAGCCAGTCCACCTCCCGATCCGGAAGCTGCTCGGAAACATTGATCCGCCAGTCCAGGCCGGCGGCGGCGACCTCCTCCCGCAAGGCGGGCAGCATGTCGTGGACGATGACGTTGGCGCCCGGGCTCTGCACCGGCGTCCAGAAATGGATCCGCAATTTCCTCGGACGAGGTTCGTCCGGCCTGAGCGGCTCCCTGTCGATCTCGGTGAAACCGCGCGCTCCGAAACCCAACCTTGCGGCGTAAAGCGCCGAGTAGAATCGGGCCTTGCTGAACAGCTTGCTCATCCGCTCAGTCCTTGCGCAGCAATCCGAGCCCGATCGCGCGCCGTTCCGTCCCGGTCTCGATGAACTCCTCACAGCGGTGGTCCCGCTTCAACTCATCCCAGAACCGGTGGACCTCGATGTCCGGTTGCTGCGGACGGTGGTGGATGTCATGGAAGGCGACGAAGCCGCCCTTACGGACGAAGGGAGAGTAGAACTCGAAGTCCTTCTTAACGCCCTCGTAGCTGTGGTCGCCGTCGATGAACAGGAAATCCAGCTCCTCGCCGCCCAGGGCGCGCTCGAATTCCTCGCGGATGGCGGGATCGTGCGAACTGCCGCGGATGCAGTCGAGTCGTTGGTCCGGCTGGCGGAAGGACTGGAAGAACGGCAGGCTTTTCTCGCTGTAGCCGCCGCCGAACTGGCCGCCCGGCAGATCGACGCTGATGACGTGCGCGTCCGGTTCGGCGAGCTGACACCAGATGAACAGCGTGCCGCCCTTGAAGGTGCCGATCTCGCAGACGCGGCGGAGCGGGATTTCGCGGATGGCCTTCACCAGCCCCAGCAGCTCCGTCATGTTCTGCTTTAGCTTCAGCGTCCGGAAATAGCCCTTCCCCTGAAAGAGGAACGGGATCGCCATCATCATCTCGTCCGTCGGAAGTTCGCGACGCAGGCGCGCCATCTCGGCCTGCGCCTCCGCGAGATGCTCACGCCACAGCAGGCGTTTGGCCAGGCTGTGCTGCATGCGCCTGAAGGCGCGACTGAGGGAACGCTTCATCCGGTTTCTTTTTTCGCAAGGAATGTGGGCGGGGACGGCGGCTGGCGCCATCGACGCGGGGAGGCAGGAGCCTGCAATTCCGCGCCCCGGGTTTCAATTTCTTTTCGTTCCGCCGGAGGCTGTGGGGCGGGCCGTCCAATGGGCCGGCGCTTTCAATTCGACTTCAGGCCCGCCGTGTTCACTGCGACAATGTGATATCTGTGTTTCCCCCCAGCCGGCGCCTGTTTGTCCGTGAATTCCATTTTCACGAGCGGCGCGGCCGGCGTGTCGCTGTATTGCAGCCCCTGGAAAATCGGCCGGCCGAAGCGGTTCGTGTCCTTTTCCGGGACCTTGGCGATCTCCCGGCCGTCCCGCAGGACGATGAAGTGCGAGACGCCGCTCTCCAGATCGGCTTCGGCGCGCCAGGTGACGACATTGTCCTTCACCTTGACGGACGTAGGCGCCGGCGGCGGCGTGGTGTCGGGGATTTTGGTGTCGCTGACGTAATGCATCCAGGCCTTGGCAATGGCCGGGTTCGGCAGCCAGAGGGAGGTCTTTGCGTCGCCGGAAAACTTCGCGGCGGGCGCGGCCTTCTCGCCGAGCAACGGGGCCAGCCAGGCGTCGCCGGTGGGCATGGGCTTGAGCGGCGAGCCGGGCTTGCCCGGAAGGCGGGCCGTCAGGCAGGCGTCGAGCCAGAGGATGGCCAGGTAGCGTTGGTTGCCGCATTCGTGCGCCGTCAACGGATCGACCGCCACGCCGATCAATCCGCCTCGGCCGCGCACGGCCTTGAAGAAGGTCTCATTGGCGGGCCAGACTCCCCCGAACCGTCCGCCCTTCACCGTCACGCCTTCCTTGGTTCCCGGATTGCACATGATCGGAACCCGCAGAGCGGCGTCGGGCAGGGCATGCGGCTTGATCGTCGTCCGGTCGGGATTGACCTCGAACAGCGGGACGCCGGAACGCAGCCATGCCGCAGCGACGCGCTCGGGATGCAGCAGCGTCATGCCTCCCGCCCAGTGTCCGCCGCCGCTGTGCCCCCACAGCGCCCAGGGGACCTTCGCCAGTTCGGGATGACCGCATTGCGCGCCAAGGTCGGCCAGGGCTTTTTGAAAGGCCTTGTCGGAACCATTGCGTGGATCGCACCACATCTGGCATTTCGCCGACTGCGGCTGCTCGTAGGACGGAGCGAGGAGGGCGCAGTCATGCTTTTTCGCCAGGGCCTGCCAATGGAGGTCGAAGGCCCCGGTCTGGCCGGATTTGCACGATCCCTCGCCGCAACCGTGTTGATGCACCACCACTCCGCGCAGGGTCTTCACGCCCTGCGGGATCCAGACGGTGTATTGGACGGGGTAAATCAGTTCGCCGGGCTTGTCCGAGGCCTCGTAACGCACCCGGTAGACGGGCGGCTCGACCGGCGGAGCTTTGTCGTAGGGCGGTTGTTGGGCCGATGCGAGGCCGGCCGAAGCGAGGAGGAGGACAATGATGGAGCGCATGGGATGGTTTCTGGATTGAGTCGGCAACGATGGGCGCGGAGGCCGGAGGCATCAAGCATTTCCAACTCGGAGCGCAGCCCCCTGCGCCCGGCTTCGGCGTGGCGAGCGTCACCTCGTCTCACATGAAAATCGAGGTCAAGACAAACTTCACCTGTTGACGA
>JAYPFK010000030.1:0-88542 GCA_038126235.1 Verrucomicrobiales bacterium
AGGTCGTGGCGCGGACATCGGCCTGAGCATCGCCATCGGTTACGGTTCCACCGGCAGCCAGCGTCACGTTTCCGGTTCCGGCATTCAGGTTCAGCGTCGCCAAGCCGTCGGCCTCGTCGATCCATTGGCTGCCATTCACGCCGGCCGTGTTGACGTTCAAATGCATCACAGCCGTGTCGATGGCGTTGTCCGGCGTAACGCCTGATCCGAAGGCGCCAGCAACGACGGCGGTCAGGGTCCTGGCCTGGACATCCAGATCGGCGTCCCCATCAAGCACAGCCCCGCCAACAAGCAGGTCCACGCTTCCCGTGCCAGCGGCGATATCCAAAGCGCTCAACCCGTCTACCTCATCGATCCACTGGTTGCCGTCGGCTTCCGTGGTGTCAGCATTCAGGTTCGTGACGGCGGTCTGAATGCGATGATCCAAGGATCCCACGTCGCCATTCACAATCGCGGTCAGAGTGCGGGCGCGAACGTCCAACGCCGCGTCGCCGTCGGTCACAGGACCGCCCACAGTGAGTGTCACATCATTGGCTCCGGCATCGATATCAACCGCCGTCAACCCGTCGGCCTCTCGAATCGAGATCGGACTGTTGGCCGTGGTATGCGCCACAATTTCATTGACCTTTGTATCCAGTGAAATTGAGCCCGGAGCCATCGCCGTCAGCACGTTGGTCTCAATCGTGGCGCCCACCGTGGAAAGCGTCCCCGCCAGGGAAGTCAGGATAACCTGCCCGACAGGACCTGTCACAATGCCGGCAAGGGCAGTCTCAGCCGGATCGACATGCGGGGTTGTCGTTCCCAGACTGGTCACGCGAAGGACCTGTGCCCCTCCCACCACGCCGACAATCAGGTTGTCGGCGTCTGTCAGGAAGACCCCTCCGTTCCCGGCCGATGCCGCAACCGTGACCACGGCAGTATCAATGGCGTTCCCGATGGCTCCGACACCGTTGCCTGCGACGATGCGAAGCGCGGACGCGGAAACGTCGCTACCCGCCGTTCCGCCATCGATGACGTCACGACCAACCTTGATCGAGACGACTCCCGCCCCGGCGCCAAGCGTCGCAATCGTCGCATCCACTCCCGCCTCATAGCGGATGTTGCCGCCCGAGGTTGTCGCCATCGCCCCGTCCACCATCATGATCTGCCCTGTCTTGGCCTGAACATCGATCGTTCCAGCCATGCCGACGAACAGGTCGCCCGTGGCCGTCTGCTCGACATCCTGATTGGCCAAAAGGGTGATCGATCCCGCAGCAGCCTTGATTGGAGCGTCCACCACGATCCGCTTGTCATCACCCTCAGTCGTCCGGGCTTCGAGCAGGATATTCCCGCTGATTGAGACGATGCCGCCCAACGGCGCGAGTCCTTCTCGCACTGCCAAAGATCCATTAACTGTCCGGAGAACCACATGTCCTTCCGAGATCAGGTCGCTCAACGCGGCGTCAGTGGGAGTGGATAGGACACCTCCGTCAGTCCCAACACGATCAACGGTCACCGCATTCACCGTGTCGATGGCGAGGTCATTCCGTTCTGTGTAGAACTGCCCGCCGGTTCCAGAGTTGCCGGCAAGGACAGCCAGGTCGATTTCCAACGGGTTGGCGCCGGAACCGATTCCGGCGCCGGCGACGAGCCGCGCCCGGTTGGCATCAATGTCGAGGTGCGCATCCCCGATATCGGAAATAGCGCCATTGGTCGCGGTCACACTCACGGCTTCGGCTGCCAGTCCACCCAGGACCACAGCCTCGGAGACTTCGATGCGGATGGCTCCGGAACCGGCGTCCGTCAGGGCCCCATTGGCCATATTCACCGAACCAAACGCCGCCAGCAGATCCACCGAACCTCCGTCCGTGGCAATGTCACCCACCACATTCTGCACGATGTTTCGATCGGCGAGAATCGAGATGGATCCGGTTCCGGATGCAACTCCCGCATTCAGAGCCACATCCCTGTCATGAAGCCCGGTCGTCCGCGACTCAAGCCGGACATTGCCCGAACCATCCGCCACCACCGACTGATTCAACACGAGCGCGCCGTCCAATGCAGCGAGCGCGATCGCGCCGTTTCCAGCGATGGTCCGGACCTCGGTCAAGGCGGCGTCCGTCTGGCGCAGCAGGGTCGGCGTTGAACCGTTGGAATCGACACGGCTCACCGAGATCGCGCCGATGGCGTCGACCGTCAGGCCGTTCACGTCGTCGAGGAAGACGCCGTCTCCCTGCCCGCGGGCCGCTACAATATCGATCGCAGTGTCAAGATGGTCGGCTCCAAGTCCGATCCCGACGCCGGCTTCGAGGCGCGCGCGCGCGGCGGCGATCTCCAGATGGGAATCGCCCGCGCTGAGAATCGAACCGGCGACAGCCTTGACGCTCACATCGCCGCCCGCGCTCATCAAGCCGCCGAGTTCGACGTTTTGCGCGGCGCGCAGTCGAATCGCCCCGCCCAGGGTCTGCGACAAGGCTCCGTCGAGCATCCCAATCGAGCCGGTCTCCGCCTCGACATCAAGTGTGCCCCCGGAAGTGATGTCACCGGCGGCGGTCTGGGCGACGTTGCGGTTGGCGATCAGGGTCACGTTGCGCGTCATGGAGACAACCGTCGCGTTCAGGACAATGTCCTTGTCGTTCGCCCCCGCAGTCTTGGCCGTGAGGCGAATATTGCCGTTGCCCTCTGTGACGATCGAACGTTCGACTGCCAGCGTTCCATCCAGCAAATCGACGACCAGGTTTCCATTTCCGGTGATGCGGACCTCGCTCAAGGCAGAATCTGTCTGAACATTGCCGGCCGGGGCCGTCCCGTCGGACAGCGTCCGGTTCACAGAGATTGCAGGGAGTGCATCCACTGTCAGCCCCGTGGCTTCCGTCAGATACAGTCCCTTGACCGCGCGGGCGGCGAGGATCTCGACGGAGGTCTCAAGATGATTGACGCCCTGCGCCACAGAACCGCCGGCATGGAGTCGCAGATTGCCCCCCACGAGATCGGGCAGAACATCGCCATTGTCCAGGATGTCGCCGCCCGCCGAAACGCTGAGCGAACCGGAACCGGCGCTCAGGGCGCCGATCAACAGGTTTGCCGCCGCGACATAGCGGATGTTGCCTCCCGTCGAAACCGCTGCCGCGCTCAGCATGCCATTGTCCACCATCGTGATGGAGCCGTTCTGCGCCAAGACATCGATGGTTCCCACGCCTCCGACGATCACACCTCCCGCGACATTCTGGATCAGGCTACGATCAGCGATCAGGCTGACGCTGCCCATGTTCGAACCCACCTGCGCATTTAGCGTGAGGTCCTTGTCGTGCGTCGCCGAGCTGGTCCGGGTCTGCAACAGGATATTGCCTGTTCCAGCGGCCGACACGGAGCTGTTCACGATCAATCCGCCATTGACGGTCCGCAGGACGACCGAACCGTTGCCACCCGCGGCAGTCACCCCGGAAAGCGGCATGCCTGCGGGAGCCGGTTGCAGTTCATCCGAACCGTTGCTCAGCACGCGCGAGATCTGGACTTCAGCCACGTCCCCAACCGCGAGTGAATCCGCCTCGCTCAAGAAGACGCCGCCGGGACCGGCTGACACAGCCAACGAAGACACCGCAAGATCAAGGGCATTCGCCCCCTCACCAATGCCGCCTCCCGCGCTCAAGCGAAGCCCATTGCCGGCGAGGTTCAAGCCGGCGGCATCTGCGTCGCGGATCGAACCGCCAGCGTCTACCGCGACGTCGCCCGTTCCGGCATTCAAGAGGCCGAGTTCGACATCCATGGTCGCTTCGTAGCGGATGTTGCGGTTCAAGGTGGCCGTGGTCGCTCCGGCAACCATCAGGATGTCTCCCGAAGAAGCACGCACTTCGATGGTTCCGTCGCCCGTGCTGAGATCCCCGGCCGCAGACTGCATCACACCGTCTCCCGCCAGAAGGGAAAGATTGCCGCTCGTCGACCGGATCGGAGCCCCGACGATCAGGTCGGCCGCCGCGTCAAACAGCACATTGCCGTCGCCGTGGGCGGTGACCGCCTGATTCACGGTCAGATTCCCCACCTGATTACCCAGGACGATGTCGCCGCTGTTCTGGGTCGTCTTGATCCCCGCAAGCGTCGCCATGCCGGAAACCGCCGAGGTCGTCCCCAACTCGCCCACTCGATCGACCGACACCGGCGCAACACTCCCGACCGCCATCGCGCTGTCATCAGTCACAAACACTCCGCCGCCGGCCGACTGCGCGGCGATCACGTCGACCGAAGTATCAAGATGATCCGCTCCCGTCCCGATCCCCACCCCGGCTTCCAACCTGAGCGATCCGGCAATCACATCCGTGGAGGTCGCGCCGTTGTCCAGAATCGATCCCTGCGCGGCGCTGACGCTCACGCCGCCGCCAACCGCATCGACGCCTCCGAGCAGGACCGAGATTGCAGCCGAAAGCAGGACGTTTCCGCCGCCCGTCGTGATCAAGGCGCTGTCCATTGTCGAATCGGCCATCGTGATGGATCCGAAGGCGGCTTCGACCAGGATTGTGCCAACGCTGGAGGTCGCGATGTCGGCAGTCTCGGCCTGCATGACATCGCGATTGGCCAGAATACTGATATTGCCACCGCCGGACTGGATCGGGGCTTCGAGAATCAGGTCCTTGTTGTTGTTGAACATGCCGCCGCCAATCTGGTCGGTCGTTCCCGAGGCAACCCGGATGTTGCCCACGCCCGCTGCCATGATGGATTGGTCCACGGTAAGATGGCCGTTCAGAGTGCGGATCACGATGTGGCCGCCATCGGCCGTCGTCTTGAGTCCTTCCAAAGCTACAGCGGCAGCCACCGGATGGAGATCCGTCCCGCCGGCGGACTTGACCCGGTTCACTTGAACGCCTGCAACCGAGCTCACCGTGACGGAATCCCGGTCGATCAGGAAGACGCCTTCAGGACCCTCAGCCGCCAACTCATCGACGGCCACGTCGATCGGATCGCCCAAGCCGACAGCGTTGATCGCGGAGAAGCGGACCGTCGCGGCGCTGACGTCCGTGTCGGTGTCTCCAGCGTCCTGGATTGAACCGCCGGAATCGACCTCAACCGCGCCCGCCGTCGTGGCGTTCAGGCCGCCCAGGATGACGTTGCCGCCGGCACGATAGAGGATCGCGCCGCCCGCAGTGGTCGCCTTGGCGCTGTTCGGGCTGACAGCGGCCTCATCATCGACCATCACGATCGTCCCGTTCGTCGCTTCAACGTCGATCGTGCCCATCCCTCCGACCGTCAGGTCGCCGCCCGGCTCTTGTCGCAGGTTGCGCTGGGCAATCGCCGTGATGGATCCGCCGGCGGTGGAAACCGGAGCTGAGATGAGCAGATCCGACGTGGCTCCGACCGCTTCCAGTCGGATATCGCCCGCCCCTGTGGCGACAATCGTCTGCGTGACAGTCAGGCTTCCCGCCGTCGCCTCGGCGACAATGACGCCTCCTATGGCGGTTGTTCTGGCTCCGGTCAACTGAGAGTCGGAAAGCGGCGACGACGCGCCGGAAGCGGCGACGCGATGGTAAACCACTGCAGCGACGGTTCCAATTTCCAGCGCGTTGTCGTCGATGAGGTGAACGCCGTCGCCGGCGCCTTGAACGGCCACAACATCAACGTCGACGTCCAAATCGTCGGCGGCGGAGCCGACGCCCGAACCGGCCACGAGACGAGCTCGACCGGCAAGAACATCTGTGTGCATGTCGCCTTGGTCCGAGATGCGGCCCGCCGTCGCGATGACGCTTACAGCGCCGCCCACGGCATGCAGGCCGCCCAGCTTCACATCCACGGCAGCCTTGTAGCGCACCGTGCCGCCGACCGCCGCGGACACCACGCCGTCATCCATTGTGATCGAACCGGTCTTCGCTTCGACATCAATGCTCCCTCCCGCCGTCGTGACATCGCCCTGCCCCGTCATCTCGACCGTTTGCTTGACGTCGTGGTTCGCCAACACGGTGATACGCCCGCTCATGGATCTCACAGGAGCCTGCAACCACACGTCCTTGTCATTTCCGCCGGTCGTCCTGGCCTCGAGGAGGATATTGCCGCTGCCATCGGCCTGGACGAGTCGCTCAACCGTTATCGAGCCGTTCACCGTCACCAGGACGATCCGACCGTTGGAAGCCGTCGTCGTCAACCCCTCCAAGGCTGTCATATCATTGACTGCAACCGGCGCGCCATTGGAGCCGATTCGGTTGGCGGCGACCGTTCCGACCTCGCCGACAGTCGCGTCCCTCTGCTCGATGAAGTAGAGGCCGCCAAAACCGGCTTCGGCAGAAATCGTGCCGAGTTCAACCTCGATCGGATTGCCTCCGGAGCCGACGCCAATTGAAGCCGAGAACCGCGCGGCCGCGGCAAGCACATCCACCGTCACGTCACCGTTGTCAGTGATCGTTCCCGAGACCGCCGACAGACTGACCTCGCCGACGCCGGCATTGACCCCGCCGAGGCGGATGTCGCCCGCGGCCTTGATCCGGATATTGCCGCCGCCGGACGCGATCATGGCGGCGTCCATCGCCATCCCATCGCTGTTCATGGTCACGGATCCGTTCTCCGACTCGACGTCAACGGTTCCAGAAGCGCCCGTCTGGATGTCCCCGACCGCAGCCAGATTCAAGTCGCCGTTCGCGACAACGCTGACACTGCCCGTGTCTGATTTCACCTGGGCGTTCAGGCTGATGGACCGGTCGTTGGCGCCATCCGTCGACGTGCGCAAGAGGATGTTGCCGTCGATCGTACGCACTCCGACGCCCGCTGTTCCCATGCCGTCGTTGATCACGAGCGAGCCGTCCCGGGTCGTCAGGACAAGATCTCCGGAACCGGTCGTGGTCAAATCGCTCAAGGCGGCATCCGTCCGCTCCAGCCCCATCGGCGTCATTCCCTCGGAATCGACGCGGTTGACCGTCATCGCGGCGACTTCGTCGACGGTCAACGAGTCGGTTTCAGAGACAAACAGACCGCCATCGCCCGCCGACGCCGCCAGTTTTTCAACGCGCGTGTCGAGGGCATCGGTTCCGAGACCGATCGAATCGCTGGCCTCAAGTCGGAGGGATCCTGCGAGCACATCGACCGCGCTATCGCCATTGTCGAGAATGGCTCCGCCAGAGGACAAGACGCTGACAGCCCCATCAACCGCGCTCAAGGCGGCAAGTTTGACATCGCCGGCAGCCGCGTAACGCAGGGTTCCCGCGTCGGACCGCGCCAAGGCTCCATCGGTCATGGTAATTGCCCCACTCACCGCCTGCACGTCGATCGTGCCGCCGCCCGTCGTGACCTCGCCGCCGGCGCCTTGGAGCACGTTCAACTGGGCCAGAAGCGTGATGTGTCCCGTTCCCGAACTGACCGCGTCATTGATCGCAACGCTGGAGCCGACTGCCAGCGTGGCCAGACGCACGTTGCCCGAGCCTGCCGCAGCAACCGGTGAACTCACCGTCAGGTCGCCCATCTCGACATCGACCACCAGCTCCCCGTTGTTGGTGGAGACAAACCCGGACAGCGCGTCATCCGAGTGCATGGTCATCACGAAGTTTTCATTCAGGAAAGAGGTCACAACGGCGACGTCAGCGATTTCCAACCCGTCCGCCTCGCTCAGGAACGCTCCGGTCCCGACCCGTCCGGCCAGTTTGTCCACGGTGATCTCGAGCGGATCGGCGCCCGCGCCAACGAGCGCCCCGGCCTCGATACGCAGGTCCTGCGCCGTGATATTCAGTGCGGCTCCGTCCATGTCGTTCACCGAGCCAGTCTCCGCAATCAGGCTGACCATGCCGACACCGGCATCGAGTTCCGCCAAATCCAGGTCGTTTGCGGCCGCGTAGCGAATATTGCCGTCATTGCTCGTCGTTGAGGTTCCCAAGGCCATCGTGACAGAACCGCCCAAGGCATTCACCGTGACTGAACCGCCGGCGCTGACGATGTCGTTGTCCTGCGCGACCGAGCCCGAAGCCTCGAGGATCACGTCGCTGCCCAAGGCCATCACGCCGGAACCAGCCATCGTCACCGTGATGTCTCCGGCCCCGCTGAAGAGGGAAATATCGCCCGCGACCGCAAGCAGACGGTTCACGTCGATATTGTCCATTTCATTGATGACCAGGTCTCCGTCAGCCGTCACCTGCGCGTCGACCGACGCAACCTCAGTGTTCAAGCGCACGGAACCGGTCGCGTTCACATTGAGAACCGCGGTCGAGAGAACCGCAATTCCAGGCGTGTTCACGCCGCCATACAGGGCATTCAGGGTCGCCCGGCCTGGCGCCGAGAAATCGCCGGTCACCTGGATGCTCCGGGCGTGAAAGACCGTTTCACTGCCCAGGGCTCCCTGCCCGATTTCCAAGTCCCCGATGCGCCCTGAATCGATCCCCGCCAGGGTCGCGGTGAAGCTCGTATTGTCGCTGATCGCGTCCATGATTTCCCCAAGCGAATGCGCGGCTCCCTGAGGCGAGTCGGTCAACCTTGCCGTCACCGTGATCACCCCGCCCGCTTCTACTGCCGTGACGCTGGCCACGTCGCCGTTGATCAGGTTGAACAACACGCTGTTTCCGGCGGCCCCGGCGGCATCAGCCGTCAGCAGGATGTCATTCATTCCTCCGGAGACCTCCAATACCGTCGTCGCCGCCGTCTCGTCGGAGCCTCCGCTGGTCACGTCGCTGATTACGGTGACAAACGTTCCGGTCCCCGCGCCGTAGTCCGTTCCCTCAGTCACGGTGAAGGGCCGGGTGGCCATGGTGAACTCGGTGGCCGTTGAGTTCATCTTGGTGTGATTATTGACCGCGTCGAGCACGGTGGCGGCCGTGGTGTTTGTCAGGCTGACCTCAATTGCCAGGATCTTGCGCGGATCCATCGGATCGAGCGGGTTCACCTCATCGTAGTAACGCGCCTCGGCGACATCAGTGGTGAAATTGCCGCCATCGAAGATGCGGATGATCACGTCGTTGTAGTCAACGCCATCCAAGCGCGCCTCGAAGACGAGATCGTTGAGGCCGCCGGGCGAGCGAATTTCTACGCCGGCCTTCGCGTTATCAGCGCCGCCGCCGCTGACCGTCGTCAACCCATCCCAACCGATCCGCACCTCGGCAAAGTCGGAATCGATCGCGCCCAAATCTTCGGGGCCGAGGTCCAGCGTGAATTCACCGACTCCCGCAGCCGTGCCGACCTTGATCGGGATCACGTGCGAGGTCGGGCGCAGCGTGATGACACTGGTCATATCAGCGCTGCTCACCGAGGCCGCTCCGCCTCGGAAGTTGATCTCGTCCGCGGTCAGCACTATGTCATTGCCGGCCGCGACCGCAACGGTCGAGTCGAAGCTGAGGTCTTTCGTGGTGATGTCATAGGCCCCCGCAGTCACGGCGTCCTGGAAGACCGTTGTCGCCGATCCTGCCGTCTGGATCAGCGAGCCCGCGATATTGGTTGTCCCGCTGAACAGGACATCCGCGGCAGCGCCGATCCGCAGGTCGCCGGCCGTCGTGAGGTTTTGCTTGAAGGTGATGGAGCCATTCACGCCGGTCGTCTCGAGAACCACCGCCCCGGAGCCATTCTGATCCACATTGCCTTCAAAGATGATGTTTGCCTCGGTGGCGATCTCCACCGCGCCCGCGTTGACATTGCCGACCGGTCCGCCGATTGTGAGCGGCGCGCCGATGTCGACAACGCCCGTGGCGTTGATGATCCGGAAGGTCCCGCGCACCTTGACGCTGCCATTGATGGTGACCGAACCCGCCGAGACGATCGTCAGGTTCTCCAGGGGTTCGACGCCGCCGATATCGCCCTTGATCACCACATCGCCGGCCCCGGCAATGATGGTGAGGCTCTCCGCCATGCCGCCGCCGTCGGCCTCGCCGTCGAGACGTCCCTCGATGGTGATGTCACCGCCCAACGGACCGGTGCTGATCACGATATCCTTGCCCGCGTCGATGCGCACGCTGTCGTCGAACAGCTTGTCGTCTCCGTTGGTGAAGACATCGGCGCTGAGCTCCGTCGTCGCGAACGCTCCCTGGAACTTGATCCGGGCGTCGCCGATCGTGCTGAACGTGCCCACGACATGGATGCCGCCCGGCGATTTCGGAGCGCGGATGGTGACGGAGTCACGGTAGGCGTAGGTTCCGATCTCGATCTTATGGCGCCCGTCGCTGCGGCCGATGGTGATGCCGTTGTATTCGCCTTCCGCGGAGCCGGCGAAGCCGTTGATGATGTGATCGAGTTCGCTGTTCTTCAGATGGAGGATTGTATCCGCCATGCCCATCCCGGCGTCGCTGAGGGAGGTGTAGGCGTCGTCGCCGAGTCCAATCCTCTCGAACTGGTCGATCGGTTGGATCAGGAGCGTGCCGCGATCAAGGTCGCTTCCCCCGGCGGAGCCCTGATACCAGCTCCGCAAATCCGACTGGATGTCAAGGAGTCCGGTCGTGAGCATGATGTCGCCGCCGCCGGCCTCAATGCCGACTGCGCCGCCAAGATCCGCCACGGCCAGCAAGCCGCTCAGGTTGAGAATCGAGACATCGCCGCCCAGCGTGCGAATCCCCGCCTCAGCATCCCCATGGCCGGCGATCGCCACGTTGCCGATCGTCACGCCATCCAGTTCGACCAGGAATGTGCCGGCCGCATTGGCGCCCGATCCGCGGGTGATGACTTCGAGCACGTCCGCATCGATGAAGACGGGGTTGTCCGCCTGCCCCACGCCGCCATCGTGAACGATCCGCAGGTTATCCGCCTCGAGCAAAACAGGCGCGCCGGCTCCATGATCGGCCGACTGGGGCTGGCTGACCGTGAAGGGCTGGTTGACATCGATCAGCAACCCGCCCGCCTTGATCGAGGCGTTGACAAACAGGGCTCCGGTCTTGACGACCAGATCGCCGGCAAATTCCAGTTCACCCGCCACGGTCACCTGACCGTCCTCGACAATCAGTTCCATTTCATCAAACCCGGTGTAGTTGACCGGGGTCTGATTGCCTGACGTCAGTTGTGTTCCCGTAACCGTCAGGCCGGTTCCGGGGAGGTTCACATTGATCCGGCGCGTTCCGACCGCGTCCGGGTCCGCCAGGAAGTTTTCGATCCGCGACCCACTATGGGTCAGGGTGTGGGCTCCAGAAACAATCTGAATGCTGCTGGAGAAATTCACCGTAATGTCGTCGCCGTCCAGGCTCGCCGCCGTGAAGTCGATCACATCGTTGCCCTGATTCGGCAGTTCGATGACCGAGTCGGTTCCCCATTCCGATTCAAACACGAAGCGATCGTCGCCGGTTCCGCCGACCAGCACGTCGTCAGCGGCAGCGCTGACCAGCGTGTCGTTGCCGGCGCCGCCCTCGAGCCGGTTCTGCACGCCGGCCAGGTCCGCTCCAACCAGGTAATCATCGCCATCGCCGCCAAAGGCGATCACGGGCACATCAATGCTCGAGTCGGTCACGAGCCTGTCGTCGCCGCCGCCACCGTCGAAGTAGAAGGCCGTCACACCGGAAAAGGTCTCCACCTTCTGCTCTACGCCGTCGATGAGGAACGTCACCTCGTAGTCCCCGCTCATGAGTTTCTTCAACACGAACTGTTCCGCCACATCGGCGGCGCCGTTGGCGTCCAGCCGGTAGGAGGCGTTGTTGCCGGCGCTCAGGATCACCGTGTTCGCGGCCAGGGCTGTCTCCGTGCCATCCGACGAGACGACGGTCTTGGCGGCGCCGAGTTGATCGCCCAGACGATTCCCTCCGATGGTCGGGGTGACGTCGTTCACGCTCAGGAACATCAGCTTGTCGAGCCCGTTAAGCGTGTCGAAGTAAGCCTCGTCGACAAAACTGTTGTTATCGAGAGACAAGGCCCGCAGCGCGGCGCGGATCTGACCGTCGGCCAAGGCCGCGATATTGCCGCCGACCACGGGCTGCGTGATATCGCCTCCGCTGGCATTCCAATCCGCGAGACCGTCGATGGCGTCAGCCACATCCTTCGACGTCGAACTGCCGTCGGCGCGCACATGGACGGTGATCACATATTCCCCGGCGGCGCCGCTTTGAGCCGCCGTTGCCGCTCCGCCGACCAGGTCGGGCACGATCACGATGGCCGCGTCGTTGTAATCCGTGCGGTTCACCGCCGCGGTCACATCAATAAACACGCCGTCTCCGAAGGAAACCGAAGTGGCGGCCGCGTTCGCGCCGTCGCCTCCGCTGGTCGGTTCGTTCGTCTGGTAGCGGTCGATGGCAAGTTGCCGCAGATTCTTCATGCCCACGGAAGCGCCGGTCACAGCGTCGATTCCCGGAATCAGTTCGTTGAGATTGCTGAGGTCGTTGCCGCTCAGTATGAGCGTCTCGAGGTTGCTGGCGAAGCGGAGGCCGCGGAGGTCGCTGATTCCCAGGTTCGCGGCGTTCAACTCCGTCAACAGGAACAGGGCGCTCGCGAGCAGGTCGCCGTGGGTGACGAGATCGCCGTCGTAACCCTCGGTGGTCGGGATGTCCAGCGCCTGCGCCAGTGCGGCGCGCAGGCCGGCATCGAAGATGTAGATCTCGGGATCATTCGGCCGCGGCTGGATCACTGAGAACTCGGACTGGTTCGGAGCGGCGCTGTTCTCGCCCGTTTCGCGGTCGCGAACCTCGTAGGCTTCGCCGATGAAGAAATCCACGCCGCTGTCGCCGAACAGGTAGTCGCGATCTCCGTTGCCGATCAGGATATCGGCGCCTTCGCCGCCGTTGATCGTGTCACGATCCGACTGCGGGTGCGCAGCCCCGGCAAACGGCGCCCAGGTCTCGATCTGGAAGAACTGATTCCCGTTCGTCACCGAGCTTCGGCTCAACGGGGTCGAACCGACGGCGGAATCCTGGAAATACAGGGCCCCACCGGATGCGGTCAGCTGTTCGATGTCGCCTCCACCCATGTAGAACGCCGCCGGCGTGTCGCTCGTGGCTCCCACCCGCAGGACGCTGTCATGGTCGGCTCCGGCGCGGAAATACAGCGTGTTGGCCACCACGGTCAGGCGGTCAATGCCTGTCGCCGACGTATCAGTGTGCAGCAGTTTGGCCGTGTATTGTTCCGTATTGTCGAGAATGCGCCACAACTGCGATCCGCCAGAACCATCGCCAACCGCCAGGAACATCGCGCCGTCGATCCGGACGCTGCGCTCCGTCGTCCGGCTGCCGATGGTCGTGTAGGTCACGGCCTCCAACGCGGCCATCTCCTGAACGGCTCCGCCGAAGCTACGCAGATACCGCGTCAACTGCGATCCGTCCTCCGCCCGGTAACTCACCCAGAGATCGGAGTTCAGCGGACGCTGGGGGGTCGGGCGGTTCATGACCATATAGAGCCGCTCACCGACGGCCATTGCCTGATCCACAGGCCCCGGCAAGGAGGTGAGCTGGCCGAAGGTGATGTTTCCGAGCGCATCGGTCGACGAACGCCAGAGGCTCGGCTCAGAGTCGTTGTTGGAGACGAAGTAAAGATCGCCCGCAACATCCGTGAGATGGCTGACGGAACCGGGCAACGCATCGGCAACCTTCTCGGCCGTGTCGTCAACGGCGCGCCACAACTCGTTCACGCCCGAGTTGTCCACAACAAAGAAGATTGTGCTACGCGTGATCGTGACGGTGTCAGAGCCGCCAAGAACCAGATGTCCGACCTCCCCTGTGACCGGAGCGACAGACACAACGCCCGCCCCCGTATTGTCGGTTTCATTGAACCGATCCACGTCAGCGGAGAATCCCGGCACAGCGAACAGGGCGGCGATGATCTGGTTGCCGGTCGTGACGCCGTCCTGGATGTCGACGGTCAAAACCTTGGCCCCATCGTCATAGGATGCGACTGCGATGCCGTTGAAAATGTCCCCGCGGTCGATGACGTTCACGGTGACGCCGTCCATGGTGGCGGAGCCTCCGACCAGTCGATCACTAGCAAACAACAGGTCATTGTCGACACCCGGGAGTTCAAGCCGCACCGTCGCCGCCACACCCTGCACGCCGCCGACCGACGGCGCTCCCGCATCTCCAAGCCCGACCAGACCGTTTCCATCGTTGCCCGTCGACAGGGCCGCATCCCAGTCGTCCAGATCATTGACCGCCGCCACGATGGCAGACGCGGACGCCGTGTCGTTGAAGGACACGGTCAAGATCGCGCCGTCATAATCGACGTTCACCTCATCGACACCCAGCGCGTCATCATCGTTGAAGACCAGGAGCTTGCCGTCCCAGTCCGGCCCATCGACCGCCGCCCGGATGACGAAGTCGTTGTCAACCCCGCCCGGAGTGATCGCGAAGCTCGAATACGCCGCGTCCTCACCGCCGGTCAGGACCCCGGTCGTGAGCCCCGTCCGAGGAAGCGTCCCGGTGGTCGGGGCCGCCGCCTCAAACCCGAACAGCGCATCGACGGCGGTCTGAATGCTCGAAGTGGTCATCAGATCGATGTTGCCGACGATGGTCAGAACATTACCGGAGAAACTGGCCGTGACCGTGGCGTCAACGATGTTGGAATCATGCACCAGACGCGTGCGGAATTGCGGATCGGCGCTCAGGAGGTCCGCGTTCCCCGGCAACCCGACGACCAACGAGGAGCCCGAAGCCGTGCCGTCGCTGCTCCAGAGTTGGACCGCTCCGGCTTTCTGGGCCGTGAAGTAGAGGACGCCATTGGCCGCTCCGAGGAGATCCGGCTGACTCGTGCCTGCGGAAAGCTCCTTCACAAGAACCCCGGCAGTCCCGTCCTGATTGTCGGCCGCCGCCACCGTGGTCCGCCACAGTTCAACCCGATTGCTCCCGGCGTTCTCAACCAGGTAATAGATCGAACCATTGACACTCGAGATGGCATCCGCGGCGACGGCTCCCGAGAACAGCTCGGCGGCGGTCGGTTGGAAGATGGCCGCTCCGTCTGTGTAAAACAGTGCGCCCGCTGTCGGCATGTCCTGCGTGAAATAGAGCCTTGAGCCCACGGCCTCGAAGTCCGCCGCGTTCGACAGCGTGCTCATCGCGGTGGTGATCTCAGTCGCCGTCAGGCTGCCCGCGACATCGCCGGCCATCCAGAGTTCACCGCCGCCAACCGTGAAGAACAGCCTGCTCCCGACCGCCGTCAAATTGGCCGGTTTCTGCGCATATCCGGCGCCCGTCTCCTTCACCGTCACCCCGTCCTTGACCCTCCACAACTCATACGTGCCGGAGTTGTCGCGGAGGAAATGCAACTGACCATCCACATTAATGAGATCGGAAACATTGGCTCCAACACTCGCCCCAACGGAATCAAAGACCTTCAACGCCACGGCTCCGCTGGTCCGCCACAGCTTGCCGTCGGACAGGAAGTAAAGCGTTCCATCGACATCGGTGGCCTCCGTCGGCGCGGGAAGCAGGAACCCGCCGTCGTTCGTCACATTCTTGCTCGCCGCGCCCGCGAAAGGATCGTAGATGCGGGCGAAGTAGGTTCCACCCTCCAGATTGCGGAGATCGACGATGTTCTGTCCCGCGAAGAGCCGCCGGCCTTCCGCGTCAAAAACATCCGCCAGCACACCGGGCTGTTGCGCCAGCGTGACACTGAGCGCGCTTCCGGTCGTGGGATCTCCGGTGAACTTCCGGATGGTGAACGGCGTCGCGCTGGTCGCCTCGATGCGCAGTGTCATCCGCGTCCAGCCATTGTCAAAGAACTGCCGGACAATGTTGGTGATGTCGATCTCGGTGGCCGTCCCGTCCGACGTCAACGTCGCCATACCCGCGGCCGTGGCGTCATCGAAGGTCACGACCCCGTCGCCCTCGCCGTCCAGGACGGTGACCTTGAACGGAGCCAGGAGGCCGCCGCCAAAGTCCTCGAGCCGCTTTGTGAGTCTCGACGTCTCCGAGCCCTGCGGGTCGCTCCGATAAATCTCCCCGCCGGCCCCGCCGGCAAAGAAGAGCTTGTCGCCCAGTCCGGCAAGCGAGACGACATCGTCGATGTCAGATCCCGCCCCATCCAGCGTCACGGTGGTGGTGGTGGTCTTGTTGGTGACGTAGAGCACATCGGAGCCCGAAACGCCGTCGACCGTGAAGAACAAGGCATTCTGCACTGCGGCAAGCCGCTTGATGGGATTGTCGTACACCGCGCCGGTTCGTTTCTTGAAGTTCGTTCCCTCCACGTAGAACAGCCGATACGTGGGCGAGTTCTGGAACTCGGCAACGAAGAACAGGGTCCCGCCGACATCGATCATGTCGACAACGTCAGTGCCGGCGCCAGCCAGCGTGTCGCCGCCCATCTCCGCGGTCATCTGAGTGACGGTCGTGCCCGTCAGACGCCACAGCTTCACGCCGGTGGCAGCCGGAGTGACAAAGAAGACGTTCGAACCTGCGGCCCTGAACGCTCGCGGAGCGCCCTCGGAGGCCAGAGCCGTGCCGTTCGCCACCTCGGATTCGAGTCCGTTTCCAATCGTGCGGTTCAGAACCTGGCCGGTGGTGAAGACCACCCCCCCGCCAACCCCAACCAGGTTCGCCGGCGCCGACACAACCCCGGCGCCGCTGATCGCGCTTTCAGTTGTGCTGCCGGTGGCCACCGCCCAAGCCTTGCGGTTGGCCTCCATGCCGTCCGACGTCGCGGTGAAATAGGCCTTGCTGCCCTGTTCAATGAACATGGCCGGGTTTGAACTCGTCGTCGTCGCGGCGACCTCGATGAGGCTGAACGCGGAGCCATCGGAACTGCGATAAACTTCAACGCCGGTGGAACCGCCATCCTGGCTTGCAGCCAGGTAGATCCTCGTTCCGATCACGGTGAAGCCGCTCACATTCGTCAACGGGTTGCCGCCGGCCATGATCTGGGTTTCCGTGCCATCGGGAGCCAGACTGTGCAGCGTCAGTTTGCCGCCGGTGTCCTTCAGGTAGAACAACCGCTTGATGGTGTTGTTGGTGTAGGCCCCGAGGAGTTGGAGATCCGACGCGGCAATGTTCGCCGGGACCATGGCGTTGTTCTGAGTCTGAATTTCACTGGCTCCGTCGGTCGACCACAGTTCATCCACACCCAGCGCCGTGTTGCGCACCAGGAAGTAGACGCGGCTGTTGAACTCGACAGCCGCCACATCGGAGATCGTGGTGCGTCCGGTCAGCGCATTGGAAGTGGTGACCTCAGGCGCATTGACTGTGCCATTGCCGGTGTTGCCCATCGAATCCGCGTCCGCGATGCCGGAGTAACTGGCCATGAAGATCGACCCGCTCATGAACTGATTCACCGCAGCGGCGATCTTCTGCCCGTTCGCGACGCCCGGCACAATGGTGACCGTCAGGATTTCGTTCATCGAATCCCAGGCGACGGCCACCGGAACCCCGTCGTCCGCCTTGCGCTCGAAATGCACCTTGATCGCGTGGTTGCCGCTCGTCTGATAGACGAAGCGCACGGCATTGTCGCCGCCGGCCGGATCGACGACCACGTTCGAATTGGTCGCATTGCTGCCCGATCCCGTCTGGACGCGCGGGGCGGTGACGGTCCCTGTCTTGCTGCTGTCGACCGGAGATGCGGTGACCAGACCTGATCCAGTCATCGCGTTGTTGATGGCGCTGATGATCGTGTTGGCCGTCGTGACGCCGCTGTTGATCGTGACCGTCACGATCTTGTTCATGGCGTCGTCACTCACAGTCGCCGTGTCCGTTCCTGCGAGAATCGAGCCGTCATCCTTGAACAACACCGTGATTCCCGCGCCGGCGGCGTTTCCGGCTTCTGCTGTGTAGGTGATCTGGGTCAATGCGCTTCCGGATGTCACCGTCGCGTTTGCGCCGCTTGACGTGACGTCTGTGTAGGTCGGCGCGAATACCAGGCTGGTGTCGCCGCCCGTGGCGTCGAAATCGGTGAGACCGTGGATGGCGGCGCGGACATCCTCAGTGGTGGTGGTGCCGTTCTCGCGGATGTTGACCGTGATCACCCACATGCCGTCACCGCCTGTCTTGTCGATGGACGCCGTCGCCGCATTGGCCGATATCGCGGCCAGAGTGGCCCGCAATTGAACGTCCACTTCATTGTACTGCGCCCCGGCGGCGGCCGCATCGATGTTGATCACATCGCCGGCAACGGTGATCGAACCGGTGGTCGCGGTCGCGGCCGAGGCCCCGCCCGACGATATATCGGTGAAGGTCTTGTCCGTTCCGGGCATCGCGCCGAAGTCGATCAGGTCACCGGCTCCCATCGCCAGTCCGGAAGTGTCCGTAAACTCAGCCAGATTGCCGATTGCCGCTGCCACGGCATCGGTCCGGACGCCGGCCATGGTGGTCACCGTGATGATATAGGCCCCTGCTGATCCAGACAAAGCAGCCGTCGCCGGAGGCGACCCCATCCCGCTCGGAACCTTCACAATCACGTCGACATTGTTCCAAGCAGGACCGTTCGATGCCGCCGTGAAGGTGATCATCTGGCTTTCCAGCATGAAGGATCCCATGGCGGCGGCGGCCGTCACCCCGCCGGAGGTGACATTGGCAAAGTCGCCGACAAACACCTTCGAGGCGCTGCCTCCGGTGGCGCTGAACTCGGACAACCCGTTGATCTTGCTGCGAACCGTGCTGGTGGTCGTGCTGCCGTCCCGGGCAACATGGACCTTGATGACGCCCGCCGTATAGCTTGCGGACTCGCCGGCCGCCGCCACATCGGCGATCAACACAACATCGACATTGTTGAAATCCACACCGATTTCCGCCGCCGTCACAGTGATGTCCGTTCCGGGCACATTGAAGGACCCGGCAGCCTGAGTCCCTCCCGATGTCGTAAACGTCGGCGCGCTGTGCACGCCCAGCCCCGTGTTGCCCATGCCGGACAGGGCCGCCGTCACCAAGGTGGACCCCATTCCCATGTTGTTGACCGCATCGCGAATCTTCGCCGCTGTGGTGTGTCCGCTGTTGATGGTGATGGTCACGATCTTGTTCATCGTGTCATCGCTGACCACCGCCGTATTGGCGGTCGCCCCGTCTCCCGCCCCGTCGTCGACGATGCGGATCACGATGTCGTTGCCGGCGTCGCCAGTCGCCTCGGCCGTGAACGTGATGGCGGTGTTGGCCCCGCCCGGATCGTAGGTCACGCTGCCGCTGACAGCGCTCGCCCCGCCCATGGTGACGGCATCGGCCACATTGATTGTGCCGCTGTTGTTGTCCATGCCGTCGCCATCGTCGCCGTCAGACGAGATGCCCGTGGCGGTCCAGTCCGTACTGAGGCCTCCCATTCCCGGAATTGCGTTGATCTTGGCCACCACCTGCTGGGCGGTGGTGACGCCGGCCTTGATGTTGATTTCAAGGCGATCGCCATCGACAAAATTCAGTGTCGGCGCGCCGGACATGTCAGTGATCGTGTTGAGGAAGATCACCGTGACCCCCACATACTTGGCGTCCGATGAGGCCCCCTCGATGCGGAAGTTGTTGTCCGCTCCAGGGGGATTGACCACCACGGAAGGATTCGCGCCGATCAAAGGACGAGGGCCGCCACTGGTCGCCAGGACGTGCCGGGCCTTGACTCCCAGCGAATCCTTGGCTGTGAACAGCAGCAGACCGCCCTCAACAACGAGCGTCTCCGGATCGGAACCGCCCGCCCCGATGACCAGGTCGGTCAAGCTGACAGCTGATCCATTGAACGCATAGAGCTCAACGCCCTTCGCGTCGCCGGTGTCCGAGGCGGCAAAGTAGAGTTTGCTGTTGAACACCGTCAATTCCGTCGGATTACGCAGGGTCGCCTGCACCGTGGTCGGCGCGGCGGTCCCATCATACTTGTAAAGGGTCACATTGGAGCCATTGCCGGCCGCGAAGTAGAGGTTGCTTCCGAAGACCGTCAGGTGAGACGGCGAGGCATCCGCGTCGCCCGCGTTGAGATCCGCAACGCGCGAGGCTTCGACGCCGTTCACGACGTAGAGTTCCATCCCGCTGTCCGCCTCTGCGGAGAGATGGAGTTTGTTGTCGAAAACAACGATCTCACGGAAGACCGTGACGGCGCTCCCGCCGGAGGGGGCATCGAACTGGACAGCCTCCAGCGAATCCTCGTCAGTCAGCCGGAACAATCCCTGAGACGGCGTGTCGCCGCCGTTGTTCCAGGCCGCGATGTAGAGGTCGGTCCCGACCGGATGGAACTCGTAATAATCCGCGCCGGAGACCACCCCGACGGCGTGCGAACTGTTGTCCGCGCCGTCGATCCGGAAGAGAATGTTCTCCCCTGACGATTCCGCCACGTAATACGGCGAACCATTGAAGGCGACCAATCCCTTGGGACCTGTCAACGCTGCGCCTGGTTGGCGCACGTAGGTCACATTACGGCCGGACGCGTTGTACAGCGCCGTGGAAAGTCCGTGATCGGCCACGAAATAGATGCTGTCGCCGGCGCCCGCGGTCAACTGGGACGGGTCGGCAATCAGAGTTCCCAAGGGATCCGCCAACCGTTCCAGCGAAACCCCGTTGCTGAACACGAGGCGGTTGTCTCCCGCGGCGATCTCCTCCACCAGATAGAGCAGGGTTCCCGCGCCGGTCAGACTGACGGCATCCCCCTCGGTGAGGGTTCCGACATGCGCCGGCGAACCTCCGGTCGTCTTCCAGATCTCATCGCCGTTGCGCACGAAATACAAGGTGTCTCCGGCGGCCGTCAACTGGGTTGGCTCGTCCGCAAGATCCGCGATCTTCGACGTTCCGGCGGCCGTCCCATCCGAAACGATCAACTGCCACGGAGCCGCCGGATTGGTCGTATCGGCGCCCAGCATGTAGATGCGGTTGCCGACAATCCTCAGATCCACGATGTCGCGCGGCAGGTCTCCCTCAGCCTCCGCTGCCGAACGCAGGAAGACCTTCACACTCTCAATCGCCTCCGGATCATCGATGTGCCGCAGATAGGGCGACAAATCAAACTCTGCGACGCCGATTCTCTGGTTTGCGTCGTTCCGGAAGGCGGTGGACGGCACGGTCACAACCGCACCTGCCGTGTCCGGCCCCTGATAACTCAGGTTCAACGACGCGGCTCCGAACTGTTCGAAGAACTGGATTCGGATGGCGTGGGTGCCGGCCGTCAGGCTGACCGCCCCCACCAGGCTCTGGAAGCCATGGAGACCATCGTTGCTGACCACGAGGTCGCCGGCGTCTTCCGCATCGCCGTCGGCATTCTGGTCAATATAGAGCCGGCTTCCGTCATCGGAGCCGAGATGGAAGTTGTAGGCGCCCCCGGTTTCGATATTGAGGAACCCGGTGAACTCAAAGGCAAACAGGTCGGAACGCTCGGCCTTCGACAGGTCGGCAACCTCCGAGAAGCCCTCGGTCTTTGCGGGGCCCGCGGCGGCAAACACACTGTCCAACGAGGAAGGGTAATCGACCACGGTGTAGGTGTAGGGAATCGGATACCAGTAGTAGCCGTAGCCATAGTTGATCACCTGCCAGTAGTAGCCGGTCACCGTGCGCGGAGTCCCCTCGTATTCGAAGTACTCGTATTCCAGACCGAAGGGCGACCGGATCTCAAGCGTCTCCCCGTCCTCAAGAAGCGAGATCTCCACGGAGTCCCCGCCGGCCAGATTGCCGTTGTCAACCGGAGCCAGCGCGCGTGTCTCCCGCGCCTGGGCGACCGGTTCCAACCGGAGGTAATCGCCTGACTGCCCGTCTCCCAGGATGGTGAAGCGATACCAGCGCTCGGTCTCGCCGGGAAGCAGGACATAACGCGTGTCATCCGGGAAACCGTCGCCGTCGAGGTCGGTGTCCAGGAAGATCGAGGGCCGCCCGGTTCCGAGGTTGACGAGGAAATCGCCGCTGCCGCTGATCGTGCGGTTGGTGAGAAGCGCATATGCCTGGGGCAGCTCGAACAGGACGTGCGCCCCATACATCGTGTAGAGGCGGCCGGCATCCACCTTTGCCGTTCCGCTGGCAAAACCTTCGGCCCGGGAAGCCCCGGCAACCAGATCGCTGACCCGATCGCCATCGAGATCGATGGACGGCGTCGTCGGCAGTGTCCCCAAGCGATCGTGCTCATCCGCGCCCTCCACAATGAAACCCGCTTCGGACAGGGTGCGGTCATTCGCGCCATTCGGATCGGCGATCGAGAAGAAGATGAAGACGCGCCCGGCCTCCTGCTGGTTCAACACCGTGACATTGTCCGGGTCCAACTCGTCCGAGTAGTCAGAGGTCTGCACCGCAAACGGCTGCGCGACAGCCAGGTCCATCCGGCCGTCTCCATTGAAGTCGCCGCCGGTCGCCGACAACGTCCCCAACACAGATGTCGCGCCAAACTCTGTTTCGCCGAGTTGCCGGATCCGTATGTTGGCGTCATCCGCAGTGGCGAACGACGGCGTTCCGCCGCTGCCAAACGAGCTGCTGCCAAAGAAGATCAAAAGCCCTCCTCTGGACAGGAAACCATCCTCCCGGGTGCGGCTGAGCGCCACGTCGTCGTAACCGTCGCTGTTGAGATCGCCCAGCGCGAAGGCGCCGCCGCCGAGCGACTGGCCGGACACGATCAACGCGGCGTCTCGTTCAAGCCGGACATCGGCAGGCGCAGCAACCTCGCGCCCCGCCAGAATGTAGGCGCGTCCCATGGAAGGTCCGGAGACCGGGGCCTGCTCGGCAAACCTCGGCATGCTGAACGCCAGATCGTCAAGTCCGTCTCCGTTCACGTCGTCCACCACGCGGGTCTCCACCTTGACCGGCGCATAAGAAATCTCCAGATCCCAGCTCACCAGTGTTCCGGTAAGGCTGCTGCCCTGCTTGTCGGTGATGCGCAACTGCCATTCTCCGTTCGGATTGACCCCGACAAACGCAGCGAGCATCCCCAGGGCCTGAACACGCCCGGACAGCATGCCGTGCGCCGCTCCGGAATCATCGAAGATCGTGCCGGTCAGGTCCATACCCATGAGCGTCTGGTCGGCCAACACGACCGTCTCCGATTCGTCGGCTCCGGTCAGCGGATCGTCCGGCGATACAAGTTCGATCAGCAGATTGTCCAGATCATCGTAATCCAGGTTGATCCGGACATTCACATCGGTGACATGACCGGGAATGCCGGCGACCATGAGATTCGACACCGTGGGATTCGTGGCCAGGCGCAGGCTCCATCCGGTCAACGTCCCGGAGTAGTCGCCGTCCTGGTCGACAATTTCCAGCGTCCAGCGGGCGTTCGGCGAAAGGTCGTCCAGCGCGTCGAGCGTGGCGTCCGGGTTCATCGCGGCCGGATCGATGTCCGGTCGGTAGATGCCGCTGAAGGTCGCGCCGGCCGAACCGTTGCCCAACGTCGTCATCACATCCTGATCAAAGGTCGCACCGAGGAGACCGGAGCCGTCCCTCGAGCCCGTGGCATTGACCAGCCGGATCGTCTGCTCCGGAGAGCCATCCCGGTCGGAGTCATAAAGCAGGCGAAGCTGCAGTCCGCCCACATCGCCGTGACTCAGGTTGACGACCACGTCCACGTCGCTGATGACTCCTTCCAGATTGTCCGTGTTGATGACGGAGGTTTGAGCAGCGTCCGTCTTGGCCACCACCAGGAATTCCTGCACCGTTCCGGTGAGTTCCGTGCGGCTCGTCAACCTGAGCGTCCAATTGCCGGCCCACCCCGTGCCGACACTGGTGACATCGGTTCCAAAGCCGGTTTCGATCGGCCGGAAGATGCCGGAATACGGCGCAACGGCGGCGACCGCATCAATGGCGGTGGAACCCGTGATATCAAACAGGGTTCCCGACATGATGTTCCCCGAGAGGTCTCCGTAGTCGAACAGTGTGAAGGTCGCGGAATTGGACGGAGCCACAACCTCCGCCTTCAGGTCGGCCAGATTCCCGTGGGTCAGGCTGATGCGGAAGTCAACATCCGTGAGACGGCTTCCGGCATAGCTTCCGGCGGGAATCGTCGTGACAGACTGCCCTGTGCCGTCAGCGGATTTCTCGCTCACGGTCAGTTTCCAATGCAGCAGAGTCCCCTGGTCGGCGCCGGCGTTGTCTGTGACTTTCAATGTCCACACGCCATTCGCATCGGCGGCCGTCATGTTGTCAAAGATGGACAGAGACGCATCCGGCCGGAACGTCCCGACAAACGGAGCGCCCACGAAACTGATCGGCGTCGAGGCCTCGTCGTCGAGCGTGGTCAGGTTCGCGTCCGCCGTCCCGTTGCCGAAGTTGTCGCCATAACTGCCTCGTCGGTTCACCAGCACGACCTCCGTTCCGTTCGGCGCGCGCAGCGCGATCGTCAGGTCGCCATCATAAGTATGCGTCAGATAGAACCCCACGTTGACGTCGAACACGGGACCGGTCAGACCGCTCAACGTGACCGTGCTGGATGTGGTGACGTAGTCCGTGATGGCGTAGTCCGTGGCGTTGGAGGCGGTGCGAGGCGTCAAGGTCACCCCCGAAATCGCAGCGCTCGCGTTCTGGACGTTGGAGCTTGAGGACGGCAACCCGACCGGCACGTTGTTCTCCAGGCCATCCGCAACCTCCGGCACGCCGACATTGACCGTCCCGCTCTCCACGATCGTGGTGAACAGCTGTAGGTCCAGCGCCTTTGCGGCATGGTTTGAGTCGATCGACTTGTACGGATTCATCGGGTCAATCAGACCGCCGTAGGCCGGAAGCGCGCTGCCGCGGAACACATATCCGTAGATGTTGAGATCGTTGGCAGCCTCAGAAACGACGACAACGTCCGAATAAGGCAGCCCGTTGGCCGGATTCACGTCGCCCAGGAAGTTCAGCAACATGACATCCGCGGAGCCCGCGAGTTCAGCCGGATCCATCGCGATCTGGCGGGTGTAGCGCGCGTCGAGGTCGGCCGGGGAATTGATGGCGCGCGGCAAAGGATGCAGCACGCCGCCCGAGAAGATGGTTACGGTGACATCCCCGCTTCCAACATCCCGGTGAATGAACGCGAGGTCCGCGACACCGTCCGCATTCACATCGCCCATCCGGCTGGCTGGCCTGCCGAACGCCGCCAGGTCAATGATGAGATCCGCGCGCTCCACGGCCTCACGCAGCCCGGTGGTCTCGAACGGACCGTAAAACACGTAGGCATGCAGGCGGCCGTAGACCATGAAGTCCTCAAGGCCGTCCCCGTTGAGGTCGCCGATGCTCAACGCATTGGCCAGCTGTTCATTGCCGTCAGCCCCCTCGATCACAAAGGCTTCGTTGACATCCGGATTGGCGTTGGCCCCGACCGAACCGGAAATATCGACACCCTGGTGGTTGGCGGCGTCCGCCGGCGAAAGAACCGGGTTGGCAAGATCGAAACGATAGAGGCGCGGCAGTGTGAACGGCGGTGTCGGCTGTGGGTTGAAATAATCCACGAATTCACCGCCGTGGAACACATCCACCTCGGAGCCCAGACGCTCAGCCAGGGCCAGATCCGAGAAGCCGTCCGGAGCGCCGTCCACACGATTCACATCGCCCACGATGGCGAACAACGCCGGGCTGATCTTGGCCGCCGAGGGCGCAATGTAGGAGGGTTGGGCGGCTTCAAGAATCAGGGCCGGCTGGGGAGCAACGCCGCCAAAGAACGTGTCGTCACCCAGATACAGGATTCCCACGGCATGGAGCAACTGCCCGCCGTTCTCGTCGAGTTGCGGCGTGCGCTCCAGGAGAATCCCCGCGATGTCCGCCAGTCCGTCGCCGTTGATGTCGCCCGCGTTGGCGAGGATCTGATTCGCCCCCAGAACCACAGCGCTGCCCGCCGTCGCCACCCCGGTCTGACCATTCACGATGACGGTTCCCGCGATTCCGGTGACCGCAAAGTCATCGAGCGGATTCACTCCGTTGACATCGCCGTTCAGGTTGCCCAACGCCACGACGCCGAGCCCATCGAGGCTCACGGAAAGATCCAGCGTGGCGACAGTCCCGCCTCCTGCGAAGTCCTCACCGGAGACCAGGTGAACCAGATCTGATCCGGTCTCAAGAATCGCAAAGTCATCCGCTCCGTCGCCGTTGAAGTCGCCGATCCCGCCGACCCCGCCCACAACCCCGACACTGTAGACATCCGCGATCGCCGTGATCGCGCCGGATATCAACGAGGAACCGGAAGCGACGTAAACGTCGTTTCCGCGACGCACCAACAGGTCGTCCTTGCCGTCATCGTTCAGATCGCCGGCAATGGCGGATTCAATCAACCCCGTGGCCATGGTCGGGGCCGTCAGGGTGACATCCGCCCCGGTCGTGATGGAGATCGCAGCCGGCAGTCCGTCCGGGCGCGGCGTGCCGCCGTCGTCCGGCTGCCCGTAGATCACGTAGACCGCGGCTTTGGCGGTGGCGGCTCCGTTGACGTCCGTGACCGTCACGACAATGTCGTCGCGTCCGTCGCCGTTGAGATCACCGGGCGCGCTGAAGGAACTGCGCAGACCAACGACCGCGCCGGCGACACCCGCCCCGAGAACCGGCGCCGGCAATTCGATCGTGACGTCCGCTGCGTTCAGGTTGTAGTTCGCGTCCGTATCAAAGAGGCCGTTGCCGTTGAGGTCCTCGCCGGCATCGAAGAGCCCGTTGCCATTGGCATCCTCGTTCAAGTGTCCGCCGAGGTAGATCCGCGCATAACTGGCCCCCGTCCCGATGCCGAAGATGTTGTCGCTTACGGCTCCCACAAAGTCTCCGTAACCGTCTCCGTTGATGTCGCCCAACGGTATGACCACCGGACGATAGGCGGAGATGGCGGACCGAATGATGAGATTTGCCTGATCCTTGTCCGCTTCGATGGCGCGCCCGATCGCCTCGTCGAAGGTGATCGTGTAGCCGCCCATCGTCGGCGCCTGGTTGGCGTTGGACTGCGTCGGCAGGAAGCCGAGGACATTGGCCGCAGTGTTGGAATCCCCGGTGAAGGAGATGCCGCCCGCATCCACCCGTGAGAACAGGATCTGACCGAGTTCGTTATAGGCGAACACCCGGCTCGTGATGTTCACGGGCGAACCGCCGAGCAGCGGCGTCGCCGATGCCAACGCGGTGTTGATGTCGTCCACCAGATCATCGAGGGAGTTGTTTGTCGCATCGTCATCGACCGCGACGATGTAGGCCTCATTGTCCAGTGTCAGCGTGAAGCGCGCGGTATCGACATCCATCCGGGTGAGATCCTGGATGCGACCATTCGACGGAGCGGCCTTGACTCCGGCAACCTGTTGCGCGCGGAGGTTCACCACGTGGAGAATATAGTAGTCCGGAACGCCGCTGAACTTCTCCACCGGCACGACGCTAAGAGCCTCGCCGGCGTCCGTGTCACGACCGGCGAACAGGAAGTAGCGCGTATTTGCAAGTTGCGACAGATCGTCGAGGATCGGCCCGCCGCCCAGGTTGTTGAACAGGTCGTTCTCAAAGGCGTCGTCGAAGACGATCGAGATCATGTCCTGCGTCAACCAGCCTTGGCCGGGTTCCAGCAACTGCTTCAGGGGCTCGGGCGTGCGGATCAGGTAGTAATCGCCCGGATCGCCCTCGTGGAAGGTGAGGCCGTCGATCTCGAGGCCTGCGGTCAGATCCGGCAGGAAGGCCGCGAAGTTGACGTCATCGTTCAGCCCGTCCAGACCGTTGCGCGCGACAAACTCGTAGTCATCCGGTTGCGAGGTCGTGTTGCCGGCCAGGAGGTCCTTTCCGGGACCGCCGTCGATCACGTCGTTACCGGGGCCGCCAGCCACGAAGTCATTGCCATCGCCGCCGAAGATCAGATCGTCGAAATAGCCACCGAAGAGGCGGTCGTTACCGGAACCGCCATAAATCTCGAGGTTAGAGATTGCGCCTCCCTGCTGGAGGTCGCCGGACTTGATGCCCCATTCCTCGTCCTGGTTGGGGAAGACGAATTCTGCGTCGCCACGGAACACGTCATTTCCCGAACGCAGGTCAATCACCGTTCGTTCGACTTCGTTGATCTGATAGTAGGCGTAGGTCTGGGAGTAGACCGTGCGCATGACTCCCTGCTGTCCGGCGGTCAGGCCCAACCTGGCCGTTTCTGGGGTTGTCCCTTGATTGTCCACGAACCCAAGTTCAGCGGGCGCCGCTCCATCAATCATCAGCGTCGACGCTGGGGAGGCGCCGATCGTCCGGAGAATGATCCGTCCGTTCTGACCGGCTTGCGCGACAACCTTGTCGGAAATGTCATTCGCATTGCCGTCCGCCATCGTCAGGGCCGCGTTCACGTCTGCGGCGAGGTCCGCCAGCGTGGCGTTGCCGGCTGTGCTCGCCATCGTGACGTCGACGGCGTAAACGGTCCCGCCAACCTTCAGATTGAAGACAGAATCGGCCATCAACTGGAAGTTCGCCGGCGCCGCGTTAACGGCTGTCAGGTAGACCGACGAACCGATCGCCAAGGCGTCATCCTTGGCCAGTTCCTTGGTGACGAAGACCAGGCGTCCCTTGTCAGAGCCGACGGCCAGACGATCGGTCAGGTCCTCCATCATGCCGGTCGTCTGATTCATGGCCTTCAACATGGCGGTCTTGATGTCCTTGGCGAGGTCTCCCGCGGAATTGTTGACCGGCGCGCTTTGCCCGGCTCCATTGAAGCCGAGATCGGTCAGGTCGACGGCGGTGGATCCAAGGGCCAACCCGACGCTCAATTCGTCCGCCTCGACGATGCCCTGCACGCGGAACTTCAGGGCCATGCCGTCCGAATTGACGGTGACGCTGCCGGCGAGTTCGCTGCCGTCGATCTGGGATTGGATCTGCGCGGCGTAGGTGGAAGCGGTGTCGACCCCGGCCGTTCCGGTGACGGTCACGGTCAACTGGGCGTTGACACCGAGACTCAGGCGGAAGGTCCGGCTGACGCCATTGTCGAGATCGACCACATTGCCGCCCGTCAGAATGCCGTCGCCCAGATTCTTGGGCACGGTGACCGCGTAATTCACGCCGCCAAGGACAATTTCGAACGTGGCGTCGGAGTCCAGGCGGCCATCGACATTGGCCGGGCTGTTGTCAGCGACCAGCGAGGAACCGGGCAGCGTTTCCTCGACCCATTCCTGGTTGGCGGTGTCCCAAAGGAGAGTTGTGAACTCGTAGCGGTGCAGGATCCGGTTGTAGCGGATCGAGGCGAAGTCGGGCACGGGCCGGCTCAGGTTGTCGATATCGCCCCCCTGGTAGAGCACGCGATCGTCGCCCTCACCGCCGTAGAGGCGATCCACGGTGGTCGGGATGAACGTCTGGGTCGGGTCGTTGGTCAGGCTCGGCAGGTAGTCGGTCGTGATCTGGAAGGTGTCGTCGCCCGGGCCGCCAAAGAGCAGGTCGCTCTTCTGGGTGTCGAGACCGCCGGTGATGACGTCGTTGCCCGGGCCGCCAAAGATCCAATCCTCGCCGCTGCCGCCCTGCAGGCGATCATGGCCCGCGCCGCCGAGGATCACGTCCTTGCGGACGGTGTTCGTCGTCGCGGCCATGTTGATCGTCTCGGTCTCGCCGGCGGGTTCGAGGACGAAGTTCAGGCTGTAGATGGTGGGCACCTCATTCGGCGAATCAATCTTCAGGAGATACGGAGTGTGCGGATCGAGCCCCGCCAGGGAGATCGAGCCCTCCGACTGACCGGACAAGTTCAGGATGGTGTAGCCATTGCCGCCGACCGCCGGGAACAACTCGTAACCGCGCCCGGTCTCATACAGTTCGGCGCGGAACGGCATCGCCGCCGCATCGGTGTCGTTCCCGTCGTTGATCGCCTTCATGATCTGCGCGGCCGTCGACACGCCGTCCTGGATGCCGAGGGTGAGCGTCTTGGCCATGGAGTCATAAAGCGCGGTCTCGCCGCCGGCCATGACGCCGCCCATCGTGTCAAATTCGATCGTCACGCCGTTGAAGGCGACGCCAACCTGTTGCGCGCGGATGGTGAAGGCATTCTGCGCGCCCTTCGGATTTACAACACCAAGGGCCTTGGTGGTCGCGTCGCCACCCGACAGGCCGAGGTTGTCCGAGGAAATGTCGTCGATATCGACCGCGCCCTGACCGGTGTTCGCGGAAACCTGCTTCACCCGCAGGTAGTAATCGCCCTTCTCCAACCCTTCGAGCGACAAGGTGATCGCGATGCCCTCGGTGGTGTCCGCCTGCTTCGCCATGACGACCGCGCCGTCCTCGTCCACAACCGCCAGTTCCAGAAGATCATCGAAGCCGGTCTGCAACAGGCTGATCTTGTCTCCGGCCGCCGCATCATCCTCAAGCTCGAAGTGGAAGAAGTCCTCGTCTGCGGCCGTATGCAGGTTCAAGTGAGTAAACCGACCGAGATCGCGAATGTCGGGCAGCAGGTAGGCGTCTGCGATCGAATTGTTGCCGTCGCCTTCGAGGTCCGGACCATCCGGGCTGACCGCCACCGGCGCGAATGTGCCAAACTCGCTCAACTGGTTGAGGTCAAAGATCGCCAGTCCCAGACCGTCGAGCGGCGAACCGCTGGTGAGTTCGATGCGAGGCATGCCACCCGGGATATAGCCAAGCTGGAACACGAAGTAATCCACATCCGTGGCGCTGTCCATGGTCAGGCCGGCGAGATTCGTGTTTCGGGCGAGCACATAGATCGCCTTCGCGGTCTGTCCGTTGGCGAAGTGCAATTGATCGATCATCGCGTTGCTCTCCGGGATCACCAGCGAAACGCTCGGGTTCTGGATCGGCGCGATCGTGTAGATGCGGATGCGATCGCCAACCCGGCCGGCGCGCAGCGACGTCTCGAGTCCGGCGTCGTCGATGGCAGCGTTGAGATCGGCGACCAGGTCGTCAATCGAAGCATTGGCCTCGCCGTCGCCGCCGTTGGTCGCGCTGGCCGGGACCTTGATGGTCACCGCCCCGCCGTTGTTCAAGCGAACGCCGAATTCAATGTCGGTCTGGATCTGTCCGTTGGCGGGCGCGTCTCCCGCGGCCAGCAGGATCGCCTGCCCCGAGATGTCCTCGTTCTTGAACTGCAACTGATCGAGCGTTCCAGCGGCGTCATCCGCGTTGACCCCGATCTGGACGGACACCACGCTGCCGCCGAGCGTGGGCACAATCGCCAATCGATCCCCCATGGCCATCGCCTCGACGCTGGACGCGAGATCGGAGGCCGTCAGCGCGGCGTTGAGGTCGTCGACAAGATCGGCGATCGAGCCGTTGCCGCCGACGCCGTTGATTCCGTCGAACGGGAGATTGATGACGAAGCCGTCGCGCGCCCCGTTGAAGTAGAGGTTGAACCTCGCGGATTCGCCAGAGGCAAGACCGAGCGTGAAGTCGGCGATGTCGGCGCGGCCGATCAGGGCGGCCGTTCCCAACGACGTGGCGAAATCGGGGATATCGTTGCGATGCGGCCGTTCAGCCGTATCGCTCAGAATCGCATTGCCGGAGGCAAACTGGACGGTGTCGTCGCCGGGACCGGCGTCGACCCACACGGTCTTCTGCACGGTCGGCCCGACATTGATTTGGTCGTTGCCGCCGAGGGCGTCGACGATGATCGCGATGAAGTCGCCTTCCGGCGGGAGCAGGTTGTTCTCCATCTCCATCTGCTGGTATTCGAGCTTCGCCGCGGCCATGGTGTTGCCGGAATCAACGGGCTCGCCGGTCTTGGCCTGCTCGCGCAGGGCGCTGAAGTCAGTGTAGGCGTCGACCGGATTCCAGATCGGATCCCCGTTCTCATCGGTCGCGTTGAAATTGAGTTTCACCTGCGCGGCGAAAGTGAAGTTGCCGTTGTTGTTGGTCAGGCGGGTGATCAGGTGCAGATCCTGGAACAGACCGGGCTCGGTGACGAAATCGACGTTGATAACGTCATCCGCATTGGTCGCGCGGTAGTACCAGACCTTGTCGCTTTCCTTCGCGTATTCCTTCCAGTCGTCTCCGGAAAGGCCGCCATCGAGCGATTCGAAGGTTGATCCGTCGGCCCGGAAGAGCGTGTCGTCGCCGCCGTTGCCGTAAAGGAAATCCAATCCCGTGCCGCCGAAGAGCCAGTCGTTGTTCGGGCTTCCCAAGGTGCGGTTCAGACCCGTGTCGACCTCCTCGTAGAGCCCGTTGCCGTCGTGGTTGAAGAACTGGCCCGTGTTCTCGTCAATGAACACCCCGAATTTCGAGATGAGCTCGATGCTGGTGGTCAGGGATCGGAGGAGAATGCGCCCGCCGCTGTTTTCCGCCGCAATCTGGTCCGCCAATCCCGAGGAGGCAATCTCCGCGTTGATGTCATCGATCAGGTCGTCCAGCGTCATGTTGTCGGCTGTGTCGGCCTGGGCAACGATCAGGGTGGCAATCGTGTTGTTGTTGCGCAACTGGATCGAGGCGTCGCCCGCCATCAATTTGCCGTCCGCCGGACCGGCCGCCGTTGCGGTGATCACTCCCTCAATGGAAGCCTGCCCCTGGGCGAAATGCCATTCAGACGCCGCCGGGTTGCCCGCGCCGATGTTGGTGACGCTCAGCGTTGTCCCCAAGGTCGACAGGACAATCCGGTTCAACTGGCCGCCATTGGCGTCCATGGCGCGGGTTGCCCGCACGAATCCGTTGTCCGAGCCGTCCGGGATGCTCAACGCCGCATCGATGGCGTCGTTGAGGTCGTCCACCAGATCGTCGACGCTCGCGTTCGGATCGTCGGCCACGTCAGCGGAGCCGTCCGTCGCGCTCTTGGGCACCACGACATCGAACAGCTTCCCGCCGATCACGAGGGCAAAATGGGCGTCCGCGGTCAGGATGCCATCCTCCGGCGCGTCCGCAACGGTGACAATGCCGGCCACACGGTTCGTGTCGGTGACAACCGCAGAGAGGCCGTCCTCAAAATGCAGTTCGGTGATCGCGGGATCGTTGATGCCGCCAATGTTCGGGTCGATCGGCCACGCATAGAGCCGGTTGGTCCCCTGCCCGCCGATCAGGTCGTCATTGCCAGAGCCGCCAAACAGCCAATCGTCGTCGGTTGGCAGGCCCTGCCCCGGGCCGCCGTCGCCAAAGAGCCGGTCGTCGCCGTCGAAACCATAGATGGTGTCGCTGCCAAACCCGCCGTCCAACCGGTCGCGACCGGAGGAGCCGAGAAGCGTGTCATTGCCCGGACCGCCGTCAATCACACCGGCCCAATCGAAGCTCCGTTCACTGAGGACGGTCATGTCGACCGCGGCGGCGCCCGGCAGGAACCCGAGGGTGTCGTTGCCGCCGAGTCCGGAGATGCGGAACTGTTCGATCGCGGGATCGCCGTTCGCCTTGCGCCACTGGGTCAACGCGACAAAGTGGACCGGAGCCGAACTGACAACACCGCGGTCAGGCCATTGCTTGAAGGAGATGTCGGTCACGCCGCCGACATAAAAATCGACCACGAGGTAGCTTTCGGAATTCTGGTCGCCGCCCACGCCGAAACCGAGAACTTCCTGAGCGTAGTCATTGGCCCCGCTGAGCGTGAGCGTGACGTGGTCGCCCTGGTTGCGCGTGACAAAGGCAATGTTGGATCCGCGCCGAACCGCCTCCACATGGCCGTGACGGACGCCGTTGGCGTCCTCGTAGTTGAAGAACGCGCTGCCTGCGTCTGTCAACTCGACGTTCAGGGCATCGACCGCGTTGTCAATGCCAAGGCTGAGGTCGATGTCCGAGTAGGTCTCGCTGATCTGGCCCAAGGTAAGCGTGAAGGTCGCCAACCCGGCGATCATCCCGCTCTCCGGAACATCCACGTTGCCGAGAAGGACGGCCTCCTCGGACATCAGGATCGTGTCGCGATTGTCGGAGCCCTCCACCAGGAGGATGTCCGTCGCATTGTCGTCGAGCGTGTCGGACTGGAACTGGTTGCCGAAATGCCCGTCGAAGACATCCCCGAAGTTCCGGTAGTTCGGATCGGTGTCGAGGACGATCATGTCGATGCCGCCGCCGCCGTACAGCTTGTCGTTGCCCTCCTGTCCCTGGAGCCAGTCGGAGTTGGCGCCGCCCCAGAGTTCGTCGTTGCCGCCGCCGCCCAGCAACTGATCCTCGCCGCTGCCGCCGAAGATCTTGTCGTCGCCGCCGAGCGTATCGGCGTTCGGGTTGATGGCGTAGGTCCGCGTGTAGAGCCAGTCGCCATGGAGGAATTCTGCGCCGCTGTCGCCGAACAGGAGGTCGGCGCGGATGCTGCCATAGAGCCAGTCGGAACCGGCGCCGCCGTGCAACTCGCTGCCGCGAAGCTGGGTTTCCGCCCGCAACTGCGCCGGGGTCGAAGCCCCGGTCGTATGCGAGTAGGCGTACAGGAAGTCGATGCCGTCGCCGCCGTAGAGCCGCTCGCCGTTCAACTCGTCCGGACCGCCATCACCAAACATCCGGTCGCTGCCTCCACCGCCATACATCTGGTCGCGCCCGGCGCGATCAAAACCGTACTCGACGTTGACGAACACGCTGAGGAACGCGCTTCCATCGCCGTTGAAGGCGCCTTGGAGATTGAAGTCGCCGCGCATGACGTCGTCGTTGTCGCCGCCGAGCATCACATCATTGTCGGGACCGCCGAGCAGGTAGTCGTTGTGGACGCCGCCATCGAGATAGTCGTCCCCGAGTCCGCCGTAGAGACCGTCGATGTCGCCGCCGCCAAACAACCAGTCGGAATCCTCACCGCCCAACAACGTGTCGCGTCCGTCCATCACATCGCCTTGCACGGACAATCCGGACAAAGCTTTGGGCGTCAGCAATGCTGGGGTGAAACCGGTGGGTTGCGAGGCCTCCGATGCGACCCAGTCCGGCGGCAGATCCAAGACGGCGGCGCGTTCTGTGGGGTTGGCGAAGCGGAAGTTCGATTCAGCAAGCAGATCCGTCCCACCCCAGAGCACATCCATGCCCGCCTCGCCCTGAAGGACGTCGTTGCCCACTCCCCCGACCAGGAGGTCGTCTGCCGGTCCGCCCAGGAGCACGTCATTGCCGCGCCCGCCGTAGATGTCGTCATTGCCTCCCGCGGTCGGGATCGTGACGATGCCTTCGAATGCCGCCTCAATGGTGAAGGTTGAGTTGTCCAGCACAACCACGGAGACATAGGCCGCCAGTTTGGCCATCACGACCGACGCGCTATCGCCGATCAGCACGTCAATGCTGTCATCGACATCGCCGCCGACGATTAGATCGTTGCCGTTGCCTCCCAGAATGACCTCGGCGCCGACATTGACGTTGGCCGCAAAGTCGCCGTCGTACTCGGTGTTGTAGATGCGACGCCCGGGCGGAAGCGCGGTCGCGTCAATCATATCATCTCCGCCCTCCGTCGGGTGCAGAGCTTCCAGCGTCACGGGGTCGCCAAACGCGTCGAACTGCACCCGGGCTCCATCGCCGAAGAGGATGTCATCTCCCGCCATGCCGGCGATGGTGTCCCCCCCGACACCCGGCGCGTCCGTTCCGCCGGAACCGCCAATAATGATATCCCGCAGCGGGCTGCCTGTTATCTCATCCTGCCCGCCATGATCCGGATCGGTGGATTCCAGTTGGCCGGTCGCAGTATCAACCTTTCCGTTGTCGCCAAAGATCCGGTGCGGGATGGCTTCGAGGCCTGCGTCAATCGTGTCATCACCCGTGCCGCCGAAAATCAGATCGTCGCCCAAGGCCGCGTCCACGTTCGCCATCGCGTCAATCGCGGATTGATCGTGCGGGTTGGCCGCGTCGTAAGACAGGTAATCGATCTGGTCGTTTCCGCCGTAGTTGGGCTCATGCGTGCGGTATTCCGTGATGACGCCTCCGACATTGCGGTCGATGTAACCGCCGTCGCCAAAGATCGTGTCGTTGCCCGCGTTGCCGAAGAGATCGTCGTTGCCGGAACCGCCCATGATCACGTCCGGACCGAGGCTGCCGAAGATGCGGTCGTTGCCGCCCGATTCGCCGTCCTTCGTATAGATGTCGTTGACGTCGCCATCCTGTTCCAACGCGGCGTCGGGAACAATCAGCGGCGATCCGCCGGCCAGGACGCCATTGTCGCCGATCAGGATGTCGCCCTCGGTGGCGTCGCCGCCAAAAATGTCGTCGTCACCGGAGCCGCCGAAGATGACATCCGAGCCTTCAAATCCCGCCAGGTCAATACGATCGGCTCCACCATGCATCGGATCCGTCGTTTCAACCCGGCGGATGGCCAGGCTGCTGTCGCGCCAGACGTAGCCGTTGTCGCCGAGGACCGCGTCGGAACCGCGGCCGCCCTCGAGTTGATCGTCGCCGGAACCGCCGAGGACAAGGTCATTGCCCCAACCGCCCCGGATCGTGTCGTCGCCGCCCGACGAAGGCGCGCGCGTCGACACGTCGTAATCCTTCGCAACATCTCCGACGTCGAAATAGACGACACCGTTGTCGCCAAGCAGGATGTCCGTGGCCGTATCGGTCTGCCCCCCCTCGATGGTGTCATGGCCGGCGCCGCCCAACGCGACATCGGCGCCGCCCGGGGCGTTCAAATCAATCTTGTCATCGCCGCCGTAAGCCTCGTCCCGAGTCTCGATCTGGGTCACCACTCGCGCGCCGTTGCGCGTGATGTAGCCGCCGTCGCCGAGGATCACATCCCGGCCTGCCCCGCCGTCCAGGGTGTCGCCATCGATGCCGACGGTGTCGTCGCCGCCGGAGCCGCCGAGGATGAAGTCGTCCCCAGGTCCGCCATGGATGGTGTCGACGCCGCCAGAGAGAGGCTCATGCGTGTAGATGTCATAGGCTTCACCTGGCGCGCCTGCGGGGTCGTCCAGAACCACGACGCCGTTGTCGCCGAGCAGGATGTCCGCCGCCGCGTCGGCCCCGCCCGAAATGGTGTCGTTGCCCGTCCCGCCGAGGGCGATGTCGGCGCCGCCAGCCCCGGCCTGATCGATGGAGTCATTCCCGTCGCCAGCGTGGTTCGTGGCCGTGACCCGCACGGCGACGCCGCCGGCAAACACGGCCGATCCGCCATCGCCCACCAGGATGTCCGAACCGGCGCCGCCGCTGATGGTGTCATCGGCCGTGCCGCCAAAGATGATGTCCCGTCCTTCGCCGCCCTGCAGGCCGCCGTTCCGGTCATCATTGTCTCCCTGGGAATCGTCCGTCGTGGCGAGGAACGCGAGCTTGAAGTCCGCCGCGCGTTCGATCACAGCCCAGTCGCCGAAGAGGACGTCATCGCCCCGGCCGCCGCCGATCGAGTCATTCCCCTGCCCGCCGACCAACACATCGCTGCCGGATCCGCCGAGGATCGTGTCATCGCCCTCTTGTCCGTGGATTGTCACGCCGACCTCCGTCGCCGAGGCGTCGAGAGTGTCCGCTCCGGTATGGCCCCGGACGACGAGATAGCGGGGAAGCGTATGGCCGACCGAGATGGCATCATCACCCTCCCAGCCGTTCACGTGAGTCACCTCGCGCACGGCGGCATTGTTGCGGGTGGAACGGACCTCGATGGAGTCGCCCGCAAGCCCCCCGTAGACCGTGATCGACGGCGTAAAGTCCTTGGTGGCGATGTCATAATCGCTGGTGAACCATCCGCCGCTTGCAGTGTAGAAGATGTCCGAGGGCGCTAGGCCGAGCACGGAACCGCTCGTCACCACGGCCGCAGGGTTTGCGTCCGGGTCGTGGGCGTCGCTTACCAGCAGTGTGTTGTGCGTCCCGCCTTCGGCGTCGATGTAAACCGTTCCGATGATGTCGTCCAGGGAGTGCGTATCCGAGCGCACGGTGATGGAATCATTGCCGCCGCCGGTGTGGAGGAACACCTCCGTGGCGTAGCCGCCCACACCGGAACTCTTGATCTGGAATTGGTCGTCGCCCGCCCCCAAACGCAATGTCAGCCTGTCCGCGCCCTTGAACAGGATGTCCTGGGACATTCCCAGCCCGGCAATGCGCAGGTAATCGTCCGTCTGTTCGACGGGATCCTGGTCAGTGTAGAAAGCCTGTTCGCCTCCGAGATAGCGGACCGCCTCATTGCCGAGATAGAGCTTCTGCTCCCCTCCCGTGTAGGTCGGAATCTCAAAATCATCGATGGCATACGGCCCCGCGCCGACGACGGATGCCTTGAGCTGGTAGATCGTCTCCCCGCGTTTGTGGAAGATCTGCCGTCCCCGCGAATCAACCGTTGAAGTAAAGAGGACGACATTGCCGTCCTCGTCGGTCTTGAGGGCCCCGGTGGAATCGAGTTGCGGCTGACCGATCTGGACGGGCTCGTCGCCAAAGTAGAGCTTCGGATCATCCGCGGCGTGCTTTGCCTTGGCCGCAATGACCAGCTTGACGGTCGCTGTTCCGCCGAAGGCCGCGCCCGCATTCAAAGTCACGGTGTTCGCCGACGCGTTCACGATGTATTCCGAGGGCTCAAGCCGGAAGATCCGACCGCCATCGAGAACCACGACACTGACAAGGTCGTCGGACCTCAGGTCGTGCGCAAATTCAGCTCCGACCGTCAATGCAAGCGTCGCATTGGGAGCGACAGCCTCAAAGGTGGGCGGCGTGTAAGGCGTCCCCAGTTCAATCTGGTTGCCCGTTTCATCGATCAGGTCATAGACCAGGTCTCGACGGCTGTGGATGACCGCTTGGCCGCCAACGCGCTCAAACGGGCTGCCATCCGAGTTGAAGACCAGGGAGCCGTCCTCCTCCGTCGCCTGTTCGCCGCCAAGATAACGCACCACATCGCCCGAGAAGTGGATCACAGGATCGCCCGCAAAATGCAGGATCGGATCGCCGGCCTGATGCTGAATCGGATCGCCGTTGATATCGACAATCACCTCTTTTGTGAACAGGTCCCGGACGTCCTCCCCGCCGGCATAATAGAGCGGTTCGCGGGTGAAGGGATCCAGGACGGGCTCACCGCCGACGTAATACCTCTCAACCGGGGCGTCGAACCCGACCTGATAGACAACCTGACCGTCCCCATCAAGAACCGGCACGGCGATCTTGTAGCCCTCCAGCGTTCCGGACTCGTCCGCGGTGTCGGCGGAATCCACGACCGTCACGGTATCGACGTAAGCGTTGCCGCCGGCATCCTCGGACAGGGTCATGTAAGTGTCCTCAACCTTGGTCCAGACCGTCTCGCGCATCTGTTGCACGGGGATCAACGAGGGCGCAAAACCGGCAAAGATGATCTCCCGGGTGTCCCCCAAAGCCACACTGGTGTCATTGGGCGCGCCGGTTGCGTTGACCAACCCCGAACCTGTTGAATTGACAATGATGGTCGGAAACACCGAGGAGCCCGGCGAGGAATGGAACACGCCGACAGAATCCACATCGAAGCCACCGACGGCGCTGCTCGTCCCCACGACCTTGATGAAGCGGATGCGATCCCAACCACTAACGCCGATGTCATAGGACCGGCCATACTCGTTTCCGGAAAGATCCTGGTCGCCGTTGATGCGAATCACCGGCTGCTCCGAGCTCTTGACGCTTCGCCATTCGGATCCGTCCAGGCTGACGAGAACATCAATGCGGTCGAACTCGATCAATCCGGAAGCCTCGTAGAGGTTGAAGTCCCCGGTGATGTTGTGGGTGAAGGTCCCAAGGAAGAACCGGCCAAAGAAGGTGTTGAAGAAGAATGGGATCTGCGTCTGAACGGTCCGGTCCACGGCCAGGTAGGCTTCGTTCCCCAGCACGCGGTTGCCATCCTTGTCGAGGTAGACGTATTCCGCTTCCGGGTTCTCAAAGTCGGAAACGATCGACTTGACCGGGTAGACTGTCGGATACAACTGCGATTTCGGGATGACCTGCTTGGACACACCGGGGCCGGACCACTTGAGTTGCGCGACAGCAGCTCCCCGGTTTTCATACATCTCCATCTTGATCTCGTAGGTCCGTCCCGCGACAAGATCGATGCTTCCCGAATGTTCCGTGGCGCCCATGTCCAGCCACTGTTCGACCAACAGTTTTCCATCGACGTAGAGCCGCGAGCCGTCGTCCGTATTGGTGTAGAAGGTGTAGGTTCCGGTCGAGGTCGGCTGCACCAGACCGGTCCAACGGACGGAGAAGTTGTCCGGCCCGAGATTGTCGTGCGGCTGGCCGTCGCCCCAGTTGAAGTTGACGGTCTCATCAACGCGTGTATGCGGCGTGCCCTCGAAGTTCTCGTTCTGGTAGTACTCGCCCAGCAAGCCGTAGCCGGTGTTGTCCATGAACACCTGATGCCCGTTGCGATTGATGAAGACGGGTCGGGCCGCAATGCCGGTCGCGGCATCCACGAAGTCCTTGGCCACCTTCACGATGACGGGCACGTCCGTGTTCTCGGTCACCTCCGCCCCGTCCGCATCGTAATAGAGGAGTTGATTCGATGCGTTGCGCTTCTGGACGCCATACACCTGCACCCCCTTCTCATGGACTAGGTTCTCGACGACCTCGCCGAACTGATTCACGACCGCCGCGCGCAGTCCCACGTTCCCATCCCCGTTCTCGAAGATGATGGGCTCAAGCGTCGGCAGCGAGAAGTTGGTGGTCGTGCCGGCCCCGTCCGTGAAGTTCTGGTCGAGGGCCTCGGAGTTCCAGAAGATCTTCGGCGAGTGAGCCAACAACTGGTCAAAGCCTTCCTGGTCCGCGCTGACCGGGTTGCTCTGCTCGTCAATATGGGCGTCGCCATCGAAGATCAGTCGGGCTCCGATGGTGTTCAGTGAGTTCCCATTGTGAACGATGGCTTGGTCGTCGCCGGCGCCGCCGAGCAGCGTGGTGGTCCCACTGATCTCCTTGACCCGGAAGGTGTCGTCACCGCCGCCGCCGATGACCCGAATTCCAATTGGGGCCAGTTCCACCGGGGTGTCGGCCGGCGTGGCATCCAACGTAAAGTCATCGTCGCCGTCCGCCAGCCGCGCTTCGACGATCTCAATGCCGTCGAGTTCGATGCCGTGGTAGACGACGGTATCCTGGGCCGCTCGGCCAGTCGCCGGATTCACGAACTGCCCGAGCCCCTCGATGCTGCGGAAAGTATCGGTTAACAACGCCCCGGTTTCGTCCCTGTCCTGGACATAGATCGGGTTCCCGAAGTTATCCTCGCCCATCTGGATCATTCGCGCCGTGGTTCGGACGCGCAGGAAACCAGGAAGCGATGCCCCTTCCTGGTTGTGCACGATCACCGTGTCGCCGTTCTCCTCAAACTGATCGCCGCCACGGATGGTCAGGCGTCCCCGGATCGGGGCCACGTCGCGGGACGCCTCCTCCTTGAACGCGAAGAGCGGCGGATCCACCTCGATCGTGGGCGGTTGGATCAACTTCGTGCGCTCAACCAGGCTTCCGATCTGGTAGGGCACCGCAAAGTTGGAAACCCGGACCTCCACCTTCGTCCTCGGGATGAACCAAGAGAAAGTGAGTCGCTCACGGATCTCGAAATCGGCCGAGTTGATGTCGAAGCCCAATGTCCGGAAGAACGGCAGCGTTCGGCTCATCGAATCGATCCAGGCGTTGATCTTGTCCTGGAAGACCTTCTTCGCGGCGAGTTCGGCGACATTTCCACCGGTGAACAGGTTCACGATGGAATCCCAGAAATCGAGTGTGAACTCGAAGCTGAATCCATTCAGATCCCAGTTAAAGTCCTCCCATTCGATCTCGGGCGGCAGGCGCACCTCGATCGGAGGAGGCGTGTAGCTGTAGGCCGGAGGATCGAACACGATGGGCGGGTGGTCACCGCCGATGTGGATGATGTCGTCGCCGGAACCGCCCACGACGGATGTTTCAAATTCCTCGCTGGTGCTGAGGATGTAGATCTCGTCCGGACCGCCGGCGCCATCGACCTCCAAGGCCTCGATGTTGCTGAAGTTCACGATCCGGCCGGCTCCCGCGATGTAACGGTCGGTGATGACGAAGATGTCGCCGATGGGGGTGCCGACGATCACGATGGTATCGATGCCCGTGCCGCCATTGATCTCGACTGGCGCGTTCTGAAGATACTCGTAGCGGTTGAAGCCGGCGCCGCCGAACAGGGCCGCCAGGTTGGTGACCTCGTCCGGATTATCGGCGTCCTCGCGAAGAACGAGGAAGGTCTTGAGCAGGAAGCGGTCGTTGCCGGCCCCGCCGTGGAGGAACAACTTGGCCTTGTTGTGGTTCACCTCAAACCGGTCGTTCTGGTCGCCGCCCAGGACGTAGAGGTTCGCCGAGTTCCCGTTCGTCATGTTTTCCGTGTCCGCGACCGGCACGCCGTCCGGGAATTCCAGCGTCCGGTTGCCCTTGTCCGGGATCAACGGAACGGTGCCAATGACGATCTCGTCATCGCCGCTGCCCATGTTGATGATGGTGACCCTCGCGGTGTCGTTGCTCAGGACCCGGTCGTTGCCCGCAAAGGTGTCGATCGTGACCCGTTCCAGGTTGCGGAAGGTGAGAATGTCGCGATCCGGGCTCGAAGTGTCGCCAAAGGTGACGACGCCGGTGCGGAAGGAACCGCTGCCTGCGGCGTCGAGGGTCAGGACATCCGGCTGGTTCGTGCCGCGGACCAGCACCTGGTCAAAGCCGGACTGCAGACCGCTGTCGTTGATGGTCACGCGTCCGCCACCGGTTCCGGTGAGGCTGACGATATAGAATTCCGTGAAGGCGTTCTCGTTGTTTGGCCCATTGTCGAGACTGGCGCCGCCAAGCCAGGGAGTAATGTCCAGGATCGTCGAGCCGACCGAGACCTTCCCGTCAATATCGCCGATGACGATCGTGTTGTTCCCCTCGCCGCCCTTCAGAATCGTGAAGTCGAAGATGTCGTGCAGTTCTTCCACCGTGGAATCCGCGGTGAATCGGTCGCCCCGGCTGTAGAAATCGAAGTCCGGCTCATCCTCGCGAACGAGGTCCTTCAACTCATCTTCGCTGCGCGGTCCCTCGGTCGAATAGCGGCCGCTTCCCGTATCGCCCAGCAACGTGCCGACGATGAAGTAGTTGTTGAAGATGGCGAAATCGAGATCGAACGTCTCGTCCAACGTGTCAAAGCCGCCGGCGTCAGCGAAGGTGTCCAGCCCCAGACCGCCGGTGACAGTGTCGTCGCCGGCCCCGCCGTTCAGATGGTCATTGAACGGTGAACCGATGAGCCGGTCGGCGCCATCGCCGCCACGGAATTCAAGCGTCGCAAGATCGACGACGCGCGGATCGTCCGCGTTCACGATTTCCACGTTCAAGGGCGCCGCATTGATGAAGTCGTCGCCGCCCTGGGCATCGATGATGATCCGATCGCCCTCCGAACGGACACTGTTGACGACATTCACCCGATACTGTCCCTCGCGCGTGACACGGTATTCCTCGTAGAGCCGCGTCGTCTCGTTCGGATTTTCCGGAGAAACCACGAACCGGTCGGCTCCGCTCCCGCCCATGATGGTGAGCACATCGGCCGCGTCGTCGTCCGAGAAGCGGATGTTGGCGACCTCCAATCCGTCGTCGTCGATCATTGTGCCCATGTTCGCCGAACGATTGCCGAAATTAGTGGTGATCGATTCGACGCCCCGGCCGGCCAGGTCGCCAATCAGGATCGAGTCAGCGCCGGCGCGGGCATCGAGGGTGAAGTCCTCCACACCATGGGCCGTGACGACCGCCCCGTCGAGAGCGACATCCACCTGCCGGCTTCCGGCGCCGCGACTCAGCGTGAACTGGTTGTTGGCGTCCGTCCCGCTGAGCACGAGGAAATCCTGCTCTCCGGCGCCGTCATTGGCGTGGATCACCGATCCGCCGGCTGTGGAGTCGAGGCGCACAACATCATCGCCCGTCCCCGGATAGATGGTGTCGGCCCCGCCGCCGCCCACGATGATGTCGTCGCCCGCGTCGCCATAGATGATGTCCGCGCCGCTCCCGCCGAACACCTGGTCGTCCCCGCCGCCGCCACGGATGGTCGCCCCGTCCGCATCGGAGGTGTAAGTGATGTAGTCGATGCCATCCCCGCCGTCGATCAGCACGGTTTTGGGGCTGTCGCTCTGTACATAGTCGTCCCCTGCGCCTCCGAGAATGGTGACAGTGCCCGTGCCGTTATTGACGACCACGTCATCCCCACCGCCGGTGTTGATGACCAGCGGCAGCTTGACACTGTTGTCGATGTAGACCTGGTCGTTGCCGCCGCCCATGTCCGCCAGCAGGTCGGTCGAATTGTCATAGGTGCGGGTCCGACCAAGCGAATTCACGACGAGGGTGCCCTTCTTGTCGTCGCCGCTGGTTTGGGTGATCAACACCACCTCATCCGGCGCGCCGTCCGCCAGATTCCGGTAGTTGCCCCGCACATCGCCCATGTTCAGGACCAACGGACCGCCGGTTTCGGGATCCCATGTCCGCGACACGACCTTGGAGGTTCCGGGTTGACCCGCGAGATAGACCGGTTTCGGCAGCTCGATGTAGCCGATATTGAAACGGGCGGTCGCCCGGAAGGTGAAGAAGAGGAACTTGATCTTGAACTCAACGCTCAACTTGATCGGCTGCCGACCGGCCCCTTCGACATCGACCGAGGCGGCCAGATCAACGCTGGCCAGCGTGAACCCGAAAGCGTAGGCCCTCACCCCGGCGCTCAAACCCAGGTGGAACTTGTAGTACGGATTTCCAGTGGCGTCGCGCTCGTTGATGCTGGTGACCTCAAACCTGAAATTGCCCTCCAAGCCGAAGGAACGCGTGCCCAGGAGGACATTGCCCTGCAGGACCACCGAGAAATTTCCGTCGGAGTCGAGCCAGCCGTCGCCCATGATGTTGAACACGCCGAAGAAATCGATCATGGCGTGGAAGCTGAAACGCCAATAGCCCGGCTCGATCTTCTTGGTTCCGTCCTGAAGGGTCCGTCTCCCCACCTCGATCGAGAAACTGGCCTCGAATTTCAGAACCTTGAGCAGTTCCACATGACCGCTCAATTCGAGCAGGAACCCGGGCAGCACACCGTTGCGGGTGATTCCCGTCGTGTTGATTTCAAGCATGCCGCTGGCCTCGATATAGAAGATGTCGGCATCGGCCAGGACGCTGACCGTAAGCGCCAGCACAATGCCCGCATTCTGGTCAGTGTAGACCGCGGCCACGCCCATGGCCTTGAACTGCAGGCCCGCCAGGTTGAACTGCACGTCGAACATCAGGCTGAAACCGGAGGCGTTGATCCGGATGTCCACCGATCCACTGCCCGAGGCAAAGCCGAGAAACTCCACCGAGCCGCCGATGAAGATGTGCAGGCCGGATTCGACGGTGACCGTGTCGCCATTTTGAAGCGTGAAGGACTTCGAACTGCCGGTCGTGTTGAATTCCACGAGGGCCGTGCCCGTGATGCGCAGTCCCACCGCCGCCCCGAGCGCGCCGCCCGCGTCCAGCATCAGGGAGATGTGGGCGACCAGGCCGTCGCCGTCGATGCGCAGCAATCCGACCACCTGAACCTCGCCCAGAACATTGAGATCGAGTTTTGCGAAGGCTTGGATCTCCAGTTTGTCAGCCCGGATTTCGAGCAGGAAGTAGCCTTCGAGCGAAATGGTGTCGGCCAGGACGACTTCGCCGCGGATGATCAACAACAGCCCGGGTTTCAGCGTGACCGTGGTGATTACGAGATTGTCGTCGGCGTCCCGTTTGAACCCGTTGAAATTGCCGTCTGCATCCTTGTTAATGTCGAAGGTCTCGACGTCCATGTCCGTGCCGAAGGTGTTCAACTCAAGCAGGAATTGACCGTTGATGTTGACGCCGGGGATGCCGTTTACGCCAAGGGTGAGATGCACGCGACCAACGATGCCGGTGTTCTCGCCCAGGAAGACGTTGAAATTCAGCGTGCCGGTGACGGCTCCGAGATGTTCGATCTCGCCGCTGACAGCGCCGGTTACCTTCTGTCGCGCGCCGACGCCGCCGTTTGCGGCCCCCTCGCCGATGGCCCGCTCGAACTGCAGGAAGCCCGTCAGTGTCAGGACTCCGCCAATGGTCAGTTCCGCCTCAATCGTGACTGAGAAGTAGATCTCCGCTGCAGCGCCCACATTTTCCGTGCCATCCAGTTTCGGAGCCGCCTTGTAGATGTTGATGACGGTCGGATCCTCCGGCTCCAGCAGGGCGTGGAAGGATTCAGGAATCTCAAAGGTGTAATCCTGCAACGTTGTGTTGAACATCACGGTCACCGAACCGGAAGCGGAGAACAACTCCACGTTAGGCAGACCGATGTCGGCGCTCGCGCCGATCTGCAACAGGCCAGCCACGCCCGGATTTTCCCCCTCGCCTTGCCCCGTGACCACTACCAGCAGACCGGTAGCCTTGGCGTAGGTGATCTGCGCGCTGCCGATACCGAAAGACAGTTGGGCCGTCACGAACAACTCAAACCGTTCGGGGTTGATTCTCAGGAACACCCCGCCGTTGAGCCGGAAGATGTCCGCGTCGGTCCCGGGAGGACGGATGCGAACCTCCGCCTGCAACTCCAACTGGAAGGTCTGAGGCTGCAGCATAAACGTCCGGGTCACGTCCGAACCGCCGTCGCCCAAACCCTTCAGGGTGAGCGTTTCGGTCTTGGTGAATTCGGTCGTGTTGATCTGCAGAATCCCCTTCGCGAACATGAACAAACCAAACTGCTCGAGGAAACTGAAGTTCGTTTCCAAAGTCATCACTCCCCAGAATTGCGGATCCGGGCTGAGTTCATTGCTCAGGTCCAGGATGAAGCGCCCGGCAGTCGCGCCCACGGAACCCAGCTTGAACACCTTCAATTGTCCGTTGAAATCGAGCTTGAAGACGGTGCGCTCGAAATCGATCTCCAGCGTCACCTCCGCGTAAAGTTCGATCAGCGGTTCGTCGAGGAAGCCGGCGGCGTTGAGGATGACCCCCCCGGACAACTCGATGAAAAAGGACTCCGCCTGGGTGATGACCTTGACCTGGTCCGTGGAAGCCTGCCCCAGGTTGCCTTCCGAATCCTGCCAACTGCCGGCTGTGAAGTTCACCGAGAGCACGCCCACGTTGAGCAGACCGTCAAAGCTGTAACGGAAGGTGTTGGTCCCGGCCAGTTCGTCCGGCTGGGTGGGCGTTCCATTCACGATCAGGTTTTCGCCCCCGGCCCCGGTCAGGGTGAACTCCTGCTCCGCATCCATGATCGAGGCGAGATCCAGAGAGTAGCCGTTCGTCGGGTTGAAAGTGATGTCAATGTAGCCGCGATCTTCCAGATCCTCGCGATTGACCACCTCGCCCGCGGCCGGATCAACCAGGGCCGCCGTGGCCACCTCGAGAACGAAGCTGTCCGTAAACCCGAGATTGGTCTTCCCGCCATCGTCACTGAAGCTCCCTGCGACAATCTCCAGGCTGTATTCTCCGGTCACAAGGGTCGCATCAAACCCGTAGCGATAGGCGTCAGTCTCCCCGACACGGACCGGGGCGTTCAGGGCGATGACGTTGCCCTCGGCATCCTTCAGAACCAATTCGTCACCGTCGATCGTATCGTGATCCAGCGCATTGCCGGAGGTGGCGGAGAAGACCACCTCGACGTATCCGCGGGCGTTCACCGAGTCACGGCCATCCGTTCCGCCCAGGAGCGGCGAGACGACATTCGCGGTCGCGCCCTGCACTGTGACCTTCTGGCTGTAGGCCGCGTTGGCCCCGTCCATTCCGGTGGAATCGGTGAAGGTGTTGGCGACGAAGTCCACGGACAATTCGCCCGGCGCGAAGCCGCCCATGCCCATGACATAATACCGGAAGATATTGTCAGAAAGCTTGCTGGGGGCGCCATCGACGGTCATGCCGTTCACCGCGCCGCCCGACAGGTTGAATTCGGCGTTGGCGTCCAGGATCGAGCTGTCATCGAGCGTATTCCCCGCCGTCGGGACAAACTCGATGTCGATGTAGCTGCGACCGTTGTTCATGCTGAGATTGCCCAGCATCAGCTCATCGCCCCCCTGCGTGCCGCCGGTCTCACTGCCGCTCGGGGTCGTCGTGAATCCCCAGGTCCCGGCGAGATAGCTCAAGGAGACCGTCCCGGACCCCGCAAAGGCTCCGGTCAGCCAGAACCGGAAGCGCATGCCGCCTCCCTCGGGATCGGCCAGTCGCAAGGGGGCCTGCGCGCTGTCCAACTGGATCGAACCGACGCCTGTTCCGACCAGCCTGAACTCGGCGGCGAGGTCCAGAATCGTGTCGGGATCCAACGTCAATCCGGCGGGCGCTGTGAAATCGACATCCAGGTAGTTGCGGTTGTTCAACACATTGACATCGATTCCGGCTCCGGCGGTGGGACTGAGCACGACAGCCGCCGTGCCGTGAATGGTGAACGTCTCCGTGATCTCCGAATTCGAGGTGCCCGTGACCGGAGTCCCATCGTCCATCGTCACATCCGCATTCTTGAAGGTCCCGCCTATGAAGCGCCCTTCCACCGTGCCGCGTTCGTACGAGAATCCGGGCTCGGTGATGAAATAGCGGAATTGACTGATATCCTGCGCCGTGATTTTGGCGATCAGGTCGTCCCGGCTGGAACCGGTCAAAAGCGTCGCCTGCTGCACTCCATCGTCCGTCAACGACAACGAGACGGGCACGGGCACGCCATCATGGGCAATCGAGACGCCGTTCATCAGGAAGGTCACCTCGGCCGCGCTGTCCAGGATGGACGCATAGTCCAGGTTGGCTCCCGTGGGCGCGCGGTAAATCACATCGAAGTAGTGCGCGTCCGTGTGAGTGGTTCCATCAACGGTTGTCCCGGTGGCCGTCCGGCCTTGCAACACGGAGATGTCGATATCGTCCTCGGCGTCCGACAGCGTCCCGGTGGGGCTCATGGTCACCATGTTCTCAGGAAGAGAATCCGCCACCAAGAATTCAACCTCTTCGCCCTGCGGATTCTTGAAGCCCATCTTGAGCTTGCCGTGGATCGTCAACAACCGGACCTGATCCGGGATGTCCGCCAGGAACAGCACGGTCACGTCGCCCTCCGCAACATTCGAGAGATCCGCGTAAAGCTTGGCGCTCATGCTGATGGCCCCGGCCGCAAAATTCAGTTTGCCGACCACGAGAATTTTGCCATCGGTGCTGAATTTCAGCAGCACCTCGCCGTTGAACACTTCCTTGGAAGTGTAGATCGTGAAGATCTTGGCCGTCCCGGTGATGGTCATCGGCGCGGTGAAGGCTGCCAGGAAACCGCCCGTGGCCGGGTTCGCCTTGATCCGCTTGTATTGCAGGACCACGTGATCCTGGACCATTCCCAGCCACTGCTCCGCCGTGACCGTGGCGGGAGAATTGAACGCCGGATCGCGCAGTTTGAACGGATCGTCGATCGATGGCAGCGCCTTGAAGAATTCAACCCCAGCGCCGAAGTCATTGATGGCAAGACCTGAATTGGGCTCCAACACGATGCCGCCCGGAATGCTCGCCCCGATATAGACACCCAGCGGACCGAGTTCCGACAAGGCGAAGCGGATGTCGAAACCTGCGGCCCCGGCGATCTCGAACCCGCCCTGCACCCCGGCAAAGAACACACGATCCACCACAGGCGTCGTCGTGTCGAAGGGATCGATCCGATTGCCATCCGCATCAATCTTGAGAATGCCGCCGATCAGGGCGGCTTCCAACTGACCGCCAAACACACCGCCCCGGACCTTCACACCAATGGAGGCGATGTCGATGATCGGGAACTTGCCGTCACGCAGCAGACTCGGCTGAATCTTGATGCCTTCGATCGTGCCGGTGAATTCCAGGCCCTTCTCCAAGCCTTGGATCCCAACGATCGACGCCGACAGCGAAATGATCATGTCGCCGGGATTGTTGTCGAAGTCCTTCCATTCGAGGCCGATCTTGCGGATCTTGATGGGCAGCCATTTCGGCCACATGAGTCCGCTGCCGCCCGCGCTGCCCGCCTCGAGGGTGACGCTGAAGCCGGGCTTGGCCTTGAAGGTGCCATCGCCCAGGAAGGCGAAGTTGCGGCCTTCGCCCCCGATCTCGAACGAACCGATTTTCACCCGGGCGCCGATCTTCCCGAAGGAAACCAGCTCCTCTGTCGGTCCGGCCGTGGTATCGAGCATGAAGTCCACCGCATCGAGGGTCAGGAACGAGTTCACCGACACCTCCAGGGTATCCACCTTGAACTTGAAGCCATCGACCCGACCGTCAGTGAAGGTCAGGTCCGCGCGGATGGCCTCGGTGTTGTCCGAGCCGTCCGCATTCTTGTCATTCGAGGACATGCGGTCCATGACCGTGGCGGTGAACGAATCACTGCCCGGGAAGAACTTCGCTCCACCGGACGCCAGGAAGATGGAGCCGTTGAAGTCGATGGGGTTCTCCGCGTCGAAATTCACCTGGAAGTTGGTGACGCCAATGCGGATGTCATCCAGTTCCAGGATCTCGCCAAACTTGATGGAGGTCGCGCCCCCCATCAACGTGCCGTTGTTGGGACGGTCGAGGCAGCCGTAGCAGATCTGGGCCTGACCGATGGTGAAGCCGTTCTTCCTCACCACCAGGCCGGGAATCAACGGGTTGTTCGGATTGTTCGGTTGCGGATCAAACGGATCGATGGAGCCGCTGATATTGACCTTCGGGAAGGCGATGGTCGCCGACTCAATCCGCACCAGTTCCTGGTCGTCGGCGCCGGCCGGATCATACTGGATGAAGATGCCGGTCGCGCCGACCTTGACCACGTCCGGCACCTCCACATCGAGCCCGGCCACCCGCAGGCTGAACTTGCCGGGCACATCCACCCGCACGTCGCCGCTCAAGAGGCCGAAGACATCCACGCCGATGTCGAACGTTCCGAGAACTCCGACCAGGTCCGCCTTGATGCCGCTGCTCGATTGCTGGTCCGACATGCCGGTCGTGGCGTTGGTCGATCCGCCGAAGGCAAGGCTGGCGCGATTCACGCCGATGCCGACAGTGAGATAGAGCAGGCCATCCTTGAAGGCGACATCCTCCAACCCGACGGTCGGCCCCTGCAGCGTAAGCGGGCCGACTGACAACGCGTTGGACGCGGGCGCGGCGCCCGGGGCCAACGGTTCGATGGTGAAGGTCTCGAACTTCGAGGCGTTCGTGGCGACGGGTTCCACCACGTTTCCGTCCTCGTCCATGACGGCCTTCGTGCTGAAGGAATTGGCGCGGAAGGTCACCCGGACATCGCCGACCTTGAAGAGGTCGAGATCATTCTTGGCGTCCTTGTCCTTCAGGTAGTAGCGCCAGGTCGTGCCGGACTTGAAGACGGGCTGCCCCATCAGCATCGGACGTCCATCCATGTGCAAGGCGACATCCTGCACGCCCGTTCCGCTGAGGGTGAACTCATCGCCATTGATCGTCAGCGGGTCGATCGCGCCCATGCCCTTGGACATGAAGGTCACATCGATGAAGCGGGTGCCGTTGATGGCTCCTGCGGTGATGGCATCGCCGTTCAAAGGATCGGAGAGCTGGGCAGTCGGAGGCGGCGGCGGGAGCTGCCCCTGCAGGTTCGGGGTCGAGACGAAGAAGGACTCGGTCTCGGCCTTGTTGTTGACGCCGCTGGAATCCGACCAGGAAGCCGCCCGGAAGGCGATCGTCACCTCGCCATTCTGCGGGATAGAACCGGTGAAGTCGTAACGATACACGCCCGGGCTCACGAACACGCCGGCCCCGTTCACACTCAACCCGGTTGCGACCGCGCCATTCACCAGGACGTCAAACTCGGGCGTCGAGTCTGTGATGGAAGTCTCGCTGATGCCAACGCCGTTGGGATCGTTGAACTTCACGGTGATGTAGCCAAGGCTGTTCAACTCGGTGCGGTTCACCAATTCACCGGCGTAGGGACGCAGCAGATCGGCGGTCGGGAAGTAGACGGAGGTCGTCGGATTGCTCACCGTGGCGCCAACGCCAAAGACCGAGAATCCGTTCACCTTGAAATTCTGCAGCTTGAAGCCCTCCGCGCCGCCAATGCTGAAGGCGGCGTTTCCGCTGAGCGCGAAGACCTCCTCGTCATCGATGTTGATGGAAATGCTGGCGTTGTTGATGGCGATGTTGACCTCGCCGTTGGGCTTCTTGCTGATGGCAATCGCGCCGCCGACCTTGAAGATATCCGCCGCGTTGAAGTTCACCGTGCCGGTGAATTCGAAGACGTCCGCCGTGCTGGCGAACATCACGTTGACCATGGAGCCGCCATCGAGCGCCGGCACCTCCAACATGCGGTTTACAACCATGCCGGAGTTGTTGACACGAATGCTGGCCGTGCCGGTGACGGTCAACCCTTCCAATCCGACGAGGGCGATATCGCCGGAGGCGACCAGGGCATACTTCCCTCCGCCATAGTCGATCATGCCGACGCGTGCGTTGGTCAAGAGGACGCCCACGGCATCCGGATTCTTGACGCCCTTGCTCAATTCGTAAGGCCCCTGCCCCACGAAAAGCTCAATCCCGTCGCCGGCAAAGGCGCCGTTGTTGAAACTGACGTTTCCGTGGAGCGTGACGAAGTCGCCGATGTTGATTTCCAGGTCCTGGGCGAAAAAGCTCACGCCGGTGGTCGGGTCCATCGCCGTGCTCTTGGCGAAGCGCACGACGACCTGCTGGTCGCCCACCGTGATGGTCTCGTCGATTGCCTGGCTCCCGTCGGTCGTGTTGATCTTGAGGCCAAGGGTGGCGCCGATGGAGAAGGAACCGCCGTCGATGGCCGCTTCGCCAGCCAAGATGCCGGCAATGCCGTTCGGCAGGATCACCAGGGCTCCGGTCGCCTTGGCAATGGCGTCGCCGCCGTCGCTGAACGAGACGTTGGCGGCGCCGATCCGGGTGATCTTGACCGGAGCTCCGTTGACCATCTTGGTTGCCTGATCGAAGACAAAGTCCCCGCTGAGCGTGTAAGCCCCGCCGGACGGATCGAGAACCAGGCTGGTGTTCAGGGCGGAAATCCGAACGAACGGTCCCGCCGGCAGGTTCATGGAGATCGTCTGACCGTTGACCACGATCGACTCCTTGACCGCGACGGCAATGTTGTTGATCTCCAGTTTCAGATCCGTGGCGAGGCGGAAAAGGTCCTGGCCATTGACGCTGATGGTCTCATCAAACGGCACGCTGATCGAGCCCGCCATCCCCTGCGGGGTCATGATCAGGGAACCGCTGATGCCGGAGATGTCGAGGATGGTGTTGCCATCGCTGGAGAGGGTCAGGCCCACATCGGTGAGCCCCACCCGGATGATCTTGGCGCCGGCCATGGTCTGCGTCTGCTCGAGCGCGAAGCTGCCCGTCAGGGTCTGGCCGAGCACGGTCAGGTTGATATCGTTGCCTTCGACGCGAAGGAACGGCCCCACGGGGAGAACCAGATTCACCGCAGATCCGCCGACCATGAAGGACTCGTTCACAGCCTTGTTGGTGTTGTTGATCTTGAGGCCGAACGTCCCGCTGAAGTCCACCCCCGGAATGCCATTGACACTGACCGTCGCCATCACCTGACCGGCGAGTCCCTCGGGGGTGATCAGCAGCGAGCCGCTGCCATTGCTCACGGTGACGTATTCGGTGGTCCCGTCGCCCAGGCCGAGTCCCACATTGCTCGCCGCGATACGGACGACGGAACGCTGCGTGCCCGCCATTGGACCGCTCATCACAGTGGAGGTCTGCTTCTCGAAAGCGAAGTCGCCGCTCAGGCGCTGTCCCAGAATGCTCAACTGGACGCCCGTGCCGGACACACGCACATAGGGCCCGCCGGGAAGGTCGAGATTCACCTGCTCATTGCCGACCATGAACGATTCCTTGACCGCGCTGGAACCGTTGTTGATGGCCAGGCCGAAATTCCCTGTGAAGGTCACACCTGGCACATTGAGCGTCACCGTGCCGCTCAACTGCCCCGCCAGTCCGGCGGGGCTCACCAGCAAGGCTCCCTGACCTTCGGTGATGGTCACGAAGTCGGTCGTGCCGTCGCCCAACCGCAGTTCGACGTTCTTGGCGGCCACGCGCACCAAGACGACATCGTCGGCCGTGCCCGGTAGATTGTCGGGACCGAAGGTCGTCTGCCGCACGAAGGCGAAGTCGCCGCGCAGGGTCTGTCCGGCCACCGTCAGGTTGACATCCTCGCCCTCGACCGAGAGATACGGACCAGCCGGCAGGTTCAGGCTCAGGGTCTGACCGTCGACCAGGAACTGCTCGTTGACGACCTGGTTGGTGTTGTTGATCGCCAATTCGAACGCTCCGGAGAAATGGACACCGGGCACATTGACGGAAACGGTTCCGCCCACGCGTCCGGCCATGCCGACATCGTTGATCACGAACGCCCCCTGCCCCTCGGTGATCGTGACGAAATCGGTTGTGCCGTCGCCGATCCCAAGTGAGACATTGTTCGCCGCGACACGAATGACCTTCTTGGGAACGGGCCCGGTCGTCGTCATTTGCTCGAAGGCAAAGTCACCCGACAGCGTTTGTCCGAAGATCGACAAATTGACGTCGGCGACCTCGACCCGGAGGAACTGGCCGGCCGGGAGGTTGAGGTCGATGTTGGTGGCGTTGGCTCCGCTGCCGATGGTGAAGGTCTCGTTGACCGCGGTGGGACGATTGTTGATGGCGAGCGTTGCGTTGGCAGAAAGCGAAACATCCGGAATGTTCAACAACTCAAGGTCGGCGCTGATCTTCCCTGCCACGCCGGCGCTGTCGATCAGCAGCGTTCCCTGGCCGTTCTGGACAACCACGTAGGGCGTCGTGCCGTCGCCCAGTTCCAAGCCGACGTTGTTGAAGGCGACCTTGACCACCTTCTCGCCCATCGGCTTGGTCACCTGTTCGAAAGCGATGTCACCGGTGAGTTTCTGACCGAGGATGTCCAACTCCACATTCTCTCCCTGCACCTTGAGATACGGCCCTGCCGGCAGGTCAAGCACGAGGGTCTGCCCACCGACCATGAACGTCTCGTTCACGGCGACAGCCATGTTGTTGATGGAGAGCGACAGGTCGCCGCTCAGGCTGACACCCGGGATGTTCACCCCGATCGTGCCGCTCAGGCTGCCTGCCATACCGCCCGTCGGGCCGGACACGATCAGGAAGCTCCCCGTGCCATTCGTGAGGGTGACGATGTCGGTTGTTCCATCGCCGAGTCGCAGGCTCACATCCGACGCGGCGAGCCGCACAACCGAACCGCCGGCAGGCGTCGCGACCTTTTCGAAGGCGAAGTTCCCGCTCAACGTCTGGCCCAGCAGGTTGAGGCTGATGTTGGAGCCCTCCACCCGCAGGTAGGGACCGGCCGGAAGATCCACCGTCACCGCCTGCCCGCCCACGTAGACGGTCTGATTGACCGCAACGGTGCGATTGTTGATGGCCAGCTTGAAGTCACCCATGAAGGTAACGCCAGGGAGGTTCAGCCCGACCGACGCGCTGAGTTGGCCGGCCATGCCAGTGTCGTCCAGCAGGAAGAGGCCCTGTCCGTTGGTCACGCTGACCACGCCGCCCAGATTCAACGTCACGTTTGAAGCCGCGATCTTGGTCAAACGCTGGCCAAACTGGTTCATCGCGGTTTCAAAGAAGAAGTCGCCGGACAAGGTCTGCCCCAACACGGTCAGGTTGATGTTCTTGCCGCCGACGCGGAGATAGGGGCCGGCCGGCAGGACCAGATTGAAGGTCGTTCCGCCGGCCGTGAAACTCTGGTTCACCGCCTGGTTGGTGTTGTTGATGGAGAGTTTGATCGCGCCGCTGAACGAGACCGCTCCGAAGTCAAGCGATGCCCCGAGCGTTATCTCGCCCGCCAAGCCGGCCGAATTGATCAACAAGGCCCCGGTCGGAATGGTGACTGCGATTCCCCCGATGTTGATTGCCGCGTTGGTCACCGCCACGGTGACGATGCGCTCGCCATCCGCCTTGGTCTGTTGCTGGAACGCGAAATTGCCGCTGAGCGACTGCCCCGCGACGGTCAGCATCAGGTTGGCTCCCTCGACCCGGACGAACGGGCCGGCTTGAACGCTCAAGGTCTTCGTTTCGCCGCCCACCATGAAGCTCTGGCTCACGGCGCTGGCTGTGTTGTTGATCACCACTGAGAGATCGCCGCTCAGGCTGACCCCGGGAATGTTGACCGCGATGCTGCCCGAAATGGAGCCGGCCAACCCATTGGCGTCGATCAACAGCAGGCCCTGGCCCTCGCTCAAGGTGAGGAAGTTGGTTGTGCCGTCACCGAGGCCGACATTGACGTCACTGGCGGCGATCTTGACGACGTCGGTCGGCGTCGGCCCCGCGGTGGTGGTCTTTTCAAAGGAGAAGTTGCCGGTCAAGGTCTGGCCGGCGAGGTTGAGCCGAATGTCCTGACCTTCGACCCGGATATACGGTCCGGCGGGAAGATTGAGGGTGTGGTTCTGATTGCCAATCCGAAAGCCCTCCACGATCTCGCTGCCGGTGTTGTTGATGGCGAGGCTGAAGTCCCCGGAGAATTCGACGGCGCCGCCCGGGATGTTGAAGCCGATCGATCCGCCAATTCGGCCTGCCAACCCCTGCTCATTGATCACGAAGAAACCCTCGCCTTGGCTGAGCGTCACGATGCCAGCCATGTCGAAGGTAAGATTGCTGGCGGCGATCTTGATGCGTTTCGGCGGCGTGCCGACATCTCCGACCGCCATGCCCTGGTACTGCTCGATGCTGAAGTCGCCGGAGATTGTCTGGCCCAGCACGGTCAACTGCACGCCGATCCCCTCGACCTTGAGATACGGCCCGGCCGGAAGCACGGTCGGATCCCCGCCCTCGGTGGCCGGCGGCAGGGTCACCGAAGCGCCAACGGTGTTGATCATGACGTTGAACTGGCCGCTGAGCGATGCGGCTCCACCCGGGATGTTGATGCCGACGCCGGCCGAAAGCGTGCCAGAGATGCCGCCCGCCATGGAGCGGAATACGCCCTCGCCATTGGTCACGCTGATGATTGGGGTATCGCCGCCGCCCAAGGCAATGGTCACGTCGCTCGCGCTAATGGTTAGGACCTGGGCTCCATTCACCATTTCCTGAGTGAAACCAAAGTGGCCGCGCAAGACCTGTCCGGCAATTTCGAGATTCAGGTCTCCCTCGAACATCAATTCGCCGTTGGCCACATCGACGACCACCTCCTGCGCCGGTCCGCCGGAGGCGGACTCGATCGTGATCGTGCGGTTCACATCCACGCCGGTGTTGTTCACCTTGATCTGTCCCCGCCCCTCAATGGTGACGTCCGGAACACCCAGGAGCTGAACGTCGCCCTCCGCGAAGAGCGCCCAGGTTTCCGAGCCTTCCACACCCGCCTTTACCAACCCAAAGGTTGCGTCGCTCAACAGCACGCCCTTGGCCTCCGGGTTGATGGAACCGTCGTCCTGGATGGCCGGCCCGTCGCCCATGAAGATGCTGGCATTGGTCGCAGCCAACTCGTCGCCGTTGAAGGTGAAGCTGCCCTCGATGATAACGAAGTCGGCTATGTTCAGGCTGAGATCGCCGAAGAACTGGAAAACATCCGCGCCATCGGCGAAATAGACCCGGATGGTGCGACCGCCGATCACGATCGTTTCGTCGACGGCGCGCTTGGAGTTGTTGATCTTGAGCCCAAGACTGCCGCTGGCGCTGGCTCCACCCGCCATGACGGCGATGTCGCCGGAGAGGGTTCCCGCGATGCCGCCAGAACCCGGGACAGCCGGATCGGCCGGCATGATCACAAACGCGCCTGCCCCGTTGGTGATGCCCTGATCATCGACGGTCACCGCGACGTCACTCATGGCGATCCGGGTGACCGTGACCGTGCCGCCCTGCCCGTCATCGCGCGAACTTTGATCGAAGAAGAAATTGCCGGAGATCATCGGACCGCCGGCCCCGCCCAACTGCAGGCTGGCTCCCTCAACCAACACCCCGACGAAGGAACCGGCGGGCAGATCGAGTGAAACACTGCCCTGGCCCACCGAGAATGTTTCCTTAACCGCCATGGGTTGGGTGTTGATCCGGAAGCGGATGGTGTCCGCTCCGACCTCGATGCCGGGAATGTTGAAGTCCACGTCGCTGAGGGTGAAGTCGGCGGCGATGCCTGTGGCCGTCACCAGCAACGCGCCCTCTCCATCGTTGACGGTGACAAAATCCGTCCCTCCGGCGCCCAACCGGAGGCTGAGGTCGGCGACGGCCACCGAAATGACCTGCTCGTCGTCCATCGTGCCCATCATGCCGTCGGCCCCAGCGGACTTGGTCTGTTCGATGGCGAAGGAGCCGGCCAGTTTCTGACCCGCAATGGTAAGCTCGACCGGATCGACCGCCCCGCCCTCAATGCGGAGGTAAGGCCCCGCCGGCAGCGACAGGGTGACGGTCCCCGTCGCGCCTTCGAACATCTCATTCACGGCCGTGGAGCCGTTGTTGATCTGCACCTTGAAATCGCCGTTGAACTCCACGCCCGGGATGTCGATGGAGACATTGCCGCCGAGCTCGCCGGCCATCGCGCCGTCACGGATGACAAATGTTCCGAAGCCCTGGGTCAGCCGGACGAAATCACGGTTGCCATCGCCGATCCCGAACTCGATCTCATCGGCGGCGACGAAGATGGCGGTGCCATCATCCATGGTGTCGGCCATGCCGTCCGGGCCGAGGGTTGCCCGTTGTTCGAAGGAGAAATTGCCCGCCAAAGTCACTCCAGCGATGGTCAGGTTCATGTCCTCGCCGGTGAGGCGCAGATAGGGACCCGCAGGCAGGTCGAGCGTTGTTTCCACCGTGCGGATTGTGAAGGTCTCGTTCACCGCGGTGTTCGTGTTGTTGATCTGCAGCCCCAAGGTTCCGGTCAGGGAGACGCCTGGAATCGTCACTGCGACATCGCCGCTGAGGCTGCCAGCCATGCCGGCGTCGCTGAAGAGGAAGTAGCCCTCCGCATTGGACAATTCGAGAATCTGGTTGGTCCCGTCGGTGAGGGAGAGCCGGACATTGGCGGCGGCCACCCGGGTGAACTGCGCGCCCATAGGATTGGTATAGCGTTCGAGCAGGAAGTCGCCTGACAGGGTCTGTCCCGCGACCGTCAGTGAAACGTCCCGGCCCGACACCCGAAGGAATGGACCGGCAGGGAGATCCAGCATCAAGGTCGCGCCATCGACCTCCATGCTTTCCTGGACGGCCACGAGACGGTTGTTGATCTCCACGGTGAATTCCCCGTCGAAGTCGACTCCCGGAACATTGACTGCGACGGTGGCTGTGAGACTGCCCGCCAGCCCGGACGGCGTGAGGACGAACAGGCCGGAACCGCCGCTCACCTCAACCAACGCCTCCTCGCCAGGCGCGCCGCCCAAGGAAAGGGAAACGTTGTTGGCTCCCACTCGCACGACCTGCTGCCCGGCGGCATTGGTCATTTGTTCAAAGGCGAAGTCGCCGCTCAGCCGCTGGCCCAACACGTCAAGCATGACATTGGCGCCCGAAACGCGCAGATATGGGCCGGCCTGAAGCTGCAACGGCTCAGCCAAGCCCGGAATCGGCTCATCGACGGCGGCCATGGTGTTGTTGATCTCCACCGTGAAGTCGCCGGAGAACGAAATGCTCGGCACATTCACCGAGATTGAGCCTCCGATGCGACCCGCCAAACCTGCCGGGGTGATCAGGAACGCGCCTTCACCGTTCGTCAGGCTGACGATGGGCGTGGCTCCCCCCAGGTGCAGTTCCACCTCGCTCGCGGAAACCTTCACAACCTGCGAACCATCGGCGCGGACCGACTGTTCAAACGCGAAATTGCCGCTCAGTGTCTGGCCCGCGATGTTCAGGCTGACTCCGCGTCCTTCAATCCGGATGTACGGACCGGCCGGAGCGCTCAGGGTCACCGACGACGTCCCCACGCGGAAGGTTTCGTCAACGGCGGTCATGGTGTTGTTGATCACCACCGAGAAGGAACCGGAAAGTGAGACACCCGGAATGTTCGCTGAAATTGTGCCGCCGATGGAACCGGCCATGCCGGCGCTGGTCACCAGGAACGCGCCGGAGCCTTGGGTGACGCTGACGAAGTCCGTCGTGCCGTCGCCCAGATGGATCTCTAGGTTGTTCACGGCGAGGCGGACGACCTGCTCGGGCATGGGGCCGGTGGTCGTGGCCTGTTCGAAGGCGAAGTCGCCCCGCAGAACCTGTCCCAACACGTTCAACTCAACGCCGACGCCTTCAACACGAACGTAAGGACCGGCCTGCACGTTCAATTTCACCAGCCTGCCATCGACCATGAAGTCTGCGGCAACAGCCTGGTTCGTGTTGTTGATCGCCAGCGAGAAATCGCCGTTGAAGGTCACGCCCGGGATATTCGCCGAAACGGTTCCCGAAAGCCGCCCTGCCATGCCCGAAGCAGTCAGCAGGAAGGCCCCCTCGCCGCTTGTCACGCTGACCAGCGGGTTGCCCGGCGCGCCCAAGGCCAGACTGACGTTCGTCGCGACGATCGAGGTCTGGGTGGCGCCGGTGGCCAACGTGACCTGTTCAAAGGCGAAATTCCCGGAAAGCGTCTGCCCGGCTATATTCAGATTCACCCCGTTGCCTTCCACACGGAAGTAAGGTCCGGAGGGCAGACTCAGGTGGAGCGTCTCCCCGCCAGCGCTGATCATCTCGTCCACGGCGACTCCCGTGCTGTTGATCTTCAGACCGAACTGTCCTTCGAAGCTGACGCCCGGCACATTGATTTCGAGGGTCCCGGAGAGTTCCGCGGCCGTGCCCGTGGGTTTGAGGACAACCACGCCGCTTGCATCGGTCACCTTCACGGCTCCGCCTCCCAGATCCAGGTTCACATTGGACGCCGCGATCGCGATGTCGCCGATCGGGCCGTCACCCACTTTTTCATAGACGAAATTGCCCGTCAGCGTCTGGCCCAGGATGTTGACGTCCACATCGATCGCTTCGAAGCGGGTCACGAACTCGCCGGTGTCGAACTTGACCTCGATGCCATCCTCCGCGCTGCCCGGGATGGTGAGCGTCTCATCGACGGAAAGACCGCTGTTGTTGAAGCGGATGGAGGTCATTCCGGAGATGCTCAGACCGCTGATGCCGACCAGTTCGACGGTTCCGGTGGCGGTGGCCGCCATGGTGCCGTCGGCAAACTTGATGAGACCCAGCCGCGCGTCGCGCAGCAACAATCCCTTGGCGCTCGGATTGACATCGCCGTTCTCGAGAAATGCCGGCCCCTCGCCCAGGAAGATCAGGAGATCCTTGGCGGCGAAGACCTGACTGCCGTTGACCCCGTCCGTGAAGGCAAAACTGCCCTTGACCGTGATGAAGTCCCCGATTTTGGCTTCGAGGTTCTCGGCGTAGATCTGGATGACATCGGTCTCGTTCGCCCCAAAACGGATCAGGATCTCGTTGTCGCCGAACCGGAGCGTCTCATCGACCGCAATGCCGGTCTTGTTGATCCTGAAGCCCAGCCGTCCCTCGACGGACGCGCCGCCCACCGAGAGATCAATGTCGCCGGAAAGGACGCCCGCGAAACCGGTATCGAGAATCAGGAAACCGCCCTCGCCGTTGACCAGTCCCTGATCGCCCACCTGCAGGACGGCATTGGCGATTCCGATCCGCGTCGCCATGGCGCCGCTGGCAAGAGTCGTCTGTTCAAACAGGAAATTGCCTTCGATGGTGACCGCTCCGGCCACGTCCAGGGACGCTCCGATCACCTCGACCCGGATGTAGGGCCCGCCAGGCAGGTTCACTGTCTGCGTCGAACCGCCAACGGTCAGCGATTCATTGACCGCCGTCATGGTCGTGTTGATCTGCAACTTGACGGTGTCAACCGAGAAGTCGAATGCGTCGCTTCCGAAATCAAAGACCACGGCGGGATCCGGTCCGGACGCGGGCCCAATGGCAAAGCTGGCCGCGACGCCCGCGTCCGTGAGGATCAACAGGCCGCTGCCATCGTTGACCTGGACCGCGCCGCCGCCGAGCGACAGGTTCAGGTTATCCACGCCGATCCGGACGATCTGCCCGCCCATCGTCGTCGTGGCCTGCTCGATGGTAAAATCGCCGCTCAGAGTCTGGCCGGCGACGTTGAGGTTGACGTTCGTCCCCTCGATCCGGACATAAGGCGCCGCCGGATTGGTGGTGTCGATTGCGACGGCGAAATCGCCAGCAAGCGCCACCCCGGGCACGTTCACCGCCAACATACCTCTGAAGGAACCAGCGACGCCTGTCTGCGTAACGGTCAGCATGCCGGCCCCCTGGGAGATGCTGACAAAGTCGGTCGTCCCGTCGCCGAGGCCGATGTAGACGTTGTTCAACGTGACCCTGACGATCTGGGCGGCTCCCTCCATGGTCTGTTCGAAGCCGAAGTCGCCACGCAGTTTCTGACCCGCGATGTTCACGTCGATTCCTTGACCGGCCACGCGCAGGTATTGTCCAGCGGGCATAACGACGGACACCGTCTGGCCGCCAACCATGAAGGATTCGTCAACGGCCATGCCGGTGTTGTTGATTTCCAGCGCCAGGGTCCCGGATATCGAGACGGAAGGAATATTCACCGACACATCGCCGCTCACCCGCCCCGCCAATCCGGTCGCCGTGACCACGAAAGCCCCGTTGACATTCGACAGCGTCAGGAAGTCGGTGGTTCCGTCGCCCAGGGAGATCCCGGCATTCGCCACGGCGACCTTGGTCACGGCGCCGCCATCCGGCGCGGTCATCTGCTCGAAGACAAAGTCGCCGTGCAAGGACTGGCCGAGCAGTTCGAGTCTCACGCCGACTCCCTCGATGCGGAGGTAGGGCCCGCCGGGTAGATCGAGGGATTGGCTCATTCCACCGACAGTGATGGTCTGCGCAACCGCGTTGACGTTCGTGTTCACCGCCACCTTGAACGAGCCCTCCAAGGTGAAGCCCAGGCTCGGATCGACGGATACTGTCCCGCCAAATTCGCCGGCGAGGCCGCCGCCGGTGATGAACAGTGCGCCGGAGCCATCGGTGATGTTGATCAAATCGTTCGTCCCGTCGCCAAGGTGCAGCTCAACATCCGACAACCCGATCCGGGTGATCTGGCCGCCAGCGGCCGTGGTCTGGTTCTCGATGGAGAAGTTGCCGGAGAGTCGTTGTCCGAAAATGTTCAAAGCCACATCGAGTCCCTCGATACGGAAGTAGGGCCCGGCCGGGAGATTGAGCCCAAGCGAGGCATCAACAGCCGCCGTCATGGTCTGGTTGATCTGCACCCGGTAGTCGCCCTCGAAGCTCACACCGGGGATATTCAGGCCGACCGAGGCGCTCAAATCGGCGACCAGTCCATTGGCCGTGAGGAGCAGCGTGCCGCCGGCATCGGTGATGTTCACCGCGCTGCCAATGCTGAAGTTGACGTCACTGGCGGTGATGCGCGTGGCGCCGGCAAAGGCGCCTTCGGTCACCATTCCGAAATCAAATCCCCCGGTCAGGGTGATATCGCCGATCTTCAGGTTCAGGTTGGAACCGCTGAAGCTCGTGTGCACGTCGGGCGTGTCGAAGCGCACCACGATCTCCGTTCCAGGGCCTTCCGTGCTCGGAATGACCAGAGTCTCGTCGATCGCCATCCCGGAGTTGTTGAACCGGACGCGCGCGTCGCCGGAAAGCGTCACACCGGGAACCCCAAGAATGCTGACCGTGCCCTTGGCGTTCAGCGAGAAGGTTCCGTCCGCGTGCTTGATCAGGCCGATCATGGCATTCGAGAGGAGCACGCCCTTCGCGTCGGGATTGATCTCGCCACTAGGCAACTTGACAGGGCCGCGACCGATGAAAATCAGCAGGTCCTTACCGGCAAAGACGTCGCGCCCACCCTGGCTCGTGAAGCTGACGCTGCCCTCGATGGTCACGAAATCGCCGATGTTCAGCGACAGGTCCTCGGCAAAGAAGGCGAAGAGGTCGGTTTCGTTCTCATTGAAGAAGATCGAAATGGTGCGCCCGCCCACCTGGATCGACTCGTCGATGGCGACGCCGGACTTGTTGACCCGCAGGCCAAGGCGCCCTTCCGCGCTGGCTCCCGACGCCTGCACATCAAGGTCGCCGGACAGGATTCCCGCGATGCCGGTCGGCGTGACCACAAACCCGCCCGCGCCGTTCTTGAGGCCCTGACCGTCAAAGGTCACCGCAATGTTGCTCAGGCCGATCTTGGTCACCTGGCTGCCGTCCGGCCGCGTTGCTTGCTCGAAGGCAAAGTCGCCGCTCAATTCCGGCCCGCCCGCGTCGCCGATCCGCAACGAAGCGCCGACGACCTCGACCCGCAGGAACGGCCCCGCCGGGAGGGTCAACGTCGCGCTGCTTCCTCCGACACTGAAGGTCTCATCCACCGCGGTCATGGTGGTGTTCAACGATAGCTTCACCGTCCCCCCGTCCAAGGTGACGCCGGGCAACTTGAAGACCGGATTGATCTGCAGCGACGCCGCAATTCCGGCAGCGGTGACGAGGAACTGGCCGTTGCCGTTCGTCACGGAGATGTAGGTCTGCTGACCGTTGCCAATGGCAAGGCTGAGGTCGCTGACCGCCACGCGAACGACGCTCTCCCCGGTCATCGTGGTGGTCTGTTCGAAGGAGAAGTTCCCGCCGAGACGTTGTCCCGCAATGTCGAGCCTCACGTTCCGGCCCTCAACGCGCACGTATTGGTTCGCGGGATCAATCGTGTTGACCGCGACGCTGAAGGTCCCGGCGAAGGACACTCCCGGGATATTCATCGCGACATCGCCGCTGAAGCTGCCAACGATCCCCGTCGAGCGCACCGTCAACATCCCGCTTCCGTTGGAAACGCTGACGAAGTCCGTCGTTCCGTCGCCCAGACCGATGTAGATGTTGGCGAGGGTGATGTCGACGACCTGCTCCATGCCATCGGTCCGGCTCTCGAACGCAAAGTCGCCACTGAGCTTCTGCCCCGCGATATCCAACGCCACACCCGTTCCCTGAACGTTCAGGTATGGCCCGGCCGGCAGGTTCAATCCCAGCGACGAATCGTTGACGGCGGCCATGGTGTTGTTGATCTGCACCCGGAACATCCCGGTGGCGGAAACGCCCGGAACGTTCACGGAAAGCGTCCCCATCAGGTCCGCGACCAGGCCATCCGGGGTCATCAAAAGCGTGCCCCCGGCGTTCTCGACCACCACGGCCCCGTCGCCCAGATCGAGGCTGATATCACTGCCGCTGACCCGCACGGAACCGGCGTAAGTCCCCTCGGCGATCGTGCCGAAAGAGAAGTTCCCGTGCAGCGTCTGCCCCAGGACGTTGAGATCGACGTTGTTGGCGGCAAACTCGGCGACCGGAGCCTCGGTATCGAACCGCACAACGACATCCGTGGTGGTGTCCGGGATGGTGATGGTCTCATTGACGGTTTGACCGGAGTTGTTCACACGCACCTCGGCCATGCCGCTCAGGCTGACCCCGTCAATTCCGATGATGGAAACCGTGCCCGAAGCGGTGACCGCCTGCGTTCCGTCGGCAAACTTCACGACGCCGACCTGGGCGTCGCTGAGCAGCACGCCGCTGGCGTCAGGATTCATGTCGCCGTTGCCGAGTTTCAATGGTCCCTGTCCGAGGAAGACCAACAGGTCGGCGCCGGCGAAGATCTCGACGCCATTGCGACTGGTGAAGCTGACACTGCCCTCGATGAGGATGAAGTCCCCGATCATGAACGATCCGCCCGAAACGAAGAACGAGAACAGGTCGCCCTCGGACGCGGAGAAGACGATGTCGATCGTCGAACCGCCGACCTGGATGCTTTCGTTGACCGCGCCGCCCGTCTTATTGAAGCGCAGGCCGATGTTGCCGGCGACGTTTGCCCCGCCGGCGCTGATGTCAATTTCGCCGGTCATCTGGCCGGCGATGCCGCTTGCCGTGACGATCAGAGCGCCTGAACCGTTCTTCATTCCCTGACCGTCGAAGGTCACGCTGACATCCGTCGCCCCGACCTTCAGGATGGATGCTCCGCCCGCCGCCGTGGTCTGTTCGAAGGCGAAATTGCCAGCGATCGCTGGACCGTTCGCGCCGCCGATCCGCAACATGGCGCCCAGGGTTTCGACCCGAAGGAAGGTCCCGGCCGGAAGATCGATGGTCACCGTTTCGCCGCCGACCACGATCGAGTCGTTGACCGGGTTGGGCGTGGTGTTCAACTGAACATTCACCGTGTCGGCGCTGAGGGTCACACCCGGGATGTTGAAGGCGGCGCTGACCGTCAAGGTCCCGGCGATGCCAGAGCCGTCCGCAATCCAGAGCCCGGTTCCGCCTGTGATAGACACGAAGGTGTTGGTTCCGTCACCCAGATTCACCGAGAGCCGGGCAATGCCAACGCGCACCACGGTCCCGACCGCCGAGGTGGTCTGCTCAAAGACCACGTCGCCCCGCAGGGTCTGGCCGGCGGCCATCAAGGTGACCTGCTCCCCGCTGACCCGAAGCGACCGGTTTGCGGCGTTCGCGCGATCCACGAAGACATCGACGGCAAAGCTACCGCTGAAGGTCACCCCCGGGATGTTGACCGCGACGTCGGCCGAGAAACTGCCGCGTGTCGAGGCGGAATCGATGGTCAGCATGCCGGTCCCATTCGTGACCGTGACCAAATCGTTGGAGCCGTCACCCAGGGCGAGCGAAACGTGATCGAAGCTGAGTTCCACGACCTCCGCGCCGTTCACCGTGCGTTGGGTGAACGAGAAGTTGCCCGACAGGGTCTGACCGGCGATTTCCAGACTGAGACCCTGCCCTGTCAGACGCAGATAGGGGCCTGCTGGCAGTGACAGCGTCTCCATGCCGCCGCCAATCTCGAAAGTCTCGTTCACCGCCGTCGCGGACGGATTCAATTCGAGCGAGAGCTCCGCATTGAAGACGACTCCGGGCACGTTCAGAGAGACCATGCCGCTGAGCTTCCCTGCGAGGCCGCTGGTCGTGGTGACGAAGTAGCCGGACCCGCCGGTCAGGCTGACGAAGTCGGTCGTGCCATCCCCAAGGTGGACCTCGACATTCTGCGCCGCGACGCGGGTGACCGTGGTGTTGTCGGCGCGGGTGACCTGCTCAAAGACAAAGTCGCCCGACAGGCTCTGCCCGGAAACACTCAGTTCAATGCCCGTTCCCTCGACGCGCAGATAGGGGCCGGCCGGGACATCGATCACGATCGACTCGGCCCCGACCATCAGGGTTTCGTTCACGGCCGCGCCGGTGGTGTTGATCTTCAGTTTGAAGGCGCCGGTGAAGGTCGCGCCCAGTTCCGGGGCGGTGGAGACGCTGGCCGACATCTGGCCCGCGAGGCCCGCGGCGGTCATGATGAAGCTGCCGTTGATGTTCGAAACCGTGACCAGGTCGGTTGAACCGTCGCCGAAGCTGAGGGAGCCGTTGGCGACGGCGACGCGAAATTCCTCGCCCCCGGCCATGGTGGCGTTGCGCTGGATCGTGAAGTCGCCCGCCAGGCGTTGACCGAGGATGTCGAGATGGACGCCCGTCCCGGTGATCTGGAGGAACTCTCCCGCGGGCAGTCCCGTCAACCCGAGGCTCGGATCATCGATGGTTGTGGGAATGCCGTTGAACCGCACCCGGAACGTTCCGCCCAGACTGACATTCGGGACGTTGAGTCCGATGGTCGCGGCCAAGTCACCGGCAACGCCGGCATCCGTCAGCAACAGGACGCCCGAACCATCCTGAACCGTCAGCGCCCCGCCGCCCAAGGACAGGCTCGTTTCCGCGGCGGTGATCTTCAAGGCTCCCGCATAGGTTCCAGAGGAGATCTTCTCAAAGGTGAAGTCGCCGGCAAGCGTCTGGCCGAGCGCGTTCAGTTCGACGTTCTCGACGGCAACAAAGGCCGCCTGCCCGGGATCGTCAAACTTGACCTGAACCTCCGCGCCCGTGCCTTGCACCGTGATGGTCTGATCCACGACCTGCCCAGAATTGTTGAAGCGGACAGTGGCGTTGGCGCTGAGGCTTACGCCGTCGATCCCGACGATCTCGATCATGCCGGTGGCGGTCATTGCGAGCGTACCATCAAGGAAGCGCACGAGACCGACCTGGGCGTCCGAAAGCAACAAACCGGAAGCGGCGGGATTACGATCGCCGGAGGGCAGATTCACGGGCCCGCGCCCCACGAACACCAGCAGATCGTCGCCGCCGAAAACATCCACGCCATTCTGACTGCTGAAGTTGACGCTGCCCTCGATGGTCAGGAAGTCGCCGACCATGAACGACGCGCTGGCAAGGAAGAACTCCAGCAGATCGCCTTCCGCCGCGGTGAACTGGACCTCAATGGTCTGGTTCCCGACCTGGATCGCTTCGTTGACGGCGCCGCCGGTCTTGTTGATGCGCAGGCCGATGCTTCCAGATACGCTCGCCGCGCCAACCGACACGTCGATGTCCCCGGAAAGCAGGCCGGCGATGCCGGCGTCCGTCACGATCAGGGCGCCCTCGCCGTTCTTCATCCCCTGCCCGTCGATCGCGATGCTGACGTTCGTGGCGCCGACCTTGATGATCGTTCCGCCACCGGCAGCCGTGCCCTGCTCAAAGACAAAGTTGCCGAGCAGTTGAGCGACGCCATCGCCGATGATCATCGCCGCTCCCAGGACCTCCACACGGACGTAGGGCCCGGCCGGCACATTGACGGTCTTTTGCGTCTGGCCGATCTGGATCGATTCGTTGACCGCCATGGAGCCCGTGTTCACATCTACCGAGATCTGGCCGCCGGTGATTGAGACACCGGGCAGGTCGAACCGCGCGCCGGCGGTAAACGACCCCGCCATGCCCTGCGAGGTGAGAACCAGCAGTCCCGACCCCTTGGAGACGGTCACGTAAGGAGAACCGGCCGGCCCGAGTTCCAATCCGAGATTGGCCACGCCGACGCGCACAATCTGTTCGCCGGCCATGCTGGTCTTCTGCTCGAAGACAACATCGCCCTTCAGCGCCAACGCTCCGTTGACCGTCAACGTGACGCCCGTTCCCTCGACACGGAGGTAGCGATTCGCGGGATTCGCCCGATCCAGGTTCACCTTCACTGCAAACATGCCGCCGAAGGAGACCCCGGGAACGTTCGCCGTCAGGGCCGCCATGAACTGGCCGCGCATGCCGGCCGCGTCGAGGGTCAGCATGCCGGAGCCGTTCGTCAGGCTGATGAAATCAGTCGTTCCGTCACCCAGGCCGAGACTGACGTTCGCCAGCGTCAATTCCACCACGGTCTGGGCGTTTACGGTCTTGCGGACAAATTCGAAATCGCCCGCCAAGGTCAGGCCGGCAATGCGCAGGGAGACGTCCTCGCCCGCAATCCGCAAATAGGGCCCCGCCGCCAACGTGAGCGTCTCCGTCCCTCCGCCGACGCTGAACGTCTCGTCGATCGCACCGGCCGTATTGTTGATCTCGAATGTCAATGCTGCGTCGAGTTCGACTCCAGGAACGCCGACCGACACCCGCCCGCTCAGGCGGGCTCCAATGCCGGCTTGGGTGGCGAGGAACAGGCCCGTGCCCCCTGTCAGCGTGACATAATCCGTGACGCCGTTGCCGATGTGCACGCTGACGTTCGTCGCGGCGATGCGTGTCACCTGGGAACTGTCCATCCGGGTGACCCGCTCCACGGCAAAGTCGCCTGAGATGCTCTGACCGCCCACGCTGATGACCGCTCCCCTTCCAGACAGACGCAGATACGGCCCGGCCGGCAGATCCAACGTCACCGTCGTTCCTCCGACCTGGATCGAGTCGGAAACGGCCTGCATCGTGTTGTTGATTTCCAACTTGTAGGAGCCGCCCAGGGTGAAGCCCAGCGAAGGGGCCACGCTGACGGAGCCGGACACCGAACCCGCAAGTCCGCTGGCGTCCAGCAGCAGGCTGCCCGTGATCTGCTTGAAGGTGATCAGGTCCGTTGCTCCGTCGCCGAAACTCAACCGTCCCTTGGCGACGCCCACGCGCACGACCGATCCGCCGGCCGCGTTGGTCGTCTGCTGGAAGGTGAAATCACCGGAGAGCCGCTGCCCGAGAACGTCGACCGAAACACCGACGCCCTCCAGACGCACAAACGGCCCGGCGGGCACATCGACGTTGATCGTCGTGGTCCCAACTGTGAACGAATCCTTGACCGCGTGATTTGTCGTGTTGATCGCCAGGTCGAAATCGCCGTTGAGGGAGATCCCGAGTCCAGGCGCCACCGAAACCGTTGCCGATGCCTCCAGCGCAACCCCGTCCGCCAGAACCAGCAACGCGCCGTTGATATCCGTGAGACTGAGCAGGTCCGTCTCCCCCGCGGCGAAATTCAAGCCGGCGTCGACGATACCGACCCGCAACGCCGGGAGGCCTCCGGCCGTCACCATCCGCTCAATCACAAAGTCACCAAACACCCTCTGACCGAGGAGGTTGAGATCGACGTCCAAGCCTTGGATCCGGAAATACGGGCCGGCGGGCAGATTCATGCCAAGATCGTTGATTGCCTGACCGGTCTGGTTGATCTGGATGCGGAAATCACCGTCCAGCGAGACCCCGGGCACGTTGAGGGCAACGGAACCTCCCAGGTCGCCGATGAGTCCGTCGGCGGCAAACACCAGGTTCCCGAAGGCTCCCTGCACACTCAAAAGGTCTTCGAAGCTGAAGGAGACATCTGTCGCCTCAATCTGTATGGCGCCGGCGTAGGCTCCGGTCGTGATCTTGCCGAAGCTGAAACTGCCATTGAGATTCAGGGCGCCCAGACTCAGATCCAAGTCGGCCCCACTGAAGGTGGAGACAATATCCGGGGTATCGAACTTGATGGCAATGTCGGTCGAGGGACCGCTGACGCTGGGGATGGTCAGCGTTTGATCGACGGTCAGACCGGAATTATTGAAGCGGATCTGGGCAAGACCGGAGAGGCTCAGGCCGCCCACGCCAAGAATGCTGACCAGACCGCTCGCGTTCACCGCGAAACTGCCGTCGGCAAATTTCACGACGCCGACCGTGGCGTCGGACAGCAGGACGCCGATGGCAGTCGGATTGATCTCGCCGTTCGGCAAGCGCGCCGGCCCCTGACCGAGGAAGACATTCAGATCCTTCCCGGCGAACACCTGGTTGCCGCCCTGGCTCGTGAAGGCGACGCTGCCCTCGATGGTCACAAAATCGCCGATGTTCAGCGAAAGGTCCTCGCCGTAGATCTGGAGGAAGTCCTCGCCGGTTGTTGTATTGCGAACCTCTGAGTCGCTGAAGACGATGTTGATCTCGCCGCCGTTGAACACGATGGTTTCATCCACGGCGGAAGTTGTGGTGTTGATCCGGAAACCCAGGCGGCCTTCGGCCGTCGCGCCGCCGACATTCAGATCTATGTCGCCCGAGAGCAACCCCGCGATGCCGGCGTCGGTGATGAGGAAGGCTCCCTCGCCGTTCTTCAGTCCCTGACCATCGAAGGTCAGACTGACATTGGCGACCGCCAACCTCGTCGTCTTCGCCCCGCCCGCCGCCGTGCTCTGCTCAAATACAAAGTCGCCGGCCAGGGACACCGCCCCGCCGACATCGAGGGTGGCGCCGACGATTTCAACCCGGAAGAAAGGTCCGGCAGGGACGTCCACGGTCACTGTATTTCCCGCGACATCGAGGGACTCATTGACGGCCATCCCGGTGGTGTTGATGTCCAGCGACGCCGCACCCCCGTTCAACGTGAGCCCGGGCAGGTTGACGGCGGGATTGACCTGGATGCTGGCCGCCAGCCCCATCGGGTTGAGGATGACAAGGCCACTGCCGCCGGTGACGCTCACGAAATCGGTCGAGCCGTCACCCAGAGCGAGACTGAGATTGTCGATGCCGATCGCGACCACTTGCGTTCCGCCCATCGTTGTCCGCTGCTCGATGGCAAAATTGCCGGCTAGCGTCTGACCGGCGACAGCCAGTTCGACGTCAGCGCCCGCAACCCTCACGTAGGAATCCATCGGATCGGTGTTGTCCACGGCCACCATGAACGAACCGCTGAAGGAAACGCCGGGAATGTTCGCGGCAACATCACCGCTGAAGGAACCGACCGCGCCGGCGCTGGAGAGCGTCAATTCGCCGGCTCCGTTCGAAACCGTCACGAAGTCTGTCGCGCCATCGCCCAGGCCGAGGTAAACATTGGCGGCGGTCACCTTCACGACGGTGTCCATTCCCTGAACCATCTGCTCGAACTCGAAATCGCCCTTGAGCGTCTGCCCGAGGATGGTCATTTCGACATTGGTCCCCACGTAACGCGAAACGCCCGCTGCCAGATTCAACGACAGGGTTTCGCCACCCACGTTAAGTGTTCGCGTGACCTGGTTCGCTGTGGTGTTGCGCTGCACGAGGAACCAGCCTGAAAGGCTGACTCCCGGAATGCCGACTGTCTGCGCGTCGCCGCCCGCCTGCAAGGCGTAGCCGGCAGAGCCCAGCAGGACAACGAGCGTCGCATCTTCGATCCGAACGCCCAAGTCGTCCGTCTCGCTTGCCGTTCCTTTGTCATCGCCGACAAATGCGGAAATGTTGTCGCCGCCTATCAGGACCTCGCTGTCATCGTCGGCCGTGCCCACGATGCCGTCAGGACCGGCGATGGCGCGTTTCTCCACCGCGAAATTGCCCGAGAGGTCGGCGACCGGCGTTTCCAGGACAATGTTGTCGGCCCCAAGGCGACTGGCTCCAGCCGCAACCTCCAAGGTCAGCGACATCCCCGCAACCTCGATCATCCGGCTTACATCGGCGCCGGTGGTGTTGATCTGGGCGCTGAGGTCGCCGGAAAAGACCAGATCTGGAACGTTCACCACTTCCGCCGCGCCCGAGGCATCGAGCGCATAACCGCCGCCCGGCTTGAGCAGCAATGCCACGGAGGCTCCGGAGATTCTTACGCCGACATCGTCACCGGGATCAGGAGTTCCGACTTTTCCGACAAAGAGTTCGACGCCCGTTCCGGCGACCAGAATCTCATTGCTGGCGCCATCTTTTTCGAACTTGAAGTCCCCGCTGAGCGTTGCCAGCGGAGTCGCCAGGGAGACGCCCTGGGCCTCGACATGGGTCACGTTTGCCTCGTCCGGACCGAACAGCAGACTCAGGCTGGTCCCATTGACATCGAAGGTTTCGTTTACGGCCGCCCCGGTCGTGTTCACCCGGACCTTCGCATCCGCATCGAGCGAGAGTCCGCTGAAGCCGCCCAGGGAAACATGGCCTGCCGCTTCCAGCGCATAGCCGCTGCCCGTCACCAAGAGCGCGAGATCAGCCCCGCTCAGATCCAGGCCGAAACCACCCGGGACACCGAGCGTGGCGCTGACATTCGCCGCGCCCACCTTGATGACGGGTTGCATCGCCGCATCCGTGCCGCTCTCGAAGACAAAGTCACCGAACAACCCGACAAACCCGGCGATGTTCAAGGTCGCCGTCCCGGAAATCCGGAAGAAATCACCCTCGGTAAAGCTCAAGGTCTGCCCACCGATCTGTTCGTTCAGGGCGGCTCCGGTATTGTTGAATTCAAGCGCCAGGCTCGCGCTCAACGTAACATCCGTCACCCCATTCAGGCTGACTGTCCCGGAGGCGCGTCCCGCCATTCCCGAGTTGTTGATGAGGAAGAGTCCATTGCCGTTCGTGAGGTCAAGCGATGCCCCCCCGGCTGAGAAGGACGCGGCAACGTTGCGGGCGGAAACCCGCAGGACATCGCCGCCTGCCGCCGTCTGGACCTTCTCGATCTCGAACTCGCCGCTCAGCGTCTGGCCGCCGACGGTCAGGCTTGCGAGAGTCATGGCATCGACCCCGGTCACCGACAGCTTCAGGTAGGGACCGGCAGGCAACTCGAGGGAAATCCGCTCGCCGCCCACATCAAACTGCCGGCTGACCAAGGACCCGGTGCGGTTGATTTCCATTCGCACACGCCCGTTCAGGTTTACGCCCGCCGCATGCAAGGCCACCACCACATCCGCGGAACCGGCCAATCCTTCGGGCGTCAACACGAACAATCCGACGCCGTCTGTCAGGGTCGCAAATGGATTGACTCCGTCTCCCAGTTCCAGCGTGACATCCCGGAAGGCGATCGTGACCTCATCGACTGGATGAGCGCCCAGCGTCGTCTTCACTTCGACCGCAAATTCGCCGGTCATCCGCTGCCCTCCCACGACAAGCGCAGCCGGCACGCTCGGGCTGACTTCGGTCACCTCGATCCTCAGATACGGCCCGGCGGGCAATCCCAACACGCCGACACTCGCGGTGTTCACCTGGAGCTCAAAGGCGCCGGTCAGCGTCAACCCCGTTCCCGCATCGACGGAGACATTCGCGGAAAGAGTTCCCGCAACGCCCTGATCCGAGAGAAGGAGTTCACCGGCGCCGTTTGAAAGCGTTACGAGCCCAGATCCCAGGTTAACCGAGACATTGCCGGCCGAAGCCCGAACCACGGGAGCATCGTCGCCGTTGCCGGGAACGCCGTCGGGACCGGCGTTCGTCTGTTCAAATTCAAAGTCGCCGGCCAGGGTCTGCCCGGCAACGGTCAGATTGACGCCTTCTCCCGCGACCATCAGGTAATCCCCGCCCGGCGCCTCGATGCTCACCGGAATGCCCGCAACGTTCACGGTCTCGGAAACGGCGGCGCCGGTGCGATTGATCACGAGCCGGAAACTGCCTGAAGCGCTGACGCCATCCCCGGCGTTGAGCGCCACATCCGCCATGGCGCTTCCGGCGACTCCGGTCGATCCGATGATGAACAGGCCCGCCGCATTGCGCGCCTGGACAATATCACCTCCCAGATCGACCGAGACATCGCTGAAGGCGACGGTGACAACCGAGGAATTGTCGCCCGGCGTCAGGATGTCGCCATCCACCCCGCCGCTGACCCGCTGTTCGAAATCGAAGTTTCCGCTCAGGGTAAGCGCGCCGGTCGCCAACGTCGCCGGCGTCATCGCATCAATGGCCCGGGCCTGAACCCGCACATAGGGACCGATGGGCAAGGCAAGGGTGTTGGTGATGCTCGCCGTCGGGTCGTCTGGATCGACGGACTCAACAGTCTCATTGATCGCAGCGGGGATGGTGTTGATCAGCAGGCTGAAGGCGCCGGTGACCGACGCGCCGCCGGCGTTCAGGGAGACGTCTGCGGATGCGCGCCCGGCAACGCCTTGTCCGTTCACAAGAAACAGACCTTCACCGTTGCTGACAGCAACCACCGGCGACCCCGCCGGTCCGATCTCCACCTCCCCGTTTGCCACGGAGAAGCTCAGGGCCTGATCCTCGGCGTCGCCGCCGGGTCGGGTGAAGCCGAAGGAACCGGACAAGCGTTGATCCAGCAGATCCAGGTCGAGCGCGCCGTTCACGGAGGCCTCGCCCATGGCAACGGTCACATCCTGCGCGTCGCCCATCGCGCCAATGGTCACGCCGCCCGCGCCGTCGTTGAAGACCTGATCGATGGAGGTGTTGTTGAACCGGACGCTGACAATGCCGGCAATCGTCACATCCGGCACGCCGATGAACTCGACCGTCCCCCTGGCAAACAAGGCGTAATTCGTCTCCGCGCCGCCGGTCTCCCTGACCAGAGCCACGGAGGCGTCACTGATCACCAATCCGACCGCCGAAGGATTCATCGACTGGTCGGGCAGGAGCAACGGTCCGCGACCGAGGAAGATCTTCAGGCCGGAGCCCGTGAAGTTGTTGCCGGAGAAACTGACCGAGCTCCCCTCAATGGTGACAAACCCGCCAATGCTGAGCGTAAGATTCTCGCCGAAGAACTCGAAGACATCGGAGCCGTCGGCAAAATTGATTTCGAAGTCCATGCCGCCAACGGTGATCGTCTCGAAGACCGCCATCCCGGTCTTGTTGACGCGGAGACCAAAGCTACCGCCCACGGCGACCCCGCCCACGGCGACAGAGGCCTCGCCCGAAGCGATGCCGGCAATGGAACTGACGCCGGCATTGTCGAGGATGATGAACGCCCCGGAGCCGTTCCTGATTCCCTGCCCGTTCCAAGTCACTTCCAGATTCGCCACGCCCACCCGGACAATTTTCGAACTGTCAGCCCGATTCTCCTGCTCAAAGAAGAAGTCGCCCGCCATGAGCGGCCCTTCTTCACCCACTTCAACCTCGGCGTCCATGACGCTCACGCGCAAGAAGGGACCGGCTTCGAGCGAGAGTTCACTGGGACCATTGTCGCCGACGATGAAGTTGGACTGGACCGGCTGGTCGGTCTGGTTGATTTCGACCGAAACGGTTCCGCCGCTCAGAGTGAGACCGGAAACCTCCAGGTTGATCGTGGCCGATGCCCGGGCAGCCAGCCCCAACGGGGTGATCAGGAAGTAGCCGCGCCCGTTGGTCGCAGTCACATAAGTGTTGGTTCCATCGCCCAACTCGACCTCGAGATTCTCAACAGCCACGCCAACCACCGTGCCGCCCGCCGCCGAAACGGTCTGCTCGATCACGAAATCACCCGAGACGGTCTGCCCGGCGATCGTTGCGTTGACTCCGGTCCCGCTCACCCGGATATGGCGGTCCGTCGGGACGCGCGTGTCGATCGTGACGCCGAACATCCCTCCGAAGGACAGATTGGGAACGGACGACATCACATTGCCGCTGAACATGCCCAGCGTGCCTTGGCCGTCGATGGTCAGATCAATGGTTCCGCCGGAGATGGAGAGCAGTTCAAAGGATCCCGCCCCGAGCTTGAGGCTGACGTTCGCGCCATCGATGTCCACCACCGACTGCCCGTCGACCAGCATCCGTCGCAAGGTAAAGTCTCCGGCCAAGGTCTGCCCCAGGAGACTGACGCCCCCATTGGTGAGAGTCACCTCCACGAAAGAGCCGCCACCCGCGGGAATGGTCACGGCGACTTCGCCCGGCTGAACCGTCGCCGCGGCTCCGGTAGTGTTGACCAGCAAGCTCAACTCGCCGGAGAACGACAACCCGTCACTGAATCCCGAACTCAGCAAGGTCCCGTTCACGACCGCGCCGGCCAGACCGTCCGGGGTGGCCAAAAAGGCAAAATCCGCATCCTCCAAACCGAGAACCCGGTTCGTCCCGGCGACCAGTTCAAAACCCAGTTTTGTCCCGGTCACGCTCACGTCATCCTCCGACTTCTCCAAGACGAAGGACTCGGCGGTGAGGGTGTTGCCAAGCACGGCCAGTTCGCCGTTCGCCACCTCAAGACGCACGAAATATCCGGCGCTTCCCGCCGCCGCGATGGCGACGGACTCGCCTCCCACCTCGACTTCCAATTCAGCATCGGTCGTGTTCACCAGCAGGCTGACCGCGCCGCTCAGGCTGACATCGGCCAGATCCGGTCCGCTGACCTGCCCGTTCAGGACGGCTCCCGCCACACCGGCTTCGCTGAATTCAAAGGCAAAGGCGGCATTCTCAATCGCCAGAATTCTCGTCGTGTCCGCGGCCAACACGAAATCAAGCCCCTCGCCGCCGATCGAGACTTCGTTTCCGACCTTGCGCAACAGGAACCTATCCGCAGACAGGACGCTGCCAAACACGGTGAGTTCGCCGCCAACCACCTCGACGTCCACAAAATGCCCGCCGGTCGGGGCCGCGTCGACCAGGACGGACTGGCCGTCAACGTTGAGCACGGTTGCAAAGGTGGTGGTGTTGATCGAGACGCTCACCGTTCCCGTGAGATCGATGTCCGCGAAATCTGGACCGGTCACCGTGGCATTGCGCACCGCGCCGACCACGCCTGCCTCGGTGAACCGGAACGCAAAGTCAGCATCCGCAAGGCCCAGTATCCTTTTCGCCCCGGCCTTCAGCTCGAAGCCCAGGTCGATCCCTGTGACATCCACCCCGAAGTCCCTAGTCTCAAAATCGAATCGGGTGGCGGTGAAGGTGGACCCGAAGATGGTCATCTGAGACGCGACCTCCACCCGGAGGAACGGGCGGACGCCCGAAGCCGCCAGCAGTGCGTAATTGTCTCCCCCGACCATCACGGACTGCGGCGTCGACATGGTGTTCAGCAACACCGTGATGTCTCCGTCGATGCTGATGTCGCCGCCGAAATCGGGACCGAGCGCCGTTCCGTTGACCAAGGCCCCGGCGACGCCGTCGGCGGTGAACTTGAAGGCAAAGTCGGCATCTTCGACGCCCACGATCCGCCGCGAGCCCGCATTCATCGAGAAACTGATCCCCAATCCCGTGACATCGATCTGCCCGCCGCTCTGGACAAAACTCATTTCATTCGCGGTAAAGCGGCTGCCCGCGACGCGCAGGGTGACATTCGAACCGCTCATCCGCAGCGTTGTTCCGGCCGTCATGTTCAGGGTCACCGTCTTCGGCATCCCCGCGGCGTCAAATGCGCCGGTTTCCACAGCCTCGTTGACATCCACCCCCAGTTTATTCACCTGCAAACTCAGACTGGCCTCGATCTCCACATCGGAAATGCCCACAACGGCGGCATCGCCAGACGCGCTCAGGGCGTAAGCTCCATCATCTTTCAGAATCAATCCAAGGAACCCGTTCGAGACCTGCACCCCCCGTCCGTCATTGTTCATCAACGCATCAACATGGGAGGCCCCGATACGGGTATCCCCGAGCCCGCCGTTGCGCTCGATCACGAAATTGCCGCTGATGGCCACCCCGTCATCGATGGACAAGTCCACGCCAATCCCTTGGAACCGCGCCAGCTCACCCTCGTTCGCGCCGAAGTTCAGCGCCCGCGCGCCGCCATCGACGGGAATGCTCTCGGCAACCGCGCCGCCGGTGTTGTTCACCGCCACGGACAACGAACCGGAGAGCTGAACGCCCGCCACCCCCGCGATGCCGGCATCGCCGGAACCGCGCAAGGCATAGTTTCCTGTGGCCGTGTAGAACGCCAAGGCGAGGGAGCCATTGTTCACTGAAACCTGGGCAGCCCCGCCGCCCATGATCGCAGTCAAGTCTTCCACCGAAGCGAGGACCCTGGCGGTCGCTCCGCTGCCTGTCTTGCTGAAGGAGTAACTGCCGGAAAGGGTGGCGAAGTCTGCGACGGCCAGCTCCAGATCCCCGGAGAAACTCCGGACATCGGCCGATTCCGCAAACAGGACAGGCACGTTGACCCCGGGCGTGGCAATCTGCTCATCCACCGGGGCGCCGGTGTTGTTGATCTCAACTTTCACCGCCCCGGAGAGCGAGACGCCGGGCACTCCCTGCAGCGCGGCCGTTCCGCTCACAGTCAGGGCATAAACATCAGACTCCGGAAAAAGGACCAGGCCCAACTGTCCGCCGGTCAGTTTCACGCCCACCCCGCCGGCGCCGAGGAAGGATTCCACCGACGAGGCCCCGGCGATGATCTTGGCCGCGCCTCCTTCGAAACTACGCTCGAAATGGAAAGCCCCACCCAACTCCACAAATCCGTCCACGCTCAGAACCAGATCGGCCGCAGTGATCGCCTGGAACAAGGCGGGCGAGGCGAACGACACGTTCGCGTCCCCACCGGGCGTGGCAATGGTCTCGTTCACCGTCTCAACCGTCGTGTTGACCTCGACGGAAACCGCTCCGGAGAGCGCGACGCCTTCCAGCCCCACCAACGCCCCTGTTCCCTCCGCCTGCAGGGCCAGACCGGCCGGCAGCATGACGAAGGCTCCATTGACATTGGAAACCCGGATGCCCGTCTCATCCGGACCGCCGGCTCCCACACCCAGCACGCCGGACAGGTTTGTCACCGCGCCTTTGATCGCTTCCTGACCGCCGCCCAAGGAGCCCTTTTCGAAGGCAAAGCTCCCGGCCAGGTTCATGAAGCCGTCCAAAGTCGCATTCGCCGTGCCGGCAATCCGCACAAAGCGATGTTCATACTCCCCGCTGAACGAGAGCGCGCTCCCTCCGACATCCACTGGAGCAACATCGGCGTTGGTTGTATTGAACGTCAGCTCCATTGCCGAAGTTTCCAGTCCGACGCCGGGAACGCCGGAAAGCACAATGGAAGAAACCGAGGCGTAGCCGACGGCTCCCGCCGAAGTGAGCAGAAACGCGCCAGAGCCGTTGCTGACGGTCAGCGAGGCGGTTGCCGCTTCAATTCTCAGGCCGATCCCGGTCGCCACAACCTCTACCACCGCGTCGTTTCCGGCACCCAAGGTTTCAAAACTCAGGCTGTCCGCGGTGATTGCGTTGCCCAGGACCGTGAAGGTCGCGCTGCGCGCAGTCGTAAGGAAGTAAGGACCGGCAGGCAGGGTGTCGGCGCCAACCACCGCCGCCTCGGAACGGGTGTTGACCGAGATTTCAAAGGCTCCGGAGAAGCTGATATCCGGCAACTCCGAATTTTCCAGCACGTTCAGGGAAAGCGTCCCTGCCACGCCGAGATTGCTGAAACGGAACTCCCCAGCCCCCGAGCCAAGCTCCAGAATCCGGGACCCGCCCGCCTTAAGGGTCAAACTCAACCCGCTGGCGGACACGCGCACTTCATTCTGATCCTTCTCCAACTCGAACCGGGTCGCGGAAACGACGTTGCCCAGGACCGTGAACGCGCCGTTTGCCACCGTCACACGCACGAAGCCGCCCGCGGCGCCCGCAATCACCACCGGACCGCCGCCCAGATTCAAGGTGATCTCCATTCCGGTCGTGTTGACCTCGAGACCGAAGGTTCCGGTCAGGGACAAGTCCGGGAAGTCAGGCGCATGAACCGTCGCGTTGGCCAATGCGCCCGCGATGCCATCAGCCGTAAACCTGAAGGCGGCGTCCGCATCGGACAGGCTGACAACGCGTTTCCCGCCAGCCGCCAACAAGAATCCGACATTTGCGCCGGTCACATCAACGCTTCCTCCCGATTTGGAGAAACTCAGAAGGTCGGCCGTGAAGGAGTTGCCGTTGATCGTCAGGCTGCTGTCGGTCAATCTGATCAAGAAGTAAGAGCCCCCCGCCAGATTCACCGTCTTCCCGTCAATCTCAGCCACGGCCGAACCGGTGGTGTTGATTTCCAAGCCTGCAGCCCCCGTGACGTCCACGCCGGGATCGGCCGGCCCCGCAACCAGGTTCAGGTCAAACTTCGCCGCGATGCCCGAATCGTCGATCTGGAGCGCCCCGGAGCCGTTCAACTTCAGGACCACCGTCGCGCCGGCCTTCAGTTCAAGGTTGGAGATGGTCGCGGTCACCGTCGTCACCTGCCCCGCCCCGGCTCCTGTTCGACGAAGGACAAAACTGCCCTCGATGGACTGGCCGAGAACCACCAGGCTCCCGACCACCCCGATCCTGACATCCACCGGATCCCCGCCGAACAGATCTGCATCGCTCAGGGTCAGGGTGGTCGTTCCGTTGAAGGCAAAATCCTGTCCGCTCAGAATCGTGCTGACCGGCAGGACCATGTTCAGAGTCCCGGTTGGGTTCACCGAGAAAAGGGAGAGGATGGACTCGTTCCGGATCTGCTCAAGCGTGATCGCTCCGGGAGCGGCAGGCGAGACCGCCGCCGAGCCGGTGACGGTCACCCGGCCATCGTCAATCGAGATCGCCCCGAAGTCGTCAAACATCAATCCGACATCGATGCCGCTGGTGTCGATCGTCGCCGAGGCGGTCAGTTCATTCAGTTCGACCGCAAAATCGGTCGCGCTGAATCCGCCCCGGATGTCGGACAGGTAGGCTCCCAGATCGAAGTTGAAGGCAAAGTCCAGGTTCCAGACAGTGGAGAGGTCCACCGTGATCGCCCCATCAACCGGAATGTCGGACGCGCTGAGGTCAAGCTGGAACTGACGCGAGCCAGAGATCCCGAAGTCAAAGGCAAAGCTGTAGACGCCATCAACCAGGGTCAACGTGAACTCCGGATTGTTGAAGTCCGACCCGCCCACATCGGTCAACCCGATCGCATCCTCGACCGCCTCCTCGAACCCGGCCAAGGTCGGCGCCGAACTCGCCTCCACGGTGGGCAACGAGTCGGCGAGCGATTTCAGGAGATCGACGCCGATCAGTTCGCTGACTGTCTCATTCACGATCGGCAGCGTCGCGTTCAGGTAGGGATCCAGATGCGGCTGAAGACCGTCGATGAGGGAAATGACGTCCTGGTACGCCTGCGTGGCCGCCTCCACCGGATCAAGCAGCCCCAAGGCGATGACCTGGATCGCGAATGCCGACTTGGAATCCAGCAGGTCAACGCTGATGGTCTCCACGGCGGGCAGACTGCCGGTCAACGCCTCGATGATCTTCCGCTGGGAATAGACGTCGTGGATGAGAGCCTGATGTCCGACCTCCGCCCCTGCGCTGGCGGCGTCGATCTCCGCCAAGGTCAGTTGGGGATGAGTCGAGCCGAGGAACAAACCGACGGACGACTCCGTGGCGACGGTCGCATCGCCGGAGTCGGCGACCTTGACCAGTTCATACCATTCCTCGCCCGGGTTCGGCAGGCGTCCCAGCGTCCGGCTGAAGGGCAGCAACTCATTCTTGAGCCCCGATCCAAGGTTCACCCCCGTGCGCACCACCGTCCTGGCTTCGGTGTCCCTTTCGGTCGCGTAGACAATCGTCGTCGACAGCGCGCCGGACCGATTCAAAAACACGTTGGCGTCCGTCCCGCCATTCAGATCCAGGACGAGATCGTTGACCAGGGCCCCGCTCAAGGTCTCCAGGACCTCGTCGTTGTCGGAATCCAGAAACGCAAAGGTCGGCAGCAGTCCCTGCAGAGAAGCGATGTATTGGCCGACGAACTCCGCCTCGCTGGGGGGATTGGAGGCGAGGATGTCGCCCGAGGGACCGGCTATATCGGTTCCAGCCAGCAGCATCTGATAGGCGCGATTGACCAAGGCGGCCGCGCCTCGGGTCGCCCCCGAGGCGCTGAAATCGTTGTTGAGCATGTTCCACGCGTCCAAAGCCCCCTGGTTGGGCACGCCCACCTGGATCAGGTTGGCGATCTTGGGCAACCCGTCACCGTAAGCGGAACTCTGGATGTAGGACCTGGCCACGAGCCCTCCGGTGCTGTGCGTGATGACGTCGACCGCTTCGGGAGCGTTCCCCGTCAACTCGGTCCACCGCGCCACCGCCTTCTGCAGCCAATAGCCGAGGTAATCGACTCCGGTCTCGTACGTCCCATCCGTGATCGACGCGCCGGTCACGCCGTTGAGGACGCCGTCCGAGACGCCGTCCGTCGGTCCCACCTCCACCCGCCAATCCCAGTTCGCTTCAAACACGGTGACATCCTGAACGTAGCCGACATTCTCGAGCGAGCGGATCAGGTCCCACCCGATGTGCGAGAACGGATCCATCGTGATCGATTCCGGATGCGGGCCGCGCGTCGTCAGCCACTCATCCACACCGTCCGTCGAATCGTCCGCAAAGTAGGAACCGCCGAATCCGTGAATGAACAGGACCGGTCGATCGGGCTGGGACTGGACGACCGTCAGGGTCAGGCTGCTCTCGTTCAGGGTCGGCTTGAGAACCAGGCCTCCCCCCAAAGCCAGCCCCGTGTATTCGTCGAAGTCGCCGGTGACCTCACCGAAGGTCATGATGGTAAAGGTGTCGCCCTCGACGGGTTGGAATCCGTCAAGCAGGGCCACCTCCAGTTCGCCGCCCAGAGTGGCCTGTCCAGAAATCTGCACCTGATCGTAACCTGTCTCCGGCGTCAGGCCGGCCAACTCAATGAGCAGCTTCGAGGTGTAGGCGTAGGTCTGGTTGCCGTTGATCACCTGAAGCCCGGGCGAATTACCGGGACTCACCGTCCCCTCGACAACGACATCCCCGTCGATTTCACCGCTTCCCCGCAAGGTGTCATCCAGGCCGATCCGCAGCGTGCCATCATCCTCCAACGCCTCCTCAAGACTCTGTTCTCCTCCGTTGCCAAAAACAAAAATCCCGCGCTCCACATTCGCGGTCTCGTCAAAACTCGATTTTCCGGCCGAATCAACCGGTTCCCCGGCCTCCCCGTCAACCGGCGGCGGATTCGCGGCAAGCAGGGACCCAATCAGCAAGTCGGTGTCCGCCGCAAAGTCCCCCTGCGTTCCCGCGAGAGCGTCTTCGTCCATCGTGCCTTCATATTCGGAGGCAAAGCCAAGGTCGTCAGACGAAGGTTCGAAGGAAGTCAGGGAAACCTCAGGAACCTCAGTCTCGGGATTCTCCTCACCGTCCGGAACCGGAAAATCCGGCGAAACATCCTCCAGTGGAACGCCGTCGAACAAGGTGCTATCGCCCCCAAAAAGGTCAGCCGATGCGTCTTCATTCGAGACATCGTAAGGGTCATCGACGACAACCTCAGCCGCATTAAAAACGGAATCGCCAGACGATGGCATGACCGCGGTCACTCCGTCTGCCGAGAGAAGAAGCCGTTGCTCCAGCTGCTCCAACTCAAACCCGTATTTGCGTTGCCGGTCCATTGTCTATCAAACAGAGACTTACCTGTCAGGCACATGGATGGCATCCCGCCAACCAACCCCAAACCCGCATCACCAACCCTAAGGAGGGGAACGGGAGAATGGGGCGCCTGAAGAAAAAAGCAAGCCTGTTGCCGGTAAATCGTTATCTGGCATATTTGGGCTGTTTATTGCCGCGAAAAACACACTGACAACCTCGAAACAGAACGCACCCGTCCCCTTGCAAACACACTCGCGCATACAATTCGAGACACGATTCGACAAAGACGCCGGCTGCAAAATACGCGAGGACCAAGGAGAGGAGATTGGGTGGACGCAATCCATCCGAAAACAGGTGAAGAACGTGATGGCGGAGAGGGCGGGATTCGAATCCGCCAATCCCTCTGCTGCGCATACACTCGTAAGCCGTTGAAACACATATTGTTCCACATCCTGCCACAGGCTGTTTCAAAATGTCCAATCACCATTTCGGCCCCACTTTCGAAGCGCGGTTTGACACCTATTGTCAGCCGATTGGATACACGCTTCGAATAAACTCCGCGGCTCAAGAAAGCGGGCTCCGGCGGCACAGGGATTGGTCCTACGCCGGAGCCCGCGCGCCCGACCACCCGGCCGGGACTTGAATTGTCTTCCCCACACCTTGGCGGGTGCCTCTACGGTTTCAAGATGCGATACATCCGCGCCCCCTGCGTCGTCGTGGAGGCGTTATCCACGACCCGGCCACCCAGGATGGTCAACGTCGTGGCGTAGGTCATACCGGGGTCGGCCGAAACGCTCACCGGAACGCCGCTGGCGTCCAAGGTCACCCGGCCCGCTTCCGACCAGTTCTTCAGGTCGGTCGAAACCTGGAAGATCCAGACATCCCCGGCCTCGCCGTCCATGTTGAAACCGAACTTCCCGTTCGCGAAATTCGGGTTCGACAGGTGTTTGATGGCCAGTTGCATCGGCGCGCTCTCCACCAAACCGCAGCCGTTGACCGCCTCGACCTTGTATTCACCGGCGTTTGACGGCTGGACATTTCCGATCGTCAACAACGCCGACGTCTCCTCCGGGAGTTCCGTCCACGGGTCTGTGTCCTTCTTCCTGAAGAACCATTGGAGGGAAGTCGCGCCGCTCGTTTCGATCTCAAGCATGGCCGTCTTGCCCTTGTCCACCCTGATCAGGGCCGGTTGGGCGAGGATCTCCGGCTTGTCGGTCACCGTGAGCGTTGCCGCGGCGCTGACATCCGATCCCCGGTCGTTCTTCGCCTCCACCGTGTAGACCCCGGCGTCCGCGGGAGTCACCGGGTCGATCGTCAACGTCGGCCCGGTCTCCGTCAGGACGGTCGTCCCCTTGCGCCAGATGAACATTGGCGCCGGCGTCCCAGTCGCAGCGGCTGTGAGCATGAACGCGCCGCCAGCGCAGACGCTCTGCGACTGCGGCTCCGTCGTGAGAACCGGGATCGATCCCACATCCAAAGCCACGGGCAGGCTCGTGAGGTTTCCATGTGGGTTGTTGACGACCACGTCATAGGAGCCGGAATCGCCGAAATCCAGCGTCGAGATGGTCAACATCTCCGTTCCGCTGCCGGCAATGCGACCTCCATCCGCCAGCGGCATCCCGCCCTTGCGCCAGCGGTAGGTCGGCGCCGGATCGCCCGAAGCGGCGACGGTGAACGTGACGTTGTCCCCCGTCACGAACAACTTCGGCTCCACAATGGCCGGCTGTTGCGTGATCGCGGGGGCCTCGCCCGCCTCGGTCACGGTCAACTTCGAGATCTGGCTGGTCACTTCGCCCATGTGATTGCTTACCCGCACGGTGTAATTACCGCTGTGGGAGAGCAGCAGGTCTGACAGGCTCAATGTAGCCGTGGCGGCGCTGGGATTGGCAATCGGATCGATCGGCTCGCCGTTGAAGCGCCACTCATAGTCCAGTTCAGTTTCCCCTTCGCGGGGCGTGCCGGTCGCCGTCACACTAAACGTCGCGGTCTCCCCGGCCCGCTTCTCCTGTCCTGCCACCGGCTGCCCCGGCATATCTATTTCAGGACTCACCCCTAGACGGTAGTTGATCTTGATCTCGCCGGTCGCCCCGTTCTTTCCGTCCACGACGATTAGATATTCCTGCGCCGACACGGGCAGATCCGCAAGACGGCTTCGTAGGTTATCCGGCGCGCCGTCATCGTCGCTGTCTACAAAATCCAGGTCCGCAAACTTCAAATCGTCCAAGGCCACGCCCTGCGGTGGGATGTAGACAGCAAGCAGTGTGTCGATCTCACTGCCGATGGTATCAACGGTGAGCGTGGTGAGCTGCTCGACCTTTAGTTGCAGCCACCTTGAGGAGCCGCCCAGCTGGTTGGCGATCCGCAACTCACCCTCTTGCGTGGAGGAGCGGGCGTTGTTCGCCACCTGTGTTCCCAAGGCTCCGGCGGAGACAGGAATTAGGTTCTGGGGCCGACCAAAGCCGCTTCGTCCCTGTTGCCCTTGGGCACGGTCGAGATCCTGAAGCTTGTTGACCGTATTGGCGTTCTTGTTCATGCCGATCTCCACCACGAATTTCTTGGAACGAATGTGATGGCTGCCGTCCTGGTTGAACGCCTCCGCCTGATACTCACCCACGGTGTCCGGGGTCAGCCGGTCGATCACGTAGATCGTGCTGTGAGCGTCCGGGATTAGATTGCCATTGTGATACCAGTTGAAATTCAGCTTCACACCATATCCCAGGATACGCAGTTCCACGCGTTCACCTTCCTTTGCAACAAGGCTCCGGTTGCCACCCGAATCCAGTTCGCCTGAGTCTTCCACGATGACGGGAAGGTCACCCCCTGTCTCGTTGAGGCTCCAGTTGACGACAACGTTGCCGATCGCCTTGTTGTAACCGTCTATCGCCACCTGATACTCCGAGCCCGCCACCGCTTCGAACTTCAGGGACTCAGCAAAGAAGGTGCGCCGCTTGCGCGCCTTATCCTCGGCATCGTCGTCCGCGTCGTTGTCGTCGTCGTCCTTGTGGTCGTCCGCGTCGCGGACCATGGTGAGCGCATTGAGATCCGTCCCGGTGTAGACGGCGAGGACCGTGTCGATATCGCTGCCACGGGTGTCAAACGTAGCCACGCCGCTCGCGGGAGCCTTCCAAGTGAACCAGAGCGAATGACCGCCCGCCTTACCGCCATGGCGGGGCTCCTGCCGCCCTCCGGATCGCTCGACAGTTGCCTCCGAGTTATCCGCCCTCGCCGTGCCCGAGGGCTTGCCAACCAACGTCAACCGGTCCGCAAAGTCGTCGCTCAGGACGACGTCCGTCGGCAGGTTCAGCTCGATCACGGCCTCGCCTGACGTGACACTGCCAACCGGATTGCTCACGATCACGCGATAGGCGCCGGCCTGATCGCCCGAGATGGAATTGAGCTGCAAAACCGACTCCTTCGCCCCTTCAATCGGCGTTCCATTGACCAGCCACTGGTAACTCAGGGGTTGACCGCCCGTCGCCACCACCGAAAGCGTCACGTCGTCGCCCAGCTGGATGTCCGCAGGAGCCGCCGGATTCTGCACGATCGACGCCTTCTCCAGCACGGTCACGCGCGCCTCACGGCTGTAGGCCGTACCTTCAGCATTGCGCACGACAACGTGGTAGACGCCCGCGTCGGAAACCTGCACAGGATCGCCGGTCCGGGTGATGACGAGCTGCGTCCCCATCTCACCAGTCAGTTCCTGGCCATTTTTGAACCACTGATAGGTCAGCTCGCCTGCGCCCATCGCCGCCACATTCAGCTGATACTTGTCGAAGTTTTGAGTTCCTGCCGTCGCCTCGAAATCCTTGGCCAACACGAGGTCCGCAGGTTCGCCGGTCACCACCGGGGCATCCGCCAGTGTGAAGGCCGCAAAGTGCGGATGCACCTGTCCGGCTACCGCGGTAAAGGCTCCACCGGCATAGATGGAATTGCCGGAGCCGATCAACGCATAGACCTCGCGGTTGGCGTTCGGATTCCAGCTGTTGGGCTGGCCGTTGCCCGCCAAATCAAACGCCGCAAGGTTCTCACGGATCTGTCCCCCTCCGGCCTGGCCGAACCGACCGCCCACGTAGAGATTGTCGCCTACGATCCGCAGGGCGTTCACCCTGAATGAATCGTCCGCGAAAATCCGAGGGTTCCAACCCGTCAATGGAACCGGATCGGCTCCCGAAACATCGATCGCCGCCAAGGCCTGGAGAATTGTTGATCCCTCAAACGTCCTGAACGAACCTCCCGCATAGAGAACGCCGTTCTTTCCTTCCAACGCAAACACGCTGTTGTTGGGCCGTGCGTTCCAACTCTGCTCCAGCAACCTGGTATCCAGAGCCACCCGCGCCAGATAGGCGATGGTCTGACCGTTCACGCGGTCGAACTCGCCGCCGATGTAAAGATGGTTTCCCAGCGACTTGAGCGCGCGGACCTTGTCGTTAGGATGCGCGCTCCACGACACCGGCATCCCCGTCTGAAGATGCGCGCCACCCAGGTTTGCATGAGCCACGCCGCCGATGTGGGTAAACCGGCCACCCAGATAGACGGTCTCGGCCGCAATCTCCATCGCGTCCACACCGGTCGAGCTGTCCCCGGAGTCGTCCGTGATTTCCGGATTCCATGAGATCAACTGCCCGGTCCCAATGTCCCAGGCCGCCGCGCGAAGCCGGGTCTGGCCGCCGGCGCTTGTGAAGCCGCCGCCTGCGAAAATCGTGCGCCCCGTCGCCTTCAGCGCCCGCACTTCGCCGTTCACGACCGGCTTCCAGTCCGTCGGCCGACCGGTCAGCTTGCTGATCGACGCAAGGTAGCGCCGCTCGACGCCGCCAATGCTGCGGAACGCTCCTGCCGCCGCCAGTTGGCCTCCTTGGAATGCCATCGTCAGCACACGATCAGAGGCGCTGGGATTCCACGGTCGCACCTGAGCCGCCGCGGTCGCCGACGATGCCGGCGCCAGCTCAGCGATCCGGTTACGCGGGATCATGCCCAACGAGGTGAACTCCCCCCCCAGGTAGACCGAGTGACCCGCCGCCACGATCGACCGTACCACGCCGTTGGCCGCCGGATCCCAATCCAAGAGTCCGCCATCCGAAACCGCCACCGCGCCGCCAAAGCCGCGATCCGAACCGCGCAGGTCTGAGAAATCGCCGCCCACGTATAGCACGCCGTTTGCCACCGTCAGCGC
>JAYPFK010000031.1:0-86842 GCA_038126235.1 Verrucomicrobiales bacterium
GTCCGTGATCATGTCCGTGATCATGTCCGTGATCATGTCCGTGATCATGTCCGTGATCATGTCCGTGGTCGTGTCCGTGGTCGTGTCCGTGATCCTCTCCCAGAATGAAAACCGAGACCCCGTTGACGACCAAGCCAACAATCGCCACCAAGATCGCCTGATTATAGCTGATGGCGACCGGATTCAGCAGCCGTTCGCAGCTTTCCCAAGCCATCATCAGAGCAAAGACCGCCAGCAACAGCGCGCCGGCAAAACCGCCCAGCGAATTCACCTTCCCCGTTCCGAAACTGAAGCGGCGGTCGCGTGCATACCTCCGCGCATACCTGTAGGCAAATGCCGAGATCGCCAACGCGGCCGCATGGGAAGCCATGTGCAATCCGTCCGCCAGCAAGGCCATGGACCCGAAGACGATCCCCGCGCCGATCTCCACGACCATCATGGTTGCGGTGAGGGCGATCACCCACAGCGTCCTCGACTCGCCGGACTTCCTCCGGTCCTGACCGAAGACGTGATCGTGTTCCCAAGCGGAGCGCCGTTCAACCTGCATGATCGCCACCTTATCGCCGCCACTCGGCTTGCCGGCAACTCCTTCCCGTTCCTCCATGAGCTTGGACCTTGAGCATCACCGCTCTCCGCGCATCCCGATCGCCTCAATCGTCCTCGTCGTCGACTTGTCCGGCACGAAGGTCACCAACTCGATCCGGCCGCCGCCCAGTTCCACGACCCTCCGCTCGTCCTGATCCAAGGTTTCCAACGTGTAGTCTCCGCCCTTGACGTAGATGTCCGGATTGGCCGCCGCCAGGAACGCCGTCGCACGCACGTCCGGAAAAATCGTGACCGCCGTCACGGATTCCAGGGCCGCCAGCACGATGGCCCGGTCCCACCCGGAATTGATCGGTCTGCCCTCCCCCTTGAGAGCCCTCACGGATTCGTCACCGTTCAGCCCGACCACCAATGCGTCCGCGAAACTGCGGGCGGTCTCCAGATAGGTCACGTGCCCGGCGTGGAGGAGGTCAAAACAGCCGTTGGTCGCGGCCAGGGTCCTGTCCTCGGCGCGCAGGGTTGCGCGCCATTCCGCCAGCTTGTCGAACGGAACGATCTTGTCCTTCAGACTCATTGGGACGGCATCATGGAGCGCCGAAATCGCCCCTGACAATTCACAACTTGTGTTTTGGCGGGAGCCCCCCCTACACTAACCGCGTATGAAAGATGTCGTGCCCGTCGCCATTCGCGGAATCCTGCCAGCCAACAGCGGCTGCGCAATTTTCGTGGGCAACGACGACAAGGTGTTCGTGATCCATGTGGAGAAGCAGATCGGGGCCGTGATTGGCATGTTTCTGCGCAATCATCCCAAGGAACGCCCCCTCACACACGACCTCATCATGCAGATCTTCCGCGGCCTTGGCGTCTCCGTCGAACGGGTCGTCATCACCGAACTCCGCGAATCCACCTATTTCGCCCGTCTGCTCCTCAAACAAGAGAACGATCTGGGCCAGAATGTGGTGGAACTGGACGCCCGCCCCAGCGACTGCCTCGCGCTCGCCTCGGCGGCCAAACGCCCCATCTACGTCGCCCGCACCCTCTTCGACGCCGTCGAGGACATGTCCGAGATCCTGGAGCAGATGAACGCCAGCGGCCCGGATCCGGATGACCTGGACGACGAAGAGGACGACGAAGACTGACGATGGCCGGTCCGCGCGCCATTCCCTCCGAGCCCCTGATCCTCCTCTGTGGCGACGATGACCTCGCCGTCAAGCAACGCGCCGCGCACGTCTACGAGAAGCTCTGCGGCGATCTCGGCGGCATGGACAACGAGGTGGTCGAAGGCTCCGCCCAGACCGTCGCCGAGGCCCTCAAGTGCCTGGCCCGGCTTCGTGAAGCGCTTCAGACCCTTCCCTTCTTCGGCGGCGGCAAGGTCGTCTGGTTCAAGAACTGCGACTTTCTCGGCGACGGCCGCACCGCGACCAGCAAGACCGTCACGGAGGAACTGGCCGACTTCGCCAACATGCTCAAGTCCTTCGACTGGGGCGACGTGCGTCTGCTCATCAGCGCCGAGAAAGTCGACAAGCGAAAGTCCTTCTACAAGACGATCAACAAGATCGGCGCCGTCGAGACCTTTGCCGGCTGGAGTGAGAATGATCGGGATTGGGCGGGGCAGGCGGAGAGCTGGGCCCGGCAACAGCTGCGCGCCCAGCAGAAGGAGATCGCCGAGGACGCCGTCGCCCAACTTGTCGCCTACACCGGCCCCAACGCACGCCAACTGAACAACGAGGTCGAAAAACTCACCGTCTTTGTCGGCGACCGAAGACGCATCGAACTGGCCGATGTTGAGACGATTTCCACCCGGAACAAACAGGCCCGCGCCTTCGCCTTGGGCGACGCCTTGGGCGACCGCAACCTGACCTCCCTGCTCCGGGCGCTGGACGAGGAACTTTGGGCGATGAAGACCGATTCAAAGAAATCGGAGATCGGCATGCTTTACGGACTCATTTCCAAGGTGCGGGTGATGATCTTCCTCAAGGAGATGGTCGCGGCGCGCTGGCTGCGTCCCGGGGGGAACTACCAGGGATTCAAGGCCCAACTGGACCGCGTGCCGCCGGACGCCATGCCGGAAGATCGGCGCATCAACCCGCTGGCGGCAAACCCCTATGTCCTCTTCAAGGCCATGCCGCAGGCGTCCCGCTACTCCCGCGCCGAACTCATCCGCGCCATGGATTTGCTGCTTGATTGCAACCGCAGCATGGTTTCCTCCGGAACCGACAGCGCCCTGATGCTTCAAAAGACCCTCACCGAAATCGTACGCGGCGACGAATCCTCCCGCCCCGCCGAACGACGCCGGGCCGCCTGAGAAATTTCCTGTTGAACCCTTTTCCCAAAAGTCGAATGGTGATGGGGTCGATGTAGCGTTAGAATCTGATCATGAGCGTCAACACAAACGAAATGTCCGTGGCCGTCATCGGCGGACACGCCTGTGTGCGCATCTGCGGCCGCGCCAACTTTTCCTCCAGCGTGGATTTCCGCCGTCTGATCGAGGGCCTGCGCGACCGCGGCAACCGCCGCTTCCGGCTCGACCTCTGCGACTGCCTGATCATGGACAGCACCTTTCTCGGCGTCCTCGCCCGGCTGGCCATGGACGCGCGGGACGCGGACGGCCCCGAAAGCCCGAAAGCCTTCGAGTTGCTCAACCCCAGCGAACGCGTCGCCGGACTGCTGGACAACCTCGGCGTGCTGGATCTCTTCAACGTCTCCGAGGGCGACGGATTTGAGGAAACCGAGATGAAGGCCGTCGAGGCGGGGCCCAAACCCTCCAAGGAGGAGGCATCCCGCAACTCCATTGCGGCCCATGAGACCCTCATCGAGGTCAACCCAGAGAACGAGGCCAAGTTCAAGGACGTGATCAAGTTCCTCTCCGAGGATCTCAAGGGCTTCGAAAAGTGACGCCCCACCGCGATGAAAGAGCACGTCAAGACCTGGATTGAGGAGCAACGGGAGAACTTCAAACGCGGCGAGGTGGAGTTCGCGGTCGGCATCGTCGGCATCGTCGCCACCCTGCTCCTGGCCGGCCATCTCGGCGAAGCCGTCTTCATCCCGGCGCTGATCGTCTTTGGGGCTCTGATCGGGCGGGGCTTCCACAACATCCGCATCGCCCGCGCCATCGAGGAACTCCACCACGTGGTCGACAAGCACGAGTGACCCGCGCCGGCAGCGTGTCGCTTATGCGCGGGAAGACTTGGCGTCCCCGCTCAAAGCGAACTCATCTTTGAACGTTCAACGCAGGGATTTGAATGTTCGGCTCCCGCCCTCTCACCCGCCCGCCTTCTGGATCTTCGCCCAGGTATCCTTGAGCGTGACCGTGCGGTTGAACACGGGCTTCCCCGGTTTCGAATCCTGCGCGTCCACACAGAAGTATCCCATGCGTTCAAACTGAAAACGATCGCCGGGCTTGGCGTCCGCGAGTCCCGGCTCCAGTTTGCAGCCCGTCAGAACTTCCAAGGAATCCGGGTTCAGGAAGTCACGATAATCTCCGCCCTCCGGCACGTCGCCGGGGTTTTCCACCGTGAACAACCGGTCGTAGAGCCGCACCTCCGCATCGACAGCGTGCGTCGCCGAGACCCAGTGGATCGTGCCCTTGACCTTGCGGCCATCCGGAGCGTTGCCGCCCTTCGTTTCAGGATCATAGGTGCAGCGCAGTTCCGTGATCTCGCCGGTCGCCTCGTCCTTCACAAAATCGTGGCACTTCAGGAAATAGGCGTAGCGCAGGCGCACCTCGCGACCAGGCCCCAAACGGAAGAACTTCTTGGGCGGATCCTCCATGAAATCGTCCCGCTCAATGTAGATCTCCCGGGAGAACGGCGCCTTCCGCGTGCCCGCGCTTGCGTCCTCCGGGTTGTTCACCGCCTCCAACTCCTCGACCTGGCCCTCTGGCAGATTCTCGATCACCACCTTCAACGGCCGCAGCACGCCGGCGACGCGCGGGGCGATCTTGTTGAGATGTTCCCGGATGCTGAACTCCAGCAACGCAATGTCCGTCACACTGTTGAACTTCGTCACGCCGAGCCGGTTGCAGAAGGTCCTGATGGACTCCGGCGTGTAACCGCGGCGACGAAAGCCTGAGATGGTCGGCATGCGCGGGTCGTCCCATCCATCGACGCGCTTCTCACGCACCAGTTCCAACAGACGGCGCTTGCTCAGGACGGTGTAGCTGATGTTCAACCGGGCGAACTCGATCTGCCGAGGCTTCCACTCCATCCCCACCTCGTTCACGCACCAGTCGTAGAGCGGGCGATGCACCTCGAATTCCAGGGTGCAGAGCGAGTGCGTGATGCCCTCGATCGCATCCGAAAGACAGTGCGTGTAGTCATACATCGGGTAGATCTTCCACGTGTCGCCGGTGCGATGATGCGGGACCTTCTTGATTCGGTAGATCACCGGGTCGCGCATGTGCAGGTTGGGAGAGGCCATGTCGATCTTGGCGCGCAGGACCTTCGAGCCGTCCTCGAACTCCCCCGCCTTCATCCGTTCGAACAGGTCCAGATTCTCCTCAACCGGGCGGTTGCGCCACGGACTTTCCTTGCCCGGCGAAGTCGGGACGCCGCGGTATTCCCTGCCGAATTCCTCCATCGAAAGCTCGCAGACATAGGCCTTGCCCTTCTTGATCAGGATCACGGCATACTCATAGAGCTTCTCGAAGTAGTCCGACGCGAAAAACTCCCGGTCCTCCCAGTCGAACCCCAGCCAGCGCACGTCCTCCCTGATGGAATCCACGTATTCGGTCTCCTCGGCCGCCGGGTTGGTGTCGTCGAAGCGGAGGTTGCAGGTCGCGTTCGCGTTCTCCAACGCGACGCCGAAATTCAGGCAGATGGACTTGGCATGACCAATGTGGAGGTAGCCGTTGGGTTCCGGCGGAAAGCGCGTGGCGACGCGACCGGCGTGTTTACCGCTCCGCAGGTCCTCCGCGATGATGTCCCGGATGAAATCGGTTTTGGCCGACGAGGCGGAAGCTCCCGGATCGCCGGCGGAATTGTCGTTTGAGTCTGTCATGGGCAAGGCTGCAAAAATAAGCGCAAAGCAATTGCACAACCGCCCGCGATTCACAACAAGGATTCTGTGGCGGGGAGCCTTCCGCAGTTCCCGCCGCCATATCCCAACACTTGCTCTCTTTGTTCCGAAAATGGCCACGGAACCGCCCCACGGACGCCTCCGCAGCCTCGTTCACCAAGGCCACACCTGATCCTCGACGCCCCACGCCACAAGATTTCGTTTCGAATCGACTGGATTCCGCGTCCGCCGCGCACAAGACTTGAGGCAATGTCCGACTCCGCCATGCCCTCCTCCGCCCAGCGCGGCTTCCATGTCATGACCAAGCCCATGGGCGCGCTGTGCAATCTCGACTGCAAATACTGTTTTTACCTCGAAAAAGAAAAACTCTACCCCGCCAACGAGAACTTCAAGATGTCCGACGAGGTCCTCGAAAACTACGTCCGGCAATACATCGAGGCCCAGGATGTGCCGGAGGTCATCTTCGCCTGGCAGGGCGGCGAACCCACGCTCGCCGGCGTCAGTTTCTTCCGCAAGGCGGTCGAACTGCAGAAGAAGCACGCCAAGGGCAAGCGGATCGTCAACTCCCTGCAGACCAACGGCACCCTGCTTGACGACGAATGGTGCGAGTTCTTCACGCAGAACGAGTTCCTGGTCGGACTCAGCGTCGACGGCCCGCGCCACCTGCACGACTTCTACCGCGTGGACAAGAAGGGCACGGCGTCCTTCGACAAGGTCATGGCCGGCTTGGAACTGCTCAAGAAGCACAAGACCGAATTCAATACCCTGACTGTCGTCAACCGGAAGAACTCCCAACACCCCCGCGAAGTCTACCGCTTCCTCAAGGAGATCGGGTCGAGCTATCTGCAGTTCATCCCGCTGGTTGAACGGAATGCCGACGCCGAAGCCGGCAACCTCGGCCTCGACCTGGCCTGTCCTCCGGAAACCGGCGCAAAACAGGACGAATCACCGGTCACGCCCTGGAGCGTTGACGCGAAGCAGTATGGCGAATTCCTCGTTGAGGTGTTCGAGGATTGGGTCGTGCAGGATGTGGGCCGCGTGTTCGTGCAGTTGTTCGACGTCACCCTGCAGAGTTGGATGGGAGGCGAAAGCGACCTCTGCGTCTTCGCGGAGAAATGCGGAGCCGCCATGGCCTTGGAGCACAACGGCGACCTCTTCTCCTGTGACCACTACGTCTACCCGAAATACCGCCTCGGCAACCTGATGAACGAGTCGCTCGGCGACATGGTGAAGAGCGAGGCGCAACGCAAGTTCGGCTCCGACAAGGCGGACACGCTGCCGAAATACTGCCGGGAATGCGAAGTGAAGTTCGCCTGCCACGGCGAGTGCCCGAAACACCGCTTCATCGCCACACCCGATGGCGAACCCGGCCTCAACTACCTCTGCGCCGGCTACAAACGCTTCTTTGAACACGTCGAACCCTACATGAAGGTCATGGGCCAGTTCATTCGCGAGGGTCAACCCGCCGCGCGGGTCATGGAACTGATCGCCGAGCACGAACAATCGGCGGCCTGGCAGGATGTCGGCCGCAACGACCCCTGCCCCTGCGGCAGCGGCAGAAAATACAAGAAATGCTGCATGGCGCGACGGGAGGCGAAGGCGCCCTAAATCGTGGACGCAATCTCCGAGTTGCGCTTGGAACGCAAAGCGCGGCCGGAAGACGATCATCCCGGGATGCGGCGGTCACAGACACGCCGCTACATCGGTCGGCTTGTAGCGGCGTGTCTGTGACCGCCGAAATTCGACCGAACGGTCGCGGCTACGCCGTCCCCCCTCCGCCCCGCTCCGCCTCCCTCAGCCATTTCTCCGTCTGCTCCCTGAGCCCCGTCAACTCCGCCGCGTCCAGCCCGGCCGGATCGAATCGGTAGCGGTAATGCAATTTCAGGATGCCGGCCAACCCTGCGATGTCGAAGGGCGTCGACGCCCTTCCCAATCGGGTCAGCCATTGCCCCAACGTTTCACCCTTGTGCCGGTCGAGTCCGGCACGCTCCAGTCGTCGCTCGACCTCATAAAACGCGGAGTCCATTCCGGGCCAGTCGACCGGAACCGACGAGGGACCTGGCCCATCGGCCTGTTGCCGTTTTCTCCTTCCCCTCAGCAGCCGCCAGAACAGGAACACAACCAGCGCCACAACCGTCCCCGCCAGGTATTGTTGCAATCTCCCGTCCCGGGAACTCCACCACCAAGACGAAAAGCCGAAACTCAGGCGGTTGAAGAAATCCGACACCGGCTCGAACAGGGACTTGTTCTCGTCCTCCTCTGCTTCCTGCCAACTCGCCGGCGTCATGTCGAAATCGATCCACCGCTCCTCCAGTTCGGACCAATACATCGCCCACGCGTGGGCGTGCCGCTCGCGGACGACAAACTTCCCTTCCTTCTCATCGGTCGCCTCAAACACCGCGTAGCCGTTCGCGTAGCGGGACGGGATGCCGGCGCGCCGCAACAACAGGGTCGCGGCCGTGCCATAGAATTCGCAATGCCCCTTCTTGGAGCTTTCCAGGAAATAGGAGAGCGGAGTCACGTTGGGGGGCAGTTCCACCGCCGAAACGTCCTGATGCAGGCTGTATTCGAAGTCCCGCGAAAAGAACCCTGCGATCGCCCTCAACTTGTCCCCCAATGTCTTGCGAGAGTCCAACCGCAACAACCGCGCCACCCGATCGATCGCCGGCCTTTCTTCCTCCGGCAAGCTCAACTCCTCCACTTGGCCGTTCGAGTCCAGGACCGGCCGAAGCTCCGGCACGGCAATCTCCGCATGCCGCGCGCGATACTGCACCAGGCCCGGCCCCTCAAGGACCTGCGCCACCCCGTATTTGTTCCGGTTCAGTTCGCCGACAACGAGATCCGCCAACTGCCACGTCCCGGAAGGCAGTGGCAGGATGCCCTTGCCCCGGTTCAAATACATCGAGATGCGGACGGAGTTCGTTTTCGCCTGGGTCTCCCCGACTGTCCAGGTGGTGGTGTCAGCCTCGGGAAACGCGGAGGAGAACTCTCGTCCCTTGCCGGCATTCCAATGCTCGCGGTGGTAGATCGAATACGCCGAGTCGCGCAACAGCAGCGGGACCGCCCCTTCCTCGCGGGTCACGCGCAACACAATGCGGCCAGAGAGTTTCAGGTCTCCGAGCCGCCCCATGCGGGTGAAAGCCTTGTCTGGATCGACGTTCCGGTTCGCCCATTGGGTCACCCACTGCATGATCCCGCTTTCGAGCTGCCCCTGGAGCCGGTGCAACCGCTGATGACCCCGATATCCGACCCACGTTACCGCAACCGCCAGCGCCACGAACAGCGCCGCGGAAAAGCGCTTCGGCCGCAACACCCACAGCCCCCAGGCCGCGACCGACGCAAAGCCGAGGTAGAACCAGCCAAAGCGATGCTCCGTCGCGCTCGCGCCGAACAGGCAGATGGCGAAGTAGATGTAGCTGACGTTGAATCCGCCGGCTGGCTCCACCCCCGCCAACCGCTCCCGTCGCCGCATGAAATAGAAAAACGTGCTCAGCGGATGCCGATCCCGCGAACCGTAGACCTGCGCCGCGGCAAACGGGAAAAACACCAGCGGCCACCACTGAAAAAACAGCAGCGACGCGTTGTCGGTGTAGCTCGCCTGTTTCCCGGAACGGAACGGGTCCAGCGCATTGAACATCGTCACCACCAGGTTCTGCGAATCCCGCGTGGCGAAGCAGTAGAGCGCCGCGCCCAGGAACAGCAACCCACACAGATCCCAGATCCGGTTGTATTCCTTCGTCGTGAAATCCCAGCGCGTCGCCACGGTCCTCGACGCCTCCAAAGCCGCGCCCATCAACACGCCAAACACCAGCGCCCCGGTCTGCAGCCCCCAGAAGACCAACACGCCAAAGATCAGGAATGGAGGCGTCTTCATAACTTCGCCAACCCCTCCTCCACTGCCCCGACTTCCAGCACATGAAACGCGTCCTCCGGCCCGAGGTTCAAATCCTCCCGGGTCATCGGCGGCGCGCCCGCCTCCCGGATCAGCAGGACCATCGTCGGTACATTCAGCCCGCGCAGTTTCTCCAACAACCGCCGTCGGGCATCGTCCCAGTCGATCAGCACGCATACACAACCGCTGACCGCCGCAGCGTGACGCACAACCAACCCGTCCAACAGATCGAACGGCTCCCCGGGACAGGTTTCCACGGACGCCAGGATCTCCAGCATCTGCTCACTGTGCGCAACCCCGCGCCCCGCCGTGAAGCAGTAGGCCTTGGGTCCCACGAACAGGAGATCCAGGAGCGAGTCCTGCGTGTCGATCGAGCAGGCCAGCGACGCAGCCACCGAGACCGCTTCCTCGAACAATTCGCTGTGCGCTGCCTCACTGAAGGTATCGAGGATCAATGCGTGCCGGACGAAAAACTCCGCCTGAAACTCCTTCACAATGGGCCTTCCCACCTTCGCCCAGCTTTTCCAATGAATGCGACGCTGCGGGTCGCCATGCCGGTATTCCCGCAGCGAGGCAAACTCCTCCGATTCGCCCACCGACGATGCCAACGCCACCCCCCCCTGCTGATAGCGCATCGCCCCCGGCAGATCGAAGTCCGGCAACGGATACCGCTTGGGCAGGATCAGGATCTTCTCCGGCTTGGTCACGGACGACATCTGCCGGCAAAGCCCGAAAGGATCGGGGCACGCGACCACTCCCTTCTCGATCCGCATCACGCCCCGCCTCGTCGGTTTGAGCCGCAGCCGGATCTCCGCCTGTCCGAGCGGAGGAATGGCCGGCAGGTCCGTCTCCTCGATTGTCCCGCGCTGATTGCGCTCGATGAGCCAGACCCAACGGTGGAACTTGAAGAAGCGGTCCACGAAGTTGCGCCCCTTTTCCTTCGGCTCCGGCGTCGAGGCAAAGGCATCGATCGTCGGCCTCGGATCGGCCGGCTCATCGACGTATTTCAATGATCGCTGCGCCCGAGCATCCAGGTTCTCCACGATAACGCTGTAGTCCACCGGCTCGCCCGCCGAACCGTAACGCGACAGGGTCCGCGAAACCGCGAAGCGCGGCCGGGAAAAACGACTGGTCAACGCCGAGACGATGAACGCCGCCGCCAGGAAGCAGAAGGCCTGGTAAGCCACCGTGCGGTTGGTGTCCACGCCGAGGCAGGCGGTCACGATCATCCCCACGATCACCAGCTTCCCAGCAGCCGTAAACTTCCGTTTGAACCAATGCGTCATCCCCGAATACCCCCGGTAGTTCCGGTAGAGTCGCCGGATGATCAGGGGATGGCGTTTGGGGGATGAGTTCACGTTTGGAGGGTCAGGGTGTGGGGGCGGTTCGGGGAGTGTCCGTGGATCTCGGTCCCAAGCTCCAAATCCCAAATAAGCGACGGACGCCAATCAAGGAGCGGCGACATTCCTGCCACCGTGGCCCTGAAGGGGCCAGAAAGGCGCCGGGGGTTTTCCTGGGGCTCGGCGTTACATCGCACGGCCACGTGCCAGCTTCGCAGGCAGGGCGACAGGAATGTCGCCCCTCCTTGAATGTCCCCCGCGCGCCTCTTTTGGAGCTTGGTCATTGGAGCTTCTTTGGGATTTGGAGCTTGGCCATTTGAAACTTTCGCCTGCAGCGGCCCTATTTCGGCGTTGGAACGCCCTTCATGATCTCCTCGACCACGCCGACCGCCGAGGTCCCCGCAAACCTCGCCTGAGGGTCCAACGCCACCCGATGCGCGATCACCGACGCCGCGATCTCCCGGATGTGCTCCGGCGTCACAAAATCCATGCCTTCAAACAAGGCCAGCGCCTGCGCCGCCTTCATCAGGGCCAACGATCCGCGCGGACTCGCGCCCAACTGCACGCCTACCGCCGTCCGCGTGCCGGCGACCAGATCCACGATGTAACGCTTGAGCTCATCGCCGATCCGCACCTCCTTCACCGCCTGCTTCAACCGCAACATGTCCTCGACGCTCACGCAAGGCTGGATCGAATCGATCGGGTGCGCATGTTCCTGCGCGGACATGATCGCCACCTCCTCCTCCGGCGCGACATAGCCCAGGCTGAACTGCAGCGCGAAGCGGTCCATCTGCGCCTCCGGCAAGGGATAGGTCCCGCGGAACTCCACCGGATTCTGCGTCGCGATCACGAAGAACAGCCCGTTCAAGGATCGCCGCTCACCCTCGACGCTGACCTGCCCCTCGCCCATCGCCTCCAGCAAGGCCGACTGTGTCCTCGGCGACGCGCGGTTGATCTCGTCCGCCAGCAGAATGTTCGTGAACACCGGCCCCGGATGAAAATCGAAGCTCTGCTCCTTCTGGTTGAAGATCGACACGCCGAGGATGTCCGAGGGCAGCAGGTCGGGCGTGAACTGGATCCGCTTGAACCCCGCGTCAATGGACAACGCCAAGGCCTTGGCCATCGTGGTCTTGCCCGTGCCGGGATAGTCCTCCAGCAGCACATGTCCGCCGCTGGCAAAAGCGGCCAGCAACCGACGGATCGCCGGCCCCTGCCCCTTCATGACGGTTTCCATGTTCGCCGCGATCCGGGCGTACGTTTCCTGGGGGGTAAGTTGGTCCATGGTTGTCTCCTCGTTGAAGGCTATCGGAGGTTGGTTGGTTTTGGGTGAGGTATCCCGCGCTCACGTCGCAAACTACCGCAATCCAAAGCATGTGCAAAAGATTGATATTAAAAAATAGCATTTACGCCAATTTGCTCGTCATGAATAAAGGACTCGCAGTTTCCCGCATCTCACCGAACTGAAACCACACGAGATCGGCGGCGCGACCGATATGGCGCAAAGGCTGTCTCTCCAAGGGAGCCAGAGCCTTTTCGATGAGGAAGGAATCCATGATCAAGTCGGGCGCAGGCTGGGCGGCACATTCACCCGTCCATCCCACCCCGATAAACACGCACGTTCTCAATTTGATTCGTCTCATCCGTTTCGATCACGCAGAAATTCGCCGGACCGCCCTCGCGCAGGGAGAAATCGCGTTCCATCAACTTTGACGGCTGCGCCGAAAAGGTGTCCCACACCCGCTGCCAGGGAAGATGAAGCATCGCCGCAGAACGGCGGATGCCCTCGATCGGCGTCAGGGCCGAACCGGCGAAGTTCGTCTGCCCCGGCTGCCGCACGACACGATCCTCCCCCACCTCCACCTCGAAGCGACCGACCGAGTAGCGTCCCGGAGGAGCTCCGGCCGGAGCCACGGCGTCGGTCGTGTAGTAGATGGCCTCCGGCGGCAGCGACTTGTGGATCGCACGAAACGCCATTGGCGACAGGTGGATCGAATCACAGATCAAGCCCGACATCAGGCCCGGCGTGTCGAACACCCGCCAGAAGATGTTGTCGTGCCGGTCGAGTTGTTGCGGGCATCCGTTGCCCAGATGAGTGAATCCGGTGGCGCCGGCCGCGACCGCCTCCTTCAGCCGTTCCGCCGAAGGATCGGCGTGCCCGACGCTGACCTTGATGCCGAGCGAAACCGCCTTTTCGATCGCGGCCAGGGCCTCCTCCCGTTCCGGCGCCAGCGTTAGCAGGATCGCGTCATCCGGCAGGGTTTCGCGCAGTTCCACCATGTCCTCAGGCGTGGGGTCGCGCATGACCGACGCCTCGTGGGCTCCCTTGAAGCCCGGCTTGTCGTTCAGGAACGGCCCCTCCACATGCCAGCCGAAGATGGCGTCTCGTAACTCGGGATTTCTGTCCCGCAAGGCGCGGTAATGCCGAAACCGCGCAAGCATGGCGGACCATTCGTCCGTGATCAGGGTCAGCAGATACTTGGGGCAGCCCGCCTCGCGCAGACCGCGCGTCGCCTTCAGCAGGCCCGCCTCGTCCACGCCTTCGCGCTGAAAATCCACACCGGCGAACCCGTTGATCTGCACGTCGACCAGCGGCGGCGCAATCCAGATGTTCTTGAAGGCCCCGGTCGCCGGCTCTCCGGAATCCTCTATTCGGCGGACAAGACCGTCCTCCCACGCGATCCGGGTTCGATTGCCTGTCGCATAATGCCGGCCGACAAATTCTGCTTCACTCATGATTTTGGCTTGGTTAGGTTCCGACGCTCCATGAACGGCTTTGTGTGTTGGTTCCGCCGTCACAGGGCCTCAAACGCTTTAACAGTCACCGCCCCGAGAATCAACCAGTCAACACTCATGGGTTCACCAAACCAGACCTTCAACGTCGATTCACTCGCCGTCCGGATCTACTCCGAAGCCGCCGCGCTCTACGCGGACGCCGTCGCCGAAACACAAGACCAACTGGCTCAAGCAATCGGGACCAAAGGCGCCGCCGCCGCCATCCTGGCGACGGGCAACACCCAGATCGAATTCCTTAAACAACTCGCCGACGCCGGCGGTGTCGATTGGTCCAAGGTCACGTTGTTTCACATGGACGAATACCTGGGCATCGCCGGCGACCATCCCGCCAGCTTCCGTCATTACATGAAGGAGCGAGTCGAGAGTCTGCTTCAACCAAAGGCCTTCCATTACCTCCAGGGCGACGCCGATGAACCAATCCGCGAATGCGAGCGCTACGAGGCCCTGCTCCGCGCCCAACCCATCGACCTCTGCATGCTGGGGCTCGGGGAAAACGGCCACCTCGCCTTCAACGATCCCCACGTGGCAAACTTCACCGACGAACGCGCGGTCAAGATCGTATCCCTCGACGAGACCTGCCGCCTGCAGCAGGTGAAGCAGGGCCACTTTCCCGACATCCACACGATGCCGCAGTACGCGCTGACCATCACCATCCCCACGCTGCTTTCGGCGGAGAAGGTCCTCTGCATGGCCTTGGACGAACGCAAACAGGCCCCGGTGAAACGTCTGCTCCAAGGCGACATCGCCCCCGAATGCCCCGCAACCGCCCTGCGCAACTGCGACCGCGCGACTTTGCTACTGGATGGAGCCGCGGCGGCGGGACTTTGAGCGGTATCGCCGCTTCAGCGACGTGGTGGGGCGAAGCTCCCGCTGAGCCGGACGTCGAAACTTGCAGAGCAACGCCCGGGATTGTCGCAGACCCGGCTCGGCGGGAGCCTCGCCCCACCGGCAATTCAACGTGCGACCGAGCGTCCCTGAAGGAGGACGGAACTGTGCCGGTGTTCTGTGTCCGCTGAAGTGTCGCCGCTACGCGGCTTATCGAATCCCCGACCGTGTTCGTGGCCTCGTCGCAAGCGACTTCAACCACGGCTATTGATGTTGCGGCGCTACGCGCCTTTGGAACCTCCAAGTCATCGGCGATTTCAATCGGGAGCCCACGAATCCTCCAGGGAGTCAACGAAACCCGCCCCCAGTTCTCCATTGCTCCGATCCGGTTCGGGATGCGCGTGCACCGCCCGACCTTAGTCCACCTCGGACGGAAAGGCGCGGAGCGCCGACACATGAATAGCCGCGGGCGAAGGCGCAACGCGACAAGCCCACGGATTTGAACGAACAAGGAACGAGCCGCGTAGCGGCGACACCTCAAGAACTCCCTTGGAGCATCATTTCCCTTGCGCCCCTCGCGCCTCTTCATCCCCCGGCGCCGCCTTGGTCCCCGACGCCGGCGTGTTCAACACCTGCATCTGGATGTTGATGATGTAGCGGACCAGCGCCTTCTCGGCGACGTTGACGCCGGCTTCGCGAGTGTTCACGGAGAAGGCGGTGAACCACTCATCCTTGATGGGCTCGTAGCCCAGGTCCTCGCGGATGCGACGTTCCAGATCGTCCATGTGCCCGGCGCCGTAAAACACCGAAATGGAAGCGGGCGGCGTTTTTTTGTCCATCTGAGCCCTCAGGTCCTCGACCACCTGCTCGTTGCGCGAATAGATCAGGGCCTTCATGACCTCCTGCAATTCCAACGGCATCGCCGCCGTGTTCGCCAGGTCGCCCTTCAGTCCGCCCAGCACCTCAATAAACATCAGCCGGGTGATCGCCTTGAGCTTCGGGCTCGTGCCGATGTAGCGCAGCATCGTGTCCATCATGGCCCCCAGCGCGGAACTCCCGTCCATGACGCTCAGCATGCGGTCAAACTGCTCGGCAGCCTGTTTGTCCTTGTCCTTCCCTTCCACCTCGCCATCCCCGGCTTCGGTCTCGGCGGAAGCGCCCGTCTCCCTCGCCGACGTGGCCGCCTCCGCCACATTCGAATCGCCGGTCTTCTCCAATTCCTTTCTCTTCTCCGGCAGCGGCTTCGACGCCGGCTCCTTGGACTGCGCCGCGACGGGCTTCCTGCCGGCCCCGGACTCCGTGGCTCCGACGGCGCCGGACTCCGTGGCTCCGACGGCGCCGGACTTCGGGTTCTTCCTCGGCACGGAAGGCTGTTTCCGGTCCGGGGACTTGGCGGGCATCGAACCCTCCGATTTCTTTTTCCCGTCCCCCTCAAGAATCCGACGTATCTGCGCAATTGAGAGGTCGCTGTTCACGAAATGGGGGCGTGTGTAATCGATGGTTTCCAGCTGAAACACCAGGCCCAGTGAATCAGCCAGCGTGGTCTGAACGGAATGCAGTTCCCGATCGCCGGGCTTGGCTCCGCCGTCCGCCTCCTTCTTCCTGGGCGGCTTTGTCGGGCCGCCACCCACGCCTTCGAACAACACTATGGACTGCGCATCGAGATGCCGCTGCAAGTCTCCGTAGTAATCCGGTTCCCCCACGTGCGTGACGCCGGTCAGCCAGAGGATCGGGCCATCGCCCTTCGGACGCTTGAACTGCCTGGCCGCGACCTTCAAGGTCGAAACATCGCCGTTCGGTCGTTCCACCTTGAGATAAGGCTCCGGGGCCTCTGAAGCATCGAGGGCCGGGGACGCCAGCAGCGCCGCAAAAAGCGCGACGCTCACGCCGCATCGCATGGCAAACCGAACAAATTGAAATCCCGGCTTCATGTTCATCAGACGCGGCACCATTGCCTTCCTTGGACGGAATTGCCAGCGTTTCGTTCAAGCCGACGCCCCCCATCGAGTGGACCGCGCTTTTTCGCCATGGTCTCAAGCGTGACTGACGCGGACGACGCAAGAGCACCTCCCGCCGAATGTGCCAAGGGGCAAGGCGGGAGAATCAGGAATGCCTTGAGTTCGATGCCCGGCCGCCCCTGGTCCGGCGGGTGAAGAAATTTGCGTTGGTTTTTTCGCGGTCATGTTCTAAGCATTGCCCCGCCATGCCCGAGAAGCAGACCAACGAAATTCCACGCCCACTCAGGGACCTGTTCGAAAAGGGGAAACAAGCCGTCGACCGCAACAATCTCGACTACGCGCTCGACATCTTTCTCGACGTTCTGATCAAGGAACCCGCGTTTTTTGAATGCCGCGAGGCCCTGCGCCGGGCCCAGGTCGCCAAGACCGGCCAGAAGAAGGGGCTGTTCAGCAAGCTGAAGAAACCGAGCCCCCACCTGGCCAAGGCCAAGATGGTCGCGAGCAAGAATCCCACCGAGACCATGTCCCTGTGCGAGAAGGCTCTCAACTCGGATTCCGGAAGCGCCGGCGCGCACCGCTGCCTTGCCCAGGCCGCGTTGGCGTCTGATCTCCCGAAGACGGCCGTGCTTTCCCTTGAGTTCGCCCGCACCTTGGAACCCGACGACCGGGAGACCGCCATCGAACTGGCCACGGCCTACATCGCAAACGGCCAGGGCGACAAGGCCGACGCCGTCCTCAGCGAACAACTCCGAAAGAACCCGAACGATCCCGAGTTGCAGAAGAAATACCGCGACCTCTCCGCGAAACGCACACTCGGCGAGGGCGGTTACGAGAAACTCGCCGACGGCGAGGGCTCCTTCCGCGACGCGCTGAAGGACCAGGACAAGGCGACAAAACTCGAACAGGAGGCGCGCTCCTTCAAGGACGAGGATACGCTCCGCAAGCTCCTGGATGAAGCCTACGAGGCCATGCGCGAGGATCCCACCCCCCAGACCGCGCGCAAGGTCGCCGACCTCTATTTCGAACTGAAGGACTTCGAAAGCGCCCTCAAATACTACCGCCAGATCCTCCAACTGCCCGGAGCCTCGGACCCCGCGCTGGAGAAGATCGTTTCACAGTGCCAGCTCAAGGCCTTCGACAAGGAGAAGAAGGAACTTGATCCCGAAGGTGAAGACTACATGGCGCGGCTTGAGGATCTCGAAAAGCGTCGGGCCGCCTTCATGCTGGAAGACGCAAAGAAGCGGGTGGACCGCTATCCCAACGAACTCGCCCTTCGCTACGATCTCGGGGTGCTGTTCTTCAGGACCGACAAGATCAACGAAGCGATCAAGGAACTCCAAAAGGCACAGAAGGACGGCAAATGTCGCGTTCGGGCCCTGTTCTACCTCGGCCAGTGTTTCGCCAAGAAGAAGATGCACGACATGGCCACCAAGCAGCTCGAAACGGCCATCGAGGAGAAAAAAGTGCAGGATGAGGAATGGAAGGACCTGATCTATACCTACGCCTGCATCCTGCAGGAGATGGAGAAACGCGAACAGGCCATCGAGCAGTTCAAGAAGATCTACGAGGTCGACATCGGTTACAAGGATGTCTCCGATCGGATCGACGAATACTACGGCGGCTGACCTGCGTCCTCAAGGCTGACCGCCGGTCATGACGCGACCGAGATGGCGTCGGCGTCGGACGACGCCCGCTGCGCCCGCCGGATCACCCCCAGACGCTGACCGCACATGGCGTTCCAGGCGTTCGTGATCGCGTCGGAACGATCCTGCGCATCCTGCAGAAAGTCGTGCGGCAACCGAACGCTGACCGTTTCCTCTTCCGCCACTGCAACCTCGCCGTCCGGGTTGCCAATCTCTGAGATGATTCCCACCACCCCGTCCGGCCGGAATTGCCCCTTGGAACCGATTTGCACGCGCATTCCCTTCCGGGGTTCAATGCTGACCCGCCCGCTGAAGATTGCGTAGGCGGATTCCTTCAGGTTCAACGAATCGCCAGCCTGATGCTTCTCGGTCACCGCCGGGATCTGAGCCAGGTTCTCCTTCAACTCGGTGGACAATTCAGGGAACAACAGCTTGGAGGTCAGGGCGTTCTCCAGAATCCGCCGGCGAATGATCTCGTAGATGACAGTCGCCACCTCCGGGTTGCGCTCCAGATAGGACCGGAAGCGGTCGATGTGTATCTCCAGGAACATCCCGTCATCCTGCGCGCGCACCCGTCCGGTGCGGCTGATGTTCGGGATCCAGAGGGAAAACTCCCCGGTCATCTGCCCCTTGCGGATGGCGATGGGCTTGTTCTGACCGTGGAGATCAACCACCAGCGTTCCCGACACCGGGAAGAAGCAACTGTTCGCGGGATCGCCCTCTTCGCAGATGACCTCGCCCTCGCTGAAAAGCCGCGGACTGGAATGCTCGATCACCTTGAACAGCAGTTCCGGCGGCATCTGGCTGAACAGGATGTGGGTCTGCGCCGGATAAACCGTCGTCGGGCGACTTTCAGAGCGCCCGATCATATGGCACAACTGCATCACGGGCTCCGGAGTGTTCAGGTCCAGCAGGAACTTCGCGGAAGCCATCGCCGCGATCGGGTCGCCGGATTTCATCGCGTCCTGAACGAGGCAGGTGTAATCTTGGATCGTCTTCCGCCACAGGCCCGAGATGGCCTGCCATCGCTGGTTGACGGCCTCCGCCTCGTTCAGGCGGAGATGGTGCCGGTCCGCATTCATCACCTCGATTTCCGCGCCGTGTTTCACGGTTCGGGAATAAGGCTCCCCAAACTGGAAATCGTCCTCGCGTCGACCTTGGATGTAGTTTTCAAAGTACTGCCGCGAAACCAGCAACTGCGACTTGCCCGACACAGCCAGGATCCGGCTGGCGGTGTTGATGCCCACCCCCCAGACATTCCGCCCCTCCCCAAGATCCTCACCTTCGCTCACGAAACCTGCGTGCAGCCCCATTCTAAGATCAATCCGCCTGCCGCCTTCCGGCTTCCAATCCGGATGCGCGATCTTTTCCGCCAGCGTGAAGGCCACATCGATGGCCTTGCGGCAAGCCGTCGCCGAGCGAAACGTCAGGTAGCCCCCGTCGCCCGCAGGGCTCCAGCGGTAGTGTTCCTCGGTCAGACTGTGATTCGCCAATGACTCGGAGATCCAACGGTAGAGATTCCTTACCGTCTCAATCTGCTCCCCTTCAGGCATCAGGGAGAAGGCGACAATGTCCAGCCCCAGCACGGCGCTGGCCCCGTCAAATCCGTTCGCTTCGGTTTCCGTTCTCATTACACATCTCGATCCCGGTCAATTCCATTAACGCGTCCCAGCCCATTCGCTGGACATCATTCCGACTGTTTGCGTGAACCTGACGCTTTTTCTGTCTCGCTATTCAACTTCTTTCAGCCTAACTGCCTATACGCCGCCTCCTCCGATCAAACCGCCATGGGCCATTCGGCCAATCCCCCGATCTCCCTCCGTAACAAGCAGTTCCAGCGCCAACACTAACAAACGAGAGTAGGAGTCACCGAATTGAAACAACTACCCGACTCACGGCGCGCGGATGGGCAGGAATCATGCCAACGCCGTCCCAGAGGGCGCGTTCGTCGTCGATTCCGCGCCTCCCCGAATTGATTTGTTCCCCGGTGGCCCTCATTCAACAATCCCCGCTCCATATCAAGCCCAGCCTCATGCCCCTCCCCTGTGAAGAAAACGCCTACCTGCGCAAATTTGGACTGCGCGAGCGCGCCATCTCCGACAACGCCGACGAGGGTCTCGGCTGTGTGGTAGTCATCCCCTGTTTTGACGAACCGGACCTGACCGGCGCGTTGGAATCGCTCTGGCTGTGCGATCGCCCCTCCCGCCCGGTGGAGATCATCGTGGTCGTGAACGATTCTGAAGAGGCTGCCCCCTCCGCAAGAAGACAGAATCTTGCGACCTTGGCCGATCTTGACAGTTGGAGCCAGGAACGGGTGACGAAGGGATTCCGCGTCCACCCCATGAGATCCTTGGGCCAAACGGGCAAACGGGCGGGGGTCGGCTTCTCACGCAAGCTGGGAATGGATGAGGCCATTCGCCGCCTCAACCTAGCGGGAACCTTGGACAGCGGAGTCATCGTCTGTTTCGACGCCGACTGCCGCTGCGACAGGAACTACCTCCGGGAAATCGAGAAACACTTTGCCGACCTCCCCGCAACCCCGGGCTGCTCCATCCGCTTTGAGCACCCGCTCGATCAGGACTCGCCGGAGATTGTGGAGGCCGTCGCGGCTTACGAACTGCATCTGCGCTACTACATCAATGCGCTCCGTCACGCGGGCTTCCCCGGGGCCTTTCAGACCGTCGGCTCGAGCATGGCCGTCCGTCCGTGGGCCTACCAGAAGGTGGGCGGAATGAACTGCCGGCAGGCGGGAGAAGATTTCTATTTCCTGCATCGGGTGATCGAGCTCGGAGGTTTCACGGAATTGAGTTCCACGAGGGTCATCCCCTCCCCCCGCCCTTCGCACCGTGTGCCCTTCGGCACCGGCAGGGCCGTCAGCGGTCAACTTGAGTCCTCCGGAGAGGATTTCGCCAGCTATCCGATCCGGGCCTTTACCGATCTGCGTGAACTGCATCGCCAGGCTCCGGGCCTCCGGACCATGGAATCCGAGGAACGACACCGCTCGCTCGCCGCGCTCGCTTCGCCCCTTTCTGACTACCTGCGAAGAAACTCGTTCCCGTCGGAACTCGAAAAAATGATCGGTGAAACAAATTCGGAGGAGACCTTCCGCAAGCGGTTCCACGGCTGGCTCAACGCATTCAGGATCTTGAAGTTCATTCATCACGCAAGAGACACCGCCTATGGCGAAGCCCCCGTGCGGGATGCGGCCCTGGCCCTCCTGCATGAACTTGGCGACCTGACCTTCCCCGACCAGTCGCCGGACATCCGCCAACTGCTGGAGCGTTATCGCGAACGCGACCGCCTCCGGTCCCAGTGAATTCGGGACGCCGCAAGCCCCCCCGCCAACCGTCAATCCTGCTGTTCCCTCCCGGCCTGAAGCCCCCCCCTTTAAGCCCCCGAGTCCCCGCCTCGTTCAGGGCTGCTTGAATTCAAAGGCCTCCCGCAGTCTTTCCACTCCAACCTTGGCGGAACCGCCGTTCTGTTCCGCCGTTCCGACCGCCATCCCTGCGGCAAACGCCGAAGCCGGCGACGTGCCAGAAACCAGGAAGCTGGCGCCACCGTAAGACACTATGTTGCCTCCCGGGGCGATGACATCCACGAACTCGCCCCGATTGGCGTATGACGCAAGTTCTCCATTGCGGTCGCCCGCCGTGACCGCGATCACCTCGGGATAGGCCGCAGGAAAAACCGGGGTGGTCACGGGCTGATTTCCCGCTGAGGCAAAAAACACAACGCCTTTCTCCGCGCTGTTGCGGATCAGGGCGTGCAGGTATTCCGTGTCCCCCGTGCCTCCCAGGCTCAGATTCACGAAATTTGCGCCGGCTTCAATCGCCCCGGAGATCCCTTGAGCCACATCGAATGTGGAAGTGATCTCCGCCGCGCCGTAGACATCGACCGGGAGAATGCGGACCGCGCTCGATTCACCGGACTGCGACAACGCGATGCCCCGGAGCACGGTCTCCGCCATCGACGTTCCATGCGTCGGCTCGGAACCGGGAAGCGCAGCCTCGCCCGCCAACGAAATGGCCGGCAACAAGAACTCATCCAACCGGCCGCCCTCGCGTTGCACCGGCGTATCGATCAACCCGACCACCAACTTCGCGCCGTCGACCGGCGGCGAGGGATTCAAGGTGAATGGCAGGGCCGAACCAGCGGGCAGGCTTTCTGGACGAGGCGGGCGAGGAACCGCGTAATTCGCCTCCGAATCGAACTCGTCTGATTGAGCAATCTCCCCCCGCCCGAGTTTCGCGGCCGCCTCGTCCTCGAAGCGCAGGCGGTACAGCCCCGCCTCATCCATGGAACCGACGATCTGCGCGCCAAGTTTCCGGGCCAGGGCCTCCACATCCGCCCCTTTCTTCGCCTTCACCACCAACTCGTTCACCAACTGCCTTGGGCCTCCATCCACCGCCTCTCCCAAAGCTTCCTTGAATGCCTTGATCCGTCGGGTGGCGGCTCCCGCGTCCGTGCGGTAGATCACCAACTTGTCCACCGCGCCCGGGCGCGGAACAATGGCGTAGTTGAGATCCCCCAACAACAGGCGCAACGCCGCTCCCCTCGGCAGATCCTCAAACTTCGCGGAAATCCTCTTCGATGTGTCGGGCTCGACCAGCACCTCCCACCCCGCGCTCCGGGCCAGCGATTCCAGCACGCGATCCAGGCTCCATGCGTGAATACTTGCGTCCACCCGCCCCCGGTCAGACCTCCAGCGCAGGAAGTCGCCGGAGTCACCGGCCACAAGGGTCCATCCGCAGATGAACCACGCGGCAAACAACAGCCCGGCTTTGATTCGAACCAATCTCACGCAGAGAGAATATGTCTGAAGAAGAACCCCGCCGCCATCAAATCGTTTCCCGGAAAGCACGCCAAGCACGGCATCGCCCCGCAAAGAGGCCAACACGCTATTGGAGGATGCTCACCGCGTGATCGGCGGTTTCCCCCACGGAGGCAGGCGCAGCAGGCTCAAGCAATTCACGGGTTGGAAACTGCTGGATCTTTCGAGGTTCAAGATTCGGCTGAAACCGGAACTCCAGGGCGCCGCCCGCGACCACCGCCACAAGGCGGCCATCGTCGGAAAAAGCGAGTGGCCGTTCGGCCGTTCCGGCGGCTAAAGTCGAGTCCGACTTTGACGCCGTAATCCGCCCTTCACGCCATGGCCAAACTTCACGCCACCCTCGACGATCGCCTTCAGAAGTTCATCCGGCAACAGAAGATCTTCTTCGTCACCTCCTCGCCCCTGTCGCCGGAGGGACACGCAAACCTCTCGCCGGAGGGCTTCGACACCTTCCGCATCCTCGGTCCCAAGACCGTCGCCTACCTCGACTACACAGGCAGCGGCGTGGAATCGATCGCCCACATCAAGGAGAACGGCCGCTTCACGGTCATGTTCTGCTCCTTTGCCAAGTCGCCCAAGATCCTGCGCCTCCACGGAACCGGAAGCGTGATCGAGCGCTCGGACGCGGATTGGACGGAACTCATCGCGCATTTCACGGATTGCCGCCTCGCCCGGGCGATCATCCGGCTGTCCATCGAGCGCATCTGTGACTCCTGCGGCTGGGGTGTGCCGCTGTTTGAATACCAAGGGGAACGCGAACAGTTTCGGCGCTACGACGAGCGGCAGGAAGACGCGGATCTGCGGCGCGACCAACGGAGGTGGAACATGAAGAGCGTGGACGACCTGCCCGGCTTGAAACAAACCAGCCTCTGAGTCCGGCCTTCGAACATCACTTCACCGCCGCCCAGACGCGATGCACGTCATCGTGGTCATCCAGGGCTTGAAGGAATTCGCCCACCTCCTCCATCTGCTCGTCGCTCAACGAGGGAAAACTCTTGGCCAGGTATCCCATCTCGCTGGTGACAATGGTCCACCCCATGCCCGCGAGCCGCTGGGCCACCGCGTGAATCTCCGGCCGGTCCGTCAGAAACCGCGCGCCGGTTGCTCCCACGGGAATGTCGTCGTTCTGCTCGCTTGTCAGCGCCTCGACTTCATTGGCCTCCGCCTCGATCGCCGCCTCCTCCAAGTCGACGCCCGCCTCCGGCCGATGCGCCTCCACCAGGCCCACGTGATCGAACAGGAACTTGTTGCTGCCGGTCTGCCCCAACTGACCACCGCGAAACAGCACCCGGATCTCCGGCGTGGTGCGATTCGAATTGTCCGTCATGGCCTCCACAATGACGGGCACCTTGTGCGGCGCGTAACCTTCGAACACGATGTGCTCGAGCTGCGTCTTGTCGTCGCCCGCGCCCTTCTTCAGCGCGCGTTCGATCACTTCCCGGGACACGCTGTTACGCCGCGCCTTTTCGCAGGCCGCGGCCAGGCGCGCGTTCATTTCGGGATCCGGGCCGCCCATCTTGATGGCAACCATGATCTCGCGGACCAATTTGGACACGACCGCCGTCTTCTTTTGAGAGGCGACCGCGCGTTTTGCATGCAACCATTGACGTCCCATGGGGCGGCGGTTGTAGCAGCGTCCCAAGCGTGATTCAACCAGATCGATGCGCATCTTCACCGCCAAACAACGACAGTCTATTTTGACGTACATCAAAACAAACCGTGTTATCACCAAGGAGCGGATGCGATTCAACTGGATCGAAACCAACGGTCATGCCAGCTTGCGCACATGCGGGTTGAGCGCGTCAAATACATCATCTGGGCCGCGGACATAGGTCGCGCGGTGAAGTTTTATCGCGACCAGTTCGGGGCGGAAATCCTCAAACAGAACGACGTCATCAGTGAGCTGTCCGTCTGCGGGGCGATCATCGGCATCCACGGCGGCGGCGAAGGCAAACGCACCTGGACCGGATTGAGCTTTCAGGTGGCCGATGTCGTGGAAAGCGCGAAAGAGGTCGTCGAGGGGGGCGGTCAATTGACGAGCGATCCCGAGCCCGAAGACGGCGAGCCACCCCATCTCGCCATGTGCGTGGACCCCGAGGGCAACGAGTTCATGCTCACGCGCAAACGCGGGTAAGCCCAAAGGCATTCACCCCGCTGAACCGGACCGCGCAGAGGGCAGCCGCCAATTCCACTTGAGCGAGGCAAGCCGGAAAAAGACCACCACGCCGATGGCCAGGGAGATCGTCAACGCCGGGTCGAACGCCCAGCGCATGCCGCCAATGTAAACCCAGGCTCCCGCAAACGAACACGTCGCATACAGCGGGGCCGGACGGAAGATGGACGGCACCTCATTGCAGATCACGTCTGCGATGACCCCGCCGAAAGCGCCGGTCATCACGCCGATCAACGCCGCGACGAACAACGGCGTCTCCGCCTCCAACGCGTAGCCCGCGCCGACAATGGTGAACAGGCCCAACCCCAGCGCGTCCGGGATTGGCAACCCGCGTTCCAGACGCAACATCAACCCGGGCGCGAGCGCGCCGATCAGGGACAGGCAGAATACCACGATCGGATAATGGCCGTTCTGGATCCAGAACAGGGGCTGCCGGTCCAGGCACAGGTCGCGCAGCGTGCCCCCGCCAAACGCCACCGCGCAGGCCACCGAAAACAGGCCGACGAAATCCATCTGCTTCCGGGAGGCCAGCAGGATTCCGTAGATCGCGGAAACCACCACCGCGACAAATTCAATGACTTGCAGGACGAGCATGATTCATTCGCGCCAAGGTCCAATCTGATCGCCAGGGAGAAACCGACGCGAGAAGATCGATCTATGCCGACGGACAACCGCGAAAGAAAGGGCAAAGAAATCGGGACTCCGGACTCGCGCTTCCGGCCCCGCAGCCTTACAACCCGCCGGTGCATCTGATCTTCCCCCTGCTCGCCAGCCTGCTCTACGTGGTTGCCGCCATGTTCGTGAAGCAGGCCGCTGTCGGCGGAGTCGGTCCATGGCGCACCAGCTTCGTTTGCAACTGGATCACTGCTCTTCTGTTCCTCCTGCTCCTTCCCTTCGGAGGGCAGATTCCCGAAGTGAGTCAGTCTTACCAGCCTGCGCTGGTCGCGCTTCTCTTTGTCGCCGGACAGCTTTTCACCTTCCTGGCCCTGGACAAGGGTGACGTCTCCGTGGCCACCCCCGTCATGGGCGTCAAGGTCGTGCTCGTCGCCGTCTTCAGCCTGCTGCTGAAGGGGGAAACGGTGCGCTGGCAGCTTTGGCTGGCGGCTTCGTTCAGCGGACTCGGCATCGCCTTCCTGAACCGCGGGGGAGACCATCACGCGCACAAGGCCGTGGGGCGCACCGTGATCCTCGCCCTGCTGGCGGTGGCCTGCTACGCCTCTTTCGATGTGCTGGTCACCAAATGGTCGCCGGCCTGGGGCATGGGACGCTTCCTGCCGGTCATGCTGTTCATGGCCGCCGCGCTCTCCTTTGTGTTCGTCCCACTGTTCCACAAACCGCTCAAGGCGATCCCCGCGCCGGCGCTCCGTCCGCTCCTGCTCGGTTCCGCGTTCATGGGACTGCAGGCCATCGTCCTGATCTCCTCCCTCGCCCGGTTCAACGACGCCACCGCCATCAACGTCATCTACTCCACCCGTGGTCTGTGGAGCGTCATCGCGGTCTGGGCCGTCGGCCACTGGTTCGCCAACCGCGAACAAGAACACGGAGCCAAGGTCCTTGGCGGCCGCCTCGTCGGAGCCGGCTTCCTCAGCGCGGCGGTGGTTCTGGTGTTCGTTTGAGACCGTCCGCCCCCGTTCTTTCAAGTCCTCAAGGCGCACGGCGGTCTACGGGAATCCGAGTCGAAAAACTCCCAGCCTCAGCGATCGGAGCGCCTTGGCGCCCTTTTTGGACTTCCTGAGCGAGAACACTCTGCCGCCAACCGAACAACGGGCCATCGGAGTTGCCATCAGCCAGTTGGAGCGGGATCAGACGACCGCACGCCTCCGGGAACCGCACGCCGCTGAGCCGCTCCTACCGAATCTCCCTGATCCTGATCCGCCGGTATTCCATCTGCCCCCGGTCGCCCTCCAGTCCGATCGGGCCCGAAGCCGGAACCTTCATGGCCTCATTCAGGGTTTCGCCGTTGCACGTGCAGTGCGCGACGCCGCCCTTCACCCGGAGCACCATCTCATTCCAGTCCTGCGGCTTGTATTTCTTCAGGTCCTTGTAAGGACCGGCCAAGGGATAATCGCGGCACTGCAACTGCGGTCCTCGGATAAACACGCCACTGTCGGCGTTCGGCGTGGCGCGGAACTCCAGCCTCAGCTCGAAGTCCTCTCCGAACTCCTTCGTCGTCCAGAGCTGCTGAATCCGCCGTCCCTCCGGCGGCGTGGTCACAATCAATCGGCCGTGCTTCGCCACATAACGGCCGTCGTCGCTCGTCTTCTTCCCGTCGAACACCGCCTGCCGCTTCAAGGTCTTCTTCTGACGGAATCCCCAACCGGTCAGATCGCGACCATTGAACAGGCTGACAAAACCCGGCTCCGGCTTGAAATCGTCGTCTTCCGTCTCCAGGAAGTCCAGCGTGGCCAGGATCGGCCGCAACGCCGCCGCCCACTTGGCGTAGCCGATCTTGTTCGGGTGCAGCAGATCCGGAAACTCCGGTTTCTTTGCGTCGCCCTCGGCGTTCGCGAACAGGGTCCAGGTGTCGATCACGGTGATCTGCGGATCGCCCTTAACCGCCGCCTTGTAAAGCCCGTTGATCCGCTTGATGGCTTCAGCCGGGCGTTTCTTTGTCGCCGAACTGGGCATCACTTCGCACAGGATGATCGGCAGTTTTTCGTTGTGCCGCTTCAACGCGGCGAGGATCAGTTTCAGGTTGCCGGTGATGACCTCCGGTGTCGCCCCCTCCTCCAGATCGTTGGTCCCGATCAGGATCACGACCCCGGACGGATTCAGGGAAAGCACGTCCTCCTCCAACCGGATCAACACCCCGCGTGTTGTGTCGCCGCTGATGCCGCGGTTGGCGCCCTTCACTGATCCGAAGGAACCTCCCATGGCGTCCCCCCAGCCCTGCGTGATCGAATCTCCCAGGAACACCAGCGCGCCCTGGTCCCGCTTCACCTGCCCCGCCCAGGCGCTTCGCCGCTTTTGCCAGAGATTCCGGAACCAGTCGTAGCGACGGATCGGCCCCGCGCCGGGCAGACCGTCATCGGTGGCGGGAATCTCAAACCGGGCGGAAGTCTGCGCGACCGCGTTCAAAGGAGACGACGAAACGAACGTCAGCCCGGCCAGCAAAAGCAAAAGGGATTTCTTCATGCGCGGCGCAGGATGCCTCAAGCCTTCTCCCTGACGCAAGCGCATGGCGCCCGCCACCGTCAACGCGGCAGGAACACCACCCGGTATAAGCGCCAAGTCAGGTTGTCCGGATTCGGATCAACAAAGTCCCAGGTCGTATTGGCGAGGGAACGCGTCTCGATATCCACCCAGGTCACGAAATCCTGCGTGCCCTGCACCTTGTAGGTCTGGTCAGCGATGCCCGTGATCTGGAAGCCGAACTGCCCGGCGTTGTAGGCGAAGGAACTGTTCGATACCGACGGAACTCCATCCTTCACGGCCAGCGTCACGTCAGCCGCGTGATAGATCGGATCGAAGAAGTTCCCGCCGGCGGCATCGGTTCCTGTAATCGAAGAGAAACTTCCTGACACAGATCCGGCGCTCAGAATCTCGAATGTATCCATCAACGCCGGCGCGAAGGCATCGATCCGCAACAGCTGCAGCGCGCCGTCCAACGTCGCCGCTCCGCTCACATTGAGGCGGTCAAACTGCGTCCCCGGCGTCACGCCTCCGATTTCGACGGCGAGCGCGCCGCCCACCGACTGGCTGTAATCTCCGACAACCGCCAGATCTCCAGCCGAGTTCCCCGGCTCGACGGAACCTCCGTTCACGGTCACATCGCCGGTAATGGTTCCCCGCCGCGCAAGATGCCGCCATCAATCAACAATCCCGCGGAGCCCGTGATCGCGCCCCCGTTCAAAACCGTTGAGCCGCCGGTCTGGGTGAACGCACGCGCAAACCGGATCGTCCCCGAAGCCGCATCGACCTCCCCCGATTGCATGACATTGGCGTCGATGACGCTGATGCCCGTTCCCGCCGACTTGCGCAACGTCCCGGAATTGTTGAACGCGGGGACGGAGCCATTGAAATTGTAAGTAAGGGACCGGTCATTCTTCGCCTCGAACACCGCGCCCTCGAGGTTGTTGAACACCGCCCCGTTGCGCGCCAGGATGTTGCCGCTGTCCGTCCAGACGGCCATCCCCGAATTGTTCACCCTGCGGCCGTCGATGTCCTTCTGCGCATTCCCGCTCAACGCGAGAACCGCCTCGGAACCGATGTTCAAGTCTCCCGCCCCGGTCACCCGTCCATTCGTCCACTCGAACCGCTTCGTCACGGTGAGATTCCCGGGACCGTCGATGATCGCGCTGCCCAACCGCAGACGCTCGAGGGAAACGGTTCCGGCGATGGTCGTCGTTCCCTCCGTAATCTCGACATAGCCCAGTCCCGAGGACGTCGCTCCTTCCTCCAGCGTGAAACTGACGCTGAATTCAACCGTCGCGCCATCCGCCACCGTGAAGGCGCCGCTGCTGGAACCGCCACCCAACTGATTCAGGTACACCTTGCCCGTCTGAACATCGATCGTCCCGGAATTCCGGAGATCAACCTCCAAGGTGGAGCTGCCCGTTCCAGCCTTCTTCCGGAATGTGCCCATGTTGTTCAGGCGCGGGGCCGAGCCATTGAAATTCCAGTAGAGCTTCTGGTTGCCCTCCGCTTCCAACAGGCCTTCCTCCAGGATGTTGAAGACGCCTCCATACCGGGCGAGGATGTTCCCGCTGTCCTTCCAGACCGCCGTCCCCGCCAAATTCACAATGCGGTCGCTCAGGTCCTTCTGCGAGTTCCCGCTGATTTCAAGAGTCACGCCCTCCCCCAACTCAAGCGCCCCTCCCCCGTCCAACTTGCCGCCCGTCCAGGTCATTGCTTGACCGACCGTGAAGACAGCCGCGCCCGCGAGCGCACCGCCGCTCAAGACGAGGTGATCGCTGGAGACGTCACGATTGAACTGCGCCGTGCCTCCCGACACGACGGTGGTCGCGGGATGATACGTTCCCTCGCCGTCGATCGTTACCGTCGCGCCGCTGAAACGAGCCGTTCCGGCTCCGGACAGAGACCGCGTCGCCCCCAACGTGATTGCATGCGTCCCGCCGCCGAAATCCAACTCGGCGGAACCGGCCACGATATGATCCCCTGTGCTGTTTCCCCCACGCGTCAACCGGACCACCCCCGACTGCACATCGAGCAGACTCGTGTTGTTCATCTGCACGTCAAAGGTGGAGGTCCCCGTTCCAGCCGACTTCCGCAGTGTCCCCATGTTGTTGAAGGCCGGCGTCCCGCCATTCACGTTGAAATAGAACGATTGATTGTTCTGAACGTCGAACAGCGCCCCGGCCAGATTGTTGAAGACGGCGCCGTTGCGGGCCAGGATGTTGCCGGACCCCGTCCACTCCACCGTTCCGGCATGGTTCACCGCGCGTCCGTTCAAATCCTTCTGGGCGGAACCGCTGATGGCGAATGTCGCGTCCGCGCCCATCGTCAGAATCCCCGCCCCCGTGAGCTCCCCCGCTGTCCAATCGAATCGTTCGGTGACCGTGAGGTTTCCGGGGCCGTCCACGGTTGCAGAGCCCAAGTTCAACCTCTCGAAGCTCACCGCACCGTTGACGGTCGTTGTGCGTCTTAGGATTTCAACGACGCCCACCCCGGTCGCGGTGGCGCCATCATTGAGGGTGAAGTCAGAGTTCAACTCGAAAGACGCGTTCTCCGCGACCAGGATCGCCCCGCTGCTCGATCCGCCGCCGGGCTCATCCACGAAGATCGATCCGGTTTGAATGTCAAAGGTCCCGGAGTTTTCCAGGGCGACCCGGATGGTCGTCCGCCCGGAACCGCCGCTCTTCCGAAATGTTCCGGCATTATAGATCCAAGGGATGCTGCCGTTGTTGTTCCAGTAGATTTGCTGGTTGTTTTGCGCGTCGAAAACCCCGCCTTCCAGGATGTTCAGGATGCCGCCATAACGCGCGAGAATGTTGGCGTTGCCCGTCCAGACCGCCATGCCCGCAAGGTCGATCGTGCGATCGCTCAGGTCCTTCTGCTGACTGCCGCTGATCTCAAACGTCGATCCCGATGGGAGATCCAGCGTTCCCCCCCATCCAGAATGCCTCCCGACCAGCGGGCGATCCCCGTGACCGTGAGTTCGGCAGCCCCGGTCAATGTCCCTCCCGACAGAGTCAGTTCCGCCACTGTGGCGTCGCTGGCCAAGGTGACCGTTCCGCCATTGATCACCACCTTGTCTCCGGAACCGGGAACGGCGTTCTGATCCCAGTTGGAGGCAGTATGCCAATTGCCGGCTCCCCCATTCCAAGTGTAAGTGACAGGGACCGTAGCCTGCGCCGAACTTCGAAAAGCCTCAACCGAAACGACCGCGAACAACCCGAACACGCACGCACGCAGAATCCCGCGTGCGCCCTTCCAGAACTTTGGGTTCACTCTCCTCATAAGGTTCATCAAGCCAAATGCCATAACAGCAATGGCAAGAAATGACCAGCCGAACCATGAACCTGGACCGCTTTCCGCCTCCGGCCTGCCACGTCACTTGGCCACTCGCGTCATCTCGGCAGAAACACGATCCGATAAAACCGCCGCGCCAACGCATCTGGATTCGGATCGACAAAGTCCCAGGCCGGAACGACAAGCGTCCGGGTCTCTATGTCCGTCCACGTCGCGAAATCCTGTGTGCCCTGCACCTTGTAGGTCTGGTCGGCAATGCCCGTGATCTGGAAGCCGAACTGCCCGGCATCGAAAGTGAGCGAAGATCTGGAAACTGAGGCAGTTCCGTCCGTGACACCGAGGGTCACGGACGCCGGATTGTAAGCGATGTCGAAGAAGTTCCCGCCCGCCGCGTCCGTTCCGGTAACGGACGAGAAACTCCCCGACACGGATCCAGCGTTGAGGATCTCAAACGTGTCCGTCGACGACGGCGCGAAGGAATTGATCCGCGACAACTGCAGCGCGCCGTTCAGAAACGCCGTCCCGCCCACGCTCAGATGATCGAACTGCGTGCCCTGGGTCGTCCCTCCGATTTCGACGACCAGCGCGCCGCCCGCCGACTGGGTGTAGTTTCCGGTGATCGTCAGCGCGCCCGCCGAGGCTCCAGGTCCCACCGTGGCTCCCGTGTTGTTGACATTGCCGGTGATGGTCCCGGTTCCCTCAAGTTCGCCGCCCTGAAAACTCAGGGTCTGCGAGGCCTGAACGTTCCCTCCCGCCAATGTGGCGCTTCCGGCGGTCTGGGTGAAGGAGGAGATGAAATTCAACACGCCTGACTGAAATTCCACAGCGCCGCTGTTGTTAACCTGGAATTCCATGCTCGTGGAGCCCGTCGCGGTCGTTTTGCGAAGCGTGCCTTGATTGTCGATGACCAGATTGGCGCCGGTATTCCCATAATCGAACAACGCGTCGTTCCGGATTTCAAACAGGCCGCGATTGAGGATCGTCGGGCCGCTGTGCGCGGCTATGGCCCGCGTCCCCTCGAAGAGGATGGTCCCGTCGTTGATCAGCATGCAGGGCCCGGTCATGGTCTTCACCGCAGCGCCGGCCAGCGTCAGCGTCGCGCCGTCCCCGACCGTCAGGCTGTTCGCTCCGGTCAGCAGGCCTCCCGTCCAGGTCATGCCGTCCGTCAGGGTTCCGCTCCCCGCGATCTGTCCGGCGGCAAACTCCAACGAAGATCCCCCGATGTTGCCCGTGAAGGTGTAGGTGGACGAGCCTCCGATCAGGCGGGTGACGCCCGCCCCGATGAAAGAGGCGCCATCCGAGAAAGTGGAGGCCGAAGGCAGGTTCAGGACACCGGTCCGGATATCCACCTCGCTGCTGTTATTCAGCGCGAACTCCATGGTGGAGGCGCCCTCGCCGGCGGTCTTCCGGAGCGTTCCCTCGTTGTCAAAGAGCAGGTTGGCTCCGGCGTTGAGGTAATCGAACAAAGCGTCATTCCGAATCTCGAACAGGCCCCGATTGACGATCCTGGGTCCGCTGTGCGCCGCAAGCGAACCCGTGTCCTGAAAGACAATGACGCCATCGTTGGTCAGGACGAAGGCCCCGGTCATGCTCTTGGCTCCTGCTCCGGTCAGGATCAACGTCGCCTCGGCTCCGACCGTCAGGCTGTGCGCTCCGCTCATATAGCCGCCGGTCCAGGTCATCCCGTCGCTCAGGGTGGCACTTCCCGCGAGCGCGCCCGCGGCGAACTCCAGCGAGCCCCCCCCCAATAATCCCGGTGAACGTGTAGGTGGAAGATCCCCCCGTCAACCGGGTGACTCCATTCCCGATGAAGGATGCTCCTGCGGTGAAAGTGGCGCTGGACGGCAGGTTGAAAACGCCGGTCTGGATATCAACCAAGCCGCCGCTGTCCAACGCGAACTCCATCGTCGAGACACCCTCGCCGGCGGTCTTTCGGAGCGTTCCCTGATTGTCAAAGAGCAGATTGGCCCCCGCGTTCAGGTAATCGAGCAACGCGTCATTCCGGATCTCGAACAGGCCGCGATTGACGATCGTGGGTCCGCTGTGCGCCGCGAGCGACCCCGTATCCTGGAAAACAATGACGCCGTCATTGGTCAGGACGAAGGCCCCTGTAATGCTCTTGGCCCCCGTCCCGGCGAGGACCAACGTCGCGTCGGCCCCGACGGTCAGACTGTTTGCCCCGGTCATGTATCCGCCGGTCCAGGTCATGCCGTCGGTGAGGGTCGCGCTCCCCACGAGGGATCCGGACGCAAACTCCAGCGAGGTCCCGCCAAGGTTGCCGGTGAGCGTGTAGGTGGCAGACCCGCCGTTCAGCAACGTGACGCCCGCCCCCGTGAAAGACGCGCCGTCCGTGAAAGTGGAATGGGCCACGCAGCTCAACGAGCCGGTCTGGATGTCCTGCGTCCCGGAGCTGGAAAAGAGGAACTCAATCGCCGTGTTCCCCGTCGCCACGGTTTTGCGGATGGTCCCGGTGTTGGCGAAGGTGGGCTGTCCTCCGGAGTTGGTGTAATCGATCAGGGCGTCAGTCTGGATGTTCCACGTGCCGGCATTTTCCAGCGCGGCCGACGAAGAACCCGCTATGGCGCCGTCTCCGGTCCATGTTAGGGTTCCCTCGTTGCGCAGTTTCCAGCCGTTGGAGATCGTTTTCACGGCGGCTCCGGAAACGTCCAGGTTTCCGCCGGAGGCCACGGTCACCTGCCCGGCCGCGGACATGCTCCCGCCGGACCAGATCATGTGGCCGTTGATGGTCAGCGTCCCGTCGCCGTTGAGCAGGCTCCCCGATTGCGATGAAAGCTCAAACATGCCTTCGACAGAAGAATCCCCGGACAGGCGCAACGTCCCGCCATGAATCCGCGCCAACCCGTTTCCGGTGAAGGAGGCGCCGTTCATCACATCGTGAATGCCCCCGGCGAAATCCAAAGCCCCCGGCGAAACGCAATGAAAGACGCCATCGCTCACGCCGCCTCCGGTGAGACGCAAGCTTCCCGCGAGAGCCTCCACCCGGCCGGGAGCCTGGTCGTTGAGGGCGAATTCGACGGTCGTGGATCCGTCGCCGGCCGACTTGCGGATTGTGCCGGTGTTGTTCACCTGGTTGCGGGCGCCGCTGTTGGGATAGTCCCAGAGCCCATCAACCGCGAGGTCGATCAACCCCGAATTGTTCAGGGTGGCGTTGCTCCCGGCGAGGTTCCCCGTTCCACCAAAAACGAGCGTTCCCTGATTGTTCAGTGTAAATCCATTGGCCAGCGTTTTGACCGCCGTTCCGCTCAGGGTCAGCGTCGCGTCCCTTCCGATCGTCAGACTGTGCCCCCCGCTCATGCTGCCGCCCGTCCACTCCATGCCTTCGCTGAGCGTTCCGCTTCCGGCGATCAGCCCCGAGGCGAAGGTCAGCGAGGAGCCGCCGGTCGTGCCGGTGAAGGTGTAGGTGAAGGAAGCGTTGTCCAGCCGCGTTCCGCCCGCGCCGATGAATGAACCGCCGTCGCTGAAATTCCCGGGTCCTGTGACTCGCAAGACGCCGGACCGGATATCCACGATCCCGCTGTTGTCCAGCTGGAATTCGAAAGTGGACGTCCCCGTGGCCGTCACCTTGCGCAGCTCGCCCTGATTGTCGAACACCAGGCGGTTGCCGGCATTTCCGTAATCGAGGGTGAGGTCGTTCTGAATCTCAAACAGGCCGGTGTTCACGATCGCGCCGCCATACGTGGAACTGATGCCGCCCGCCCCTCCGAACAAGACCGTGCCCATGTTGTTCAGGGTAAAGCCACTGGATATTGTTTTGCCGTCGTTTCCGTCGATCGTCAGCGTCGCTTCCGGCCCGATCGTCAGGCTGTGCGCTCCGGTCATATACCCGCCCGTCCAGGTCATGCCATCCGACAACGTCCCCGTGCCCTCAATCACCCCGGAGGCAAACTCCAGCGAACTGCCGCCGGTCGTGCCTGAAAATGTGAAGGTGTTGTTGATCAACCGGGTCAGTCCGGCTCCGATGAACGAACCGCCGTCCATGAAAGATCCCGGGGCATTGACAGACAGGACGCCGTCCTGGATGTCGACCGTGCCGCTGCTGTAGAGGCGAGGCTCCACGGTGGTCGTGCCGGAACTCGTCTTCCTCAGCGTTCCCCGGTTGTCGATCAGGGGCCGCCCCCCGGAATTCCACCAGTCGAACGGTCGCGTGTTCCGAACTTCAAGAAGCCCGTCGTTCACGATGACCACGCCCGAACCGATGCGCCAGTCTCCCGTCCCGTCGTAGATGATGGAACCGGAGTTTTCCACTCGCCAACCGCTCTCCTTGGGCTCGGAACCGCTGAGCCTCAACTCGCCGCCCGACGCGATGAAGAAAGTCCCGTTGTTCAGCATTCCTCCGTTGGTCCAGTCGCAGACACCGTGCACCGTCAGCGAGCCGCCCACGCCCCACAAATAGCCGTTATTGAAATCGAGATCGCCCACCTGAGCGTCGATGTCGATGGTCAGGTAGCCGCTGCCAAAGACGACGGTGTCGTTCTTTCCGGGAATGGCCTGCGGCGTCCACCGGATCGGGTTGGTCCAATTGTCCGAACCGCCGTACCAGACGTAGGACGTCCCCCCGGCAAGCCCCTTGCCGGCGCCCCGGGCGGCGTGGATCGCCGCAATCTCGGACGCGCTCAGCGCGCGGTTGTAGAGGGATACCTCGTCGATCAGCCCATCCAAGGCGTCGCCCGCGCCATCGCCTCCCGCCCCGGCGCGCCGCCCGATGTAGAGCGAGGCGGAAGTGTCCAGCACCGCGCCGCTCAACGCGACAGACTGTTCCTCATTCCCATCCACATAAAGTCGGGCGTTCGCTCCGTCATAGGTCAAGGCCAGGTGATGAAATGACGAAGTGTCCATAAGCGGCCCTGAGCTCAGGGTGATGATGCCGCCGGTCTGCGTGTTCAACGCGGCCTTGACGCTGCCGCTCGAGGTCTCGTGCCACATCGCGTAGGAGGTCGTCCCCGACCCAGCGATCGTCCCCTTCGCGACAAAGACCTGGATCATGTCCGCTGGGAACGTGTCGAACTTCAGCCAGCCCTCCAAAGTCACCTCCGCCATGCCGTCCAAGGTCGCCGAGTCCGGGATCTCCACGTGGTCATCGCCGCCGTCCAGGCTGAAGGCATGCCCCACGATTCCGTTCCCGAACGCGGCTCCGTTCTTCAATGACCCGTGGTTGGAACCGACCGCGTCCTTCCCGTCGCCTTCGCCCCGCCAGGCTCCGACGATGTCCGACGGCAACGCGGCCGAGGCTGAACACTTGCCGGCCTCCCCCGCGGCATAGATGGCCTGAATCTCGGCGGCGGAAAGGGCGCGCCAATACAGGGCGGGCTCGTCGATATAGCCCGAAAAAAAGCTCGAAACGGAGCCATTCAATATGCGACTGGCCCCAATACGAACCGGCGAAGCGCTGTCGTGGATGGAACCGAGGTCCGACGATTCCGCACCCAGCGGCGCATCAACCTCGACGCCGTCGACATAGATTTTCAACGCCTCTGTCACAGTGTCGTAGGTCGCGGCTACATGTGTCCATGTGTCGGCGACCACGACCGCGTCCGTCGTGATCGCGAACGCAAGCGGCGAACCCGTCGCGCCGCCCCCATTGGCGACAAACTGAATCTGGCCCCCGGCAAGAACGGAGAAGGACCAACCGATCTGCGAAACCGAGGAATCGTACTGGGTTAGAATGGAGCCTGCCACGGCTGGATTGGCGTCGCGTATCCAGGCTTCGACCGTCATGGCGCTTCCCGGCGTAAAGGCCGCACTGTCCGGAATCTCCACCACATCATCCACGCCATCCAGGTAGAAACCCCTGCCAACTGCGCCGTCGGCGAATGTGGCGCCGCCGACCAGGGAGCCGTGAGATGCGCCAAGGCTGTCGCGCGCGGTGTTTTCGCCCCGCCACCAAGCGACGGCCTCAACCGGAAGAAAAGCGCAATCGGAATTGTCCTCCACCTTGATCCAGTCAATGAGGGCATGGCTGTTTTCCGCGGCGTTCACTCCGGCCCAGATGCCGATGAACTGCGGCGTGCCATCGCCGAAGGCCACCGATCCCAGCGCCTGCGAGAAATTCACCCCATCCAGGCTGTAGGTCTGGGTGTAGGTCTGGGTGTAGACATTGCCGATCTTCTCCAACCGCAGGAAGAACGCCCCCGAACCGAAGTCCTTCGCCGAACTCACGCCGCTCCAAGACGTCCCAACCTCGGCGCCGAACTGGAGCTGCCGGGCGCCGGAGATATGTCCGTAGATGCAGCGCACCAGATTGTCCTGGTCGTCGAAGGCAAGGATGTCGAACTGCGTGTAGTTCTGCGCGGCCGGTTCAAAGGCCTCGACGCGCACGGTGACGCGAAAGTCGCCCGTTGCGGGAGCCGGGATCAGCAGAATGTTCTTGTGCGTGTTGACGGACCCATACACATCGCCGGGCGTGGTCTGGAGATCGAGAACACCCCCGCCCACACTGTAACGGGAAGGCGTCTCGCGAAGAACGGTCCAGTCGCCGGACAGTTGCGCCCCGTTGAAATCATCAAAGAAGACGGTCTCGGCGGCTCCCCATTGAACGGCTCCAAACAGCAGGGCGCCGCAAATTCCGATGTGGATGGCATTGGGAGGTTTCATGAGTGCAAGGGAAGCTGAGACTGGGCGTCGCATGTCTCGAATCCCACCGGTTGTCTCGGCGCGAACACAAAGCAACGCAAATTCCAAGCTGCGCTGATCGAAAAACGCGACTCCCCCTCGGAACCGCCAAAAGAATCACAATTGCGTCTCTTCATGGCGCCGCGCAACTTAGTGGGTTGATCCCAATATACAAGAACGAAGCCGGCGACGCGCGGGGCTCTTTCGCCGCCGTGAACCAAAGCAGGCAGGTCTCGGCGGGATCGCCCCGGGGCTTTGTTCTGAGACTCCCCGGCCGATTGACCGTCAAATACGCAACCCATGTTGGACGACTACCCTCCCTAATCTCGAACGCCGTCGGCGACAATCGAGGCCATCATGAAGGGCGCTTCATCGCGGCGCACAAGCGGCGGCCACAATCCACCGCGCTTGACCCCGCCCCGCCGCTTTGATTCCTTTGCCGGATGCCTCAAAAGTTCATCCGCCGATCAATCGCCTGGTCCTGCGCTGCGTCCCTTCTCGCTCTGCTGCCCCCCTCCGATGCCAGCGCCGCGTCGACCGTCCTTCCCGGAACCAAACCGCTCACTCTCGAAGGCGATCTTTCCGCACGGATGGTGGCCGATATCAGCCGTCATCTGGATCAGCAGATCCGCAATTCCCGCGCGGCCAACTCCGATCTCTGGGACTACGACCGCAGTTCCCCGGCCGCCTATCAAGCCGCCCACGAACGCAACCGGGCCCGCCTGCGCCAGGCTCTGGGCGTCGTGGATGACCGCCGCCCGGTGACCGCCTTGGAATACGTCGGAACAACCTCCTCTTCGTCCCGCATCGCCGACGCGAAAACCTACTCGGTCTACGCCGTCCGCTGGCAGGTCCTCAAGGGAGTTCACGGCGAAGGCCTCCTGCTGCAGCCCAAGGGCGCGATCAAGGCCCACGTCGTCGCGATCCCCGACGCCGACCAGACGCCCGAGATGCTCGCCGGCATCGCGCCCGGCGTCGCTTCCGAGAGCCAATTCGCCCGCCGCCTCGCCGAGCAGGGCTGCCTGGTCGTCATTCCCACGCTGATCGATCGCGACGACACCTGGTCCGGCAGCGAACTCACCGGCATCTTCACCAACCAACCGCATCGCGAATGGATCTACCGACAGGCCTTCGAACAGGGTCGCCACGTCATCGGCTACGAGGTCCAGAAGATCCTGGGCGTTGTCGACTGGTTCACGCACATCGCCGGCGACGAGGCGAATATCGGCGTGGCCGGCTACGGCGAGGGCGGCCTGCTCGCCTTGAATGCAGCCTTCCTCGACGCCCGCATCGACGCCACCCTCGTCAGCGGAGCCTTCGGACCCCGCGAACGCGTCTGGGAAGAGCCGATCTACCGCAACGTCATGGGCCGGATCCGCGAGTTCGATGACGCCCACCTCGCCGCCGCCATTGCGCCCCGGACGCTGGTTCTGGAACACAGCGAAGCCCCCAAGATCGACGGGCCTCCCGCCCCGCGCAAGGGCCGCCGCGGCGGCGCCGCGCCCGGCAGGATCGCCACCCCACCCGTCCACGAGGTCGAGACGGAATTCCAACGCGCCTCGGCCATGGCCGGCGAGGAGTTCAGCCGCAACCTCTCGCTGGTCTATGGAGCGGAAGGCAACACCCTGGAATTCGGTTCCGACTACGCGCTCAAGCCCTTCCTTGCCGGTCTGGGCATCGCCCACCTCGCCCCCTCCGGCGCTTCCGCCGCCGTCACACGCCAAGCCTACGATCCCGGCATCCGCCAGGAACGGCAGGTCCAGGAACTGGTCGATTACACCCAAGACCTCCTCCGCTTCTGCGAATACAGCCGGATGGAAACCTTTTGGAACAAGCTCAAGCCCACCACGCCGGAACAATGGTCCGAGGACATTGCGGCCTACAAGAAGGACTTCTGGGACAACGTCATCGGCCGGCTCCCTGCCGCCAACGTCCCCGCCAATCCCCGCGCCCGCCTCATCCAGGAGACCGACAAGTGGACCTGCCACGAGGTCGTGCTCGATGTCTGGTCCGGCGTTTACGCCTGGGGCTACCTGCTCCTGCCCAAAGACCTCAAACCCGGCGAGAAACGCCCGGTCGTCGTCTGCCAGCACGGGCTCGAAGGCCTGCCCGAGGACGTCATCAACGACGATGAGAAGAGCCGGCCATGGCGCGCCTACAAGGCCTTCGCTGCGCGCCTGGCCGAACGCGGCTTCATCACCTTCGCCCCTCACAACCCCTACCGTGGCCATGACGACTTCCGCGTCCTGCAACGCAAGCTCAACCCGCTGGGCAAGACACTGTTCTCCGTCATCCTCGCCCAGCACGACCGCATTCTCGACTGGCTCTCGGAACAACCCTTCGTCGATCCCAAGCGTATCGGCTTCTACGGACTCTCCTATGGCGGCAAGTCCGCCATGCGCCTGCCCTCCCTGCTGGACCGCTACGCCCTGTCGATCTGCTCGGCGGACTTCAACGAATGGGTGAGGAAGAACACCACCGTCGATCGCCGCCACAGCTACGTCTTCACGGGCGAATACGAGATCTTCGAATTCGATCTCGGCCACACCTACAACTACGCCGAGATGGCCCTGATGGTCGCGCCGCGGCCCTTCATGGTCGAACGCGGCCACAACGACGGCGTCGCGCCCGATGAATGGGTCGCCTACGAATACGCCAAGATCCGCCGCACTTACGCCTACCTGGGAATCCCGGACCGCACGGAGATCGAATACTTCAACGGCCCCCACACCATCAACGGCCAGGGAACCTACCGCTTCCTCCACAAACACCTGAACTGGCCGGAGCCTAAGAAGTAATTCCAAGGAGAGGCGACATTCCTGCGCCCTGCCTGCAAGGCAGGCACATGGGCGCCGCCGTATCCAGGGGCTCGAAACAATGGCCAACGCGCACTGTGGCCGCGTTGCGGCCACGGCGACAGGAATGTCGCCGCTCCTTGACGAAGGGTCAGTTCACCGCTTGAACGGAACTTCCTTGGGTTCCCCTGCCCCCTTCCAAGGAAACACTCCCTTGGCCTGCACCTTGAGCTTGAAGATCTTGTCCTTGCAGGTGGAGTAGAGGTTGTTGCCGCCGGGACCACCGAGGAAAACGCTGGTCATGCCGTCGTCGCTCGGTTTCGGGATCAGCCCGCATTCGCGCCCGGTCGGATCGAAGACCTGCACACCCTGGGCTGTCGCCACGTAGTAGCGACCGTTCTCGTCCATCGTCATGCCGTCGCCGCGCGAGAAGGTGTCGATGGTCGGAACCGGGACCGTCGCCTCCTCCGGTTTGATCTTGGTCCGCATGGTCATGTAGCTCGAGGCGGCATCTAAAGAACCGTCCGCGCCCACGCGGAAGGTCCAGACATGCAGGCCTCGATAGTCCGAGACCGCCAGCGTCTCCTGACCCGGCGAGAGCGTCAGGCCGTTCGGCGCGTTCAACACACCGACGCTCGCGGCGGTGACCTTCCTCGTCTTCAGGTCGATCAGCGTGACCTGCTTCTTCGGAGTCTCGGTCAGGAAGAGCAACCCGTCGTGCGAGACGATCAGGTCGTTGGGTTTCACGCCCTCCGCCAGCACCTCCATCTTCCCGTCGGGGATCTGCAAGGCGATCACCCGCTGCTTTTTCCCCTGGCAGCAATAGAGTCGGCCATCCGGCCCGAACTTCGCCCCGCTGATCGACTGGGCGCCCACCGCCTCGGAAAACAACGGCGTGACCTTGCCATCCGGCGCGACCTTGAAGATGCCCTCCTTGCTCCGCATGTCGGAGTAATAGAAGTTGCCCTTGTCGTCGCCGCAGGGCGCGTCGGCAAAGCCGAGACCATCCACGACCAACTCCCACTTCTCACCGTCGACCAGGAGTTTGTGCAGGGCGAGGTCGCCGCCGAGGTCCTGGGCGCTCGAGGTCCATGTCGCGACGAGCAAGGCCGCCAGAATCAGTTTTGGTTTCATTTCGATGCTTTCTGCCAATCCCGCCACAGCCACCGAAGAGCCTCCGGCAGCAGCGGCCCGGCCTCGTTGCTGTTGTGTCCGCCGTCCGTCTGGACGAACCGATGATCGTAGCCCTGGTATTTCAGGGCAGCGGCCATGCGCTCGTTCGCGATGGGCCAATTGCCGTGCAGGTTGTCCAGGTCGTTGCGCCCGTCCTGCAACCAGACGCGGATGGGCTTACGCGCAGTCTTGCGGATGAAGTTCGGATAGGCGTGCCCGCCCCGGATGTTCGTGAAGCTGCCGATCGTGCTGAGAACCTTGCGGAAGGCGTCAGGCCGCTCCCACGCGACCGTGAAGGAACAGATCCCGCCGGAACTCGCGCCGCAGATGGCGCTCAAATTGGGATCGTCGGTCAGGTTGTAAGATTTCCCGACCTCGGGAAGGATCTCCTCCAGCAGGAAGCGGGCGTATTGATCGCTGAGCGTGTCGTATTCAAAACTGCGATTACTGACACGCCAGGGGCTCTGCGGCTTGTATTTCCCGTTGTGCCCCGGATTGATGAACACGCCGATCGTCACCGGCATCTCTCCCTTGTGGATCAGGTTGTCGAAGACGATGGGCACGCGCCAGTTGCCGTTGGTCCGCGCGTAATCGTGTCCATCCTGGAAGACCATCACGGCGGCCGGCTTGTCCGTCCGATATTGCGCCGGAACGTAGATCCACCAGTCCCGCTCCGTCCCCGCGAAGACCTTGCTCTTCCACGTCGGCATCTTCGTCAGCGTCCCTTGGGAAACGCCGGGTTGCGGTTGGTGCTCGGCGGTGAGTTGGACCGGTTGGGCGTCAGCAGACGACGCCAGCAACCAGACCAGAACCAAAGGCCGCAAAACTCGCACAAATATGCTCATTGCCTTGAATGAAACTGAATATTGAACCCTGACTCATTTCTTCCCGAAATCGCGCCACACCCAACGCAACGTGTCCGGGAAGATCGAGCCGGAGTGCCGGCCGTTATGCCCGCCTTCGCCGAGGACGAACTTGTAATCATAGCCCTTGTATTTCAGGGCGGCGGCCATCTGGCGGTTCGCGAGGGGCCAGTTGCCGTGCATGTTGTCGAGGTCCGTCGTGCCGTCCTGCAGAAACACGCGGATGGTCTTCTTGTCGGTCTTGCGGATCAGGGCGGGATAGTTGTGCCCGCCGCGGATGTTCGTGAAACTGCCGATGTGGCTGACCACCTTGCCGAACTTGTCGGGCCGTTCCCAGGCCGCGGTGAAGGCGCAAATGCCTCCCGAACTGTTGCCGCAGACCGCGCGTCCGGCGGGATCGTCCGTCAACTTCACGGAATACCGTTTCTCCACCTCCGGCAGGATCTCCTCCAGCAGGAACTTCACATACTGACCACTCAGCGTGTCATATTCAAAACTACGGTTTTTGCGGGGCTGACCGCCCTTGCGCGCCGGCGGCACGACTCCGGGATTGATGAAGATGCCGGCCATCGCCGGAATCTCCTTCGAGTGGATCAGGTTGTCGAAGACCACCGGAACGCGGAACGAACGCTGCTCATGCACCATCCCACCGCCGTCCTCGAACACCATGAAAGGCAGCGGAGTGTTCCCCTCGTAGCCGGCTGGCGTATAGACCCAGACATCCCGGACCGTCCCCTCAAAGATCCGGCTGGTCCACTGAAACTGCTCAACCTTCCCGCGCGGAACTCCCTCCTTGCGCATCGAGTCGGGGCCGAGCTTGTAGTCGTCGGCGGCAAAAGGTGATTGGGCGAAAACCAAAGCGAATAACGCAGCGAAGGCCGCGGTCTTCCTGTAACGGGAGGCGGATTGCATGGCGCGGATAGTGGGGGGCGCCGGAGCCGGATGTCAAAACTTCGCGCCCTTGACCCAGCAGGAAATCGGAATCGCAGTACCAGGTGGGGCGAAACGTCCTCAGCAAGCCGACGTGAGCAAGTCAAAGGACGCCTGCCTGAGGGTTTGCCCCCTACTTCACGCCGCACATCAGTTTTTTGATGGGCTTGGCGAACGCCAGCAACAGAGCGCCAACCACCGTCGCTGTGACCACGATCTGCAGAAAGAGCGCCGGCAGGACATCGAGGCCGGAAACGTCCATGACCAGGCCCAACAGGAACCCCGGCTTGCCGCCCTCATCGTCCAGGCTGAAATCGCCGGCGATGAGTCCGGCGATCAGGTTGCCCAGTGACGCGGCCACGAACCAGATGCCCATCATTTGTCCGACGTAGCGTTTCGGCGCCAGCTTGGTCACCGAACTCAGCCCCACCGGGCTCAGGCAAAGCTCGCCCATGGTATGCAGGAGGTAGGTCAGGATCAGCCAGAGGGGAGCGGCGCTTTGACCCGCCACCGCGATCCGGGCCGCGAACACCATCACGAGGAATCCAAGGGCCAGCAGCAGCAGCCCGATTGCGAACTTCACCGGCATGGACGGCTCCAGCATCCGCTTCGCCAGTCCCACCCAGACCCAGGCAAACACCGGCGCCAGGGTCACGATGAAGAACGGATTCAGCGACTGATACCAACTCGCCGGAATTTCAAAGTTGATGACCCCGAGAACCCGGTCCGTATGCCGGTCGGCAAACAGGTTCAGCGAAGAACCGGCCTGTTCGAATCCGGCCCAGAACATCGCCGCCGCCAGGAACAACACGACAATCACCCAAGTCCGTTTCCATTCCTCCTCGTTCAGCCCGCCCGCCGTCAACACGTAGGTAAAGAACACGGCCGCCATGCCGACAATCAGGAAGGTCGTATTCTCCGCCAACTCCACCGGCCGATAATCCACCGTGCCCGTCAGTCCCAGGACAACCGCAACCACGATCCCCCCCATGCCGCCCGCCACCCAATACCACCCCGTGTCGATGCCGCCGGAGCCCTCGCCCCCTTCCCCTTTCTTCGCCGGATCCCGACCGGCCGCTCCCATGTCCTTCATGGTCATCCAGTATTGGACCACGCCAAAGAGCATTCCGATCCCCGCCGCGCCGAAGCCCAGGTGCCAGTTCACTTTTTCCCCCAGGTAACCGCAAATCAACGGCCCGATGAACGCGCCGATGTTGATTCCCATGTAATACACCGTGAAGCCGGCGTCCCGTCGCGCCCCGCCTTCGGGATAGAGTTCGCCCACCAGGGCGCTGATGTTCGGCTTCAGGAATCCCGTTCCAACGACAACCAGCACCAGACCAATGAAAAAGGCGGCTTCTCCGGGCAAGGCCAGCGTGAAGTGCCCCGCCGCAATCACAATGCCGCCGACCAGCACCGACCGCTGCGCTCCGAGAAGTCGGTCCGCAATCCACCCCCCCGGCAATGACACCAGATACACGAACGCGGTATACAGGCCGTAGATCGCGCCCGCCGTCTTGTCGTCCATGCCCATGCCGCCTTCGGCGACCTTCGCGGACATGAACAACACCAACAAAGCCCGCATGCCGTAGTAGCTCGCCCGTTCCCACATCTCCGTGAAGAACAGCGTGGACAGCCCCGCGGGATGCCCCGTGACCCTCTCCCAAAGCCGCCCCACCGCCGTGGAGTTGGAAGGCGACGCCGTGTTTGCTGAATCGGACATGCGGAGGGTTTACCCGCGATGTGGGCGGAAGGAAAGGCCAAGACGGCTCAAACGAACATTCCGTTTCCAACGAACAACCACGCGCCAAGTGGTTCAAGGTTCAGCGTTGAACTTCGGTCGCTTGACGTTCGATCCCTCGCGTCCCAAGCGATACCGAACCGTCCACTGCATTTGCCGGAACTTTGGAAAATGCCGCAGCTTCCGCGCCTTCCCCAACTTGGGTTCAGCCTCGTCCAGGTGCATCCATTCCTCCAACAACTCAAAGCCATCCCCCCAGCTTTCCATCTCAGAACCGTCCGCTAGCCCCGACCTGAACATCGCCCCCGTCCCAAAGCCAAGCTCCCTCCTCAGCCGTCCGTCCACCCTCCCTCGTCGGTCCGGGTGCAGCCAGTATGAACTGAAAACCTCACCCACCAGCTCGCAACCCGGCCAGGTCGCGGCCAATTCACAGACCAACCGCCGAAACTCGTCCGGCTCCAGATACATAAGCAACCCTTCCGCAAGAACCAGGACCGGCCGCCCCCTTCCCGCGCCGGCCCGCTCCATCCATACGAAATCCATCACCGACGACTCGATCAACCGATCTCCGCCCCGGTCATCGCCCAGCATCCGCCTTACGCGCACGATCTCCGGCACGTCCAGATCGATCACCCGCACGCCCGCATCCCCCAGACGTTCGAACCGGGTGTCGAAGCCACAACCCAGATTCAAGACCCGGCCATCCGGATTCGCCTTCAGGAAGCCCCGCGCGTAGCGATCAAAGCGCCGCGCCCTCAAAGCCACATAGGTCTGGGTGTCGGAGTTCATCCGTCCGGAGGCCACGGGCCCATTCCGGGCCGCACCCGAAGCCCTCAACGCTGGCCGCAGGGCCGCCAACCATTCGGCGGACAACGGATCACTGAGGATGGGATCCGGCGACGACGTTTCCGCCGCGCGGCAGGCCAGCGTCATCAACGCCGTGCTAGCCACATCGCCCAACTCCAACCGCTCGATCAGCGGCGGAGCGCTTTCGGAGATCTCGTCCATCTGCGGTCCGTAAAAAGGCCCGGAACCCTGCCGTCTCCTTCTCCACATGGCAATCCGCGAAAGCCCCCGCTTTTTCTCCCATTTGCGAAGCCGTTCTGGACAGCATGTCCCCGGCGTGCCGAAGGCCATTCCGCTTCAAGGCAAAGCTGCCTCATTCCAAGACTCGGCCGCCGCCGTCTCTCCAATCAGAGCCCCGCCTTTCGCAATTTGGCGGCCCCACGTCGTTGGCGCTTCCAATGCTGGAAAAGAACTCCGACACACCACACTGCCGCCATGAACACTCCCACAACCGACATCCCGAACACCCAGGTGGAACAAGATCACGACACCCCTGTCCCCGCCCCCGCTGCGCCGGAGGGAACACCAGCCCCTGACACCAGCCGTCCGGCTTCCGTCATGCTGGTGGACGACGAGGCGCAGATGCGCTGGGTCCTTCAGTGCATCCTCCTCGACACCGGTTTCGAAGTGAGCGAGGCGGACAGCGGCAAGACCTTTCGGGAAGCCATGCTGAAACCGCCGCCCGATCTCGTGCTGCTGGATCTCAAACTGCCGGACGTCTCCGGTCTCGATCTGCTCAAGCTCATCCGCCAGGAATGGCCGCACACCGAGGTCATCATGCTGACGGGCCATGCCAGCATCGAAAGCGCGCTGGAGGCCGTCAAACTGGGCGCCTACGACTACCTCCAGAAACCGCTCGATTACAAGCGCCTCCTGGCTACGGTGAACCTCGCCTTGGAGCGCCGCCAGTTGAAGGCGGCCTCGGAGCGGCATCGTCGCGAGATGCACGAGCGTCAGCGTCAGTTGGACCTTCTCCGCGATACCGCCATCGCCGCCAACGAGGCAAAGCGCGTCGCGGACGTCGCCGAACCCATCCTGAAGCTGTTCTGCGATTTTCTCGGCTGGCCCGTCGGCCACGCCCTGCTCTTCCGCGATTCCGTCGCGCCCCTGCCGATCTCCGGCTCCTACTGGAGCCTTTCCTCGGCCCGCAACTACGCGACCTTCCAGCGGATCACCGATGACGGATCCGTCAATCTCCGCAACGACTGGATCGCCCAGGCAGGCCTGGAAACCGACGTGCTCTGGAGCCATGACATCTCCCGGGAGAAGGCGTTCACCCGCTCTCACGCCGCGCGCGCCTGCGGACTGAAAACCGGACTCGCAGCGCCGATCTTCTGTGACGGCCACCTGGTTGGGGCCTTGGAGTTCTATGCGGGTTCCGTCGCCCCCCCCACCTCGAATCAACGGGTCGCAGCCTCTCAGGTCGCCGCCCAACTCGGCCGAGTGTTCGAACGCGAGATCACCCAACTGGCCCTGCGAAGCGCCCACGCGGAACTGGAGGCGGCGCTCCACCAACAGTCCAGAAAACTCGACCAGTCCGAGGTCGCGCTGGAAGACACGGTCAGTCAGAACATCGATTTTCTCGACGCTCTCAGCCTGGAGTTCCGAGCGCCACTGACCGAGATCCTCAGCCATGCGAGAGACCTTCAGATCAACACCCTGGGCCCGCTTTCAAACGATCAGACAACCACCGTCAAGCGCATCCACGACCAGACCGCCGGCCTCCGATCGCTGCTCGAAAACATGGTCGATTTCGCCCGTCTGAAAACCGGGCGGGCTCCCCTGAAAACCGAATCCTTCGACGTCCACGAACTTTGCGCGTCGATCGTCCGGGAGACCCGGCAATTTGCCTGCGCCAAGAAGATCGAGGTCACCCTCAAGTCGGATGCCGCGCCCACCCCCATCACCGCCGACAAACAACGCCTCACCCGGCTTCTTCAGCAACTCCTGAACAACGCTGTCAAGTTCACCCCGCGCGCCGGCAAGGTGGGACTGGAGGCGACCTGGTTCGATGCGGAACGCTCGCTGGCCTTCGTCGTCTGGGACAACGGGGTCGGCATCCGGGAAGCGGAGCAGAAGAAAATCTTCGAACCGTTCGTCCGGCTTGATTCCAGCGAAGGCGGCGAGACTCCCGGTTTCGGCCTGGGGCTAGCCATCGCCCGCCAGATCGTCCGCCTGCACGGCGGCACGATCGAACTCGAAAGCGCCCCCAACGAAGGCAGCCGATTCACCGTGTTGCTTCCCTGCGCAGAACAGGCCGCCAGTCGATCCCCTGAGTGAGGGCGCCTATCAGGGAGACCGGCTATCGATCCCCCCGCACGAGGAGAAGCCCTTCACTCGCACACCGCAGAATTGGGGTTACGGCTCGCCCCCCCCGAAGCGAGGTGAAGGCCTACAGCGCTACCACGCCAAGGGGACAAACTTGGCGGTTTGCCCCTTTCTCAGCTGGAGCGAGCGCAGCAATGCGCAGGCATCCCCGCCGGATAGCTGGCTACGAATATGACCGGCGCGCCGACGCAAAAACGATGGCATCCGCCAACATCAGCCGCTTATAGTCTCGGCCGATGTTCAGTCCCCGCCATTCACGTTCCCTTTTCGGCCTGACACTGTCGGGCCTGCTCGCCGCAACGCAACCGCCGCCGACGGGCCACGCAGCCGAGGTCTCCTTCAACCGGGACATCCGCCCCATCCTCTCGGACAACTGCTTCGCCTGCCACGGCCACGACAAGAAGCAGCGCGAAGCCGACCTGCGCCTCGATGTCCGCGAAGACGCCGTCCGCGAACGCAAAGGCCGCCACGTCATCGATCCCGGCCGTCCCGAATCCAGCGCCCTGATCGCCCGGATCACGACCACGGACTCCGAAAACCTCATGCCGCCGCCGGAATCCAACAAGTCGCTGACGCCCGAGGAGATCAGTTTGCTACGCGAATGGATCCAACAGGGCGCCGCATGGCAGGACCACTGGTCCTTCGTCCCCCCAACGCGCCCCTCCGTCCCGACGGCCCATGCCGCCCGAGCCGTCAATCCCATCGATGCCTTCATTCTCGACCGCCTGCGCCAGGAGGGCCTCCAGCCATCGGAGGAAGCCCAACGCGAAATTCTCATCCGCCGAGTCACCTTCGACCTCACCGGCCTCCCGCCTACTCCGGAGCAGGTCGATGCCTTCGTGAAGGACGATTCCGCCAACGCCTACGAGAAGGTCGTCGACCGCCTCCTCGCCTCCGAACGCTATGGCGAGCGCATGGCCCTCCAGTGGATGGACGCCGCCCGCTACGGCGACACCAGTGTCTTTCACGCCGACGGCCCCCGCGACATGTGGCCATGGCGCGACTGGGTCATCAACGCCTACAATCACAACAAGCCCTTTGACGAGTTCACCCGCGAACAGATCGCCGGCGACCTCCTTCCCGACGCCACTCTCGACCAGAAGATCGCCTCCGCCTTCAACCGGAACAACGGAACCACCGACGAGGGCGGCGTCATTCCCGAGGAATACCGCGTCGAGTATGCCATCGACCGCGTCCAGACCACCTCCGCCGTGTGGCTGGCGCTCACGATGGAATGCGGCCAATGCCACGAACACAAATACGACCCCATCTCCCAGAAGGACTACTACGGCTTCTTCGCCTTCTTCAACCAGTCCGCCGACGCCGGCATGCAGACCCGCGGCGGCAACGCTCCGCCGCTCGTCTCCTTCTTTACCGAGGGCCAAAAGGCGCAACTCGCCGATCTGGGGCGGCAACTCGCCTCCCTCGACCGCGAAATCGCCGCCCGCCGCCCCGTCGCGCTGAAGAACTTCGCCGCTTGGGACAGTAAGATGACGAAGGCCGGGGCCGACGCCGTCCCGCCGCCCGCCAACCTCGTTCATCACTTCTCCCTGGATTCGATCGAGAACGGCGAGATCACTGACACCGTCAACGGCGCCACCGGCCGGGTTGCCAAAGGTAAATTGGCCGCAACCGAGCGCGAAAGGGGCAAACCAGCCCTCAAGCTTGACGGCAAGACCGTCGTCCCCATCGACGGCGTCAAGGACATCGACAAGGACACGCCCTTCACCTTTTCCGCCTGGGTCCGCCTGACCAAGGGCCAAACCGGCGGTCCAGTCTTCGCCCGCATGGATGTCGGCAACAGCTTTCGCGGCTACGACCTATGGCTTCAGGGGAATTCCGTGGGAACGCACTTCATCTCCTCCTGGTCCGGCGACGCCATCAAGGTGGTCTCGCAAGAAAAGGTCCCACAGGAGAAGTGGTCGCACGTTGCCGTCACCTACGACGGCAAGATGAAGGCGGCGGGCGTGAAGATCTACATCGACGGCAAGCTCGCAAAGAACAAGGTGGAGGCTGACTCCTTGAAGAACAGCACGATCACCCAGGTTCCCTTCCAGATCGCCGCCCGTTCCAACGGCGGCGGCACGAAACTCGATGTGGACGACATCAAGATCTTCCACCGCGCCCTCGGCGCCGAGGAGATCAAGACGCTCGACGTCGACCCCGTGAAGCAGATCCTCGCGGTCGCGGCGGACAAGCGCAGCCCGGACCAGGTTAAACTGCTGCAGAACCATTTCCTCCTGACCGAGGACACGTCTTACGCGTCGCTGGCAAAACGACGCAAGTCCCTCGTCGCCCGGAGACAGAAAATCGAATCCTCCCAGATGACGACCATGATCATGGGGGAGTCCTCGCCCATGCGGCCGACCTACGTCCTGAATCGCGGGATGTATGACGCGCCGAAGAAGGAGGAGGTCATCCCCGCCGGCATCCCACCCGCGCTCGGCCGACTCCCCGAAGGCGCGCCGGCCAACCGCCTCGGCCTCGCCCAATGGCTGACGTCCCCCGACAATCCGCTCACCCCGCGCGTCGCCGTGAACCGCTACTGGCAGATGTTCTTCGGCGCCGGCATCGTCAACACCATGGAGGACTTCGGCTCCCAGGGCGAATGGCCCAGCCACCCCGCCCTGCTTGACTGGCTGGCCGTCGATTTCGTCGAGAGCGGCTGGGACGTGAAACGCATGATCAAGCAGATCGTCATGTCCGCGACCTACCGCCAGTCCTCCCGTGTCACGCCCGAGCTCAAGGAGCGTGACCCTGACAACCGCCTCCTTGCCCGCGGCCCGCGCTTCCGCTTGCAGGGCGAGTTCATCCGCGACAACGCACTCGCCCTGAGCGGCCTCCTCGTCAATACCGTCGGCGGCCCCGGCGTAAAGCCCTACCAACCGCCGGGACTCTGGAACGAGGTCTCCCTCAGCGGCAATGTCCGCTTCGTTGCCGACAAGGGCCGCAGGCTGTTCCGGCGCAGCATGTACACCTACTGGAAGCGTTCCGCTCCCGCGCCTTCCATGATCATCTTCGACGCGCCCTCCCGCGAAAAATGCGTCGTGAAGCGTCAGCGCACCAACACCCCGCTTCAGGCTCTGGTCACCTTGAACGATCCGCAGTTCATCGAGGCCTCCCGACACCTCGCCGCCCGTATTCTGCGCGAGGGCGGCGACACCGACGCCGACAAACTGGAGTTCGCTTGGAAACTCGTCACCGCGCGCGCGCCGTCCATGTCAAAGATCCAGACGCTGAAAGACCTGCTCGACGACCAGCTCAAGCTCTTCAAGTCCGAACCGGTGAAAGCAAAGCAGCACCTCGAAGTCGGCGACACCGAACGCGACGCCAGCCTCGACCAGACCCAACACGCCGCCTGGACCGTCATCGCCAACCTCCTGCTGAACATGGACGAGGCTCTGACTCGCGGCTGAGCAACCACGAGTCGCCTTCAGTCAATCAACGCTTGTTCAATCTGCGCGCGGATCCACTCCGCTTCCGGGCCCGTCGCCCCCCGTCCGAACATCAGCGACTTCCCGGAGGTTCGCGCGACGATGACCGCGTTTCCTCCCCAGAGCCGGGTCCAACGCCTAAGGAATTCCGGCGCGAATTCCGCGGCATCGCCGGCTCCGGGCAAAACCCACACGACCAGCTCCCGGAGTTCCTCCGCGGGAATGGCGGTCGTCTTGGAACCGATCGGAGAGAGCACGGTCAGCTCCAGAGATTTCGGGCTGACGCTCAGAACCTCCCGGCTCCTTCCGCGCAGAACTGCGAACGCCGGACGAAGCAGCCACGCCACCATCGCGGCGCCGGCCATCAGCGTCACCCAAATCCAGAACGATACCCCTTCCCTCCGCTCTTCAGGAAATATCTGTATCAGCAGCGCGCCGCCCGCCATGGCCCACAACGCGCCCTTGTCGATCCCGCGCCACAACGCGGGCGGGATGCCCGGCGGCGCGACTTGCAATTTGACGAATCCGCCAACCGACTCGCGCCGCACGCGACATCCGGCGGGAATCGACGGAATGCCCTCCGCTCCGCCCCGTTGCCGAATCCGTTCGCTCAGGGTGATCCCCAGTTCCTCCGGCTGCTCCAGCTTCAGCGCGCCCCGGGCATTGTCGGCTAGGGGCAGATCGAAAAACCTCGCGCACTTCTCCGCGATGTTCCTCGCGATTTCGTAGTCCTCCAACTCCACGATTTCCGACCGCCCCCTGCCGTGCGCGATATGGACGGGAAAGACAGAGTAACGGGTGACTTCGTAGGTCGTGGTCTCGTCCACCTCGCGATGGGCGCGCCGGACCGCCCTGGTCAGGGTCACCCGGCTCGGCGCATCGAGCGGGACGGCCTTCTCCCGGTTGAGGAAAAGCAGCCGCGACCATTTCACAAACCTGCCGGCACGCCGGTCCAAAGCGACGCCGCCCCGGCCAAACGACATCGTCACGCCGATCAGGGTGAAGACGGATCCAAAGAGAGCAGGGAACGCAAATCGCGTCGCCTCCCCGAAACCGTGCCGCAGGACGCCGGCAAGCGCGCCGCAGTCGAAACACAAACCGACAACCAGGACCGCGACGCCAGTCAGGATTGTGCTCCTCTGGGTGGCGACGATCTCAAGACGATCGGAATCGGCGGGCATGCGTCGCGGAGAGTAATCGGTCCTCCGCCGGGATTGAAGACGAATTCCGGCAGCTATTGCGCTGACAACCCCGGGCGGATGATCTACAAAATCCCCGTGAAAGCAACCGTCCAGCCGCCCGCATGCCCGACATCCGGCCGGGTGGGGTTGCGTTGCATCGCAACCCACTTCAAAGCCCCGGCAGGGGCGGCTCGAACTGTGCCCGAGGCGTCACGCATCGAGCTTGAAAGTCTCTTTCGTCCCTTCAGGACTTCGACATGGGATGCGATGCAACGCATCCCCACCGGACATTTCGCGCCCGCCGCTCATTCCGCATTGCCAATTTTCCACTCCGCATTCAAATGATTGACCCACTCACCACCCGCATCGACGCCCACAACCGGCGCAACTTCCTGACGCGCATGGGCAACGGCCTCGGCGCCGCAGCCGCGGCGACGCTGTTGAACCCCGGCCTCATCGGCTCCGCCAACGCGTCGCCATCCCACGGCCCCGCCCCGCGTCCCGGCGGCGGTCTTCCCGGCTTCCCGAATTACGCGCCCAAGGCCAAGAACATCATCTACCTGTTCTTCTCCGGCGGGCCGTCGCACATCGACATGTTCGACTTCAAGCCCGGCGTGCGGAAGATCCACGGCATGGAACTGCCGGACTCCGTTCGTGGCGGCCAGCGCATCACCGGCATGACCTCCGGGCAGAAGTCCTTCCCCTGCGTCGCGCCAATGTTCGAGTTCCAGAAACACGGCCAGGCCGGCATCTACGTTTCCGAACTCCTGCCGCACACCGCGTCAGTCATCGATGACATCGCCTTGATCAAGACCGTCAACACCGAGGCCATCAACCACGACCCCGCCATCACCTACATCGCCACCGGCACGCAACAACCCGGGCACCCCTGCCTCGGCTCCTGGCTCGACTACGGTCTCGGCAGCGAGAATCAGAACATGCCCGCCTACGTGGTGATGATCTCGAAGGGCCGCGGCCAGAGCCAGGCCCTCTACGCCCGCCTCTGGGGCAGCGGTTTCCTGCCCTCCAAATACCAGGGCGTGAACTTCCGCAGCTCCGGCGATCCCGTCCTCTACCTCCCCAACCCGCCCGGCATCGATCGAGAGAACCGCCGCAACATCCTCAACACGCTCAACCGGCTCAACGAGGAGAACTACGACGAGTTCGGCGATCCCGAGACCCAGACCCGCATCGCCCAATACGAGATGGCCTTCCGCATGCAGTCCGAGGTTCCCGAGATCATGGACGCCTCCGGCGAATCCGACGAAACACTCGACCTCTACGGCAAGGACGTCCGCAAGCCCGGGACCTTCGCAGCCAACTGCCTGCGCGCCCGCCGCATGGTCGAGCGTGGCGTCCGCTTCGTGCAGCTTTTCCATCGCGGCTGGGACCAGCACGGCGACCTGCCCAACAAGATCCGCATGCAGTGCGAGGACATCGACCAACCCTGCGCCGGCCTCCTCACCGACCTCAAGCGTCGTGGTCTGCTTGATGACACCCTGGTCGTTTGCGGCGGCGAGTTCGGCCGCACGATCTACAGCCAGGGCAAGCTCACGGAGACCAACCACGGGCGCGACCACCACGGCCGCTGCTTCTCCACCTGGCTCGCCGGCGGCGGGGTCAAGGGGGGCGTCGAATACGGCGAGACCGACGACTTCTGCTACAACATCGTCCGCGACCCCGTCCACATCCGCGACCTCAACGCCACCATCCTGAATCAGCTCGGCATCGACCACACCAAGTTGACCTACCGCCACCAAGGTTTGGATCACCGGCTGACAGGTGTGGTGGAGGAAGCGAAGGTGGTTGAGGGGATTCTGGCTTGAGTGTAGGCCCGGAGGGCCGTCAAGAAGGCAGCCGGCCGGTGAAGGGAGCGAAGTGACCGGAACCGCCGGTTCCAAGCCACGGAAAGACATCGCGCCCCGGCAGGGCCGCCAGATTCGGCGCTGCCACGACTGGTCAGTCCCAAGAGTCTCACCGCCCCGCCCGGGACGTGTGGGTTGTTTACCTCGACCAACCGGTGGTTCCGGTCGCGCGCTCCCTTCACCAACCGGCTACCCTCGGATCGTCCCTCTGGGACTTCCGCTTCCCCTACACCAATTCCTGCCCCCCGCCATCCATCCCCTCGCCTTCGAGGTCGATAAGGATGTCGCGGGGCTCCGCGCCCTTTGAAGGGCCGACCACGCCCAGGTCCTCGAGCTGGTCCATGATCCGCGCGGCGCGGGTGTAGCCGAGGCGCAGGCGCCGTTGCAACAGGGACACGCTGGCTTTCTGCTCGCTGCGGATGACCTCGATGCAGCGCTCGACGATCTCCTCGTCGCCGCCACCGTCGCCTCCGCCGCCGTTCTTGCCGCCCTTGCCCGAGGTTTCGAACTCGGAAGCCGGTCGCTGAAGTTGTTTATGGATCTCCTGTTCGTAGGCGGGTTTGCCCTGTACGGCGATGAAGTCCACCATGTCCTGAATTTCTTCGTCGGTGATCAGGGCACCCTGCGCGCGGATGAGCTTGGCCGAGCCCGGCGGCAGGTAGAGCATGTCGCCCTTGCCCAGCAGCTTGTCCGCGCCCATGGCGTCGAGAATTGTCCGGGAGTCCACCTTCGCTGCGACCTGGAAAGCGATGCGGGACGGGATGTTCGCCTTGATGACGCCGGTGATGACATCAACGCTGGGCCGCTGGGTGGCGACGATGCAGTGGATGCCGGCGGCCCGCGCCATCTGCGTGATGCGGGCGATTGCCATCTCCACGTCCGCCGGGGCGACGAGCATCAGGTCCGCCAACTCGTCGATGATGACGGTGACGTAGCTCAGCTTGTCTGGGATGAGAATCGCGTCGTCGCCGGTGTCGACCATCTTCTCATCGACCTCCGCCGCGAATCCGTCCGAGTCGGCGTCGGCCTTGCCTCCCAGCTTCAGTTCGAACTGGTCCTCCGCCTTCCTCTTCCGCTTGTTCTTGTTGCGGGTGTTGAAGGAATGGATGTTGCGCACGCCGACCTTGGCGAAGATCTGGTAACGCTTCTCCATCTCGGTGATGACCCAGCGCAGGGCCATGACGACCTTCTTGGGATCCGTCACCACCGGCACGACCAGGTGCGGCAGGACATTGTACTGCTGCAGTTCAACGACCTTGGGGTCGATCATCACGAAGCGCATTTCGTCCGGCGCGAACTTCGTGAGCAGCGAGGCGATGATGGAATTGATGCAGACGGATTTGCCGGAGCCCGTGCTGCCCGCGATAAGCAGGTGGGGCATGTCCGCAAGATCGGCGACTATCGGCTTCCCATAAACGTCCTTGCCCAGGGCCAGCGGGATCTTGGCCTTGCTCTTGGTCCATTCGGGCGACTCCAGCAGGTCACGCATCACCACCTTGGTCTTGATGCGGTTGGGCACCTCGATGCCGACGGAACTCTTCCCCGGAACGGGCGCCAGGATATTGATGCGCTCGGCCTTGAGCGTGGCGGTGATGTTGTTGCTGAGGTTGGCGATCTTCTCCAGCTTGATGCCCGGCGCCGGATGCAGTTCGTAGCGCGTGATCGTGGGACCCTTGGTGATGTCCCCCAACGATACCTCGATGCCAAACTGCTTCAGCGTGTCCTGCATGAGCCGGGCGTTCGCCATCAGTTCCTCCTTGGTCTCGCCACGCTTCGAGGGCTCGTCGGCCTCATACATGAACTCGGCCCCGGGGCGTTTGTACTTGGGGATTTTCGGCGTGGAGGCGACCTCGATGCGTTGCGGATTCCGGGGTGTCATGCGGCCGCGGATGGACTCCAATGTGGGCTTCTTCCGCGGGGCCGCTTCCTCGGACTTGTCCGGCTCCTTGTCCGAAGTTGCATCGTCCTTCCCGACGGCTTCCGCATCTTCCCCGGGGACGGCATCCTCCTCCTCCGAAGTGGACTCGGACTCCGACTCCTCCACCGTCTCCTCTTCGTCCACATCGACCTCGCCGGTCTCATCCGTTTCCTCCGCATCCGTCTCCTGCGTCGGTGACCTGTCCCCCAAGGTTGCCTTGCCGAGGATGTCCGCCGCCGAGGCGGCGCCAACCTCACGCGCGCTGATCGTCTCGCCTTCCCCAACCTCCCGCGTGGCGTCATCATCGCCTTCCGCAATCTCTTCCCCGGACGTCTCCTCCGCCTCCGCCTCGGATTCCTCGCTCCCGCTCTCCTCCTCCTCAACCGGTTCTTCCTCCTCAACCGGCTCTGCCCGCTCGATCTCCGCCTTCCGCCTCGCCTCACGAATGCTCAGGTCACGAACTTGCGGTTCGGGGACGGGCTGCAGATCAGCGCCGAGCGGGACCGCGATGTCCTTCATCTCGTCCGGTTCCGGCTCTGGAACCGCCGCGCGCCGTGCGCCTCGTCCGCCCCGCGCGGCGGTCTTGGGCGGTTCGAAGGGATTCAGGGCCTTCTCGATCGCGTCGGCTTCCTTTTGCAGTTCCTCAACCTTGCTCTGGAGTTTTTCCTCCTCGCTCATGGCCGCGAATTTCGCCTCCTGACGCCTCACCCAAAGATCCCGGCAGATGGCAATGACATCGATGTCCGCGATGTAGACCAGGCTCAGGAGATACAGGCAGCCAAACACGAATGTCCCGCCGATCTGCCCCAGGAACCGTTGAATCAACAACACATTCAGATACTGCCCGATCAACCCGCCTGGACTGGAGATGTCCATCGAGTCCTTGAAATCGAAGATCGGCTCATAAAGGTGGAACAAGCCCATGCAGGAGACCAGAAACCCGATCATCCAGGGCCACCTCCCCCGCACATGCTCCAAGGCGCTCCAGAAATAGGAAACCCCGTAGACCGCCAAGGCGCCGACAAAAATCAACGCCGGCAGTCCAAACACGAAATAGAGGGAATGGGCCACGTAGGCGCCCAACGGACCAATCCAGTTGCTCTTGGTCTCGTTCGCGGGAAACCGGGAAAACGCCGTGTCGTAAGGGTCGAAACTCAGCAACGCGGCCAGCAACATCAGGGAGCCGGCGATGAGGAGAAATCCCCGAATTTCGCCGGAACCGCGTGTCGGGACCGCGTTTGTCGCCATTGGGTTGCGCGCCATCCGGGGAGTATGGGGCGATTTCAAATCAGGTGAAGGCCAAAAGCGCCAAACCGCAACAAAATTCAACATTTGACCGTCCCGGCATCGGCGACCTAGGTTCCCGGCCCGATGCGTCGTCTCGACCGTTACCTCCTTCGTGAACTCGTTGTTCCGCTGCTGCTCTGCCTCGGCGGCTTCCTTATTCTATGGGTCACGCAGGACATCATCAACGAACTGGACCGCTTCCGCGCGGCCGGACTCGGCGGAGCCGACCTCATCGAATACTACCTCTACCGTCTTCCCGACGAGTTGCCCCGGTTGCTGCCGATTGCGCTGTTGCTGGCCCTCCTCTATTCCCTGACCTCCCTTGCCCGCCACAATGAACTCGTGGCAATCCGCTGCGCCGGCGTGAGTCTCTGGCGGATGAGCCTCCCGTTCTACACGCTGGGCATTCTGCTCAGCGGGGGGCTCTTCATCGTCACCGACTACTTCATGGCGGACAGCCAGGAGACCGCGACAGCCGTGTTGAAACGCCGGATCTCGGAAGAAACCGGCTTAAACCGCGACCTGGTCAACAACTTCACATTTCGCAACGACCAGTCCGGCCGGGTCTGGGAGGCCGCCTCGTTCGACAAGCGTCGCTACCTGCTCACCAGCCCCATCGTGCGGTGGGATCTTGGCGACGGAAAATCACGCACCATCTCGGCAGCCGCGGCGCACTGGACCAACGGCGTCTGGCGGTTCGAGCTGGTCACCCACTGGCGCAAGAAAGCCGCCGACGACACCCCGCCCGCGGAAACTGCGTCCTTCCTGGAATTCCCGGGTTTCGCCGAGACGCCGGAAGTCTTCCTCAACCACATCGAGGTGAGCGGATTCAGCGTTTCCAAGCTCATCAAGAAGAGCCGCTTCCCGTTGAGGAAAATCCTGCTCTACCTGAAATACAAGACGGAGATGACGGAGGAGGAGGAGGACATGATCTACACCCAGCTGCACGCCCGGCTCGCGGCGCCCTGGACCTGTCTGGTGGTGGTGATGATCGCCATCCCCTTCGCATCGCTTTCCGGGAAACGAAACGCCTTTGTCGGGGTCGCCAGCAGCCTGGTCTTCTGCTTTTCCTACTTCGTGCTGCTGCGCTTCGGACTGGCGCTTGGAACCAGCGGCGCCCTCCCTGCCTGGCTGGCCGCCTGGGGGCCCAACCTGTTCTTTGCCTCGCTCGGCGTCGGGATGACCTGGAAGGCAAATTGACGGGAGTTCCCCGCCCTCATCGCTTCGGCCGCGGGATTTCCCGCAACTCGCGGACAAGTTGTCTTGAACCGCCCTCGGTGGCCGGATAGTTTTCCTTCATTCAGTTCGAAAAGACAGACGGCCCCTCCGTCTGAACCCGCCTGCGCCCATGAAAACGAATCGCCGCAAATTCCTGAAATCCTCCTTCCTCACCGCCGCGTCGCTCAGCATCCCGGTCAAGTCCTGGGCCAAGGTTCGGGGCGCCAACGAGCGGATCAACGTCGCCACCATCGGATTCCGCAGCCGCGGGGGCGGCCATATCAGCGCCATCCGAAAACTGGAGGCCTCCGCCAACGTCGCCTACACCGCGCTGTGTGATGTCGACACAACGGTCCTGGACAAGGGCGTCGCCTCCTTCGCGCGCGCCGACAAGAAGGTCGCCGCCTACACGGACATCCGCCGTCTCCTGGAACACAAGGATCTCGACGCCGTCACCATCGCCACCCCCAACCACTGGCACGCGCTGGCCGCGATCTGGGCCATCCAGGCGGACAAGGATGTCTACGTGGAAAAACCCGTCTCCCACAATGTCTGGGAAGGCCGGCAGATCGTGAAGGCGGCGCGCAAATACAACAAGATCTGCCAGACCGGCACGCAAAGCCGCTCCGCCACCGGCATCAAGCAGGCCGTCGAATGGGTGCAGGCCGGCAACCTCGGCAAGATCAACATCGCCCGCGGACTTTGCTACAAGCCCCGTCTCAGCATCGGCAACGTCAAGGGCGCCCAAGCCGTTCCCGCAAACATCGACTACGACCTCTGGGTCGGCCCCGCCCCCCTGCGTCCCCCGACACGCAACGGAAGCTACGGCCCAATCCACTACGACTGGCACTGGATCTGGGACTACGGCTGCGGAGATCTTGGCAATCAGGGCATCCATCAGATGGATGTGGCGCGCTGGTTCCTTGGCGAAACCCACATGGCCTCCGACGTCTTCAGCGTCGGCTGCCGCGTCGGTTACGAGGACAATGGCGAAACGCCCAACACCCAGATCGTCTACCAAGGCTATGAAAAGGCCCCGCTCATCTTCGAGGTCCGCGGCCTGCCCAAGGACAAGGCGTCCCACAAGGAATCGGGAACCTGGCGCAAGAACATGGACAAGTATCCCGATCCCAAACGCGGCGCCAGCATCGGAGTCGTGATCGAATGCGAGGGCGGCCAGGTCGTCGTCTCCAACTACCGCGGCGCCACGGCCTACGACAAGAGCGGCAAGCAGATCGAGAAATGGGAAGCCGTGGTCGACCATTTTGAGAACTTCCTCAACGCCTGCCGCAGCCGCAAGGTCTCCGACCTCAACGCAGACATCTGGGAGGGCCATGTCTCCAGCGCCCTCTGCCACACCGGGAACATCTCCTATCGCATCGGCCAGACCGCGCCCCCCGACGCCATCCGTGAGAAGATCAAGAAACTCCACGGAGCCAAGGAATCCTTCGATCGCATGGCGGCGCACCTCGCTGCCAACGAAGTGGACATTGCCAAGGACACGGTTGTCATCGGTGAAGTCCTGCAGTTCGATCCCAAGGTCGAGAAATTCATTGGAAACACGGCGGCGGACAAGCTGCTGACACGCGACTACCGCGCCCCCTACATCGTGCCATCCCAAGTGTGACACAGAAACGCCAACCGACGCTCAAACGACGCTCCGAAACCAGAAACACCATCTGCAACCCATTGACTTTAATGGCCTTGCGGACAAAACGCCTTCACCGACTGGAAATCCTGCAAGCCTGTGGCATGTTTTGCGGTTTTCCTTTTCCGGTTTGACAATCGACAACCAGACGGTTAAATCGGTCCTCCGCTCTACGGGTTTTCATTTCAACCTTTTCAACCAACCAACCGAAACCCCAACCCCCCCATAAAACACGACTATGAGTTCATCGGATGAGGTAAACACGAAGATACAGGAACTGGAGGCGTTGAAGAAGGAAGCGGGACGCTGGAAGCTTGGCGGCACGCTCGCCATTCTGGCCATCGTCCTGATTTGCGTCTTCAAGATCATCAGCGGCGTGACCGCCCTGGCCAAGAAGGGCCCCGCGCAAGACAAACTGGTGGCCGGCCTGAAGGACGGTTTCAACAACCAGATCCTTCCCGAACTCAAGTCAGCCGGCAAACAGGCGCAGGAGAAGGCAACCACCGCCCTGAAGGCGGAACTGGACAAGTTGAGCGACCGGCTTCCCGAGTTCTCCCAGAAGGCGCAGAACGAGGCCTCCAAGCTCGCCGAGGAACTCCAGGAGCAAGCTGAGAAGATCCTCGACGACACCTTTCAGAAGATGCTCGACGAGCGCGAGGCCAAGATCCGGGAAATGTATCCGGACGTCACCGAGGCGACAGTGACCTCCGCCATCGCCAATCTTCAGACGGCCATGGAGGCGGAGCTCTCCAAGATGGTGGAGGAAATGTTCATCGAACACCTCGTCGTCGTCGATTCGATCATCCATCACATTGAAATGATCAAGGAATCGGAACACACCGACCTCCTCGACAAGGGCGTTCCCTGGGAAATGGGCGCCTTGGTCTTCGAGATCGTGCGTGAGGAATTCGAAGGCAAGCTGGAGATGCCCTGATACGCCCACCCGAAGCGACAACCCTTTATCCCTGAGAAACCATGAGCGAAGAAAAGAAAGACCAATCGCAGGGCGGCTCCGCCCAATCCACTGCGGAGTCCTACATCAACGAGCAGCTGATCAAGGAACGCAAGAGCCTCAAGACCATCCGGCTGGTCATGGGCGGCCTTGCGCTGTTCGTGCTGATTTACATGAGCGTGCTGACGTCGAAGATCGGAGAGTTCACCGAGCCGGAAACCGCGGCGGAAACGGGCCTCGGCCTGGTCCAGCCCCATATCGCGACCTACACGGAACAGATGCTCTCCCAGATCGACACCCAGATCCCTGAACTCGTCCAAGGCTACCCCGACAAAATCCTGGAGGAACTGCCCCAGTACCGGCAGGACATCCAGGACAAGATCGTCGTTTCCGTGCGCGATTACGCGACCCAAACCTCCGAAGAAATGGGCTCCCAGCTGGACGCCTACCTGGAGGCGCACTCCGAGAACATCGGGGACCTCCTCAAGACCGCCGACGATCCCCTCGCCGCCGAGGGACTCGCCAAGGAACTGGCGATCGAGATCAACGCCTACATGGACCGGAATGCGCCCGACGGCGACTCCCTGCGCTCAAAGATCTCCATGACCCTGCATGCGCTCAAGGGGATCAACGACCATGTCGACCACTTGGCGCATTCCAAGAAACTCACGCCTCATGAAGACAACCAACGTCGCGTGATCGCCATCCTTGCCCGCACCATCGACGAGGAACTGGACAACACTCCGAAGGCTTCGGTCGGCATGTTCGGACTATTCTTCGGCGGGTCGGGAGAACCGAGCGAAGACGACGATTGAGAAGTTGATACTCGCCGGATCGGAATCCCGGTCAAGTCGTCGAGAGCTACGCCAGACCTGCTGGCGGTGACCTGAGACGTTTTGCCGGCCGTTTCGGCGCCGTGAATTCGGCGCGTGACTCGCAATGCCGGGCGGCCAGCCTCCACCTCAAACGGAGGCTGGCCTTGCGTGACAGGCGCGAGCATGACAGGCAACTCGTCTTGAATCTCCCCGCCTCCCATGATTTCGACGTCGCTGTGATCGGCGGCGGCAGCGGCGGCTATGCGGCCGCGCGCACGACAGCCGCCGCCGGATTGAAGACCGCGGTCATCGAGGGCGGCGACGAGGTCGGCGGATTGTGCATCCTGCGCGGCTGCATGCCCACCAAGGCCCTGCTCTACGCCGCCGAGGTCGCCCATCTTGCGCGCCAGGCCTCAACTTGGGGCGTTTCCATCCCGCAGGTGACGATCGACCTGCCGAAGGTCATGGAGCGCAAGGACGCGATGATCCGCGAATTCGCGGACTATCGGCGCGGCCAGTTGACCGACGGACGCTTCGAGTTCATCCGGGATCGCGCCTCCTTCGAGGACGCCCACACGCTGCGCCTTGCCAGCGGCGGCCGGATCAGCGCGCGACACATCGTGGTCGCCACCGGTTCCGTGATTGCCCCTCCCCCTTTGGCCGATCTGGCGAGGATCGATTGCCTCACCAGTGACGACGCGCTCAAACTCGAGCATCTTCCTGCTTCCATCATCGTGCTGGGCGGCGGCCCCATCGCGCTGGAATTCGCGCAGTTCTTCGCCCGCATGGGTGTCGAAACCACCGTCATCCAACGAAGCCCCCAGGTTCTCAAGAGTTTTGATCCCGACGCGGCGCAGACTCTGACGGATGCCTTCGAAGCCGAAGGCATCCGCGTCATCACCGGAACCCGTCTCCTGTCGGCCTCCCGCGAAGGCGACCGCAGGATCGTCCGCGTCGAGCACGCCGACGGACAACTGGAGGTCGCCGCCGAGGAGGTGTTCAACGGTCTGGGCCGTTCGCCAAACACCGCCTCGCTTTCCTTGGAGAACGCCGACGTCGAACTCACGCCCGGCGGCCACATCCGGACCACTCAAGGCATGCGGACCACCGCTCCGAACATCCATGCCGTCGGCGACTGCGCCGGGCCTCACGAGATCGTCCATGTGGCCATCCAGCAGGGGGAGATCGCCGCACACAACATCATCCATCCCACGACTCCCCGGGAAATCGATTACCGTGTACTTTCCACCGTCGTGTTCACCGATCCCCAGGTTGCCCAGGTGGGATTGAACGAGAAGCAGGCAAGCGAACAGGGCGTTCCGTTCCTCGCCGAAAGCTATCCCTTCGACGACCACGGCAAGTCCCTCATCATGGAAGCGCGGCATGGCTTCGTTAAACTCCTGGCCCACCGCGAAACCGGCGAGATCATCGGCGGCGCGTGCGTCGGCCCCGTCGGCGGCGATCTGCTCCATGAAATCATCGTCGCAATGCAGGCGCGCATGACCGTGCGCCAACTCGCCGAAACCCCGCATTATCACCCGACCCTGGCCGAGATCTGGACGTACCCCGCGGAAGAGCTGGCGGACCAGATCCCGGCTTGAAGCCCCCGACCAACGATCATCGCCATGAAGACCAAGGCCGCCGTCCTCTATGAAATGGAGAAATCCAAGCCCTACGCGGAATCCCGCCCGCTTGTCATCGAGGAACTCGACCTCGACGGCCCGGGCCCCGGCGAGGTTCTCGTCGAGATCGGCGGCGCCGGCCTGTGTCACTCCGATCTGTCCGTGATCAACGGATCGCGCCCGCGGGTCATGCCCATGGCCCTGGGTCACGAAGCGGCCGGAACGGTCCGCGAAACCGGGGTGGGCGTGACCGATCTTGAGGTCGGCGACCATGTCGTCTTCTCCTTCGTGCCGGTCTGCGGCCACTGCCAGCCCTGCCAGTCCGGCCGCGCGGCGCTCTGCGAGCCCGGTTTCGAGGCCAACGTCGCCGGTTCCCTGCTCAACGGCTCACGCCGCTTCCGCAATACGTCCGGCCAGACGATCAACCACCACCAAAGCGTGTCCGGCTACTCGCAGTATACCGTGACCATGCCGCAGTCGCTGGTCCGTATCGATCCCGAGGTCCCCCTCGAGACCGCCGTCCTTTTCGGCTGCGCGGTCATGACCGGCGTCGGCGCCGTCGTGAACACGGCGCAGGTACGGCCCGGCGCTTCCGTCGCGGTGTTCGGCATGGGCGGCGTCGGTCTCAGCGCCGTGATGGGCGCGCGCGCGGCCGGAGCCGGCCCCATCATCGCCGTGGACATGCTCGAGTCGAAACTCGACCTCGCGAAAAAGTGCGGAGCCACCCACACCGTGAACGCCTCCAGCCAGGACGTCGTCGAGGCGATCCGGGAACTCTGCCGGGGTGGCGCGGAATACACCTTCGAGGTCGTCGGCAGTGAGCAGGTCCTCGCGCAGGCCTATGCCGCCACCGGGCGAGGCGGCACGACCGTCAGCGTCGGGCTGCCCCACCCCGAGCGCAAACTGGAGATCCAGGCCGTTTCCCTGACGGCGGAAGAGCGCGTCCTCCGCGGTTCCTACATGGGATCCTGCGTGCCCAGCCGCGACATTCCGCGTTTCATCCGCATGTATCAGGCAGGGCTGCTGCCGGTCGACCTCCTCAAGAGCAACTTCATCGCCCTCGAGGACATCAACGCGGGCTTCGACGCGCTGGATCGGGGCGAGGTCGTGCGGCAGGTCGTCCAGTTCGATTGACGGTTGAGATCGGAGAGCGGAAAGCAGATACCAGGAATCGACGCCTGGATTCCTCAAGTATACCCAATTGGAGATGAGGTCATCACAGTCCGCACAAGCCTCACAAGTCGCCTCTCGAATGGTGTCCGACGAATATGCTCTTCTTTTTCAGCATCCCCGCATCGTCGAAGATGAAGACCATGCCTTCGTATCGCCCACCCCTCTGACGGATCTTGTAGTGGAGGCGCGCAATCTCCCCCTCCTCTAAGACACGACCCGCCTCACCCAGTTCCGCGGTCAGTTCTCTTCTGTGAGTTGCTCCGTCTGGGCTGGCATCCCAAAGACGTCTAAACTCGCGATTGCCAGTGGAGCAGGACGCGCCGAAAAAGGGCAGGAGGAGAAAGAGCGCCAAGCCAATCTCAGCCCAACCACGCGACCGACAGAGCTTTTGCAAACCCCATTTCATTGGCGTCCCCCCGAAGGTTGTCTTGTTGAACATCCGTTCCCGGTTGCCATCGCGACCGGGTGCAGCCAAGCATCACTTCCGCGCCAACACCCCGGGGTTTCTGCCTCAACCCTGCGGGCCTCACCTCTATTGAGGAGCCTCTCGAACCCGATAGTATTCGGCCGGAAGGGCCGGGTTGAAGCCGGTGACAACACGAAATTCCTCGCTGGCGCCCAGCGTCACCGTCTCCCGCAAATTCCAGACCGTATCCGTCAGTGTGGTCTTGGACTCGATCAGGTAGGTCTTTCCGGGCATGCCGTAAAGAACCAGATTGCCCTCAGGAAGGTGGGTGAAGTTCAGAACCGACTTCTGGTTCACATAGGCCACGGTTCCGGCCCGACGTCGCCCAAGGGTCGAGGTTCCGCCCCTCGCCTGGGTCACGGTGATGTCGCCCATGACATTGAGATGGAGGAGTCCAGATTCCTGCCCGGGGAGGGTGTCGAATGACAGGTAGGCCAGAATCTGATTGGCCGGCAAAGACTCTCCTGCCGCCGCCGCGAAGTTCAGGCGGACAACTCCCGGTCCCACCGGCGTCAAGGTCGCTGAATCCAGCCCGGCCGCCGCGTCGGTCAGCCGCAGGTTCGTCAGGTGCGACGCCGCAAACCGGATCGGGACCTCCAGATTCGTGAAGGGGATCTCGGAATTCAGTTGCAACGCCACGCGACTTGAACCTCCGGCCATGACATTCGTCAAACCGATCTCAAAGTCAAAGTCCGACAGGATGTTCGTGACCGTGATTTCCACCGAGGTTGTGGCCTTCATCGGAGGCGTCCCGTCGTCGGTCACGACGACATCGACGGTGAACACGTTGTCTCCGGAAACCAGAGTCGGCGTCCAGGTGAAGACGCCGGTCTCAGGGACGATCGCCATTCCGGCCACGGCGTTCTCGCCCAGCGAGAAGGTGAGACCGTTCGCAGGGCGATCGGGGTCCTCGGCGTTGGCATCAAACATGACCAGTTCGCCTTCGTCCACCGCCTGGTCGGAGATCGGGGCGATGCTTGGCGTCCGGTTCACCTCCTTGACGTTGATGTTGAACGCGCGCGAAGCGGACAACGCCGGAGTTCCATCATCCGTGACGATGATCGTGACCGGGAACATGCCGGGGCCGTCATCCTCATCCGGCATCCAGGTAAACACGCCGGAATCGGAATCGAGCATGGCGCCCTGGGGCGCGCCGGGCGCGAGCGTGTAGGTGAGCGCGTCGGCGGGATTGTCCGTGTCCTGCCCGGAAGCGGTCAGCGTGAGCAGCGTCCCCTCGTCCACGCTCGGATCGGCGATGACGTCGAGCGCGGGCGCGTGGTTCATGCGCGTGACGGAGACGGTCAACGTCGTGGTCGAACCCTCGGCCGGCGCGCCGTTGTCGGTGACCCGGACGCCGATCTGGATGTCTCCGACGGGATGGTCGGTCGGAATGTTCCATGTGAACTGCCCCGACATCGGATCGATGGCGGCTCCCGCCGGGAATCCCGGTTCCAACGAATAGCCGAGAATGTTCGCGGGAACGTCCGCGTCGGAGGCGTTGAAATCGACCGTGACCGAACCGCCTTGCGGCGCTTCCCTCGCCACCGCTCCCGCGAACGTGGGGGGCTCATTCACTTCATTCACAGCAACGTCGAACGCGACAACCGAGCTTTGGGCGGGCGTCCCGTTGTCGGCGACGCGCACCATGATCGTATGCCTTGAGCCCCCGTCGGTTTCGGCGGTGATCCAGGTCAGCGCCCCCGTGTCCGGATCGAGGAACACGCCGCTCGGCGCCCCTGGCTCAAGCGTGTATGCGAGAGCCCCTTGTTCGGGATCGGCCGCCTCGATGACAAGCGCCAGGGTTTCACCCTCAGCGACCTGTCGATCATTCACCGGGGTGATAACGGGCGGCTCATTGACAAGCGTGGCCTTCGTGATGGCGTCAGCCTGAGACGGCGCAACCTCCATGTTGCCGGCCTGGTCGCGGGCGACGCTGTAAAAACCGTAGGAACTTCCGGGATTCGCCTGGAAGGTCGCTCCCTGCAGCGCCGTGTTGCGCAACCACGGCTCAAAGGGCCCGTCATTCTCGGCCACAAAGATATCGAAGGAACTGACCGAGTTGTTGTCCTGTCCGCTCCACCTCACGGGGATCTCCGTGAAGCTGGCGGCGGGCAGCGGCGAGACCGAACTCGTCGGGGCGTCGGTGTCCACTCCGGGCAGGGGCTCGTAGAACAGGGTGTAGGAGCCGGTGGAGTCATGGTCGAACACATGGATATTGTTCTCCAGACGCGGACGTTCGGACATGCCGATGAAGGTGCGGTCGGTGGTCCAGACGTTGTTGACGAAATCGACATCGGCTCCATCCGAACGCATCACGCGAATCAACCGGAAGGCGCCGTCCGCCGGATCGGGCAGTCTCAGGTAGGCGAACCCCTCCCCGGGATTGGAGACGGTCAACCCGACCTGGAGGTCCTGCGTCGTGGGCGCGCCGTCGTGCATGCCTTCGAGTATCAGCGAGACGGGCTGCGTCGTTCCGTCGCTCAGATGCACGGTGTCGGGCAGATCGTCATTGTCCTCCTCGTCGTTGACGAGGAAGTCAGGCAGTCCGTCCGCCAGCGCGCCTCCAGCCATGACCGCATGGATGGTCTCGTGGATGGTGACATTCTTGAGCAGCGAAAGGCGCGGGTCGCCGAGGTCGCTGACATGTTCGAACGTGGCTTCATACTCGGTGAACAGTCCCTGGAGGCTGGAGGTCATCAACCAACGGCCGACCTTGATGCCTCCCGGCTCGATGTCGCCGAAGTTGGCGTTGAGGGTGGGGGTGATGTTCTCGCCGGAGATCTCCGTGCCGATGATCTCAAAGTCCACCAACAGGCCCTTTTCATTCTCGATGATACGCGGCTGGCTGGAGGTGATGTTGAGGTTCATGGCCGGACCATTGCCGCGATTGATGACCATGACGCCCAGCGAGAACGGCACGGCCGGCTCGATCTCCGCGGTGAAGGGATCGTCGGAGTAGACATCACGCTCATGGAAATACTTGAGATCGAGCGCCGCGTCAGGACGCACGGTGACATAGACCGGGTCGAGCGGAATGGCATAGTCCAGGGTCCCGATGCTGTAGGTCATCAACCCGCCAATGCCGTATTCCGTCGGGACATCCGGCGCGGCATCCTCGGTCGGGATGAGCAGCCATGACGCCGTTCCCCGCATGCCGGAACCAAGCGTGCCCGTGCCATCCACCGCCGTGATGCGCGTCAGGTTGGGATCCTTGACGCCGAAGCGGTCGGTCACGGGGTTGCCATCCCGGTCAACCACGTTGACCTCGACGTTGAGGTTCTCGATGGCAAGCGTCTCATAGTTGTTGATCAGTTCAAGCTGGGCGCGGAAGGCGGAGCGGGTCATCACGACATCCTGGTCGATCGCGAGGCGGACCGTGGCGCAGACCTCGCCGCCGGCAGCCTGCTTGCCGATGGAAGTCCCGGCGTTGGGCGCGCCCTGCTTGGCGATCTTGTTCTGGTGTTCCAGCTTCATCTCGTGGGCCAGCTTCCGGATCTCGGCGCGCAGGACGCGGGTCAGTTTCTCACGGAATTGCTGTCCGGCACAGGTTCTCGGATTCAGGAAGTAGTAGCGGCCGTCCTCCGTGCCGAAGGGATTGGCCGACACGCCGAGCGCGGGCACATTGACTGAAGCCTCGACGTAGAGTCCCTGCGAACTCAGGCAGTCGCTGAACCCGGAGGAGGTGGAATACTGGAACGAATAATTGACGCCTCCGGCGACGAGGCCGGTGGCGTTGGCAAGCTCCGGCTCATCCTCGGAGCCGACGAGTTTGGCCGACAACCGCCCGTTGACGCCCCCTTGGAAGCTCAGCCCGACGTTGCCGCCGATCGTCACTTCGGGTTCGTCGAAGTTGCAGCCGCTGGTGATGGAGCCTGAGATGCCGATCGTGGGAGAGACACTGATCCCGGCGAACACCTCGCCGGACAGCTGCACGTCGCCGCCTGTCCCCGGCACAGTCAGATTCACGCTCCGCGAGATGCTGGGTCCGACATCGGCCGTGCCTTGGACACTGGCGCTGGCCGAGAACTCCAGACCGGGCGAATCATCGTCCTTGCAGCAGATGGAGACCTTGCCTTCAGCCTCGACCTCCAGCGAAACACTGGCATACGGCGCCGCCGCCACATTCGCCGCCGCTTCCGCCGCCGCCACGGGACCGGCCAGCAACCCGGAAAGATCCTTGGTGAACAGGTCGCGTTCCTGGCACTTGCAGGGCTCCTCCGGATTCTCCGGCGGGCGCGGAGCAAGAGACACGGGAACCGGGCTCGGAATGTAGCGACGCGGCACACGGCCGCGCGCCGACGCGATCCCTCCGCCACCGCCGCCGCCACCGCCGATGCCGCCTCCCCCGCCTCCCCCGCCTCCCCCGCCGCCGGGACGAGGCGCTGAGCAGCCGCCGGTGACGTTGATGACCGGAATCGGCAGGCCCTTGCCAATGCCGAACGGACCGCACACGTAGGTCCATCCAAGACTCGCCTTGATGTCGCAGGGTATGCCCAGGAGGTTCTTTTCCACGCCCTGTTTGACGACGCCCGCGGCCTCCGCACGGCGGAGCGCGGCAAGCTGCGTTTCCGCCTGCTCGAGGTCCACGCGCCGGATCAGGACGGGAATGGTGAGTGAACTCTTCGCCGGGAGCCCCCCGATCTCCTCGATCAACGGCTTGATCTCGTACAACGGATGCGTTCCGAAATCCAACGTCACTTCCTGCGCGGTGATCAGCCCTTCGTTGGTCAGTTTGAGATCGATCTGCATCTCGTCGCCGGGTGTGCGCAGGTCTCCCAGATCGATGAGCGGCGGATCCATCAGCACGACCGGCGTAGGCACGACCGTTTCAAACTCGGTCTCAATCTTCACGCGATAGCGGTCCTCGATTTGAACCTCCTCGACGGTCCAGGTGTAGCGCACGGACTGGTTGGCAAGGAACGCGAGCACCTCATTGTCATCGGCGCTTTCAACCAGGACAACCTCGCGGTGCGAGTCGCGTCGTTCGGCGGTGACCTCGACCTGGTAGAAATTCTCAGGCAGGTCGCTGAAAGTGACCGTTCCATCGGGGCCCGTGACGCCCTCGGCCACGAGATCGAAGGTGCGGGCGTTGCGCACGGTGACGCTGGCCCCGGCAATTTTCGGCGCGGTCGGCGTATAATAGAAGGCCTCATCGACGGCGGTCACCTTCAACGTGCCCGTGCGATCGGAAATGTTCAGGAACCGGAACGGCACGGAAATGCCCGGACCGTTCGGGCTGTCGAGCACGATGGACCCCTTATGCTCGCCGAGGATGAGATCGTCCGGCGGCGAGAGCAGGAGCGCGACGCGCGCGGAGGCCCCGGGCTCGAGCGAGTCCATCACCTGAGGCGTTGCCAAGCCCAGCCACGCGGAATCCGCCGGAAGCAGCACCTGGATGGGCCCGGTCGGGATGCCGCCATTGTTGCTGATCTGAAACTCCACCGGGGTCTGGTCGCCCCGCAGCATTATGCCCAGCAACGTCGAAGTGTCCGCGGCCAACCGGCTGAGGAGAGGCTTGATGTCCACGTTGATCGGAACCTCCAGCATGGCCCCTTCCGCGCTCGTCAGCCGGATGAGAATCGAGTCCGCGACAATGCTGGAATCCACCGCCGCCAGTTCGTAATGGAGGTCGAGACTGCCATCGCCCGGGAGATTCGGGGCCGGCATTCCATCGCCGAGGGTCAGCGAGACATTGACATTCGGCGGTCCGCTCAGGACAACCGCCTCCAACCCCGTCAATCCGACATCCGACAGGTTCTTGATCTGGAACTTGTCGCTGATCGGATCCGCGCCTTCGGTCAGTTTGACCGTGGTTCCGGGCGGGACGACGGTGAAACCGAGCAGGGTGAACTGATCCTGGACGGACGCGTCATTCTCGCCGGGATGCGCGGCTCCGACGGTGTAATTGCCGGCCTCGCCGGGCAGCGGCTTCCAGACCGTGGCGTAGTTGCCGGAGGCGTCGGTGATGGCCGAGATGACGCGGCGTGTGCCGCGAACCTTGATGTAGATGTTGACCAGTTTGAAAGGAGCCGGCTCGTTGCCGGGAGTATTCTGGATGGCCTGCCCGGTGAAAGTGACGGGTGTGTTGGCGAGAGCCTGGTCAATGTTTGCCGCAACCGTGGCGCGATAGGCGCTCTGCACGTGGATGCCCGTCTGCGAGACTGTGGTGTTGTTGTTCTCCAACGTCTCGTGAATGACGTTGCCGACATCCGTCTGCACCACGATATGGTAGTCGCCCGGGACGTTCGGCAACGTCACAGGAACCGTGCGCTCGAAATGCGCGCCCGGAGGGAGGTCGCCCACAAAGTTGTATTCGCCGATGAAGGTGTCGTTGCCGGGAATTGGATCACGCGAAAGGAAGACACGCTGAAGCGTGAAGTCCAGAGCCGTTCCGGTCCCCTGGTTCTCGATGCGGTAGCCAATCTGGACACGTTCGCCCGTCGCCGCGTTCGCGGGAACGGTCACACTGCGGACGACAAGGTCCGGAAAGTCGTCATCGGTCACGGTCAGGGTTGCCGAACCGCCTGCATGGCCCGCCGCGGAAGCGCTGATCGAGACGCGTTGATTGCCGTCGGTGACGCCGTCATCGATGGTGTTCAGCGGGGTTTGAACGGAATCCTGCCCGTCGGGAATGGTGACGGTCTGCGGGACGGCGATCTCATCGGTGTCCCCGGAAACGAGCGAGACTTCGAGCGCGCCGCTGGTTCCGGAGTTGCGGTAGATCGTCGCGGTGACGGCGCCATTCACGCCTTCGGGAGCGAGGGTGCGGTCGAAACTGACAAACAGCGCGGGACCGTCGTCGTCCTTCACCGTAAGCATGTCGGGGACGCCTTCACGGACAACCACGTCCCCATCGCTGGCGAGCACGTTGATGCCGATCACGACCGGTTGATCGCCGTCGATCTGGATGTCATCCACGGCGGCCACCGCGAACTCGATGCTTTGGAAGCCCTGCGGAATGATCATCACCTCAGGCACGACGGCGGCCGTCGTGTCGCTGCTCATCAGGGCGACGCGGATAGGGGCGCTGGAGACAACATCCCGGGTCAGCACGCCGAGGGCCGCCTGGGGCCCCGCTCCCTCGCTGATCTCGGAAGCCTCGATATTGAGGGTGACGTTCGGGACATCGTTGTCGTTCACCGTGATGGCGACGACAGCCTCGGCGTAGCCGGCCGAACTTGCTTCGACCGTGGCGCCGAACGGCGGTTCCAACTTGAGATCGTCCACGCCTTCGACCGTGAACACGGCCTGCGTCTGGCCGGCCGGTATCGTGACCTTGAAGGGATCGACCACAAGCAACTGCCGCGACGACGACGACGAGAGGAAGACATCGGTCGCCTGCGGGGCGGGCGCGTCGAGCGTGACGGTGATCTGCGCCGTCTCGCCCTCGGCAAGTTCCGCCTTGTCGGAAGCAATCTGCATCCCGAAGCGGTCCGTGTCCGCGACGGTCAGGAAGACCTGGCTGGATTCGAAGCCGGTTGCCGACGCGGTGACATCCGCCTGTTGCGGGCCGTCCACCACGTGGTCGTGAACAGCCGCGATGTCGATGTAGGCCGTGGACTGTCCCGCGGGAATGACCACCGAGGCCGGGACGGTCAATTCGGTCGCGTCGCTGTTCGCCAGGTCCACGGTCAGGGCGGAGGCGAGGCTGCCATTGCGCACGACACGCAGACGGGTGGCGATGTTGTTCCCCGTCTCGGAGAGCTGCCCCACCGGCGAGGTCAGGGTGAGTTCGCCCGGAATGATGAGAGAGGCGTCATCCACGAGGGCATTGTTGTTTTCATCCGCTTCCACAACCTCATCCCCGCTGTCCACCCGGACCACAAGACGCAGGGAGCCGTTCGGCGCGTTGGCCGGCAGCGACACGCTTTCGCTGCGCGTGGCCGAACCGGCGGCAGCAATGGGCGAATCGTAGGTGCGGGAGGCGACCAGGAAATCCTGTCCGACTTCTCCATCCACCGAGAGGTAGATCGTCTCAAACCAGGGGCCGGCCGTCGGAGCCGCCCCGGCATTCGCCACATCCCATTCCAACGTGAATGACTGCCCGGCACGGACCAATTCCGGCGCGCGGATGCCCGTCACATTGAGGTCCGGCAACGGCGGGAAGGTGAGATTCACGGCAGCCGACACGGTGGTGTTGTCGCCGTTGTCCGTTTCCCTTTGGCGGTTCTGGTAATCGGTTGTCACGATCACGAACCAGTCGCCGCTCACGAGATCGAGGGCGATCGGAAGCTGAACCGACTGCTGTTGCTGGTAATTCATCTGCGGCGCGAGATCGCCGACCGGGCGCTCGAAAACGCCGATCTCGATGTCATTGGAACCGGGAGCCATGTCGGTCGAGAGCAGGACGCGATCCTTCCAGCTTGTGCGGGCCGGAGCCGTGCCGGCGTTTTCGACCGTCCATTCGAGCATGACGGTCTGACCGAAATTCGCCGCGGCGGGAACGGAGACTCCGGCGACCTGGAGATTCGGGATCAGGATCGGGAACGGAGTGTCGTCGACCAACCGGTTGTTGTCCTCACCGGGAACCTCGCCGACATCGTTCGCGTTGTCGGTCCGGATCTGGATGCGAAACGTTCCCGAGAGATACTGCGGAACGACGATGGACGCGGTGCGTTGCAGGCTTTGCCCCGGAGCGACGGTCGTGTCGGTGGGCGCGGGCACATTGCCCAGGAAACGCGGGGTGTCACCGGTGGCGTTGTCGACAAAATAGACGGCATCCGTCCACGGCGCGCTGGCCGGAGCGAGTCCGCGGTTCTCGAGAGTCCATTGTATTTCGACCGGTTGGCCGGCCTCGCCGCCGGCGGGCGCGACGATGTCCGTGACCACCAGATCGGGCGTCGGCGGCAACAGCAGATGAATCGGCGTGTAGGCCCGGTTGTTGCCTTCATCAGACTCGCCCTGGTTGTTGAGAGCGTCGGTCTGAACAAAGAGGAACCGGTTGTCCGACTGCAACTGTGTCGGAAGCGGAAGCTCTACCGTTGAGGTCTGCATGTAGGAACTTCCGTCGCTCAAAGGAATCTTGTCGCCCGCGGCCACGGTCGCCAGCAGGGTGTCGCCGCCAAGACTGTTGTCCTTGGACAGCCAGAGGCGATCGCGGACATTTCCGGCGGCTGACGCATCGCCGATGTTGTCGATGGTCCAGGCAACCTGGAGCTCCTCCCCGAAACGGGCAAAAGGCGGGAGATTCAGGCTGAGACCGGCCCGGACCGGACGGCTCGCGGCCGTTCCAATTCCCAACTGCGAAAGCAGCCGGCCTGCGCCGCGGTCAATCAAGGCATCGCCCAGCCCCTCATCAAAATCAAAGTAGGCTAGCAACCCGCCTTCGGCCCCGGTCAATCGGACGTCGGCATCCTGCTCGATCTGGTCGACCGTGCGCGCGTGGTTCCAGATCGCAACCTGGTCGATGATGCCATGGAAAACGCCGCCATCGGAGGCCCGGTTCTGAGAATTTCCCACCAGCAGCGGCTCCGCGCCCGCGGGAGAGGTGATAGCCCCGACGGCCGTAGAGCCTTCTTCGACGCCGTCGACATAGAGCTTGAGACTGCTTCCGTCGAACACGGCGGCGACATGATGCGCGGTTCCGGCCGAATGCGACAAAGAGACCGCTGTGTGGTCCGTCTGCCCGCCCGTGTCGGTCATCGTCGCGGCGAATTTCCCGTCGCCCCAACCAAGTCCGAACACGGTGTCGTCCGCTCCATTCTGCGCCAGTTTCCACAAGACAGGCGCCGTGGATGCCGGATTGCCCGCGTTCAAACCGTCAGGTCGCGCCCAGGCGGAGATGGTCCAAGAGCCCGAAAGATTCAGGATGCCGTCGTTGTTCGGAACACGGACCACATCATCCGCCCCGTCGAATAGCAGACCCTGGTTGGGCGGCAACCCGGGAAGACTGATGGACGCCACGGTGAGGTCCGCGATGTCGATGTCGATGGACTGCGGCTCCGCCTGGTTGTCGTTCTCGAAGGTAAACTCGAACACCTCGTTGTTCGCGTCCGTGACAAGCAACAGGAAGAGACTGCCGCCGCGACTGGCCGGCAAGGTGACGGACTCCGTCCGACTGTAGGTTTCACCGAGTCCGAGCGGACCGGTCCGCGCGAACGTCCCAAGGGCGGTGTCGCCGGAGTTGCCGGCGATCATGTCGGAACTGAGATAAACCCGGTCACGCCAGGTTCCCGTCGCGGAGGCGAGCGCGTCGGCGCGATTGCGCACCGTCCAACTCAGTTGGATGGTGGAGCCGGCATCGGCGTTCGCCGGGGCGCTGAAGGCGGTGACTGCGAGATCCGCAAACGGTTCCGGTGTCACCTCGACCTGACTCACTGAGACGGCGGTGTTGCCGGCGGTATCGGAACCTTCAAAGACGGCATCGCCCGAATCGGTCCGGACGAGGACGAAGTAGCTCCCGTTCAACCCGGCGGGGACGGTCGCCATGAGGCTGCCATCGTAACCCGCAGCCGACGCCAGATTTCCGCTGTGCGGCAGGTCGCCCACGAGCGTGTCGTCCGCATTCCCGAACACCGCGTCGCGGGACAGGACCACGCGGTCCGTCCACATGGTCACGGAACCGCCGGGCGTCCCGTCGCCGGTGGCGCCGGGACCACTATTGTCAACGCGCCATTGGAAGGTCGCCTGCTCGCCCGAGACCATGAGCGCGGGCGCCGTCACATTGGAGGCCGCGAGGTCGGCGGAGGGCGTTTCGGTGATGGCGGTCGCCGAATCGTTCACGGTGACATTGTTGTCCTCAAAAATGAACTCGGCCACGTTGGCGGCTCCGTCGGTCTGGACGATGAAATACCAGGAACCGGAGATATCAGGCGGAATCTGGACGCTGGTCGAAGCCATGTAGGTTTCACCCACATCGAGCGCGCTGGTGTGAGGCTCCGACCCGAGCGGAATGTCGTTGCCGTTGCCGAAGCGGTCGTCGGGCGAGAGATAGACGCGGTCGATCCAGGCCGCCGTGGGCGTGGCAATGGCTCCAAAGTTTCCGACCGTCCACGAAACCGTCACGGTTTCGCCCGAATTCGCCGATGCCGGCGCGGAAATGGCGGAAACCGCCAAGTCGGCAAAGTTCAACTCGGCCGTGGGCTGGATCGCCGCGTCGAGGACGTACTGCCCACGGGCTCCGGAACCTCCCACCGCGACGATGACCGCGTAGAAACGCCCGGCTTGCGTCACATCGAGACGCGCAACCCCGCCGGAGGGGTTGGCGTTGATGTTGGCGACCTGGTTGGCCGAGTCGCGTATCTCGATCACGGGACGCAACGCCCCGATGGTCGGCACGCGCATGCTGAGCAGGATGGTTTCCCCCGATGCCACGGTTCCCAGGTCGAGGTAATCCTTGTCCACCGTGCCGCCGTCCGGGGGCATGACCTGCCCGGCGAAGCCCCCCGTCCGCTGCGTCCCGGCCGTCGCCAGCGTGATGGGATCGGCTCCCGCAATGGTGTCGTTGTTGTTGTTGATGTCCGTCTCCAGATCGAGACCGCGGACGACCTCGACATGAACGAGATAGCGACCACGCCCGGAATAGGCGGACACCCTCACGGAATAATCTCCGCCCTGCCCTTCCGGCACGAGATGATGGGATATGAAGGCGTCGTTGCCGGAGCCTCCACGGATGTCCGCCGCCACGTTGCTGGAACCGCGGTACAGATCCACCCTCGGCGACCAGGAACTTTCGTATTGTTCAACGTAGACCGCGATACGGTCTCCCTCTTGCGCGGTGAAGTTGTAGAAGTCTGAATCCCCAGAAGTTTCAAGCGTTCCCTGCACGGGTTGACTGGAGACGAACAACCCGCTGTTGGCGGGATCCTCCACCAAAGCCAGGTCCATGGCGGAGGTGAAGTTGTGGTTGGCTCGTCGTTCGAGGACAAAGCCCTGCGGGGCCTGGCTGTCCACGGTGAACAGCCGAATGAAGGCGTCACCGCCCGTCCCATCGCCGTCGCCGTCGAGCAGATTGCCGCGGACATCAGTGAGCGTGGCGGGAAGGGTGAAGCGATAGTTGCCCGGTTGCATCGGACCGCTGGTCAACTGCACCGTCGCGGTCTTTCCGCTGTTGAAAGCCGGATTGAAGATGAAGGGGTAGAGTTCGTCGTCCGGCGTGTCCAACTGCCCGTCGGAACCGGCGTGACGCAACTCCCAGGTATGAATTCCGGCGATGGCATCGGGAACCGCATCCAGATTCGCGTCGGTCTGGTTCGGGATCTCGATCAAGGCGCGCAGCGAAGCGTTGTTGGCCGGGTAGTCGCGCCACTGCCCGACGATGCCGGCGTCAAGATGGCTTCCGTCACCGCCTCCCGGCTCGCCTCCGGCCCAGTTCTCAAATGCAAGCGCGCTGCCGTCGGCCCAGACAAAGGTCCCGGGCACAGCCTTGTCGTTGGCTCCGATCAGGAAACTCCGGTCGCCGAACCGGCCGTAGACGAAGTCCTGCTCCGCCTGGTCGTCAATCTGGACGAGATGTCCCCCGAGCGTCTGGGCAAACGCCTCCGCGTCGTCCCACGTCATGCCATTCAAGGTCATGAGGTAGGTGTGGCCGTTGTAGGTCGCCAAGTCGTAGTAACCGAGCGGCGCGGTCGCGGGCAGGACGTCCTCGTCGAAATTCACGGTGAAGCTGTTCGGCTGGCCTCCCATGCTCCCCCCCTCCTCCGGCAGGCCGGATACCGACGCGAGTTTGGGCGAGACCTGGTCGGTCGTGCTGACATCCAGAATGTACTGGGCGAAAGGTCCGGGGCCGAAATCGGAGGTCATGGAGGCGTCCGGGACTTCCAGGATGGCATAGGCGTTGCCGCCGGAGGAATCGCGCCAGAGGCCGGTTGTGTATTCCAGGTAGATGTAGTCGTTGCCGCCGGGTTCATTGGCCGCGTAGTTCTCGTAGCCAGGCGTCTCGCCGCTGGCCCAGACGAAGGTCCCTTCTGTCGCAACGTCATTGTAGCCGAGCCAGAAGTTGCCGAAACGGCCGAAGGTGAAATGCAGCCATTCATTCTCGGCCCGGTCGTTCACCGTGACCAGATGCCCGCCCACAGTTTGGGCCTCGGTCTCAGCGTTGGCCCAAGTGTTGTAACGGATGTAGTAGCGACTGCCGTTCCGCCCCCAATACGGGGAACTGATATCGGCGTAATAGGTGTCGTCCGCCGAAACCACGACCTGCACATGGAGGTCATCCGGATTGCCGTCCTCGTCCGCAACGATCGCCCCGGAGCTGTTGCGTAGAACGAGCCGTGGCGCCATGGCCGAGAGCGAAGGCAGGCGGAGTTGAAGCTCGATGACATTGCCGACCGTGTGAAAGCCCAGGTTGTAGCGATCGTTGTCCTGGGTGGTTCCCTGCGGCTCCATGATCAGCCCGGCAATACTGCCCGTCCGGGTTGCGCCCATCCCGCTCAGTGAGACGGCATCCGCGCCGCCATTGCCATCGTTGTTGTAATCCTGGTCGGTCTCGATCTGCAGACCTCGAACAATCTGGATGTGGACACGATAGGCTCCCGCCCCGCCGGAATAGCGACTGACTCGCACAAAATGCTCACCGGAACCGGTGGCGGCGATATTGCGGACATAGGCCGCATCGTTCGCTCCGCCCCGGACGTCCGCAGCGAGGGTTGTTGTCGAACCGGCGTAATAGAGGTCAAGCCGCGGATCGAAGTTGCGGTTGAAGGAGTCCACGTAGACCGAGATGCGGTCGCCCGCTTCGGCGGTGAAGCGCCACCAGTCCTCGTCCGAGGACGGCTGGATCTCGCCGAAGCCCGGGGCCTGCGTCATGAAGTGGCCGCTACCGGGCGGATCCTCCACCACGGTCAGAGCCGCCGCTGAAGCCCGGTTGTTGTTGTTGCGACCTTCCAGCGCAAAGCCGGCTGGCGCGGCCGATTGCATGGTGAAGTTGCGGATGAACGGATCCCCGCCGGTTCCATTGCCATCGCCATCAAGCGGGTTGTTCACCACATCCGTGACGGTCCCGGGGATGGTGAAACGCCAACTCCCCGGCAGCAGCGGCCCACCGATCACGGTGACCGAATACTGATCCGCGGCCGAACGGGAGGTCAAAAGGCTGTAGACCGAATCGTCGGCCGTGCCAAACGTTGCGTCCGTTCCGGCGTGACGCAGCTCCCAGTTGAAGAGGGAAGCGATCGCGTCCGGGATGCTGTCGTTGTTGTTGTCCGTGGAATTGGGAATTTCAATCAGCGCGCGATAGGAGGCGTTGTTCACCGCGATGTCCCGCCATCTGCCCAGCACGGAAACATCCATGAAGGCGCCGTCGCCGGCTCCGGGCTCGCCGGACTGCCAGTTCTCAAGGCTGAAGGCGCTGCCGTCCGACCAGACCCACGTGTTGGCGGCGTCGATGTCGTTGGCCCCGATGAGGAGATGCTGCACGCCAAAACGCCCATAGAGAAAATCTTGTTCCGCCTGCGAGTTGATGGCAACGAGATGGCCTCCCAGCGTTTGGGCAAATGCTTCGGCGTCGGTCCACGTCGTCGCATTGCGCGTCACCAGGTAGGTCCGGCCGTCAAAGACCGCAAAATCGTAGAGTCCGTCCGTGATCGTCGAAGCCTCGACGTTTTCATTGAAGTTCACGGTGAAGCCCCCGAAGTCGCCGACCCGCGTTCCGCCCTCGGCTGGGAGGACGCTGACGCTATCGACCTTGGGCGGCACGGCGTCGCCGGTGGAGATGTCGAGGATGTAATGGGCAAAAGGTCCCGGGCCGAAGCCTTCGGGCACGGAGCCGTCGGGAACCTCCAGCACGGCGTAGGCATTTCCACCCGTGGAATCGCGCCAATACCCCGTTGTGTACTCGAAATAGATGTAGTCATTGCCGTCGGGTTCGCCGGCGGGGAAGTTCTCATACCCGGGAGTCTCACCGCTGGCCCACACGAACGTGCCTTCGGTCTGCGCATCGTTGTAGCCCAACCAGAAGTTGCCGAAACGGCTGAAGGTCGCGAACAGCCAATCCTGCTCAGCCTGGTCGTTCACAGTGACCAGATGACCGCCCAGCGACTGGGCGCTGGCCTCCGCGTTGGCCCAAGTGTCGTAGCGGATGTAATAGCGACTGCCGTTGCGCCCCCAGTAGCGCGAATCGACCCGGGCATAGTAATTGCCATCCGACGCGATCGTGACGCTGACATGCAGGTCGTCAGGATCGCCGTCCTCATCGGGAATGGCCGTTCCCGAGGCGTCCTCAATCCGAAGGATCGGCTCGAAACCGGCGGGGGAAGGAAGTGTCAAGGTGACTTCAACGGTGTCGCCGGCGGTGCGAAAGCCCAACTGGTAACGATCGTTGTCCTGGTTGGTCCCCTCCGGTTCCATGATCAGGCCGGCGACCCGACCGGACTTCAGCCCCCCGGGACCGGTGAGAGCCACCGGATCGGCGCCGCCGATGGAATCGTTGGCGTAACTCGCGTCAGTCTCGAGCTGCAGGTCGCCGCGCGCCACCTGAAGGTGGAGCAGATACGCGCCCGAACCTGAGTTGCGGTTCACCATCAGGTGATGCAGCCCCCCTTCTCCGGCGGGCACGGTGTAATGGCTGATATAGGCCCCTTCCTGCGGGCCGCTGCGGGCATTCGAGGTTTTGTGGGAGCCATTCCTGTAGATGTAAAGCCCCGGACGAAAGTTGTTGCGGTAGGAATCCGCCCAGAGAGCGACGCGGTCGCCCGCCTGAAGTTCCACGCTCCACCAGTCGGTATCGGACGAAAGGAGGATCTCGCCGTAGCCGGGGGCGGCCGTCCGAAGATGGCCGGAAGCCGCGGGGGTCTCCACCAGCGACAGCGCGACGGCGGACGCGGCATTGTGGTTGGCCCGCCCCTCAAGAATCGCTCCGGCAGGCGCATCTGACTGGATCATGAAATTCCGGACGAAGGCGTCGCCACCCGTGCCATTGCCGTCACCGTCGAGGGCGTTCCCTCCAAGGTCCTTGATGCCGGGCGCAACCGTCAGACGACAGGCTCCGGGAATGAGCGGTCCGCTGGTGACAACCAGGGTCACGGCCGTTCCACTGGAATAACCGGGGCTCACAACGACCGGATAGACAACGTCGTCGCTCGTGCCGAAGATCGAATCGCTCCCGGCGGCGCGCAGATCAAACGGCTGCAACACGGCGAGTTCGTCGGGCAGCGAATCGGAATTGGCGTCGTTGATGGCCGAAATTTCAATCAGGCCGCGGAAACTGGCGTTGTCCACAGCGATGTCCCGCCAGACGCCGGCGCCGTCGTATTGCAGATAGGTCCCATCATAAGACCCCGGTTCGCCGGAGGCCCAGTTCTCATAGCTGAACGCCGTTCCGTCAGCCCAGACGTGCGTGCCCTCCGTATCCTTGTCATTGGCCCCGATGAGGAAGCTTTGGTTGCCGAAGCGGGAGAGCAGGAAGTCCTGTTCCGCTTGATCGTCGATGGTGACAAGGTGGCCCCCAAGCGTCTGGGCAAGGGCCTCCGCGGCGTTCCAGTTCATCCCACTGGCGGTCATGATATAGGTGTGACCGTTAAAGGTGGTGAAGTCGTAGTAGCCATGGCCGACCGTGGAGGGATTCAGTTCTTCACTGAAGTTGAGGGTGAGGGACTCCAGACCGCCGATCCGGATGCCCCCTTCATCCGGCATGCCGCCGATCGACGCGATCTTGGGCGGGACGCCATCGGTGATGGAGAAGGTGAGCAGGTAGTCCGTGAAGGGGCCGGGACCAAGTTCCCCGGTGACCGTGGCGTCCGGGACCTCCAGCAGCGCGTAACGGGTGGTTTCGCCGGAATCCACCCAGGCGCCGGAGCTGTTCATGTAGACGCGGTCACGTCCGGAGGCGGAGGAGCCAGGCTCTCCAGAGGACCAGTTCTCAAACAACGGCATCGGCGTCTCGCCGCTGACCCAACCATAGACGCCCTCGGTGGTGATGTCATTGTAGCCGATCCAGACATCGCCGAAGCGCGCAAAGTTGTAGGAGACCCACGCGTGTTCCTGCGAGTCGTTGACAGTGACGAGATGCCCCCCCAAGGCAACCGCGTCGGTTTCCGATTGATCCCAGGTGTAACGCCCGATCAGGTGATAGCGACTGCCGCGCCGTCCCCAATGACGGGAGCGAACTTCGACATAGTAGGCGCCGTCGGCCGGAAACACGCCGGTGACGGCGAGGTTGTCGGGATCGCCGTCGGTATCCGTCACGACATTGCCGGAGCCGTCCATGACGCGCACTTCGGCAACGAGTCGGGAGTCGCCGCGCAGGTCCAGTTGCACGCTGAAGTTGCCGCCCGCGTTCTGAACCCCCATCTGGAAGCGATCGCCATCCTGGTTCGTTCCCTCGGGTTCCATGATCAGGCCGGCGACCTTCTGGATGGTCACGGCGGGATCGCCGCTGGTCTGGAACAACACCGGATCCGCGCCGCCGAAACTGTCGTTGTTATAGCTCTGATCCGTCTCAATATCGACGCCGCGAACGAGTTGGACATGAATCCGGTAGGGCCCCGTCCCGGAACTGTGCGAGACGCCGACATAGTGCGTTCCGTTCTGCCCGGACGGCACGAGATAACGCTGAATGTAGGCGCCTTCCCCCGGGCCGCTGCGCGTATTCCCATACAGCGAGCCCCCCGTCGCGCCATAATAGAGATTCGCCGCCGGCCGGAAGCCGTTCAGGGAATCGACGTAAACCGAGATTCGATCGCCCTCCTGCGCCTCAAACTTCCAGAAATCCACGTCGGAACTCGTTGCATGTTCGCCATAGCCGGGTTTCTCCGTCACGAAAACTCCGGAGCCTTCGCTCAGCGCCACGAGATTCAACGCCGCAGCCGAAGCGCGGTTGTGGTTGGCCCCGCCCTCGCCAAGGAAGTCATTCGAGAGTTCGACCAACTTGACGTTGTCGAAGAACACATCTCCCGTGACGGAGGAGTCTTGATAATCCTCGAACATCAGGTGGATCAGGCTGGTGTCGCCGCCAGAGCTGAAATCGTAGGCCACCGGAGCGGCAAAGGTGAACGAATACCGCCGCCATTGCCCGTCATCCACCAGCGACTCCTCACGGGCAAATCCGCCGCCCGTCGAGGTGAACCACGAATGGGAGGAAGGAAAACCGCTGGAGAATCCCGCCGCGCCGCCAAAATTGCCGGCGGGCGATCCAGCAACCGCCAACCCGAGATAGTCGAACGTGAGCCGGTAGGTTCTTCCGGCAACCAGGGACAACGCGGCCTTCGTGAAAATATCGCCGCCATTGCCAAGTGAACTGAAGGAGACGACGCGATTTCCGTCGCGCAGCGGATCGCCGACAATCACCCCGCTGTGAGCCCCGTCCCCCTGCCCCGTCCACGCGTTCAACGTCCCTTCGAAGTCGTCGAAAAACATGACGTGTGTCGCATTCACGGGGGACTCGATGTAAAAGAAAGTCATGAAGGCGTCCCCTCCCGTGCCGTTGGCGTCGCCGTCGAGTGGATTGGCCACGATGTCCTTGACGGTCGATGGAATTGTCAGCCGATAAGAACCGGCGGGCAGCGGACCCGCAGGGATATCCACGCTCACAGTGCGTCCGCCCGAGAAGGAGGGAACATACAACGCGAAGAGCGCGTCGTCCGCCGTGTCGAACTCGTTGTCGGCGCCGTTGTTTCGGAGGATCCAGGTTTGCAGGGATGCCAGCGCGTCGGGGATGCCATCCATGTTGGCGTCCGCATCGGAGGGAAATTCGATCAACGCGCGAAAGGAAGCGTCGGTCAACGCGATGTCACGCCAGAGCCCCCCGGCGTTCACGTCCAGATAAGCGCCATCCTGACTGCCGGGTTCGCTCCCTGCCCAGTTCAGGAAATCGAGAGACGAACCGTCCGCCCAGACATGCGTTCCTTCGACGTCCTTGTCGTTGGCGCCGATGAGCAGACTCTGGGCGCCAAAGCGGGCAAAGAGAAAATCCTGCTCCGCCTGGTCGTCGATCTTGACCAGATGACCGCCCTGCGACTGCGCGTAAACCTCGGCGTTGTCCCAGGTCATGGCCCGCGAGGTGACGACGTAGGAGCGGCCATTGTAGGTCGCGGCGTCGTAATAAGGCAGCGTCACCGTCGCCGGATCGATGTTTTCGCTGAAGGTGACGCTGAAACCGACCGGCGCCGCAACGGCGGTTCCGCCATCCCCGGGCAGACCGCTGACTGCATCCACGGACGGCGGAACGGAGTCGTCCAGTTGAATGTCCAGGAGATACTGGGCCTCGGGCCCCGTGCCGCTGATCGCGAGAACCTCCACATAGTGCAGACCCGCGGTTGCCACCGTTCCCGTGTAAGCGGCGTCGTTGGCGTCGCCATCGGTGTCGGGCACGGGATTGCCGGAGGGATCCAACAGGCGCGGTTTGCCTTGGAGCGAGGAGAATTCCGGCACGGTCAAGTTCAGGGAGACGGTATTGCCGGGCGTCAGCCACCGAAGCTCGAAGATGTCATTGTCATAGGTATTGCCCTCGTTCGCCATGATGTGACCGGCGACCAGCGCGGTCTGCGTGGAGCCCAGCGTTGTCAACGCGACGGGATCCGAACCGCCAATGGAATCGTTGGCGTAGCTGACGTCGGATTCCAGATCGGCTCCGCGGGCGATGCAGACGGTGACGACGTAGCTCCCAACCGTGCTCGAGACACTGTAGACGCGGGCCAGGTATGTTCCGCTGGAGGGAACCGTGTAATGACTGATGAACGCGTCCGCTCCCGGACCTCCGTCATTGTCATAGGCAAGTTGGCTGTCGGCGGCGTTCCTGAGGCTGACCTGCGGATTGAACGCGCTGTCCGGCGTGTCCACGAAAATGGCCACGCGGTCCCCGGCCAACGCCTCGAACGACCAGTAATCGACATCTGAAGTGGGAGTGATCTCGCCGCTGCCGCGACCGAGATGGAGCGCGGTCGCGTTCGCGGCCTGCTCGAGAGTCAGGGCGTTGGCGGCGCCAAAGGTGTTGTTGCCCTCGGATTCCGTTGTGACCGCGATTGGAAGCGCAGGACCGGTCGAAAAGTCGCACTTGCCCGCCGAACCGGCGGCGTGGATGGACTGAATCTCCGACAGGGACAACGCCCGGCTGTAGACGGTCGGCTCGTCGATGAGCCCTTCCCAGATGCTGCCGCCGGACCTTCTCCCCAGCATGAAGCCGCTTCCGTCCAGCACGGTGTTCAGCGAGGAGGTGGACTTGGAACTTTCGAGCGAACCGTTCAGGTAGAGGTTTACCGTGGCTCCGTCATACGTCACGGCGGCGTGATACCAGGTATCCGCCAGGATTGTAGTCGTGCCCGCGAGATCGTTGTTCTGTCCGTAGAAATAGAGCTTGCCCGCGGCGTTCCCCGAGAAGATCAGGCCAAAATACTGGCTATTCACCGACGAACCGTAGAGGAAGAGCGCCGATTCCGGCGACGCGGCGAGATTGCGCGGCGTCCTGAACCAAAGCTCCACCGTCCGGGCGCCATTGCCCACCGGCAGCCCGACAGGCGAGGCGACGGAAACGTAATCGTCCGCTCCATCAAAGCTGAAGGCCCGTCCCACTCGTCCATCGGCGAACGTCGCACCGTTCTGCAGCGTGGCGTGATTCATCCCCACGCTGTCGTTGGCGTT
>JAYPFK010000032.1:0-44299 GCA_038126235.1 Verrucomicrobiales bacterium
AAGTTTGTCTTGACCTCGATTTTCATGTGAGACGAGGTGACGAGGCTCACTTATCGACGACTTGCGCTTTGAAATGAGCCTCCTTACGTCGGCTGCTACCGTTTTTACACGGTCTCCGGGGAGGGGATATTTCCTTCTCCCGCTTTGCGGAGAAAAAGGAATCGGGGTGGGCCTGCCGCGCCGAAGCCGCGCTCGGCCGAATTCACAATGCGCCTCCCCCGCCTCACCCATCCAAAGGACTCCGCACCCCGAGTCCCGGCTTCTCCATGAAGTGGGTATAGATCTGCGTCGTCTTGACGCTCGAATGCCCGAGCAGATCCTGCACCGTCCTGATGTCCGTCCCGCCCTCCAACAGATGCGTCGCGAACGAATGCCGCAGGACATGAGGCGTGACCCGTCTGGCGATCCCTGCAGAACGCGCTCCCCCGGCCGCTTCTCCGCTCCCGCAAACTCGATAAACTCCCGCGCGTTTTGCTTCGTCACCTTCACCCGAGCTCGACGACAAAAACTCAAATACCACCGGATCGTGATTCGAAAAGACTCCTTGTGTCTTTGCGCCAAATCACTCACCGACAGCACCTCCGACCATTCGGGAAACTGAATCGCCGGATCCGAATTCGTCTTGCGCTCCATGCTTAAACTTCGGGTAACGTGCCCAAGCGCACTTTTCCCGCCAACCCCAAAAACGACCGCCATTATCGTTATCCTTTCCAATTCAAAGCAACGACGTCCCTGAAGATGCCTTTCCAGTCGCTTGACAGGCCAAATCCTGGCATACCATCTTCCAACCCAGTGAAACTGGGAGCGACGGAAAGCGAAGTTTTTCACCCCATTTTTTGGGAACGATACCCGAAGTGGGGCTTCGTGTATTAACACTGTTGGCCAAAAAATTCACGATGATCGAAAGCGAACGAAGAGCAGGTCCCATCGGCTTCATGCAAGGGAAAGCTTCCGGCAAGAATGTTCTCCTACTGCTTGTGATAACCATGACCGTTTACCTGCTGATGCTCTCGGTCACCATTCCTCGCGTTCAGAGCTACGCTCCGGAAACGGCGCTGTTTGATTTGTCGCCTGCGGGATACACTCATTCACAGGCGCTGACCCTGCTGGAATCCCTCGGTCGCGCAGGCAGGGATGCATATCTATTCCCCCAGCTGGCACTCGACTTTGTTTACCCGGGCTTGTTTGCGGTCTGCTTTTCGCTGATGTTGATCTGGCTATACTCAAAACGAATTCGGCCCGATTCGAAGTGGTTATATTTGGCTGTGATTCCGGTGCTCGGTGGCCTTTTCGATTATCTCGAAAATTTATTGATTATTCGAATGATCACGATTTTTCCCGATATAACCGAAGTATTGGTTTCCGCAGCCAGTAGCGCCACGTTGCTGAAGAGCGCCTTCTCCACGGTGTCCTTTCTATTACTGATCTCAGGATTCGCCTTGCTCTTGATGAAAGGCAATCTGGCAGGTTCCGATGTAGAAACCCGGCCCGGGAACAACGGCCAACAAGACAGTGGAGGCAACGCCTGACGGCGCGCCTCACTTATGACGTGGCCTCTTAGGCACATGAGCACGATCGACTCATACATCACTGATTCAGAGATTCTCGTTCAGGCACATGGGCGTTGGCCGACCTTTCGTGATGCCGAGGTGATCGATATTCACCTGCAGCGTGGCACATCGGTCGATCCTTGTTCCTGGCCTCGTATGACAGCGAGAGTTCATGTGTTCCAGGAGCAGCCCAGCAGCCATCCAGTCTACACGACAATCCAGTTTGATCTTATCCATGATCTTTCGCTGGATGGATTCGACTATCAGAACTCGGTGTAAGGCATCAGGATTGACCGCGAGGCATCCCATTTTTCCGTTCTGTTCGAGTCAGCTCAGGGGTCGGGCGCCTCATTTCGTTGTGGCTCGATTACGGTCGTCGATGTGGACGCTTCCGAGGCTTCCATGCCGCTGGAGCCAACCGGGATCAGCCGCCTTCCCTGACACCTGCCCCCCAGCCATCCCTCCGGTGTTTCGCCCGGTGGCTCAGCTCGACGCCAGGTGAAATAGACGGGAACTGAAGGCAGCTTTTCAGACGAGCAACTCGCCGCAGCATAGAAGGCTACGCGGAAGCATCAAAACCAGATCGAGCGCAGCGCCACCTGCGCCAGTGTATGCGATTCCAAAGGTGGGATCGGCTGCCTCGAATCCGCCCACGTGGCGGTCGAATCCGTGGACGGTCAACCGGTCAGCTCCCATTCTGAGCCGGGTTTCCGGGTTCGCCATCTCCAAGACCGAGCTTCGGGCCTCCGCCCCGGCGAGCGAGCCCGGCTCCGCCGGTTCGGGCAGACAACACGCTCAACCAGCAACAAATCGCAGGAGGCAGCCGCCTCGCGGTCTTGACCCGCCCCCATGCCTGCGAGACCTTGGCTCCTCGAAAGAAAAACCCATGACACCACAACAGGCAGGCTCAATCGGATGGATCGATCTCACAACGCCGGACGGCAAGGCGATCTGAGGGTTCTATGAAACCGTGGTCGGATGGAAGTCCGAGGCTGTGGAAATGGACGGTTATTCCGACTACTGCATGATACCGGAGGACGGAGAGGATCCCGCAGTTGGCATCTGCCATGCGCGAGGAACGAATGCCGACCTCCCGGCGCAATGGCTCATTTACATCACGGTGCGGGACCTTGAGGAAAGTTTGAAGAATTGCAGAATCTGAGCCTTTCAAACGCGGCCTCCGGCAATTTCAACGGGGCCGACCTGAATCATGCCAATCTGAGCTATTGCAATCTGACCGGAGCAAGCTTGATCGGGGCCATCCTGAACTCGGCCACGCTCACCAATTCACGGCTGACCAAGGCGTCGCTGCGGGAAGCCAAGCTGCAGAAGGCCAAGCTTTCGAATGCCAAGCTGATCGGGGCCGATTTTTACGACGCTGACCTGGAGGGGGCGGATTGTTCCGGAACCGACCTGAAGGGCGCCAATTTCGATGGCGCGTCATTGAATGGGACGTCGCTGCAGGGGACGAACCTGTCCGAGGCGAATTTCGAGCGGGCCGACCTCATCAAGGCGGATTTGAGCGGGGCCAGACTGATCGGCGCCAACTTTGCCGGGGCTAATCTGAGTTACGCCAAGCTGGAATCGGCCGACCTCACCGGGGCCGACCTCACGGGAGCGAACCTCAGCGAGGCGTTCCTGCTGGGAGCCAACCTGAGTTCCGCCGTCCTGACCGACGTCATCCGCCCCGAAGGGATGTGAACGCGAGAAGGACATCGTTCACGTAGAAAGCGTCCCCCCATTCCAGAGAGCCTGGAGAAAACCGCCGTTTCGCGGGATTGCCTGCTCTTCGTTTCCGGTCGAATCCGCTCCCATTTACGCCTCCAGCGACGCCCCAACCTCAACCTGTTGGCTCGTCAAATCGGCGGAGATAGATTCCGCCGACCCCACTTCAATGTCCCGACGGAACGCCTTGAGGCTGGAAGGGCGACGGGCCTGCCCAAGCGCCTCACCGCGTAAACGCGGAACTCCCAACAATGCGGCCAAGCCGTATCCCTGGCCGACTGCGAAACGAGCGCCTGAAACCACCTCGAACCAACTCCTCATCGCGGCCGCATGGCGGCCACAAAAACGCCCGCCGCGAATACCTTCACGGCGGGCGCGCAATTGTGCTCTTCGCCCCGGATCAGGCGAACAGATCCGTGACGGCCTTGGCCTTGACCAGTTCGCGGGGCTGGTTGAGGTGGTTGTAGACGATGGTCTCGGGATCGATGCCGAAGGCATGGTAGATGGTGGCGAGAAGTTCGCCCGGATGCACCGGGTTTTCCACCGGGGTGGAGCCGGTCTTGTCGGACTTGCCGTGGACGTAGCCGCGCTTGATCCCGGCTCCGGCAATGACGCTGGTGTAGCAGTAGGGCCAGTGGTCCCGACCGTCGGCGGAGTTGTTGTTGCCGGAGGTGCTGACGCCCTTCTGCGGACTGCGGCCAAACTCCCCGACCGCGATGACCAGGGTGTCGTCCAACAATCCGCGCTGATCGAGATCCGTGATCAGCCCGGCCAGGCCCTTGTCGAGCATCGGCGCGGACTGGGTCTTCATGCGCTTCTCCAGTCCCTGGTGGACGTCCCAGGAGTGGTTGTCCGAGTTGGCGACCTTGGGCCAGACGACCTCGACCACACGGGTGCCGGCCTCGACGAGGCGGCGGGCCAAGAGGCAGCTTTGGCCGAAGGTGTTGCGGCCGTAGAGGTCCTTGGTGGCGTTGGTCTCCTGCCCCAGGTCGAAGGCGTTGCGGGCGCGGCCGGAGACGATCAGGTTCAGCGCCTGCTGGTAGTATTCGTTCAGGTTGTGCTTCTCGACCGCCTTGTCGATCTCGGGCATGAGGCCGTTGATCTGGTCCCGCAGACGGGCGCGGCGCTCCAGTCGCTGGGCGAAGACATCCGGACGCAGTTCAAGGTCGTCGACCTTGATGTTGTCCATCTTGTTCAGGTTCATGTCGTCGCCCGACGGATAGAGGTAGTAGGGATCAAAGGCCTTGCCGAGGAAGCCGGCGGTGCCGCCCTTGCCCACCACGTTGCTTTCCTGCAGCGGACGCGGGAGCATCACGAACGGGAGCATGGGCTCCTCGGGCGGCTTGATGCGGATGATGTTGGAGCCGAAGTTCGGGAAGTCCTTGGGGCTCGGCGGTTCGAGCTGCCCGGAGGGGCTGACCTTGTCGGTCGTGTAGCCGGTCATCATCTGGTAGATGGCGGCGGTGTGATTGAAGAGCCCCTTGGGGGTGTAGCTCATCGAGCGGATCATGGTGAACTTGTCGTTCGCCTTGGCCAGGTTGGGCAGAAGCTCGGTGAAGTTGACCCCGGGAATCTTGGTGGGGATCGGCTTGAAGGCGCTGCGGACGTTGTCCGGCACGCCTTCCTTCGGGTCCCAGAGGTCGAGGTGGGAGGGACCGCCCTGCAGATAGCAGAGGATGACGCTCTTGGCCTTGCCCCAGCCGCGTCCGCCGGCCGCGCCGCCCTCCTTCGCGTGGGCCTGGAGTTCCAGCATGGAGCCGAGGGAGAGGCCCATCATGCCCGCGCCGCCGACGCGCAGAAGATCGCGCCGCGTCAACCTGCCTTCCGCGTCGCACAAATCGCCACAATTGCCGCCTGGTATTCTGATCATGATCTTATTTTGGGTTTTGGTAGGTTAAATCAGGAGAAGTCTTTTTGAGCAATGGAAAACGGGAAGGCAGCGGAGGGCGGCGAAAATCCGAAACCTTGAATCCGAAATTCGAAACACATTCGAAGCTCCAAATTCCAAATCCGAAACCGCCAGCTTGGGGGGCGCGGAATTGGTTCCGCATCAACCTCCGACTTCCCGAGGGCGCTGAGCTCGTCCAACGCGCGCCGCTGACCAACGTTGAAGCGGAATGAACTCCGCGCTCCTTCGGCTCAACCGAAAGCCAAGCAGTGGCGAGAGCTGTCTGCGTGTCGGTCATTGGGATTTCGGATTTGTTTCGTTTTTCGAAATTCGAATTTCCGCCTCATCGGCGGTCACCTGTTGAACAAGAACGCCGGGTTGTTGATGAGGGCCCAGGCGATGTCCTGGGCCGCGGTCAGGCGGGTGTTCTCGATCTGTTTCCCGCTGAGTTCCTTCGCGCGCAGCAACGCCTTCAACTGAGGGTCCATCGGCAGGGGCTGTTCGGCCTGCTTCAGCTTGGTCTTGAGGTCGTTCAGCTTCGGATCCTCGGGGCGGGGCCTTTTCGCGTCGGCCAGGGTCTTCTGCCGCTTGATCAACTCCTGGTCGATGGTGCGGTAGAACTTCTCGACCCGCTGTTTCTGCTTGTCGTCACGCTTGTCGGCGGCGAGCTCGAGAATCTTGGCCACATCGGCCGGAATGCCGAAATCGACGGGCTGCTTGTCCGTGGTGACGTTCAGGCGGAAGCGACCGAGCTGCCATGTTCCTCCGTTAAAATTGTGATCGAAGGTGAAGGTGAGGATGGTTCCGCCCTTGCCGCCGAAGGCCTTCTTGGCCTCGAACGTCGCGGACTGGTTCTTGCCCGTGCCGCCGGAGATCGCCCAGCCGTTGCTGCCGCCGGGACGCTTGCCGTCGATGGCGGTCGTCACATTGTAGCTGCTCTGGTTGAAGGTCGCCTTGGCGTTCTTGAGCTCCACCTTGGTCTTCTTCTTGGGATCGCTCTTCGGAGCCTGCTCCAATTCGAATTCGGTCAGCACGAAATTGCCGTCGTTGTCCGCGCGACCGGGACCGTTCTTGGGCAGGCTATCATGGGTCAGGGCCTCCAGCTTCACTCCGGTGATGCCCGTAAGCTGGGTCTCGGCGACGACGACATACTTGCCCTTCGCGTTGCGACCCGACGCCAGGATGGAAAGATCCTCCAGCTTGGTCAGCTTGCCTTTGGCGGTGTCGGTGAAGATCTTGGGGTCGAGAACCGTCCAGGCCGTGGCCCGATCGGGTTTCTTCTCCCAGGCAACGATCAGCTCGCCAAGCTTCGCCTCGCGTTCCTTCACCGCCTTGTCGGCCGCCGCAACGGCCTCCTTCTGCTTCTTGTCGGCCTCCGCCTCGCGCGGCGCGATCTCCTTCTCGTAGGCGGCCAGGGTCTTCTTCGCCTCGGCGATCAACCGCTCGCGCTCCTTCTCCTTCTTCAGGGTGATCGGCTTGAGGCGCTCTTCGTAATCCGCCAGCTGCTTGAGCAGCTTGTCGTGCTGAGGCTTGATCTGCTGGAAGACCTTGCCGGTCGCCTCCAACTCCTTCGTCGTCGCCGGCCGGTTCAGGATGCGCATGTAGAGCTCATCGATCAGCTTCGCGTCATCCTTCTGCGCGCCGACCAGCTTGACGATGGCGTTGTCCTTGTCGCTGATCGCGTGATCGACCGTCGGCCCGCTGACCAGCGCCATGACCGGCCCCAGCTGGAGGTCATTCGAGCGCTCGCATTCGCAGGCGCTTTCGCGCGCGGGACGGCCGAGATTGCCCAGGAACCCGTCCGGCAGTTTGACGCCGACATCCGGCAACTGCGCCGCGCGCGTGCCGGGCTTGACGCCGGGAAACTCCGGCGTCGCGCCGGTCGCAAAGTAGATCGCGTCGAACAAGGCCTCGGCCGGGAGGCGGCGCGCCTTGGCATGCGAGAAGTTCACGGTGTCGTCCTCGTTCCACTTGTGCGTTTCGATGGACAACTGATACACGCGCGACTTGCAGATCTGCTTCACCAGCCTGCGGGTGTCGAAGCCGCCCTTGATGAAATCCGCCGCCAGATAATCGAGCAGCTCCGGATTGCTGGGGGGATTGCCGGCGCGAATGTCGTCAAGCGGCTCGATGATGCCCGTGCCGGTGAGGTAGCCCCACATGCGGTTCACAAAACTCCGGGCGAAATACTGGTTGTCTGGCGAGGTGATCCAGGCCGCGAGTCGTTCGCGCCGGGTGGCGTCCTTGTCCGTCTTGTAGTCCGCCGAATAGGGAAACTTCGGCGGCGTGATCGCGCCCGTGCGCTCATGCGTCATCTCGCCCTCGGGTTTCTCATAGACGACCTCATAGAGCGGCTTGGCCCCTTCGACCGCGGTGCCGCCGATGTTGCCCTTGGCGTTCTTGGGATCCCGCTTCAGCCCGAAGCGGGCGAAGTAGGCGGCCATCTCGTAATACTGGTCCTGCGTCCAGCGCTCAAACGGATGGTCGTGGCACTTGTTGCAGTTGAACCTCGTGGCCAGGAAGAGGTGCGTGGTGTTCTCCATGGTCGCGTCGGGATCGCGCAGGATCTTGTAGTAGGAGGCCGCCGGGTTCTCCTTGTTCGACCCTTGGGCCGCCACGATCTTGCGGACGAACTGATCGTAGGGCGTGTTGTCGGCGATCTCCTTGCGAATCCAGTCGCGGAAGAGCTTCGCGCCCTCGGCCCCGAGGAACTTGCGGTTCACCTGCAACAGGTCCGCCCACTTGTTCGCCCATTGATCGACGTAGGCGTCGGAGCCGACCAGTTTGTCAATCAGCTCGTCGCGCTTCGCGCGGCTGTCCCGCTTGTCGGCCAGGAACTTCCGGACCTCCTCCGCAGTCGGCGGGAGGCCCGTGAGGTCCAGGTGGATGCGACGGATGAACTCCGCGTCCGTGCAAAGCCCGGAGGGCAGGATCTTCATGCGCTGCCATTTCGCCGCGACGAGCTTGTCGATCTCGTTGTTCGCCGGCGGTTCCTGCCAGTCAAAGCCGGAACGGTCGCCCATCACGGTCAACGTTGTCGCTGCGTAGGAGCCTTCGAAACGCGCCAGGACCGGGGCTTCGCCGCGGCGCAGCGTGCCGATGTAGGCCCCTTCATTGGCGACCGCGACATCCCCATTGCCGCTTTCGACAAAGGCCTCGGAGGTCACGTCGCGCTTCGCGCCGTCCGCGTAGGTCGCGACCACGCGCATTTGCTGGGTCGTGCCGACCTTCTGGACCACCGGGTTCTTGGGAAACAACTCGATGCCCGTAACCTTGGCGGATTTGAGGTCAAGTTTGCAGCCGCCCGCAATCCAGGCCTTGACGGTGTCGTAGTAATCGCTGCCCTGCTTGGTGCGTCCCCCGCCCTCGTGCGGCACGGCCCCGGTGGCCTTGAGCAGCATCAGGCTGTCGTCGGCGTTCGCCAGATTGATGCGCCGTCCCTCGTGGTCGTCCACGAAGGCGCGCACGTCATAGATCGGATCGTAGCCGCGCAGGGAAAGCTTGAAGCCGGCCTTGCCATCCTTGGCCCCGTGGCAGGTCCCCATGTTGCACCCCATGCGGGAGATGACTGGCATGACGTCCTTAACATAATCCGGCTTGAAGGGCTTGTTCATGTTGGCGACCTCGACCGGAATCGCCGCCGAGTGGCCTTCGTGCGAAATGCGGATCTCGCCCTTGCCGTCCTTGAGCGGGCGGATGGCTCCGTATTCCGCCTTGGCGACTCCGCCGGTCACCTCGAACGTTGCCTCGCGGGTCAGGTCGATCTTGTCGCCGGAGGCCAGCCAACCCGTCACCAGGGTCTGGGTGTAATCGATCTTGCGCCCGATCTTCACGGACTTCGGCTCCACACTCAGCCCGATGACAGTGAGCTGCTGGTCGTCCGGAAGCGGAACCGGGACGTAGGCGTTCCTCAGGGCAAGTCCGTTCACGTCATAGAAACGCAACACGCCGCCGCCGCCCGCCGCCGCGACCGTTCCGCCGTCCGGGCTGAAGGCCACGGCATAAACCCCGCCGCCAACCTCGGTGGCGCTCAGGAGCTTCACGCCCTGCGACTGGTAGTCGGCCACCTTCTTCTTCTCATCCGCTTTGCGCTCCGCCACACGTTTCCCGAAGATCTTCTTCAGCTCGTCGGAAACGGCCGAATCGAAGTCCGAGTTGTAAAGGTGAAGAAAACCATGGCCGTCCAGGCTGCTCACCGCGGCGACGCGTTTGCCATCCGGACTGTAGGCCACGTCGAAGATGCGTCCGGGCATCGCGGGAAACTTCCGGACGAGGTTGGAGTTGTCGCCAATCACGCGCTTGGCGACGCGATCCAGGCGATAGACCTGCGGCGCGCCGTCCGCTCCGCCGACCAAGACCTCGTCGCGCAACGGGTGCCGCGCCACGGCGTGGGTGCCGCCCTTCAAGGCTCCCGGGGTGATCGAGGTCAGGTTGTCGATGAAGCGGGACGTCTTGAACTCATAGAGCTTGGTGGTCATGTCCCGACCGACCGAGACAATCCGGTCGCCCTTCATGGACCAGACGGTGTCCAGGGCCCAGTCATCGTGCGCGCCCTGATACATCGCGATCTTGCCGGTCTTGGCGTCAATCACGCGAACCGCGCTGTCGGCGCAGCCGAACGCGACATATTTCCCGTCCGGCGACCAACTGGCCCCGTAGACGGTGTCGTAGGTGACCGGCACGGAGAGATCCAGCTTGCGCTTCGCGACGTCCCAGATCTGCACCTCGCCCATGCGGGCGGGCAGTCCGCCGGTAACGGCGAGCTTCTTTCCATCCGGGGAAAAGGCGACCGACTCGATCCTCGCCGAAAGCCCGACCAACCTTGCCGCCAGACCGGAGCCGTCGGTGTTGTGCAGCAACGCTTCATGATAGCCCGCGACCGCGAGGAGCTTCCCGTCAGGTGAATAGTCGATCGCCGTGACATAGGGCGGCCGCGAATAGGCCGGCGGATGCTCCATGTCGATGGTCTGCACGGCATTCGCCGGCGTGTCATCCTTCGCGCCCTGCTCGATCCATCTGCGAATCAGGGCGACCTCCTCCTTGGAAAGCGGATCGGCCTTCTGCGGCATCTCGACCTCGCCGTCCTTGTCGGGGACGATCATCTTGTAAAGCAGGCTCGAGTCGGGCTTGCCGGGAACGATGGCCTTGTCAGTGTCGGAGCTGTCGCCGCCGGCCAGCATCCTCCCGAAGTCGGTCATCACATAGCCGCCCTTGTCCTTCGCCGGTTGATGGCATCCCTGGCAGGCCGCCTGGAAGACGGGCCGGATGTCCTTGTAATAACTCACCGCGGCCTCGGCGGGCTTTTTTGCCTCCTCGGCTTGGCCCGTTGTCGCGAGGGCGCACACCGCCGCGCCGGCAAGGCTCAGCGCGGCCCACCGTTGGATTGATCCCGCCATCGGATTCTGTGTCGTGTTCATGATCGATAAACTGTCTGCAAATCGCGGATTGAGCGCGCCGGCGGCGGTCCATAACGGAACAATCCACCGGGCAAGCCTGCGATGAAAGCAATCGACCGCGCATACGCAACAAAAAACGGGGCTGACCCGCCCCCTTCTCCCGACTGTTCAAGACCCCGGACATTTGCCAACATCCGCCGCGACACAACGACATTCCATGCAACGAACGCTCGTCAAACACGCGCTGAACAGCGAATCGGAAGCCGACGCGATCCGCGTCCAGGGCTGGGTCCGCACCCGGCGGGATTCCAAGGCCTTCTCCTTTCTGGAGATCAACGACGGCTCCTGCCTGAAGAACATCCAGGCGGTGATTGACGCCGGCATTCCCGGCTACGAGAAGATCCACGCCGCCACGACCGGCGCCGCCGTCACCGTGGAAGGACGCCTGGCCGCCTCGCAGGGCAAGGGCCAGTCCTGGGAGATCATCGCGGCGCGACTTGAGATTGTCGGCGAGGCGCCGGACAGCTATCCGTTGCAGAAGAAGGGACATTCGCTGGAATACCTGCGCGAGATCGCCCACCTGCGCCCGCGCTCCAATCTCTTCGGCTGCGTCTTCCGCGTCCGCAACCGCCTGGCCAAGGCGGTGCACGATTTCTTCCAGTCCCGCGAATTCGTCTACATCCACACGCCGATTGTCACCGCCAGCGACTGCGAGGGCGCCGGGGAGATGTTTCGCGTCTCGACCCTCGATCCCGCCCAGCCGCCAATGAAGGACGGGAAGGTGGATTACGCGCAGGACTTCTTCGAACGGCCCGCCTACCTGACCGTCAGCGGCCAGCTTGAGGCGGAGGTCTTCGCCTGCGCGCTATCCAACGTCTACACTTTCGGCCCGACCTTTCGCGCGGAGAATTCGAACACCTCCCGCCACGCCAGCGAATTCTGGATGATCGAACCCGAGATGGCCTTCTGCGACCTTGAAGGCGACATGGGGCTCGCCGAGGAATTCGTCAAGAGCCTCATCGCCGACATCCTGGAGAACTGCGCCGAAGACCTCGCTCTGTTCAACCAGTTCGTCGACAAGGGCCTGCTCGATCGCCTGAAGTTCGTCCTCGAACGTCCTTTCCAACGCGTCGCCTATGCCGAGGCGATCGAGCTGCTCCTGAAGTCCGGGAAGAAATTCGAATATCCGGTGGAACACGGGGCCAACCTCCAATCCGAGCATGAGCGATTCCTGACCGAGCAGCATTTCAAATGCCCCATCACGGTCTACAACTACCCGAAGGCGATCAAGCCGTTCTACATGCGCTCCAACGACGACGGCAAGACCGTGGCGGCCATGGATGTGCTGGTGCCCGGCATCGGCGAAATCATCGGCGGCAGCCAGCGCGAGGAGCGACTCGATGTCCTCAAGGACAATCTTCAGCGCCACAACCTGAGCGAGGAGGACTACTGGTGGTATCTGGACCTGCGGCGGTATGGAACCGTGCCGCACGCGGGTTTCGGACTGGGATTCGAGCGCATGCTCATGTTCGTCACGGGCGTGGCCAACATCCGCGACGTCATCCCCTTCGCCCGCACGCCAGGCAATGCTGAATTCTGACCGATGGACGAATCCCTGAGACAGGCCCTCGGGCAGACGAACTTCACCCCCTGGGATTGGGGCATCGTGGCGGCCTATCTCGTCGCATCCCTCATTGTCGGAATCCTGGTCAAGGACAGGGTTCACGGCATGGCCTCCTATATCGGGGCTGGGCGCGCCGTCGGAACCCGCTTGGGCATTGCCGCCATGGCCGGCACGGAAATGGGGCTGATCACGATCATGTACAGCGCGCAGAAGGGCTTTGTCGGCGGCTTCGCGGCCTTCCACATCGCGGTGGCCTCCGGCGTCGTCGCGCTGGTGGTCGGACTGACCGGCTTCATGGTCTACCGGCTCCGAGAACTGCGCGTGCTGACGATCCCGGAATTCTACGAGCGCCGATTCGGGAGGAGAACCCGCATCCTGGGGGGCTTCATGCTGGCCTTTGGCGGCATCCTGAACATGGGGCTTTTTCTCAAGGTCGGCTCCATGTTCATCGTCGGCATCACCGGCATGTCGGAAACCGGCGGCGCGTTGAAATTGGTCATGGTCGGACTGCTCACCCTCGTGCTCGTCTACACCGTGCTGGGGGGAATGATCTCGGTCATGATCACGGACTACATCCAGTTCGTGATCCTCTCCTTCGGCCTGCTGCTGACCACGGGCCTGGCCATCAACCAAATCGGCTGGAGCCACATCTTCGACACCGTGGCATCCGAGATGGGTTCGAAGGGCTTCAATCCGTTTGAGGCCGAGGGCGAGTTCGGCGTGGAGTACGTTGTCTGGATGGCCTTCCTCGGCATTGTCAACTGCGGCATCTGGCCGACCTCCGTGGCCCGCGCCCTGGCGATGGAAAGCCCGGAGGCGGTGAAGAAACAGTTCGCCTGGTCGTCGGTCTCCTTCACCATCCGCTTCATGATCCCCTACTTCTGGGGCATCTGCGCCTTTGTCTTTATCATGACCGCGGCGCCGGATCTGAAGGCGGTCTTCTTCCCGGACGGCGCGGAGGGGGCCGACAACCTCTATGCGATGCCCGTCTTCCTCGGGCGCATCCTGCCCGCCGGCGTCATCGGGCTCATCACCGCCGCGATGATCGCGGCCTTCATGTCCACCCATGACAGCTACCTGCTCTGCTGGAGTTCCGTCATCACCCAGGACATCGTTGCGCCGTTGCGCCCCGGCGGGTTGAGCGCCCGATCCCGCGTCCTGCTGACGCGCATCCTCATCGTCGTGATCGGGCTGTATGTGCTCTGGTGGGGCCTATTCTACGAAGGGAACGACGACATTTGGGACTACATGGCCGTCACCGGCGCCATCTATTTCACCGGGGCCTTCGCGGTGATGTTTGGCGGGCTCTACTGGAAGCGCGCCAGTTCCACCGGGGCCGTGCTTGCCTTGTTGTCCGGTTCCACCGCCCTGCTCGGACTGGGTCCGGTGCAGGCATTGCTGGGAATGTCGGGCAGATTCACCGGCGCGCAGGTCGGGCTCGCCACGGTCGTCTTCTCGCTCGTCGTCATGATCGCCGGGTCCCTTCTGTTTCCAGACAAGTCCGCTCCAACGGAAACTCCCCCCCCCGACAACACACCCGCCTGATGGAAACCTGGGCCCTCATCTGGAAGATCTGCTTCATTGTGGTCGTGACGGTGTTCGCCGGAATGTCGGTCTGGATCACGATCGGCGGCTGGCAGGATGTCCGCGCGCTCCTGCGCAAGCTCAAGGACGATGATGAGGCGGAGCAGGAATAGCGCGAGGAGCCTTCCATCGTAGGACAGGCATCCTGCCAATCCCGTGATTGCAATCCGCGTCCGTCAGCGCGACCTTCAACTTCATGGACAACGAAGCCCGGAAGCTCATCAAACTCGCGGTCGAGGCGGTCTCGATCACGACGGACAAGCAGGCGCTCATCATGGAGCTGCTCTCCGCAAAGCTCGACCTGGCGGAGGTGGATCGCATCACGCTCGTCAATTCCGCGCAGGAGAACTTCGTCAGGGCGGAGGCCCTGCGCGCGGAACTGGAGAAACTCGCCTGACGCGTCCTTCAAAGCCGCTCACCCGCGATCCCCAAAACGCCGGTCGGACCGGAAACGTCCGCCACCGACCAAACCGGGGCGCTGAAGTGGCGGAGAATTGGAGCATTGGAATGCGCTCCCCCAATTGAGCAAAACCCGGCTCCCCCACAATTCCGTCACTCGGGGCGGGTCACGTCAAATTCCACCTGCCAACCGTCGTTCTCATGATAATCCCCGCGCCGCATTGTAGGCCGGTTTGCATTGAACTCCCCCTTTCCCGGCCCTACGCTGACCCGCAAAACGAAAGGCGCCCCAAATGTTCAAACGCATCATCAACGTCATCAAAGGGTTCTTCGGTCTGGGAGTGGCAAAGCTGGAGAAGGCCAGTCCCGAAGCGCTCCTCGAAGTCGAAAAGGAGAACCTCCGCAAACAGATCGCCAACTACAACACCGGGCTCGCCGCGCACGCCGGTCTCTGCGAACGCCTGATGGCCCAGGTCAAGAAGCTGGAAAAGGAGGAGGCTGACCTCCGCGCCAAGACCACCGCCAACCTGCGCGCCGGCAACCGCGACCTCGCCGGACAGCACGCGCTCCGCATGCAGGACATCTCCAGCCAACTCACCGAAAACCGCGCGCAGTTGGAAGAAGCCGAGAAAACCTACCAAGAACTCGTCCGGGCCCGCGACGTATCCGTGGACGCCGCCAAGAAGAAGATCGAGGAACTGAAGCAGGGCATCAATGAGATGAAGATCAAGCAGGCCACCGCCGAACTGACCGAGATGGCCTCCGGCATGATCAGCGAGATCGGCGGCGCCGGCGACACCCTCAATCGTCTCCATGAGATGGTGGAGGAGGAACGCCAGAAGGCCGCCGGCAAGGCCCGCGTCGCCAAGAGCGGCCTCGACACCACCGACTTCAAGATGCAACAGGCCGAACAAGAGGCCCTCGCCGATCAGGCCCTTGCCGACTTCGCGGCCGCCGAAGGCATCGCATTGGATCCCAAACCCTCCACCGAAGGCGTCGCCGAGGACAAACCGTCTGACGCCGCCCCCTCGAAGCTGATGGGCCCGGAAGGACAGACGGAGTAGTTAAGGGAGACATGGAAGCTCCAGATCCAAGGCTCCAAATCCCAACTCGTCGCGACGTAGCAATACGAAGGCGGAAGAAACTCCAAGCTCCCAATCCCAAAGGCGGGTTTGAAAGCTGGAGCGGGAAGGGACGCAGGAGCGAAGGCATGGATTCCAGGACGAGAACAACGGGGCTCGACGCGTTCCTGGGAGCTTGGAATTTGGAGTTTTGGGGGAGTTTGGAACTTGGAGCTTGGGATTCCGGATCGACCGCCTACCGCCCCCCCGCCCCATGACCAACGACCTCAGCAAAACTCCCCCCGCCCCCGATCTCGCCATGCCCGCGTGGGCCGACGAGGTCATCTCGCTCTACCAGAGCAACGCCGCCAGCCAGTTCATCCTCTACGGAAACATCGACGACCGCTTCGTGCTGCCGTTGGGCCGCGACGCCAAGATCGGCAGCCTGGCCGAGTTTCTCGGCGACGTGCTCATGCCGCGCTTCGACGTCGTGCTCAGCTACGACATCGGCAACGGAATCCGCATCGAACGTGGCGGCAGCCTGTTCGAACAATGGCCGGCCCACAAGGAGCGAAGGGAACTGCCCAGGTCGCCCCGCCCCGCGATCGAGACCCTCACTCATTACTTCCGCTACGCCGCCAACCTCGCCAAACTCGGCAAACGCCCGATGCAGATCGGCTGCTGGATCCGGTCGGCCGATCTGGTCGCCCCGGCCACGCCCGGCGGCTACAGCAACGACATCAACGCCCTCGCCCTGCTGATGCGCGACTGGGGCGCCGACGAACACCTCACCGACTTTCCGCTGGTCACCTGCCTGATCGCTGAAAACCTCAACGACCTGCATCCCCTCCTGGCGAACAGCCATCATGCCTCCGCCATCAAGATCCCCCTGCCGACCGGCGCCGACCTGAGACCCTTTCTTCAGCTCGTCGCGCCGCAGTTCCCGGCCGCTCTCGCTGAGTTCAAGGGAAACGTCGAGGAACTGGCCGAATCCCTGGCCGGGGTGTCCCTGAATGCGGTCGAAGATCTCCTGAAGCTCAAGGAATACCGGAAGCAGGCAATCCGGCCCGACGATCTCGTCTCCCTGAAGAAGGACCTCGTCGAGAAGGACTGCAACGAGCTGGTCGAGTTCATCCAGTCCGACCGCACCTTGGACGATGTGCACGCCCAGGCCGGACTCAAGACCCGCCTGCGGGAGGACATGGCTCTCTGGCGTAAGGGCGACACCCGGGCCATGCCGATGGGATACCTGCTCTGCGGCCCGGTCGGGACAGGCAAGACCTTCATGGTCGAATGTCTCGCCGGCGAGGCCGGCGTCCCCGTCGTCAAGATCCGCAACTTCCGCGACAAGTGGATCGGCAGCACCGAAGGCAACCTCGAAACCATCTTCCGCCTCCTCCAGGGCCTCGGACGCTGCTTTGTCTTCATCGACGAGGCGGATCAGGCGCTGGGCAAGCGCGACGCGGGCGGCAGCGACGGCGGGCTCTCCGGTCGCGTCTACTCCATGTTTGCCAAGGAGATGAGCAACCCCGCCAACCGAGGACGCATCGTCTGGATCCTCGCCTCCAGCCGCCCGGACCTCATCGAGGTCGATCTCAAACGCCCCGGCCGCGTGGATGTGAAGATCCCCATCTTCCCCACGGTCTCCCCCGAGGAAAGCTTCGGCCTCATCAAGGCCCTCTGCGGCCGACTGGATATCGGATTGGCGGACGGCGACTTCGATCTCCTGCGCTCCCATGTCCCGGATCTCCTCACCCCCGGCGCGGCCGAGGCCATCGCGACCAAGGTCTACCGCCTCGTCATCACCCGGGAAATCCCCCCCCGCGACGCCCTGCGCGACATCCTCATCGACTACCAACACCCCGTCGCCCGCGAGATCATGGACTTCCAGATCGACCTCGCCGTCAATGAATCCACCGACATGGAATTCGTGCCGGAGAGGTTTCGGGGCGAGTGACTCCCCGCCTACACCGCGTTCTCCGAGGCGGCGACCTCGCGGCGCAGCAGGTCGTGCAGGGTGACAATGCCGATCACGTTGCCGTCCGGCCGATCCCACAGCATGACCACTCCGGTGGGCGATTCGATCAGCTTGTATTGGAGGTCGCCGATCGAGTCCGACGGCACACAGGCGATCGCCGGCTGCAGCACCGGTTCGCTGCTGTCCCTCACGGCCGTCTCCGCCTTCTGCCGGCTCAACACCCCTTTCAATTCCCCGTCCAACACGACCGGAAAGTAGTGATAGGGATGCCCGGCCAGGACCCGGGAAATCTCCTCGCCTTCCAGGGTCTTCAGGACGACTGGCCGGAACGTTGCGATCGTGGAAACCGGCAACTGACTCCAACTACGCAGGTCGCGCGGCGGGATGAGGTGTTCCAGTTTGTGTCCGTCCTGTTTCAGGATGCCCTCGTAGAAATTCTCATGGGAAATCCGACGGGCGATCGCCTGGCTGACCAGCGTGCCGAGCATGAGGGCGGGCATCAGCGCAAACTCATGCGTCAGTTCGAAAACGATCAGGATGCAGGTCACGGGCGCGTGCACCACGGCGCCGAGGCAGGCGCTCATGCCCACGACCGCCAGCATCACGTGATCCGCCTTCTCGAGTTGCAGGAATTCCCCGCTCAGACCGGAGAGGAACACGCCGACCATGCCGCCGAGAAAAAGCGTGGGAGAGAAGATCCCGCCGCAACCGCCGAATCCATAACAGACGTAGGTGGCGACGAACTTGGCCACCAGCAGGACTCCGGCGATCTTCCACCCCAGGCTGGCCGGATCAGTCAACCCTTCGGTCAGGTCCCCGTAGCCCAAGCCGAACACCCCCAACCGCCCGGTGTAAACGAACACCGCACAGCCGATCACCCAGGTCATGAAGCCCCCGATCGACGGCCGCGCCCAGGTCGGAACATGCTGAAAAGTCTTCCTCCGGCGACGCAACTTCAGGGTCCATTTCTGAAAGAGAACGCCCACCAGGCTCGCCGCCGCCGCGACGACGGGAATCAGCAGGTAGACCCGCCATTGCACGTCGGCCACACTGCCAATCACAAGGGCCTGCTCCTCGCCGAGGATGCCATGGGCCACCAGGGCGCCGATGACGGAGGCCAGCAGGACGCTGCCCAGAAAGCGGCTGTTCAGGTCGCCAATGATCTCCTCCAGCACAAAGGTCACCGCCGCCATCGGCGTGTTGAAGGCCGCCGCCAATCCCGCCGCCGCCCCGGCCGCCGAGGCGTCGCGCCGGCTCTGCTTCGCCTCGCCCAACGCCCCGGCAAGGTTTGAGGAGAGGCCGCCGGCCAGATGCACGCTCGGCCCCTCGCGACCGAGGCTGCAGCCTCCGCCCACGCTCAGCGCCCCCGCCACGAACTTCACCCAGGCCACCCGCCACGGGATGAACCCAAAATCCTTCCAGAAAGCCAGTTTCAGCTGTGGGATGCCGCTGCCTTTCGCGTCGGCGCAAAACGAATTCAGAAGCCACCCCACCACCGCCGAGGTGACCATGATCGTCACAAAACTGCCGACCAGGAAGGGGGTGGTGGAATCCGCCTCCGCCGCCATCCGTTGAAAGCGCACGAAGGTGTTTTCGAAGAGGAAATGGATCGCCAGATGGAACGCCACCGCCGCCAGGCCGGCCGCCAGGCCGAAGAGACAGATCAGGGTCACCGAGCGCGTCTTGCCCGGGAGTTTGTTGAGATATTGGCGGATCTTCCGTCCGTTCACGAGAGCCACAGTGCGCAAGTCCCGGCCGGCCGTTCAAGCGATTCTTGGAAAAAACAGAAAAAGGCGGCGGGTCGCCCCGCCGCCTTTTGTGGAAACCGCCCGGTGTCAGTCGCGCAACGCCATGAACAGGCGCAGCACATGCCAGAGCATGAGCGCGAAGGAGGCGAACAGTTCCAAAGCCGCGGCCACGTAGCTCTCCTCGTCATAGTGATGAATCACATTCGAGGTGTGATACAGGATCGATGCGCCCGCCACGAAGATCATGCCGACGCTGAAGTAGAGCCCCAAGTTGTAGCCGAAGATCCACCCGCCGACGATCAGGGCCATCGCCGCGAACCCGCCCCACATGAGAATGCCCCCCAGGAAGGAGAAGTCTATCCGCGTCATGAACGCGATCACGGTCAACGCCGCGAAACCGACCAACGTCACCGCCGCCGCGCTGGAGATGGCGCCTGGCGCCACCTTGTTAGCGAAGTAAAGCAACGGCGCAAAGATGACCGACTCCAACGCGACGAAACCGATCAATGCAGCATACTGGGCTCCCTTGGTGCGCGCGTTGTGGGCGACGCCGCTGGCCATCCAGCTCACCAGCATGAACCCGCCAAGCACGGCCCACCACATCCCCATCATCGGAGCCGCGATCCGTTCTGCGATGCCCGATTTGAACAACGCGAATTCAATCGCGACAAACAGGCCCATGGCGCCCGCAAGGTGCGCGTAGGTCTTGGTGATAAATCCGGCCCGGGCCTCCTGGCCCATCCCCTGCAATGGAACATCCTGTGCGTATTGATCGTAGTAGGACATGTCTCTCCTTTTGGCTGCGTTTTGTTGTCGTGTGCGCTGACGGCCGCCTTGCGCGGCCCTTAAACTGGAGCGACAACTAAGCCCCTTTTCCCGCGCATTGCAAGTTTTCCCGGAGCTTCCTTCGGCGTTGCGCCTCCCGGCAATTGCGTTAGCTTGCGCCCGGAATGGCCTTTGACTCCTATCGTGAATTCATCCGGACGCTCGACGACGCCGGGGAACTGGTCCGCTTCGACCAACCCGTCGCCACCGAGCTGGAGATCACCGAGATCGCCGACCTCGAGATGAAGAAGCCGGGCGGCGGCAAGGCCCTCCTGTTCGAGCAACCCACTGTCAATGGCGACGTCTCCCCCTTCCCTCTCGCCGTCAACACCATGGGCTCGGCAAAGCGCATGGCCCTGAGCCTCGGCGCGGAGTCGGTGGACGCCGTCGCTGACGAACTGGGCGCCCTCGTCAAAGCCAAGCCGCCCACGTCCATGAGGGAGATGATGAAGCTCCTGGGCTCCGGCATGGAACTCCGCCACGCCCGCCCCAGAGGCGTCAAGACCGGCCCCTGCAAGGACGTCATCCACAGGTTCGATCCCATGGAGACCAGAACCGCGCCCTGGCCGCCGGCCCCCAACATCACAACTGATCCAACCGCCGCTTCCTCAACTCTCAACTCATCGCCTCTCTCAACACTTCTCAACCTCCCCATCCAACAGTGCTGGCCCCTCGACGGCGGCCGTTTCATCACCCTCCCCTGCGTGGTCACCAAGGACCCCGATACCGGCGAACGCAATGTCGGCATGTACCGCATGCAGGTGTACGACGGCCAGTCCACCGGCATGCACTGGCAGTTGCAGAAGGTCGCGGCGCGCCATGGCCGCCGCGCCTACGAAACCGGCGAACGCATGTCGGTCACCGTCTTCCTCGGAGGCGACCCGGTCTTCCCCTTCTCCGCCACCGCGCCCCTGCCCGACGGCCTCGACGAGTTCCTTCTGGCCGGCTACCTCCGCCGCAAGCGCATCGATCTCGTCAAATGCGAAAGCAACGACCTTGAAGTTCCGGCCAACGCGGACTTTGTCATTGAGGGCTACATCGATCCCAGGGAACCGCTCCGTGAAGAAGGCCCCTTCGGCGACCACACCGGCTACTACACCCTGCCCGAACCCTACCCGGTCTTTCACATCACCGCGATCACCCACCGCAAGGACGCCATCTACCCGGCGACCATCGTGGGAATCCCGCCGATGGAGGACTTCTACATGGGCTCGGCGAGCGTGCGGCTGTTCCTCCCGATCTTCAAAATGAACTTCCCCGAGATTGTGGACATCGCCCTGCCGGCCGAAGGCGTCTTTCACAACCTCGTCTTCGTCAGCATCAGGAAGACCTATCCGATGCAGGCCTTCAAGATCATGCACGGCCTCTGGGGCATGGGGCAGATGATGTTCACCAAATACATCGTCGTCGTGGACGAGGGCGTGGATGTTCACAACACCAGCGAGGTCCTCTTCCACCTTTGCGCCAACACCGACCCCCAGCGCGACAGCATCTTCACCAAGGGCCCAGCTGATGTGCTTGACCACGCCACCGCCGACATCGCCATCGGCTCCAAACTTGGCTTCGACGCAACCAGGAAACTCCCCGGCGAAGGCTTCAAACGCGAATGGCCGCCGCTGATCAGGATGGACGAGGAAGTGAAGAAGAAGGTGGAGAATCTCCTCCGCCGGTAGCCGCCCAGCAGGCGCGGGTTGGATCCGCACCCCTGCTTGGGCAAAGACAGCTTCCGATTCTGCGTGGCGTTCTCGCCTTTCTGAAAGCTGCGCGACAACTCCGCGCCAGCCTGAAAGGGCCGCGCGCCGCCTGCCCTCGCTCCGTCCGCCTCAACCCAGGTCCACCGGCCCGCCGGCGCTGAGCTGCGGGTTGCCGAAGGTCTCCACATGATGCCCCATTCCGTGGGCGAAGGCCATCAGGAGCCGGTTGTGCGCCAGCTTGTCGAATTTCAGGGACCGCCCCATCCGGAATCCACAACCGCCGCCGATCAGCAGAAACGGGATGTTGTCCAAGGTGTGGCTGTTGCCCTTGCCCAGTTCGTTGGTCCAGACCACCGTGGTGTGGTCGAGCATGCTGCCCTCACCGCCCGGTTCCGGCGTCTTGTCCAGGCGCTCCACCAGGTATTTCAGCTGTCCGGCGAACCAGGTGTTGATCTTGGTCAGCTTCTCCTGGGAATCCTCCTGGCTGTCCTTGTGATGGGAGAGCGTGTGATGGGTCTCCTCCACTCCCAGCCATTTCATCTTCGCCTGCCCGACCGACTTCGTGAACTGCAGCGTGGCCACCCGGTTCATGTCGTTGGCGAAGCCGTTCACCATGAGGTCGATCTGCATGCGGCTGAGATCGGGGATGTTGTCGTTCTCATTTGTGACGCCCCGCTTGAGATCCGGGGCGGCGACCGCGAGCTTCTGCTCCCGCGCGCGCTTCAGATCCTTCTCCATCTCCGAGACAAACTGCGCATGCTCCTCCAGCAACCGCCGATCCTCAGGGCTCAGCTTCCCGGCCGCCTTCTTCAGGTCGCCGCGCACGGCGTCGAGGACGGAGACCAGGTTCTCGCGATCCTCGACGTTGCCGTAGAGTTTTTCAAACATGTGGTAGGGGTTGTCCACCGGCGCAATCGGCTTGTTCGCCCCGGCATAAGACATGCGCGTCCAGGGGTCCGCCCGATCGATCCGGCCGACGCCGAATTCCAAGGAACCAAAGCGCGTGCGCGTCTCCTCCCGGCTTTGCAGGAAGTTCTTCAGTTCCTGGTCGATGGAGATCCCTCCCGCCCAGCCGGCCGGGGTGTGAGACCCGCCCTGAATGTTGCCGGGCAGCAGTTCCTTGCCGGTCAACAGGCAGCTCATGCCGCGCATGTGGCTGTCGCCATCGCCGCGCACCTTGTTCGACACGCCGTGCAGGACGAGCATCTTCGACTTGTATTCCTCCAGCGGCGCGAGGATGCGCTTGAGCTGAAAGTCCTCCCCCTGCTCGTCCGGCCAGAACTCCCACGGCACGGTGCCGTTCGGACTGAACATGACGACCAGTCGTTTGCGTTTCACGGGCTGCCCGGCCGACGCGAGCCCCGGCAGGCCCAACAGGAACGGCGCCGCCGCCGCGGAGACGCCGAGATCCCGGATGAATTGTCTGCGTGTGCGTGTGTCCATTTCGTTCTGGAATATGTCGTTTCTGGTAATCGTTTTCAATTCGTCGGAGCGCGGCGTTCACGCCGCTGAAGCGCGGAACCCTCCCGGGCTTCCGATTGGAACACTGAGGCCGCCGCGATCGGGCGAATCAGCGGCCTGAAGGTCGCGCTCCGTTTGTCACGCTCCGCCGGCGCGCCCAGCGCAAACCTGACGGCAACCTCCGCGAGGAGCTTGCTCATGTTCGTGTCCGACGCCGCAAAGGAATTCCGCAGATCCGCCAGCGCGGTCTCGCCGTAGGCCTGCACGGGCTGCTTGGCGACATGGTTGAACAGCTGGATCACGAAGCCCCGCTGGGCCGACGCGCTGTTCGCGGCGAACTCCGCCAGGTCCCGCGCCCCCTTCAGCTTCACGATCTCGCCGTCGTCGGTTTGGTATTCGCTGACCGCATCGATCGGCTTGTCCACATCGTCCTCCCGCGTCCGGAACCGGCCGACGGCGTCGTAATGCTCCAGGCTGAAGCCGAGCGGGTTGATGATCGCGTGACAATTCTGACAGGCGCGGGGCTTGGTCAGCTCCGTGACCTTCTCCCGCATGGTGAGGTTGGGCTTGAACTTCTGCTCGCCGAAGGAGACCGCGATGGGCGGCGGTTTCAACGTCCGGCCCAACAGGTTCCGAGTGATGAACACCCCTCGATGGATCGGCGAGGTCGAATCCGTGTAGGCGAAGCTGGTCAACAGATACGGGTGCGTCACCACCCCCGTCCGCTGTCCCGAATCGAACGAGACCTTCTGAAAACCCGGCTTCTTCGGTTCTTCAAAACCGTAGAACTTCGCCAAGCGCCGGTTCACGAACAGGTGGTTTGCCAGCAGGATCTGCCGGTAATCCGAAGCGTCGCTCCACAACACGCTCTCCACGAACAGGTCCAGCGAGGTCCGCAGGTCCGAAACGATCAACTCGTCGAAGCCGGGAAAGCGTTTGGCGTTCTTCGCCAGGTCCTCGACCTCGTCCATCTTGAGCCACTGGTGAAAGAACTCCCGCAACTTGGCCCGCGCCCGGGGATCGCGGAGCATCCGTTCGGCCTGCCGTCTCACTTCATCGGCCTTCTGCAACCGCCCCTGCCCGGCCGCCTTCAGCAGTTCCGCGTCCGGCAATGAATCCCACAACCCCAGGGCCAGCCTCGTCGCAACCGCAAAACCATCCGAATTGTCGCCTCCGACATCCGGGAACAGGAACCGCGGCGACTTCAACGCCAGCAGAACCGCGCGCTTCACGCCTGTCTCCAGATCCGGAGCCCCCTCGAAAAGCCGATCGACATAAAGCGCCGCCAGGTCGTCGGACAACGGGCGCCGGAAGGCCCGCGAGGCAAACTCCCGGCAGAACGCCTTCACCTTCCGCTCGCGATCCGGATCCTTGTCCGAAGTCTTTGCCAACCCATTCAGATGCCTGACCACCACGTTCGCAGCCTCAATGGCGGCGCGCGTGACCGCCTCGTCCCAGGCCTTCGAGACCGCGGCTCCGCGGGGATAGCCAACGCTGCTGTCATCCGGCGGAAAGGGCGTCGCAACCGCCAGGATCGGTCGCGCGCCATCCGGGCTCAGGCTGCGCTCCGGGATGATCTGATCGACCTTGCGCGGCGGCGTCCAACGGAGCTCGATCGACGCCGTCTTGTCCTTGAATTTGAAGAAGTCCAGCTTGATCGGGTAACGGCGCCCGCCCAGCAGGAAGACCTTGGCGGAATGGCTTTGCGGCATCCCACCCAGGGCCACCCAGCCGTCGATGGTCGGCTCGCCGGAGGAATTCACCCAGAGCTTGAAACCGTTCTCCGTCCTGACCGTGAACTCGTATTCACCGGCGTCCTCCACGATCACGGAACCCGACCAGGTCATGGAAAACTCCTCCGCCTTGAATCCGCCGCCTTTCTCCTTCTGCTCCGCCGTGCCGCCCCACTCGGGAACGCCGTCGGCAAAGTGGAAACTGATCTGGGGATCGATGCGGTCGAACGCCTTGTGCTTGCCGTTGTAACTGCGTGAACTGAAATACTGCCCGCGCAACCCGCGCCTGTCGCTCATGCCATTGCCCCCCGAGAAGCTCGAGACGAGATCCGCCACGCTGTTCTGGAACTGCCGGACGGTCAGCCGGGACAACTCGATCCGCGCCGGCATGTTCCGGGCCTGGGCCGCGGGGGAATAAAACTCGTCATAAATGTACTGCGCGACCGCCAGCGCGTCGTCCCCCTCGCAAAGCTTGGGTTTCTCGTCCGGCATGGACTTGTGGATGATGCGCTGCAGCCGCGCCACCGACTTGTCGCCGGTCAGAGGGTCATCGTATTTCCCCTTCACGCCCTCGCCGTGCGCTCCATGGCATTCGACGCAGAGCTTCTGGTAGATGGCGTGGCCGCGCCCCGCGTCTTCCGCGCCCAAGGCTCCTGCTACCAGGCTCAAGCCGAGGCAGAAGGCGACGACTGTCGCTTTTACAGACGGTTTCCGCATGTCGATGCCGGATAAATCATTCACAGTTCGAATCCGCAAGCCAATATGGACGAGGCGACACGCCTCGTATTCAAGACGCTCGAGGGGAAAAGGAAGTTCAATCCAGTCCGTATTGGAAGCGATCATCCACCACTCACGCCATTCGGTCGCACGGTGGGGCAAACCGTCCTCTGTGAGCCGACGTGAACAGGCCCATGCGCAGCCCGCCTGAGACAACTCGCCGAGGAGCGACGACATTCCTGTCGCCTTGTCCTCAAAGGGGCCGGACGAACCCATAGGAACAGGGCTGTGCCTGGAGACATTGCTGACCTTGAAAACCTCCCGCGCGCCAGCATGCCGGCTCTGCCGACAGGGCGACAAGCCTGTCGCCCCTCCTTGGATTGGCCGTTTGGGAGGATCACGGGAGCATCAGGCGACAGCTTGCGTCAAACGCGGCATGACAACCAGAGTCCCTCTTCATTCCACAGCCCTTTTTGCCGCCGTCCTGATCGCCGCTCTCGCGATCGGTTGCCGGAGCAAACGCCCCGCTCCGGTCTCCTTCCTGCCGCTGGAGAAACGGAAGGCCGTCGTCGACTTCCCGAGTTCCCCACTCCCCGCTCCAATCCCGGAAGCTGGCGGCGCCCGGAACGCACTGCCGAAATCTCCCGCGATCCCTGACTCGCTGCCGGAAATTCCTCCTGTGGTCCCCATCTCAGAAGAGAATCCTGCAGCCTCGCCTCGTCCCGCACTCCCGCCCGCCCCACACTCCATCGCGGGAGAATCCCGCCCCGACGCCGAACTGGACGAGCATCCATCGTTCGAAAGTCTCCTTCTGGACGGCTCCGTCTTCCGAACGAACACGGTCTACTTCGAATTCAGCGTCGCCAACGTCCGCGAATCGGAGCTCCCCAAAATCGAATTCGTCGCCGCCCATCTCCGTTCCCACCCCGACCTCGCCGTGTTGGTCGACGGTCATTGCGATGAACGCGGCACGGAGGAATACAACCGCGCCTTGGGTGAAAGCCGGGCGCTGCGGATCCGCGAAGCCCTGATTCTCCTCGGCGTCGATCCTGGCCGGGTTCATACCCGCAGCCTCGGGGAGGACAGCCCCGCGGACTCAGGTCACAATGAGACTGCCTGGGCCAGAAACCGTCGGGGAGAATTTGCGCTGTTGGCAAAGAAGGGATGAGCCCTGCAGCCGCGTAAGAAGGCGGGACGAACTGTCCTCAATGAACCGCCCCGGGACATGCTCACGCCGGCTCAGTCCGCCATGCCGACCGCCTTGGAAGGCAACCAGCATTGCCGCGCGTCCGGCAGCCGAACCTGGAGCCAGCCGCCGCGGTCTTCGACGACCTCGAACTCCATTCCCGCATGCAGCGGTTCCTTGAAACTCGGCTCGTAGGACTCGCTGTCCCCCTTCCGAGCGACGGCTTCATCCGCGATGATCACCCCAACGCGCGTCCGACCCTGTTCCAAGGATTCCGCCGCCAACGACCCCAGGAACAGGGCCGACACGGTCCCGCACACGCCGATCGTCCAGTTCAACGACGACCGTCTCCAGAACAGCCTTGCCGCCGCCGCACACCAGACCAGCAAAAACGCGAGGGTGAAGACGCGGGAGCGCGTCCTGGTGGAGAAATCGTAGTGCCAAAAGAACACCGCCCGGAGCGCCTTCGACTTCTGCGTCTCCTCCACCCGGTCCAATCGTCGCTTGCGCGCATAATCCAGGTTCTGCTGCAGGTTTGGATCGTTGGGAATGAAGCGCTCGGCCCTCCGGTAGTTGAGGATCGCGCGGCCGATGTCATTCATCCGGAAGTAGGCGTTGCCGATGTTGTAGAAAAGGCGACCGTTGCGCACCCCGCCCTCGCGGACAATCCGCTCGAACCGAAGCGCTGCCTTGCCGTAGAGGTCCCGGGCTCCAACCGGGTCCGCGGGAGCCTGATCGTTCGCCTGCCGGAACAGCTCCTTCCCCTGGCTGAAAAGATCCGCAATCTCCGACTCCGACAACTCCGCCCGCGCAACCAACGGCGTCATCGCCAGCAGAACCAGGAAGAGCAGAAATGGCAGGACGCGCGCCCTCATTTCAAGGCCTCCTCCAGCCTGCGGGCGAGCGTCAGGCATTCCTCCCGCATAACCTCCGGCTTTCCCTCTCCGCCGCCGGCGTAGCGACTGGCCTCGCAGGTTTCAAACACGCCCTTCACCGCCTTCAGCGTCGCCTCATCCACGCCTTTGGCGGCCAGCGGCGCGCTGACGTCCTTGAAGGTCAGCGCCCCCGAGGCCAGGCGCAACTTGGCCCCGAGATAATCGCGGAACACCGCGAGAACGGCGTCCAGGGAATCCGCCCCCGGCAGTCGGCCTGTCAAGTCCGCCAGCGCCCGACGGGACAGGACCGCCGCCGGATCCGCGTTCCGCCGCCGCAGCGCCGTGATGAAGATCAGCAACGCGAGGTAGGCGACTGGCGGCGACGCGATGGTCGCCAGCGAACCCGGCGAACGCAGCCAGGATCGGGGACCGAAACGCTGATCCTCCAACACGTCCATGCCTTCGTAGTTGTGGGCGATCCCTTGCGTCATGGCCTTCAGTTCGCTGGTCTGCCCGACCGGCGTCAGCCCCTCCGCGTCGCCCGCCGTGACCACACGGGTCGCATGCACGGTCAGCGGGATCGCCGCCGATTTCGCCATCTGGTAAGCGCCCGCCCTCGTGTCGAAGTAGGGAAGTTCCAACGGCGGTATCTCCGTCACCTGATCGTTCAAGGCGCGAATCGTCTGCGTAAACACCTTCTCCCGTCCCTGCTCCTTGCCGGATTCACGCTCCGTCGGAATCTTGAACAGGCTGGCCAAGCCCGACTGGTCCGCCAAGGGCGGCAGGTCCACGTGGTCCAGATGGGGCGGACCGCTGAGCGTCACCTTCAGGGTAATCGGGTCGCCCACATTCACCTCCGTCGGCGAAGCCTCCGCCCGGATACGATATTCACCGATGTGCCCCGCGAAACTCGCCGGTCGCCCTTCCTGCGGCACGTCCTTCACGTTCAACGTCACCGGCGGCGAGGCCACGATCGACCGTTCATAGACCGGTTCCCGGACCGTGCGGCCAAAGAAATCCCGGACATTGCGCTCCCCCGTCTTCGCAAAAAAGACAATCGTCCCCGAACCGAGCGTCACATTGCCGGCCGATCTGGGGATCAGGATCTTCCGGAAGACGTGTGTGTTGAACTGCTGCCCGTCCAGGATTTCCACCGGGCCGGATTTCCCCTGGTCCCCATCCGGACTGTAGACGTGGAAGGATTCCAGGTCGTCGAACGGGCTTGAGGTGGTCTGGATGTTGTTCTTCAGCTGAGCCCGGAAATAGAAGACGAGCGAAACCTCGACCGGCTCGCCGACATAGGTCGCGGTCTTCGGCGCCTTGACCCGCAGCTTGAAATTGACCTGCTCCGGCGGCGTCTGGACCTGGATGATCGTCTGTGGAGTGGCCTGGGCCTGACCGTCCACCACCACCTGGATCGGGGTGAGGACCAGCGTCCCGGCGCGCCGGGGCACCAGCTCATAATCGAAAATCTGGCTCACATTCGCCTGCCGGACGCGCCGACCGTTGATGATGATCGTGGTTCCTCCCGAGGAATTCATGGAGCCCGTCGGCCGCACCGAAAAATCCTTCCACGCGCTCAGATCAGGCGGCGTCACCTGCTCGTCGGTCGAGATCTGCAGGCGCAATGTGATCGGCTCACCCACGAAGGCAGTCTGCTTGGACAGAGCCATTTGCAACTTGGATTCGGATTGTCCGCGAACGTCCCAGAGAGACAGGGCCAGAAGCGCCAGGACAGCCTGAAACATCCCCAACCAAGCCCCCGCGCGCTGATTCCGCCCCCCAACTTTCTGGCGGGGCGAATTCTTCTGAATGAGCCGACGGTGACACGCCAAAGCGCGGCTCACTGGGACAGTTCGCCCCACCGTTTGAACGGATTGCCGCAACTGTTGTCTTCCCGTCGCCATGGTCACCAGTTCTTGTCCACGGCGCGGAACCGCATGGGCATCTGCCGCTGCCGCTGCTCACGCTGGTCCTTCTCCTCGTTCAGAATGTCCTCCGCCTTGGCCGCCTGCATCTGCTGCTCCTGCTCCTGCTCCTTCTCGTCCTTACCCTTCTCCTTGTCGTCGCCGCCCTGCTGCTGTTGTTGCTGTTCCCCTTTCTCGTCCTTGTCCTCGTCCTCCTTCTCGTCGTCGTTCCCCGGCTGCTGCTGCTGTTGTTGCTGCTGCTGCTGGTTCTCGTCCTTCAATGCCTCCAACGCCTTGGTCAATTCCTGCTCCGAAGCCTGCTGGTTGGGCTGCGCCTGCTCCAACTGTCTCACTCCGAGCTTCTGGTTCGCCTGCGCCTGCTCCAACTGTCTCACTCCGAGCTTCTGGTTCGCCTGCGCCTGCTGGCCGATCGCATTGTCCACATGCTCTTTCACCTTCCCCAGTTTCTCCTGCATCTGCGCCATCTGCTGCGGGTCGGCGGCCGGCTGATTCGTGGCTCCGGGCTGCCCCTGCGCAGATGCCGCGTGCTGGTTGATCGCTTCCAGGACCTGCTTCGACACCGCCTCGGAATCCGTCTGGATGCCGCCCTGTTCCTTGGTCAGGTCCTCCATACCCAGGGCAATCTCCTGCTGTTGTTGCGCGGCATTCGGCTGCCGTTGTTTCATCAGGAGGTTCTGGTTGTCGGCCGAGGCCTTCCGCTGCCGCTCGATCAGTTCCTTCAGCTTCTTTGCCAGGTCCTCTTGCTGCTGTTGCTGCTGCTCCTGTTCCTGCTTTTGCTTCTCGATCTCATCCAGCAGGGCCTTCATGTAGAGGCGGACGATCTCAATGTTCTCGGCGGCCTTCTTCATGTCGGGGCTGCGTCGCATCGCGTCCTGGTAGTGCTTGACCGCCGCCTCACAGGATTCGAGCGATTTCTTCAGGTCGCTGTCGTGCTGCCGTTCCGCCTCGCGAAAGGCGCAATTACCGAGATTGTAACGAGCCCGGGACTCCAGCTCCGGCCCCATGCTCTTCAATGCCGCCTTCTCAAACGCCTCCTTGGCCCCCTCGTAATCCTCCTGCCGATAGAGCACGGCTCCGCGGTTGTAGTAAATCTCCGGGGATTCCGGGGCGTCCACCGAGGCCTCGTCATAGGCGGATAACGCCTGTTCAAACTGCCCGGCCCGAAAAGCCGCATTGCCCTGCTCAATGAGCTTGCGCGCGCTGGTCGCCCACGCGCCGCTCAAACCGGACAGCAGCAGGACCAGGCTCAGACAGGCTCTCAGCAAACAGGTTGTGATTCTACTTGGCATCGGATTCCTTTCTCGGCCGCATCCGTTCCGAAAGCATCGTTTCGCCCAACAGCAAGGCAAATGCAAAAAGCAGGAAAATCTGAAAGCGCTCCTGGTATTTCTTCACCGTGCGCGACTCCAACTCCTTCTTCTCGGCTGACGCGATCAACTGCCGGTAGACCGAGCCCAGATCGATCGTGCCGGTGGCGACATTCAGGTATTTGCCCCCCGGCGTCATGTTCACCATCTGGCGAAGCGTGTCCGCGTCGAGCTTGGTCCACACCTCCTGTCCCTGGTATTTCACGAAGGTCTTCCGCCCCTGCTCGTCGGTGATCGGGATACGCCGGCCCTCGTTCTCGTCGCCCAGGCCGATGGCGATGATCCGCACGCCGCGCTCGCCCGCCGCCTTGGCCGCCTCGACCGGGAAGCTGTCGTGATCCTCGCCGTCCGTGATCAGCACCAGATCCTTGTATTCCTTGAACTGCTCGTCGAACACCTCATCCAGAGTCTTGCGGATCGCGTCGCCGATCATTGTCCCGCCGCGCGAAATGCTCTCGGTCGAGACGTCCTCCAACATCAGCTTGAAGAAACCGTAATCATGCGTCAGCGGACATTTCACCAGGGCCGTGCCCGCAAAGATGACCAACCCCACGCGGTCGCCCTCCAGGCCCTCCACCGCGTCCTGAATGGCAAGTTTGGCGCGCTCCAAGCGGTTGGGCGCCAGATCCTCCGCCAGCATGCTGCGGGACACGTCCAGCAGGAAGACCACGTCACGTCCGCGACGTTCGATGGTCTCCGCCTCGGGATTCCAGCCCGGTCGCGCCGCGCCGACTGCGATCAACCCCACCGCCATCAGAACCAACGCCGCCTTCCACCGTCGCCGCACCGGACTTACCGAGATCTTGATGCGGTCCAGAATCCCGGCCTCGATGAACAGCGCCAGCGCCGCGCGCCGCCGCACACCGGCATGGATCGCCAACGCCAGCAACGGCGCCAGCAGCCAGAGCCAGTTCAGCATCTCCAGATTGTGAAAATGAACGGCGATCATGGGATCTTCCGAAACACGGTGTTGTTCAGTCCAAACTCCAGAGCCAGCAGCGCCAACGCCCCGAGCGCGAACGGCAGGAACAGCTCCTTGTAGTCCACGAAGCGGATCGACTCGATCTCGCTGCGCTCCAGTTCATCGATTTCCTTGTAGATCTGGTCGATGGCCTCGGCGTCGCGCGCCAGGTAGAAGCGCCCGCCGGTCTCCTCTGCGATCTTCTTCAGGACGGAGGTGTCAATCGGTCGCTGCATGCCGCGGGTAAGGAAAGCCCCGAAGACGCTCTGCCGCGCCTGCACCGCCTCATCGTCGCCCACCGCGATGGTGTAGACCTTGATGCCCCATTCCGCCGCGAGTTTCGCCGCCTCGATCGGTGTGCGCTTGCTGGCGTTGTCGTCGCCGTCGGTCAGGAGGATGGCGATCTTGCTCTTGATCTCGTAGTTGTCCTCACGGTCGGGGGCCTGCTGTTTCAAGGTCTCCTCCGCCGTCTTGAGCCGGGCGGCGGCCAGGGCCAGACCATCACCAACCGCCGTTCCTTGTTCCGGGTTGCGGTCCCCCTCCACCAACTTGACCGACTCCAGGAAACGCGGCAGCGCGCCATGGGCAAGGGTCAGCGGGCAGACCGTGTCGGCGTAGCGCGCAAAGGAGATCATCCCGATCAGATCGTTCGGTCGCCCCTTCAGGTCATCGTCGTTGCCGGTCACAAACTCCTCGAAGACCTTCTTCACCACGTCGAGGCGGTTCATCCGCTGCCCCCGGAAGTTCATCTCCGCGCCCATGGAGCCCGAACGATCCACGATCATCTCGATGGCGATGCCCTTGTTGATGTCGCGCACCCGCTCCATCCCCTCTTGCGGCCGCGCCAACGCGACCACCAACAACACGAGCGCGAACACCCGCAACGCCGTCGGGAGAAACAACAACCGCTGCCTGAGGGATTTCCCCGCCCGCGCTGCGGCGGACGTCGATGAAAACCTGATCGCCCCCGACCGCCGTCCCCGACGCGCCCACCACACCGCGGCCGGAATCAGCGGCAACAGCAGAAACATGATGGGAGACGCGAAGTGCATCAGTTTCGGAAAGCTCCAAGTTCCAAGCTCCAACCCCCAAGGAAATCACAAACCTCAAATCTCCAATGCTCCACCCGAACGCCGGGCTTCTCCTTTGGGATATGCGGCTTGGAGCATGGGATTTTGAACCCAGACGAACCTCGAGGACTCATGCCGCCCTCCTTTCCGACCCCCCGCCTTGCAACCCCACCACGCTCTCCTGGGTTTCCCCGATGAAGTTTTTGCAACTGTCGAAGGTGCGTTGAATGTCTCCGGTGGTCGGTTCGTGCTTGGCGAACTTCACCAGGTCGCAGTGCTGGAGAAAATCCTTCAACAGCCCCTTGTGGCTTGGCGCGAGGGTGGCGTCCGCCCCGAGCGCGGCAAGAAACTCTTCCGTCGTCTGCTCCGGCGCGTGTAGGCCGAAGCGGTTCTCGATGTAGCGGCGCAGGATGTCGGAGATGCGCTGGTAGAATTCCTTGATCTCGCCCTTGCCGGGCAGGTCTTCGGCGATCAACCGCTCCAACTCGCGATAGGCGATCTCGTGCGCGGGAACAACCACAACCGGAGCCGCCTGTTTCCGACGAAAGAAGAAGAACCAGACCGCCCAAGCCGCGGCGCCTGCCCCCAGCAAACCAACCACCAGCGCCAGAACCGGCCGATCCGCGACCTTTGCCTTGGGCAGGTCCACCGGATCTTCAATGTCGTGGATATGCAGGTTCGCGACATCCTCGGGCAGCAGCGACTTGATCGTGACCTTGATCTCCTCGGTCTCCAGCTCATGCCGCTTTGCCTCCTTTTCCTCCTTGTTCCAAAACTCCACCTTCATCGGCGGGATCACGTAGTCCCCGGAGAGAAACGGTTCCAGAATGTAGGTGCGCGAACGCCGCGTCTTGTTGTCGGCGACCAGTTCCGGCTGCGGCGTGCGGTAATCCACGATGCCAAACTGGTCGAGCTTCTCGCCGAAGGCCGGCAATCGCGCCTCGTAGTTCTCCGCGGAGATGACATCAATTGTCAGTTCCAGGCGATCAGCGATGGTGGCCTCCTTCCTATCCAGATGCAGCCGCGCGCTCACGGGACCGCGATCAAAAGTCTTCTCAAAGCCTGCGGGTTTGGATTCCACCGCGGATTCGTCCGGCTTTCCGCCGCCGCCACAACCGGTCAGGAACAGCACAACAAGCATGGCCAACACGCCGCCCATGGCCCGTAAGCCCGCGCGCGCCCCCCCGTCCCGGAGGACAGCTCCAACGACCCGAGTGTCAGAAGCCGCATTCATGCTGCGCAGATCCTCCCGCATCGGCTACTTCTTCGATTCCTCCTCCACAGGAAACTGCTTCGTGTGGATCACGACGTTGTACTCGTTCTTCAGTTTCTCCAACAACTGCTCCTGAAGCTCCTGTTCCTTGATGCGGCGCAATTCCTGAGACACCCGGGATTGTAACTCATCCAGCTGCGGCGTGCGTTCCGGCGCGCGTTCGCGCACCAGGATCACGTGCCAACCCTTGTCCGTCTTCACGACCGCGGCGGCCACCTTGCCGACTTCGGTCGAAAACACCGCCTTCAGGAAATCCGCCGAAACGCCGACGCCCGGAACCGGCCGCCCGTCCGTCACCTCGCCCGGCAATTCCCCGCCCTTCGCCTTCGTCGCTTCGTCCAAGGAAAGCTCCTTCGCCATGTCGGCGAACTTCTTACCGTCGGCCAGCTTCGCCTTCACCGCCTTGGCCGCGTCCTCGTCCTTGAACAGGATGTGGCTGACCTTCGCGCGCCGCGGTTCCTTGTACTGCTCGAGATTGGCCTTGTAATGGTTCACCAGGTCCGTGCCGGTCAGATTCACCGCCCCGGTCACCTCGCGGGCGATCACCTGCTGCGCCAGCAGGCGCCTCTCCGAATCCCGCAACAAGTCGCGCACTGCGGCGTCCTCGGGCAGTTCCGTCTCCCGCGCCCGGCGATAGAGGACCTCCTCCCCGATCATCTGCTGAAGGAACTGCAGTCGCTGCGAGGCCGGAGCGAAACGCTTCAACATCTGCTCCTTCTGCCGGTTGCGATCCGCCTCAGGCAACATCGCCGCAAACTGGGCCAACTGGTTCTCGATGGTCTCCTCAATCCGCTTGTCGAGGTCCGCCTTGGTGATCTTCTGGGCGCCGATCTCGGCCACCACATCCTCACCCGCCTTGCCGGCCTCGGCGTCCAGGCTGACCCTCTCAGCCAGGTCGTATTTCAGGGCGGCGAACTTGCCCATCGCCTCCAGGCATTCCTGCGTGCGCCGGGCAATCTCGGTCTGAATCTCCTTCACCTCGGCAAAGCTCTCGGACCGGTAGTAGCTGTCCAAAGCCTTGGCGTGCTCGCCCGCGTCCTGCTGGAGCTTGCCAATGCGATACCAGATCTTCGCCGACTCCTCGTCCGCGGCCCCGCTGGCCTGGAGGTACTCCTTCCACGCCCCGGCCGAGACATCCGCCAAGCCCTGTTTCTCCGCACGCATCGCCAGGTCCTTCAGAGCCTCCGCCGACAAGGCCGCCGCGCTGCCGGTCGGGGCCGGTTTCGCGTTCGCTCCGGCGCCCGCCGAACTGCCGCCGCCCTTCAAGAACGTCACGACCAGGTTGCAGATCAACAGCGCGACAATGACCAGCAGCAGGCCCTTCGGCTGGCCGCCGTTAGCGCCGCCCACGGGCTCCCGCTCCGGCAGACTGAAATCCAGTTTCTGTTCAGACATGGTTTCTGTTTTGCATCTTTTGAAATTGCGCTGGCTGTCAACCGATTGAACTCACGGTTGAGCGGCAGCAGAGCCTTGGTCCACGACGCTGCCGCGCCCCCCGGACGCCGTCCTCAAACCAATGCTCCCTTCTATTCCCAACACTCTCATCGTTCCGCTCCCGTCACCCCGCAGCTCTCCGTTCCCGCGTGCGGAAAAACTTCACCAGATCGCGCACGTAATCCCGGTTGGTGAAAATCTCGATCAGGTCGATGCCCATCGACCGGAACAGCTCATTCAGCTTACCGGCGCGTTCCGTTCCCAAGGCCTCGTACCTCCCACGGAAAGCCGCGCTGCCGGTGTCGATCTGGATCAGTTCGCCGGTTTCCGCGTCCTCCAACTCCACCAACCCCACATCCGGCATCTTCACCTCGCGCGGATCGGTGATGGAGACCGCGATGACATCGTGCTTCCGCCCCACCACCCGCAACGGCTTCTCGAAGTCGCTTTCCAGAAAGTCCGAAACCAGGAACACCACGCTCTGTTTGCGGGTCACGTGTCCCAAGTACTCGATCGCGCCGGGGATGTTCGTCCGAGCCTGGCGCGGCTTGAAGTTCAGCAGTTCACGAATCAGTCGCAGCACGTGCGTCGTGCCCTTGCCCGGCGGAACAAACAACTCGATCTCGTCGGTGAACACGATCAGGCTGACCTTGTCGTTGTTCTTGATCGCCGAAAACGCCAGCAGCGCGCACAACTCCGCCGCCACCTCGTTCTTCAGTTTGTCCGAACTGCCGAAGTCCCCCGACGCCGACAGGTCCACGAGGAAGGTGACGGTCAATTCGCGCTCCTCCACGAACCGCTTCACGAAGGGATGACCCATCCGGGCCGTGACGTTCCAGTCGATGCTGCGGACCTCGTCGCCGGGCTGGTATTCCCGGACCTCCTCGAACTCCATCCCCTGCCCCTTGAAGACGCTGTGGTACTCCCCCGCAAGGATGTCGTTGACCGCCTTGCTGGTGTAGATCTCGATGTAGCGGATCTTCTTGGCCAGCTCCCGGGGAATCATGGCACGTCGACGGTCGCGAGAATCTGCTGAATGATGTCCTCGGAGGTCTTCTCCTCCGCCTCCGCCTCGTAGGTCAGGATCACCCTGTGGCGCAACACATCCAGGGCGATCGATTTCACGTCCTGCGGGGTGACGTAGCCGCGACCCTCGATCAGGGCGTTGGCCTTGGCCGCCATGGCGAGGAAGATCGTCGCGCGCGGCGACGCCCCATAGCGGATCAGCGGCTTGATGTCCAACTTGTAGGCCTCGGGGTTCCGCGTGGCCTCGATGAGGTTGACGATGTACTCCTCGATCTTCTCGTCCATGAAGATCTCGTCCGCCAGTTCCCGCAGGCGGATCACATCCTCGGGCTTGATGATCGCGTCCACCTTCGTCGTCGGCTTCGTCCGCGCCATGCGCTTCAAGATCTCATGCTCCTGAGCCTTGTTCGGGTAATCCACCTGGAGCTTCATCATGAAGCGGTCGACCTGCGCCTCCGGCAACGGATAGGTCCCCTCCTGCTCCACGGGATTCTGCGTGGCCAGGACAAGGAACGGATCATCCAACCGGAAGCTCTCGTCGCCGATGGTCACCTGCCGCTCCTGCATCGCCTCCAGCAGCGCGCTCTGCACCTTGGCCGGCGCGCGGTTGATCTCGTCCGCGAGAATGATGTTCGCGAACACCGGTCCCTTCTTGATGGTGAACTCCCCGTCCTTCGGGCTGAAAATCAGGGTGCCGATCACGTCTGCCGGCAGGAGGTCCGGCGTGAACTGGATGCGCTTGAAGGAGGCCTGGATCAGGTTCGCCAGCGTGGTGACGGACAGCGTCTTCGCCAGTCCGGGCACGCCCTCGATCAGCACGTGATTGTTGCACAGCAGCGCCATCAGGAGCCGGTCGAGCAAGGCCTCCTGCCCGACGATCACCTTGTGCGCTTCAGAGCGGATGCGGCTGATCGTTTCCGCCTCCCTCTCCACCCGTTCTCCGATTTGTTTAACATCTACTGCCATGATCTTGAATTTCGTCGCTGATTAAACTGCCGGCCTGCCCGAACTCCACCGGAAAAACCACGTTGCTACTGACATGGGAGCGCGGATTGCGTTGAAAATTTTTCCGCGGGAAAGCCGCTCCGTCCCGGAAAGCGGCGAAGCATCGGAAATGGCCGGGGGAAATGCAACGATTGATCCGGGCGCGTCTGGCGCGTTTCCGTAGGACAGGCATCCCCTTGGCGCGACGAAGCCTGGCGAAGGCGGCCGCCTGTCCCAAGCATGGCGCATGGCCGCCGCCGATCCGGGGCGAAGCTCGCGTCAAGATCGCTCACGGAGGATGAACAGCCTGGAAGGACAATCCTACGAGCACGCGTCCCGCCACCGCCTGTTTTCCGGCGTTGCCCGCCCCTCCTCCAGTTTGTAAGTCTGTTGCCCATGAACGATGCGAAGCCACAACACGCCCAACTCCGGCGGCAGGTCGGGCTCTGGGGCGCGGTGTTCATGGGGCTGGGCGCAATGATCGGGACGGGCGTGTTTGTGAGCATCGGGATCGCCGCCGGAATCGCCGGCCCTGCCGTGATCCTGGCGACGCTCCTCGCGGCTGGCGTCGCGGCCTGCAACGGCCTCAGCAGCGCCCAACTTGCCGCCGCGCACCCCGTCAGCGGAGGGACCTACGAATACGGCTACAAATACCTGAACCCGCAACTGGGCTTCACCGCCGGCTGGATGTTTCTCCTCGCCAAGAGCGCCTCGGCGGCCACCGCTGCCCTGGGGGCGGCGTTCTATCTTTCGGATTTCATGCGCCGTTTGGAGTTGTCCTGGCGGTTCGGCCACGAAGTCGCGGTGGCGATCGTGATCCTGCTGACAATCGTGGTCCTGCTGGGCGTCCGCAGGTCCAACCACGTGAACATCGCGATCGTTTCCGTCACCCTGCTGGCTCTGGGCGCATTCATCGCCAAAGGCGTATACCTGTCTTTCGGAGAAATGAAGCCCCGGTGGAGCCCCTTTTTCACCGGCGGCTGGTCGGGAACGCTCCACGCAACAACGCTCATGTTCGTCGCCTACACTGGCTACGGCCGGATCGCGACCCTGGGAGAAGAAGTGCGGGAACCGGCCAGGACCATTCCGCGCGCCGTTGTGGCAACCATGATAGTGACCGCGCTCATTTACTGCGCTGTGGCCGCCATTACAGCGACAGCCATCGACGCGGAAGATTTCGCCCTGGGCGGCGGACTCTCCTTCCTCGCCAACATGTCGGAGTTGACTCCGTTCACCACGCTGATCGCGGCAGGCGCCGTGACCGCCATGCTCGGCGTCCTGCTCAACCTTATTCTCGGCCTGTCTCGCGTGCTGTTGGCCATGGGGCGACGGGCGGACATGCCGACGATGTTTGCCAAGGTCTCAGAGAGGCATTCCTCCCCCCAGCACAGCATCATCGGGGTCAGTGCGATCATCCTGGTCTTCACGCTGCTCGGGGACATCAAACTCTCCTGGTCCTTCAGCGCCTTTACCGTCTTGATCTACTACTCGATCACCAATCTCGCCGCTCTCCGCCAACCGCCGGAAGAGCGTCGCTACCCGCGCTGGATCGCCGTCACAGGCCTGCTGGCCTGCCTCTTCCTCGCCTTCCAAGTGGACGCCCGAACCTGGCTGGTCGGACTGGGAATGATCCTCGCCGGCCTCGGCTGGCACACCCTCGCCCGCGCGAAGCGCCTTGCTGAAACGGAAGGCCCGCCCCCGGCTTGAGTTCCGTTTGACGGGTCGTTCAGTCCAACAACTTGGCCAGTTTCTCGCGCAGGACCTGCAACAACGGACGCTTCGCCACGAGCGCGTTCCTTCGCCGGTCCAGAACCACGGCGTCGTAGTTGGTCGTGGATTCCAGAAACAGGGCGGCAATCTCCCTGGGGGTGGCATTGGTGACGGAGAATGGCGCAAATCCGGCGACCGCATCCACCCGGGCATTCGGGTCCGCCAGTCCGGCGTCCATGTTGGCGGCCATCACGTGCAACATGTCCTTGGGGCGGAAGAACCTGGCATAGGGAATCCGACGATCCGCCATGTTTCGTTCCGACTCATCGACGTGCGGCTGCCCCGGCAGCGAATCCAATTCAAAAACGAACCGCCTCCTCTTGCAGCAAGGCCTGACCACAACGTGTTCGATGTCGTTCAATCGCGCCGAAACCCGGAGAACCTGGACGCCCCCCACCTGAAACTGCCTGACGGCCTCAACTCTCCTTCCGTCCTTCAGTTCGCAGCCAAACTTCGTTTCTCCGACTGTCGCCATGACGAAAGTCGACGATGCATCGTCCTTCTTCAAGGACACCCATTGAAGCCCATCTTCCGAAGCCGGTGTCGCAAAGGCTCCAAATCGGCAGCCATCCAAAGCCCCCAGCAGGAGGTGCGGAGCCCCGTCGACATTCACCTGTGTCATGCTTTCGGGTGCGACCATCACCTCCGCCGTTTCTCCATACCAAACCTCCAGAAACAACTCGACCGGCCCGACATGAAAGCACGGGACCCTCGTCTCCACCTCGACCAGGTTCGAACCGACGGAAGTTATCCCGCAGCCGCGCCCCATCAACGACCACTTGGTGCGGGCATCGAAAAGGCCGAAATTCACAACCTCGAAACGCGCCACGTTCTCGGCTCCGACGCCCACACAAAGGCGTGGCCCATCGGGTCCGCCAAATACCTCGCGCGGAGGCTCCCCGTTGCGGATGGCCTCAACTTCGGATTCCTTGATCCTCTCGCCGTCGATTCCATACACGACGGGAAAAACCCGACTCCCGCTCGAGCCGCGATACTCCAGGTCATATCCCACACCCAGGTATCGAACCTCCAACCGCCCCCGTCCCAATCTCCCGACCCCGCCATGCGGAACCCGCTCGATGGATTCAATCGTCTCCGGCTCCCCCCCGAGAAACCGGTCGTCCGGCAGCATGAACCGCATCTCACCGGCAACATTGGTCAACCGACACTCACGGAAATCTCCCAAGGAAAGCCCCGTGCGGCGCGCTCCGCCTCCTTCCCCCTTCTCCATCCATGCGTCGTAAGCGGGATTCTCGCGAGCCGACCAAGCGTCGCTGAACAGCGGGTCTTGCAACGCGATGGCGACAACGCCGACAGCGACCCCCAGGATCACGCCTCCCAACGAGGACCGCCCCCCCTTACGGGCAGAATACTTCTGTTGTTTGTCTTTCATGAATCTCCTCAAGTTCCGCAGCCTTGGTCCAAACGGGGATCGCGAAATTACCCCCTCCAAGCGCTGACATTTCGATACCACCCCAATTCCAAGGACTGCGCAAGCGGAAAGCCGGCGGCCAACCGAAAAAGGAGTTTGATCCCTGAAGAAGGGGGGCGATAAGCGCAGAGACCTCCCTCTGCGCCGCGAAGGAACTGAGTCCCGAGCAATAGACCCCGCGCCGCGGCGTTTCCCCGGCGCCCCGTCTCTAACGGATGTTCACCGTCCCCCCGTCCACCGGGTAGGCGCAACCAGTGATGAAGGACGCCTCGTCGCTGCAGAGGAACAACGCCGTCGCCGCCACCTCCTCAGGCTTGCCCATACGGCCGATCGGCTGGGCCAGCGACAGCTTCTCAAACATCTCATCAATCTTGTCCGGGTAATTCTTCTTGATGAAACCGTCCACGAACGGCGTATGAATGCGTCCCGGGCACACCGCGTTGCAACGGATGTTCTGCTTCAGAAAGTCCCGCGCCGTCGCGTAGGTCATCGTCAAGACCGCGCCCTTGCTCATTGAGTAGGCAAAGCGGTCGTCGATTGCCATCAGCGACACCGTGGACGCGATGTTCAGGATCACGCCGCCACCCGCTTCCGTCATCTTGCCCACGCCGGCCTTCAGACAGTTGTAGACGCCCTTCACGTTGACCTTGAAGACGCGGTCAAAGTCCTCCTCGCTCGTGTTCAACACATTGCCGACATGCGCGATGCCGGCGTTGTTGACCAGGATATCAATCCGGCCCCGTCGCTTCGCCAGACCGTCGAACACGGCCATGACCTCGGCCTGGTCCGAAACGTCGCAGTGTTCGTACTCCGCAGAGCCGCCAGCCTCCCTGATCTCCTCCGCCGTCTCCTTTGCCGCGTCGAGATTCATCTCCAGAATGTCCACGTGCGCGCCCTGCTTCGCGAACAGGGTCGCGATCGCCTTCCCGATGCCCGATCCCGCCCCGGTGACGACGGCGGTCTTGTTGGTCAATTCAAACATATCGTTGTGTTGTTCGCTGTTGATATCCGATGGAGACGGGGAAATCTCGCCGCTTAAATCCCAAGCTCCAAGCTCCAAATTGCAACTTGTCGCGCCGAAGCTGAACGCAGGCGGAAAAAGCTCCAAATCCCATGCTCCAAAAGCGCAGCCGGCGCGCGGAATTCATTCCGTTTCAACCTCCGATCCCCGAGGTCTCCGACAGTCCGCGCACGACATCGAAATTCCCCACCACCCCTTTTGGGGTTTGGGGCTTCGAACCAAACCGTCCCTCGCCCCAAAACCCTCCCTCCCGGATTGCAATCACCAGCATTTCCCCGAAACTCCCGCCCTTATGAGCAAAGAATTCAAAGTCGTCGTCACCGATTTCATCCACGAGCCGTTCTCCACGGAATGCGAGATCCTGGGAGACCTCGCTGAGGTCGTGGGCCTCAGCGCCATGGGCGAGTCGGCAGTGGACGATCGCATCGACGACGCCGACGCGATCATGCTCTATCATTTCATTACGCTGACCGAGCCCACCCTCCGCCGCCTGAAGAAGTGCCGACTCATCGTCCGCTGCGGCGTGGGTTTCGACAACGTGGACCACAAGCTCGCCCGCGAACTCGGCATCCCCGTCGCCAACGTCCCCGACTACGGCACCGAGGAAGTGGCCGACTCCGCCATCGGCATGACGCTCTCCCTCACCCGGGGCATCCACTATCTCAACTCCCGCCTCCAGCACGGAAAGGGCGAATGGTCCTACACCCAGACCGTGCCTCTGCACCGCCTGCGCGGAAAGATCTTCGGCATCGTGGGATTGGGCCGCATCGGCATCGCGACCGCCCTGCGCGCCAAGGCCCTCGGCCTCGATGTCGCCTTCTACGACCCCTACGTCCCGGACGGCCGCGACAAGTCCGTCGGAGTGCGGCGCATCGAAACCTTGGATGAACTGCTCGCCCAATGCGACATCCTCAGCATGCATTGCCCCTCCACGCCGGAAACCACCGGCATGATCGACGCCCCGGCCATTGCCAAAATGAAACCCGGCTCCTTCCTCGTGAACACGGCTCGCGGCGTGGTGGTCGATCCGCATGCCGTCCTCGACGCCGTCACCAACGACCACCTCCGGGGCGCCGCCCTCGATGTCCTCCCCACCGAACCCCCGGCCGACGACGATCCGCTCATCGCCGCCTGGCGCAATCCCGACCACCCGGCCCACGACCGCATCATCGTCAATCCCCACGCCGCCTTCTACTGCGAGGATGGCCTCATCGACATGCGCGTCAAAGGCAGTCAGAACTGCCGCCGCGCCCTGCTGGGCGAACCGCTTCGGAATGTGGTGAACTGACCGAACCAAGCTGAAGCCAACCATGCGCCCCGCCAAAATATCGCTCGCCTTTCTCCTGACGGCCTTGTCCACGCTGGCGGAAGATCGACCGGACCCACACAGGTTCATCGAAACGATCCGCCTTCCCGCCGGCCAGAAGGCGGTCGTGGCGGAGGGCGACTACGAACCGCGCTCCCTCGGCAGCTACAGCGTGCGACTCTACGGAGCCAGCCCGGGAGCCCCTTTCGACAATTTCCTCGACGGAACGATCCGCCGCCGCCCCAACGGCAGCATCGAGAAAGTCGAACTGGCCGACATCGACGGCCGGCCCGGCAAGGAGATCGTCGTGGTGTTCCGGTGCGTCGGTTCCGGCAGTTTCCTCTCGGCCGAGGCATTCGCCTTCGACACGAAGAGACCGAACTTCCTGATTTCCGTCCATGACCTGAGCAAAGACGCCAACACGACGCACGAACTCAGAAAAGCGTGGAGGAAGCAGAAACGGTAGCCGCGCACACTCGCGGCGATACGCAAACGCGCCAACCTCAGGGAGCAACGCGATGTTCGCAGTCAAGCCCCTCCGCTGAAAAGCCCTTCAGGTTCGCCCCGACGGGCTCCCCTTCCGCCCCCGTTTTGCCCCTCATTTTTGTTCACCTCGAAGGTAACCCCGTTGGAGTCCGCACCCTCGCATCCAAGCCGCCAACCACAGCACCAAGGTTACATGTAAATATAACGTACGTTACATTTACATGTAACCTTTGTTCCACGCTGACATCATCCGGTTGAACTCGGAATCCCGCTCCGCTACCCTCCGTCGCATGACGAAAACCGCCCTCGTTCGAATCGCCCTTGCCGCCGCCATCTGCGGCCTCTTCAGCGCCTGCAAGTCATCCAAGATCTCCCCCGAGACCGCTCCCGGACCGGAGCCCCACGCCTCCGCCAACATCCCAGTTGAAACCGGTTCCGACACCTCCGCTCCCTTCCCTCCCGGCGACGGCCCCGCCGACGCGGAACTCAGCTTCACCCGACACAAGATCGCGAAAGGCGACACCTTCTACGCCATCGCCCGCAAATACGGGACCGACGTCAAGGACGTCATCGCCGCCAATCCCGGCGTCGATCCCAAGGCCCTGAGGATCGGACAGGAAGTGCTGGTGCCAGTGGCAAAGTGAACCGTTCTACGCTCGTTGAAGAACACCTGCCCCGGCTGAACCGGAGTGCCCACTCGCGGGGCATCGTCTTTGGGTGCGGGGGGCCCCGCCCCCCGCGCACACCCAGTGGCGCCAAAGAAGTCACCCCCCAAAAAACAAACCACCCCCGCCAAA
>JAYPFK010000032.1:44309-58438 GCA_038126235.1 Verrucomicrobiales bacterium
CGGATTACCGGGTGTGCCCACTCGGGCGAATGCTTCTTGGACTGGGGCGCGCAGCGCCGCTGTCCAAGACGCTGTCGCGCATTCGATGACGCCCCACAAATCCTCTCCATCGGCAGCAACAGCAACGGATCTCCGACAAGAAACACTGGAACGCGGAGCGATTGCTTGCCATGTTCGCCGCGCTCGCAATCAGGGAACCGCGGACTGACTGACCGGACCGAACCATGTCCGAAACAACCACAAACGAACCCGACCTCCACGCCCTGCTGAAAGAGAATTTCGGTTACGAGACCTTCCGGCCGTTGCAGGAGGGGATCATCCGGGATTCGCTGGCCGGACGGGATGTGTTCGCGCTGCTGCCGACCGGCGGCGGCAAGTCCCTGTGCTACCAGCTTCCCGCCCTCGCCCGCGAAGGCCTGACCGTGGTCGTGTCGCCCCTGATCGCCTTGATGAAAGACCAGGTGGACGGGCTGCAGGCCAACGGCATCGCCGCAACCTTCCTGAATTCCTCCCTCGCCCAGGGCGAATCCCGCCCCCGCCTGCGCGGCCTGCACAACGGCGAGTTCCGCCTGCTCTACGTCGCCCCTGAACGTCTGATGCTCTCCGGTTTCCTGGAGGACCTCCAGCGTTGGAACGTCAACCTGATCGCCATCGACGAGGCCCACTGCATCAGCGAGTGGGGCCACGACTTCCGACCGGAATACCGCCAACTCGCCAACCTGCGAGGTCTCCTCCCCGGCATTCCCATCATGGCGCTGACCGCCACGGCCACCGACCGGGTTCGCGGTGACATCGTCGAGCAGCTCAAGCTCCACGAACCGGGCGAATACGTCGCCAGCTTCAACCGGCCGAACCTCACCTACCGCGTGATTCCCCGGAACCGCGCCTACGACCAGGCCTTCGATTTCATCCAGTCCCGCGCCAATGAAAGCGGCATCGTCTACTGCGCCAGCCGCAAGGCCACCGAGACCCTCGCCTCGCGCCTGAACGACGATGGTCTCAATGCCCGCCCCTACCACGCCGGCCTCAGTCCCCAGGAACGCGCCGCCAATCAGGAGGCCTTCATTCGGGACGAGGTGAAGGTCATCTGCGCGACCATCGCCTTTGGCATGGGCATCGACAAACCGAACGTCCGCTTCGTCATGCACTACGACCTGCCGAAGAACGTCGAGGGCTACTACCAGGAAACCGGACGCGCCGGACGCGACGGACTGCCCAGCGAATGCCTCCTTCTCTTCAGCCCCGGCGACGTCGTCAAGCACACCCGTTTCATCGATGAGAAGCCCGACCCGCGCGAACAGGAGATTGCCCGCCAACAGCTTCAGCAGATCGTTCATTATGCCGAGAGCTCCCGCTGCCGCCGCATCGAACTGCTCGACTACTTCAGCGAGCCGTTTCCGGAGGACAACTGCGGAGCCTGCGACAACTGCCTTTCCCCCCGCGAGACCTTCGACGGCACGGTCGCCGCGCAGAAGTTCCTCTCCTGCCTCGTGCGCATCTACCGGCACGGCCGCTTCAGCACGGGCTTGAATCACGTCGTCGATGTGTTGGTCGGCGCGAACAACGAACGCGTCCGCAAGTGGGGCCACGAGCAGCTAAGCACCTACGGCATTGGCGGCGAGCACAAGAAGGCCGAATGGGCCGCCATCGGCCGCGAACTGATCCGGCTGGGCTATGTCGCCCAGACCACCGGAAAGTTCAGCGTCATCCAGATCACGCAGCAGGGAGCCGACGCGCTCGCTGACCGCCGGGAGATCCAGCTCACCCGCCCCGCCGCCGCGCCGGAGCCGAAACGCCGACAGGTTGGCGACATCACGTGCGACGAGGTCTTGTTCGAGGCGCTGCGCAAGCTCCGCCGCCGCATTGCCGACGAGCTCAACGTGGCCCCGTACATTGTCTTCTCCGACGTCTCACTTCGCTGGATGGCGCGCGAATATCCCACCAGCGGACGCGAGTTCGCCCGGATCAGCGGCGTCGGCGCGCGCAAGCTGAACGAATTCGGCTCCCCTTTCATGGCCGAGATCGCCCGGCACCTGCAAAACCACCCACGCCAGGACTTCACCGACGAACCGGCCGAGCCCCTGGCAGCCCGCGCGCCCAAGCCGCGCTTTGGCAACACCGTCCTCGAGACCATCAAGCTGTTCCGCGCCGGAAAGTCCATCGCCGAGATCGCCCTGGAGCGCGACCTGAAAGAAACCACCATCCAGAGTCATCTCGCCGACGGCGTCGCCCTCGGCGAGGAGGTCGACATCGATCGCCTGGTTCCCCAAGAGGCGCGTCGCGAAATCTCGGCCGCCTTCGACAACACCAACGCCGGCAACGCCCTCGGTCCGGTCTTTTCGGCGTTGGGAGGGAAATACGATTTCGGCGTGTTGAAGATCGTCCGGGCTTTGAGGCAACGGGTACAATCTTAAAGCCCCCTCCCGCGGGAATTGCACAGGCAGGTCTTCAGTTTCGAGCTTCATCCAAGCCGGAGGCTTGAAAGCCCCTGAACCGGGGTTGAAACCGCGCCAGCGGGAGATACCCCGGCGAAGAAACCACCACAAGCTCCCGCATCCTGAAGGGATGCCAACCGGCGGAAACACGAGGGTAAGTCTCTGATTTCCTTTTTCCTTCGCTCGCCCCCGTATACCTGCGGCACCCTTCAAGGATGCAAACCAACGTTACGTGGCATCCGGTGGTATTGCTCGTTCCTCGCTTCAACCACCGGCTGATGGCTGTCATGCCTTCGGCATAAAAAACCGCTCACCCAAGCGCCTCTTTCCCGCTACACTCCCCGCCAGTTTCATTTGCCATGATGTTCCGGAAACCGCGCACACTGCCGACCCTGGCCGCCTGCTTCGTCGCGTTCGCAGGCGCCGCGAACTCCGCTGAGCGCTTCACCATCCCCCTCGACGGCGACACCTCCGTCGTCTCCACCGACAAACGCATCGTCGCCCATGCCGGCGAGGATGCAACATTCATCCCCTCCAGCAACCGACAGGCCCTGCTGCCGGCCGCCGGCCATTCCTCGCTCGTCATCGAAACACCGGCCGAAATCTGGCAATCATCCGGAACGCTAGGCTTCAACTTCAAGCCGGACCGCCGCCTTTCCTCCGGTCCCACTGCCGACAAGAGCAATTTCAAGACGCGTCTCATCGACTGCCCGCTCTTCACGATCGATCTCCGCGAGAGGTCTTCGCAACTCACGCTCTACATCGCCCTGGCCGGCGCCGGAGGCCAGCCTCTCAAAGCCAGGCTTAACTGGAGCCGCCTCAGCGCGGAACAGTGGTATCACCTCGCCTTCGCGTGGGACGCGAACAAGACCGCCTTCGAGTGTTTCCTCAACGGCTCGCTCCAGGAGAAGCTTCGTTTCAGCCCTTCGTTGAAGGGCTGGCGGCCGCCCGCGCCGCCAGAAGGGGCTCTGACGATCGGCGGAACCGGCGGCTCGGGAACACACTCCGCCGCCCTCGCCATCGATCATATTCAGATGTTCGATAACGCCTTGGACGAAGCCGCCTTGCGAAAGGCGCTCCGCGGCCGCGCCCGCATCGGTCTGGCCGGCGAGGGCCGGACGGAATACTTCGGCAAGCTCAGCTTCCACACCTACGACCTGGAACTGTTCTACACCGCCGACTTCAGCCAACCCTTGAATGTCGTCGCCGAGAACGACCTGTTCCGGGGCGACAAGCGCGCGCGCAAGCCGGACAAGGCCGAGTGGGTACTCGAAGGTCCGGGCCGGGCGCGAACGGTGGACGGGAAGCTCCAACTTGAAAGCCTCAAACCTGACCAAGGCGGCCATGTCGTGCTCTGGAACACCCGCGAGTTCCCCGAGAACTGCCTGATCGAGTTCGACATGTCCCCCGCGAATTCCACCAACGGGCTCAACATCCTCTTCTTCGCCGCCCGAAGCCGTGACGAAAGGGACATTTTCGACCTTTCGCTTCCGAAGCGCGACGGCGTCTTCAAGAACTACCACTCTGGCGCGATCGACGCCTACCACGCCTCCTACTGGGCCTGCGGCCCGGACGACGGCGGAACCCCGCGCCGCACGGCCAACCTCCGCAAGAACCGCGGCTTCCAGCTCGTCAACGTCGGCGCGGACAACATCGCCGGCAAGGGCTCCGGCCCGCATGTCGTGCGCCTGCTGAAATACGAGGGGCGCATCCTCCTCGAAACGGCCGGACAGCTCAGCGCTGTCTGGTATGACGACGGCAAATCCCACGGCCCCGCACTCATGGGCGGCCGGATAGGCCTCCGCCAAATGGCCCACACCGGCCGGGCAACTTACGGCTCCTTCACCGTCTACAAGATCTCCAAGAAAAAGCCCCAGTCCATCAACCTTCCCCAAAGCGCGCCAAAGAAGAAATGAGAGCATCCACACCACCACGCCGCCTTGCCTCCAAACAGACATCTGCAATTAGAAGTTCGGAACTGCCTCCGCCTTGGCGCCGCTTTGGCTCCGCGCGTTGGAACTTGGAGCTTGGGGCTTGGAGCTTGCTTCTCCCCCTCTGCCTTGCCCCCTTTCTCCCCCCACCCGCCTCAGCAGCTGCCGCCGCCCCGGCCCTTCAGACCGTCGGCGTCGCCGCCGTCGACATTTCCCCAGACTACCCCGTGCGACTCAGCGGTTACGGCAGTCGCCGAACCGAACACGAAGGCGTCGATCAGCGCATCCAAGCCAAAGCCCTCGCTCTCGGCGACGACGCCAACCTCGCCATCCTGCTCACAGTCGACAACTGCGGCGTGCCGTTCTCGATGCGCCTGCAGGTTCTGCAACGGCTGCAGAAACAGCTCAAGCTCCCGAACGAACGCTTCGCCATCGCCTCCAGCCACACGCATTCGGCCCCGATGATCGAAGGCGTCCTGCCGAACCTCTTCAGCATGGACATCCCCGCGGAACACCAGGCCGGCATCGAGCGCTACACCGCCGACCTGACCGACCGCCTCGTCAAGGTCGCCCTCGCCGCCGTCAAGGATCGCCAGCCCGCGCAGCTCGACTGGGGCATCAGCTCCGCCGGCTTCGGAAACAACCGCCGCACCAAGGGCGGCCCTGTCGACCACGACCTCCCCGTCCTCCGCGTCCGCACTCCCGACGGCAAACTACGCGCCGCGCTGGTCAACTATGCGTGCCACTGCACCACCCTCGGCGGCGCCTACAATCGCGTGTGCGGCGACTGGGCCGGCTTCGCCCAGGACGAATTCGAGAAAGCCCACCCCGGCGCGATCCTCCTCGTCGCGATCGGCTGCGGCGCGGATCAAAACCCCATCCTCCGCCACGCCCCGAACAACGGCTACGATTACGCCATCCAGCACGGCCGCGAGATCGCGACGCAGGCGGCGAAGCTCATGGCGTCCGACAAGATGCAGCCGCTGACCGCGCCGCTCGCCTGCGCAACCGCCGACACGACGCTGGAGTTTGAATCCCGCACCCGCGCCGAATGGGAGCAGCGCGCCGCCAATTCGCGCGCGAACCTCTCCTATCACGCGAAGAAGAACCTCGCCCGGCTCGACCGCGGAGAGGAGCTCGGCTACCAACTCCCCTACATGGTCCAATCCTGGAGCTTTGGCGACCAACTCGCCATGGTCTTCCTCCCCGGCGAGGTCGTCGTCGACTACGCCCTCCGCCTCAAACGCGAATATGATCCCTCTCGCCTCTGGGTGAACGCCTACGCCAACGATGTCCCCTGCTACGTGGCCTCCGAGCGGGTCCTGCGTGAAGGCGGCTACGAGGGCGAATCCTCGATGGTCTACTACGACCGGCCCAACAAGTTCAAACCCGGCCTGGAGAACAAGATCGTCGCCGCTGTCCGCAAGACCGTCCCCAGGCAATTCGCCCGACCGCGCCAGGTCGGCGAAATGACGCCGTCCACTCCCGCACGCGATTCGTTGACTCTTCTTCACACCAAGCCCGGCTTTCACGTCGAACTGGTCGCCGCCGAACCATTGATCGTCGATCCTGTCGCCATCGATTTCGGTCTCGACGGCAGGCTCTGGGTTGTCGAGATGCATGACTACCCCAGCGGCCTGGACGGCAACTGGAAACCTGGCGGCCGCGTCAAGTTCCTCAACGACCTCGACGGCGACGGCCACTACGACAAGTCCACCCTCTTCCTCGACGACCTCCCCTTTCCCACCGACATCATGGCTTGGCGCGGCGGCGCGCTCGTCTGCGCCGCCCCGGACATCCTCTACGCCGAAGACACCGATGGCGACGGCCGCGCCGACAAGATTGAAAAGCTCTTCACCGGCTTCGTCACCGACAACTACCAGGCCCGCGTGAACGGCCTGAGCTGGGGGCTCGACAACTGGGTCCACGGCGCCAACGGCCTGCGCGGCGGCGTCATCAAGGGGCGCTCCTCCGGACGCACGACCGACATCCGCAGCAAGGATTTCCGGATAAAGCCCGATCTCGGTCTGTTTGAAACCGCCTCCGGGTACACGCAGCAGGGCCTCGCCCGCAACGACTGGGGCGACTGGTTCGGCTGCAACAACAGCTGCTCGCTCTTCCAGTTCCCCCTGCCCGCCCAATACGCCTCACGCAATCCCCACGTCATTCTCCCATCCGACCGCCTCTACATTCCGGCCGACGAGAATCCCGAACAGATCTACCCCGCCAGCGAACTGCTTCAGCGGTTCAACCGCCCGGAACACGCCAACCGCGTCACCGCAGGCTGCGGCGCCACGATCTACCGCGACACCGTCCTCGGCGCCGAATATTACGGAGACGCCTTCATTTGCGCGCCGGTCCACAACCTCGTCCGCCGCCTCGAACTCCATCCCGACGGCCCCGTCTTCCAGGCCCGTCGCGCCCCGGACGAACAACGCTCCGAATTCCTGGCCTCCGAGGACAACTGGTTCCGCCCGGTCCAGGCGACCACCGGCCCCGAAGGCGCGCTCTGGGTGGTGGACATGTACCGCTTCGTCATCGAACACCCTCGGTGGATCCCCGAGGAACGGCTTGCCAAACTCGATGTCCGCGCCGGATCCGACATGGGCCGCATCTACCGCGTCCTTCCCTATGGCAGACGCCCCGCCAACCACACGAACCTCGCGAAACTGAAGACCTCCGACCTCGCCAAGAAACTCGATTCCACGAACGGCATTCTACGCGACTCCATCCACCAGGAACTCGTCCGGCGCAAAGACAAGGGCGCAACCAGTCCGCTTGAAGCCGCCGCCAAGGCAGGGAAGATCCCCCAGGCCCGCGCCCAGGCGCTTTGCGCGCTCGATGGACTCGGCGCGCTGACCGACGCACACATTCTTTCCGGTCTCAAGGACAAGGCCGCCGGCGTCCGCCGCCACGCCGTCCGACTGGGCGAGTTCCGCCTGCCCGAGGCTCCCTCCATTGCCGCCGCCGCGCTCAAGCTGGTGGACGATCCTGATCCCGCCGTCCGCTTCCAACTTGCGCTCACCCTCGGCAACTGGCGCGACCCCCGCGCAGGCGCCGCCCTCGGCCGCATTCTCGCCCACGGGATGGACGATGCGTGGCTTCGCGCCGCCGTCCTCAGCTCCGCCGCCACCCAGCCCACGGAGATCTTCCGAGCCTCCGCCGACGCCAAGGCTTCCCCCGCCAATCGCGGCGCAGCCCTCGGACAGCTAGTCGCCACCGCGGCCGCCGTCGCCGACAAGGATGCCTTCGGGGAACTGCTTGGCTCCCTGGCCTCGCCGAAACTCCGCAGCCAGTCCTGGGTCTGGCAGGCCGTCGCCGCCGCTCAGGACGCCCTCGACCGCCGACGGGTCGATGTGCGCAACTACGCAGCTTCTCCAAATCCGAAAATCAAGCAGGCCGCCTCCGATCTCCGCTCGCTTCATCTCTCTGCCGCCCAATCCGCCACCGACAGCGCTCAGCCCCTCGAACTGCGCCGGGCCGCGATCCAACTCCTCGGTCGCGGCTTCAATGAATACGACAGCGACCTCCCCAAACTCGCCCGGATCCTCGACAGCGCCGACAACCCTGCCCTGAAGATCGACGCGCTCAACATGATCACCCGCCGCGCCTCAGAGGCCGTCCCGGGAATCCTGCTCAAGAACTGGAGCGTCCATTCACCCGCCCTACGCGCAGCCATCGTCGCCAAGCTTGCCGCCCGAGCCGACTGGATCAACGCCCTCCTGGACGCTGTGGCCGCGAACCGCGTCTCCCCGGCCGACATCGATTCCGTCACCCGGCTTCGCCTCTCTCGCAACAGCAATCCCAAGATTGTGGCCCGCGTGGACAAACTGCTCCCACTCCGCAGTTCCGCCGACCGACGGGCCGTGATCGCAAAATACCGCTCCGTAATCAACCTCCCGGGCAATGCCAAAGCCGGAGCCACCGTCTTCGCAACCAACTGCGCACCCTGCCACCGGCTGAACGGGCAGGGCTTCGTGGTCGGGCCCGACCTTTCGGTTTTCCGCAACAAGGGCGTCGCCGATTTTCTCGACGCCATCCTCGATCCCAACGCCATCGTCGAGCCCCGCTTCACCAACTACTCAATTGAAACCAAGGACGACCGCTCCCTCTCAGGCGTCATCGCCGAAGAATCCGCCGCCTCCATCACCCTCATTCAAGGCCAAGGGGTGAAGGAAACCGTCCCTCGAGACAGCATCCTGGAAATTCGCGCCTCCACACTTTCCCTCATGCCCGAAGGCCTCGAGCAGACCATCAACGCGCAAGCCATGTCCGACTTGATCGCCTACCTCAAGCAGGCCCCTTAGAGGACATTCCCGTCCCAGAAACAGAGCGGAAGATTCGGGCGCGCCTTCGTTTCCGCGCTCCCCCCCCTCGCCTGGTCAGATCCGCTGCTTGCCAGCTCCTCACCCGCCACATGCCGGCTTTGGGACAGATATGCCCATGCCTCGGCGTGTCAAATCGGCCCAAATCACGCTTGACGCCTCCCTGTGACATCTCTAGGTTGGCCAACGCAAAACGTTCTGGTTGCTGGATGTCCAGCGTGTGTGAGTCGGAATCAACTTCCGGCTTTTTTGTTCTCTGGATGCCGCGCAAATCGGGAAATTGTTATGAATGCAGAATTCTTGGCCAACTTGGATTACTGGGAACGCGAAAAGGGCATCGACCGCGACACGCTTGTCGCAGCGGTCGAGGAAGCCCTCGTCTCCGCCGCCAAAAAAGCGGTCGGGCCGGCGCGCGAACTCCGTTGTGAAATCGACAAGGAACACGGGGATATCCGGGCGTTCGCCAAGCTCATCGTCGTCACCCAGGTCAAGAACAAGCACGACGAGATCTCCCTTTTCGACGCCCGTCGATTGGACGACAGCGCCGAAATCGGCCAGGAGATCGAGAAGGAGGTCACCCCGAACAATTTCGGGCGCATCGCGGCGCAATACGCCAAACAGGCCCTTCTCCAGCAGGTGCGTCGGGCGGAAAAACAGCTGATTTACGACGAATTCAAGGATCGCGTCGGCGATGTCGTCTCCGGCACCGTGCGTCGTTTCGAACGCTCGGATGTCGTCGTTGACCTTGGCCGCTACGAGGCTCTGCTTCCCAATCGTGAGCGCGTGCCCATCGAGGAATACCAACCCGGCGAGCGCCTTCGCTGCTACGTGAAGGCTGTCGAGGAAACCGGTCACGGCCCCGAGATCATTCTATCCCGCGCCGATCCCAAGTTCGTGATCAAGCTCTTCAAGCTTGAGGTTTCAGAGATCAACGACGGCACCGTCGAGATCAAGGGCGTCGCCCGCGAACCCGGTTTCCGGACCAAATTGGCGGTCTACTCCAAGGACCAGCGAGTCGATCCCGTCGGCGCCTGTGTGGGCCTGCGCGGCCAGCGGGTGAAAAACATTGTCCGCGAGTTGAACAACGAGAAGGTGGACATCATCAAGTGGGATCCGAACATCCGCACCTTCATCACCAACGCTCTCGCCCCTGCCCAGCTGAAGAGTTTCGAACTGGATGAGACGACCAAGCGGGTGAAGATCATGGTGAGCGAGGACCAGCTTTCCCTCGCCATCGGCAAGCGCGGCCAGAACGCCCGCCTCACCGCCAAACTCACGGGTTGGAATGTCGATATCGAGCAGGAGGAAAACACCGAACTCGATTTCGACCAGAAGGTCGCTCTTGCGGTAAAAACCATTGCGGCAATCCCGGGAATCTCCGAGGATCAGGCCAACACCCTCGTGCATGCCGGCTTCCTCAACCTGGAGGATCTCATGCAGGCCGAGGAAAGCGATCTCGCCGAGATTGAAGGCATCGCTGAGCAGGCCTCCCAGATCATGGCGGCCGCGCAGACCGAATCCGAAAACCGATCACAACAGCAGAGCAACGGCGACAAAGCCGCCTGATTGAAAGAACAGCAAGCCCCGGCCATGAGCGCGCAACCGTCAAATTGTTAGTCGCATGACGACGCTCGGCCACATAGAACCGATTTATGCCCGTTCGCATTTACGATATCGCCAAGCAGGTTGGAGTCACCAGCAAGGAAGTCCTTGCGAAGGCTAAAGAATTGGGCATCACCCAGGCGAAAGTCGCTTCCAGTTCGTTAGACAAGATCACGGCCGAATATCTGGCGGAGCAGATACTCCCGCCGAAGCCCGCGGAAGAGAAGGTTCCGGAACCCGTCGCGCCGGAACCCGAGCAGCCCATCGTCATCGTCTCCGCGCCCGAAGAACCGGAAGTCGCCGAAGCCCCCGCCACAGCCGAGTCTGAATCCGAGGCCGAGTCTGGAGCGGACGTAGAGGCAGAAAGCGAAGCCGGGGACGCCGAAGAAACCGTCCCCTCCCCTCAAGAGACGGAAACCTCCGCCGGACCGGAGACCGCCGCGGAAGAATCCGCCGAAGAAACCGAAACCAGCGAGCCCCCCGCTGCCCCGGAAGAAACGGAGCCGGAGGGCCCTAAACTCGGCCAACTCGTCGGCCGCATCGAACTGCCCAAAGGCCCCGTCCGGACCGCCAAGCCGGCTCGTTCCGCCAAGGAAAAGAAGCCCGCCAAGCCGCAACCTGAGCCCGCCGCGCCAGCCAGGCAGGAACCCAAATACAAGGCCCCTGCAGGAGCCGAGGTCATCACGATGAAAGCCCCGATCGTGGTGCGGGAACTTGCCGGCAAACTCAACAGGAAGCCTTTCCAGCTCATCGCCGACCTCATGGAAATGGGGGTGTTCGCCAACGTCAATCAGGCCATTGACGAACCCGTCGCCGAACAGATCTGCGCCAAGCACGGCTTCAAGTTCGACCTGGAAAAACGCAAACAGGGCAAGGGCGTCGTCAAGGCGACCAAAAAGAAGATCGAACTCGACCCCGAGGACAAACCGGAAGACATGATCGAGCGACCGCCGGTCGTGACGATCATGGGACACGTCGACCACGGCAAGACCACCCTGCTCGACTACATCCGCCGATCCCGCGTCGTCAAGGGCGAGGCCGGCGGCATCACCCAGCATATCGGCGCCTACACCGTCGAAGTGCCCGACCCGGAAAAGCCGAAGAAGGCCACCAAACAGATCACCTTTCTCGACACCCCGGGCCACGCGGCCTTCAGCGCCATGCGCGCCCGCGGGGCCAACATCACCGACATCATCATTCTCATTGTCGCCGCCGAGGACGGCGTCAAGCCCCAGACCCTCGAGGCGCTCGATCACGCCAGCGAAGCCGGCGTCCCCGTCGTGGTTGCCGTGAACAAGTGCGACCATCCAAACGCCAACCCCCTCCAGGTCCGCACCCAGCTTCAGGAACGCGGCGTCACCTGCGAAGAATGGGGCGGCGAGACCATCTTCCAGGACATTTCCGCGCAGACCGGCGAGGGTGTGGACAAACTGCTGGAACTCATTCTCCTGCAGGCCGAGATCATGGAACTCAAGGCCAACCCGAACCGGCGCGCCAAGGGCGCCGTGATCGAGTCCGGCATCGATCGCGCCGGCCCGACCGCCACCTTTCTCGTCACCAAGGGCACCCTCAAGGTCGGCGACTCCGTCCTTTGCGACCAGCACTGGGGCAAGGTCAAGGCTCTCATCGACGCAACCGGAGGCCGCGCCAAACAGGCCACCCCGTCCGTCGCCGTCAAGATGCTCGGTCTCAACGGCGTCCCTTCCGCGGGCGCAGAATTCGTCGTTGTCACCAACGAGAAGGAGGCCCGTTCCCTCGGCGAACAACGCCAGACCGAAAGCCGGGCCGCGAACCAGGAGGAACGTTCACGCATCACGTTGGAGAATCTCTTTGCCACTCTGGAGAAGGAGTCCGCCAAGGTCCTCAAAATCCTCATCAAGGCCGACACCCAGGGCTCCGTCGAAGCCATCGTCAATTCCCTCAACGAGATTCCCGCCGACAAGATCGCGTTGGACATCATCAGCAAGGGCGTCGGCAACATCAGCGAATCGGACATCCTGCTCGCCAGCGCCTCCGACGCTGTTGTCATCGGCTTTCACTCCAAGCCCGACAAGGGCGCCCAGGCGCTTTCCCGCCGCGAGGGCATCGAGATCCGCGAATACAAGATCATCTATGAGCTGATCGATGACGTCAGGGATTCCATGGCCGGAATGCTCGAACCCGACCGCAAGGAAACCACACTCGGCGCCGCCGACGTCAAGCAGGTATTCCCGCTCTCGAAGGGCGGCTCCGTCGCCGGCTGTATTGTAGACAACGGCCGCATCGTCAAGGGCCCCGCCCGTGTGCTGCGCAACAAGCGCGTCATCTGGACCGGCGAAACCGCCTCCCTGCGACGCTTCCAGGACGAAGTGGCCGAGATCCGCGCCGGCATGGAATGCGGCATCAAGCTCGCCGGCTTCGACGCCTTTGAAGAAGGCGACGTCATCGAGGCGTTCTCGGTCGAGGAAGTCGCAGCAAAACTCTGATTCCCCGCCAACCCGCGTCCGTCATGCCTTCAATGCGTCTCCAACGCGTTCGGGAGCTGCTCAAACGCACCCTGGGCGAGATCGTCTCCCGCGAACTCCATTCCGCCGACGCCGGCATCGTCACCGTCAACGATGTCGACATCTCCTCGGACCTTCATTCTGCCGTGGTCTTCGTCAGCCTGCTCGGCTCCGACGAACAAAAACGCCGGGCGGCCAAATTCCTCGATGACGACCGGGTCAGAATCCAGCAGATCCTCAGCCGCACCGTCGTTCTCAAATACACCCCGCGCCTGAAGTTCGTCATGGATGATTCCATCGAACGCGGCAACCGCGTGCTGCAGATCATGTCTGAAATCGACGAAGTCGACGACGACAAGGAATGAAACAGAGACATAAAACCATCGACCGCATCCTCCAGGAGATCCGGTCGCACCAGTCCTTCTGCGTGGTCGGCCACATCCGTCCGGACGGCGACTGCGTGGGCTCCCAGATTGCGCTGACCTTGGCGCTGAAGAATCAACGCAAGAAGGTGGTCTGCTGGAACCAGGATCCCCTGCCCCAGAAACTTGCCTTCCTCGATCCGACCAAACTGATGCAGCAGCCCAAGCCTGGGCGGAAATTCGATTGCGTGATCGCGCTCGATTCCACCGATCTCGGCCGCACCGGCTCCGTCGCCGAACATATCGCGGACCGCCAACTGCTCATCAATATCGACCATCACCCCAGCAACGACCGATTCGGGGACGTGAACTGGGTGTCCTCACGCTCCCCTTCCACCGGCGAACTGGTGTTCCGTCTCATGCGCGCCGCGCGCTGGACCATCAATCCGCGCATGGCCGACTGCCTTTTCACCGCGATCAGCACGGACACCGGCTCTTTCCAATACCCGACGACGCTCCCGGACACCTACGCCGCCGCGGGCGAACTGCTCAAGCGCGGAGCGAACCTCGGTCGGATCTGCGACGAGGTCTACCAATCCTATTCCCTCTCCCGCGTCAAGCTGCTCAAACACATGTACAATCACTTTCGCCTGACCTGCGAAAACAAGATCGGCTACGTGTGGCTCAAGCTGCAGGACTACGCCCGCACCGGGGCGGAACCGAACGACACCGAGGGCGTCATCGACCACATCCGCGACATCGACCCGGTCGTCGTCGCCATCGTATTCGAGGAATTGGAGACCAACGTCACCCGGGTCAGCCTCCGGTCCAAGCATCCCAAGATCAACGTCGGCGAGATTGCCGTTCGCCTCGGCGGCGGGGGGCCCCCCGCCCCCCCCCCCCCCCCCCCCCCCCGGCCCCCCCCCCCCCCCCCCGCCCCGGGGGGGGGCGGGGGCCCGCCCGCCCCCCCCACAAACAGGCCCCGAAACCC
>JAYPFK010000032.1:58448-85266 GCA_038126235.1 Verrucomicrobiales bacterium
AATTGGATACCACCGTCACCCGGGTCAGCCTCCGTTCAAAGCATCCCAAGATCAACGTCGGCTATTTTGCCTTTCGCCGCGGCGGCGGCGGCAAACAGGCCGCCGCCGGCGCGCGCATCGAGGGCACCCCGCTCTCGGTGCAGCGCAAGGTGGTCAAGGAGGCGCGCAAGGCCATCCTGAATCTCGGAGCCTGAACCATGCAGCCTTTCTCAGCATTCGACGGAGCCCTGCTCATTGACAAACCCGCCGGCCCGACCTCTCACGACATCGTCGATGTCGTCCGCAGCGAGTTCGGCCTGAAGAAGGTCGGCCACTGCGGCACCCTCGACCCCAACGCGACAGGCCTCCTCATCCTCGTCCTCGGCAAGGCCACCAAGCTTTCCGAGAAGCTCATGTCCGACGACAAGGTCTACGAGGGCTCCATGAAACTCGGCGTGACAACCAACACTTACGACGCGGAAGGCGAGGTGGACGAGACCCGCCCCGTGCCCCCCTTGACGCTCGAGCAACTCAACGAAACAGCCAGGACCTTCGTCGGCGACCAGATGCAGCTCCCCCCCATGGTCTCCGCCGTAAAGAAGGACGGAGTGCCGCTCTACAAGCTGGCGCGCAAGGGCATCGAGGTGGAACGCAAGGAGCGCTTCATCCACGTCTACCGCTTTCCGATCGTGGCCTACGAGAACGAGACGGCATGGTTTTCCGTCACCTGCACCAAGGGCGCCTACGTCCGCACCCTGGCGCAAGATCTGGGCGAGAAACTCGGCTGTGGCGCTCATCTCTCCTCCCTGCGCCGCTCCGCCTCCGGCAAACTCAGCGTCGCGGACGCCATCCCGTTCGAAGATGTTGTCCGGCTTTCGCACGACGAGCTGGCAACCAGGGTAATTCCCATTCTCAAGCTGGCCGCGACCCTGACATGAAGATCCTCCGCGACGCAACGGAACTGGCCGCCGTCTCCGACAAGGCCTGCGTCGCGATCGGCTTCTTCGACGGGGTCCACCTGGGACACCAGCAGATTCTCCGGCAGACCATTTCCGACGCAGCCGACCAGGAGGCCGCCTCCGTCGTCGTCACCTTTGAGAATCACCCCGCCGCCATCACCGCCCCGGAACGAGCGCCGCGGTTGATCCAGTCCCTCGACCAGCGCGTCGCCGCCATCCGTTCCCTCGAGGTCGACGCCCTGCTGCTCCTCCGTTTCGATGAGGAATTCAGCCGCAATCCGGGCGACGCCTTCATCCGCAGCCTGGTCGTCGGCCTGGGACGCGTCTGCAGCATCTGCGTCGGCCGGGAATTCACCTTTGGCCACAAGCGATCGGGAAACGTCGAACTGCTCCGCGAACTGGGCTTCGAACTGGGCTTCACCGTCCATGGGCTTTCAGCCGTGGCTCTCGACGGCGAGACCGTCAGCAGCACCCGCATCCGTGCCGCCGTCGCGGCGGGCGATTTCGACGCCGCCAACCAGATGCTGGGCAGGCCCTACGCCTTGGCCGGAACCGTTGTCCACGGCGACAAACTCGGCCAGAGGCTGGGATTCCCGACCGCCAACCTCGACGTTGGGAACCGCGTGCTGCCCCCCCACGGCGTCTATTCGGCCCATGTCCACACGGGCGGTCTCTCCCGCCGCGCGGCCGTGAACATCGGGCTCCGTCCCAGCGTCAGCGCCCCCTCATCGGGGCTCCGTGTCGAAACACACCTGCTCGATTTCTCCGGGGACCTTTACGACCAGGATCTCGAAATCATCTTCCATCGAAAACTCCGCGATGAGCGACGCTTCGATTCGCTCGAAGCGCTGAAGAACCAGATAACCGAAGACATCGCCGACGCGATGCAAAGCTTCGCCTGAACCGGAATTTCCCGCGCCCGGGGCTCCTTCGTATCGGAAAACGCCGTCGTTCAAGCAACCGCCCTGTCCAGCACCGTCCCGTGGATGTCGGTGAGGCGGTAATGCCGGCCCTGGAACTTGAAGGTCAGCTTCTTGTGATCGACGCCCAACTGATGAAGGATCGTGGCGTGGAGGTCATGAACGCTCACGGGATCCCGGACGATGTTGTAGCTGTAGTCGTCCGTTTCGCCGATGGAGACGCCCGGCTTGATCCCGCCTCCCGCCATCCAGACCGTGAAGCAACGCGGATGGTGATCGCGCCCATAATTCTTCGGACTCAAATCGCCCTGGCAGTAGACCGTTCGCCCGAACTCCCCGCCCCAGACAATCAACGTCTCATCCAGCAGTCCCCGCTGCCTGAGATCCGCAATCAGCGCCGCGGTCGCCTGGTCCGTCGCGCGGCCCTGCCTGCGGATGCCGCCGGGCAGGCCGTTGTGCTGGTCCCAGCCGCGATGAAACAGCTGCACGAAGCGCACGCCCCGCTCGCTCATGCGGCGGGCCAGGAGCGCGTTGTAGGCATAGGTCCCGGGCTTGCGGGCGTCAGCGCCATAGAGCTGGAAGACGCTTTCCGGTTCGCTTGAGACGTCCGTCAACTCCGGCACGGAAGTCTGCATCCGGTAAGCCATCTCATATTGAGAAATACGGGTTCTGATCTCGGGATCGCCGGTGGCGTCCCCGCGGATGGAGTTCAGTTCCGCCAGATGATCCAGAGTCCGGCGGCGCAACTTCATCTCCATGCCCTCCGGATTGTTCAGATAAAGGACGGGATCACGCCCCGAACGGAATCGCACGCCCTGATGCCGGGAGGGAAGAAACCCGGCGCCCCAGAGCCGGTCGTAAAGCGGCTGCCCTCCGCTGCCGGAAAGCATGGCGACAAACGCCGGCAGGTTCTCGCTTTCGCTGCCCAGACCGTAGCTCAACCACGCGCCGATGCTCGGCCGCCCGGCAATCTGGAACCCCGACTGGAAAAACGTGATCGCCGGGTCGTGATTGATCGCATCCGTGTGCATCGACTTGATGAAACAGATCTCGTCCGCCACATCGCCCAACCGCGGAAGCGCGTCCGAAATCCAAGCTCCGGACTGGCCGTGCTGTTTGAATTCCAGGATCGAGCGCGCCGCTGGAAAAGAGACCTGCCCCGCCGTCATGCCGGTCAGCCTCTGCCCGTTGAAGACCGAGTCCGGCACCTCCTTCCCGTGCGCCTTGTCCAACTGCGGCTTGTAGTCAAACAGGTCGAGCTGTGACGGGCCTCCCGACTGGAACAGGTAGATCACGCGCTTCGCCTTCGCGGGAAGATTGGGAAATCCGGGGAGGCCGTTCGGCAGGGCTCCGCCGTCCGCGCGCAGCGTGTCCGGGTTCAACAGCGACGCCAACGCCACGCCGCCGAGGCTCATCGCCGACCGCCCGAGGAAATGGCGGCGTGTCATGTCCAGGGAATCACTCATGTCATTCACGGGTTGTCGCTTCATCCAAATTCAACAGCACGTTCGCCAGCGCGGCGGCCGCGGCAATTTCCACCTCGGCAAAGTCCTTCGTCGCCTTGGATTCACCGGTCTTCAACACAGCTTTGGCCTGCGAGTCTCCAGATTCGAACTCGGCGCGATACTCGCCATACGCGTTCGTCAGCAGTTCCAGTTCGCGCTCGCTGGGATCGCGCGAGGTGACCATCCGGAATCCCAAGCGCGCGCGCTCCGGATCCGAATCGCCGCCCTCACGCAACAGTCGCTCTCCCAGCTTCCGGGCCGCCTCGAAGAAAGCGGTCTCGTTCAAAAGGGTCAACGCCTGCAACGGGGTGTTTGTCCGACGAGGCTTGACGGAACACCACTCCCGGTCGGCAGCATCCAGCGTGGCCATCGAAGGCGGAGCCAGGGTGCGCTTCCAGTAGGTGTAGAGGCTGCGGCGGTAGAGAGCCTCGCCCCGGTCGGCCTTGTAGGAGAAGTTGCTCGCCTCGCGCCAGAGGTTCTTCGGTTGGTAGGGCTTCACCGATGGCCCGCCAAGCCTCTCCTTCAACAATCCGCTCACGGCGAGCGCCTGGTCCCGCAGCACATTGCCGGGGAGACGCACGCGACTCATGCGCGCCAGCAGGCGGTTGTCCGGGTCCTGGGCCAGTAGCCCGGGCGTGACCTGGGATGACTGCCGGTAGGTCGCGCTCATCACCATGGTTTTCAACAGCGCCTTGATGTCCCAGTCCAGCCGGACGAATTCGGATGCCAGCCAGTCCAGCAGCTCCGGATGCGTCGGGAGCTCGCCCTGCGCGCCAAAGTCCTCCGGCGTGCGCACCAGCCCCGCGCCAAACAGCAACTGCCAATAGCGGTTCACCGTCACACGCGCCGTCAAGGGATGCTCCCCGCCCACCAGCCAGCGGGCAAAGCCCAGGCGGTTTGGCGGCGTGAGTTCCGTCTCTTTCGAAAGGGACGCCGGCACGCCGGGACCGACTTGTTCACCGTGGCGATGATACACTCCGCGGACGCGGATGTAAGAAGGCCGCGGAGTCTCCATCTCCTGCATCACCATCGTGGTCGGAAGGGAATCCTCAAAGGCCTGCTTCGCAACGCGCCTGGCCCCGACCTCCTTCCAGAGCGCTGCCAGTTCGTCGGGCGCGCCGGTCGCCAGGAAATGCCGACGGATCTTGTCGGCCTGTTTCGGAGTCCGTTCGGCCGCGGGAACAGCGGCGATTTCCGCCACGGCGGCCTTTTCACTCAGCGCAACGATCTCATCATCCCAGAGTGTCCGGTGGTAGATCCGCAACTCGTCCACCTGCCCCTTGAAATGCGGGGCATGCGGACTTCCTCCGATGCGCAGGACGCCGCCATAAGCCTTGCCCGCCTTGTTGCTGTTGGTGTTGTAGAGCGTCCGCGTCGCAACCTTCCGGCCATTCAGCCAGATCGCCATGCCATCGGCTCGCTGGGTTCCATCGTTCGTCAACGCCACGTGCAGCCATTCCCCGACAGGAATGGGCTCCACGGTCTCCAGCGTGGCCACGCCGGCAATCCAGCGGCTGATGAGGTGATAGCGAATCCGCCCGTCATCCAGCTCGACCAGCAGTCCCTTGCGCGTCGTGTCGGTCGTCTCCTGCGACAGGATCGCGCCTTGGGCGACATCCTCGGCGCGCACCCAGAACGAGATCGAAAAGCGGCCGTTGCAGATGAACTTCCCGATCTTCCCCAGCGCGAACTGCCCGTTGCCGCCGACGGTCGCGGACTTCCCGCGAAATCCCTCGCGCAGGACGGGGCCGCCCTTCTCCGCCTTCACCCGCGCGTCATCAGCGTCAAAATCAAACCAATGTTCCAGTCCTTCCGCCAGGAAGGGCTTCTCTGAATTCACACCGCTCCTCTCCCATTTCTCCTGCCCGACGGCAATGACGTCCTCCAAACGCTTCAACGCGGTGCGCGCCTCAGCCAACTCCTTCCCCTTGCTGACGAGTTCCGCCTGCTGCGCTTCCGTCGGCGCCTTGATCCACGGTTCCGAGTTGCCGAACTTGATCGCCCTCCCTGACTCCGGGACGCTGTTGAAACAGGCGATCATCCGGTAATACTCCTTCTGGCTGACAGGATCGTATTTGTGGTTGTGGCAACGGGAACAGGTCAGCGTCAACCCCATCCAGACCGCGCCGGTCGTCTCCACCCGGTCCGCCGCGTTCTCCAGCAGAAACTCCTCCTGGACCAGTCCGGCCTCGGAGTTGTAGCGATGGTTGCGGTTGAATCCCGTGGCGATGCGCTGATCCAATGTCGGCTCCGGCAGGAGATCCCCGGCCAACTGTTCGATGGTGAAGCGATCGAAGGGCATGTTCGCGTTGTAGGCCGCGATCACCCAGTCCCGCCAACGCCACATGTCGCGAGGACCGTCGTTCTGGTAGCCGTCGGTGTCCGCATACCGCGCAGCCTCCAACCATTGCCAGGCCATCCGCTCGCCGTAACGCCGGGAACGCAACAACCGGTCGACCTGCTTTGCGTAGGCCCTGGGCGAACTGTCGCTCAAGAAAGCCTCCACCTCCGCCGGCGTGGGCGGCAGGCCCGTCAGGTCCAACGACACCCGGCGAATGAGGGTCTCCTTGGGAGCCTCCGCCGAAGGCTCCAGGCCTTCCTGCTCCAACCCCGCCAACACGAACCGGTCGATTGGATTCCTTGGCCAGTCCTTTCGCTCCACTTCCGGAAGTTCGGGACGTCTGACTGGAGCAAAAGACCAGTGATCCTCCCACTCCGCCCCCGCGGCGATCCACTCACGCAGTTTTTCCTTCTGCGCTGGAGTCAGGGACAACTCGGATTCCGGGGGCGGCATCCGGTCATCCGGATTCCCGGTCGTCACCCGCCGATAAAGCTCGCTGGCTCCCGGGTCGCCCGCCTTCAAAATCTTCTCCAACGCGCCGGATTCGTGGCGATCCAGCCGGAGATCCGCCTTCCGAACGCGCGCATCAGGCCCGTGGCACTTGTAGCAGTTTTCCGCGAAGATCGGCCGAATATCACGATTGAAGGACACCCCCGCCGACGCGTTGGCGACACAGATTGCGGGGACAAACAACAGAATGAAGCGAATGGGCGTCACGGACTTCATACGATGTCGGGAAGCCTACATGACGCCCCAGTCAAAGGCGAAGGACAAACACCGCGGGAGGAACAACGATTACGTCGGGCCGACCTCGGAATTCAACCCGTCTTGTTCAACAACCGAGATTCGAGGGTGAAAGCCTACCTCTTCAGCAACACGCGGATCTGGTCCCGATCGCCGCCGGTCGACAACGTGAAGGTCAGTGTCCTGCGGTCCTTGCTGAGCCCGATCTCGTCCCCCTTCTCCAGTCCGCGCAACTCCGAACCAATCCCCTTGGCGCGCCGTTCCTGATGGTCGGGATTATCACTGAAACTGGGGGCCCCGAACATGTCATCCGTTTCCCTCAACCTGGTCGAATCCACAATCACGCCGGCGACCTCGCGTCCAAACCGGACACCGCCCCTGCGGCGGATGTTCTTGGCCGGGGACTTCCGCTTTTCAGTGATCTGGCTCCTGTTGAACTGGACCAGAAAACTGTCCAGATGAATCCCGTCCTCCCCCGCCTCCACCAGCGCTTCCAGACCGTCCCCTGCGATGACAACCCTGCCCGAGTCGATGAGATCCACCTCAAGATCGCTCTCCAGAGGGACCGCCTGCCGCTCAGGCAGGATGAGAATCTTGCTCGAGTCGGTGTAAGTGTAGGGGTCTTCGGGCGCCCCCGCAGTCTGGAACACGGCGTCTCCTTGGATCTCAATCACACCGGCGCTCATTCGTCTGGATCGTTCAAAACCCGCCGCGACATCCCTGAACTTCACCCGATCGATGGTATCCTGTTTCACTGTGGAAACCACCGCCGCCCCCTCCCGAACGGGCGTCCGCCGGGCTACATCTCCCGATGCCGTGGGTTTATCCACCTCGACCTCGCCGTCAAAGACCGCTATCCGGGTCTGGTCCCCGGACACCTCAACGCCGAAGGCCGTTCCCAGATCCGCCAGGTTCAAGGCGGCGCTCTCGACAATGAACCCCCTGCCCTGCTTTGACACCTGCGCGGTCAACCTGCCGCCGTTCAACCGGGTGACAACCGCCGACTTCATCTCGAATTCGGCCGGACCTTCCAATGTGATCGAGACGCCCCGTTCTGTTTCCAGCACGATCAGGCCTTCCTCCAAACGCAAGACTCCGGTGGTCAGCAACGCTCCTACCTGAAGGGCCGGCTGCTTCTCGTGCCAACGCACCCCAACGACCTCCCGCAGCGTCGCCACCGGCGGTTTTGCTTCGGTCACAACCAGCACCGGAATCTCGCGCCGAATCCCACCGGACTGGATGACAAACAGCGAGGCCGCGAAAACCAGCGTGGCAATCAAGGCGATTGCAACAACCGGTCGGGTCACAATCCGCCGCCGACCAAGACCGGCCAGATCCTGCGCCGCCTTCACAAACCGCAGCCGGGAAACCTTGTCGTCCCCGGAATCGACCTGGGACTCATGGATCAACTGCGCATCACGGCAAAGGGAAATGAACACATTGCGCCGGTCGGCGTCCCCGGCCAGTTCCTCGTTGAGGCGGGCCAGTTCCGTCTCATCCGCCGCGCCGTCAAGATAGCGCAACGCCCGCTCAATGAACTCCTCATGGTTCTCGGAGAGACTGGGCGGAATGAACCGGGATTTCATATCGCGTATCCTCCCCCCTGGGGGTTCAGCTGTCTCTTGACGCAGTCGCGCAAACCGATGTGAATGCGCGTCAACGCCTTGTAGATTGTGTCCACCTTGCGGTTCAAGGTTTCGGCGACCTCCGTGCCGGGCAGGCCTTCCATGTAACGCAGGCGCAGGATTTCGCGGCTGTAGGGCGTCATCTTGGCCATGCAACTGCGCAGCGCGGTGATGGACTCCATGGAGACGGACTGCTCCTCTTCCGGCCACTCCTGTTCCAGCAACTCCAGCACCTGCTCGTCCAGGAGCAGTGTCTGGTTCTCCTTGCGTCGAAGGGAGTCGATGGACGCGTTGCGAGCCACGCGACGCGCCCATTTTGCCAGGTGAACGCTGTCCGTAAACCGCTCATGGTGACGGATCGCCTTCACGCACACGTCCTGGAAGACATCGTCCGCCATGTGGCTGTTGCGTACGATTGAATGAATGTAGGCCGTCAACTCCATGCGCTGCTGGAGAAGCAGGCGGGCCACAGCTTCCTGATCGAGGGGAACCTCGCATCCGCCTTCGTCCGGTTGGTTGTCTTCGAATACCTGCATACGTTGCCGATCTACCCATTAACGCGCATTCCGCACGCGACAGGACAACGCCTCTCAATTTTTTTGCGGCCAAAATCGGGGCGCCCGACCGCGGGTCAGCGGATCGTTCCCTTGGGAAGATCCAGAACCTGCGAACAGGCCAGAGCGTTCCCGAATGCGTCAAAATTCCTGAAGGTCCAGACCACCTTCTTGTCCGGCGTCACCTCGATGATCTGCGGGTATTCCGGCCCCGCATGGCAGTTGCCGAACGCCGTGTTGCCGTTGGGCAGGCGGGCCACCGTGGTCACCCAGGCCAACCTGATGCCGGGGAGGTCGTCCTGATGCAGTTGCCAGACGATCTGCTTGCCGGGAGTCACCTCCAGCACACAGTGTCCGTTCCCCCCGCCGATCAGGGTATTTCCGTTCTTGAGCCGAACCGCGCTGTAAAGACTGTTGCCGAAAGCCTCAAGTCCGTGTCCCCCTTTCGGCGTCTTGCCGAACAAAGGGACCTGATATTCCCACACGATTTTCCCGGAAGCATCATATTCCCGGACGCAACCATCGCGTTCCTGCGCCACCAGATAGGTTCCGGCGGCGGTCTTCCGGGCGTTGCGGGTGTCAGAGTGCGCGCTCGGATTGTCCGTCTTCAGCTTGATCTCGCGCTTGATCGCCCCCTTGCGATCGACCTCCAGGATCCGGGCCGGACCGCTTTCCACAATCATCGTCAGCCCGCCCTGCAACCGCTGGAAAGCATGCACCTCAACACGCCTCCCCTCGTTTCCGTTCCTTTTCCCCGCGTCGTAGCTCCAGACGACCTTCTTCTCCGGCGTCACCTCGACGATCTTCTGCCAGTCCGTCTGCATCAGGATGTTGCCGTTCGGGAGCAGGTGCAGATCGTGACTCTGCTTGATCGGGTATTCCCATTCCACCTTCCCTGCTTCATCGACGATCGCGAGGCGTTTCTTCTGATAATCCGCCGCCAAGACCTTGCGGCCATCAGCATGGAGCGAGGGGGCCGACAACAAGGCCAACAGGAAGAACGATAGAAAACTCAGGAATTGCTTCATGCGCGGAGGCTATGGGGACCCAAAACCGGCGTCAAGGACGCCAACGCAGGACACGCGGGCATAAACCTTTTCGCCTTTCCCCCGGCCTCGTCCCGGGTAATCTCACGTCATGCGGATAGGACTCGTTTCTGCGGCCACTTACCAGTACCTGGACCAACCTATGCGTCCGGGTTCCCACCACGGCACCGCCTTCGCCACGACCTTCAACGGCTACGACGAAGCGGAAGCCAAGGCCCACCAATGGACCTTCGTCCGCGCCAAGAAACGCATCGAAGGCTCAACAGTGGTCAAGGTCTGGGACAAGGACCGGACCTGGGCCGAACGCCTCGCGCGCGCCTGCGCCATCAAAACCGTCTGTGAAACGCCCGAGGAGTGCGCCGACGGCGTGGACGCCGTCCTGATCATCGACGACGGCTCAGGCGAGCAGTCCAAATACGCCGAACATCCCCTGCGGAAAGGCATTCCCACGTTTTGCGACAAACCGCTCGCCATGACCGCCAAGGGCGCCAAGGCCATCGCGGACATCGCCCACGAAACGGGAACGCCCTTCATGTCGGCCAGCTCGCTGCGCTTCGTGCCGGACATCCTCAAGCTGCGCGACGAGATCCCCAAGGTCGGGCCCGTCCACCTCGCCCAGACCATCTGCGGAAACGAGCTGGTCTACTACGGCATCCACGCCCTCTCCATGGCCTATGCGGTTCTGGGACGCGGCGCGATCTCGGCCGTGAACGTCGGCCGCCCCGGCGTGAACGTCGTGCGCATTCGTTTCGAGGACGACCGCGATGTGGTTCTCCTGGTCGGCGAACGCGAGCAGATGCGGGCGGGCTACCAGATCAGCGTGTTCGGGCAGAAGGGCTGGCGCACCGTCCAACCCAATCTCCAGGACCTCTACTGGTATCTTCTGGAAGCCTTCCTGAAATACGTGAAGACCGGCAAGGAAACCGTTCCCATCGGCGAGGAAGTGGAGGTCATCGCCGCGCTGGAAGCCGGCAAGCGTTCGCTGAAAGAGGGGCGCGAGGTGGCTTTGACCGAACTCTACGAGTGAGGCCAACGCTTCCGCGCGATGACGCATGCCGTCGCCGGCTTGTTCCCATGGAAAAAGGCGCGGGATCGCTCCCGCGCCTTTCGCATGAATGATTCGTTCCGTGCCGGGGCCGTTCAGACCGCCTCGTCGCCCTTTTCGTCGGTGCGAATGCGGATGGCCTCCTCGACGGGCAGGACGAAGACCTTGCCGTCGCCGATCTTGCCGGTCTTCGCGGCCTTGGCGATGGTCTGCACCGCGCTGTCCGCCTGGTCGTCCGCGACCACGGTCTCAATCTTGAGCTTGGGCAGGAAGTCCACGGTGTATTCGCTGCCGCGGTAGATTTCCGTGTGCCCCTTCTGCCGTCCGAAGCCTTTCACTTCGCTGACGGTCATGCCTTCAATGCCGATCTCGGCGAGGGCCTCTTTGACCTCTTCGAGTTTGAACGGCTTGATGATCGCTTCGAGTTTTTTCATTTCGTTCTCCAGTCTCTGTTCAATTCTTCAGTTCCGGCCCAGTCCCACTCAGGAGCTGTAGGCCTGTTCGCCGTGGTTCGCCACGTCCAATCCCTCGCGCTCGTCATTTTCATCCACGCGCAGGCCGATGGTCTTCTCGATCGCGGCGGCCAGGGCCAGCGAAATGATCAACGTGTAGCCGGCGACGCCGAAGGCTGCGAGCGTCTGGATTCCCAACTGCGAGGCCACGGAATAATCCGCGCCCATCATGCCGCCGAACTGCCCGGCGGCAAACACCGCCACGAGGATCGTCCCCACAAAACCGCCGACGCCATGGACGCCGAAGACATCGAGCGAATCGTCGTATCCAAAGCGACTCTTGAGCACAACCGAGAAGTACCAGCAGACAAACCCCGAGATTGATCCGATGCAAAGCGCCCCGACTGGTCCGACCTCGCCCGAGGCGGGAGTAATGGCCGCCAATCCGGCGATCGCCCCGGTCACGCCGCCGAGAACGCTCGGTTTGCCGTTCTTGATCCACTCAATGGCCGTCCAAACGATGGCGGCGGTCGCCGCGGAAACCTGGGTCACCAACATGGCCATGACGCCGTCGGGATTCGCTCCCAGATCGCTGCCTCCGTTGAAGCCAAACCAACCGACCCAGAGCATGCCGGTTCCCATGACGCACATCGGCAGATTGTGCGGGGCCATTTTCTCCTTCAGATGCCCCTTGCGCGGGCCGACCTTGATGCACAAGACCAGCGCCGCAATGCCGGCGGTGATATGCACCACGATGCCGCCCGCCAGATCGATCACGCCCTTCTCCAGCAGCCACCCCCCCGGCCCCCAGACCATGTGGCAGACCGGCACGTAGACCAGCAGCGCCCAGACCAGGGAAAAGACGACCACGGCCGAAAATTTCATGCGCTCGCAGAAGGCGCCGACGATCAGGGCGGGCGTGATGATCACAAAGGTCATCTGGAACATGAACAAAAGCGACTCGGGGATCCCGTCGCCCGCGTTCGGATCCAGTCCCTTCAGGAACACCCGATCCAGCCCGCCAATGAACGGACACCCCTCGGTCAGGGCAAGCGAATATCCGCATACCAGCCAGAAGATCGTCATCACGCAGGTGATGAAAAAGCAGTGCATCAGCACCGAAAGCACATTCTTGCTCCGCACCAGGCCGCCGTAGAAAAGCGACAGTCCGGGAATGGTCATGAACAACACAAGCGCGGTGGCCGCCATGATCCAGGCGGTGTCAGCCTTGTCGATGACACCGCCGCCTCCCCTCGCCTCATCGGGATTCTGCACGGTCGTTTCATCCGCGGAGGCATCCACTTCTCCCGCATCCACCTCCGCCATCTCAGCAGCGTTCGCAACGCCCTCTTCGGCGCCTTGGTTGCTCTGGCCGAAAGCCGCCCCGCTCCACGCGCAAACGGCAAGCGCGACCAACATTCCTGTAAGAATCCTCCGCATGATAATAAGTGTCTTTCTCTGTTTGGGTTGGTTCGAGTCGCCAAGTCACGCCAACCTGCTCCCGTCGCAGTCCGGTGGATGAAGAAGATTGGCGAACAAGCCCCCCCCTAGCAGATCAGGCGCCCATTATTTTGTTCCTGCATGGTTTCTATCTATTTCATTCATACCAAGCCAAATATCTGCCCGTAGGTCCACCGTTTCCGGCTCTGTTGTCATTCGGGTGTAGATAATTAAGCGCTCTCAAACGCTTGAGTGGCTCTTTTTGATCAAATGAAACAAAACGCGACACTTGGGTATCGGGCACAAAAAAACGACGCTCTCTGTCGAGAGCGTCGTTTCTGAAAGAGCCTGAAGAGAGATATCAGGTGGTCGGAACCTCGCTGATCGTCTTCAGCACGCGGGAAGCGATCTGGTAAGGGTCGCCCTGAGAGTTCGGACGACGATCCTCCAGATAGCCTTTCCATCCATTGTTCTTGAAGGAATGCGGAACACGGATCGAGGCGCCGCGATCGGCGATGCCCCAGCTGAACTTGTCGATCGACTGGGTCTCATGCAGACCGGTCAAGCGCATGTGGTTGTCCGGACCGTAGGCAGCAATGTGCTCTTCCTTGTTCTTCTCGAACGCGGTCATCAGGGCCTTGAAGTAATCCTCACCGCCCACTTCGCGCATGTGCTTGGTGGAGAAGTTGCAGTGCATGCCAGAACCGTTCCAGTCGCCCTGGACGGGCTTGCAGTGCCACTCGACATCGACCCCGTACTTCTCGCAGGCACGCAGGAGAAGGTAACGGGCCGTCCACATGTCGTCAGCGCACTTCTTCGAACCTTTGGCGAAAATCTGGAATTCCCACTGCCCTTTGGCCACTTCGGCGTTGATGCCCTCGTGGTTGATGCCGGCATGCAGGCAAAGGTCCAGGTGCTCATCGACAATCTCGCGGGCGACGTCGCCGACGTTCACATATCCGACACCGGTATAGTACTCGCCCTGGGGCGCAGGATATCCATCTTCCGGCCAGCCCAACGCGCGTCCGTCACGATGCAGAAAATACTCCTGTTCAAAACCAAACCAGGCATCTTCGTCGTCCAGCACGGTGGCGCGGGTGTTCGAAGGATGCGGCTCGCCGGTCGGAAGCATGACCTCACAGAGGACGATGGAGGCGTTATTACGACCGCCATCAGGGTAAAGCGCCACCGGCTTCAGCACGCAGTCGGAGTCGCCGCCCTCGGCCTGCTGGGTGGAACTGCCGTCGAAACCCCACTCCGGGCATTCTTCCACGGACTTGGGTTCCTCGGCGGCGATTCTGGTTTTGCCGCGAAGGTTCGGCACGGGCGTATAGCCGTCGAGCCAGATGTACTCGAGCTTGTGTTTAGGCATCTTGGTCTGTCTTTCTCAGTTGTTTGTTGGTTTCGGAGCGAGGCTTTTAGCCTTGAATCGAATTTCTGCCAAGCATTAGCAATCCCCGTGCCAGCTTTTTTCGATCGAAGCGGAAGCCACGCCTTGGACCGGGCCCGCGCCTGTGCTAGCGTCCGCCCACTCCAAGTTCATGCGCGAAGTCAAAGACACCAAACGGGCCACCGTCCGCGTCGGATTCGACGGCCGTGTCCACAAACGCTACCACGGCCATTTTGCGGACAAACGCTTTGAAAACGAGGTCCGAATCCTCCGTTTTCTTGAGGAAAAGGGCTGTGACTTCGTCCCCAAGGTCCTTCTGGCGGACCCCGAGGAACTGCTTCTTGTCACCAGCAACTGCGGCCAGATTGTTGAGAAACTCAGCGATAGCAGATTGAAGCAGCTTTTTGCGGAACTCGAATCCTACGGAGTCCGGCATGGCGATCCTTTTGCACGCAATGTGACGTATAGTGGCCAACTTGGTCGTTTTTGTATCATCGACTTTGAGTTCGCCACCAACCTGGAGACCGGCGAAGGGCTGACCATCGAGGAGTTGGAACGGCTCAACCGGGAGGAAAACGCGTGAGCGGCGAGATCCGACGTTACATCTGGAGCGGGCAGACCCACTGCGGCCGCGTCCGGCGCAAGAACGAGGACGCCTTCCTCGCGATGATGTTCGACCGTCAGGAGATGCAGTATCTCGGCAAGTATGGCGACGCCCCGGCCGACGACAACGACTTCATCTTCGCGGTAAGTGACGGCATGGGCGGCGCCTTGGCGGGTGAATACGCCAGCAAAGCGGCTCTGCAGACCCTGACCGACCTCATCTCCCGGAAGTTCCTCCGCGGCAAATCCGAAGCGACGCCGGACAAGGAGGCCATCTTACGAGAGTTTTTCCTGCAGGTCCATGAAGGCGTCCAAAAGGTCGGTCGCTACTACGAGGAATGCCGGGGCATGGGCGCCACACTGAGTCTCTGCTGGTTCAGTGGAAAAACCCTGCATGTGGGTCATGTGGGGGACAGCCGAATCTACCACCTGCCCAAGGATGGCGGCATCCGGCAGATCAGCGAGGACCACACGGCCCCAGGACGATTGCGTCGCGAGGGAAAAATTTCAGAGCGCGAGGCCCGAAATCACCCGAACAAGCACCTGCTGGAACGCTCCATCGGAGCACAACCGGATGCGGTGGAGCCCCAGATCGTCTCTCTGGAGTTCGCTGCCGGAGATCGTTTCGCCCTCTGTACGGACGGCATCACGGACGGCATCTGGGATCACGGCATCGAACGCTACCTGCAGGATCCTCCCCCCTACCTCATGGACCTCTCCCCCTGTCAGCGACTTATCAAGGAGGCCATGGAGGCTTCCGGCCGCGACAATCTCACCGCTCTTGTGATCGAAACGGAATAGGCGGGACAAAGGCGGACGTTCGACATCCCACGTCAAACTTCAAACGCCCAACTCCTTGGACCAAAGTTCCTCGTAACGTGCGCCGGCCTTGGAGAGATGGCTCCGGTAAAGGACGGACCTGACGGTCTTCTGCTTGCCCGGAAGCGGAAGACCATCCTTCACCCGTTCCTCAATCCTTCCAGCCTGCTTCATGTCATCACGAAACACACGCAAGCGCCCAAGGGTGAGATGAGGGCGGAAAGGCCGGTCTTCCGCCGGAATGCCCGCGATGGCCCCGGAGAGTTGGCCGGCCGCTTCGGACATCCACGCGGCGTCCTCCAAGCCGATCCAGAACACCAAACGGTCCCGATTGCGGAATTGACCGATTCCGCCAAGACGAATCGGCTCCGGTTTCGCTCCGGCAAGCCCCTTCTCCACATAATTGATCACGGCAGCCAGACAAACGTTTGGGATCTCGCCAAAGAACCGCAGCGTGACATGCAGATTAGCGGGAGCAACCCAACGACAACCGGGGAATTCGCGTTTCAAATCGCTTAGCAGGCGATTCAGTCCCTGTCGGATCTCCCCCTCAATCGGAATGGCGACAAACGCCCTCACCGCCCGACCTCCGCTCCCCGGCCGGCGGCGTTCCAATTCACTTCTTCGGAGCGCCCTCGACCTTCGTCTCCACCGCCTTGACCGCATCGGCGGCCTGCTTGACCTCGGTCGCAGCCTTGTCGGCGGTCTCCTTGACAACAGTCTCAACCTTCTTCACTTCGGTCGCCGCTTTCTCCACAACCTGTTTCACGGTCGTCTCCGCCTTCTTGGCCTCCGCGGCCGCGGCGTCGAGGGTCTTCTGGACAGCGTCTTCCGCCGTCTTCTGAAGTTCCGAGGGCAAGGACGGGAGCTTGATTGTCGTGGCGTCGCCGGTCTTCGGCGCGGGTGGCACGGGCGGAACCAAAGGCGACGGAGGCATAACCGGACCGGCGGGAGCAGCCGCGTCGTCCTTCTTCTCCGGCGCCTTGAGCAGGTCCTTGCGCGGCTTCAACAGGGCGTCCACGGTGTACTTTGAAACCACGAAGACCGTGCCGGCGAGCTTCTTCTCCTTCGCCAGCTTCTCCTCGGCCTTCTCGACCTTTTCCTGGTGTTCCTTGTCGAGCTTCTCCTTGTCCTCGGGCTTCTCGTCCTCGGCGGCCTTGCGCTCCTTCTCGATCGTCGCCGAGACGTCGAACTTCAGGAAATACTGCTCCTTGTCGTCCTGCTTGCCGATGCTCAGATCGTACTTGAAGCCTTCAAAGGTCTCGACGGTCGCCTGGGTCGGTTTGTCCAATCCTGTATCCGCATCGCTTTTTCCGACGGCCACGTCCACGAAGCTGGGCGAAGACATGAAGTACTTCAGGCTGCTGGTCTTGGAGGCATCCAACTCCTCGCCATCCTTCTTGTCGGAAAGTTTGTAATCGCCGGCGTCCGACTCCCGCGTCAGGCTCCAGCCGTCGGCCGCTGCGGCGGGGCTGTAATGGATCGACTTCACCTTCTCGACTTTGATGAAATCCTTGTTCAGCCAGTCCTCCGGCGCAGAGGTCACGCTGCTGAAGGTCGGCTCCACCAGGCTGATCGAGGTCAGGTCGTCACCCACCATGACGTAGCGCCCATCGGGGAAGCTGCCGCCGCCCATCGGCCCCTGGGCCTGCTGCTTGCGCATGTGCTCCTTGCCGACTCGCAGAACATGCGAGGTTCCGCCCGCCTTGAATTCCACCCGCTTGGCCGCCTTTTCAGCGTCATCCGCCTTGTCGGGGTCAAGCAGAGCCAGACGTCCAAGATTCGACTCGCCGACCTTCGGCTTCTGCACCGGCTCCATCTCCCAGACCGTGCGAAGCAGCTCGTGGATGGTGTCGAAGTTGGCCGCGTAGCCGCCGCGCTCCTTGACCGTCCAGCCGCTCTCACCCTTGGTCAGGCTGACTTCGCCGTCCTTGTCCTTGATGGAGATCTCGGAGACGTCGTTCAGCGGGAATTCAGCGATGACCTTGTCGCCGCTGTCGCCGGACACCGCGTCGGGCGACCAGTCCGATTTCTTGTTCTTGAGGGCGAACATGCCGGCGCCGCCAATGACGACGACCAGCGCGAGCAGGATTCCGAGTTGTTTCTGATTCATCGTGCCGAGGCGCTTTTCCGTTTGAAGACCGCCATCCCAATGCCCAGCAAAACGAAAACAAAGGGCATGCCGAGGATGTTGGACCACTTCAATTTGTTCTCCAACGCGTCAATGTCCTTGCGCAGGTCCTTGCGGATCTCCTTCAGCTCCTTGCGCTGCTCCGCCTCCTGCTTCTGGAAGTTCTCAATCTCCTTCTGCTGCTCGGGCGACAGGACCATCTGTTGGTCTGCGGCCTTGTTGCGCTGCAGCTCATTGAGCTTCTTCTGAAGGTCCGCGATCTTGTCCTCGCGCTCCTTGATCTTGCCCTGATAAGCCTCCTGCGCCTTGGCTTGGAGATCTTTCACCACCGTGAATGGGCGGCGCTTGATGGCCCGGCCGCGAGCCCCGATCAGGTTCGAATCGCCCGCCATCTGCTCGACCAGGCTCTGCACCAGGCTGATGTTGCCGCTGATGTATTGGATCAGACGCTGCCCGAAGAAGTTCTGCACCCGCACGGAGTAGTTGTCCGCGATGAAGTCCGCGTCGCCGATCAGGATCACGGCGTTATCGCCCTTGGATTCCTTGAGGTAATCGCCCTTCTTGTCCTCTTTCTTCGCGTCGTCGCCAGCCGCATCGCCGGCGGGCTTGCCGTCGGGAAAGGCGGTTGGAAACTTGCCGGAGAGGCGGATCGCCAGGTCGTATTGCTTGCCGTCGGCCTTGAAGTCCTTCTTCACGGAATCCGCCGAAATCTGCGCCATGATGCGCTCGACCAACTGCGACTTCTCGGACGATTTCATCAGGGAGGTCTTGGTCAAGCCGGCCTTGGGATCGCCGGTGAAATGTCCGACCAGCGGCATGATGAGGTTGTCCACCTGGCTGAAGACCACGTCGTCCTTGTCCATGGACTCGTCCGTCAAGGAAAGCCAGGTCGGCGAAACCTGCACCCCGCCCCGCCCGTCGCCAAGCTGGGTGGTATAGGTCATGTCCGCCACGACCTTGTTGCCGTCGAACTGGATGCCCCAGGCGTCAAGCAGCTTACCCAGCGAGGAGGCCTCGGACATGTTCATGCCCATCATGTTCTGCTGGACGCCGCTGGGATCTTGGATCGGCATCGGGTCCATCAACGCGATCATCTTGCCGCCGCGCAGGATGAACTGATCGATCGCGAACAGGGTCTTGTCGGCCAGCCCCTTCGGATGGGCGAGGAGCAGCACGGTGACGTCCTCGTCAATCGCCTCCACGTCGGTGCCAACTTCCTTCACCTCGAAGTCGTTCTTCAGCATTGAGATCACCATCCAGGGATCCGTGCCCTGGAACTGCCCTTGGCGCATCGCCATGGGGTTCGGCGGGCCGCCCATCGCCGGAAGTCCGGTCATGACGCCGACCACCGGCTTGTCTTCGACCAGCACGTTCGCGATGGCCCGGGAGATGTCATACTCGAGCAGATTCTCGCGCTGCATGGAGAGCACGGGCAGTGTTTCCGTCGCGTCGAGAAAGCTCACCGCGATGCCGAGATACATCTGATCGCCAGTCTGCAGGCGCTGCGCCTGGATCCCGTCGAGCCGCGCGGAATCCTCGGCGTCGGAAAGCGGCTCCGGGTTCAGGCGCTTGATGACCAGCTTGCCGCCGGAATGCTGGCGATACTCGTCCAGCAGGTCGTCCACACGCGAGGCGAAGGATTTCACGAACACCGGGGTGTTCTCGTCGCGGGTGCAGTAGAAGCGCAATTCCACCTCGCCGTCGATCTTCTTCAGGATGGCTTTGGTGCCGTCGGTCAGCGTGTGCAGTTTCTCCTCGGTGAGATCGACGCGCACCTTGCCCATGCTGCTCACGATGTTGAACGCGACCAGCAGCAGGAACATCAGAACGACGCCGCCCAACGAAAACGCAATGGTTTCAACTCTTTTTCCCGTCATGACTCAGTCCTTTCTGAAAAACTCAACCAGCGCGGTGGCTGCGCAGGATCACCCCCGTGGTGAACAGGGAGAAGAAGATCACGGATACGAAGTAGATGAGGTCCCGGGAATCGACGATCCCCCGCTGGAAACCTTCGATGTGGGTCATCACGCTGAAGGCGGCGACGAACTCGACCGCGCCCTGCGACATCTTGGTGGCCAGGAAGTCCGTCACCGGCGGCCAACCCGCCAGGATCAGGAAGAAACAGATGACCACCGAGATGATGAAGCTGATCACCTGGTTGCGCGTCATGGCCGAGGTCATGCTGGTGATCGCGAGATACGCGCCCGCCAGCAGGAAGTAGCCGAAGTAGCTGCAACGGATGACGCCGTTGTCCGGGTCGCCCAGGTAGTTCACCGTCCACCAGACCGGGAAGGTCATGGCCAGCGCGAGGCCGAGGAAAAGCCAGGAGGAGAGGTATTTCCCGACAATCGCCTGCCACGGCGTGATCGGCATGGTCAACAGCAGCTCCATGGTTCCCATGCGCTGCTCCTCGGACCAGATCCGCATCCCGACCGCCGGCACGAGAAACAGGTAAAGCCACGGCAGGTAGCCGAAGAAGGACTGCCCCAGCTCTGCCTGTCCCCGCTCAAAGAAGCCGCCGATCATCATGGTGAAGAAGCCCGTCAACAGCAGGAAGATGACGATGAACACGTAGGCCACCGGCGAAGCGAAGAAACTCGCGAGTTCCCGCTTGCCGATGGTGTAGATGTTTCTGCAGGCCGGTCCCATTACTTGGCCTCCTTTCGGGCTGCGGCCGTGTCCGGCCGGGTGATGCTGCGGAAGACGTCGTCCAGACGCCCCGGTTCGGTGTGAAGCTCTTCCATTTTCCAACCTTCCTTGAACACCGCGTCGGCGATGCCGCGCGCGAGTCCGCCGTTCTTCGCTCCGTCTCCCGGAAGCACGCGCGCCACGACGCGATCGCCCTCCGAGTCGAGAATCTTGGCCGTCGCCGCGCCGCTGACCGCGCCCAGTGTCCGGGAAACCGCGTCCTTCGTCGCTCCGTTGACCCGGACCAGAACCGAACCGGCCATCTCCGCCTGCGCCTTGAGCTCCTCCGGCGTTCCATTGGCCACGATCCTGCCCTGGTCCACGATGATCGCCCGCGTGCAGGCCGCCTCGACCTCCTCCAGGATGTGCGTCGAGAAGATGATCACCTTCTTCTCGCCCATGCGCCGGATCAGGTTGCGCACCTCGTGCTTCTGGTTCGGGTCCAGACCGTCGGTCGGTTCATCCAGGATCAGGATGTCCGGGTCGTGCACGATGGACTGCGCGAGGCAGGTGCGGTGCAGGTAGCCCTTGGAAAGCGTGTCCACGCTCTGGTGCAGGACGTTCTCCAGGAAGCACATCTCCACCACGCGATCCACCGCCTTGGCCTTCGCCGCGCCGCTGAGGCCGCGCACCTCGGCGGCAAAGCCGATGAACCCCTTCACCGTCATGTCGGTGTAGGCGGGCGCGTTCTCCGGGAGGTAGCCGATGAGTTTCTTGGCCGGCACCGAGTCCACCCACATGTCGTGGCCGCCGACCGTCACCTTGCCGGAGGTCGGCGGGATGTAGCCCGTCACCATGCGCATGGTGGTGGACTTGCCGGCGCCGTTCGGCCCGAGGAAGCCCAGCACCTCGCCGCGCTCCACGCTGAACGAGATGCCGTCCACGGCCACCTTCGCCCCAAAATGCTTCGATAGATTCTCTACGCTGATCATGAATTATGCGCGCTTCTGGTTCAGTGAAAGCCGGTCGAAATAAATGCCCTGAAGAAAATTGCAACAAAATTCGCGTTCAGGGGCGGTCATCAACCTGCGACCGGACGTGCAAATTGCCGTCAACTTCGATACCGACAGACGAGCGCGCGGTGTGTTCAAAATTTTTTGGGCCGCCGGACTCAAACACGACGAAGCCGCTTGGTGTTCCAACCACGTTACGGCCCGCAGCCGGCCCTAAGGCGGAAACCCGAAGGCCAGCTTCACCGCCGCGTATTCGGGATGCACTGAGCCGTCCTTTTGGCGGATCGTCAAAGCGGGTTCGCGCCAACTCCGCCCGCGCATCGCCTCAGGAAGATCGTCCGCCCGCATCATGGCGAAGAGGCCGATCAGCGGCGGCTCCGACTCGCGAAAGACCACCTCGCGCCAGCGCACGATAACCAAGCCCGCCTCTCCCGCCGCCTGCCTGACCCGTTCATGCTGTTCCTCCGGATTCACCGGAAACACGCAGGCAAATATCCCTCCGGGCGCCAAATGAGCGGCCGCAGTGGCGCAGTAGTCCCGGACCGTTCCGCGCAACTCGAAACGGCAGGCGATCTTCTGCGGATGATCCCCCTCCACCCCGCTGCCAGGAGGGAAATAGGGCGGACTGCCCAAGACGAGATCGAAGACCTCCTCCTCCCGCAGAACGCCAGTGTCCCGAAAATCTCCCTGTCGGATCTCATATCGGTCGGTCAATCCGTTCCACGCCGCGGACTTGCGCGCCAACCTCACGCTCTCCTCCTGCGCCTCCACCGTCACGAACCGCGCGCCCGGCAACCGCCATGCCGCCGTCATTCCCACCGAACCGATCCCGCTGCCCAAGTCCAGGACCGTCCGCGCGCTCGGCCCCCACGAAGTCCCATACCAGGAGGTCAGCACATCGTCCGTGGAGAAACGGTGGCCGTCCTTCAGTTGAAACAACCGAAAATAACCGCTGATCGCATCCAAGGACTCCCCCTCTTCCGGCTCCGGCCCCTCGCCGCGCGCGCCGGGCGGAACGGGACCGGGCTTGGTCCAGCCCTTGAACTGTTTGTCCAGAAAGCCCACGACGAACTACGCCAGGATCCCCTTCGGCACGTTGCCGTGGATGTCAGTCAGGCGATATTCCCGGCCCTGGAACCGGTAGGTCAACTGCGTGTGCTCGATCCCGAGCAAGTGCATGATCGTCGCCTGGAGATCGTGGATGTGCACCGGGTCGTGGGCCACGTTGTAGCTGAAGTCGTCGGTCGCGCCGTAGGTCGCGCCCGCCTTCACCCCTCCGCCGGCCAGCCACATGGTGAAGCAGCGTGGATGATGATCGCGGCCGTAGACCTCGCGCGTCAGCTTGCCCTGCGAGAACACCGTCCGCCCAAATTCGCCGCCCCAGACGATCAGCGTGTCGTCCAGCATTCCCCGCCGTTTCAGGTCGACGATCAGGCCCGCCGTGGCCTGGTCGATGTCGCCGCACATCAGCGGCAGGTCGCGCGGGATGTTCTGATGATGGTCCCAGCCGACGTGATAGAGCTGCATGAAGCGCACGCCGCGCTCGGCCATGCGACGGGCCAGCAGGCAATTCGCCGCGTAGCTGCCGCGTCGTTTGGCGTCCTCGCCGTAAAGCTCGAAGGTCTCCGCCGGCTCGTCATCGATGTTCAGGAGGTCCGGCACCGACGCCTGCATGCGGAACGCCATTTCATACTGCCGGATGCGCGCATGGATTTCCGGGTCGGCGAAGCGCGACGCGTTCAGCTCGTTCATCCGCGAGATGGCGTCCAGCGAACGCCGCTGTGAGGCGCGGTCCACGCCGGGCGGATTGGACACGTAGAGGATCGGATCGCCCACCGACTGCAGCTTCACGCCCTGATACTGCGAAGGCAGGAAGCCGCTGCCCCAGAGCCGCACGTTGACCGGCTGCGGGGTGCGTTTGCAGCTCCCATAGGAATTCAGGACCATGAAGGCCGGCAGATCGCTGCCCTCGCTCCCCAGACCGTAGGTCACCCAGCTTCCCATGCTCGGCCGGCCGGCCTGCGTCGAGCCGGTCTGGATCAGCGTTCGCGCGGGATCGTGGTTGATCGCCTCCGAGTGGATCGACCGGATGAAGCAGATCTCATCCGCCACCCCGCCGATGTGCGGCAGCAGTTCCGTCACCCGCGCGCCGCTCTGCCCGCACTGCGGGAAGGCGTATTTCGTGGGCGCGATCGGCAGGCTCTTCTGGTCCTTGGTGAACCCCGTCAATCGCTGGCCGTTCCGGGCGCTCTCCGGAAGATCCTGGGCAAAACGTCCGGCCAACTCCGGCTTGTAATCGTAGAGATCGAGCTGGGACGGCCCGCCGGATTGGAACAGGAAGATCATGCGCTTGGCCTTGGGCGCGATCTTGCGGATTCCGCGGATGCCGCCAATGGCATCGCGCTCCACTCCGCCCTCTCCGGCCGTCAGGCGGTCGCCCGCAAACAACCCGGCGAGGGCCGCGGTTCCCAAACGCAGCGACGAACCCGCCATGAACTGCCGGCGGTTGAGCAACTGGTCGTGTTCTTGAAAAGGGTTCATTGATTCGTCACCGTTTCATCGAGATTCAGGATCACCCGCGCCAAGGCCGTGTGCGCCGCCAGTTCCGCCGGGTCCAGCCCCGTCTGGGGCTCCGACGCGCCCATCGAAAGCAGGGCCTTGGCGGCGTCCGCTTCAGACCGGTAACGCAGCAGGTTGGCCGACAGCTCGGCCGCCAGGATTTCGCGCTCCTGCTTGGTCGCCTTTCGCCCGACGCACCACTCCATCGCAAAGTCGATGCGCTCAGTCGCGGTGGCCCCGCCCTCACGGATCATCCGGGCGCCCAATCCCCGGGCGGCCTCGACAAAGGTCTCGTCGTTCAGCAGCAGGAGCGCCTGCAGCGGCGTGTTGGTGCGTTTCTGACTCACGTTGCAGGTATCCCGCTCGTTGGAATCGAGCAGCATCATCAGCGGCGGCTTCACCGCCCTTCTCCAAAGCGTGTAGAGGCTGCGACGATAAAGGCTGGCTCCAGCGTCCCGCTTGTATTCGACCCGCCCCTTGATGATTTCGCGCCAGAGTCCATCCGGCTGGTACGGCTTCACCGGAGGACCGCCAATCTCCTCCACCAGCAGGCCGGCCGCGAACAAAGCCTGATCCCGGATCACCGTCGCCGACAACCGCTGCCGCGGCCCGCGGGACATCAACCGGTTCTCCGGGTCGCGGGCGTAGGATTCCTCCGAACCGCGCGACGACTGCCGATACGTGGCGCTCATCACGATCCGTTTTTGCAGGCCCTTTACATCCCATCCGGAAGCAATGAACTCCGCCGCCAGGTGGTCCAGCAATTCGGGATGCGTTGGAGGCTCGCCCTGCGAACCGAAATCCTCCTGCGTCTTCACGATACCTACGCCGAAGTAGCGTTCCCAGAAACGGTTCACCGCCACCCGCGAGGTCAGCGGGTTCTCCGGCGCGACCAACCACTTCGCCAGGCCCAGGCGGTTGTTGGGCCAACCCTCGCGCATGGGCGGAAGAAAACCCGGCGTCGCCATGCCAACCTTTGCCAACGGCTGGTTATAGACGCCGCGTTCAAGAATGTGCGTTTCACGGGGTTGCTCCATCTCAGCCATGATCATGACCTTGGCTCCGGCGCGCTTGAGGGCGGCGAGCTCCCGCTCCAACGGGCGCATCTTCCGCCGCAGGTCCGCCGCTCCGGGATACACATTGTTCAGGAAATGCGCGCGGGCCTCCTTCTTCTGCGCAGCGCTCCATTTGGCGACAGCGGTCTTCGCCAGGTTCTTCGGCAACTTCTTCAAGGCCGCCGCATCGATCCCTTTTTCCCAAGCCGCGTAGGCGGCGGTGTATTCCACCGTTTTTCCGATCCTCTCCAGATCGCGATTCAATGGTTCCAACATGGCGTTCAGACGGTCGAATTCCGCAATGTCCGTCAGACGCGAGACCTCCATCATGGGATGCGCATCGCGTGAACCCACCGCCCGGCCGGACTCCGGCACGTTGAAGAAGTAGGCGAAGAGGCTGTAGTAATCCGCCTGGGTGAAGGAATCGTATTTGTGGTCGTGGCAGCGGGCGCAGCCCCAAGTGAGGCCAAGAAACACCGTGGCCGTGGTCTCAGCCCGATCGCAGATGTATTCCACCAGCCATTCCTCCGGCAGGATGCCTCCCTCATTGTTCAGCCGGTGGTTGCGGTTGAAGCCGGTGGCCAGTCGTTGCAGCGTTGTCGGATTCTCCAACAGGTCGCCGGCCAACTGCTCCACCACGAACCGATCGTAGGGCAGGTTGTCGTTGAAGGCTCTCACCACCCAATCCCGCCAGGGCCACATGTTCCGCAGGGGATCGCTCTCATAGCCGTCGCTGTCCGCGTAGCGCGCCTGGTCGAGCCACTGCGGCGCCATGTGTTCCCCGTAGCGCGGCGAGCGCAACAACCGGTTCACCACCCGCTCGTAGGCGGCGTCATCCGGCAACGGGTCGTTCAGGAACGCTGCGATCTCCGCCGGCGTCGGCGGCAGGCCGGTCAGGTCCAACGTCACTCGACGAATCAACTCCCGCCGCGGCGCCAAAGGCGAAGGCTCCAGTCCCTCCGCCCGCAACCGCCGCAGCACGAAGGCGTCAATCGGGCCGCGTCCCCACTCCGCGCCCACCTCCGGGACCTCCGGCGCAACGATGCGGATGAACGACCAGTGCTCCTGATATTCGGCTCCGGCCTCGATCCAGCGGCGCAGCAACTCCGTTTCCGCCGCCGACACCGGTTTGTGCGTCTCCGGCGGCGGCATGACCTCCTTCGAGTCCGTCGCCAGGACGCGTCGCAGCAACTCACTCTCGTCGGGAGCGTCGGGATTCAACGCCTTGAGCGCCGCTTCCCGCACATCCAGCCGCAGCTTGCCCTTCCGGGCCTTGGCGTCGAATCCATGACAGGCAAAGCACTTGTCCGAGAGGATCGGCCGGATGTCGCGATTGAAACGGATTTCCTCCGCTGAAGCGGCAAGGACACCGCATGCCAGGATCGAGGCGGATATGAGGACACGCAAATTCATGAAACGGCCCACACCCTAACGCCCGACCGCCGCGTTCTTCAACGCGGAAGAGCCTGGACCGAGGGACGAATTGTCCTGTCGGCGCGAGAACAAAGTCGGCCGAAGCACCCCCCGAAGGACAGCGCTCCCCACGCTGTCCCCGGCAAGGCACACCATCACACGGCCCTACCGATCGGTTCCCGAAACAGCGTGGCACCGTGGTCTGGTAGAAAACAGGCAGGATGCCTGTCCTACGCTGGAACGCGCAGCCGCATTTATGAATAACGCCCTCCTTCGACCTCCCTATCCGATCCCCGCCCTCGACCGCCAGACATTTGTTCCTACAACAACAAGGTCCGCGCAGGACCTTGCGCCAATCCCTGGGGAAGGGCATCCCTCCCAGATCTCCGTATCCGCCTTGTTGGCGAATAAAGTCGCCTCACCTCGGCACAGGCAATCCGCTGGGAACCCGATCAGGCGCCGAATGGTCATATTTGTCGTCGTTCAACGTCTGCAAGAACGCATCCAACGCAGGAAAATCATCCGCCACGAGATTCAGATGCCTTAGGTTCTGTTCACGAATTCCTGACAATGAGGAACGCGGCGACGAGACAAACT
>JAYPFK010000033.1:0-56790 GCA_038126235.1 Verrucomicrobiales bacterium
GAGACCGTGATGACCGCGGTTTCTTCCACCACGCTGAGTGGATACGTGAGCGTTAGCGCTATCTGGAACCCTGGATCCGGCAACGGATTCGCCGGGAATCCCGGTGAGCCCTTCCGGGGCGGCACTTCCGCCGCGCAGGACGGCTTCGCCGCTGACGTTGTCAGCTTGGGCATCTCGAAGCCCTTGGGCGAGAACGAGTGGGCCGCCGGTTACAACGTGCAGTTGTGGCTCGGGGAAACGTCAGGGACTCTCACCGCTCCCGAACTGGGCGCCGGTGGCGTTCAGCTGAAGAACGCGAATATTGACCTGCGCGTTCCGGTCGGCAACGGCCTCGACGTCAAGGTTGGTATCTTCGATAGCATCATTGGCTACGAGTCGTCCGACTACAACGCGAACCCGAACTACACCCGCAACTATGGCTGGGGCATCGAGCCGACCACCCATGAGGGTGTGCTCCTCAGCTACGCGGTGAACGATATCGTGAGCGTTTCCGCCGGTATGGCCAACACGACCGGCATTACTGCAGGCGGTGTTTTGGGTGGGTTCGCCGGCTCCCAGGCCGAGTCGCAGAAGGCCTACATGGCATCCATCGCGCTCACTGCTCCGGACAGCGCTGGCTTCTTGGCTGGCGGATCGCTCTATGCCGGCGTCCTGAACGGCATGGCAGGCGCGAACACCGCCGACACGACCAACCTCTACATCGGCGCTACGCTTCCGACTCCGGTCGAAGGTCTTGCGGTCGGCGTCGGCTGGGACTACCGCCTGAACAACGGCGCCAACGCCAACAGCGCGGCCGGCACGGCCGGCGCTGGCTGGGCGACCACTCTGGCGGGTTACCTGAGCTACGATGTGACCGAGAAGGTCGCGGTGCATTACCGTATCGACTGGGCTCAGGGCTCGAACGGGAGCTTCGGCTATGTCCGCGGTTTGACCGCGAGCGGCGCTGTGGATGACGAGTTCCAGAACAAGCTCTTGGCGAACACCATCACGCTTGATTACAAGGCTTGGGAGAACGTCATCAGCCGCCTGGAACTCCGCTGGGATCACGCCCTCGACGGCAACAAGATCTACGGCGGCGACGCCACTTCGGATGCTGACCGCAACGACTTCAGGGTCGCGGCCAACTTCATCTATCAGTTCTAAGCTGATCTGATACTTCAAAGCCCCTTCCGGGAAACCGGAAGGGGCTTTTTGTTTTCTTGGGGCGTTCTTGGTCCAGTTCTTTCCGCCACCGAAATGGCAGGGGTTGGAGCGAAGCGCCAAGGAGCGCAGCTGTGTCCCGTCTTCGGCACCAGCCGCAGCAGCCACCTAATCACGAGCGCTGGGGCATGGAGCCGTCTTGGCTGGTCGTCCAAGCTGCTGCGGCTGGTCTCCGACACAGCCGCGCTCCGTCATCGACCGTGGTCCGGAGACGCAGGCTGCTGCCCCGGATTCACCTCGTCGGAAAATTCCGGATGATGAAATCGGCCAGCTGTTCGATCCCGTCCTGACGATAAGAGTCGCCGCGCCAGCAGAGGCAGATATCGCGCCGGGCGCCGGAGTCCTTGAGCGGCACGAACTCGACATCCTCCAGGCAGCACGAGAACACCGGCACGGCCATGCCGGGCACGAAGGTCACGCCCTCGCCGCGCTCCACCATGCGGGCCAGCGTCATCAGGCTCGACGCGCGGAAGGCGGTGAGCGTCGGACTGTCGGTCATGCGGCAGGCGGCCAGCGCCTGGTCCTTGAGGCAGTGTCCATCCTGCAGCAGCAGCAGCTTCTCCTTCTTCAATGCTGTGGAGGACATGGCGGCGGGTCGGGATTTTGCGCCCGTCCCTGGCATCGCCACGTAGAGCGGATCCCGCAGGAGGACCTTGTGGGCCAGCCCTTCGATCTCATAGGGCAGGGCGATGATCGCGCAGTCGAGATCGCCCCGCCGCAGCGCCTCCAGCAATCGGGGGGTCAGATCCTCCACGACCGAAAGCTCCAGTTGGGGGAACTCCTCCCGCAAAGGCCCGACGATTTCGGGCAGTAGGAACGGGGCGATGGTCGGGATGGCGCCCACGCGCAGGCCGCCGACGAGCGGGCCGCGCATCGCATCCGCGACATAACGCAGCGACGCAAGCCGCTCAAAGATGTCGCGCGCCTGCGCCAGCAGGGCCTCCCCCTCGCGGGTGAGCTTCACCTTGCGCTTGCTGCGTTCGAGCAACTGTGAATCCAGGCAGGCCTCCAGGTCGCGGATCGCGCCGCTCACGGCGGACTGTGAGACCGAGCAGGATTCGGCGGCCTTGCGGAAACTGAGGGTCTCCGCGACCCGGAGAAAGTAGCGGAGCTGCTGCGTCGAGGGAATCTGACTGATCATGATTTCCGATCAGATTGATCGGATTAAACAGTTTTGGCAATTTCCGGGATCGTGCTAAAAACGGGGTTCACTTGTGGAACCCTGAAATTGCACGACAACAAATGAAAACGACTCATCTTCTTTACGCGGCCGCCCTGGCTCTGGTCGCGCCCTCCCTGCAGGCCGGCGATCTGGACGTGTTTCAGCCGCCGCTGAGAAGCACGTGGGACCAGCCGCGCAGCGACGTGGACGAGGCGCGCGTCAAGCTGGGCAAGGCCCTCTACTTCGAGAAGCGCATCAGCCTGAAGAACGACATATCCTGCAATTCCTGCCATGATCTGAAGAAGTTCGGCGTCGATGGCGAGGGTTTCTCCAAGGGCTTTGAAGGCCACCGGGTGGGACGGAATTCCCCGACGACCTTCAACGCCTTCGGCCACATCACGCAGTTCTGGGATGGCCGCGAGCCGACCGTGGAGGAGCAGGCCAAGGGCCCGATCCTGGCCGCCGGCGAGATGGGCATGCCGGATCCGAATTTGGTTGTGACCCGCCTCAAGGGCATCAAGGGTTATCCCGAGTGGTTTGCCGCCGCCTTCCCGAAGGACAAGGATCCCGTCAACTACAACAACGTCGGCATCGCGATCGGCGCCTTCGAGCGCCTGCTGGCGACGCCCGCGCGTTGGGACCGGTATCTGAAGGGCCAGAAGAAGGCCCTGAAGAAGCAGGAGCTGGAAGGCCTGGAGAAGTTCACCAAGCTGGGCTGCACGACCTGCCACGCGGGCACGCTGCTGGGCGGCCGTCTCTACCAGAAGGTCGGCCTGGTGAAGCCCTGGCCGAACCAGAAGGACCAGGGGCGCTTCGGCGTCACGCACAACGAGGCCGACAAAATGTTCTTCAAGGTTCCCAGCCTCCGGAACATCGAGAAGACCGGCCCTTACTTCCATGACGCCTCCGCCGACAAGCTGGACGACGCCATCGCGAAAATGGGCCGTCATCAGCTCGGCCTCGAACTCTCCAAGTCCGACATCGCGGACATCGCCGCCTTCCTGAAGACGACGACCGCCGACATCCCCAAGGACCTGAAGGCGACCCCGGTCATGCCGGACAAGGTCCAGGCCAGCAGCGGCGGCTTCGACTGATCTCAAGATCGACGCCGCTTTCTTGACGCGGCGCCTGCAAAGACCGGTCCTGCTTTCTGCGGGGCCGGTCTTTCCTTTTCTGGGTCCTCGACGTCTTCAGTGCAACACAATGGCGCGGATTCGCGAACCCCATCCATTCCGCTGAAAACGTCGAAGAACGCTTTTTTCTTCTACGCGCCTGCTTTGCGGTTCAATTCCCGCAGAAGTTCGTATTTCAGCTTCACCTCGCGGGCGTTCATCCGGGCGATGCGCGCTCCCTGCGCGCCGTCGAGGAAGCCGCCCTTGAGCAGGTAGCCGCGAAGCCAGCGGAAGGCCGCCCGCGAAATCGGGGCGAGGGGGCCGGCCTTGCGTCCGGCTTCGTGCTGGGTTTCAGCCCAGAGTCGCGCGTATTTCTGGCAGCGCGCCCAATGGTCTCCGGCGTCCTTGAAGGAGAAGTGATGGAGGTCTCCCTGGAACTCGCGGACCGGCCCGTCGATTTCGAGCCGCTCGTGGACCTTGCCGCCCGCGAAATTCGCCTTGGCCCGCCGGACCAGCCGCGTGAGGCGGTCCGGGTACCAGTCCCCGTGGCGGATCCACCTGCCCTCATAGCAGACGCAGCGGGGCATGGACCAGCCGGCGACCTCGTCCGGGGCGCCGGATTCTTTCACTTCCCGCACCTCCGTCCGGAGCGCGGCGGACAATTCCTCGTCGGCGTCGAGGACGAAGGCCCATTCGTTCTCGGCCAGTGAAAGCGCCTTGTTCTTCTGTCCCACGTAGCCGAGCCAGTCCTGGTGATGCCATTTGGCGTGGAATGCCTCGGCGATGTCCCTGGTGCGGTCGGCGCTGCCGGAGTCGACGATCACGATCTCGTCCGCCAGGTCGGCGCAGCTTTCCAGGGCGCGCGGGAGATTCTCCTCCTCGTTCAACGTGATCAGGCAGAACGAGATCTTCATGACGCCCCCGGCTTCTCTTCCGCCGCAAGTTGAAGGATCTTCAGCGTTTCCTCCACATTGCGATCCAGTTCGAGCGCGTCGGTGTCGATCCGGCCCATGGTCATCCGGTGCGCCGCCCAGTGACAGATGGCGCGGACCAGGGCGTCAATGGCGGAGGGGTCGTCCACCACCGAGCCGTTGACGCCCTCCTCGATCACTTCGGAGGCGCCGTTCTGCCGGGACGTGATCACGGGCAGCCCGGCGGCGAGGGCCTCAAAGACCACGTTGGAGCAGGGTTCGTAGATCGGCGGGAACACGAACAGGTCCGCCGCGGCATAGGCGTTCTCCACGTCGTTCATCGGCCCGGCGAAGATGATGTCGCCGGACGCGCCCGCGGGCTTGCGCCCCTTGCCGACCACCAGGAGTCGGACAGGCTTCCGCGGCGCGCCGGGCGGGTCGGGCCCAGGGTCCTCTTCCTCCTCCTCTGCCTCGGGATCGTAGGCCTTCCGGGCGCGCTCCTGATCGCGCCGTAGGTCGTTCACTGCGCCAACCGCCCGGATCAGATATCGCAGCCCCTTGCGCCCCCAGCCGGAACCGACAAAGAGGGCGAGGCAGTCATCGTCCGCCACGCCGAAGCGCTTGCGCGTCTCCGCGCGGCGGCCGTCGTGAAATCGTTCCACGTCCACGCCGTTGCGGACCAGGTGGATTCGTTCCTCGGGAAAGGGGAAATGCTCGAGGATCTCGCGCTTCACCATCTCGGAATTGACGATGATCCGACCGGTGTTGGCCGGATCAAAGGCGGCGGTCTCCAGCCGCATCATGTTGCGATGGAAGGAGCCGCCGCCGATGAACGGTCTTGCCCACCAGGGCGCGAACTGTCGACGCCGCTCCAGCCAGACCCGATGCACCCCGTCGCCCGCCCGGTAGACATCCTGTTTGAGCGTGCGTTCCAGGCTGAACACGCAGTCGAAGCGTTCCTTCGCGACGGCTGTCTTCGCGGCCTCCGCGAAGTTCAGGGGACGCTCCGCGCGGGAACCGAACACGGGCACGGCATGCAGTTTCACCTCGGGCGGGGGGGAATCCCAGCCCTCCGCGAACAGGTGGACCTCGTGTCCCTTCGCCGTCAGCTCGCCCATCAACCGCTGCAGATAGAGCTCGGCTCCGCCCGTGGCGGCGAACTGGCGGCGGATGAGCGCGAGTTTCATGACGGTGGGGCGCGGCGGCGGTCAGGCGGCCGGCTTCCGGGCGGTCACGATGATGGTCCGTCCCAGCAGCATGGGGATGGAGTTCATCTCGCGCACAAGGGGGGCGTTGTCCGCGTCGATGGTGCGGAAACGCCGGACCTCCTTGCGCCAGGCCCAGGCGGCGAAGAGTTTCAGGAACGGCCAGACCAGAATGAGCTTGGGCCAGGCCGAGCGCTGATGCTTGTCGACTGTCACCGAGACGTTCGCGAAATCCGCGTCCATCAACGCGTGCGCGAGGAGGAAGAACGAGACGGGGTTGATGTGGCCGCCGGTGGAGTAAAGGGCTCCGTGCTTGACGGGCAGCGGACCGAACAGGTTCCAGAAGCCGAACCACAGGAAACGGAAGCGGGAGTTGAGGTTCAGGATGTTCGGCGTCGTCAGCACGCACCAGCCTCCCGGACGTAGGACGCGGTGGACCTCCCGCAGGACCTGCCGGTAGTGCTCCAGGTGCTCGACCACCTCCGTGGCGGTCACGATGTCGAACGAGCCATCCTCATAAGGCAGTCCCTCGCGGTTCAGGTCGGCGATGTCCACCTTCTGCCCCTCGCGCTGCATCAGTTCGTCCGTGTAGTCGAGCGCGGAGGACTCGACCCCGAAGCGCTCCGCAAACAGATCCATCAACCGACCGCGCCCGGCGCCGATGTCGAGGTGGCGTTTCAGCCCCGCCTTGTCCGGGATGCCTTCAACGACGCGCAGAACGCCCTCGTAGATCCGCTCGGCGCTCATGGGGTGGTCCCGGCGTCGGCGGACGCGGCCTTCTTCACGCCGACGAAGACCAGGTCCAGCGCGAACAGGGCGCGAATGCCGAAGGGCAGCCAGGTGAAGACGGGGATCCCCGTGCTGCCTCCGCCCAGCAGGTGGCCCGAGATCGGGTGAATCTCGATCTTCTCGAAGAAGGTCCCCAACTCCTTGCGGACCAGTCCGTGGGAGTAGGAGCGCAGGTGCGAGGGATCCACCTCGTAGGGCTTGCCGCGCAGGAACTTGAGGCGGTTGCGCAGGCGGAAGGCATTGGGGACCGAGCCGATGAGCCGCCCCTCCGGCTTGAGGACGCGGGCGATCTCCTTCAAGGCCTTCTGCGGGAAGCGCAGGTGCTCCATGACCTCGGAGAACACCACGGTGTCGAACCGCTCGTCCTCGAAAGGGAAGTCCTCCGAATCCGCGTCCACCCAATGCCCCTCCAGGCCCAGCCGCTTCTCGAACTCGACCAGGGCGTTGCGGTCGACATCGATGCCGACGACCTTGTTGCCCTCGCGGAAGTGCTGCGTGAGATTGCCCGCGCGGCAGCCGACCTCGAGGATGTCGCGTCCCTGGCCGATCAGGCTGACGTAGAGGTTCTTCCGTTTCTCGTCGCCGTAGAGGTAGTCGTATTTTCCATGGGACTGGAACTCCTCGTAGAATTCCGCGACCTGGGATTTTGTCTGGTTATCGCTCATGTCGGGTGAAGCCGCGACATCCCTAGCAGATGCGCGGGAGATTGAACATCCTTTCCTCGACAGCAGGCGAAGCGGAGCGCGGAATTCATTCCGCATCAACCTCCGGCAACCCTGAAAATTCCAACCGATCCAGTGCGTGCGTTCATCCCAGGTTGAAGCGGAATAAATTCCGCGCTCCGTTCTCAAACACGCGCCGCTCAGGCGACGACGTCCAGGATCGGTTCGCCGCTGGAGATCATGAGCGGGCGGCCCTGGAGATCGTGGACCAGCGTGGTGGGGTCGATGCCCAGAAGGTAGTAGATGGTGGCCGAAAGGTCCTCCAGGGTGACCGGGTTCTCCGCGGGCTCGCTGCCGGTCTTGTCGCTGGCTCCGTAAATGTAGCCCGGCTTCACCCCGCCGCCGGCGAGCAGCACGCTGTAGCACCTGGGCCAGTGGTCGCGGCTGGCGTTCTTGTTGATCTTGGGTGTGCGGCCGAACTCGCCCATCCACACGACCAGTGTTTCGTCCAGCAGGCCGCGCTGTTCCAGGTCATGGATCAGCGTTGGCAGCGTGATGTCGGTGATGGGGAAGTGGTATTTCTCCACGATGGGATACATGCGTGTGTTGTTGAACCCGTGCGTGTCCCAGCCGCCGCGCGTCGTGCTCTGGCCGCCGATGCTGTTCGAGAAGTAGCAGGTGACGAACTTCACGCCGCTTTCCACGAGTCGTCGGGAGAGCAGGCAGCCCTGGCCGTAGGTGGTCCGGCCGTAGGCGTCGCGCAGGGGCGCCGGTTCGCGGGAGAGGTCGAAGGCCTCGCGCAGCCGCCGGCTGTTCAACATCCCGATCGCCCGGCGATAATAGTCGTCCAGGCCGCGCGCTTCCGCCGAATAGTCCAGCAGGCGCGACTGTTCGTCGATCAGCTGCTGCAGGCCGCGCCGGGCCTGAAGGCGGTCAATGCTCAGGTTGTCCGGCAGGCTCAGTTCGGGGAGTTGGAAATTGGGGTCGTTGGGATCGCGCGGCACGAACAGGGGGTCGTGCTTCTTGCCCAGGAAGCTGGCCGCCTGGCCGGGCGTCCGCGAACCGTCCGCGATCACATGGGGATAACTGACGAAGGTCGGCAGGCCGCCGCGTTCGTTCGGCGCCAGATGATCAACCACGGAGCCGTAGGCCGGGCGCAGGTCGATGGAATCCCGGAGGCGCTGGTCGTCCGTTGGCGGCGCGTGTCCGGAGAGCGCGTAGTAGCCGGCGGAGTTGTGGTTGTTCATCCTGTGGTGAACGGACCGGATCACGGTGAAGCGGTCCATGATCTTCGCCACGCGCGGCAGGCGCTCGTTGGTGATGAGATCGGGATTCGAGGTGGGAATCGACCCATGCGGCGAGCGGTATTCCTTCGGCGCGTCGGGTTTCATGTCGAACATGTCGAGGTGCGACGGGCCTCCCCATTGGAACAGGAAGATGACGGACTTTGCGCGGGCGGGCGGGCGGCCGCCGGGGTATTCGCTGGCCGAGAGGATCTTGGGCAGCGTCAGGCCCAGAGCCCCCATGCCGCCGACCTTGAGCAGTTGCCTCCGCGAAAGCTCGACGTGGCGGAAACGGCGTTCTGGCGATGCGTTTCGTTTCATTTTCTCAGGATGAATTCCTTCGCGTTCAACAGCGCCCAGGCAAGGTCCTCGGCGGCGGCGCGGCGGTTGTCGCTTTTGGCAAGGTGGTCGGTCGCGGCCTGGAGTTCAGCGGCGGTCGGTTCGCGAGTCAGCAGCATCCAATACAGCTCGCGGATCAAGGCCGCGTCCGATGTTCCGCTGTGAAGCAGGCGGGAGAGCGCGTTGTCCGGCGCGGTGAGGAGGCTGTTGAGCGTCGCGCCGCTGGTGAGTTCAAAGACCTGCGCGAGCGAGGTGTCGTTGACGCGCTCGGTGTCCGAGTCCGTCAGGCGCGGGGGTTTGCCGAACAGGTGCAGGAAGGTGTCTCCGGGCGTGGGCCGCTTGGGGCGATAAACCGCGCGGATGCCGGGAACCTGCGCGGCGCGCATGGGGCGGTCGTAGCCTTCGAAGCTGGGCAGCCCGCCCAAGGCGCCGTGCACGGAGTCCAGCAACTGCTCCGCTCCGAGACGACGGGGCAGGGCCCGGGCGAAGTTGATTTCATCCTCCGCGTTGGTCGTGTTTGGCTCTGAGTCCAGTTGGTAGGCCCGCGACGCGCAGATGGTCCGGATCGCGTGGCGCAGGTCGAAGCCGCTGGCGATGAAATCCTCCGTCAGCGCGTCGAGCAGTTCGGGGTTCACCGGCGGATTCGTGGCGCGAAAATCGTCCACCGGCTCCACCAGGCCCCGGCCCATGAGGTGGCTCCAGATGCGGTTGATCTGCACCCGGGCGAAGAGTGGATTGTCCGGCGAGGCCAGCCAGTCCGCGAGTTCTTCCAGGCGTTGTTCCCCCGCATCAATCTCCGGCCCGGCTCCCAGCAGCTTCGGGGGGGGGATCTTGTCCGTGCGCGGGTTCTTCAGGTTGCGCTTGGCGATCAGCTTCACCACCTGCTCGCCGACGAAGTTGTTCTTGTCGTTCTTGTCGAACCGCTTGTTCTCCTTGATGTCGTAGTCCATCCCGTCGAACACGGCGGCGAAGCCGTAGTAGTCCTCCATCGTCCAGCGTTCGAAGGGATGGTTGTGGCACTTGGCGCAGTTCAGGCGCGTTCCGAGGAAGATCTGCGCCACGGCTTCCGCCCGCCGGTCCGGTGAGCGCAGGGAGCGGTAGTAGTTCGCCGGCGCGACCTCGTAGGTGCTGCCCAGCGCGGTCAGGATCTCTCTCGCAAACCGGTCGAGCGGCTTGTTCTCCTCGATGGATTGGCGGATCCAGCCGTGAAATGCGGCGACGCCCTTGCGATCCAGCACCTTTTCCTCGACGCGCAAAAGGTCGGCCCATTTCAAGGCCCAGAAGTCCCCGAACTCCGGCGTCTCCAGCAGGCGGTTCACCAGCCGGGCGCGTTTCGCGGGATCGGGGTCGGCGACAAAGGCGCGCGCCTCCGAGGCGGTGGGAATCGCGCCGGTCAGATCCAGCCATGCGCGCCGGGCAAAGGCCGCATCGTCGCAGCGCTCCGAGGGCAGGATGCGCAGGGTGCGCCACTTGGACGCGAGCGCCGCGTCGATGAAGTTTTCCGCGGGCGGGTCGCTCCAAGCGAAACCGGGGCGCGCCGGGACGAAGGCCAACCGGACGGGCGTCTGCAGTTCGAGAAAGCGGACGTTCACGGTGGTTTCGCCAGGGCGGAGGCTGCTTACCTTGCCGGCGGCGTCCACCTCGACATCCAGGGTCGAGGGTTCGTAGATCGCCCAGCGGCTCACGTCGCGGACCGAACCATCCGAAAACCGCGCGGTGGCCGTGATCTGCAAGGAGGTCTCGGGCGCGAACACGACCCGCTCGGCCGGCGCGGCGGTGAGTTCGACGGGCGTCGGTTCGCCCGCGACTTCGGCCTTGGCGCCATCCCGGATCCAGCGTGTCAGCAGGCGCCAGGTCTCGGAGTCCTTTTCAAATCGTTTCCCTCCTTCATGTTCCACCTCCAGCGTCGCCTTGCGCAGGATGGCGCTGCGCTCCGGGTCGCCCGGCCGGACGAAGGACTTCAGCAGGGTCGCGTGATCCATGAGCGGAAGCTCGCCCCGCAGCGAAAGCGCAAGCCGTCCCTTGCCCGCCCGCGCGCCATGGCAGGCTCCGAGGTTGCAGCCCGCCTTGCTCAGCGCCGGCGTCACCTCGTTCCGGAACGAGACGGGGCGGTCGCCCTCGGCGTGGAGCGGGGAGACAGGCATCGACGCCACAACCGCCAATGCAGCCAGGATTCCGGGCGTGATGAACGAAAAGGTCTTCATCGCGAACAAACCCGGAGACTGCCACACCCGGAGGGGTGAGTGAAGCGCTTCGTGGGGGGCGGTCTTGTGCGGCAAAAACCTGCCTGACAGTCGCCCCGGCATCGCTACACTCCCGCGCATGGATTGGCTCACGGACCCCACCATCTGGATCAGCCTGTTGACGTTGACGGCGCTGGAGATCGTTCTCGGCATCGACAACCTCGTCTTCATCTCGATCCTGGCGAACAAGTTGCCGGAGGAACGCCAGCGCGAGGCGCGACAGACCGGCCTGGCGGCGGCGTTGGTCACGCGCATCCTGTTGTTGCTCAGCCTGTCATGGATGATGAAGCTGACCGCTCCCCTCATCAACCTGCCGCACTGGTCCTGGCTGCACGAGCCCTACGGGCTTTCCGGCAAGGACCTGATCCTGCTCGGCGGCGGTCTCTTCCTGCTGTGGAAAAGCACGCACGAGATCCATGACAAGCTGGAGGGCGAGGACGGTCACGCGACCAACAAGATGGGGACGGTGACGTTTGGCGCGGTGATCGTGCAGATCATGATCCTGGACATCGTGTTTTCGCTGGATTCGGTGATCACGGCGGTCGGCATGGTGGACAGACTCCCGGTGATGATCGCCGCCGTCGTGCTGGCGATGATCTTCATGCTGGTCTTCAACCACGCGATCTCGGAATTCATCAACAAGCATCCCACGCTGAAGATGCTGGCGCTGAGCTTCCTGATCCTCGTGGGGATGACGCTGACCGCCGAGGGCCTTCACTTCCATGTGCCCAAGGGCTACATCTACTTCGCCATGGCGTTCTCGGTGGGTGTCGAGATCCTGAACATCAAGATGCGCGCCCGCGCGAAGGCGAAGCGGTCCGTGGAGTTGCGCCAACCCTATCGTTGATTCAACCCTCCCCGCCATGCCCTTCACAGATTTCCCGGAACAAGGTCAGGTCGTCGAACTGCTTCAGCGCAGCCTGCAACGCGGCCGTCTGGCGCACGCCTACCTCTTCACCGGCTCGCAGATGAGCGAGTTGGAGGACATGGCCGCCGCGCTCGCCGCGACCCTCAACTGCCGCGAGCCCGTCCGCCAGGAGGCGGCCGGTCTCGCCATCGATTCCTGCGGCCATTGTCTGAACTGTCGCAAGATCGCCGACCTGAACCACGCCGATGTCCATTGGCTGCGCCCGGAATCGAAGCTGCGCGTCATCACGGTCGACCAGACGCGCGAGATGATGCGGGCGGTGAATCTCAAGCCCACCGACGCCGAGTTCAAGGTCTCGATCGTGGTGGCGGCCGACCGCATGAACATCGCCGCCGCCAACGCCTTCCTGAAGACGCTGGAGGAGCCGCCCACGAAGTCGATCCTGATCCTGCTTTCCACCGATCCCCAGCGACTGTTGGAGACGATCCTCTCGCGTTGTCTGCGGTTGAACTTCGCCGGCGGAGCCAAGCTGCGGATCTCCGACGAGGAACTCGCCTGGCTGGACAACTTCGCCCGCCAGGCCGCCCGGCCGGAAGGAGGCTTGCTGGGACGCTACAAGCTGCTGGGCAGCCTGTTGGCGCGGCTCGCGGCGATCAAGGAAAGCGTCGAGGAGACCCTGACCGAACGTTCGCCCCTGCACCGGCACGATGACGTGGACGAGAAGCTGCGCAAACGTTGGGAAACGGAACTGACCGCCGCCATCGAGGCCGAATACCGGCGCGAACGCGCCGAGTTGCTCGCGCGGATCCAGTGGTGGCTGCGCGATGTCTGGATGAGCGCCCTCAGCGCCACCGAATCTCTCCTGGCCCTGCCGACGCTCGCCGAGCCCGTGCGGTCCGTGGCCGCGCGCGTGACGCCCGAGCAGGCCATGGAAAACCTCGCCGTGATCGAACGGACGCAACGCCTGCTCCACACCAACGTCCAGGAAGCCCTGACCCTCGAAGTCGGCCTGCTGAAGCTGAAGCTGTAGGAGGGCCTGAGAATTCCTTGGCCGCTTGCCTACTGTTGTCGCGCCGTTTGGGCCGGCGTCGTCCCGTCAATAAGCCGCGGGGGATACACCGATCCGCAGCAGGCTGCAGTCGCGGACGACCTTCAGACTCAGTCGTGTCGCCTCCGCGATGACCTCCTCCGTGTCCGTTCCCGGATTGAGCCAGAGTTCGCCGCAGCCCTTGGCGGCGATTTCGGCCAATGTATTCAGGAGGACGGGCGGCGGCAGGTAGACGCTGACGATGTCCGGGCGGAACGGGACATCCGTGATCTTGGGAACAGTCGGCAGCCCTTCTATCTCAACTTCCAGCGGGTGCGCCGGGTGGACTTCAAAGCCTTGTTGGACGAAGGCGCGGACGGCCTTGTTGCCGAACTTCGCGCGGTTCTTCGAGGCTCCGAGAACGACGACAGTCTGCTGCTTCATGGCTGGTTTTCGGGTTCCGTCCCGGCTTGGGTCTGCGCCTCCCGGATGCCGGCTCGAATGGCTTCCAGAAACCGGTCCGCGTAGTCGTCCTGGTCGGCTTCGGAGGCCTCGGGCAGATCGACGGTCGTGACGTCCTCCCCGCCATTGTCCGGCGTTGCGACCGCGATCCGGGCGCAGAATCTCGACCGGGTCGTGTGAGCGGGTTCGGCGGAGCCGGCGGCCTTGAGGTTGGCGTTGGCGTGTTGCACGGCGAGGTCAAACTTCCGGCTCAACTGCCACAGCGCGAAGATGGTCGGCGTGCGTTTGGCGTCGCCAAAGTCCGCCTCGACGAATTCATGCGCGACCTCGACGGCGTCAGTCTCGCGCGACTCGCGTTGGATGACTGTGATGCGGGAGACCATGGAGCCGGACCTGGGCCCGCGGTCACGCCGGCTTGACGAACTGGCGTCCCGTGTAGTCCAGATAGCGCAGGTCTGCCTTGATGCCGCGCGCGTCGAAAAACTCATGCAGGGCCTTGCGGGCTCCGGCCCAGTGCCCGTAATCGTCCACCTGGATCACGCCGCCGGGGCTGACCTTGTCGTAGAGATGGTCGAGGCAGACCTTGGTGCTGTCGTACCAGTCGCCGTCCAGGTGCAGCAGCGCGATCGTTCCCACCTCTGAGACGGGAACGGTGTCCTGGAACAGGCCCTTCACCAGCTTGGCTCCCTCCAGGACGCCCAGCCTTTCCAGCAGGCCGCGCACCTCGTCGTATTCGCCGCGACAGGTGCCTTCGCGCGACTTGGCGAGTTCATAGTCGGGATCGCCCTCGGTGGGCGGCGGCAGGCCTTCAAAGGTGTCGAAGATCCAGAGGTTGCGCGGGGCCTTGCGCTCCTTGCAGGTCAGGCCCATCAGGGCGGCGCACCCGCCGCGCGCCGTGCCGCACTCGACCAGGTCTCCGGGAATGCCCTTGTCGATGATCTCGCAGACGCCGGAATGAATGCCCCGGAGCCGGGCGAAGCTCATCATGCTGAAGTCACTGACCTGACGGTGCAGGCGGCCGAACTCTCCGGGCGCGATCCCGCTGAGGGCCTCGGCGAGACTGTTCTTGAAATCCGCCCAGCGGTTGCGCTGCCGCTTGCGCTCCGTGCGGAACGAGGCGGCGGTCGGCGATTTGGAATCAGTTGTGTGGGACACCGGCCGGACTATAGGAATCGGCCGCGAACGTTGGCAAGCCGTCGCCGGGAAAAGATTGCCTCCCCCGGCGGCGCCCCGCATCATTCCGGCTCGCCGAAACGGGCGGATTCCGTCTGTTTGAACGCGCTTTCGCGCCGTTTTCGAGCCCCCGTTCCCGCGACGACGCATCATGGGCAACCGTCCGTCCGCCAGCACACTCGAACCCGAGATGACCGACGAGGAATTGTCGGGATTGGAGTCGTGGATTCGCGCGGCGAAGCTCGGCGGCGCCCACCTTGAAATCGGGACGGCCGCCGGAGGCACGCTGTGTTACATGATGAAGCTCTATCCGGAGGACGCCCGTCCGCGCTTCTCGGTGGTCGACACCATGTCCTACTTCCAGGACCAGTTCGATATCGTGAAGCGCAACCTCACGGACAAGGGCTTGGAGCCGGAGGCGGTCGATTTCCGTGTGACGAGCAGCGACGCCGCCTTCGCCGCGGCTGAGGCGGCGGGGGAGCGCTTCGACTTCATGCTGATCGACGCCTCGCACAAGATCCGCCATGTGATGAACGACCTGCGCTGGCTGCGCCTACTGAACCCGGGCGGCCTCGCCTGCTTCCACGACTATGCCCCGCGCTTCAAGGGTGTCCGCTGGCCGATCGACCGGGTTCTCCGGCGCAATCCGCACTTCACGCGCGTCGGATTGGCCGGGACCCTGCTATGCGTGCGCCGGGAACGCGAGGGCGCGCGACTCGAGGTGACGGGCGGCGACCGATTCTGGGCCCAGTTGTGCTCGCCGATCCTGCAATGGGACCTGAGCCTTCAGAAGCGGCGTCGACTGCGGGCGCGGGCCAGACAGAAATGAGCGGCGCGACGCCATGGCGGATCGTGCATTCCGAGGCTTCTCTGGGTTGGGGCGGCCAGGAACACCGGGTCCTTGCCGAGCTTGCCGGGTTCAAGCGACGCGGAGCGTGGACGGCCCTGCTGGCGCCGGAAACCAGCGACATCTTCCGCCGGGCCGGCGAGGCTGGAATCCTCGTCAAGCATCTCGACGTCAAGAAGGTCCGCTACCCGATCAACGCCTTCCGCCTGAAGCGCTGGCTGCGCGAGAACCAGGTCCAGGTCGTCAACACCCACAGCTCGCGCGACGGGTATGTTGTCGGGGCCGCGGCGCGTCTGGCGCGGACGCCCCTCGTGATCCGTTCGCGCCACATTGACGTGACCTACCCCAACCGTTGGGCGAGCCGGCACGCCTTCACGACCTTGGCCGACCACGTCCTGACGACCAGCGACAAGATCACCTCGGGCCTGCGCGCGACCTTCGGGCTCCCGGAGGATCGTGTCACGACCGTCCCGACCGGGATCGACCTCGACCGCTTTTCCCCCGATGGCCCCAAGGCGGCCCTGGGTGAAAACACCGACGGCGGCAGCGAACCGCGACCGCTGGTCGGCATGGTTTCCGTCCTGCGTTCGTGGAAGGGGCATCCCGTCTTTCTGGAAGCGGCAAGACAGTTGAAGGACCGCGGCGTCCGCGCGCGTTTCGTCATCGTGGGCGAGGGACCGCAACGGGAGAACATCCTGAACAAGATCGCGGAACTGGGCTTGACCGGCGACGCAAACCTGACCGGCCATGTCGAGGACGTGCCCGGCGTATTGCGGGCATTGAGCGTATTGACGATCCCCTCGACCGGCCATGAGGGCGTGCCCCAGATCGGTCTCCAGGCGCTCGCCTGCGGCGTCCCGATCATTGGCAGCGCCGCCGGCGGCATTCCCGAAATCGTTCGTCAGGGCGAGACCGGGCGCATCGTCCCGGCCGGCGACGCGACGGCCTTGGCCGACGCAATCGCGGAAGCCCTCGCCGACAGGGACAGGTCCGCGGAATACGTCGCCAACGGTCGCCGGTTGGTCGAATCGCAGCACAGCCTCGATCACATGCTGGACCGGTTGGACGCGATCTACGCGAGACACGTGCCTGAGCCAGGGAGTTGAAATGCGGCGGTCACAGACACGCCGCTACATCAACTGGACTTGTAGCGGCGTGTCTGTGACCGCCGCATCTTGAAGTCCTTCGCGGCCGCGCCCCGCTCACGCCAGCGCGTTGGCGTCCTCTCGGGCTTTGCTCGTAATGCCCTTGACCGCGCCCTCCTCGTGGTAGATCAGCAGCCACCCGACAATCCCGAAGAACAGTTCCCGGACGCGACGGATCAGCGCGTAGGCGACGCCCACGTGGGCGGGCAGGACGAAGAGCTTGAAGAGGAACACGATGCCGCTCTCCTGCACGCCGATGGAGCCGGGGGAGAACATGCCCACCGCCTTGGCCACGCTGATGAAGGACTCCAGCGCGAAGGCCTGGGTGAAGGCCAGGTCCAGCCCGAACAGCGAGCAGACCAGCCAGACCTCCACGACGTCGGCGAACCAGCCGAGCAGGAAGACGAGCGTTGTCTTCACGAAGGCGGCGCGCTCCTCCGCGTAGAAGCGGAGCGTCAGTTCGTCCATGTGCCGGAGATGTTCCTCCTGCTCCTCGAACTTCGCGACGCGGATCCGCAGGAAACGCAGGATGCGCAGGAGCGAGGTGAACAGGCCGTGGCTTTGCAGCCAGAACAGGGCGCCCACTGCGACGAAGGCCAGCACGGTCACCGTCAACATGCCCTGCCGGGCGGGGCTGTCCGGCGGCAGATGTTTCAGGGACAACACGGCCCCGATGGCGATGAAGACGACCATCGCCAAGGTCTGGGCGGACTTGGAGATCACCGAGGCGGCGGCGCTGACCTTGGGATTGATCCCGCGCTTGTGGAGCAGGTAGACCTTGACCGCCTCGCCGCCCACGTAGGCCGTCGGCAGCACGTAGTTTACCGCCTCCCCGGACCAGCGGATCTTGTACATGGTCCACCAGCCCACGCCGGGAACGCCGTGTTTGCCGAAGGAAATGCGCCAGGCCGAGCAGTCGAACGCGAACACCACCGCGAAGGGCAGCACGCAGAGCGGCGCCATCCAACCCAGGCCGGAAACGGTGGGCCAGATGTTGTCCCAGCCGGTCCGGTGGATGAACCAGCCGAAGATACCGAGGCCCAGCAGGAAGAAGAAGATGCGCAGGCCTCGTTTCATGTGTGGGATTGAGAAAGGGCGGCGTGCATTCTCCGGCATGCCCGTAGCCGCGCTCGCAAGCGCGTGGAGGGAACCGGTAAACGGAAGACCGTCCACCTTCTTGCGAAGACGGCCGCAACTCTCCCGCAATCGCGCGCCTGCTTCATGCCGCCTTCGCCTTGCCCGGCCCGGCCAGCTGCACGGCGAGGGCGACCACCCAGAAAACATGCACGCCGATCCCGACCATCCAGAGAAACAGCCGCATCTGGTCGGCGATCGCCAGGGCGAGCAGCACGACCGAAAAATCCCGGTTGGTCATCTTGTCGATCAGGGCCTGCAGTCGCGCGTCCTGCTTCTCCGGCGGCGCGGTCATCCCGCGCAGGACGACCAGGAAGGAGATCACGACGCCCACGCCCGCGCTCACGGCCAGCGGGATCACCGGCGCCTCCACGCCCATGCGCCAGAGGCCGACGCCGATGCCAACGAAAACCGCGATGTGCACGACCTGGTCGCCGATGATGTCCAGCCACTTGCCGAGGACGCTTTCCTTGAAGACGACCCGCGCGATGTCGCCGTCCACGCAGTCGATGGCGGCCGAGAGCTGCAGGAGGATCGCGCCGACGACCATGTCCCGGTAGGAGCCGAGGGTGAAGAACCAGCCGGCGGCGACGCCAACGAGAATGGCGAAGACGGAAACCTGGTTTGGTGAGACGGGCGTGTGGATCAGCAGCTTCGAAAGCAGTCGCCCCAAGGGGCGGTTGAACCAGGTGTCCACCATGCCGTCGGTCGAACTGCCCAGCGAGGCCCACAAGGCGCGCTCGGCCTGGCCGGCCGACGCGGCGTCCACGACCGGGCCGGCGACCCCCTCGGCCGTCAGACGTTTCTGGTCAGGCTCGGGCGCCGGGGTGATCCGGGAGACGATGCCCGCCGGGAGGTCGCGCCCATCGACTGTCGTGAGACGGCCTTCCCCCGCCTCGATCAGCCGCCGCAGGTCCCCCGCCTGAACCAGGCAGGTCGTTTCCAGCAGCAGTGTGGGGCCGTTCAGGGGAGGCGGTTCGGCGGCGACAGTTGTCCTGATTCCCAGCGCCTCGGCGCGTTGCAATCCGGGCGTCTCCCCATCGCAGACAATGATGATGTCCTCCCCGCCGCCCCGGTGGGCGGCCACGACGAGGCGGTCGAGCAGCGTCAACGCCGCGATGCGCCTCGCCCCGTTCCCGGGGTCGCAGAGGATGATGGTCTTCATCGCCCGCCGGTCAGACATCCGCGAGGTAGGCGGCGAGCAGGTCCCGGCACGCGTTGAGGTCGTCGAGGTGAACGGACTCGGTGACGGTGTGGATGTAGCGCGTGGGGCAGGACAACGTGAAGACGCGGGTTCCGGCGCCGGCGCGCTGCATCGAGCCGGAGTCCGTCCCTCCGCGTGGGAGGATGGAGCGTTGATGCTTGATCCGGTGCTTCTTTGCGACCGCCTCCATGGCCTGAAGCACTGAGAGGTCGCTGATGAAGGAGCTGTCCATGCAGGTGAGCGCGGCGCCGGCCCCGAATTCGGTGACGCGTTCGTCCGAGGGCACGCCGGGGGTGTCGACGCAGAGGGTGGTGTCGATGGCGATGCCGATGTCCGGCCGGATGTCGTAGGCGGCCGTGCCCGCGCCGCGCAGGCCCACCTCCTCCTGCACCGTGAAGACGCAGTGGATCTCGCAGTCGTGACGGCTGAGCTTCTGGAGCGCGCGGATGGCGATCCAGCAGGCGACGCGATTGTCGAGGCACTGGCCGGTGACCATCTTGCCGATCTGCTGCGTCGGGGCCAGGAGGGTGACCATGTCGCCGATCTTGACCTTGCGCTTAACGTCCCTCGCGGGCAGCCCGAGATCGACGATGAACTCCCCGACCTCGGGTATCTTCTTCCGGTCCTCCGCGGAGGCGATGTGGACGGGGCGGCCGCCGGGGTTCAGGACGCCGGGCAGGTCGCCGCGCTCCGTGCAGACGGTCACGATGCGGGCGAACAGGTTGCGCGGATCAAACCCGCCGACCGCGTTCAATCGCAGGAAGCCCTTGTCGTCGATGTGGCGGACCATGAAACCGATCTGGTCCATGTGCGCCGCGAGCATGACCCGGGGCGGCTCCGCAGGCGGCTTCTTCCCGCGCGCGACGCGGGGTTTGCGCACGCCGATCAGCGAGCCCATGGCGTCGACGCGCGTCTCGTCGAACAGCCCCTCGGTTTCCTTCTCGATCAGCGCGCGGATGCGTTGCTCGCGGCCGGGGATCCCCGGCGTGGTGGTCAGTCGTTCCAGCAGTTCCATGGGCCTTAGTGTAGGGCCGGGCAGGGAAGGGGAAAGACGGAATGTCGATTGATGAACAAGGATTGTTGAAATCCGAAGTCAGACCAAAGCGCCCGGCGAACAACCTCGACAATCAGCAATCCTGGTTCATCAATCGATGACCTGCCGGCGCATCCTGGAAGTGACGACCGCTTGATGTTCACAGGCATGCGGGCTTGGAACTCAGACCATTCCCGCCATTTTTCTGCCGGTCCAGTAGAGGCCCAGCAGCAGCAGGATCAGCCCCCCCCAGGCTGGATGCGCCCAGAGTCGGATGCGTTTCTCCAAGGGGCGGGGCTCCGGCAGAAGGGCGATGCGTTCCAGCATGCTGGAAAGGTCGTCGAGGTCTCCGCTCTCGCCCAGGGTGATGGCGGCGATTTCGCGCAGGACGCCGGAATTGACCGGCTGCCCCGTGCGCTCGAGGGTCGGGGCGGCGACGTCGATCCGCGTCTCCAGTTCGCGGTCGTGCTTTGGAGCCTCGACGGTGACGGTGTAGGCCTCGCCTTTCTCTGGAACGAAGCTGGATTGAAACACGCCCCAGCCGCCCTCCAGCGGCGTGAACTCCAAATGCTCCACTGCGCCGGACGCGCCGGCGATCTTCCCGATGACCGGGCCGCGTTCGATCGGCAGGCCGCCCTGGCTGAGCACGGTCGCCTGGAGGAAGACCGTTTCCCCGACCCGCGGGGTCTCGGGGGACCAGGTGAGGCGGACGCCGGGGCGCTCGGAAAGGTGGCGTTGATGCGCCATCCACCGGACGACCTGGCTCCAGAACTGGTAGTGGTACTTGTCCTCCACGCCGCGCCGCCAACGCCAGGCGCTGTCCGTGCCCATGAACAGGGTCTTGCCGTTGCCGTAGGGTTTGGACACGAGCAGCGGCAGGCGGCCCCAGCGGTTGCGCATGCCGGAATGGACCGCCAGCACGGTCGAGCCGGGGCGGCTCTTCTCCACCGCCGCACACCAGTAGAAACCCGGCAGACGCTTCCAGATCGCGTCGTTGCGCGCCTCGTCGGAATCGAAGCGAGTCAGGAGATGCTCGCGCCCCCGGCTGGCCAGTTCCAGGGTGGCCTCGTTGCGCAGGCCGACGCCCTCGGGGCGTTGCGCGTCCAGCGTGACCGGCATCAGGTCGGCCAGGGCGGAATTCGTCAGCGAGTGCTGCCGGCCCCGCGAGCCCGGCAGGAAGACCAGCCCGCTGGCCTGCTGCTCGACGAGGCCCCGGATCAGTTCCGTGTCGCTCTCCTTCAACTCGCCGCCGCCGATGCCCACGTCGCCCAGGAAGATCACATCGTAGGCGGCGAGCAGTTCCTTCGTTCCCGGAAACGAGGGCAGGTAGCCGCGTCCCCCGCCCGGCGGCAGCGAGGGGTGGAAAAGAACGGCGTGCATTTCCACGCCCGGGTCGCGCTCCAGCGCATTGCGCAGGAAGCGGAATTCCCAGCGCGGCTGCGACTCCATGACCAGGACTTTCAAGGTTTCCGAGCGGATCGAGATGCGGAAGGTCTGCGAATTGTTGTTGGTCAGGCTCTCGCCGTCCTGCACCGGCAGATCGACCGTGAGTTCGTACTCGCCGACCGCGCGCGGCGACCAGACAACCGCCTCCTGCAGCTCGGTCATCGGCGGGATGGTCAGTTCGCGCTTGGCCTCCTGCTTTCCCTCGTTCCCGATCGTGACCGTCGTGGTCACGCTGTCGGGGAGATGGCTCTCGATGCGGAAGGGAATGGAAATCTGCTCGCCGACCAGGCCGTAGACCGGGGCCTTGACGCGTTCGAGGGACAGGTCCGGAAGCGGCGACTCGCGACCCACAGAGACGGCAAAGATAGGAACGCCGTTTTCACGGAAACGCGTCGCCGCGCTGACGGGCGACCGGCCAGTGTTCCAGTCGCCGTCGGTCAGCAGCAGCGCCGCCTTCAGGTTGCGGTCGCGCTGCAGGACGGTGGTCAGGGCCGTGTCGATGTCCGTGGAGCCGGCCTCCTCCGACGAAAACTCCTCCACGCTGACCCGGGCGGTCTTCTCCAGGGGCTTCCAGAATTCGCGTTGCCGTTGGACGTTCAGCCACTCGGCGCGGGAGACGACGTTGTTGGACAGGATCAGGTCCTTGGTCGCCATGCTGCCTGAAGCGTCGATCAACACGGCGACCTCGGGGTCCTCGGTGCGTTCGATGATCTTCACCAGTTCCGGACGCAGCAGGGTGAAGACAAGCAGTGTCACGATCGCCAGGCGGAGTCCTTCCAGCGCCGTGATCGCCTTCGTGCGCCCGCGGCGAAGCCAGTTTTCGCGCGCGAGCCACGCGCCCGCGAGCCAGACCAGCGCGGCCAGCAGGATCAGGGGAATCGAAGTTCCGAACGACCAGTGGGTCATGCCTTCGCGCCCTCCTTCGCCGTTTCGGAAGGCCGCGCGTCCGGTAGGATCAGGAGGCCTTCGATCAGAAGAAACGCGAGCATCGCGCCGAGGACCAGCCTCCAGATCTCGCCCTGCGAGCGGTCGTCGCGATTACGCGTCTCTTCCCAGAGCTTCACCGGAAGTTCGCCGAACAGCGTCGTTGCCGCCGCCGCCTCCATCACCGTGCGATCGTCCTCGACCTCGGGACGGTTCACTGCCACGAGCCGGTTTCCGTTCCGATAGACGCCCGCCTGCGAGAGGATGTCCCTCGGCTCCTTGGAATCCACGGAGGTCCAGGCCTTCGCGCGATCGACCGCGTTGAGGCGGCCGCATTCGAGCATGGACTCACGGTTGAGCCGGCGGCCGCCTTCGCGCATGGCGCGCCGCAGCATCGGCACCAGGGTGAAGCCGTCGCCCAGCCCGGACCAGGTATCCACCGGCAACGTCGCGCAGAAGTAGATCTGTCCGCGCCCGATGGCGCGGCGGGCGAGGAAGGGCGCGCCGTCGGCGAACGAGGCCAGCACGGCGTCGCCGCCGGCGATCCCGCGGCGTTGAATGACCGCGAGTTCGTCGAGCGGCAGGCGCAGTCCCTCGTCCGTGTTCGCGAGCGGTCCGTCCGCTTCCTCCCACGATTCGACCGCGAAGGGTTCGCCGTCCTCGGGCGCGCTTTCCAAGGAGGTCCAGCCGAGGCCCTCGAAGGATTCGCCCGCCTCGATTTCGGTCGGGAAGAAGAAGGCGGCGCCGCCCTCCTCCACAAAGCGGCGGACGCGCGCGGCGGTCTCACCCTTCGGCGTCGGGGCCTGCCAGACCAGCATGGAGCTGGAATCCCAATCCACGGTCGCCGCCTCGTTCGGGGAGGCGAGGCGCGCGGGTTGGAAGTCGCCTCCTTCACGGCTCGCGGCGGCGAAGCGGAAGAAGCGGGCGTTGTCGTCATCCGCGCTGACGACGACGGCGTTGAAGGCGGTGTCGTAGCCGTAAACGAAGAAGGCGGAATTGTCCGTGTTGTTGCCGTCGTCGGGCAAGGTGACGCTGCCCCAGCCGCCCTTGGCTTCGGGCGGCAGCCCGAACCGCTGACGCCAGCGCATGGACTGTCCCTCCAGCGTCGCCTCCACCTGCGAGCCGCCGCCGTCGAGGTTCACCGAGATCGGGACGGTCGTCGGCGCCCCGGCCTCCGAGCGGCGGATATCGAACGCCAGTTCCAGCCCCGCCGAGCCGCCCCGGCCCTGACGGGCCAACTCGTTGAGGGAAATTGTCGCGTTGGCCTCGTCGGCCTCGTTGAAGGCCAACAGGCGAAAGCGCACGGACTGGGGCAACGCGCCGAATTCCGCGGCCAGCGACTGCCAACGGTCGTCTTCCGGCAGCCAGGCGCTGCCCTGCAGGTCGGAAGCGATCCAGACCTCCGCCGCGCCAGCCTGGTTGTCCACCAGCCACTGGAAGGCGGCCTGCAGCATCGCCGGCAGGTCCGCCGCCGCGTCGCTGGGCTGTGTTGTCGCGAGCCCGGCCAACGCGGAGGCGCCGGCGATCTGTTGCGGCTCCCGGAGCGCGTTCTCGATCAGGACCAGGTGGCTCGACTCCTCGAACTGCGCGGCCGCCTCGGCGAGGCGTTGCAGCGCGAGTTCGCGCTTCGTGGAGGAGCCCCCGGCGGTTCGGGATTCCATGCTGGGCGAGCGGTCGAGCAGGATCACGATCGCGTCCGGCGCCGGCGACAGGGCCCAGCCGATCCAGCCGCCCGCCAGCGGTCGCGCGACAAACAGGATCAGGGCGAGCACGGCCAAGGTGCGGAACAACAGGATCAGCCACTGCTTGAGCCGGGCGTGGCTGGTCGAACTGCGGTTGGCCGCGCGCAGAAACTGCATCGCCGCCCAGGGCCGCGGCTTGTGCCGCAGCCGGTTCAGCAGGTGGATGATCACCGGCAGCGCGACCAGGGGCAGGGCCCAGAGGATGGCGGGTTGAAGGAAGGTCATGCGGCGAACAAGCCTTTCCTTTGGTTGCCGCAAAAAGGCTCAAAAAGCACAAGAGGAGAAACTTCTTTGCGAGCTTCTTTGCGGCCCGATGAGCGCGTCAGATTCTGTAGGGATCGCGAGTTGGATCGCTCAGGATGTATTTCTTGATCCAGAGCTTTGGAGCTCCAAAATTGATGAGGAGACCGTCCTCTATTCTCGAGGCTCGCAGATATCCCAACAGTTGGGCGACATGTTCGTCGCAAGTGGCGCGGCAGGCTTTCAATTCGACAAGCAGCCTGTCCTCCACAAACAGATCGGCCTTGAACTCGCCCAGCAGCGTTCCGTCTTCGTCGTAAACATTCAGTGGATGTTCGGCCACAGCTTTGATTCCGGCCCTCGCGAGTCGGTGCAGAAGGGCGTTCCGGTAGATCTTCTCCGCGTGTCCCTTTCGATGATAGCGATGGATCGCGAAGCTCGTTTCCCGAATCGCATCGCATAGTTTCTTGATGCCCGGTGTCAGCATTGGTTCCCCGTTCCTTGTTTGTTTTTTCGATCAAGCCCCCACAAGGCGCGAAAAGCATCCCTTCCTTTTGTGCCTCTTGCGCCTTTTTGTGGCCGAAGAAAGTCTTCATGATTCCCGCTGTCTCACACGGGCGACACGGCCCTTGCCCGGGCGCGTTCGGTGAGGAAATCGGACAACGTCTTTTCCAGATCCTGGTCCAGCGTCGCCCGGCGATAGTCCGCGGCAAATTCATGGCAGCCCTCTTTGAGTTCGTCCAGGAAGCCGCGGATTTCCTCCAGATATCGGTCGCGGATCATCGCGGGTTCGGTGACGAGGCTGTCGGGGCTCTCCAGGTCGTCGAAGCGCACGGGGCGGTCAAACTGGAATTCCAGCTCCATTGGGTCGAGGAGTTGGAAGACAACGAGGTCGTGCTTCTGAAAGCGCAGGTGCTGCAGGCAGCTCAGCAGCTCTTCGAGATCGCAGAAGAAGTCCGAGATCACCAGGACCAGCGCGCGCCGGCGGATCTTCTCGGCGAGTTCATGAAGGGCGTCGGTGAGTTTCGTCTCCCCCTTCGGGCGGGCGGATTCCAGGGCGTCGAGCACGAGCTGCAGGTGGGCGGGATTGCGGCGGGCGGGGATCTCGATCGATTTCGCGCCGCCGACGCAGTTCAGGCCCGCGGCGTCACCCTGCTGGATGGCGAGGTAGGCCAGCGACGCGGCGAGGCGCTTCGCGTAGTCGAGCCGGTTGGCGTGCTCGCCCTGGAAGTTCATGGAGGCGGAGCAGTCCACCACCAGGTGGCAACGGAGGTTTGTGTCGGCCTCAAACTCCTTCATGTAGAAGCGGTCCGTTCGCGCGAACACGCGCCAGTCCAGGCGACGCAGGTCATCGCCGGGGACATACTCCCGGTATTCGGCGAACTCCACGCTCGATCCGCGATGCGGACTCTTGTGGTGCCCGGAAACCGTGCCCTCCATCGGCAGTCGCGTCACCAAGGGCTGCCGGGACAGGCGTCCGAGCAGGCCGCCGTCAAGCAGGGGGGAGGTTGCGGAGTTGTCGGAGGACATGGTTCAAAAAGCTCCAGGCTCCAAGCTCCGAATCCCCAGTCTCAAACCAGCCTCCCGGAGCGCGTTTGGCGTTTGGAGCTTGAGACTTCCTTGGGATTTGGCGCTTGGAGCTTGGGATTTCATCTTTCGATGCGAAGCGGGATTCAGGAACGACCGCCGCCTTCCCTTGTCAACCGTCCTTCCGTGTCTCCTCCACCAGGCGTTCGATGATCTGGGGGCTGGTGACGCCTTCGGACTGGGCCTGGAAGTTGGTGAGGATGCGGTGGGTCAGCACGGGCTTGGCGACGGCCTCGATGTCTTCCATCCGGACCAGGTAGCTGCCGTGCAGGACGGCGTGCGCCTTGGCTCCGCGGACCAGGTATTGCACGGCGCGCGGACCGGCGCCCCACATGACCCACTTGCGGATCCACTCCGGCGCTTCCTTCTCCCGCGGCCGCGTCATGCGGACCATTCTCACCGCCGCCTCGTAGACGTGATCCGGCACCGGGACGCGCTGCACGAGATCCTGGAAGCCGAGGATCTCCCGGCCGTCGAGCAGCCGGTCCAGCGAGGAGGGTTCGCCGCCGGTTGTCTCCTTGGCGATGCGCAGTTCGTCCGCCTCGGTCGGATACTCGACATGGATGAAGAACATGAAGCGGTCGAGCTGCGCCTCGGGAAGCTGGTAGGTGCCCTCCTGCTCGATGGGGTTCTGCGTGGCCAGCACAAAGAACGGCTCCGGCAGATGCAGCGTCCGGCCGGCCGCGGTGACCTTGTGCTCCTGCATCGCCTCGAGCAGCGCGGACTGCGTTTTCGGCGGGGTGCGGTTGATCTCGTCCGCCAGCACGATGTTCGCGAACACCGGGCCCTTGATGAACTTGAACTCTCGTTTTCCCGGCGTGTCGGAATCCTGCAGGATGTCCGTGCCCGTGATGTCCGAGGGCATCAGGTCCGGCGTGAACTGGATGCGGTTGAACTCCAGCGACATCACATCGGCCAGCGAATGCACCATCAGCGTCTTCGCCAGGCCGGGCACGCCCATCAGCAACGCGTGCCCCTTGGAGAGGATGCAGATCAGGAGTTGTTCGACGACATCCTCCTGTCCGATGATCCGCTTGCCGACCTCGGCGCGAAGCCTGTCATAGATTCCGCGCAAAGCGTCGATTGCGGCGACATCGTCGGTCGACACGGGGGAAGGGGCCTGATCGCCGGGAGCCGACGTTTCTTGGTTGGGTTCTGCCATAAATCGCTGGGAAAAGTTGAGCGGGCAACTTGCCGGGGAAAGGGGCGCCAAGCAACCCGAATCGTTGGAATGACGGGTCGCGGGCTGAAGGGGACGGGGGCGCTCTCCGTCGCCGGTAGCCGCGCCTGCAAAGGCGTGGGCCCGGCTTTCAGGCACAGCGACCGTCCGCCCCCTGTCCGAGGCGGCCAGGCGCCGCGGGGTTGTCGCCGAAAAGTCCCACAAAACCCATTGACTCCGGCTCCCCGAAGGCGAATGATGCGCGCTCATTTTTTTAAACGCAGAACAGAAAGAACAAGCCACATGCCAGTCAAAGTAGCCATCAACGGATTTGGCCGCATCGGTCGTCTGGTCTTCCGCGCCATGGAAGAGCAGGGGATGATCGGCAAGGACATCGAGGTCGTCGCCGTCGGCGACATCGTCCCCGCGGACAATCTCGCCTACCTCCTCAAGTACGATTCCACCCAGGGCCGTTTCAACGGCGAGGTCTCCCATGAGGGCGACGACACGCTCGTCGTCAACGGGAACAAGATGAAGGTCGTCAGCGCCCCGCGTGAAGTCGGCCCCAAGGGCCTTCCCTGGAAAGAACTCGGCGTGGACGTTGTGGTCGAATCCACCGGCCTCTTCGTCGGCGCGGACGCCGAGGGCAAAAGCCTTTCGCAGGGCCACATCGAGGCCGGCGCCAAGAAGGTCATCATCTCCGCCCCGGCCAAGGCCGAGGACATCACCGTCGTCATGGGCGTGAACCATGCGGACTACGACGCGGCCAACCACCACATCGTTTCGAACGCCTCCTGCACCACCAACTGCCTCGCGCCGCTGGTCCATGTGCTGTTGAAGGAAGGCTTCGGCATCGAGGAAGGCCTGATGACCACCATCCACGCCTACACCGCGACCCAAAAGACGGTGGACGGCCCCAGCCGGAAGGCCCCGCGCGACGGCCGCTCCGCCGCGATCAACATCATCCCGGCCAGCACCGGCGCCGCCAAGGCGGTCAGCCTCGTCTGCCCTGAGGTGAAGGGCAAGCTCACCGGCATGGCCTTCCGCGTGCCGACCCCGACCTCCTCGGTCGTCGACCTCACCGTCCGCACCGAGAAGGAGACCAGCTACGAGGAGATCTCCGCCAAGATGAAGGAGGCCAGCGAGACCTACCTCAAGGGCTTCCTCCACTACACCGAGGACGATGTCGTCAGCACCGACTTCATCCACTGCCCCGCCTCGTCGATCTTCGACAAGGGCGCCGGCATGGAGCTCAACAACCGCTTCTTCAAGCTGGTGAGCTGGTACGACAACGAATGGGGCTACAGCAACCGCGTCTGCGATCTGCTCCGCCACATGCTCGCCAAGGGCCTGTAAGCCGAAGGCATCCAAATTCTCAGACGGCGATTCGGTTTTCCGGGTCGCCGTTTTTGTTTCTTGGGTTGGGGGCAATCTCCAAGTCCCGGGCGCCAAAGAAGCGGCAGCCCCTCGAACCAGCGCTTGGCAATCGTTGACCGTCTGCGAATCCTGTAGGACAGGCACCTTGCCTGTCTCGGCGTTGCAGGCCTCTCTTCGATTGGTGGCGACATTCCTGCGCGCCGTGGCGTGCCATTCAGCTGCGGAGCCCTCTTTCGTCATGAGCCAACCCGGGACAGCCTCGGAAGGACTGTCCTACGCCCCCAACCCCAGCCTTGATTCCCGTCGCCGGACGGGCAAACGTCGCCGCCATGGCCGAAGAAACCAAGATCCTCCTTCGCAAGCACACGCGACGTGAATTTCGCGAGCGCCTGAACTCCGGCGAACTGAAAGCCTGCATCATCCCGACCGCCGCCATCGAGCAGCACCTGGAGCACCTGGAAATGGAGCACGATTGGCGCAGCGCATCGCACGTCGCCGCCCGGGTCGCCGAACGGCTCGCGCCCCGGGTTGTCGTGGCCGAGGGGCTCATGGCGGGCATCAGCGAGCACCACATGCGGCATCCGGGCACGATGACACTGCAGGCCGGGACCTTCATCGCCGTGCTCGGCGACATGATCGACAGCATGGTCCGCGCGGGCTTTGCGAACATCCTTGTGCTCAACGGTCACGGCGGGAACATCACACCTGTCCGCGGCATCTGGGACCAGATCCTCCGCCGCCACCAGCGCAACATCCACTTCCTCCCCTATTGGGACACGCTGACGGAGGCCGACGCGAAGGAACTGCTGAAGAGCGGTCATCGTCTGCCGCAGGACCTGCCCGGCCACGCGCAGGAGTTTGAAACCGCTTTCGCCCTCGCCGCCTTCCCCGAGAACGTCCGCACCGACGTCTGGACGGACCAGGAAGATCAGAAGCCTTCCATGGCCACCACGGAATGCGGGAGCGAGTTCATCGAACGCATTGTCGATCGCGTCGCCGCCTACCTCCAGGAGATGATCGACGGCAAGCGCGTGGCCGACGTCCCGCCCTTTCATCCCTGAGCGGCGGGGCGGCGATGGCGTTGAGGAGAAGGTGGACGACCTGCCCAGTGAGAGTGGGTCAGTAATCCGTATTCAGTATTCAGATTCTCCAGATCCTGAATACTGGCCTCTGAATACTGACCACTTGAACTGCGGGGCGCCACTTGTCCGAATCACGCCGACGTCCTCGTAAGTCGATTCGTGGGTGACAAGGCGGGCCGGATTCTTAACTTCCTGACAAGCGCCCATGGCCACCGCGTCCCGCCCCCAGAAAGACACCCCGCCGCAGCCGTCGGTCTTCGTGACCACGCGCTGGTCGGTGGTGCTGGCGGCGGGCGGCGAGGACACCGCGGCGGCCCGGCAGGCGCTGGAAGCCCTCTGCCGCGGCTACTGGTATCCCCTCTACGCCTACGCGCGACGGAAGGGCCAGAGCGTCCATGACGCCCAGGACCTGACGCAGGGCTTCTTCGCGCGCCTGCTGGAGAAGGGTTATCTTCAGTCCGTGGAACGCGGGAAGGGGCGGTTCCGCGCCTTCCTCCTCGTGGCGTTCAAGCGGTTCATGGCGAACGAATGGGACCGGGCCAATGCGGCCAAGCGCGGCGGCGGCGCAAGTTTCGTCCCGCTCGACACCGAATTCGCGGAGGGGAAATACGCGGCCGAACCCTCGGCCGGCCTTTCGCCCGAGGCGATGTACGACCGCCGGTGGGCGCTGACCCTGATCGAGCGGACGATGAGCCGCCTGCGTGGGGAGTTCGCCGCCGGCGATCGGGAAGCAGAGTTCGAAGCTCTCAAGGGTTGCCTAGCGGCCGAGCGCGGCGGCATTTCCTACGCCGAGGTTTCCGCGGAACTTGGCGTCAATGAGGGCGCGGCGCGCATGGCGGTCCACCGCTTGCGCAAGCGGTTCCGCCTGTTGTTTCGCGAGGAGATCGCCCAGACCCTCGGCGGTCCGGAGGAATTTGAGGACGAAGTCCGGCTGATGATGGGCGTCTTGGCGGGATGAGCGGTGTGACAAACTTCCGGCAACGCTTAACCAGAGGGTGATGAGCGACAACAAGACATGTCCCCAATGCGGCGCCGCCCTGCCGCCCGACGCGCCGGAAGGCGTCTGCCCCCGCTGCGTGCTCGCCTTCAACCTGGCCACGCAGACACGGCTCACCGACGCCCCCGCCGATCCGGACAACGTCGGTCGACCGAAGCCCGAAATCTTGCTGGAAGCCGTGCGCGCGGCGTTTCCGCAACTGGAGGACCTGGAGCCGGTCGGGCGCGGCGGCATGGGCGTGGTCTACAAGGCTCGCCAGAAATCCCTCGACCGCCTCGTCGCGCTCAAGCTGCTCGCTCCGGAACGGGCGGACGACGCGGGTTTCGCGGAACGGTTCGAACGGGAGGCGAAGGCATTGGCGGCGTTGAATCATCCGAATATCGTCACGATTCATGATTTTGGGTTCGCGCCGGTTGTGGGCCGGGAGACCTCGGAGGGACACGAGGCCGAAGGGAAGGTCGCGGGCGAGGGAGGATTCTATTTTCTGCTGATGGAGTTTGTGGATGGGGTGAACCTGCGGCAGGCGATGAAGGCGGGGAAGTTCACGCCGGAGCAGGCGTTGGCGATCGTGCCGCCGGTGTGCGAAGCCCTGCAGTTCGCCCACGAGCGCGGCATCGTCCACCGCGACATCAAGCCGGAGAACCTGCTGCTGGACAGGGATGGCCGGGTGAAGATCGCCGACTTCGGCATCGCCCGGATGATGGGGGAGACGGCGGGCTCCCGGGGCGAGGGACGGGGGGCGAAGGCGGGTGAGGGCAAGGCCGCCGGGGCATCCGCTGCCACGTTCGCCTCGGCGGCGGGGACGCCGCAATACATGGCGCCGGAACAGATGGACCGGCCGGGCCACACCGATCATCGAGCGGACATCTATTCCCTGGGCGTGGTGCTCTACGAACTGCTCACTGGCGAGCGGCCCGGGGACGGCTTTGAACCTCCCTCCCGCAAGGTGCAGATCGACGTGCGCCTCGACGAGATTGTGCTGCGCGCCTTGGAGGCGAAGCCGGAACTGCGTTTCGCCACGGCGGCGGAATTCCGCGAGGAGGTGGAGACCCTGACCTCGGCCCCGGCGCGGGCGCTGCAGCGCGAGGGCGGGGGATCGGGGGGGCGTCCAGGGGCGTCGATGTCGCCCGGCGTTTTCCAGTCTACCTCGGCGGCGACGGTTTTATTCGCTGTTCTCGTGTCGGGATTTACGGGCTTTGTCGCGCTGAGCGCGCTTCGCGTCCCGGCGTGGTTTGGCCTCCTTCTCGAACTGGCGGCCGTGGTCGCGGTCGCGTATTCCCCCGTGGGGAGGCGCTGCCTGAACGCCTGGAACGCCGGCCGGCCGTCTCCGGCGGTTTTGCGGACATTGGCCTGGCTGGCTTTCCTGGTCTCCCTGCCGTTGCTGGGGTTGGGTGGTTTCTTCTCTCACGCCCTCATGGGTGAAACGGGCGGCTGGCATCCGAATCCGGTCGAGGCGTTCGTGGTCCCGTTCGTCTGGCTGGGGGCCTTCCTGCTGCCGGTCTGCGGGAACCTGTTTTATCGCGGCGCGGAACGTTCAACCTCTCTTCCCGCCGGCGCGACGGGCGCGCTCGCCTTGATGAATGCGTTGGTGGCCATGCTGCTGTTTTTTGGGGGATTGATGCTCCCAGTCATGGGTTTCCAGCAGAGGAACGAGGTCGCCCGAATACAGGAGAGAATACGCCAGCAGAGGGTTGTCGATCATCAGAAGCTGCGGGACGCGGCGCAGCAGGCCAAGGCCGACGCGGTTGCGGCGCTTGAACGCTGGGAATCCGAAACCGCCGAACTGACCGATCCCAAGGCCAAGGCAACCCGCGCGGCAAGGCGGGGCGCCTTGGCCAGGGCCGCCGACGAGGCGACGGCGAGGGCGGCCAATGCAGAGGTCTTGTTGGAGCGCGCGGGGCGGCCCACGTTTCCGCCGCCTCTCCCGGTTTCGCCGTTTCCGGTCGGCCTTCTGGCGGCGTTTCTTGGAGTGTCGCTCCTGGTCCGTGGCCGCGGGCGATCTGACGTCGAGGACGGCGACGCAGTTCCTCCGCCCGACCCGACACTCGACTGCCCGGTCAAGATGGATGAATGGCTCGCGCTGCTCGACGCCGGCGATCATGAGCAATCGTGGGATACCGCCGCGCCTGGTTTGCGCCGCGAATGTCCGGCGGAGGAATGGTCGGCCCGGATGAAGAAGGAACGTCTTCCGTTGGGCGACGTGAAATCCCGGCGGTTGGTCTCGATGGTGAATACGGTTTCAGGCGCGCGCTACGAGGGCGTCTACGCCAGCGCTTTCGAGAAACTGCCGCAGGCGACCGAGACGTTGATCTACACCCGGCAGCCCGATGGAAAATGGCAGCCCTTCAGCTACACGGTCCGCCCGGGCAAACCGCGTGTGTGCCACGACGGAACCGTGATCCCGTCCAAAAGCCCAGGCGGCTTTTCCATTGGAATGACGGTCCTTTTTTCGCTTCTGGCCTTCCTGGGATTATGGCTCCTTGTCGCGCTTCTCCTGGTTCGCGGCGATCGCGCCGCTGACGTCGAGTTGTCCTCCTCCAACCAATACGCGGACGTCCGCCTGTCCGACCTGCGCCTCGACGACAACTCGTTCCGCTTCACGGGCCGTTTTCCAGCAAGCGTGTGCGGTCAGGACGCCGACGGTTCACTGCAGAGTTGGCGGCGCCTCGCTGAGGTCCGCTCGTTCCCTCCCTCACCAGTTTCACGGTGATCGGAATGGGCTCCCCCTCGTCAGGGCGGAATTCACCGAGAACGAACGCCCCGTCCACCTCGCGCGCACGCACGCCTTCGTGAAGGACAATCTTCCCACGCGGCTCAACGGGAGCTTCCATTGCGGTCCGCCAAGCCTCGGAGCGAACACCGCCTCCAAGGTCCAGAACCTGTCGTTGGAACTCCCGGTTCCGGAACTTCCCAGAAAAGGGCTTGCGACGCGCGGCGGTCGGGTTCCACGATGCGACGCGCTCTTTCCCCATTTTCCCATCTGCCATGCAAACACTCCTTCTGGCCGATTCTCCCGATCTGCTCGGCGATCTGTTCCCGTCGTCGCTGGCCTGGCGCCGATTGTCGTCCGACGCGTTGCCCGCGCCGTTGGCCAATCTCTGGTCCGTCATTGGCCCCGGGCTTCCGGTCTGGACCGCCGAGGCTCCGGCGTCCTTTGCAGTCGGACGCTGGGATTCCGTCGCCATCGTGGATCAGGCGCCCGGGTCTCAGTTCGACGCGCTGCAGAGCGCCGACGCCGCAGGGGTGCAACTTCCGGAAGCGGTCGCCTGTCTCGCCCTGCGCGGTCGGGGCTTCCACGGCAATCGCGAACGCTCCTGGGCGGTCGAGCGGGGCAATCTCCACCTCACCGTTCGCCATGCCTGCGACGCGTCGGTGGATCACATCGGCCACGGTTTCAGCATGCTGCCCACCGTGGGCGTGACGCGCGCGCTTGCCGGCCAGGCGGGCAGCCCCGGTCAGGTCGGCATCAAGTGGGTGAACGACGTCCTGATCGACGGGCAGAAGGTCGCCGGCGCATTGACCGCGACCCAGGTGGAGGAGGGGAGGTTCCGCTCCGTGATCTCAGGCCTGGGGGTCAACGTTGAACGCACGCCGCCGATCGAGACCTCCCGGTTCGTGCCCGCCGCCGGTTGTCTCGCCGACCTTCTTCCCGTCGCCAATATCACTCTCCCCACGTTCCTGCCGAAGATTCTGCGGTCGCTCGACGAAGTCTTCCAGCAACTGATCGACGAAGGCTCCGCCGCGCTGCTCGAAGCCTATCGCGCCCATTCCTGCTGCCTGGAGAAGGAGGTGGCCGTCTGGGCGGAAGACGTCAACGACTTCGCGAACACCGATCCCCTCGCCCGAGGCAGACTGCTGGCCATCAACGACGACCTGTCCCTCACGATCGAAGGCTGCTCGGAACCCTTGACACGGGGCCGCCTGGCTCTCGCGGGAAGTTCCTGGCCCCTCGGCTCCGCCTGGGTTGCGGATTGAGGAAGGATTGCTTCAAGTATCCAGTGTTCAGTCCGTCGGTCCGGGCAGCATTCTGACATTCCGAATTCCCCATTCCCATGTTTCCCTCCCAGCTTTTCCAGTTCTGTCCGCGCTGCGGCGAGGCGGTCGCCGGTCCGGCGGCGAATGAGCCGCTGCGCTGCGCCGCCTGCGGTTTTGTTTACTTCTTCAATCCCTGCGTCGCGGCGGCGGCCGTGGCCTTTCGCGCCGACGGGAAGGCCCTGTTCATCCGGCGCGCGAAGGAGCCGGCGAAGGGGCGCCTCGCGCTGCCCGGCGGATTCATCGACATTGGCGAGACCGCCGAGGAGGCGTTGCGCCGTGAGTTTCGCGAGGAAGTGAACGTGGAGTTGGCGGACGTCGCCTTCCTGTCCTCCCATCCGAACGACTACGTCTTCCGCGACGTGACCTACCCCGTGCTCGATTTCTTCTTCACCGCCCGGATCGTCGATGCGGAGAACGTCGCCGCGCTGGACGACGTCGCCGATTTCCTCTGGCTTGATCCGGCGGAGGTCGATCTTGACGACATCGCTTTTCCCTCGGTGCGCGCCGCCTTGGAGACTCAGAGAAAGGGCGGGGCGAATCTTTCCGAATGAGCGGATGCCGAGGTAGGGCGAGTTCTCCGAATGAGCCGGCGTGAGCATGTCCCAGCGGCTCACTGAGGGCAGTTTGCCCCACCCATTGGCGCCAGATCAGCGCCTTTGCGCGGTCTGCGCCCTATTCGCGTTCCTTGACTTTCGGCCGGGCTTTTGGAGGATGCTTGGCTTTTCGGGCGGGCGCGGATTCCCATTTTTCCGTCTTGTCCGAAACGACGCTTCCGCGCCGCGATGAACGAATTCACACCCATGACCAAGCCGCCGTTCCAGTGGAGCTGGTTCTTCCTGCTCTGTGGAGGGATGTGTCTGTTGGCGGGCGCGTGGTTTCTGCCGATCGGGGTCGGGTCGGTGCATCCGGCCCTGTTGGCGGAGTTCGCGAGGGACACAACGACGATCTCGGAAGCCGGCGCGGCTTTGGCAAGCAAGGGCAAGCTGGGGCCGGCCCGGATGGTCCGCGCGGCCGCTGTCGCCGCGGGCGTCGAGAACCCGGAGGCGCTGGATGTCGCGCTGGCGAACAACGCCCCGACCAATACCAGCGCGCGCGTGTGGGACGGCCGTAATTCCCTGCTGAATTCCGGGCTGGTTCAGTTGAAGGCGCCGGCGGCCGGCGGGAAGGGGGACAGCCTGGAAAGACTGTCCCCCTCGCCGCCAGCGTTGCGCGCCTTGATCGGGGAGGCCAACCGCGCCGCGTTGCGCAATGAGCTCACGCAGACCACCTCGCCCGGCGGTCGCGCCATCCTCGCCACGCTTGATCTCAAGGGCTGGAAACACTTCAGTCCGGCCGGCTCCGGCGGCGGTCAGCCCCTGGAGGCGACCATTCTGCTGGTCGCCATGCTGCACGAGAGCGGCAGTGTTTCGCCGGGCCTGGCAGAGGAGATCGGCGCGTTGGCCCACGTTTCGCGGAAGTCAAAGAACCTCGCCACCTTGGAGGCGTTCTATCTGGACACCCTTTCGCTGGCTCAACGCTTTGACGGGGCGACGATTGAGGAGTTGTTTCTCCGGGCGCCGGACCTCGCGACCGTGGCGCAGTTCGCTCACTTTGCAAATCGTGCCGACACGGACTTTCCCCCCATCTACACCGCTGTCGTGATGTCCGGCGACGCGCGCGGCGTGGCGGATTATGTCGTCCGTTTCGGCGACGCCGGAGTGGCGGACCTGCGCCGGGCGATTGCGCTGGGCGAAGGCGCAGTCCACACCTTGCTGGAGAAGCAGGCCCGGATCGCGACCTTGGGGACGGCGGCGAAGCTCGGCGAGACCGCGAAGCTGGCCCGCGAACATCCGACCCTGCTGCTGCTGGCGAAGTTCGCGCTGTTCCTCGTGGGCGCGCTGTTCGCGGTTTCGGGCTGGGACGGGATCCGCTTCAAGCCGGACATGGCGATCTCGGGCGTGGCGACCCGCCTGCAACCCTTGCGCAACGGCCTGCTCGGCCTGCTTTTTGCATTGATTTTGGGCGTGGTCAGTGAACCTTTTCTGCTCAACGCCAATTCCCAGACCGACTATGCGGCGGAAAAACGCATCATTCCGGTGGAGAAACCGGAGGAAACGCCGTCCAACCCCGAAGAGAAGAAAGAAACCGCCATGTTTGAAAATATGGACCTCTACACCGTCTGCACCATCGTGGTGTTCTTGCTGGTGCAGATCATTGTCTACCTCGTCTGCATCCAGCGCATTCACCAGATCGATCGCATGGACGAGTCGCCGCTGCTGAAGCTCCGCCTGATGGAGAACGAGGACAACCTGTTTGACGCGGGGCTTTACTTCGGCATCGCCGGCACGGCCTTGGCTCTGGTCCTCCAGGTGCTCGACATCATCCAGGCCGACCTGGTCGCCGCCTATTCCTCGAACCTCTTCGGCATCACCTGCGTGGCCCTGGTGAAGATCCGCAACGTCCGTCCCTACAAGCGCCGCCTGATCATGGCCAGCGAGGAGGCCGGTCGTTCCTCGAGCATCCGCCGTTCGCAGCCCGCCGCCGAGCAGGGCGAGCTTTTGACCTGATTTTCCCCGCCGCATGAACAAGACGCTGCTGCTCATCCTCTGCGACTTTTTGCTGCTGAATCTGCTTTACGCGCATTCGCTCAAGAAGGGGTATATCGAGAGCGGCAAGGAGCCGGAGGCGGAGGAATACGCGGCGAACCTCACCGCCGGCCAGGAGACCAACCTGGTCGAGGTGATGAAACTGGCGTTGGAGGAGGAGGCCGCAGCCCGGCAGGCGCTTTCCAACGAGTTGGCCAGCATCGAGAGCAACCTCGAGAAGAAGGAGGAGAACCTTTCCTCCGTGGAGTCCGAGCGCAGCAGCATCCAGAAGGAGCTGTTTGAGGCGCAGCAGGCCAAGATGCGCACGGCGATGGAGTTGGCCGAGGCTGCGAAGCAGGCGGAGGAACTTGCGAAGCAACGCGCGGAACTGGAGAAGACCCTGAAGGCCGAGAAGTCCGCGGCCGAACAGCGCGAACTGGAACTCCAGATCCAGCGCGACGCGGAGGCGAAGAAGCACGCACAAGAGGTCGCCGCCCGCGAGGCTGCCCTGAGGGAACAGGAGGCCGAGCTGGCCAAACGGCAGGCCGCGTTGGCGACGCTGCAACAGGAGAACCTCCAGAAGCAGAAGGAACTGCAGAATCTCCAGGTCAAGGTCGAGGTCGCCGAGGTCAAGCAGGACATGCTCCGCGAAAGCCTGGAGGCCCGCGTTCAGCGCGAGCTGGAACTCAAGCAGGAAGAGGCCCGCAAGAAGCAGGAGGCCCTCGCCAAGCTGGAGGCGCAGAAGGCCGCCGCCGAGAAGCTCGCCCGCGAATTGGAGATCGCCGCCGCCAAGGCCGAACTGGAGAAGAAGCTGCTCCGTGAGAACCTGACCGAGAAGCTGGAACAGCGGACCGAGGAACAGAAGCGCGAGATCGCCCAGCGCGAGAGGGAGATCGCGGACCTCGCCAAGCAGAAGGCCGCCGCGCAGGCCCTGGTCAGCAGCCTCAACACCGCCGTGCAGACCGCCGCCGTGGAGAACAAGAACCTCCGCGAGAACGTGGACACGATGAAGGAGGAGATCGCCATCGTGCGGCAGGAGAAGGCCCAGCTCGCCCAGACCACCGCGCAGTTGAGCCAGGGCGTCACCCAGCTCGCGCAGAAGTCCGAGACCGTCGCGCAGGGCGTCACCCAGATTTCCGGCCGCACCGAGGCTATCGCCCAGGACGTCGGCCAGCTTCGCACCCAGACGAAGATGGTGGAGCAGGGCGTCGCCCAGGTCGCCCAGCAGTCCGCGGCCGTGAAGCAGGAGGTCGGGCAGCTGACCGTGAAGTCCGAGAACATCGCCAGAAACGTGACCAAGCTGGACACGCAGTCGAAGCAGATCGCCGCCAACGTCACCAACCTCACCTTCAAGTCCGAGCGGCTTTCCTCCGACGTCGGCAAACTGCAGGAGAAATCCACCGAGATCACCCAGGGCGTGGTGCAGTTGGCGAAGAAAAGCGACGACCTCGTGCAGGAGATGCGCGAGAACCGGCCGCTCAACCTGAACATGCTCTTCACCGACTTCCGGTCCAACCGCATCGACACCGCCTTCACCGGCATCTACAAGGGCCTCTTCGGCCGGCCGGTCGATCAGTCCGCCGGCGTTTCCAGCGTGTTGGTCAAGGCGGGGCGCAAGACGTATTCGCTGGTCCATATCAAGAACACCCCCTTCGAACTTTCCGAACGAGGTCGCGGCACGGACTGGCAGAAGATCACCGGCATCATGTCGCGTCCCGGCGGCACCGTCCGTTTCAACAAGATCGAGTTCCTTGCTGCCGACCCCCGCGTGCTGCTGATCCCGTTGAGCGACGCCGAGGCGAAGCAGCTTGGCTCGCGCCCCTATCCCACCACCTCCAACCCCTTCCAGTTCACCGAGGCCGTGCTGGTGAGCAAGGACGGCGAATATTATGGCGAGACGCCCTTCCGCGTGGACCCCAAGGCTCCGCAGTACGTGAAGATGAAGAGCAGTGTGATCAAACGCCTCTTCGGCGGCGATTTCTCCCCCTCGACCGGCGACCTTGTCTTCAGCAAGACGGGTGATGTGCTCGGCATCATGGTCAACCGGCAGTATTGCCTCGTGCTAAACAATTTCCGCACCGCGCAGCAGATCGACTTTTCCGCCAACCTCTCCAATGTGCGCACCGGCCCGAAGTTCGAGGAGATGCACTGGCTTTATTCGAGGTTGCCTGCCGAGGTGCGTTGAGAGATCGGAGGAACGGCTGTCGGCCCCATTCCCGCGATGCTCCCCAGACTCAAACATCCCATGATCACTCCCCAAATTGTCCCAGTCCTCGATCCCGGATTCCAACCCGCCGTCCTGCGTAATCGCGCGCACGCCGAAGCCTGCGCCGCCAGCGAAGCCGCGGAGAAGGTCGGCATCGCGCTGGAGCAGGCCGACGGTTCGGTCTTCCGTTTCGACACGGCCGCCTTGCCCGACGACGATGCGGCCAATGCCGCCCACCTGGAACGCCTGGTGAAATTCCTCCTCTGGTCGCGCGGCGCGTGGCGGGTGAGCATCGCCGGGCCGGAGAATCTGGTCGCCGGATTGCAGGCGCATTACCGGGATTCGGCGACCGGCCGCTTCGACGCCGACATCATGGGGGACAAGATCTTCGGCAAGCCGTTTGAGATCGTCCGCGTCGCCCCGGGTGAACTGCCGGAGGAGAAGTCCGCGGTCGCCCCGCTCGGGCGTCACCTGGACGGCTGCCGCATCGGCTTCGACCTAGGGGCCAGCGACCGCAAGGTCGCCGCGGTGCGCGACGGCGAGGTCCTGTTCAGCGAGGAGGTCGAGTGGGATCCCCGCCCGCAGACCGATCCGCAGTGGCATTTCGACGAGATCATGGCCTGCCTGAAGAGCGCGGCCGACAAGCTGCCGCGCGTGGACGCCATCGGCGGCAGCTCCGCGGGGGTGATCGTGAACAACCAGATCCGCATCGCCTCCCTGTTCCGCGGCGTGCCGGAGGACCTGTTCAAGACCCGCGTGCGCAATCTCTTCCCCGAACTCAAGCAGGCGTTGAACAACATCCCCTTTGAGGTTGCCAACGACGGCGAGGTCACCGCGCTGGCCGGCTCCATGGCGATCAACGACAACGGCGTGCTGGGTATCGCCATGGGCTCCAGCGAGGCCGCCGGCTACGTCACACCGGAGGGCGCGATCACGTCGTGGCTGAACGAACTGGCCTTCGCGCCGGTGGACCATAATCCTGAGGCCGCCACCGACGAATGGTCCGGCGACTACGGCTGCGGCGTGCAGTACTTCAGCCAGCAGGCGGTCGGGAAACTGATCCCGCGCGCCGGCATTGAGGTCCCGCCCGGCATGCCGTTGCCCGACCAGTTGAAACAGGTGCAGGCTTTGATGGCCGACGGCGACGAACGCGCCCGGAAGATCTACCAGACCATCGGCGTCTACCTCGGCTACACGCTGGCGCACTATTCGGACTTCTACGACTTCAAGACCGTGCTGATCCTCGGTCGCGTCACCACCGGAGAAGGCGGCGAGATCATCATGAACGGCGCCCGCGAGGTCCTCAAAGCCGAGTTTTCCGACCTCGACGAAAAGATCGGTTTCCACGTGCCCGACGAGAAAGAGAAACGCCACGGCCAGGCCATCGCGGCCGCCAGCCTGCCGGCGATCGGGTGAGGCGCGGAGGCATCCATGAATGCGCAACGTGGCTCCCTCATGCCGAAGGCATTCCAGCCATTAGCCGGTGGTTGCAGCGAGGAACGAGCGACACCACCGGACATCCGAAACGAATTGCATTGCATCCTGGAAGGATGCCAGCGGCGTTGGATTTTTCCGTGGCGCGCGGCGTGGCGTCGTAAGGTGATGTTGCCTTCCCGCGAGGCTGGCATCCCTTCAGGATGCGGTGGATCGAGACTTTTCACCCGGGGTGTCGCCCGCATTCGCGGGTTCAACCCCGCGCTAATGGCTGCCAAGCCTTCGGCTTGGGGCGGCGGCCAGACCGACGAACACCAAACATCATGACCCCCTATCACCAACTCGTCAGCGACTTCGCCCGGCTGGTCCGGGATGGCAAGTCCCTTCCGCTCGGAACCTTCGACAAACCGCGGCGCCCCGAACCCGCGGCGGACGCGCCGAAGGTCCTCATCTTTTCCCCGCACCCGGACGACGAGTGCATCATCGGCGGGCTGGCCCTGCGCCTGATGAAGGAAAGCGGTCTGCGCGCGATCAATGTCGCGGTCACGCAGGGCAGCGCCAAGGAGAGGCAGGCGCCGCGCCTGGCGGAACTGCGCGACGCCTGTGATTATCTCGGCTTTGGCCTGGAGACCCTCGACGAATCCGGCCTGGAGAAGATCAAGACCTCGACCCGCGACAACGAGCCGGAGGCCTGGGCTGAATCGGTCGAGGTCATTGCGGCGGTCTTGGCGAAGCATCGGCCGCACACGATCCTCTTCCCGCACGACGCGGACTGGAACAGCACGCACATCGGCGTGCATCACCTGGTCATGGATGCGCTCGCGAGCCTGCCGGATGACTTTGAATGCAACCTGGTGGAGACCGAGTTCTGGGGCGCCATGGACGATCCGAACCTGATGGTGGAAATCTCCGAGGAAGACCTCGCCGACCTGATTGCGGCGTTGACCTTCCATGTCGGCGAGGTCCAGCGGAATCCTTATCACCTGCTTACACCGGCCTGGATGCAGGACAACGTCCGGCGCGGCGGCGAGCTGGTCTGTGGGCAGGGCGGAACCCCGCCGGACTTCGGCTTCGCGACCTGCTACCGCCTGCGCCGCTGGACTGGCGGCAGGGCGCGACCAACTTACGAAGGCGGACGAACGCTCGGAACCGGCGAGGACCCGCTGTCGTTGTTTGTCGCGTGACGATCGAATGCTCGTAGTCGCAACCTTCAGGTTGCGCGCAGCGCGTCCGACCTGTCGTGCGTCTTCCGACTCAAAGTGTCGCGATGTTCAGCGCGAGTTGCCCCCCTGTCTGCCCCGGGACGCACCGATGCTCGACTGGTAGGGCAAATTGTCCTCAATGAGCCGACGTTGGCATGCCCCAGCGCGGCTCACTGAGGACAGTTTGCCCCACCTTTGTCGCTGACTCCGCGTTCAGGTCATGGGTTGCCGTCGAGGGATGCCGCGCGTAGTTTTCTGCCGTGATTCCAACCCGTCCAAGATCCGCCCTGCTGCTTGCCTGTCTTTTCGCGGTCCGGGTTGCGGCGGTCGGCGCGGAGGAAGACTCCGTGCGGGACCGGGCCTTGGACTTCCTTTCTCAGGGGGACGTGAAACGCGCGATCGGGCTGGTGCATTCGGAACTGGGACGCAATCCCGCGGATGTCGAACTTCGCCAGTTGCTGGGGCGCATCGTGGATTTTGACGGCAAGCCGGAGGCGGCGATCCGCATCTGGCGCGAGGGGTTGGCCGGAGCCGATTCCGATTACCCGCTGCTGCTTTCGGTCGCCGACCGACGGCGCATGCAGAGCGAGGACGGCCCCAATGTGACTTACAGGCGAGGTTCCGTCACCTACGGCCCATCGACCGACGCGGACGCGGAAGCGACGTTCAAGCGGGCGAATGCCGAACGTGCGCTGACCGCCTATCGGCAGGCTCTGAAACTGCGTCCCGACGAACCGACGACGCTGGCGCACATCGGCCGGCTGGAGCATGCGACCGGCGACCTGGAGGCGTCCCTGAAAACCTGGGCCTCCGGCGCGAAGCGGTTTCCGGGCGAGGTTGAATTTCAGCTGGGTTGGGCGCGGGCGTTGCGTGAAGTGGACCGTCACGCTGAAGCGACCGCTCGGTTCGAGGCCGCGACGCGGCTGGACCCGCGCTCCACCGAGGCGCACGAGGGACTCGCGGAACTCTACGAGAAACTGGCTCAACCCGAAAAGGCGTACCAGGCGCGGCGGCGGGCGGCGTTTCACGACTGGGTTCCCCGGCACATGGAAATCGAGTTCACCGAGGAGAGCTTCCGTCGGGCCCATGAACTCAACCCCCGGCTTCTGGGCATTCCCTCGGACCCGGATGTCCGCGAGCGACGCGTTGCGGCCATCCGCGCGCTGAAGCGGGACAAGTCTGAATCGGCGACCGCATTCCTGGCGATGCTCTGCTTTCATCACGATGATCATGGAGCGGTCGAGGACGGGATCTACGCGGAGCTGAAAACGCGCGGCGCGGAAGGGGAGAGGCGCCTGTTTGAACTGTTGCGGCACGCCCGCAGCGCCTGCACCGCGAGAAGCGCGTCGCACGCCCTGGCCGAGGCCGGCAGTCGCGAGGTCCTGCCGCACCTGCTTGACGCCCTCCCGCGCGACGCTCGGGCCTATTTCTTTGCGGATGTCGCCGGCGCCCTGCGCAAGCTCGGCGACGCCCGGGCCGTGCCGGTCCTGGTTTCGGTCTTGAATGCCGGGGTCGAGGAGGACAAACCGGAGGGCGACAGAGATCTGACGAACGCCTTCACGGGCCGCCTGATGAACCGGAAGCGCTGCGCCGCCGCCCTGGCCTCGTTCGACACCGACGAGGCGCGCGCCGCCCTGGCCGAAGGCGTGGAGAATCCGCAGTTGGCTCTCATCAGCGGCGTCGCGCTCTACGCGCAGACCCGTGACAAGCGGCATCTGAAGCCGCTGGAGTCGGCGCTGCGGAAGAAGCCCTCCACTTACGGCATGGCGTTGGCCATGGATGTTCTGCGTGAAGTGGACACGGACAAGGCGCGGGAGCTGCATGAAGCCTTGAAGGCGCGCGCGAGCGCGAACCGTTGACTCCGCTCCCGTCATTGGAGGCTTGGCCCGCGTGCGAACGTGCGGCTAGTTTTTCCGCCTTCCGCCAGAAATCGATCCCGTTTTGACGATGAGCCTCGAACATTGGGCGTTTGCCGCCGCGCTGGTCGGCGCGGGTTTTCCCGTCGTATTCCGGTTGTGGCGCGGCGGCGCGCGCGGTTGGGCCGTGGGGGTGGCCGCGGGGCTGGGAACGTCGTTGCTTGCCGCCGGCGGTTGGCGCGCGCCCGAGACAGGCGAGCCCCCGCCGGAAACGGCGCAGCGACCGATCCAGGTGGCGATGGACGATCTTGCCACCTCGCGGCAATGCCGTTCCTGCCATCCGGATGAGCATCACAGCTGGCATCAGACCTACCATCGGACCATGACCACCCTGGCTTCTCCCGCGACGGTGAAGGGGGATTTCAACAACGCCGAGTACTCCATCGACGGGAAGCTGTTCCGCATGATGCGGCGGGGGAAGGACTACTGGGTGGAGATGGACGATCCGAACCATCCGGTGGACTCCCCGGCCGCGGCGCCCCGTGTGACGCTGAAGGTGGAAATGATCACCGGCTCCCATCACATGCAGGTCTACTGGCATGTCAGCGGCGTCACCCGGCAGTTGCGGATGTTTCCCGTCACCTGGCTGATCAAGGAGGAGCGCTGGGCGCCCGAAGACGCCACTTTCCTTCGTCCGCCGGAACATCAGCGCAACAAGCCGATCGGCACCTGGAACATCAACTGCATCCGCTGCCATGCGACCCGTCCCAACCCGGGCAGGATCAGCGAGCAGGAGATGTACAGCGAAGTCGGGGAATTCGGTATCGCCTGCGAGGCCTGCCACGCGCCTGCCGCGACGCACGTGAAGGTGACGAGCGATGTGATGGCCCGTTACAAGGCCCGCCTGGGCGGAGGAGGCGACGTCAAGGCGGTGAATCCGCCGAAACTTGATCCCCTCCGCGAGGCGCAGATCTGCGGACGTTGTCACGGCATCCACGACGTCTATGGCGCCGAGGATGAGCTGTTCATGGCGCACGGGAATCGCTTCAAGCCGGGCGACACGCTCGAACCCTTCCGTCGGACCCTGCGCCCGAGTGACAAGGAACATTGGGCCAAGGTGTTGGAGACGGATATCCGGTATCTGCAGAAGCGATTCTGGTCGGACGGCCTCGTGCGTGTCACCGGGCGCGAATACAACGGGTTGGTGGAGTCCCCCTGTTTCAAGCACGACGACGATGACCACAAAATGACCTGTCTGTCCTGCCACCAGATGCATCGTCGCGAGGACGACCCGCGCACGGTGGGGGAATGGACCGACGACCTGTTGAAGGTCGGCATGCGGGGCAACGCCGCGTGCCTGCAGTGTCACGAGGAATACAGCCGGGACCTGGAGGCGCACACCCGCCATCCCGCAGGTTCGGCCGGCAGCCTGTGCTACAACTGTCACATGCCTCACACCAGCTATGGGTTGATGACCGCCATCCGCGGTCACACCGTCACTTCGCCCGCGGTGGGGCCGGAGCTGAACTCGGGTCGGCCCAACGCCTGCAACCAATGCCACTTCGACCGCTCGCTGGCCTGGACGGCGGAGAAACTGCGCGATCTGTTCGGCGTGGAACCGCCGGAACTGACCCATTCCGACGCAGCGCTCGCCTCGATCGTGCGGTGGAGCGTCAAGGGCGACGCCGGCATGCGCGCGCTGGCGGCCTGGAATTTCGGCTGGGAGGACGCGAAGCTCGCCTCGCGCCACGATTGGGCCCCCGTCTACCTGCTGCTGCTGATGGAGGATCCCTACCCGGTTGTCCGAAAGATGGCGTTCGCCTCGTTGAAACGACTGCCGGGGTACGAAGATCTGGAGTTCGATTTTGCGGGCCCGCCGCATGAGCGCGTTGAGGTTGTGAAGGAGGTTCATCGACGTTGGAATGCCGACCCGGCGCGTTTGCGCGAAGCCGTGCCCTCGGCCCTCATCGATGAATCGGGCTCCCTCGACGCGGCGACGTTCGAAGCCCTGCTGAAGGAACGGGACCTCTTCCCTCTCCAGTTGGTCGAATAGCCTGCCAAGGCATGCCCGAATGCTGGGTCGCCCCGCCTTTTTGGCGGCAGTCTTGTTCCGCGGGGGCGGCCTTGAACAGCCGGCTTGCTTCTCCCTTGCGCGGCCTTACGCTGCGTCTTCATGAGTCATGAGGCCCGCCCCAACCGCCGTCGTTTCCTGACACAATCCTCCCTGGCTGTCGCTGCCGCTTCCGTTCTTCCGTCCGGTTTGTTCGCGGAAACCGGTTCCCGCGTTCCGCCGCGCGTCCCCGGGAAGTTCCGTCTGCGTCAGCGTTCCTGCGCCAAACCGATTCCGAAAGACAGGGGCTACACCCCTGAGATCAAGACGGCCGAATGGAGTTGCTCAGAGACTGCGATCATCATCTGCGACATGTGGTCGGACCATCCGTGCAAGCTTGCGGCGCAGCGGGTCGATGAGTTGGCTCCCCGAATGAACGCGACAGTCACCAAGGCGCGGGATCACGGCGCTTTCATCGTCCATGCGCCCAGCGGCGGCGTGGAGAAATACTATGCGGACACGCCCTTTCGCCGGCGCATGCAGGAGGCCCCCGTGGTGAAGTCTCCCATCGACATCACCGGCAATTGGGAATGTGACCCCGCGCGCGAACCCGGCCTCCCGGTCGAGGCGAACCAGCGCGTCGAGGGCGCCGTCCATGGCTGTGACGATCCCGTTCCCGCGTCCCAGCCTGAATTTGACCGCCGCGAGCACCCGGCGATCAAGATCATCGGCTGGGACGGCGTGAGCCAGAGCGGCAGGGAGATGTGGAACATTTTCCAACGCGACGGCATCCGCAATGTTGTCCTCATGGGCGTCCACACCAACATGTGCGTGCTGGGGCGTCCCTTCGGCATCCGCATGATGGTGAAACTCGGCTTCAACGTCGCTCTTTGCCGCGACCTGACCGACGCGCTCTACGATCCTCGCGACAAACCGCACGTCAGCCACGCGCGCGGCGTGGAAATGATCGTGCAGCACATCGAGAAATTCTGGTGTCCCTCGATCCTCAGCGAAGACCTGATGCGGGTCGCGCCGGGATCGAACGACCCGGCCTGAAGGCTTACACCGTCTCCGGTTCCCGGTCCTGGTCCACCACCTCGAACACATAGCCCTCGGGGCTGCGAAAAAAGAAGCGCTCGAACGGCGTCTCGCGGATGGGATCGATCAGTTCAGCCCCGTGATCGATCAGTCGGCTCTTGAGTTCCGGGAAACCCGCCAAAGGAAAAGCAACGGCGACGTGCCGGCCAAACTCGCGCTCGAACGGCGAAATCTCAAAGTCGTCCACCCGCAGCAGATGCAGTTCCTGATCCGGCCCCATGGAAAGCCAGGCCGCGTCGCGACCGATGTTTCCGGGGCGGTTCACCGGCAGCCAGCCGAGCGTGGCGCCGTAGAACTCGCGGGATTTCTCCACGTCGCGCGTGGCCAGGGTCAGGTGGGCGAAGGACATGGACACATTGTGGGCGATCGCGACGCGCGGCCAAGGTTGAAGTTTGACGCCCCGTTCCGCCCGGCCTACAACGCCGGCCATGAGCAGGATCGCCATCGTCTCCGACAGCCACGACAACATCTGGAATCTCGACAAGGCCCTGGGACAGATCCGCGAAAGCGGCGCGGAGACCCTGCTTCACTGCGGCGACCTCTGCGCGCCCTTCATCATCCATCATCTGGCCAAGAGTTTCCCCGGTTCGGTGCACATCATTTTTGGCAACAACGACGCCGACGGCCGGCTTATCACGCAGAATGCCGCTGGATACGACGGGCGCGTCACACTCCACGGGATCTACGCGGAGTTGGAACTCGCCGGTCGCACGGTCGCGATGATCCATTACCCTGAGCCGGCGCGACGCATCTCACAGTCTGGCGCCGTTCATCTGACCTGCTACGGCCACGATCACACAAAGCACGTGGAGAGGATCGGCGACAACTGGCTGGTGAACCCGGGCGAACTCATGGGCATGAAGGGCGCGCCCACCTGGGCCCTTTACGACACGGCCGCCCATTCGGTGGAACTGGTCGAGGTCGCCTGAGAAGGCGGGAAATGAATGACTTCGAATTTCGTGGCAGCCGACGTGAGGAGGCTCATATCGCTGTGTTCCTTCTGAAGTGAGCCTCCCGCCTTCGCTTGGCTTCGGCGCGACGAGCGTCACCTCGTCTGCTACAGATCTGAGAAACTATTTCGACAGCTGAGGGATGCCCTCCCTCGGCTCTCGCTCAAAGCCATGATCGGAAAGACCGACATCCTGGAGGAGGTTCCCAACGTCCGGCAGGAATCCCCGTCGGAACGGCGGCGATGGTGGATCAGCCGCGAACTCGAACTGACCGTCTGGCAGTCCGGGGACGGCGCATCGCGCGGCTTCCAGCTGTGCCACGAAGATGGCGGGGAGGAACTGGCGTTGACCTGGACCGCTGAGCGCGGTTTCTCGCAGAACCGGGTCGATGATGGCGAGGGCCCGGCCGGCCGGCCCAAACGGACTCCCATGCTGATCCATGGCGGCGAACCGGATGCGCGAGGCCTGCTTGAGAAATTCGACCGGCAATCCGCCTGGCTGCCCGGAGAGATCGCGGACTTTGTCAGGAAACGCCTTCTCGAAGTCGGCGGCGACGGCGACCAATAGCCATCCGCGGGCGTGGTCCTTGGGTCCGGTTCGCGTTCACCGCCGCACAACCTTGGTTCCGGCGAGACGGTCGTGTGGACCGCAAGTGGGACTGAAGGCGGCGGTCGCAGCCGCGCCGCTCCACAGCAGCAGGACTGTGCCGGCTGCTCCGAGTCGAGCCTCCGTTCCAGCGTCATACAGCAGGAAGACCAGTCCCATGGGCAGCAGGAGCGAAAGCCAGACCAGCGCCCAGCGCGCAAACAACCGGAGCCTCGATGCCGCTTCGCCCCGGTGGTCGATGATCGCCAACTGAAAGATGGAATGGCCCGACGAACCTCGAAACAGAACTCCCACGAGATCGGACAAGGCAACGCCGCCCAAGGCGATTGCGGCGGACACAAGGGCGGTCCAGCCCGGCGAGACCGGGGAGCCTTCGTCCCCGCGGAACAATCCCAGGAACAGGAGAAGCCAGAGGTAGACCGGCAGCAGGAAGATGGAGCCCGCGCGGAGTGTGCGCGTCACTTCCGCCGGCTTGCCCAGAAATCCTCGCAAGGCGCCGGTCAGGAACGCCAACTTCTCAAATTTTACCGCTTCCAGATTCCGCAGGGCCGACCGCGCGTGGATGGGGACCGTGGCGGGATCGGCATGAGCCGCCACGGCGCTCAGAAAACGTTGCTGGCCGGCGAGGTTCCCGACCGGGAAGACTTCGGCGAGCGGCAGGGGGTTCGGCCACGGGCGGTCGAGCAGCGCGGCGTGACCGCTCGCGGCGATCCAAACGTGATCGAGGCCCAGTTTGGCCGGCAACGTTCCGTCGCCGTTCGCGGCCCAGACCTCGGTGGCCGCGTCGTGTAGCCAATGCCGCAGCTTGGACCAGGGCAGCGCGCCGTTCCGGGCCGCCAGTTCGTGGAACGGAATTCCCGCGGGCGCCTCGTAGGCGTCCCAGGTTGCGTCGTCGGATCGAACCTCCTGCAGCCAGCGCAGTCGGCCATGGCGAGCCAGAGCCCGTCGGGCGCTCGTCGGCCCGGAACCCTCGCGCCGGATCAGCCAGACCGGACGTTGCAGCGTCGGATCCAACGCCGTCAACCAGTCCTCTGAAACGCGGTCTCCGACGACTTCGAAAGGTCCGATCAACCGGCGCTCCCCGGACGGCGGCGCCGGCTCGGACTCTGATGCGACCGACGGTCCCGCAAGCCCCTTCGGCGCGATGACGACCCGCGTTCCGGTCAGCCGGTCCCAGAGCGTCGCGAAGCCGTTCTCCCGTCGCGCCGACAGTGTCAGCAAGACCGCGATCCAGGGGCAGACGTTGGTGGCTCCGACAAACAACAGCGTGTGCGTCCCTGTCCACTGGTTGAAGTCGGTGATCCTGATGGTCGCCAGCAGAAACGGGATCCGCACGATCTCGATTGCGAGGATCGGAATGAAGACCCTCACGAAAGCCCGCAGGAAACCGGGCGGTCTTCCGTCGGGGCGGATCACCCGCAGGCCCGTGAGCCGCTTGCCCAGGCCCGCGCCCCACAAGCCCTCGGCGATGGTGAAGTAGGCAAAGCCGACGGCGAGAAACAGAAGGTAATACCGCGCCGAGCCGAGCGTACGATCGATCAAGGGCAACAGGTGGAACTCCTTGGCCGTGACTGAGAACATCAGGGCGACATATGGGGCCAGGAAGGCGATCAGGTAGTCGATCCAGCCAGCCGCGGTGCGGATTTTCATGGATGCCGGTTCGGCTTCCCGCGAACTGTGGGGCAGCAGCGCATTCCGAAGCGCCTCGTAGTCCGCATAGCGACGTTCCCGTTCCTTCGCCAGGCAGCGGACCACCACGCGCTCCAACTCCGGGGGAATGTCCTCACGGAATGAGGAGGGCGGCGGCGGCGGTTGATTGACGGCGTTGGCGACGATCTGGACGGCGTTTTCCCCGGCGAACGGAGCCCGACCGGTCAGCAGGGTGTAAAGTGTCGCGCCCACCGAATAGATGTCCGCGCGTTGATCCAGGTCGTTGCCGCAGAGTTGTTCCGGCGACGCAAAGGCCGGCGTGCCCAGGGCCATCCCCGGGGCGGTGAGGGCCGTGTCCGCCTCGCGGATGGCGGAGACCGACAGGCCGTAGTCTCCGACCTTCACGGAGCCGTCCGGACTGAGGAAGCAGTTCGAGGGCTTGATGTCCCGATGCAACACCCCGGCCTCCAGTGCGGCTTCCAGTCCGTCGATGACGTGGAGCGCAGCGTCCACGGCCCGCTTCACCGGCAGCGGCCCGTCCGCCTTGAGCTGGTCGGACAAGGTCCCCGCCGCGGCAACCTCCATCACGATCACGGGCAGGCCTTCGATCTCCTCCGCGCCGAAGACGTAGAGGCTGTTCGGATGATTGACCCCGGCCGCCAGCCGGCCCTCGCGGAGAAAGCGTTGGCGCGCCTCGGGCGAGTCCGCCTGCCACGAAAGGGTCTTCAGCGCGACGCGGCGCCCGGTCGAGAGTTGCTCGGCTTCGAAGACTGTTCCCATGCCGCCCTGGCCAAGTTCGCGCAGCAGACGATAGCCCCCGAACTCGCACGGCAGGCTGGTTGGCGGCCTTCGTGTCCGGGATTTGCTCCGGTCGCCGCGCAACGGCAGGGTTTTTGAATAATCCGCCGCCGCCGTGGCGGCGACGCTGGCCGGGGCGTTCAGCGCGCCGGAAAGAAGACAGGCGGCGCACAGTTCATCCGTGGAGGTCGATGGCAGTTCGGCGCCGCACCTCGCGCATCGGTTTGTTTCAGGAGTGGTCATGTTTGTTCTTTCAACGGGTCTTCACCAGTTTCCTGAAAGAACGGGGGCGGCCGGTTACAGAAATTCTTTGCGGGCTGTCACGAGTTCCGGATCACCGCGACCAGATGCCTCATCTCGTCGTCCACTTCCGAGGCGTCCTCAACCGTCCGGGCGATCTCGTTGCGCAGGCAATCCCGATACCGTTGCCTGAGGCGATGGATGGCGACCTTGACCGCCCCTTCGGACATTGCCAGTTCCCTGGCGACCTCGGCGCGGTCGATCTCAGTTCCGGTCAGGCTTCCCTGAAGGGCAAGGAAAAGGCGCGTCCGGCCGGCGGTTTCGGCATCGGAGCGCAGCGTGGCCAGCGCGCGTGCGGTGAGTTCGCGCGCCCAATCACGGTCGAACAGCGCGTCCGGATCTCCGTCCGCGCGCGGTTCCAGGGCGTAGCGGGCCTCGGGCTCCAGCGCGTCCCATTCCAGGATCCCCGCGCCGCCGCCGCGCTTTAGTGTCCGCGCCCGATGCCAGTCGTTGGCGAGAAAATGTTTGAAGGCGCCCAGCAGGTAGGAGCGGAACCGCCCGCGTTGACGACGGGCCGACGTAAAACCGCCGGTCTCGATGAAACGGGCCAGGAATGCCTGCGTCAGATCCTGCGCATCCTCCACCGATCCGCCGCGGTGACGAGCAAACGCGTAAAGCGGATACCAGTATGCCCGACAAAGCTCCTCCAACGCCCTTCGCGCGTCAGACTTGTCCTCGTCGTTCTCGCGGACTGCGGCGATCAAGCTCCAATGCGTCGTGGTGAACTCGCGGGGGCCCGAGCCGAACTTCATGCCGCGAGCCTACCACGCGCGGACAAAAGCGATATGTTGATCTTGTCCCAATGATACTGTCCAAGAACCATGGAAACGGCGGGGTCGGCGCTGCCAACGGCTCCTTTATTGAAGCGGGGCCATCAAGGACAGAATCGTGGAAAACGCATTCTAAAAACCATCCTGTCCGGTTTTCCGCTCTGCGCGGTTCAAGCCAGATCCAGGATCTTGTCCATCCGCTGCGCGATGTCGGCCAGGCGGGCGCGGTCGGCGTTGCCGACTTCGGCGGTGGCCCAGCCGGAGTAGCCGATCTGCTTGAGGGACTTGCGGACGTTCGCCCAGTTGATCGTGCCTTCGCCCAGTGGCTTGGAGAAGCCGGCGCGCAGGCCCTGGCTCTTGTGCAGGTTCTCGTCCCACTCCTTGATGTCCAGCTTGCCGATGCGCTTGCCCAGCACGAGAACCCAGTGCTCCGGCACGCCCCAACGGACGTTGTTGCCGACGTCGAAATAGGAGCCAAACCACGGGTTGTCGACCTCGTCGATGAAGCGTTCGGTGTCGAGGGCGGAGATCAGGAAGCCCGCCCAGACGTTCTCGACAAGGATCTTCACGCGATGTTTCTCCGCGGCGGGCAGGGCCTTGCGGATGATGTCCTGCCGCTCCTTCCAACTCTCCATCAGCGGCCGCTTCTTGTCGTAGGGCGCGGTGACGAGGATGCCGCTGCCGCCGACCGCGGCGCAGAACTCGACCGCGCCGGCGATATCGGGGTTCGAGGAGTTGACCAGGCCGTGAATCGGCAGGCCGGTCTTGTCGCGCGCCTTGATGAACTCGTTCTTCTGGTTCGCGTGCGTGTAGCGCAGCTCGATGCCGTCGAAGCCGATGTCCTTCACCAGTTTGAACTTGTCCTCGATGGAAAGCTTGGGCTCGGCGACGTTGCTGTACTTGATGGCTTTCCTGATGACGCCCGTGAACTCGCCCGCGCGGGAAACGTCGGGCAGGGCGGCGGCGGCGGTGAGGGCGGCGGTGGATTGAAGAAAGGCGCGTCGGTTCATAGGCAGGTTACCATCCTCAACAGTGCGGCCGATGGCCACAAAAAAGCGCCGTGCGGCGGGGGAGGGCGGTAAGTATCCAGTATCCAGTAATCAGAAAGCAGTATTCGCGACGTTCCCTCTCCGAACCCCTGACCACTGGTTGCTGGTTACAGGTTGCTGACCAGCCTCCTCACCCGCGGGGCAGGTGGGAGAAGAGGTCGCGTTTCACCGTCGGACTGCTGATCTTCCAGATGACGCCGTCGGTGTAGTAGTGATGGATGTTGATGAAGGCGATCAGGACGACGGGCAGCTGCTTGGCGGAGGCCGCGCCCCAGAGGTCGTTGGCCACGATCACTCCCGGGGTTTCGAGCAGCCAGACCACGACATAGCCGATGGCGATCAGCAGCCCGAAGTAGATCCAGACGTGGCGCGCGGTCAGGCCGCGGTCCTCCGGGTGTTCCCGCTGGAAGACATTGGCCTCCACCCGGCCGGTGAAGGCGAGGTACTGGACCGCGTGACCGATCTGCGCGAGCAGGATGGCGTCGCGATCCCGCGCGATGGCGCCATACCAGAAGCAGAGCGCCAGCCAGGCGATCGACGCGCGCAGCGGGGGAAGTTGCCCCGTGCGTTTCCGGTAGGACCAGAATCCCGCCAGCGCCAGCAGGTAGGCGACCGCCGTCACCGCCGACATCACGAAGTAGGCCTGACCGGCCAGGCGCAACAGCCAGGGGTAGTCGGGTGGCATCCGCTGGAAGACCCAGGTCACATGCCAGACGAGCTGAAGGCGGAGCCCCGTGCGGATCAACAGGCGCTCGCGTTGGTCGAAAGGTTGGCCGCTCAATGCGCCGAAGGTGGCCATCATGCCCCAGATCTGCCCTGTGTAATGCCAGGCGAGGTAGGCGCTGGAGACCATGAGCAGGATCTCCACATGACGGAAATCCTGCTCCGCCTTCGCGATGGCGTAGAAACAGTAGACCAGCAGGACGGCGGGCAGATAGATGGAGGCGACGCTGTGCTTGAGGATGGATTCCTTCGTGCGGTAGACGATGCGGTAGGAGGCCAGGAAATGCGGCATGTTGATCCACATCGTCAGGAGCGCGGTGGCGCTGAGGCCGAGGCCGAGGATCGTCCGGTCGCCAAAAAGAACCAGCGGCGCCAGCAGGACGATCGAGCCGAGACCGACACACCAGAGATCGACCTGCGGGGAGACAATGGACTTCGGAGGAGGGGCGGTGGCGGCGGCGGAACTCAAAGCGCGCCGACCATGCAACGTTCAACCCGGGACTTCCAGATTTTCCCTCACTTGTTCCCGAAGATCCGGCTTCGCAGGGCCGCGCGGATCAACGTCCCGGCGCCATGGTCCTTCGCGCCCGCCTCCGCGACGATCCGCTCCAGTTCCTCGTGGTCGCTGAAACGCAGGGGCGCGCCGGTGGCGTAGGTGAGGAAATGACCGGCGAAGCCTTGCGCCAGTTGCGCCTCGCGCTGGGTGTAGATCCTCTTCCATCCGCGGATGTCGGCGAAGGGATCGCCTTCCGGCGTGGAGCCGGAGGGATCGACCGCCGCGCCGCGGTTGCCGCCATAGCGCGTCCGCCATTGCCCGGCGGGATCGAAGTTCTCCAGGGCGAATCCCGGCGGATCGATCAGTTGGTGGCAGGAATTGCAGGAGGGATCGGAGCGGTGCTTGTCCAGCTGGTCGCGGATGGAGGTCGCGCCGCGGATGTCGGGCTCGATGGCCGGCACTCCGGGCGGAGGGGGGGGAGGCTTCACGCCCAGGATGCGCTCATTCACGAACACGCCCCGCACGACCGGCGAGGTGATCGAGCCGTCGGCCGTGATCTTCAGGATGGAGCCCTGCGTGACGAGCCCGCCACGCACGCGGTTTTCCGGCTTCAACCCGACCTTCTGCAGTCCCTTGCCCGGTTCCAACGGCGCGTCCAGGCCGTAATAACGGGCCAACCGGCCGTTGAGGAAGGTGAAGTCCGAATCGACCAGTCGGCCCACACTCAGGTCGGAGCGGATCATCTCGGCGACGTAGGCGCGCGTTTCCGCGACCATGGATTCCTGCACGATGGGATCGAAGGTCCGGAAACGGCGGCGGTCCGGCGAGGTGAAGTCGATTTCCTTCAACCGGAGCCACTGGTCCGTGTAGCTTTCGACGAAACGGTCGAACTTCCTGTCCGCGATCATGCGGTCGATCTGCGCGGAGAAGACCTCGGGATCGCGCAGCTTTCCATCGGCGGCGAGCCCGCTCAACTCAGGGTCGGGCATGCTGACCCAGAGGGCGTAGCTGAGCCGCGCCGCCAGCGCGTGATCGTCCAGCCTGCCCGGGGCCTCGACGAAGGTGAGGAAACGCGGCGAACAGAGGATGGCGCGATAGGCCGCGCGGAGGGCGTCGAGGGTCGTGTCGCCGTCGTCCAGCGACTTCCGCGCGATTCCGCGATAGGGGGCAATCTGTTCGTCGGTGAGCGGACGGCGGAACGCGCGGGTGGCGAAGCGGGCGACCAGTCTGTCCACGACACCCCGGGGATCCGCCTCCGCCTGTTCGGCGGTCACGTCGGCGAAGAGTTTCCCGCGGACCGTCGCGCGGTCGGCGTTGGGGTGGATGCGCTCGATGACGATGCCGCGGTTGGCGATGCCGGAGAAGCCCTGCGCCGCGAGGTCGCGGTCCTTGAAGGAGACGTTGCCGCCCGAGGCCCCGGTCCGCGCGCGCTTGAGTTCGAAGTCGTTCGGCTTCAGTTCCAGCAGGTGTCCCTTCTGCATCCAGGCCTCGTAGACGAGGTCGCGCGGCGTTTCCGTGGCCTCGACGAGCCCGACCATGAAGAGGATCGGCGCGCTGGAGTTGCATTCGCCGGAACGCAACGTGCCCCACACCGCGCTGTCCCTGCGGGGATTGATCGCCTGGACGTCCTTCAACGTGATCCGGTACCAGCCGTCCGCCGGGACCGCGGTTTCATACATGCGGCCGAAGAACTGGAGGGTGATGGGCCAGGAGATGCTCCGGCCGTCGCGCAGGTCCGGCCCCCGGTAATTGCCCCCGCGCCGCAGGGCGAGCTGTTGCGGCGTGCATTCCCTGCGCCACGAGGCGTCCCCCTTGAGCGCGCGCTCGAACGCCTCGCTCAACGCCAGGTCGGCGACGTCGAGATACCGCGCGAGTTGATGATGGGAAAGCTGCTGGCCGTCGGCCACGGTCTCGAAACCGTGCGACGCCGGATCTTCCGGCAGCAGACTCTTCAGCGGCACATCGATTCCGAGCAGGTCGTGGACTGTGTGCTCATACTCGGTTCGCGTGAGGCGGCGCGTCCGGACGCGGCCGGCTTTGGCGATGTCCGCGGCGTCCGCCTTCAGCAGGGGCTGTTCCAGCGCGGCCAGGAAGCGGTCCGTGTCCGCCTTGGGAGGGCGCGCCTTCTTGGGGGGAGGCATCTCGTCGTCGCGGACCCGCTCGAAGACCCGCCGCCAGAGAGTGAAATTTGCGGGGTCGGAGGGCTTGAATTCCAGGTCGGCGAGGTTCAGGCCGCCCTTGGCGACCTCGCCATCGTGGCAGTCAAGACAGCGGTCGGCAAGAAACGCGGCGGCGCCGGTTGGCGGGCCGGCCGCGCGGATGGTCGCCGGCAGCGTCAGGACGGCGAGCGTTGCCGCCAATGTTTGGGCGAGTCTGGTAGGACGATTCATCTGGGTTGTGGAACGCGAAACAAGGAATGGAGGATACGCGATTCGTGGGGCGGCGCAATCCGTGGGTTCGCGGCAGCGGTTTCTGATCAACTGTAGTCGTCTTGCGTCCCTTCAGGACTTTGAAATGGGACGGCTCGGCGAGGCTCCCCTACCAATCCCGGTAGGGGAGCCTCGCCCCAGGCGCCCCCCCTCGTAAAACAAGGTTGGAAACACAAGGCCCAGAACCATATAGGAACCCGCTAGGGCAGGGGCGCACCCGA
>JAYPFK010000033.1:56800-81972 GCA_038126235.1 Verrucomicrobiales bacterium
GGGCTGGGTTTTTTTAACCTTGTGTTGTTGTGTGCGGCCCTTTCTGTATTTTTATGGGGGGGGGGGGGGCGGGCCCCCCCAACCACCCCGGGTGGGGCCCCCCCCCCGAAGGCGCCCCACTTCGAAACCCTTGGTTGCACAACTTCGGCCATGACGATTCTCGAACCGCTCTAGGCCTTGGACGCTCCGTACACGATCGAGTGGCGGCAGTCGTATCTCCTGGTCGGCGAAGCCTTCCGCATTTCCATGACTTGTTCCCAGGTGGGATCCCAGGCGTCTTCGGCTGAGATTGGGCGGGTGGTGTGGCAGGCTCACTCGCACGCTGGGAAACGGGTATCAAGGCAACAATCCCCCACCAAGGCGGGGCCAACCCGGCCGCGTCCCCGACCGTTCTTGCGGCTGCTTTTTCGTTGACCCGGGGCGGGAATTCCCGTTCCCTCCCCGCCTTTTGACCGCCGTCGGTTCCGCCGGCGAAAACCCGGTTTTTCAACGAAAATAGAGCCATGCTGACCATTCGAAACCTGGCAAAAGTCTTCGGCGGGCGCACCCTGTTCGAGGGCGCCTCCATGACCGTGAACTACGGCGACCGCGTCGCGCTGGTCGGGCCCAACGGCGCGGGCAAGACCACCCTGTTTTCCATCATCCTCGGCGAGCAGCAGGCCGACGAGGGCGAGATCGTGCGCGACGAGTGGACCACGGTCGGCTTCCTTCCGCAGGAGAGCGAGCCGCTCGACAAGGAGACCGTGCTCGAAGTCGCCACCGGCCGCGCGGGGGAACTGGAAAAGCTGGACAAGCGCCTGCACGAACTGGAGGCGGCCGGCACCTGCGATTGCATCGAATACTACGAGGCGCAGGCAAAGTTCGACGCCCTGAACGATCCGCAGTTCGAGGCCAAGGCCAAGAAGATGCTGGCGGGGCTGGGTTTCCAGCAGGAGCACTTCGAACGGCCCGCCAATGAAATGAGCGGCGGCTGGATCATGCGCGCGCACCTGGCGCGGTTGCTGGCCATGGAGCCGGACCTGCTGATGCTCGACGAACCGACGAACCACCTCGACCTCGCCTCGTTGCTCTGGTTCCAGGACTACCTCAAGAACCAGTCCTGCGCGCTGCTGCTGATCTCGCACGATCGCCAGTTCATGGACGAGCTCGTCGAGCAGGTCTTCGAGATCTCGCACAAGAAGCTGATTTCCTGGAAGGGCAACTACTCGACCTACGAGAAGCTCAAGCGGGAGAAGTTCGAGCGCGATTCGGCGGCCTACAAGAACCAGCAGAAGGAGGTCTCCGAGATCAAGGACTTCGTGAACCGTTTCCGGCAGGTCGCGTCCAAGGCGGCCCAGGCCCAGAGCCGGCTCAAGCAGTTGGAGAAGATGGAGATGCTGGAGAAACCGGACGCGCCGAAGAAGCCGTTCCGCTTCCAGTTCCCCCAGCCCGAGCGCGGCGGCCAGCGCGCCATCGCCCTGGAGGGCATCCACATGGCCTACGGGAAGCACAAGATCTACGAGGGCGTCGATGTCGAGTTCCAACGGGGCGAACGCACCGTGTTGGTCGGGCCCAATGGCGCGGGCAAGTCCACCCTCATGAAGATCCTCGCCGGGGAGCTGGAATTCCAGAAGGGCGAGCGCATCGAGGGGCACAATTGCCTGCTCGGCTACTTCAGCCAGCACCGGTCCGCGACCCTGAAGCCGGAGAACACCGTGCTCGACGAGGTCATGGAGGCCGCCGGCGACATCCGCGAGGAGGAGGCCCGCGGTATTTTGGGCTCCTTCATGTTCCGCAAGGAGGAGATCTTCAAGAAGACCGAGGTCCTGAGCGGCGGCGAGAAGAGCCGGCTCAACCTGGTGAAGTTCCTGGTAAACCCGCCCAATCTCCTGCTGATGGACGAGCCCACCACCCACCTCGACATTCTTACCGTTGAGTCGCTCATCATCGCGCTGGAGCGCTACGAGGGGACCCTGGTGTTCATCTCCCACGACGTCTACTTCATCCGCCGCCTCGCCAACCGTGTGCTGCACATCAACAACGGCCAGGTGACCGCCTACGCGGGCGATTACGACTACTTCCTGGAGAAGACCGCACAGGACGACGAGCGCGCCGCGATCACGGCGTAGGCGCGCGCATCTTCCGGATGTCTTCCAGCAGCCGGGCGACGGCCAGCTCCTTCGCCTTGGCCTCCACCTCGACTGTCAGGGGCCACCCGAGCCATTCGCGGGGAAAATCGGTCGCGGCGATGTAATCGTGGTGCCGCGCGGGTTTTGGTCCGTCCCAGCCCTCGAGCGGGCTCGAAATGTGAAACAGCGGTTCGCGGTCCCAGGTTTCCCGGGCCCGGCGGGTGGCTTCCTCGACGCTCCAAGCGTCCCGCAGGCACCGATGATGATGCGCGTCGTAGACCAGCGGAATGCCGGTGGCCCGACAGACCGGAAACAGATCCTCGGGCGTGTAGACCTTGTCGTCGTTCTCCAGCGTCAACCGTGTCCGCACCGGGGCGGGGAGTTGTTCGATGTTGTGCCGCAAAGCCCGCAGCGCCGATGCCTTGTCTCCGTAGGCCCCGCCGCCATGAAGGTTGATGGTGTCCGCTCCCACCCACTCAGCGACCTCCGCCTGGTAGTCCAATTCCGCCAATGAGCGCGCCAGGGTCGTGGGATTCGGCGAATTCAGGACGACGTATTGGTCGGGATGAAAGGACAGGCGCAGGTCGTGGGCGCGGGCGAAGGCGCCGCATTCCCTGAAGCGCTCCACGATCGCGTCGCCGTCGGGAAGTTCGGTCACCTCGTAGCCGGCGTCGGGATGCGTCTTGACCGGCAGGATCTGGCTGTTGATCCGGAAGGCGCCGATGCCGTTCCGCGCGCAGAACTGCAGGGACGCCATGAGCGCGTCGGCATTGGTCCGACACAGCTCTGCGAACCGGGCCAGGCGGTCCGGCTTCGAGAGCTTCAACGCCGCCGTGGCCGTGGTCGTGCGAAACTTGATCGGCTCCCGGGCGAACTGACAGCAAAGCCCCAGACGGAGCGCTTCTGCGGGGGGGCGGCTCATGAGGGCCGACCCCAAGGTTGACCCGCCGCAATGTGCATGGTGTTCCCGTTCATCTTCGTGTTGATCCGTTTCCTGTCCGTGTGTCCGCAGTTCCAGTGACGCCGATCGGCGGCGGCTCCTCAAGCGCGCTCTTTCTCGCCGCATTCCGGCGGGTTCGCAAGCCCCCTCAACCGGGTTTCTGAGGTTGAAGCGGAATAGATTCCGCGCTCTGTCTTCAACCTGTCTCCGCCTCGTGAAAGGGACGCTGCCACCCGCTCTGGGCTATGCCCAATGCGTCGCGGAATCGAAGAAATTCCTTCCCTCGTTCGGGAGGGAGGACTATTTTTCGCGCCTGTCTGAACCCCGAGAACGAACGAGAAACCCACGCAAAATCATGAGCAATTCCGCCCCGAAACTTCACAATGCGATGTGGCCCGGCCTGGTTGGCAAAGGCGATGACGAAGGCCAGGAACCCGCGATCAGCCTGGAGCGCATGCTCGACCTCACCGCCGCCGCCGAGGTTAACGGTCAGAAGTTCGACGGCATCGATTACTTCCTCTTTCACCCGCACACCGATCCGAACGCCAGCGATGACGAGTTGAAGGCGATCGCCGACCAGATCGCCGGCAAGGGCTTCGCCATCGGTTCGCTGGTCGCGCCGGTCTGGCCGGGCACGGTGGGCGATTCCGCGATGGGCGACGACGCCGCGCGCGAGAAGTTCCTCGACGCGGTGAAGATGGCCTGCCGCATCGCCAAGGTTTTCAATGATCACGGCGCGCGCAAATACGGCGTGATCCGCATCGACTCCGCGGAGTTCGGCGTGGCCAAGTTCCTGGAGGATCCCGACACGAACCTCAAGCGCATCGCCGGCACCTTCAAGGAGGCCGCGAAGATTGCGGCCGACCACGGCGAGCGCCTGGCCGCCGAAGGCGAGGTCTGCTGGGCGGGCCTGCATTCCTGGAAGGCAGCCGCCGCGCTCATGGAAGAGGTCGGCATGCCCGAATCCCTCGGCTTCCAGGCCGACCTCGCCCACACCTACACCTTCATGCTGGGTTACAACGCGCCGGACGACGCCCTGCTCGGCAAGGATCACACCGACGAGGAATTCTGGGCCGCCTATGAAAAGGTCGCCGACAAGCTCCGCCCTTGGACGATCGATTTCCACGTGGCTCAGAACGACGGCGACGTCCACGGCGCCGGTTCCCACGACAAGACCGGCAAGCACTGCCCGGCCGACGATCCGAACGGCAAACTCGACATCGTCAAGTGCGCCGGCTACTGGCTCAAGGACGCCGCCGACCGCGGCATCAAGCACATCTGCTGGGATGGTTGCATGTTCCCGAACGCGACGCTGGAAAAGCCGGAGACTTGGAACGCCATCCTCGACGCGATGATCAAGGTCCGCGACGCCCACGGTTGGGAGGCCTGAGCCTCCCGGCCCGGCAAGGTTGTATGGACAGGGGTCTGGAACAGGCGATCCATTCGATCGGCGACGCGCTAAACGAACGGTTCAGGCATTGCCGAACCATCGGCCGGTTGAAGGCTGTGCATGGTCTGCCCACTCTGCGCAAGACCGTCGAGGATGTCGTCAAACGGCGGGCGCGGGAGGGCTTCAGCGGGAACGCCGGGAAGATCGACGAGCTGTTCGATCACATCCTCAAGCATTCCCGCGACATCCAGGATCACGTGCGCGAGGTGTTCGAGGAGGCGGGAGCCCGGGCTTTCGAGGACAGTCCCGAGAACGTGAACGCCATCATCGATGAGAAGCGGAAGGCCGTGCAACAGACGGATGAGTCGTTGGTGCGGGCGTTGAACGATTTCCTTGTCCAACGCTCGAAGGACGGCGGAGCGGCCCAGAACGCCGGTGAGATCGAATCGGCTGTGCTCAATTCCTTCGAAACGCCGGACGATCCGGAGTTTGACGACGGTCTCCGGATGATCTCGGAGAAGATCGCGGCGCTCGCTTGAGCGGGTTCGCCGGGTTGTCAGGAACCGGCAATCAGTATTCGGAATCTGATCGCTGAATGCCGCTTACTTGCCTGTGGCCGCGCGCATCGCTGTCCGGTCACTCGTCCCCCCGATCTTTCTCCCCGGCGGGCAGGGTGTCGAAGCCGCCTTCTTTTTTGCCTCCAGCCTCCCGTTTTGCAGCGGGTTGAGTCGTCCGGTTTGCCAGGGTGACGCGCATGCGCTCCCCGCGCTTCTTCGGGGCCAAAGCTTCGCGCAGGGCGGGATTGGCCCGCAGGCGCGCCGGATCAGGAATGCGCTTGATCAGCCGCGCGGCTTCCGTGGCGGTCGCGGACTCCGGAAACAGCCCCACCAGGCGTTGCAGGGCGGCCTCCGCCCGGACGGGATCGCCGTCCAGCCTAAGCCGCCAGTCGGCCAGCGCCTTCAACGCGCCGGAGACGAGCTGCGCGTTCTCCTCTTCGGCCTCGACAAGCTCGTCCAGCAGATCCGCCGCAGTGTCGGTTTCGCGCAGGTCTTCGGCGAGGATCTCCGCCTTGAGCAGCAGGCCCTCGGCGTCGCCGGGAAACTTCTCCAGTTGGCCGTCAATTTCCTCGACGGCGGCTTCAAACTGACCGCGCTTGCGCTGTCCCTTCGCCAGGGCGTAGTAGGGGCGGGAATCGTCCGCGAACCAGCCGCCGGCGAACCACTCCACGATCGGACCGGTCACCAGATCGAGGATTGCGGGAGTCCAAAGGAAGGCGAGAACGACGCCGGCTGCGATGGCAATGAGCGTCGCGTAGGCCGCGCCCGGGCCGTCCCCGGCCGCCGCGGGCTTCAGGTGGAAGATCCACGCCCAGGCGATGGCTCCGGTCAGGGCCAGCTTGGCCACGACGCGGCCGGGGGAGTCGAAATTCCGTTTCAGGGAACGGAATGCGAGCAGGCCCAGCGTCAGCAGCGCGGCTGTGAACAGGATCAGGCCCTTGAGCTTGTCGAGGATCAGGTCCATTCCTTGGGCGGTCGGCGTTTCAGGCCGAGGTCCTTCTCCGCCTCGACCATCGGCACGGCCTTAGACCTGCGGCGCAGGCTTTCCGTGGAAGGGAGGGTCCGCATCTCATTCTGCGCCAGTTCGGCGGCCGGCGTTCCGGGAAACAACTCGACGATCCGTTGGAGGCAGGCGCGGGCGGCGTCGCCGTCCAGCGCGAAACTCAAATGAAACTCCGCCAGTTGGTGCAGGCGGCGGACAGTCTCATCCCGTGGTTGGCGGGGATCGCGGATCAACTGCTCCAACTGGTCGGCCGCCATGTCCACGCGGCGGTAATGCCGGGCATAGATCGTGGCCAGGCGTTCGCGGGCCTCGTCGTCCTCGGGGTGGCGCGTGAGGCGCTCTGTCAGTTCCCGCGCCTCCGCGGAGGGATCCCCTCCGGACGCGGAAACCGCGGCCTCGCGTTGTTCCTCCGAGCGCCGGCTGGGCAGCGTGTGGACGTGGGTGCGTTCGCGGTCGGCGATGTCCTCGCGGGTCGGGAGCCGGAGCATGCGGAGTTCGGCCTTCCGGGAGATCTCGGAGTCGGGGAACATCTCGACGATGCGCCGGAATGCGGCGCGCGCGCCCTTGGGGTTTTTGCCGAGCTCCAGTTCCCAGTCCGCCATGGTGGTGAGCACGTAGGCCTTGCGCGCCTTGGGGAATTTTCCGAACTCCAGCAGCGTCTCCATCGTCCCCTTGGCGGCCGGCAGGTTCTTCAGGTCATGCGCCTGGATCTCGGCCATCAACATCATCCCTTCGAAATCGTAGGGGAACTCGAGCAACTGCTCGCGGATCTCCTCGATCGCCTCACCGGGTTCGTTGCGGTTCCGTTTGGCGAGGGCGACGCTGTAGAGGGCCTCCTTCTTCTGCGGTTCGCTGCTGCCGTCGATGGCCCCGGTGAAGAACCCGACCGCTCCGCCGACGACCGAGGGCGTGATGCCGAGGGCGATCAGAATGCCGCAGATCGCCATCCCCCCAACGCCGAAAATCACTCCGACGGGGTTGCCGCTGATGGTGAGCGGAATCGCCACCCAGAAGAGCATCATCAGGGCGTTGCCGGCCACCAGCCACCGGAACACCGCAAAGCCCGTGTCATCGCCGTCTGTCTGCTTCAGCTTCCGCACGAACAGCCAGATCAGCACGCCGAGATCGACCAGCCCCAGCAGCACGAACTTGCCGATGGCCACGACGACCTTCCAGTCGATGGATTCCAGGGCGATCATGCGGGGTGTTTCTCGGGGCAGATCCAAGCCGATTGAGGTCGCGAGTGAAAGCACGGAATGCGCGGGGCGGACAGTCCGCCCCGCCTCTGCTTGATGCCAACCCGGCAGCCAATTGACGGCCTTGCCTCGGAATGCGTGGAAGCGCGCCCGGCGTCGCCGGTTTGCCGGAAATTTTCTGGCGGGAGGGTTTTGCGTCTGCGATGTTCCACCCAAGGTATGGGTCGTTGCTCCCGAACACACGGGAACCCGGCGCGGGTCGGGTTTCTGCCGCTCTTGTTGTGCCTCGCGGTCGTTTCGGCCGGCGGCGAGGACTTCCGTTTTCTGGAGCCGGGAAAGGCCGTTTACCGGGTCGTCTCCTCCGCCGGGAAACAGGGGAGCGACGGCGGGGAATGGCTCGCCGCGATTCGCCCCGATTCTCCCGAAGTCGAGCTTTGGTTCGGCAATCGTGTCGTCGTGCGCGCGGAATCCGCGGCGCGACTGGAAACCCTCGTCGACCCGGGGCGAGCCGGGAAGGCCCGCCGCGTCGCGGCCGATATGGCGATCCTTCAATGCGCGGACGCCCGTTCGGCGGCGGCTTTGGCGGATCGGCTTTCCCGTCTGCCGGGCGTCGTCGTCGCCTGTCCCGTCCGTCGTCAGCGGGCCGGATTTGATTCTGCCTACGCCCGCCAGCCGGATGACCGGTATTTCCCGGTTCAAACGAACCTCGAGTACCGCGACAGCGCGGGCGCCCGACTTGGCGTCGACCTGAACATCCGGTCCGCCTGGCCGGCGGCGACGGGAAAGGACGTGATTGTCGCGGTCGCCGATGTCGGCGTGGAACTGGAGCACCCGGATCTCCGCGCGACGGGAGCCGCCGGATTTCACCGGAATTTCGAGATGGACAGCGACGATGGCAATCCTCTCCTGATTCCCTCCGCCACCCAGTCGCACGGGACGTCCGTCGCCGGTCTGATCGCGGCCGAGCGCGGCAACGGACTGGGAATCGTCGGCGTCGCGCCGGACGCCCGCTATGCCGCCTGGGTGATCCTTGCCAACGGCGGCAGCTCTCTCATCAACGACGAGCAGATGATGGACATGTTTCAGTATCGCGCGGATGCGGTCGCCGTTCAGAACCACAGTTGGGGACATGTGGGGAAGACCCAGCAGGCGCTCACGGCGCTGGAGAATCTCGGCGTAGAAAAGGCCTGGGCCGAAGGGCGGGGAGGCCTGGGTGTGGTCATGGTGCGTTCTTGCGGAAACAGCCGTGGCCAGGGCGAGAACGTGAACGATGACGCCTATTCGTCGGACCCGCGGGTGATTGCCGTCGCCGCGACGGACGCCTTCGGTCGGGCCGGCGCCACGAGCGAGCCCGGCGCGCCGGTTCTGGTCGCGGCCCCCGTGCTTCATGAGAGCGGGCTGGGCGTCCTCAGCACGGATCTTTCCGGCGTGAACGGGGCGGACCAGATCACCCGTCTGCCGCCGGACGAGGGAAGAGAGGACTATCGCTTCTTTTCCGGCACCTCCGCCGCCGCTCCGCAGATTTCCGGCGTTGCCGCGCTGATGCTTTCCGTCAACCCGACGTTGAGCGTCCGCGATGTCCAGCAGTTGTTGATCCTCAGCTCGCGCCATTTCGATCTGGAGGATCCGGATCTCAGCGCGAACGGGGCCGGGTTCAAGGTGAGTCACAACGTCGGTTTCGGCGTGCCCGACGCGGGAGAGGCGGTCCGGTTGGCCCGCATGTGGTCCAACCGGCCACCCGCTGGTTCGGTCACGATCGCCCGGACCCAGAAGCTGTCGATCCCAGACGCCGGCCTCAACCTGAAGATTTCCGGCCGCGATGTTCCCGTGGAATTGCGGGACATTCGCGCTCTGCCGACCATCGGCGTCCACCCGGACCGAGCCACGGCCGCGCTGCCCTTGGAGAACCTCGGTGAGGCGCTGGAGGGGGCGTTGCCCGATCTTTCCGGAAAGGCGGCCCTGATCCGGCGCGACGCGGCGGATCGCTGGGGCGAGCAGATTGAACGGGCGGCCGAAGCGGGAGCGGCGTTCGCGGTGATCCACAACAACGCCGAGGGCTCGCCCGGCTGTCCGGGCGGGGACGCGCTCTGCATCATGCTGGAAACGGACTACGCGCCCATCCCGGCGGTCTTCATCGGCCAGACCGCCGGCGAGGCCCTCGCCCGGCAGATCGCGACCAACGCCGCCGTCCGCGCCTGGCTGCGCCTCGACTCCGCGCGGCAGACCTTCGATGTCACCGAAGCGATGATCTGCGAGCATGTGAGCCTGCGTGTGCGGTCGGATCATCCGGTGCGCGGCGACCTGCGCATCACCCTGACTTCGCCGCGCGGCACGACCAGTGTGTTGCAGAAGCTCAACGACGATCTCAACCCCGGTCCGATCGACTGGACCTACCACAGCGTCCATCATTTCTTCGAAGGCAGCCAGGGCACCTGGACCGTCGCGATCACCGACGAGTTCGCGAACAACGCGGGCTCCGTCACGGACCTCGAACTGACAATCCGCGGCGTCCCGATCGTGGATTCGGATGCGGACGGCCTGGACGACAATTGGGAGCGGGCGCGGTTGGGAGGGCTGACCCACGGCCCTACCGGCGATCCCGACCGGGATGGGCTGTCGAATGCGCGTGAGCAGATCCTTGGATTCGACCCGCTCGCGCGCGATATCGAGTTGCGCGCGAATCTCTCGTCATGGAATCAGGAGAGGGTCCGGCTCAGCTGGCCCGGCATCGAAGGGCGCCGCTACGAGATTCTGGCGGGAACGGCGCCGAACACTGCCAAGGAGCGGGTCGCCATCGTCGACGGCGTCCAACCGGAAACCGAGTTTTTCACTGACAGCGCCGATTTGGCGCGGAGGTTCTTCCAGGTCCGCGAGCTTCCCGGAGAGTGAAGACGGAGCCGGGCGCCGGCCCGCTTTAGCCGCATTGCGTTTGGATGTCATTGGCGCCATACAGGTCGCGTGAAACGGATCGACGTCGGAGAGGCCGATGCTGATGGTTGCCCGGTCGGGACGCCCGCCGCAGGTCTGCTTGCGATGAAACTGATTTCAAACATCCTTCGGGTTCTTCTCCTCGCCGGCTTCACCTCGACCGGTTCCCTGATGGCCGCCGATGTCCAACTTCTCGCCCGGGATCTGGAATCGGAATACCCGGAAACCCGTGCCAAGGCCGCCGCCGAACTCGGCCGACTCGGCGACGATGCGGCCGTGCCGCGCCTCGCCAGGACGCTGGGAGATCCGGAGCCCCGCGTTCGGCGCGCCGCCGCGATGGCTTTGGGCTCCCTTCGTCAACGCAAGGCGACGCTCGCATTGGTGAAGGCGCTTGCCGACAGCGACATGAATGTCCGCGCCGCCGCCGCCTATGCCCTTGGCGAGATCCGGGACCCGCGGGCGACGGAGGCGCTGCTCAAGGCCTTCGTCGATCCCGAATGGTGCGTGCGCGATCAGGCGGCCTGGGCCCTGCGCGAATTGCGCGATCCCGGGCTCGCCGTGCCGTTGGTCGCGTTGCTGCGCGAAGACAGGGCGGACGCGGACGCAGTCGGTTGGCTGTTGAAGAGCTTCGACGACAAGGATGCCGTGGAGGCTCTCGCGCCGCTGCTGCGGGACGAAGCCGTCGCCGCGCGAATCCGCGCCCTGCGCACGCTGCGGGATTTGAAAAGCGAGGCCGGCAAAAGAATGCTGTTGCTTGCCTTGGACGACCGTGACGCGGCCGTCCGCCTGTTCACTGTCCGGACGCTTGCGAAGGAGGCCGACGCCGACGCGACGAGGGCCTTGAAGGCCGCCTTGCCCGGAGAAACCGATCCGCGGGTGCGCGCGGCCCTGGAGGATTTCGTTCGCGAGAGTTCCCATGAGAAAGACCTCGCGGCCTGGTGGAGCTTTGATGACCGTGATCCCAAAGTCGCCCGCGATGTGACCGGCAATGGTAACGACGGCGAGCTCAAGGGCGCCGCGCCGGAGCGCGGCCGCATCGGGGCGGGACTGCGCTGCGGTCGGGGGAAGTTCGCCAGCTTCGGAAAGGCGCCCAATCTGTCCATGGCCAACAGTCCACTGACCGTCATGGCCTGGATCAAGACGGAGGCGAGGACCGGCGTGGTCATCGCTCGCGGCGGCGGTTTCTGCGGCTTCTCCCTTTACCTGAAGGACGGGACCGCGCGGTTTGGCATCCATCGAAACCAGGAGGCGCCCGTGGAGATCGTCTCGGCGGAATTCAACGCCGATGGAAGCTGGGCCCACCTGGCCGGAGTGATCCGGCAGGACGCCTTGGAGTTGTTTGTGAACGGTCGTTCCGTCGGGACGACGAAGACCGGGGGCTACATTCCCGGGAATTGCGGCCAGGGTCTCGAAATCGGCTTCGACCTCCAGAACAGCCCCGCCGAAATCACCGACGCCTTCGAGGGCGTCATCGATGAAGTCAAAATCTACCGGGCCGCCTTGGACCCGGATGAGATCGCCGCACAATGCGTCTTCCCTCAACCATGAAAACAGCGATGCAAACCTCGTTCCGCTCCCACCTTGGCGGCGTGGTTCTACTGGCGGGTCTTCAATTTGTGGGCGCCGCCGCTCCCAACGATGCGGAGGCCTTGGCCAACCGCCTCGTCAAGGCAGGCGGCGGCGGCGGCATTGTCGTGACCTTGGGAGCGCCGAACGCGGAACTACCCCTGGCGATCTCCCGGCAGGGAGGGTTTCTGGTCCACGGCCTTTATCGTGACCCGGACTCGGCGATGGATACGCGAAAGACGATCCGGGGCGAGGGTGTCTACGGGACGGTTTCCACCGGAGTCTTGGACGGCAATCGCCTGCCTTACGCCGGCAACCTGATCAACCTGATCGTCATCGCGACGCCGGAGATTCTCTCCCACGCGGCGGTGACGCCGGGTGAGATTGTCCGGACGTTGGCTCCCTTGGGAACGGTCTGCCTTGCGAGCCCGTCAGGCTCGAACCGCGCAGCAATCGACCGTTTCGCTTCCACGCTGCGAAAGGACGGCGGTTTCGAATCGGTGGCCCTGGATTCTGCCGAAGGTTGGCTGGCTTTCCGGAAACCATGGCCGAAGGAGATCGACGAATGGGGACATTATCTCCACGGCGCGGATGGCAACCCGGTGGCGGCGGACGATGTCGTCGGACCGCCCGTGCATCTGCAATGGGTCGGCGGTCCGACCTGGTTGCGCAGCCATGAAACCGATTCCAGCATCAGCACGCTGGTCACCACGGGGGGGCGGCTCTTCTTCATCCTGGACGAGGCCCCGATCGGCCTGGCGGGCCCGCAGTCCCCGCCGGACAAGTGGTCGCTCGTCGCGCGCGATGCCTTCAACGGCGCGACGCTCTGGAAGACCCCGATCCGCCGTTGGGGTTGGCGCGAATGGAAGCCCACCTGGTTCAACACCCGTCCCGGCGACATCCCGCTCAACGTCCAGAAACGTCTCGTCGCCTCCGGCGACCGCGTCTACGTCACGCTGGGTTACCGCGCGCCAGTCAGCCAGCTCGACGCCCAAACCGGCGAGATACTGCAGACCTATGCGGACACCGAACGCGCTGCCGAGATCCTTCATCTCAACGGCCGCCTGCTCCTCTCGCTTCTGGGTGACGATGGCGTGCAGGTCGTCTCCCTTGACGCGGAATCCGGCAAACGTCTCTGGGCGACCGACAAACGCTATCGGGGCTCCACCACCGACTACATCCGTTGGAGCTCGAAAGCCGGAAATTCTCCCGCGGCCGAGCTGGACCCGACACTGAACATGGCCACGGACGGTCGGACCATCGCCTTCATCGACGGCTCGGATGTCGTGGGTCTGGACCACGCCACCGGCGCGGAGAAATGGCGGACCGAATTCCCGCTGGCGGACTCGGACAAGAATGCCGGCCGCATCCAGGCTGGAAACAACCTCTGGGTGGGCACGATGATCGTCAGTGACGGCGTCGTCATCCACGCCAGCCCCAGCCGGCTCGCCGGCTTCTCCGCGGCGGACGGCCGCCAGCTCTGGACCCGGGACAAGAAATACATCGGGCACCTCTGGTATGAGTGGAAGGATGTCTTCGTGATCGACGGTCGCGTCTGGACCTGGGGCGCGGACCTGGAGACGAGTTCCGCCGCCAAGGGAGGCCCCAAGGACCGTTCCACCTACCCGCGCCACGCCAACGGTTACAACCTCCACACGGGCGAACTTGAGAAGTCGGTGGACCTGGGGATGATCTTCAAGGCGAACCATCACCACCGTTGTTACCGGAACAAGGCCACCTCGCACTTCATCCTCGCCAGCCGGCGCGGCACGGAGTTCGTCGATCTCGAGGGCGGTCATCACACCGTGGACAACTGGGTGCGCAGCACCTGTCACGTTGGCATGATGCCCGCCAACGGACTCCAATACGTCCCGCCGCATCCCTGCCAGTGCTACATCGACGAGAAGTTGAGCGGCTTCTTTGCCCTCGCCGCCCGGCGCGAGGCGGAGTCCTTTCCTGCTGACACTCCGCCCAAGTTGGAGAAGGGGCCGGCCTTCGCCTCAATCGCGAAACTCGCCGCCGCGGAGCCGGACGCCGCCGACTGGCCCGCCTTCCGCCATGACAACCGCCGGACGGGCTCCACCGTCGCGCGCGTGTCCGACGAGGTTTCGGAGTTGTGGCGGGTGAAGGTCGGCGCCGGCGCCGCGCCGCCGGTGGTCGTGGGCGACCGACTGTTCACCGCATTGTCCGACCAACATCACGCGCTCTGCCTCGACGCGAAGACCGGCCGGGTCGTGTGGGAATTCGCGGCGGGGGGACGCATCGATTCCCCGCCCACCTGGCATCGCGGAACGGTCCTTTTCGGCTCGGCGGACGGCTGGGTCTACTGCCTGCGCGCGAGCGACGGCGCGCTCGCCTGGCGTTTTCGCGGCGGCCCCGCCGAACGATTGATCTGCGCGCACGGCCAGTTGGAGTCCGCCTGGCCCGTCCACGGCAGCGTGCTGGTGCAGAATGAGACCGTCTACTTCACCGCCGGCCGCAACTCCCACCTCGATGGCGGCCTGCGCATCTTCGGACTCGACGCGACGACCGGCGAGATCCGCTGCCGGCGGCTGCTCGACGGCCCGCACTACAACGTCGAAAACCTGAAGGAGAACTTTCATCCGGAGGAAGGCTCGCTGCCCGACATTCTCATGAGCGATGGCGAGCGCATCTACCTTCGCGGCGAGACCTTCGACAACGACCTCCAGCCCGCTCGCGGCAAGGCCGACCTGCGCGTGCCCGGCGGCTTCCTCGACGACAACTATTTCAAGCGCGTCCCTTGGGGCTTCGGCAAGGGGCTCAACTACGGCCGCCTGCTTTCCTTCGATGATGACCGTGTCTGCGGCATGCGGATGTTCGACACCCTGCGCGGTCTCGACCCGACCGTCTACTTCACGCCCGGCGACAAGGGTTACCTTCTGTTCTCCAAGAGTCTGAAGGGCGACCGGAAGCAGTGGTCGAATCGCCAACCCGTCCGGGTCCGCGCCATGGTGATGACGCCCGACCGCATCCTTGCCGCCGGCCCTCCGGACCTCGTCGATCCCCAGGACCCGCTAGGCGCCTTCGAGGGGCGCAAAGGGGGCGTCCTGCTGATCCTGGATTCCGAAACCGGCGACACCGTCGCGCGCCAGACCCTGGTTTCGGCGCCCGTCTTCAACGGCATAGCCACCTCGCGTGGCCGCCTTTTCATGGTGGATGTCGATGGCGGGATTTCCTGTTACGGGACGCCTTGAGCGGCCGTTCACCGGTAGGTCACCCCGGGATACAGGACCCCGATGGCGAACATCAGGATCGGCTGGAAGACCACGGCGAAGATGCGCCACGCGACGATCATCCCGACGATCATGAACGCGGGCTGACGCGCGAACATCATGAATTTCTCGGCGGTCTCTTCATCGAGGAAACCCATCAGGATGCCGCTCCCGTCGAGCGGGGGGAGGGGAAGGAGATTGAAGACGAACATCAGCAGGTTCATGCAGAAGCCCATCCCGAGCAGGAAGCCGACGCCGGACATGAAATGCGTGTCGCAGCCGACGATGTGGCCGAAGGTGATGGACTGCGGCGGGTAGAAGACGCCGACCATCATGCCGACGCGGATGAGCAGCGCGGCGAGGATAAGCAGCAGGAGATTCGCGGCGGGGCCGGCGGCGGCCATGAGGGCGGCCCGTTTCGGATGACGCGCGGCCCAGAAGGGATCGAAGGGCGCGCTGGCGAATCCGATCGGCCAGCCGGTCGTGATCACGGTGATCAACGGCAGGATCAGCATGCCGAAGGGCTCGCGCTGGATGTGGGGCACGGGATCCAGGCTGACCTGGCCGCCATGGTAGGCGGTGGCATCGCCGCCCTTCAACGCGGCCCAGGCGTGCGCCGCCTCATGCAGGGTCACCGAGCCGATGAAGATGATGAACATCAATAGGGCGTCAGCGAGATTCATGGCGGCGTATCGTGTTGGAGGGCGCGCGCCCGTTCAAGGGAATACCGGTCCGGCGCGCGAACCCGGAAGCGGCGCAAAGGGTAGGGCACAGTCCTCAGTGAGCCGGGGCTTGGGGGGCTTGCTCGCGTTGGCTTATTGGGGACAATTCGCCCTACCCGTTTCGTCAGGTTCATGCTCTCAGGAAATGCCCCAGGTCACCCGCGCCCCCTGAGCCGGCCTTGCCAGTCGTCGCGATCCGGTGTCTTAATGCGGTCATGAAAACCGGCCGCGCCGTCATCCTCCTCGCGACACTTTGGACCGCCGCCAATCTGCCGGCCGCTCCCGCCATCCGTCTGGAACTCGCCGCCGGCGAACACGACCGGAGCCAGACACCGGTCACGGCCGTCATTCCTGACGATTTTGCCCGCTTCGAATTCTACAAGCTCATCCGTGAGTCGGACGGCGTCGCCATCCCGGTCCAAGAGTATCCCGGCGCGAAGAAACCCAAGCTGGGCTGGATCCTGGGCCAGCCGTTGAAGGCCGGCGAGACGCGGCGTTACCGACTGGAGGGATCGGACAAGGCCCCCTTCCTCGACCGCGGCGCGGTGACCACGGTGGAGGACGACGGCCGCGGACTCCTGATCAAGGCCGGGGGCCGGCCGGCCTTGCGCTACAACTATGAGATCAACGAATCGCCCGAGGGCATCGATCCCATCTACCGCCGCGGCGGTTACCTTCATCCGCTGTTCACGCCCTCGGGCAGGGAGGTCACCGGCGACTTTCCGGCGGACCATCCGCACCAGCACGCGGTCTTCTTCGCCTGGGTGAACTCGACCCTCGGCGGCCGTCGCCTGGATTTCTGGAACCAGGCCGCCAAGACCGCGCGGATCGAGCATACGAAGTTTCACAGCGAGCCGGAATGGGGGCCGGTCTTCGCGCAGTTTGCCGCGCTGCTTCGACACGTGGATATCACCTCTCCCGAAAGCCCGCAGGCCGTGCTCAATGAGAACTGGGTCGTCCGTGTCTACAACACCCAGGGACATTTCCTCGTCGATCTTTACTCCCGGCAGCGCAACGTCTCCGTCTGTCCGCTGGTGATCAAGGAATACCACTACGGGGCCATGGCCATCCGCGGCAACGACCAGTGGTTCGACGAGAAGATCGCCGAGGAGATCAAGGCCAAGACCCGGAGGAAGGCAAGCGCCCCGCCCGAGGAACTGGCCAGGATCCCGGTGAAGCGGGACTTCCTCACCAGCGAGGGAAAGACTTGGATCGACGGCAACGCCACGCAGGCCCGCTGGGTTGAGATGCACGGGAAGATCGACGGCGAGCCCGCCGGCATCATGGTCATGGGCCACCCTGGCAACTTCCGCGCCCCGCAGACCGTGCGGCTTCATCCCTCCAAGCCCTACTTCTGCTTCGCGCCCATGGCGCAGGGTGAGTTTGAAATCAAGCCCGACGAGGAATACGTCTCCCGCTTCCGCTTCTTCATCCACGACGGCCCGGTCGACCCGAAGGAATCCGAACGCCTATGGAACGACTATGCGGATCCACCGAAGGTGAGTGTCGTCCAGAAATGATGGCTCGGTCAGCCCAAGGAGCGGCGACATCCTTGTCGCCGTGGCGGCGAAGCCGCCAGAAAGACGCGCCGGGATTGGCGACGCGTCTTGAGGAAATCGAACCACTGGGCATGGTCAGGCCTTTCTGCGCCCTTCGGGCGCACGGCGACAAGAATGTCGCCGCTCCTTGGCGTGTCACTCTGCGCCTGCGGCCGTTTCCTCGGGCAGGGTGTCGAGCAGGCCGATGACCGCCCAGGCCACGCCCCAGTAGTTGGAGGTCGGGGCGGGTTCCTCGTCGTTCTTGGCTTTGGTTGAGGGGACCTCCCAAGACCCGTCGTCGCGCTGGGTTTTCAGGAGGAATGCGCGGGCCTTACGGATGGAGTCGGCGGCGAGGGCGGCCGGATCTGCGGCGCGGCCCAAGGCGTGCAGGGCGAAGCCGGTTCCCAGCGCGTCGCTCTTCGCTCCAAGAATCCAGCCCCAGCCGCCGTCGGCATTTTGCGTTTGGATCAGCTTGTCGATCGCCTTCCGGGCCCGGTCGGCCTGTCCCGCCTGGCGGGCGAGCAGGGCGCGGACGGCCCACCATTCGGCGCTTTTTCCGGGCTTGCCCTGGTCCAGCCACTGTTCCGTGCGCTTCCGGTTTTCCATGGGGGCTCCGGTTTCACCCAACGCCAGCAGGGTCCACATGGTCGTCGCCTCGTCCGTCTCCCGGCCGGGGCGTTTTTGTCGGGGCAGTTGGCCGCCGGCCTGCCAGAAGTCGTTCGTCTGCTGTCGCACGATCCAGGCGGGGAACTGTTTGAAGGCAGGCTCGTCTTTGTTTCTCCCGTAGGACTGCCGGCCGAGAATGAGCTGGATCAGGGTGTCGACCGGCGGTTGGCGTTTCGGGTCCTGATCGATCTCCGCCATCTTGTCGGAGGACCACTTCGTCCATTCGTCGAGTTTCGGCCGGCTGACCTCAAAGCCGTGGTTGCGCGCGTGGTTCAGGCTCCAGAGCATGGCCGGGACTTGATGGCAGGAGACGCACTTGCGCTTGGTCATCCAGGCCACGCCCTTCTTTTCCAAAAACGGGATGCTGCGTTTCACTGCCAGTCGGACGGCGTCGCTGCCGTTTGCTGATGGGAGGGGTGGGGGAGCGGATTGCGCGTCCTCGGCGGACCGGGTCCAGCCCGCCGAAGCGACCAGACTGCAGAGGATCAGCGACGGAAGGGGCAGTGTGTGTGTCTTTCGCATGACTGGCATGAGACGAGGCCAACGACGGCCCCATTCGGGTGTTCTCTCACCAAACCGCCCCAGCGAGGTTCGTTCAAGGATGAACCGACCTGTTCATCGCGTTCCAACTCTGAAATGCGGCGGTCATAGACCCGCCGCTACAAAAGGGGTGGAGGTAGCGGTGGGTCTATGACCGCCGCATTTTGGATGTCCGAACTGCTGTCCGTTCGACTTGGAATCAGCCGACTTTGATGGTTGATTCAGGTCAATGCAGGGTCAGACAGGTTGGACGCAGTCTGCCAGTTTGACCCGGTCCGGAAGGTCCGGATCCAGCGACAACCCCGGCCCGCCGAGTTCGGCAACATGGCCGGAAGCAGACCGACAAAATGAACTTACCCAGTATCATCCAGGGCGGCATGGGCGCCGGCGTCTCCGGTTGGAGGCTTGCGCGCGCGGTTTCTGAAAAAGGACAATTGGGCGTGGTTTCCGGAACGGCGCTCGATCTGATTCTGGCCCGACGTCTGCAGAAGGGCGATCCCGGCGGCCACATGCGTCGCGCGTTGGAGGCCTTTCCCGATCCCGACATCGCCCGCCACATCGTCGACCGCTATTTCCTCCCCGACGGCAAACCGGACGACAAACCGTTCGCCGCAAAACCGATGGTGGGCAACCGTCCCTCCCACGAGGCGAGGGAATTGCTCGTAGCCGCCAACTTCGTCGAGGTGTATCTGGCGAAGGAGGGGCATGATGGAATGGTGGGGATCAACTACCTGAACAAGATTCAGTCGCCGCTGCCGGCGTCCTTGTATGGGGCGATGCTGGCCGGTGTGGACGTCGTGCTGGTCGGGGCGGGAATCCCGCTGGAGCTGCCCGGCATGATCGACCGCCTTTCGCGCGCCGAACCCGTGGAACTCAAACTCCACGTCCACGACGCCACGGCCGGAAGCGGGCATTCGATCCATTTCGATCCGGCGGACACGCTTTCCGCGCCGCCGCTTCCGCGGGCGAGGCCGCTGTTTTTCCCGATTGTCGCCTCCGCCACGCTGGCCTCGATGCTGGTGAAGAAGTGCGGAGGAAAGGTGGACGGGTTGATCATCGAAGGCGCTTCGGCGGGCGGACACAATGCTCCGCCGCGCGGCCCCATGAAGCTCAATGAACGGGGTGAACCTGTCTATGGCCCCCGGGACGAGATCGATGCGGCGGCGATCAAGGCGTTGGGACTGCCGTTCTGGCTGGCCGGCTCCTACGGCAAGCCGGAGAAACTCCAGGAGGCCCTTGCCGCCGGCGCCGCCGGAATCCAGGTGGGGACGCTGTTCGCCTTTTGCGAGGAGTCGGGCTTGCGGGAGGATCTGAAACGGGAGGCCATCGGAAACTGTCGCCGCGGGGAGGTTGACGTCTTCACCGATCCGGTCGCCTCCCCCACAGGTTTCCCGTTCAAGCTGCTTTCGATCTCCGGGACGCTCACGGAACCGGGGATCTACCGGGAACGGCGGCGGCAGTGCGATCTCGGCTACCTGCGCGAGGCCTATGAACGGCAGGACGGTTCGGTGGGTTGGCGCTGTCCGGCGGAGGACCCGCAGACCTACGTCCGGCATGGGGGGGCGTTGGATGACACCGTCGGCCGCAGGTGCATCTGCAACGCCCTGATGGCGAATATCGGCCTGGCGCAGGTTCGGGGGGAGGGCGGCGAGGAGCTGCCGTTGCTCACGTGTGGCAATGACCTCTCCTGCATTGTGGAGGCTCTCCGCTCTGACTCGACCTCCTATAAGGCCTCCGAGGCCATCGACTTCCTGCTGTTGGCTCCGGAGGATGCTCCCGAAGCCGCCACAAGCACGGCGGACGCGACTGCCGGCGGTTGAGAACCAGCGAAAGGATGGGGCGAACTGTCCCCAGTGAGCCGGCGTGAGCCTGTTCCAGAGCGGCTTACTGGGGACAGTATGCCCCCACCTTCTTTGCGTTGGCTTGTTTTGCGCGCAAATCAGAATTCGACCATGGTCGGTCCGGCTTTTCCCACACCATGAAACACACAATCCAGAGTCTTCCACGCATGGCGCGCCTCATGAAATACTGCTGCCTGGCGCTGGTCGGCATTTTCCAGGCCGTCGCAACAGATTCGATCGACAACTGCGACTACCCGGATGAAGCGGCGGCGCGCGCCGTCTGGAAACCGTCGTGGGATTCGGCGCCCGCTGAAGTGGTTGAGTTGGCCGGGAGCCATGTGCTGCGACTGCCTTGTCGATTTGCCGGAACGACGGCGGCGCGGGCTTCCTGGGATCGTGGTGGGGCGATTGATCTCACCACCTGCCGCGGGATTGAGTTTGAGATCCAATGTCCCTACACCGCGCCAATCGCCCATTTCAGCCTCTATTTCCAGAGCGGCAAGGGCTGGTATTCGGCCTCCTTTCATCCGGATTCCCGCGAGGGTTGGAGTTCTGTCCGGCTCGACAAGTCCGGTTTTCGCACGGAGGGAACTCCTGCCGGGTGGGGCGAGATCAGCGCCATCCGGTTGTCAGCCTGGCGCGGCGGTGAAACCGACTCCGAACTGCTGATCCGCAACTTCCGGAAGACGGATGAACTGGGCGTGGACGCGCTGGTCGCGATCGCGCGCGCCGATTCCCTTGGCGCTGAGGACTCGAAGCGCTACGCGGACGACATGGCGGAAATGTTGCGCGCCGCGGATGTTGGCTGCTCGGTGATCAGCGACCGGGATCTGACGCCGGAACGTCTGCGCAAGGCCGCGGTCGTGATCCTGCCCTACAATCCCCGCCTGTCGGAAACGGCTGAGGATGCGGTCAGGACCTACGCTGAAAACGGGGGCAAGCTGATGGTTTTCTACACCGTGCCGCGGGGACTGCGTCCGATCCTCGGGGTGAAGACCGGCCGGCACATGAAGGAACCGCGACCGGGTTATTTTTCTGCGATCCGGTTTGAAGACGGCGCGTTGCCCGGGGCTCCAACCCAGGCGGGGCAGCATTCCTGGAACATCAACGCCATCGAACCGGAGCCTGGCAGGAGCCGGACGTTCGCGGAGTGGCTGGACGACGAGGGCAGGCCGACTGGACACGCCGCCATTGTGGGCTCGGACAAGGCCCTGGTCATGACCCACGTGGCCCTGCCCGACGATCCCTTCAACAAACGCCGGATGTTGCTGGCCATGACCGGCTACCTGGCCCCCGAGGTCTGGCGCCGGGCCGTCCAAGCGGCAATGAACCGGATCGGGGGCATCGGCGGCTGCGCCTCGTTTGAAGAGGCCGCCGCAAAGGTCGCCGGCAAGCGGCCTGCCAAGGCCGAGGCTTTGGCGGCCTTGAATTCGGCGCTGAGCCTGCGCTCGGAAGCGGGAAAGCTCCTGGCCCAAGGCGATCATCCCGCCGCTTTGAACAAGGCTCTCTCCGCGCGAGGTCGGATGATGGAGGCGTGGTGTCGCGCGCAAAGGTCCGAGCCCGGGGAGTTTCGCGCTTTCTGGTGTCACAGCGCTTTCGGCGTGCGCGGCATGGATTGGGACGAGGCGATCCGACGGCTCGCCGAAGGCGGTTTCAATGCCATCATGCCCAACCTGCTCTGGGGCGGCGCCGCGTATTATCCCAGCGAGGTTCTGCCGGTCGCCGCGGAGGTGGCTGAGCGCGGCGACCAGATGACCCGGTGCATCGCGGCCTGCCGGAAGCATGGCGTCCAGATCCACGTCTGGAAGGTGGACTGGAATCTCGGGCGCACGGTCCCGAAGGAGTTTCTGGCGCGCCTGGGGCGGGAGAAACGTCTCCAAAGAAATGTCGCGGGCGAGGAGCAGCCGTGGTTGTGCCCTTCTCATCCGGCCAACCGCGACCTGGAGATCGCGGCCATGTTGGAAGTTGCCCGCAAGTACGATGTGGACGGTCTGCACTTCGACTACATCCGCTATCCCGGCGGCGATGTCTGCTTCTGCGACGGCTGCCGTGAACGCTTCCAACAGTCGATCGGAACGGAGGTTCACAACTGGCCGAAGGATGCGCTGGCCGACGGCGCGCTGCGTCAGCCCTGGCTGGACTGGCGGCGACGAAACATCGACGCGGTGGTCGAGGCGGTCAGCCGTCAGGCCCGCGAGATCAGGCCCGGCATCAAGATCTCCGCCGCCGTCTTCCGTAACTGGTCAACCGACCGCGACACGGTGGGACAAGACTGGAAACTCTGGTGCGACAAGGGTTGGCTGGATTTCGTCTGCCCGATGGACTACACGCCGAGTTCCCTCCAGTTTGAGAACATGGTGGCCCGACAGGTGGAATGGGCGGGCAGGGTCCCGGTATATCCCGGCATCGGCGCCAGCGCCTCGCGGTCGCGCCTGGAGGCGGACGGTGTGATCGAACAGATTGAGATCGCCCGCGGGCACAAGACCGGCGGCTTCGTGATCTTCAACTACGGGGAACGCGAGGCGAAGGAACTCGCGCCGCTGCTCGGTTTGGGCGTCACTGCGCCCTCGCGTTGAGGAACGGGAGTCGCGAGCGGTAGTCCCCAAGAAAGGGTGGGGCGAACTTGCCGGTTTGCCCGTTTTTCAGCTGTAGCAAGCGCAGCGATGCGCTGGCGTTACGTGGGTGCCCTCCGCCAAGACAGCGTCCCGCATTATTGATTGCCCCATGCCACGAGCGCCGCGTCCGTCCCGGAACAACCGGGGGACAGCGTTGGGCAATTGTCGTGGCGGCTGTCGCCGCCGCTCCGGGTAAGACCGAATCACCCGGCATCCGCCGCAGTCGAACCCGCGTCATGAAACCAAACCCGCTTTCCCCCTCCTTGCTCATTGTCGCGCTGTTGGCCGGCGCTGCCAATTCCAGCCTGGCCGCGACCCCCGACACACCACTGGCCAACCTCCGGTCCGGCCATCCGCGCCTGCTGGTGGAGGGGGATAGTTCCTTCGCCGAAATGGACGCCCGAATCGCGAAGAGTGCCCTGCTGCGAAAGTGGAAGGCCGGCTTGCTCCACGACGCCGACGAACTGCTTGAAGCGCCTTTGCCCCGCCACGTGCTGCCTGATGGCAAGCGCCTGCTTTCCACCAGCCGCGAGGTCATGCGGCGCGTCTACACGCTGGCCACGGCTCATCGCTTCACCGGAGACCGCCGTTACCTCGAGCGCTGCTGGCGCGACGTGGAGGCCGTTTCGCGGTTCAAGGACTGGAACCCGAACCATTTTCTCGACACCGCCGAGATGACGCACGCCCTGGGCATCGCCTACGACTGGCTCTACGCGGACTGGACGGACTCCCGGCGCGCGACCATCCGCAAGGCCATCGTGGAGCTCGGCCTCACGCCGGGCCTCAAGAGTTACCGCGGCGAGGCCCGCTACGGCTGGTGGTGGAAATCCGAGCACAACTGGAACCAGGTCTGCAACGGCGGCCTCACCGTCGGCGCGCTGGCCATAGCGGATGAGGAGCCCGAACTTGCGACGGAGATCCTGATGCACGCGTTGAAGAGCGTGCCCAAGGCCATGCGGGAATTCGCCCCGGATGGCGCCTATCGGGAAGGCCCCTCCTACTGGGCCTACGGCGTGACCTACAACGTGCTTATGATTGCGGCGTTGGAATCCGCGCTCGGCTCCGACTTCGGGCTCTGCGATCATCCGGGCTTCGAGCGCACCGTCCTCTTCCCGATCTCGCTCGCGGGCCCCACCGGGACCAGCTTCAACTTTGCCGACGCGAAGGCCTCCCGGCCGGGCGCGACGTTCACGATGTTTTGGCTGGCCCGCCGCTTCCAACTCCCCGAGGTCGCGCGTTTCGCTGAACCGCTCGCCAAGGGCGGCGCGCTCGACCTGCTTTGGCATCGCGAACCCTCCGCGAAAGGAAGCCCCCTGCCTACCAACCTTTACTGGCGCGGTTTGGAAGCCGCGACCCTGCGTTCCTCCTGGACCGATCCCGGAGCCTTCTTCGTCGCCTTCAAGGCCGGTTCGCCCCGGATCAACCATGCCCAGGCCGACCTCGGCTCCTTCGTTCTCGATGCCCTGGGCGAGCGTTGGGCGCATGACCTCGGTCCCGACAACTACAACCTCCCCGGCTACTTCGATCGAGGGAAGAAACGGTGGCTCTATTTCCGTAACCGCGCGGAGGGCCATAACACCCTGACCATCGCTCCCGCCGAAGGCCCCGACCAGGTGGTGAACGCCAACACGAAGATCGTCCGGTTCAGCGACCGCGCGGATCTCGCCTTCGGCGTCATGGATCTCGGCCCCGCCTACGCGCCCGCCGCGACGGGCGTCGAGCGCGGCATCGCCCTGGTCGACAACCGCGGCGTCGCCGTCCGGGACGAGATCCGTTTGAAGAAGCCCGCCGAGGTCCTCTGGTCCCTGCACACACGCGCGAAGATCGAGTTCGCCGACAAGGGCCGGACCGCGCGCCTGAGCCAGAACGGCAAGACGCTGGAAGCGCGGCTCGTTTCGCCGACCGGCGCCGTCTTCACCGAACGGCCGGCCGCGCCGCTGAAGGTCTCCCCGAACCCGGAAGGCCAGAAACACAACCGGGGTTTCCGCACGCTCACCGTCCGGCTCGACGGGCGAGACCGGATGGACATCGCCGTCGTCTTCCAATCGGCCGGGGAGAATCAGGCCGCGACCATTGCCGCCGCGGCCGCCCGCCCCCTCGCCGAATGGAAGGCGCCCTGAGGAAGCGGCGGGCTCCCAGGGGCGCGGCTGCCTTCACCAGAAGGGGGGGCGCACAATGGGGGACGGGGTCCATGCGCAGCTGCGGGCTACGGGCATGCCGGAAGCGCTCCGGGCTTGAGCCTGGCCATCCGGGGCGCCATCTTCTCTACGGCTCGCGCGAGTGGCGGAATTGGCAGACGCGCCAGATTTAGGTTCTGGTTCCCTCGGGA
>JAYPFK010000034.1:0-81905 GCA_038126235.1 Verrucomicrobiales bacterium
CACCGAAGTCGTGAATTATCCATTCGACAGATCGGCTCAGGGTTTGCCCCACCATGGCGGAGGCGACATTCACTTGGGACGCTGCGGCTTGGGGGCGGGGGCGGCGTTCTGGTCGCGGATGGGCATGCGGTAGCCGCTGATCCGGTTGCCGGAGAGTTCAGCCTCGCTGCCCTTGCGAATCATGATCCCTGCTCCGCCGTTCTGGCCCTCGATGACGTTGTCGAAGGCTTTGATGTGACCGTCCACCATGATCCCGGCCATGCCCGTCCCCTTGATGGTATTGCCGGTGAGTGTCGCGTGCCCGCCTTTGAGGATGGCGATCATCGGGACCTTGCCTTCGGAGCGGATGAATGTGTTGTCCTGAAGAACGGCGGAACCGCCGGCGGGGATGCCGACCGCGACGAGGCGGTTGTCCCGGCAGGTGTTCCCGATGGCGGTGACGTGGGCGTTGCCGTCCACGCCGATCCCCGCGGTCTTGTTGCGCTCAATGACATTGCGGAGCAGGGAGGGCGAGGCGGAATGGACGCCGATGCCGGCGAGTTCGTTTTCGAGGCAGCGGTTGCCGCGAATGATCGGTTCGGCCTCCTCCTCGATGCCGATTCCGGCCATGCCGTTTCCGACGCAGTCGTTGTCCTCGACCACGGGACGGGTCGTGGCGCCGGTTCGGATTCCGATGCCGGCGCGGCGGTTGGCGTGGCAGCGGTTGCCGCGGACGATGGGGCAGGCCCCCTCGCTGATGCCGATGCCGGCGCGGACATTGTCGTGACAGTTGTTGCCGGTGACGACTGGGGAGGCGTTGTCGTGGCCGATGCCGGCGTACAGGTTCTCGAAGCAATGGTTGGAATCGATGGTGGCGATGGATCCCATCATGGAGCCGATGCCGCCGCCCATGTTCCGATAGCTGACATTCCGGGATACGCGAGGCGCGCAGGTCTTCCCTTTCGCTCCGCGAATGGCGATGCCGATGTCGCCGTTGTGGTGGACCAGGTTGTTGATGACTTCGCAGGTCACGCCGATGACAGCGACGGCCGGCACGCCGAAGTGGCCGATGTCCGAGTGTTTCTGGTTGCGGCCCTTTTCGTCCCAGTTTCTCTGCCACTTGGCATCGTCGTACCGGCCCACGTTGGTGACGGTGAAGCCGTCGAGGATGGCCCCTTCAGCCATGGCGACGCCCGGCGTTTTGTCCGAGCCGCCGCCGCCGTCGAGGATGGTCGCCTCGGCGCGCTTGAGGCCGAGCTTGCCCTTGGCGTCGTTCCCGGCGCTGCGGAGCGTGACGCCGGGTTTCAGCGCAATCCGCTCATGGTAGGTTCCGGCGGACACCAGGATGGTGTCGCCGGAGGTCGAGGCGTCGATGGCGGCCTGGACGGTCGCGTGTTGTTCCGGGACCTGGAGGGAGGCTCCGGTCAGCAGTCCGGGAACGAGGAGGCCGGCCATCAGTGCAAGTGAAGCGGTCTTCATGAGAGTTGTTTCTGGGAGACGAGGGCTGGCCACTCTGCCGCCGGTTATGGGGTCAGGTTATTACACCTGCATCATCCCGGAGGCGGTGGGACTTGTGGAGGGAAAACTTCTGCGGCTTTGCGTGCGGCCAGAGTCGATATCCTCAAAGGGCCAAGGAGTGGGGCAGATGGCTTGAACCGTCCTTGATGAGTCGACGGTTGGACTGGCTCACGTCGGCTCACTGGGGACAGTTTGCCCCACCATTCTTAGGCCGCGGCCTGGTGAGAGGCGGTTTTTAGGCGGTAGTCGTTATTGTTTCCCAAGTCCGTGTTGCCTCAGCAACCCCATCCGCTCCAAGGGCAGCTTTTCGAAGCCGAGCTTCCAGGCGGGTGAATCCGCCTTCAATGCGAAGTCCTCCGGCCTCGGTTTCGAGCCTTCGCCAAGGCGATCCGGCGTCGCGAAATGCGGATCCGCGTCCACGAGGTTGTTTTCGATGACGGGATACTTCCGGGCGGAGCCGTGCACGCCATCCCAGGTTCCTCCGAACGACACGTTGCGGGTCACTCGGTTGCCTTTGGGAGCCGCGGGTTCGTCATCCAGGATGCCGACCAGTTCCGGATAGCGGACGCTATAGGGCGTTTCCTTGTAGCGGATGCCGGAGAGGGTGTCTTGTTCGCGTCCTTCCTTGATCCACATGTCGGCGTGGCCATGCGCCCATCCGAGCGCCCGCGCGTCGATGTGCAGCGCGGGCTTGCAGTCGACGAAGAGGTTGTTCCGCACGAGGCAGTCCCGCCCGCCGCCGATGAAGGCGGCCCGCGTCACCCGGTGGAAGAGGTTTCCCGAGATCTCCGTCCCGCAGAACATGTCGTCCAGGTAGACGCCGACACAGCCGCGGTTCCGGAAGCCGCTGATGTCATGGAGGTAGTTGTGGCGGATGATCGTGCCGCGCATCGTCCAGTTTCGTCCGGTGTAGATGGCGCCGGCGTCGTTGGACTCTTCGCAGACGTGGTGGATTTCGTTCAGTTCGATCAGATGATCGTTGCCGCTGAATCCCATTCCCATGTGCGGCGCGTCGTGGATCAGGTTGTTGGCGGCGCGGTTGCCGACTCCGCGCAACTGGATGCCGGGTTGGTAGACGCGTTTCACCCGGGCGTAGTGGTGGATGTGGTTGTTCACCGCGAAATGACCCGCCGGCGTAAGCGTCTTCCGGTCGCCGCCGCTCAGGACAATCCCTCCGCCGCCCATGCCGCTCATGTCGCAGCCGGTCACGCCGTGCCCCTTGCCGCCGGACACATTTACGGCCCAGGCTCCGAGGTTAAGAAAGGCGCAGTCATCGATGAGGTTTCCTTCGCCCCCGGACATTGAGATCGCGGTTCCGCGCGTCGCCTCGAAGGTGAAGCCCCTCAACGTCACATGCGACGTGTCCTTGAGTGAAACTGCGCCCTTCAACAAGGAGACCACGGCTTCTCCTCCTTTGATCGGCGCCGGCGGCCAAAAGTAGAGCGCGCCGGTTTCGCGATCCAGTTGCCATTCGCCCGGTTGATCGATCTCGGACAGCAGGTTGAAGGCGTAGAACCACTGTCCCTTGCGATAGCCGTAGTTATGGTAGGGCGGTTGAACCTCGATGACCCGGCGTTCGGCGTCGATGGACTTGACCCGGTGCCGCTGCTCGGCCCAGTCCCAGAACCAGTAGCCGTGGACCCACGCGTCCTTCTCGCCTGCCCAGCGTTTCGGCCGGTCCCCTTCGTACTCGAAGATGCCCTCGGCGCAGCCCTTCGTTCCCCGCACATCGCGCTCCGTGGCGCCGAGGACCTTGACGACCGGGGAGAAACCCTCGTTTGGCCAGCGGGAGACCGTCATGGGGTTGCCATTGAAGAACAGCTCCAGCCCGCCGCCACCGGGCGAGCCGAAGTCGCTGATGCCCAAGGCTCGCAGGTCTGCCTGAACCACCTTGCCGCGCGCCGATTCGTCGAGTTGGCCAAGGACGGATTCGTTGGTGACAGGGCGCCAGTTGGAGACGATCTTTCCGGCCAGGAAACGCGGTTTCGCGCCCGTTGCAGCCCGGTAGACGATCCTCGATTCCTTGCTCCCGGAATCCGCCTTCGTGAATTCGATGGTCCCGGTGAGGATGTGATCGCCGCCGCCCACGATGACCTCCACGCCGCCTTGGGGAAGACTTCCTCCGGCCTTCAACTTGCGGATGGCGTCGCGCGCCGCGGTCAGGCTCGCCAGCGGTCCGTCCGTCTTCGCGGCGTTCGGCCTGGCCAAACTGCCTGACCAGGCGTCGTTGCCGTCCTTGGCGATGTGGAACACAGAGCTGGCCGCCTGACCGGCCGCCGGAGCCTGGAGCGCCAGCGCCAGAGCCGCCGCAATGCCGCGCGCTTGCTCGCTTCGGAATGAACGGAGATTGGGCATGCCCGAGCATTCAGCCCGCGCACAGATTCCTGCAAGCGGGAAGCGCAGGGCAGGCGTATGTAGATTGTCCGGGCGGAAGAGGCTCACCGAGGACAGTTGCCCCACCTTGTTGCGCGGATCGTTCATCGTTGGAGTTCACGCTTAAGCGTGTTCTCGCGCGATAGCGCGTCAAAGCGTGAACTCCAACAGCGGCGACCATCGTTAGATTCACCGTGGCATTGTGGAATCTGCGCTCATGCCCAGTCCCGCCGACCTCCGCTTGACTTTCGGGGAGGAAAACTGCCCAATGGCATTCCATGAATTCGGCTTGCCACTCCTCCGCCCACGCACAGAGCGGTGTTTCCCCCCTGTTCGAACCGAGCCAGAGCGATGTGCTGCGGGTTCATGATCGATCCCGACGGTGGTTTCTACAGACCGGACTGGCGGGAATGGCGGGACTGAGCCTGCCGGGGTTGCTTCGCCAGCAGGCTGTCGCGAAGGAGGGCGGTCGGCCGACGGAGAAGAAGAGCGTCATCCTGTTTTGGCTCTCGGGCGGTCCGAGCCACATTGACATGTGGGATCCCAAGCCGGACGCCCCCGGCGAGATTCGCGGTCCTTACGACAGCATTCCCACGACGCTCCCCGGTGTTCGCGTCTGCGAACATCTGCCGCTGACGGCAAAGCTGATGGACAAGCTGACGTTGATCCGCTCCGTCGATTGCACCGCCAGCAACCACACGCCCATCACCATGCAGGCGTGCAACGAACTGGCGCGCCGGACCAACGACGGCAAGGACGGAGCCGGCTTTCCTTCGATGGGCTCCATCGCCGCGAAGTTTCGCGGAGCCAACGCGCCCGGCATGCCGGCTTTTGTCGCGTTGGCGAAATCCATGAAGGCGGATGTCTGGGGAGCCGGACACATGGGCGGCGATTTTGAACCCGTCCAGGGCGATGATCTGGCAGGCCGTCTCAAACTGCCCCAGGGACTCACGGTGAATCGCCTGGAAGACCGCCGTTCGCTGCTGACCGATCTGGACCGCCTCAAGCGGACCTTGTCGGAAAGCAAGGCCGTCGCCGCCAGCGACCGCTACATCCAGCAGGCCTACAATACCCTCATCACCGGCCGCGCTGAGAAGGCCTTCAACCTGGAGGAGGAAACGCCGGCGATGCGCGACTTCTACGGCCGTCACAGCATGGGGGAAAAGGCCCTGCTTGCCCGCCGCCTGGTCGAGGCCGGAACGACGTTCGTCCTCGTCAGCGGCGCTTGGGGCTACTTTGACCACCACGGGGACGAAGTCCGCTGGGGCGGCATCAAGAAGGGGCTGACCCCGCTGCTGCCGCGGGTGGATCAGACCCTGAACGCCATCGTCACCGATCTCGAACAACGCGGCCTGCTCGACAGCACCCTGGTGCTGATGCTGGGCGAGTTCGGGCGTAGCCCGGTGATGACCAAGACGGCCGGCCGGGGGCACTGGGCGAAGGTCATGTCGATGGTCGTCGCGGGCGGCGGCATGCGGCACGGACAGGTCATCGGCTCCACGGACTACAAGGGTTACGACATTGCCTCCCGCCCCGTGCGGCCCGCCGACCTGGCGGCGACGGTCTTTCACCACCTCGGCATTCCTCCCCATACCCATTGGGAGAACACCCAAGGCCGTCCCGTGCCGATCGTCACCCAGGGGGGGCAGGTGATCCGGGAGTTGATCTGAAGCCGTTCAACGCGGGAAGTCTGTCCGGAAAATCGAGGCGGGCAGGCCTTCGCTGTTGATCAGATTGGGGATGGCGACATCGGTCCAAGCGAAACGCGCCGAGACCGGACGGGCGACCTTCTCACTCTTCACCACCACGGTGTCCCCGTCGATCCTAGCCCGTGCGGGGAAGAAGCGACCCTCCTGTCCGGCGACGGTGAAGTCCGTGGGAGCCTTCCCATCGCGCGTCTTCAGTCCCTTCGCCGTGTGTTTGAAGCGGATCCGAATGGAGTCGCCCTCGACCGCCATCGATTCGTAGATCGGCCCGCCATAACCGGCCGGACGTCCGTAAACTTCCTCCAGCGCCCAAAGCGCCATTCGCCGGCCGACCTCCTGCTTGTTGCGGAAGTGCACATCGGTGAGGTCGCCGATGTCCATCGTGGTCGCGAGGCCCAGGTTGGGCAGCCGATCGAGGAGCAACAGTTGCGCCTCGCGTTGCAGGGCGTAGGCGTCGGGATGCTGGCTGGCCCAGCCGTCGCAGGGAAAGGGAGCGGGCTGGATCATGCCGATGGGGAAGTCGCCGAGCCCCCAACGTTCGCGCCAGTCGCGGAACATGGTCGCCATGAGCGGCACGCTGTGCTCCGCCCAGAAGAGATTTCCCAGTCCCTGGTAAGTGACGGCTCCCCGCATGCCGAAGGGAATCAGCGGGGAGATCATCCCGTTGAAAAGCTGGCCGGGGCGATGGCGCGACTTCGCCGGATTCTCAATGGCGGCCGGTTTCTTCGGCGCGCGCTTGCCGACCTTCTTCGCCTCTTGAGCTTCGCGCTTCCACCGGGCCAACGCCCGGCGGTTTTCCTTCGCGGCCGCGTCAGCGTCGAATTCGGCGATCTCCTTGTTCCACCAATCGACAACCGGGGCCAAGGCCGGTTCCTTCTCGACCGCCTCGACGCTGGTCCAGCTCTCACAGCGACTGCCGCCCCAGAAACTTTGCAGCGCGCCGATCGGCACATCGAGATCGTGGTGGATCCGCCGGCTGAAGAAATACGCCACCCCGGAGACCTTGCCGACCGTCTTTGGACTGCAGGCGGTCCAACTGCCCTTGCAGTCTGCTTCTGGCGTGTCCGAAAGCCGTTTGGGCGTTGTGAAGAACCGGATTTCGGGGAGGTCGGCCGCCGAGATCGCCTCCTTGGCGTTATCGCAGCGTTCGACCGGCCAGTAGATGTTCGACGGGCCCGTAAAGAGCCAGACCTCGCCCACCAGCACGTCGTGGAGCTCTAAGGAAGAACCTCCTGATCCGCGGACCGAGAGAGTGCGTCCCGTGTGATTGGCCTTGAGGGCCGGCAGCAAGACCTTCCAGCGTCCGTTCTTGTCGGCGGTTGTTTCGACGGTCGAGTCGGCAAAATTGACGGTCACCTTCTCGTCGGGGGCGGCCCATCCCCAGATGGGATTTGCCCGCTCCCGCTGGAGGACCATGCCGTCGCCGATGACCGCGGGGGTGCGGACCTCGGCCGTCGTGTGGTCGGACAAGACGACCAGAGCCAGGATCAAGGCCAGCGTCCGTAAGAAGGAGGTGAGGCAATTCGGCGCCTTGCTTCGGAAATGTTGCATGGTTGGCTAGGTGGATTGAAGGACGGGAGTTTTCTCCGTCAATGGGCGGCGTTCTGCACCTGTTCCAACAGCTTGTTGAGCCGTTCGACGATCTCGGGATGCGCTGTCCAGCGGTTGGTGGTTTCGGAGGGATCTTCGTAAAGGTGGTAGAGCTGGCCGGCGGGGCCGCCCGCCTTGGCGAGGTCGATGGTTTTGGGGAAGGTGAAGCCGCCGGAGCCGCGGTGCGGGATCATCTTCCAAGGGCCCTGCCGCACGGCGAACACGCCCCAGAGGGAATGATGCACCGCAAAGTCGCGCACGGGCGGCGACGGGGTGATGCCCTTGAGCAGCGGGAGTATGTTCCTGCTGTCCGATCCCGCGCCTTTGGGAAGGTCCCTGCCGACAATGCCGGCGCAAGTGGCGAGGAGGTCGGTGAGTTCGATGAGTTGGTTGCAGGTGGATTTGGCGGGCGTCACGCCGGGCCAGCGCGCGAGGAAGGGCACGCGATGGCCGCCGTCCCAGATATCCGCCTTCGTGCCGCGCAGGTGGGCGTTGCCCTGGTGACCTCGGTCCTTCACGTATTGGGCGCGCTTGTTGACGCGGTAATTCTTAAGATCGTCCGCTTCCTTGGGCTCCCACCAATGGTAGAGGCCGCCGTTGTCCGAGGTGAAGATCACCAGGGTGTTGTCGGCCGCGCCGGTGCGTTCAAGGGCGTCCAGCACGGCTCCGACGAAGGCGTCGGTCTCGACCACGAAGTCGCCGTATTCGCCGGCCTTGCTGCGGCCAAGGTATTCATCGTTCGGCACGACGGGCAGATGCGGCGAGGTGAGCGGCGCGTAGAGGAAGAAGGGCTTCCTGGAATCGGCTTTCGCGTTGCGCTCGATAAAGCGCACGGCCTCGCCCGTAAGGCGCGGCATGACGCCCCGAATTGCGAAGTCCGGCGAACGCACGCCTTCATCCACCACGACGAAATCCGTGCGGACCGCCGGGTGATGGACGGTCGGGAGGATGTAGGGGCGATCGTTCTCGATGTAGCAGAAGGGCGACATGTTCAGCGAAGCCGAGATGCCGAAATACCAGTCGAAGCCGCGATCGACGGGGCCGCCCTCAATGCGATGGGTGAAGTCCACCTCGTGGCCGGGGCGGGGAGGCGTCCGGCGTTCGAGCGGTACGGGGGGCATGGCCTTGCCTTGCTTGTCGTAGAAGGTCATGCCGAGGTGCCACTTGCCCACGCAGCCGGTGCGGTAACCGTTGGACTTGAGGAAGGAGGCGACGGTGGTCTGGCCCGGCTCAATCAGCGGAGGATCGAAGCCGTCGAGCACGCGGTATTTCAGGCGGGTGCGCCAACAGTAGCGGCCGGTCAGAACGCCGTAGCGCGTCGGCGAGCAGACGGCGGAGGGCGTGTGCGCGTCCGTGAAGCGCATGCCTTCCCTGGCGAGGCGGTCGACATGAGGCGTCTGGATCTTCGATTCGGGGTTGTTGCAACTGACGTCTCCATAGCCGAGATCGTCGGCGAGGATGTAGACGATGTTGGGCGGTTGGGCCGCGGAGGAGAGGAGGACGGAAAGGGAAAGCATCGAAACTAAGACGCTTCCAGCAATCCATCGGTGAAGGAGTTTCATGGCTGAGGAGTCTAGCAGCGGGAATGACCGCCAGGCCAGTCAACGATTCAGGACTTCGCTCTGAGCCGGCGAATTTGCACTCATGATAGGGCGAAGTGTCCTCAGTGAGCCGCGCGGGGGCATGCTCACGTTGGCTCATTGAGGACAATTCGCCCCACCGGCGCTGCGACTTGCGCGTTAGGAGGGTGTCAATACAGGTGATGCGAAGCCCCAAGGAGCGGCGACATTCCTGTCGCCGTGGCCCGGAACGGGCCAGAGATGCGCGTGAGCAGGGGAGGCGTGACGGGAGTTGGCTGTGTGGTGTGGCAGGCTGTGCGTTTTTGTGCCGGCTTCGCCGGCAGGGCGACAGGAATGTCGCCCCCCCGTGGGCGCATCAACCGTCACCTCGTTGGATTCTCATACCAGATCACGCCGAGGTTTGTGCTTTCCTCGCAGGTGATGGCGTCGAGGTCTCCGTCGCCGTCGAGGTCGAGGAGGGGGATGAGGTCGTGCTTCACGCCCTTGGGGCCGCTGATGTCGTGGGCCTGCCATTTCGCCTCGGTGGGCGACTTGGCGTATTCGAGCCACATGACGCCGGAGAGCGGAGGCTTGGCGTGTTCGCAGGAGAAGACGAGGTCGGGTTGGCCGTCGAGGTTGACGTCTCCGGCGCTGACGCATTTGGAGCCGCCGGCGGTGTCGGGGATCGCCTGGTAATGCGCCTCCCAGTTCGCGCCGGACCGGTCGAGGCGGCGGAAGAAGCCGATCTCCTTGGGGCGGATGGAACTGATGATGTCGTCGAGGCCGTCGCGGTCGAGATCGACGACCTGGAGGAACATCATCTCCTTGCCGCGGCCGCCGATGTGATGTTGGGGCCAGCGTTTGCGCAGCCTGCCTTGCTCGGCTGTGCCTGGATTCTCGAGCCAGAGGGCTTCGCTGTCGGCTCCTTTGCGATCGGTGGCGACGATGTCCTCGTCTCCGTCGCCGTCCATGTCGGTCTTGACCAGGGACATGATCCAGCCGGACTTGCGGAGGGGATGCCATTTCCAGGCGGCGAGGTCGCGCGGGTTCTCCGGTGATTCGAACCAGCCGATTTCCGCGCCGCCGCCCTTGGCGCTGCCGACGAGGTCGATGCCGTTCCGACCGTCGATGTCCATGGGCAGGGCGAACATCCACATCTGTTTGCCGATCGACGCGGGGAGCGGTTCGGTTTTCCATTGGGTGGGATCGAGGTAGGCGGACTGCGTCTTCGGAGCCCAGTGGACGAACATGGTGCGGGTCTTGCCCTCACAACTGCTGACGACATCGATGGCGCCGTCGTTGTCGAGATCGACGAAGACGGCGTCCTCGACATTGGGAGTCTTGCCGACGGTGACGGCGGGCCATTTGTCCTTGGACCTGGCGGGGCCGGGGTTGAGGTAGACGCGGGTGACGCCGCCCTGTTCCCAGCCCGTGGCGATGTCGGGGAGGCCGTCTCCATTGACGTCGGCAAGGCGGGTGCCGTCGGCGCCGCGGGAGGAATCGTCGATGATGTGGCGTATCCACGGCGCGGCTGGCGACGCGATGGCGAGCGCGAGCGAGGCGGCGATGGCGGGGACAAGGAAACGAGGGGAGGAGCGCATGGCGGTAGGTGGCTGGTTGGAGAGGAACGTTCAATGTTCGCCGCTCAACGTTCAACTTCAAACGATGAGTCAGATTCGGTTTCAAGATAGGATTGCCGGCGGTTAAGCTCCTTGCATGTTTTCCTTCCTGAACAAGGCGTTGGATCGTTGGGTGATCGCGACGGCGGCGGCGAGGCTGCCGGCAGAGCCTCGGTTTGAGGCGCGCGCGCGGGAGGCGGAGGCGTTGCTGGAGCGCGGCGATTTCCATGGAGGGGACGCGGTCAAACCGGCGGCGATGGATTTCGCCGAGGAGGGTGCGTTCGAGTTTCGGTCGGCGTTTGCGTCGCCGTGGGAATCGAACAACACAGTGAGGGGCCGACTTTTTCGGGCGGGAAAGAACTGGAGTTCGCGGCCGGCTGTGATTCTGGTCCACGGTTACAACGCGGATCCGGCGTATCTCGGCGTCATGCCGGAGTGGGCTCGAAGATTGACGTGGCGCGGGATCAACGGGGTCCTGCTGGAACTGCCGTTTCACCTGAGCCGGCGTCCGAGGGAGCGTGGCGCGGTGCGGGACTTTCTTTCATCCGACCTGTTGGCGATCGCGCAGGCCACGCATCAGTCGCTGTTGGATATCCGGGCCTTGATCGCATGGCTGCGTTGGCAGGGCGCGCCGACCGTGGGTTTGTGGGGCAATTCGCTGGGAGGTTGGCTGGAAGGTCTGCTTGTCTGCCATTGCGATGATGCGGATTGCGCGGCGTTCCTCACGCCGGTGAGCCGGATGGACCGGGCCTTGGTCGAACTGGATTTCGCCGGGTTGGTCAGAAAGGCCGCGGAGGCGACGGGTTTCGAGGTGGGGCGGCTGAATCTGGAGGGGCTGCGGCCGCGGTTGCCGGCGGAGCGGATGTTGATCGTCGCGGGGCGGGATGATCAGTTCGCGCCGTTGGAGACGCTGCACCGTTTGGCTGATGACTGGGGCGGGGTGGAGACGCAGGTCCTTTCACACGGCCACATCAGCATCCTGAAGTCGGAGGACGCAGCGGACCGGACGGCCAACTGGTTCTGGGACCGGATGTGACAACCCTTCCTTACTCAAACGACTCCGCCTCGGCCTTGGCTTTCTCGTAAATCGCCGGGTCGATGTCCTTGGTGAGGGTCATGAGGAAGGACATGACGTCGGCGAGTTCCTGGTCGGTGAGCACGATTCCCATGGGGGGCATGGGGCTGGCGACGAGCTTCTCGAAACCCTCGGCGAGTTCGGCGGCGGGTTCGAGCAGGCTCTTGTAGAGGTAGTCGCGGTCCTTGCGTTTGGCGATGCCGTCGAGCCAGGGCCCCACGAAGCCGCCCTTGCCCTCGAGGCCATGGCAGCGGTTGCAGGCGGCCATGGGGTGCTCCATGAAGATCTTCCGACCACGTCCCGCGTCGCCGACCACGGGCTTGTCGTCGGACTTGGATTCGATCGGAGTCAGCTCGACGAGCTCCAAGTCGTCGAACCAGGCCGTGCCCTTGGACTGGCCCCAGCCGCCGAAGAGGGCGTTGAGGGCGACGCGTCCGCCGCGACTGCCGGAGTTGAAACGGGCCTGGATGCCGGTCCAGTCGTTATCGCCCTGGATGCCCTGCGTGGCGCCGGTTCGTTGGAGTTGGTGGATGTTGAGCTGCGCGCCGCGGGCGCCGCTGATGCCGGCTGTCTTGACCCAGGCGGAGAGGCGATACTCGGTGTTGCTCTTGAGCTCGACGGAGGTGGTCAGGCTGGCGTCGTGGCCGTTGGTGGACTTGATGCGGATGGAGCGGCTGCCGCTGCGGACGTTTTCGGGGGAGGTGTCCACGGCTATCTCCAGCCCGTTGGGCTCGCCTGAATAGCGCACGGCGCGCCAACCGTCAGGCAGGCCGCCTTCGGCTTTCTCGAAGGAGGCGTTTTCGATGAGGTTGGGGCCGGCCTTGAAGCCGGCGAGTGTTCCGACGCTTCCACCGCAGGCGCGCAGGGCGAGGGAGATCCACTCGTCTTCGGCGTTTTCCTTCTGTTTCAGCAGCAGGCTGGCGGTGCGGGCGCGGGCCTTGCTGTCGGGCAGTTTGGCCAACTGGATGACGGCTTCGCGGCGGACGTGCAGGTCCGGGTCCGCGAGCAGGGGGCTTTCAAAGAACATCTGGAAGGACTTCTCGTCCACGCCGAGCTCCTTCACGGCGTTGCGACGGACGGTGGGATCGGGATTCAGCAGGGCGGCGCGGTGGGTCTTTTCATCCAGCAGTCCGAGCCCGTGCAGGGTCCAGAGCGCGTGAATGGCGGGCGCGCCCGCACCGACGGCGAGTTCCTTCAACGCGGGAGCCGCATCCTTCTTGGCTCGATCGACCAGCAGGCGTTGCGCGGTCGAACGCCAGAACAGGTTGTCGTTCTTCAGCGCGGCGACGAGTTGGGCCGTGTTGGCGCCGGCGAGGGAATCGATTTTGGACTTCTTCGCCTTGTCCCAGATGACGCGGTAGATGCGGCCGTGCTGGCGGTCGCGGTTGGGGTTGACGTGGGCGTTGCCTTTGCCTGTCTGCGCGTCGTAACCGCCGCGGTCCGCCTTGGGCGTGGGGTTGTGCTGGATGATGAAGTTGTACCAGTCCGACACCCAGAGGTTGCCGTCAGGGCCGACTTCCGCCTGGATCGGCGAGGCCCATTCGTCGGCGCTGGCGAGGAAGCTGAAGGCGTTCTTGGCCTTGTAGCCGGAGCCTTCCTTGTCGATGCGATACATGCCGAGGAGGTTCCCGGTCGGCCCCGCGACGAAGGCGATGCGGTCGCGCCAGTCCTCGGGGAAGTTGTCCGAGGCGGCGAAGCTGTGACCGGCCGCCGCCGTGTAGCCGCCGAAGACATCGACCTGGCGGATGTTCGGCGTGATGGGATGGAAGGTGGAGGAATCGGCGATCATCTTGGCGCTCATGCGCTTCCTGGCGCCGTAGATGGACTGCGGGATGCCGCAGAAGAAGCTGGGATTGTTGTTGGCGGTGGAGCCGAAGACATCTCCGTTGGACATGAAGCCAAGGCCCCAGGTGTTGTTGTTGAACTGGCCGATGAACTCGATCGAGGAGGCGTCCGGCTTGAAACGGAAGGGCCCCATGCCGAAGTCGTGCGTCTCGTCGCCGAGCGTGCCCTTGAAACGCGCGTAACCGACCGTGCCCCAGATCTGGTTGTCGAAGCCGTAGCGGAGATTGGAGGGGCCGGCGTGGGTGTCGCCGATGCCCCAGCCGCTGAAGAGCAGTTCGCGGACGTCCGCCTTGTCGTCTCCGTTCGTGTCCTTCAGGAAGAGGAAATCCGGGGCGTGGGCGACGATGATGCCGCCGCGGGAGAAGGTGAAGGAGGTGGGGATGTTGAGGCCGTCGGCGAAGACGGTGACCTTGTCGGCCTTCCCGTCCTTGTTCGTGTCCTCGAGGATCTTGATGGAGTCGTTGCCCTTGCGGTCGCCGGTGATCTCGTTCGGGTAATCGACGGATTCGGCGATCCAGAGCCGGCCGCGTTCGTCCCACTGCATGTAGATGGGATTCACGATCATCGGCTCGCTCGCAAAGAGTTCGATCCGCCAACCCACGGGGACGCGGGTGTAGTCGAGGCTGTCCTCAGGAGAGAGGGGGAGTTGGTATTTCAACGGCTCGGGGCGCTTCTCGTAGTTGGGGATGTTGCCGCGCTTCTCGTATTGGAGCGGCGCGCGCTTCGCGAGGAAGCGGTCGTAGGCGGCCTTCCGCTTGTCCCCGACGGACCAGAGGATGCCGCGCTTGAGCAGTTGGTGGAATTCGTCGCGTTCCCAGACGCGTTCGTCGTGGCCGGAGGCGGTGTAGAAGACGCGCCCCTGGCCCTGGGTGCGTATCCAAGTCCAGGGCTCCGGTTCCTTGATGTTGTCGTCCGGACCGGCGACCTCGCGGACCTGGAGCACGACGCGGTCCTTCAGGTTGTGGCTCTTGTGGACGTAGGTCTCGTCCCAGGCCTCAAGTTCCGGGACGTCCTTGATGGAGGGGTGCTGGCGGAGAAGGGTCTTGAGTTTGAAGACGCCGGTCTTGTGGTGATCGAACTGGCCGCCGACGAGGCTGACGAAGTCCGCTTCCTTGTTGAAGCACCAGCTGGCGCAGTGCACCGGCACGAAGCCTCCGCCGTTCTCGACGTAGGCGATCAGGTTGGCCAGTTGCTGTTTCTGGATGTCGTCGTGGTTGGCGTAAAGGAGGACGACGTCGTACTTCGCGAGCTGCTCGGCGTCATCGAAGGCGGCGGCGACGGACGTGACGTAATCGAAGTAGATTGCGTCGCGGCCGAGGGCCTGCTGGAGCATGGGGAAGAACTTGTTGGAGTTGTGATGTTCGCTCTCATGGCCGAGATACAGGACGCGGATGGGGCCGGAATCCGCGGTCAAGGCAAGCGGGGTGAGCGTGAACGCCAACGTGATGAGGAACGTAAGGTGCTGCAGCTTCTTCATGTCGATCTGATGTTGGAAAAGACGGATGTTCGCGTCTTGGGCACTCAAGCGGGGCGGATCGCTGATGGTCTGAAATGTTGGTGATTCGTCAATGTTTTCGTGCCCGGCGCGGGGATGGGGCTCTTCCATATCCACTTCAGACAGTGCGAGCACGGGTGTTGATGCTGCACAAGACCCTGCCTGTTCCGACTGCAACTGTCTTGTGGCGTTTGGCCCTTTTTTGTGGGAATGTGGCCAACGTGACCAGCGGTGAACAGCACGACTTGCAGCGGCGCTTCCTGTGTTCCATTGCGGAAGACAGCCACTTCCACACGTTGTTTGAGCATCTCCCCCGGGTTGCGTTTTTCGCCAAGGACGCGAAGGGGCGGATCATGCGGGCGAACCGGACGTTTCGGGAACGCCTGGGTTTGGAACGGGAGGAGGACATTGTCGGGCTTACGGACTACGAGTTGTTCCCGGAGGGGCTCGCCGAGAACTTCAGGCGGGATGACCTGGAGGTGATGCGCAGTGGACGGGCGAAAATCGACCTGGTGGAGTTGTTTCTGAACCGACAGGGATTGGTGGACTGGTTCGTCACCAACAAGCTGCCCGTTTTCGACCGGCAGGGGAAGGCGATCGGGGTGATGGGAACGGTGCAGCCCTACGAGTTGCAACGGCGCGTCATCCAACCCTGGCCGGAGATCGAGAAGGCGGTGGCGCACATCCGAGAGCATTTCCGGGAACCGATCCGCATGGCGGATCTGGCGCGTCAGGTCGGGCTGTCGGTGCGACATTTTGACCGGCGGTTCAAGCAGGCGCTCAGCATCGGGCCCAAGAGTTTCCTGATCAAGACGCGCATCCAGTCGGCCTGCGAGGCTCTGCGGCGGACCGGCGTCAACATGGGTGAACTCGCCTCGGAATTGGGGTTCTCTGACCAGAGCTCCTTTACGCTGCTGTTCCGGCGCGAGATGGGCATGACCCCGCTGAAGTACCGGAAACGATATCGCGCAGGCGGGTGAACGAGGGGATCAGAAATCAGTGATCAGTAATCCGTAATCCGTAACCAGTAACCAGTAACCAGTAACCAGTAACCAGTAACCAGTAACCAGTAACCAGTGGTCAGCCCTGGATTTTTCCCAACGTGATGCCGGTTTACCGTTTCGCGGCCGTCTCCACCACGCCGTGGATGGCCCTTAGCAGGGATTGCTCTCCTTCGGCGTCCTGGCTCAGTTCCCAGATCATGACGCCGCCGTAGCCGTGTTCGAGTGTGAGTCTGGTTTTGAGGCGGACGGTTTCAAGGTTGTTGAAGTGGTAGCCGGCGATGATGTCGGTCTTCGGGCCCACTGACTCCAGATTGATCAGATCCCGGTAGGCGGCGGCTTCGCGTTTCGCGTTCCGGCCGTAGAAAGGGATGCCAAGGATCAGTTTGTTCCGGGGAACGCCCTGTTCCCGCCATTGGCGCATGTCGCCGCCGGCGGCGTCGGCGGTGGAATGCGGACCGGGATGGTCGTAGGCCATGACGTGGACGCGGTCGAGCAGGGGGAAGGTCGCCGGCAACAGCATGCTACCCCGGGCGTGAACCGAGACCGTCAGGCTGAGGTTCTTTTCCCGGAACTTTCGGGCGACCTCGGCGAGGAGAAGGTTGTAGTCCTTGATTTCCAGCGAGGAGGCCGGGTGTTCCCAGTCGATGTCCGCGCCGGCGAGTTTGTATTTTTTGCAGAAGGCGGCGAGCTCATGGGCGAAGCGTTCCCGGGCCACGGAGTTGCGCGCGGTTTCACGGAATCCTCCGGAGCGGTTCCAGCCCCCGACACAGATGTAGGAGCGCACGTCCTGCTTCCGGGCCGCCTTGACGAAGTCTTTCAGCGCGTCCTTGTCGAGCTTGGTGGTGTCCAGGTCGCCGTTCCAGGCGGGCGAGATGGAAAACCAGACCGCGTCGGTCAACAGTTCGAAGGGGATGGAGTCGACGGCCTTGGCGTGGAAGTCGGGCAGGAATCCAACGATGGCCGGACCGGGTTTGCGGTCCGGTTTCTTCTTGAAGGCGGCCTGCGCCGGCGCGGCGGCCAGGGCAGCGGCAACAAAGAGGAAGGCGGCGATTTGTCTATGGATGTTGTTCATCGGGCGCGGTCGGAGTTTTTCCACAACGCGGAACAGAGCCTGATTCGGGGAGCCGGTCAAGGCAATCGACGGAGCTTCCGGACATAAGTCCTGTTGAGTTTGGAGGGCGGGCCTCTCCAGGAACGAGGGGCGTTGTCCGCAATGATCCGATCCGAACGCCGCCATGCGGGCAAGGGAAGCCGCCGAGCCGAGTCCGCGTTTGACCGGGACGGCGGGTTCGACAAAGCTGCCGCCGATGAAACACCCCCTCTGTGCGGCGTTCCGCCGCTTTGCGCCTGCTTTCCTTGCGGCGGCATTCCCCTTCGCGCCGGTGCGCGCCCACGATGTCCATGTTGCCCCGGCGCAGTATCGGATACCTGACGAGCCCGTGGTGATCGGCGAGGGGCGTTTTCAATATGAACTGGTCCCCGGATGGGCGCAGCAGAACACGGCGAAGTATCCCATCGGCAACGGCAAGGCGATCGTCGAGGATGCGAAGGGGCGGGTCTACCACCTGAACGGAAGCAGGAAGCATTGCGTGGTCGTGTTGAACCGGCGAGGCGAGGCCCTTGACGCGTGGGGCGATTTCGCGCCGGGCGCGCATGGGTTGAACATCGTGAAGGAAGGCGGACGCGAGGTTCTCTTCATTTCGGAGAATCGCGCGGACGGCAAGATCTTCAAGACGACGCTGGCGGGTGAGATCCTCCTGAAGATCGACTGTCCGGTCGAATCGGGGCTGTATCCGGATCCGAAGAAATTCCGGCCCGCGGAAGTCGTGCCGATCCCCGGCGACGGCGGGTTTTTCGCGCTGGATGGCTACGGCAGTGATTACATCCTGCGTTTCGACAAGCATGGAAAGTATGAGAGCGCGTTTGGCGGCGGGCTGGGGAAAGGCGAGGCGAAGCTGAATCATTGGGGGCCGCACGGGGGGAACATTGACACCCGCGACCCCAAGAACCCGGTCCTGATCCTGGGGTTGAGCGACCAGGAGAAGGTGAAGCGGTTTCGGCTCGACGGGACCTGGATCGACACCATTCCTCTGCCGGGCGCGAATCCTCGGGACATCATCTTCCACCGCGGGTACATCTTCATCCCGCATTTGGGCGACAACTGGCCGAAGGAACGGAACAACCCCGGCTACATTTCCGTGGTGGACCACGATTTCAAGGTTGTGGCCAACCTGGGCGGCGCGACAGCCGAATACCGCGACGGGAAACTCCAGCGCATGCGGCACAACCAGCATGCCTTCTATCACCCGCACGGAATTCTCCTGGCGCGCGACGGCAGTCTTTACGTTGTTCAGGATGCGTCGAACAACACGTGGCCGTTGAAGTTCCGGCCGCTGGAATAAGGCGGGACGGGGCCGGCGAAGGTCGGTTGCCGCAAGTCGAAGGGGGGGGCGGAGCGGTCGGGCTCAGATGCCCAGGTTGGACAGGATGTCACAGATCCGGCCGACTGCCTGCGTCAATTTCGGATGCGTCGATTCCAGCTTGTCCACCGATTTGGCAAGGCCTTGCACCGAAAGGTCGAACAACTCCTGGTCTTTCTCTTCCCGCGTCGCCTCATTCGCCGAGGCTTCGGCAAAGGCGGCGATGCTGCGGGCCCGCTTGTCGTCGGAGGCCGAAAGCTCATTGACCTCGTCCCTCAGTTCGGCCAGCAGGTCGAGCAGTTCCTGTTTGCGTTGCGCCTCGAGGGGCTCGGCGCCGGCCAATTCGGCTTCCAGTTTGTCGATGGTGTCCCGGATCATGATGATTTCGCGGTCAGACCGCCGACCGCTGGCCAGAGCCTGCCTTTGTCGGCGTCCTCGCTCAAGAGCGCTTTGCCCCAATTTACGCCTTTTCTTGTTTTCACGCCCGCTTGACACGCTCTCTGCCAATCCTCATTTTGTTCGCTCCTTTTCGCCGGTTCACGGCCAAGGGATCACCACGATTTTATGAGCGAAACACACAATCTCTTTGAGTCACGTCAGCAGTTCGACCTCGGCAACGGGGAGCAGGGGGCCTTCTACTCGTTGCCGGCCCTGGAAAAGGCCGGTCTGGGCGCCATCTCCCGCCTGCCGGTTTCCATCCGGGTCGTCCTCGAATCCGTCCTGCGCAACGTGGACGGAATCAAGGTCTCTGAGGCCGATGTCCGCAATCTCGCGGCCTGGAACGCCAAGTCGCCGGCCAAGGAGGAGGTGCCCTTCACCGTCGCGCGCATCGTGCTGCAGGACTTTACCGGGGTGCCCCTGCTCGTGGACCTCGCCGCCATGCGCACCGCCGTGGACAAGCTTGGCCGCGATCCCCAGCTCATCGAACCGCTCGTGCCGGTGGACCTGGTCGTGGACCACTCCGTGCAGGTGGACTTCGCCGGCTCCGCCGACTCTATGGCCCGCAACCTTGACCTCGAATTCACGCGCAACCGCGAGCGTTACGAATTCCTCAAATGGGGACAGCAGGCCTTCGAGACCTTCAGCGTCGTGCCGCCCGGCATCGGGATCGTCCACCAGGTGAACCTGGAATACCTCGCCAAGGGTGTGCTTTCGAAGGACGGCGTCTACTATCCCGACACGCTGGTCGGCACGGACTCCCACACGACCATGATCAACGGCCTGGGCGTCGTCGGCTGGGGCGTGGGCGGCATTGAGGCCGAGGCCGGCATGCTCGGCCAGCCCATCACCTTCCTGACCCCGGAGGTTGTCGGCGTGAATCTCACCGGAGCCCTGCGCGAAGGCGTGACGGCCACGGACCTCGCGCTGCACGTCACGCAGTTGCTGCGCAAGCACGGCGTGGTCGGCAAGTTCGTGGAATTCTACGGCGAGGGCGCGGCGGCGCTGCCCTTGGCCGACCGCGGCACCATTGCCAACATGGCCCCGGAATACGGCGCCACCATGGGCTTCTTCCCGGTCGATCAGGAGACCATCGACTTCATGGCCGCCACGGGTCGTAGCGAGGATGTCTGCAACGCCTTCAAGAACTACTTCGTCGCGCAGGGCATGTTCGGCATTCCGAAGAAGGGCGAGGTGGATTACTCGGTCGATATCGACCTGGACCTCGCGGAGATCCAGCCGAGCGTCGCCGGGCCGAAGCGTCCGCAGGACCGCATCGAGCTGCCGAACCTGAAGTCGCGTTTCAACCAGTTGTTCGAAACCGCGGCGAACGACGGCGGTTTCGGTCAGCCCGGAGCCGACCTTGCCGCCCGGCACGAGGCGACCGTGGATTCGAAGGACGGCGTGAAGGACGGGATCGGACACGGCTCGGTCGTGATCGCCGCCATCACCAGCTGCACCAACACCTCCAATCCTTCGGTCATGATCGCCGCCGGCCTGTTGGCGAAGAAGGCGAACGCGCGCGGCCTCAAGGTTCGCCCGTCGGTCAAGACCTCGCTGGCCCCCGGGTCGCGCGTCGTCACCGATTACCTGCAGAAGGCCGGGCTCGACAAGGAACTGGACCAGCTCGGCTTTCAGACCGTCGGTTACGGTTGCACCACCTGTATCGGGAACTCCGGTCCGCTGGACGCCGGCATCGAGTCGGTGATCGACGGGCAGAACCTCGTCGTCGCCTCCGTTCTCTCCGGCAACCGCAACTTCGAGGCGCGGGTGCATCAGAAGGTGCGCTCCAACTTCCTCATGTCGCCGCCGCTGGTCGTCGCCTTCGCAATCGCGGGCAACGTGGACACCGACCTTTCCACGGAACCGGTCGGGAAGGACGCGGACGGCAACGATGTCATGCTCAAGGATATCTGGCCGAGCCTCGACGAGATCCGCGACACGATGAAGTCCGCGCTGACGGCCGAGGCCTTCCAGCGGCTTTACACGAACTTCTCGGAGCAGAATCCCAAGTGGAACGAGATCCCCGGCAAGACCGGCGCGGCCTACGATTGGGACGAGGACTCGACCTACATCCAGCATCCGCCGTTCTTCGAGGATTTCTCGATGGAGCCGCGCAAGATCGAGGAGATCAAGGGCGCGCGTCCGCTCGGCGTCTTCGGCGATTCCGTCACCACAGACCACATCTCTCCGGCCGGCGCGATCAAGGAGGATTCCCCCGCCGGCGCCTACCTGAAGGAGCGCGGCGTTGCCAAGTCCGACTTCAACAGCTACGGCTCGCGTCGCGGCAACGACCGCATCATGACGCGCGGCACCTTCGCCAACGTCCGCATCAAGAATCTCATGGTTCCCGGCACCGAGGGCGGCGTGACCAAGCATTACAACGGCTCAGCGGAGGGCGAGGTCACCTCGATCTACGACGCTGCGCAGAAATACGCCGCCGAGGGAACGCCGCTGGTCGTGCTGGGCGGCGTCGACTACGGCATGGGCAGCTCCCGCGACTGGGCCGCCAAGGGCACGCGCCTGCTCGGCGTCAGCGCCGTGGTGACCAAGAGTTTTGAGCGCATCCACCGGTCGAACCTCATCGGCATGGGCGTCCTGCCGCTCAACTTCAAGAACCCGGACGACTACGACCGCCTCTCCCTCGACGGCTCCGAGACCTTCGACATCCTCGGACTGGGAGACGACGTGCAGCCGCGCCAGGATGCCACGCTCGTTGTCCATCGCGCCGACGGCTCCAGCGAGGTGGTCCCCTTGGCGCTGCGGTTGGACACCCCGATCGAGGTGGAATACTACCGCGCTGGTGGCATCCTGCCCTACGTGCTGAAGGAGATCCTCCAGAAGGCGGACGGTTGAGCCCGGAGCCGATTTCGTCTACGGTGTCGTCACGATGAAAGTGACCGTCGAAGTATCCTCTGAAACTGCCGAAAAGATCCAGGCCATGCCGGATCCGGGCAAGGTCGTGGAGGAAGCGATCCTCCTGAAGGAGCATCGAGATTGGCAACAGTCTCGGATGACCGCTCAGGTTCAGGGCATTCTCAGGGATGCCATGAGAGAAGCGGAATCGCTGGAGGACAGGACCCGATCCCAATTGCTTGAGGAGTTCGACGAGGTTGTCAGCCGAATCTCCCGCCAGACATGCCAAAGCTGACGGCCGTTCCGGACACGAATGTCGTTGTCGCGGTTCACCGGAGTGTCTCGGCGAACCCCTTCACCGGGGCTCCCAATACGGATTGGCACAGGCCGACTTCCGGGGAGCACACGCGCCTGGCGCGCGCGCTCCCCGGAAGTCTTTCACCCCGCTGCGAATCCCCATGCCAAGTCTTCATTCCACTGAGAATTGAAAATGTTGAAGAACCGCCTTTGGGATTGCGCATGGCGCCCGCAGGGAGCCTCATCAGGAATTACTGCCAAACCAGCAAATGAAAACCAGACTCTCCATCCTGATCCTGTGCTTGGCCGTGTCGGTTGCGGCAGCGGGTGACTCCGCGGAATCAAAGTCAATCCAGACCGGCAAGGGGCATCGCTTTGCCTGCACCGATTACTCGGGCAAGAAGGCCTTCATCGTCAACGAGGCGGGGAGGGTCGAATGGGAGTATGAGGCGGGTTCCTGCAACGACCTCTGGGTTCTGCCCAATGGCAACCTCCTCTTCAACACCGGGCACGGCGTGAAGGAGGTCACGAGAGAGAAACAGGTGGTGTTTGAATACCGGTCCGAAGGCGAGGTCTACGCCTGTCAGCGGCTTCCCAACGGAAACACCTTTGTCGGGGAATGCACCTTCGGCCGCCTCCTTGAGATCAAGCCCGATGGAACCATCGAGAAGACCATCAACCTCCTGCCGAAAGGCGCGAAGGGCAGCCATGCCTATATCCGGAACGCCCGGGTCCTGAAGAATGGCAACTTCCTGGTCTGCCACTATGGGGAGGGCCTCGTGAAGGAATACGATCCCGAAGGAAAAGTGATCAGGGAGTTTTCGGCGCCCAGCGGTCCGCACAGCGCCGCGCGTCTGCCGAACGGGAACACGCTGATCTCGGAAGGCGACCGGACGAAGGAACCGCGCATTCGGGAGGTGAATCCGAGCGGAAACACGGTCTGGTCAGTTGGGAAGAACGACCTGCCCGGCATTGAACTGAAGTTCATGGCGGGCTTTCAACGTCTGGCCAATGGGAACACGGTGATGTCCAACTGGGTCGGACACGGCCAGTTCGGCAAGGCTCCCCACCTCATCGAGGTCACCCGGGACAAGCAGGTGGTGTGGACCTTCCAGGACCACAAGACGATGAGGACGGTGTCCAGCGTCTGCATCTTGGATCAGGCGGGCGATGCTGTCGGGATTGGGGGCGTTCACTGATGCGTTTCGCTGAGGGGGACATTCCTTGGAAGGGATGGAGTTTCCGACTACGCGCCAGCGTCGTGGACTGCGGCGCCGCGCGCCGCTTTGCCGGGCATTGCTCGTGAAATGGTCTGAAACACCGCAGAACGCCTTGCGGAGAGCCGGACGGTCCGGGTTGGGGAGGGCGGTTGTCTGGAGTGTTCTGCACGCTGCAAAGCGGCGCGCGGCGCCGCAGTCTCCCGCAGACGCGGGACTGGCGCGTGCGACATGACTCCAGGATGCTCCGGAAGCCGCTCCCATCCGGCCGCCAATGTGTTCCTCGGTAAACGTCGAAGTGCTCCTTTCTTCAACCAGTGACGCTATTCGGAAGCGTTCGCCGGGACCTCTTTGCGTCCGGGAATCAGCGTCGAATGCGCGACGATTGAATTGAGGAAGATGCGGCGGATCGCGTCGTATCCGCGGTCGTTCGGATCTTCGATGTTGCTGAAGAACCAATAGTGCGGATCGTCCGGCGCGTAGGTCGATCTCCAGAACTGGCGGCAATGGGAGCCGTGGCCCAGGAATGTCTCGCGCAGCGGAACGACGTGAACGTTGGAACGCGCCCGCGCGCATTGGGCGATCACTTCGTTGTATCTGGCGAGAATGACAGCCGCGTCTTCCCAACGGGGCAGGGAGACGCTCGGCGCGTCGCCGACTCCGTCAGTCGGATCGTAGATGTTGCACAGGAAGATTTCGCAACCGCCGGGGAAACGGGCTTCGATCTTGTCGAGCATCCCGTCGAGGCGGGTTCGGAAGTCCTCGATCCAGGGTTTCGCCTGTTCGAGGGTGGCGCCATACATGGCTCCTTCCTTCGGCGGTGTCCTGCCGTAGTTGTGGATCAGGTCGTTTCCTCCCGTGGTCATGACCACCAGTCCAAACACCTCGGGATCGTGCCGCTGGAGTTTCGTGTCGATCACAGCGATATGATCCAGGGAGGTTGAACCGGAAACCGCCATGTTCGTGGCTTCCAGATGAGGGAGGACTTGGGAAAGGCAGAGGCCCCGCATCTCGGGATACTCGTCCTCCGGATTCCTGATCAGCCGGTTGAAGTAGGAATGGGCCGGCGAGTCGGCTCCAAAGCCCGCCGTGACGCTGTCCCCGATCCCGATCAACCGGACGGGGCGTTGTGTCCACTCACGCGAGAAAGCTGTCCGATCGACCGGCGGTCCGGCCGGTCCGGCTCCGATCGGTCGGGCGACGAAATACCGCTGGTGGAAAAGGACTGCAAAGACCAACAGGACTCCGACGGTCAGGATCGCGGCGGCTCGCTTGTGTCGTGAGGTCATGCCTTGTTTGCGGAAGGAGGTTGTCGGATGTCTGGATCAGACGCTGAACCGGGGACTGGTGCAATCCGAAAGGAGGTTCTTCCCCTTCGTGCGTCCACCAGATACTTCATGCCGAACTGGATGGGGCGGAATCCAAGGGCCGGAACCAACCTGTTTCGGGACACGCCAGCAACCAGGCGACAAGTCCCTCGTTGTGCGGCTGCGGCTCACGTTCGAGCAGGTAATGCCCGGTCTCGATGCGCTCGATCTCAAATTTCTGCCCGCTGGCGATGCGGTCGCGGTCGCGCAAAGGGGCCGGCAGCACGATCTGGCCCTTGCTGGAAATGACGGTTTTCACAAAGGGGAGGATGTTGTCTGGGAGGTGTTCAGGCAAGCGGGAGGGCTCGCCAATCGAAGCCAGGTGACAGGCCGGGTTTTCCGCTTCGGCAGTTCGACCCTGGAATGACGCTCCCACAGAGCGCTGGAGCCTATTCTCAAGGGCTGTTTGCGAATTGATTTTCAGGCCCGCAAAAAGTTGAATCCAGCCGTTCTCGGTCATGCTCACAGTCGGAAGGAAGAGTCACACAAAAGGGCGCGACGACGGCTGGTTCCTCGCCGTCCGGCGAATCGTAGGCATGTCGCTCTGCGCCGCTTCGCTGCTGTTGCTTACGGCGGTTGGCTCCTTTGCCTCCGGGACGCTGAATTTTCGGACCTACAATACGTTTCAAGGTCCGTTCGTCCACGACACGGACGGCTCCACCAGGCTGGGCGCGGACTTCAAGGGGCAGATCTACGCGGGGCCGGCGGCGGACCAGTTGAGCGCGGTCGGGCAGGCGGCGCAGTTCGGCACAGAGAACGGAACGCCCGACTCCCTGTTTCTCGGGGCCATCGTTTCCGTCGCTTCCGAGGTTGTCGTGCCTGCCGTTGGCGACAATGCCGTGGGGTTTTATCAGATCCGCGCGTGGGACGGGGCCTATGCGACATTCGAGGCGGCGCGGGCGTCGGTTGGCGCGAAGATCGGCATGTCCGATGTCGTGCAGGTCACGTTCGGTTCGGACGGCGGGGGCGGCTCTCCTTCGGTCGGCCCGGATGTCAACGGATTCCAGTCCTTTTCCCTGGCGGCATCGACGGCGGAACCGACGTATTACGTCATCGCCGGTCCGTTGGAGGTGACGGCCGGATTCGATGCGGGCGATTCGGATGGGATCCGCGGTTCGGCGAGGTTCAATGTCCCTCGGGGCGTCGCCGTTGACTCGGCGGGGAACATCCTGGTGGCGGACAGCAACAACCGGAAGATCCGAAAGATCGACCGGGAGGGCGTTGTCACGACGGTGGCGGGAAGCGGTGAAGAGGGAGTGGCCGATCTCACGGGAACGGCGGCGAGTTTTGTCAATCCCAGCGGTGTCGCCGTGGATTCGGCGGGGAACATCTACGTCGCGGGCGGAAACAGCCACAAGATACGGAAGATCAGTCCGGCGGGGGAGGTCTCAACCCTGGCGGGAACGGGCTCTCCCGGGGCCGATGACGGTCCGGGCGCGTCGGCGAGTTTCAACAGGCCGCACGATCTCGCCGTGGATTCAGGCGGCAATGTCTACGTGGCGGACCACGAAAATCACAAGATCAGGAAGATCACCCAGGCCGGGGAGGTGAGCACGCTCGCCGGATCTGGCGCCGCCGTCTTTGCCGACGGCCAGGGCGCGGCCGCCGGGTTCAAGAATCCCTACGGCTTGGACATCGACGCAGCCGGGAACATCTTTGTGGCCGACAGGTACAATCACCGAATCCGGAAGATAACGCCTGCCGGAGAGGTTTCGACGGTTGCCGGGTCGGGAGGTTTTGGCGTGGTGGACGGTCCGGCCGCGTCCGCGGAGTTCCGGCATCCGCTGGATGTCGCCATCGACGCGCGTGGAGCCATGTACGTGGCCGACGAGGCGGACAATCTGATCCGGAAGATCGGAGTCGATGGACAGGTGAGCACGCTGTTTGGAAGCGGCGCGACAGCGGGGATTCTCCAGGACCCCTTCGGGATCTCGGTGGACGGGGATGGAAACCTGGTGGTGGCGGACTCAGGCAACAGCCGGATCGTGGGAATCCTGGTGAACGACGTGGCACCCATCGTCGAGGGGTTGCCGGAGACGCGGACGGCGACGGAGGGGGAAAGCGTGAGTTGGAGCGTGACCGTGCACAGCCTTTCCACCCCGACATTTCAATGGTTCTCGAATTCCGTTGCGATCGCCGGCGCGGACACGGCCAGTCTCAACCTTGGGCCGGCGCGGTTGGACTGGGCGGCGGAGTATTCCGTGGTCGTGTCCAACGCTTCCGGCAGGCGGACGAATTCGGTTTCACTGACCGTGACGCCGGACTCTGGCGGGCAGGGCGGGATCGACCATGATTTTTACGTCGCCGAGGGACTGCAAGGGGCGGTGAACGCGATCGCGATCCAACCGGACGGCAGGGTTCTCATCGGCGGTGTCTTCGGGAACTTCGACGGGGCGTCTCCCCCGGAGAGGGTCAACCTTGCGCGGTTGAACGAGGACGGCTCTCTGGATGCGACTTTCGCGGTCGTCGTCAACAACGCGGTCAATGCCATCGCCCTGCAGCCGGACGGCAGGATCGTGATCGGCGGCGATTTCACTTCTGTCGGAGGCGTGCCCAGGAACCGCGTGGCGCGGTTGAACGCCGACGGTTCGCTTGACGCCTTGTTTTTGAACGCGCCGGCCAGCGGCTTCAACGGCGAGGTGAATTCGGTTCTCGTGGACGGTTCCGGCCGGATCGTGGTCGGCGGCGCGTTCACTGCAATCAACGGTTACGGCCGGAACCGCGTGGCGCGGTTGAACGCGGACGGTTCGCTGGACACGTCGTTCGATCCGGGAACGGGCGCTGACGCCGTGATTCACGACATGGAAGAGCTTCTGGAGGGCGGTTTTCTCGCGGGGGGAGCCTTCACTTCCTTCGACGGGAATCCATCCTTTCGACGACTTGTGCGGTTGGGTTCGGACGGGAGTCCCGATGCTGGTTTCCTGACCGCCATCAATGGAACCGCTGTTCACGATATCGAGGTTCAACCCGACGGCAGGATCGTGCTTGGCGGGGACTTCAATGTTGTCACCGCGGTTCCAGCAGGCGTTTCGGGAAAGCAGGCGGTCGGTTACTGGTTGAATCTCATCCGGCTGAATTCCGACGGCAGGCCGGATGCGACTTTCGATACTGGCGGCAACCCCTCCGCCGCGGTCCGCGCCGTCGATCTGCTTGCCGACGGCCGCCTGTTGATCGGCGGCGATTTCACGTCCTACGACGGGACGCCGCGCCTGCGCGTCGCGCGCGTCAACGCGGACGGTTCGCTGGACGCTGGATTCGATCCTCCGGGGCATGGGGTGAACGACATGGTGAAGGCCGTGGCGCAGGATGGCGGGCGGACGGCCTACATCGGGGGAGCCTTCACCGGGTTCAACGACGGCCGGCAACTTCCGTATTTTGCCCGGCTTCACAGCGGCGCCGCGCCGACGATCACTGTGCAACCGCAGTCGGCGACTGTTGCCGAGGGCGGGACGATCACCCTGGAGGTGGAGGCGTTCGCGTTCGGTTCGGAGAATCTGCTGAGCAACAGCGGTTTCGAGGACGGGCTCTCTGGATGGAGCGATGCGGGGGGTGTCGCGGGGACGACGACGGAAGAGGCCTACGTCTATCGCGGTTCGGCGGCGGGCTCGATCTCCAACACGTTCGGCTACGCGCGCCTCAGAAACGACGCCCTTGTCGGCTTTCGCGCCGGCCGCAGCTACCGCGCCTCGGCCTTCGTCAAGGACGGGTATTCCGGCGTTGCCGAAGGTTTCGAACTGGATCCCTTCGCGGGTTTTGGGGCGGAGGTGTCGAGACGATGGTTCGGCGATTGGGAGCGCATCGGGGCCGTGCAGTCGTTCGACGAATACCGGGCCGCCCGCATCTGGCTGCTGAACTGGTCCGCCCCCTTGCCCTACCGGACCTATTTCGTGGATGACTTTGAGCTGAGGGAGATCGTGGTGGAGCCGTTTGCATACCAGTGGTTCAAGGACGGGGAGCCGTTGCCGGGAGAGACCGACGCCACGCTGACTCTTGCGGGTGTGATGTCGGCTGTGGCGGGAGTCTACACCGTGAAGGTAAGCGCCTCCGGGGGCGTTGCCACGAGCGAGGGCGCCACGTTGGCGCTCGCCCCCAGTCCCCCGGTCATCACCCTGCAACCGGTCTCGCGGACCGTGAACGCGGGGGAGTCGGCGACGTTTTCGGTGTCGGTTTCCGGCAGCGCGCCGATGACCAACCAGTGGCGGAAGGGCGGCGTCGATATTCCCGGGGCGACGGGGACGACACTGACAATCAGCGACGCGGAATCGGGAGACACCGGGCTCTACTCGGTCGCCGTCAGCAACGCGGTGGGCAGCGTGACGAGTTCGATCGCGGGACTGAGAGTCTATCGGCCGGCCGATTCGCTCGCGATGTGGGGCGACGATGAGGAAGGCAAATCGACGCCGCCTCCCGGCCTGCCGCCGCTGAGGCAGGTGTCCGCGGGCGGGCACCACACTCTGGTGTTGGGCGAGGACGGCGTTGTCAGGGGATGGGGACTCAACACCTTGGGCCAGGTCGATATTCCGGCGATGGGGAGCGTGTCGATGGTCGCGGCCGGCGGGTTCCACTCAGTGGCGCTGTTGGAGGGCGGATCGGTTGTCGCTTGGGGACAGATCCGCGCGGGAATGGAGATTCCGGCGTCAGAAGACAGTGTCTGGGCCGTGGTTGCGGGACCTGGATATACCGCCGTGTTGCGTCTGGACGGCACGGTGGGTTCCTACGTGGCGAACAACTTCGACTGGGGGAGCGAGCCGGCGCCGGATTTTGGGCAGCCCGTGAAGAAGCTTGCCGGCGGGACGACACATCTGATTGCGCTGCTGGAAGACGGCAGCGTGCGTGCGTGGGGAGACAATTCGGGGGGGCAGACCGACGTTCCGCAGGGACTCCAGAATGTCGTCGATGTCGCCGGTGGGGTGGCGCATTCGGCGGCGCTGCTGGCGGATGGAAGCGTGGTCGTCTGGGGCGGCTCCTCCGGCGGCTGGGAGAATGAGCCGGTCTTCAAAGCGCCGCTTGTCGCGATCGCATCGGGCCACCAGCACGTTCTGGCGATTGATGAAGAAGGCGAACTATACGCGTGGGGCGGGGACTTCTACGGGCAGGCCACCCCGCCGGCGAGTTATTCGGGTGTTGTGGGGATTTCGGGAGGATGGAATCACAGCGCCGCGATCTACTCGGGCCCCTACATCTCGCGGCAACCGCAATTCGTCCAAAGCGGTCCCTTCAACACGGGCGACACGGTCACGATCACGGTGGTCGCCGGCGGCGATCCTGCGCCCGGATTCCGTTGGCGGAAAGACGGCAACCCGCTTTCCGACGGCGGGAGCATCGCTGGAAGCGGATCCGCGAGCCTGACCATCTCTCCCGTGGCGCTGACGGATTCCGGGACCTACGACGTCGTGGTCGAAAACCAGTCTGGAATGGCGGCGAATGGCGTGCCGGTTGTGCTGGAGGTCGGTGAGATTCCGACTCTGGCATTGCAGTTGGCGCCGCAGTCCGTCTGCGCCGGGGCGGCGGCCGTCTTCATGACACAGGCTGCCGGGACGCCGCCGCCTTCCTTTGTCTGGCGCAGGGGGACGGTGGTGATTCCGGACGAAACCGGACCGACTCTGGCTGTGATGAACGCCGCCGCTTCCGATTCAGGAATCTACTCCGTCCAGGCCGTGAACAATCGCGGGGAGTCGGCTGTTTCGGCGGCAGCGCTGACGGTGGTCGGGAAACCGATGATTGTCGCCCAACCGGCGTTGGTCCACGCGGACAAGGGCGGGACGGCGATCTTGGAAGTGAAGTCCGTCGGAGCCACCTCATTCAAATGGTTTCGTGATGGCGTTGAACTGGTCGGCGAGTCGGGACCCACGTTGGTCATCGGGGACGTTCAACCGGCGAACGCCGGCGAATACACCTTTCAGGCCCACAACGATTGCGATTTTGCCGAGGGTTTGCCGATCCGGTTCTTGATCCGGCATTTACGCGCTCCCCGGTTCTCCGAAGGGAAGTTCGGCTTCAATCTCGACGGGGAATCGGGCCAGATCTGGATCTTCCAGGTTTCGAGCGATCTCACGACATGGACGGAAGTCGGGCGGGTTACGCTGGATTCCGAGGGCGTTCCGACAAGCATCTCGAGCGATCCCGGCATGACCTATTCCACGTCGCTGGTGATTCAGAACGGACGTGTGATGGACAGCGCGTCGGATCCGCAACAGACGACCCGGATGTATCGGATACTGAAGCCGTAGGGAATCGAGGGCGGCGATGTGTCTGTGCCGGGGGGAGGGGGTGGTTCCTTTCTCACGAGGTTGAGTGAAAACTCCTCCGCTTGGTGGCAGACGAGGTGACGAGGCTCATTTGTCGATGACTTACGACGGAGAATGAGCCTCCCCACGTCGGCTGCCACCCTTTTCAAACAGGGGCCATTGAGCGCCATCGGAGCGGGCCAACCACACTGGCCGATGCTTCACTTCGTCCGGATCTTCTTGGGCGGCTTGGCGGCGCTGGCACGGACGACGATTTCGGCGGGGAGGCGGCGGGGGGGAGGCGTTTCGCCGGCGAGGAGCTTCTGCATCGATTCCACGGCGGCGACGCCCATGCCGTATTTGGGCTGGCGGACGGTGGTCATCGGCACGCGGAAATACTCGCTGGTCAGGACGTTGCCGAAGCCGACGACCGAGACATCGTCGGGAATCCTGAAGCCCTGGTCGAGGAGGGTCGCGGCGGCGCCGATGGCGATGAGGTCGTTGGCGGCCTGGAGGGCGGTGAATCCGGGAGCTTCGCCAAGCATCTGAACGGCGGCGGCGCGGCCTTCTTCGACGGTCGTTCCCGACTGGAACACGAGGCGTTCGTCGAATTCGATCCCGGCGACCTGGAGCGCGCGGCGGTAGCCCTCGAAGCGTTCTTGGGCCTCGGGCGAGATCTGCGGGCCGGCGAGGAAGGCGATGCGCTTGTGGCCGAGTTCGAGGAGGTATTCGGTCGCCGCCTGCGAGGCCGAAATGTCGTCGATCTCCACGGTGTGGAAGTCGTTGCAGAAGGGAGCGGCCTGGCCGAGCAGGACGGTGGGGATTTTGGCGCGACGCAGGACGTCGTAGATCGGCGCCTTGGGCTCCATGCGGTAGACCGGGCGCATGAACAGTCCGTCGATGCGGCGGGAGAGGAAGCTGCGCACGAGCTGCTCCTCGCGTTCCGCATTGTTCAGGGTGAGCCCGAGCATTAGTTCGTAGCCCATCTCGCTTACGCGCTGCTCGATGGCCATGAGCATGCGCGAGAAGATGGGGTTCGTGGTCGTGGAGATGAGCAGACCGAAGAGCCGGGCGGAACGGTTGCGCAGGCCCCGGGCGTTGGAGTCCGGGACGTAGCCCATCTCGCTGGCCAAGGCGCGGACGCGCGCCTTGGTGGCGGCCGAGATGTCGCGCGCGTCGCGCATGACCTTGGACACGGTCATGACGGACACGTTGGCGCGTTCGGCGATGTCTTTCAGGCGGACCATGTTCGGCGGGCGGGAAAGGGCTCAGGCCAAGAACGGCGGTTGAAAGGCGAGGTCTGGAGCAATCGGCTTGGAGCGGTGGAGTTGTGGAGTCGTGGAGTTGTTGGGATTTGCCCGAAAGCTGAGCGAATTCCAATACTCCAATCCTCCGCCACTCCATCATTCCGTTTGAGTTCGAGATGCATGCTTCAGGCTCAGATATTGGAGCCGCTCCAGTTGAGTTTCTGGTTGAGGGTCTTGAAAAAGGACGTCCCTTCCAGGCGCAGGAGGCGCACGATGCGGCGGCTCTTGCGGATGACGATTTCGTCGCCGGCGGAGAGGTCGGAGATGACCTGGCCGTCGGAGGCCATGATGGTGGCGGGCTTGCGGTTCAGGACCTTCACGCGCACGGCGGAGCTGAGGCTCACCAGCACGGAGCGGTTGGAGAGCGTGTGGGGGCAGATCGGCGTGATTGTGAACACCTCGGCGGAGGGGCAGACGATCGCGCCGCCCGCCGAGAGCGAGTAGGCGGTCGATCCGGTGGGCGAGCTGACGATCAGACCGTCGCAGCGGTAGGTGGTCAGGGCGACTCCGTCCACGGCGACTTCCAGCTCAATCATCCTGGAGGCGGCGCCGCGGGTGATGACGAAATCGTTCAGCGCGTGTTGTGCCTCCTTTCTGCCGGCTCCGGGCACGACGGCCTCGATCAGGTGGCGGGAGTCGATGTCGAAGCGGCCCTCCCAGACGAGGTTCAGGGCCGCGGCGGTCTGGTCGGAGGGGACGGCGGTGAGGAAGCCGAGGCTGCCGAGGTTGATGGCGAGAATCGGGGTGCGGCAGCCTTCGAGGTCGCGGGTCACGCCCAGCATGGTGCCGTCACCGCCGAAGACAAGGAGGAGGTCGGATTGTCGCGCGACATCGTGGCGGGAGTCGCAGGCGTGATCCTTGAGGCCGGTCATGCGGGCCGTGGCCGTGTGGACGAGGACCTCGCGGCCGGCCTTCCGGATGGCGGCGGCGGCCTTGCGGATCACGGCGGCGCCCTCGCGCTTGTCCGTGTTCGCGATCAGTCCGACGCGTTTGATGCTGTCAGCCAACTCTTTCAATGTGGGTCAGGAATTCTTTGTTTCCGGCGGGGCCGTGCAGGGGGGATTCCGTGCAGCCCTTCCATTCCGCTTCGGGGAGGTCATCGACGAAGGACCTGAGCTCCGCGATCACCCGTTCGTGGACATCGGGGTCGCGGATGACGCCCGCGCCCTTGTCGGCCTCGGCCTTGCCCGCCTCGAACTGCGGCTTGATCAGGGCGGCGATGCTACCAGAGGGCCGGAGCAATGCAACCGCGACGGGCAGCAGCATGCGCAGGGAGATGAAGGAGCAGTCGATCACGATGAGGTCGACGGGACGGAAGCCGGGCTCGAAGGACCCGGGCGTCAGCGAGCGGGCGTTGGTCTTTTCCATCACGACGACGCGGGGATCCTGCCGGAGTTTCCAGGCCAGTTGGCCGCGGCCGACATCCACCGCGTAGACCTTTGCGGCTCCGCGTTGGAGCAGGCAGTCGGTGAAGCCCCCGGTCGAGGCTCCCAGGTCGATGGCCGTGACTCCGTCAGCGGAGATCCTGAAATGCTCCAGCGCGCGCTCGATCTTGAAGCCGCCGCGGCTGACGAACTTCTCCGTGGTCTTGAGGGCGACGGAATCATCGTCCCGCACCTTGTCGCTGGGTTTGTGGGCGAGTTGGCCGTTGATGAGGGCCTGGCCGGCGAGGATGAGGCGCTTGGCTCTTTCCCGGCTTTCGCTCAAGCCGCGATCCACCAGCGCCTGGTCGAGTCGCGACATGGCGGCGAAGTCGGGAAGGGGAAGGGTCGGTTCCGGGCGACGAGGCTCAGCTCTCCGCGAGCTTCTTTTGAACGTCGAAGTAGGTGCGGAGGAAGGTTTCGTTGTCGCCGATCACCTTCTGCAGCAGCGGCTTGATGTTCTCCAGTTCCGCCGGGTTCACGACCGCGTGGACGCTTTGCCTGAAGCCCTGCATGGGGTTCAGGGTTTCAAAGGCGGAGCCGATCAGCAGGAGGGTGCAGTGCCGGCGCAGCGCCATCTGCATCGTCTGGACGCCCTCCAAGGTCTTGTTTTCGGCAATGGAGCCGCCGCCGAAGTTCTCCTCGATCACCATCACCTCGTAGCTCGCCTGGGCGAACTGGGAGGGGAACTTCTCGTGGTTCTCGACGTTGTGGACGACATAGCCGAGTTCCTGAAGGGCGCCATCGACCCTGGCCCGGGTTTCGTCGTTCTGGATGGCCGTCAAGGCGGGTTTGTCGTCCGCGCTGAGAAATGCAAAGTCTGACATGATGTAACCTTACTTGAGTTTGAGTTTCATTCCGCCGCCGCCGCCGCCGCCGGAGGGTTTGGCGCCGCCGAGGCCCGGGGAGGCCGCGGGTTTGGGCGCTTCTTCCTCCTTCAGCTTCAGTTCGTCGCCGGAGGAGGTGGCCTCGCCGCGCTCGGTCTTCACGTTGTCGATCAGGCGGCTGACCACACCCTTCTTCGTGCAGTAGAGGGCGGCGTTTTCCTCGGTGATCTCCCCGGCCTTGTAGGCATCGACGCAGGCGCGATCGAAGTGTTTCCAGCCGAAGACCTCGGAATCCTGGATGATCTCGTAGAAGGAGCGGCCCTCGGCCTCGCCCTGGGTGATGGCATCCTTGATCCGGAGGTTGCTGCCCATGATTTCCAGCAGGGCCTTGCGGCCGCCGCCAATCCTGGGAGCCAGACGCTGGGAGACGACCCACCGGAGGGTGTCCGCCAGACGCAGCCGGATCTGCTCCTGCTCGTCGGTGTCGAACATGCCGAGAATACGGTTGATGGTCTGGCCGGCGTCAATGGTGTGCAGGGTGCTCATGACCAAGTGGCCCGTCTCTGCCGCGCTGAGGCCCAGTTCCACGGTCTCGCGGTCGCGCATCTCACCGACAAGCACGACCTTGGGAGCCTGGCGCAGGGCGGCGCGAAGTCCGCTGGCAAAGGAGTCGAAATCCGTGCCCATCTCGCGTTGGTTGAAGGTCGCGGTCTTCTGCGGATGCACGAATTCGACCGGGTCCTCCAGCGTGACCACGTGGACGGACTTGGTCTCATTCACGTAGTTCAACAACGCGGCCAGCGTGGTGGATTTACCGGAGCCGGTGGCTCCAGTGACGAGGACCAGACCGGTTTTTTCCTTCGCGATCTTGTCCGCGAAGATGCCAGGGAGTTTGAGCTGCTCGATGGTGGGGATCTCCGTGTTCAACTTACGCAGGACGCAGGAGTAGTTGCCCCGTTGGGAGAAGATGTTCACACGGAAGCGGGCGACTCCGGGCACGAAGTAGGAAGAGTCGCAGGAACCGGTGCGTTGCAGGTCCTCAGTGAGGCGCCGGACGCCGCCGACGAGGTTCAGCGCAACCATCTCGGTCTGGAAGGGCGTCAGTTTCGCAACATCGGGTTCGATGTCCACCTTGACGAGTTGGCCGGAATTCTCGACCTGCAGGGGTTTGTCGACCGTGATGTTGAGGTCGGACACGTCGTCCTGCGAATGCAACATCGTGGTGAGGATGTAATTCAGTTCGTTTGCGCGCATAAGCCTGGGTGGGTTGAACGTCTGGGGCGGTCGCGGGTTCAGGTCATTCCATTTCGCCCGATTCCTTCGCCGCCTGCTGGTCCTCCGGCGTGAGGAAGGTGAAGAACTTCTTCTTGTCGAGGCACTTGTCGAAGGCCTCCTTGGGGGAGATGCGGCGGTTGCGCAGGTGCTCCATGATCGAATCGTCCAGGGGCGTGTTGCCGAGCTTCTTGCCGACCTGGATCATGCCCGGGATCTGGTGGGTCTTGCCTTCGCGGACGAGGTTCGCGACGGCCGTGGTGAACACCAGGATCTCCAGCGCGGCGACACGGCCCTTCTTGTCGATCCGCTTGAAGAGGTTCTGCGCGACGACGCCCTTCATGGCTTCGGACAGGGTTGCGCGGATCTTGTTCTGCTGGTCGGCCGGGAACACGTCGATGACACGATCGACGGTCTTGGCGGCGGACTGGGTGTGCAGGGTGCCGAACACGAGGTGACCCGTGCTGGCGGCCGTCAGGGCCAGTTCGATGGTTTCGAGGTCGCGCATCTCACCGACGAGGATGATGTCCGGATCTTCACGCAGGGCTCCTTTGAGCGCCGAGGCGAAGGACACGGTGTGCAGCCCGACCTCGCGGTGGTTCACCAGGCTGGCCTTGGATTGGTGCACGAATTCGATGGGGTCCTCGACGGTGAGGATGTGGTCCTTCCGGTTTTTGTTCGCGTAGTCGATGATCGCGGCGAGGGTGGTGGACTTGCCGGAGCCGGTGGGGCCGGTCACGAGGACCATGCCCTTGTTGAGCATGGCGAACTTCTTGAGCACGGGCGGCAGCGGCGCGTCGAAGCGTTCGAAGTCCTCGAAGGAAAGCACAGTCGAGGGAATCTGGCGGAAGACGGCGGCGACGCCGTTGCGCTGGTTGAAGAAGTTGGCGCGGAAGCGGGACTTGCCGGGGATCTCGTAACCGAAGTCCACGTCTCCGGTTTCCTCGTAGACCTTCACCTTGTACTCCGGGGTGATCTCGTAGAGCATCTCCTTGAGGTTGTCGCTTTCCAGCGGTTCCATGTCCAGGCGCTGCAGTTCGCCGCTGATGCGGACGATCGGGGGGCTGCCGGCAGCGAGGTGAAGGTCGGACGCGCCCTGATCGAGCATGAAATTGAAGAATTGATCGATTTTCGCCATGGTGTTCCCTTTCGCAGAATGACCGCGTTCTTGTAGACCAAACCTCCCGTCCGCGCAAGCAATTGAACCCGCTTCATGACATCATCGCCGGGGAGATCCGAGAGAAGGGGCCGATCCCGGTTTCGCGGTTCATGGAGTTGTGTCTTTACCACCCGGAGCACGGCTATTACGAACGCGACGATACGGTGATCGGGCGGGAAGGGGATTTCTACACAAGCGTCAGCGTCGGGCCGGTTTTCGGGGAGATGCTGGCCTGGCGGTTCGCGCGTTGGCTGAAGGAATTGGAGCCGCCGTTTCAGATCGTGGAGGCCGGCGCGCACGACGGGCGGCTGGCGAGGGATATTCTCGACTTTCTTTCGAGCCAGGAACCGGAGTTGGGGAACGATTTGGACTACGTCATCCTCGAACCTTCATCCCGCCGTTGCCGCCGTCAGCGGCAGATGCTCTCCGGACTCGGCGAGCGTGTCAGGTGGATCAAGGATTGGGACGAGGTGACCGATGCCGGTGTGAACGGGGTCATCTTCTCGAATGAACTGTTGGATGCGTTCCCCGTGGATCAGGTGGGATGGGATGCGGCCAGTAACACTTGGTTCGAATGGCGGGTGACCCTGAGCGACGGACGGTTCGAGCGTATGCGCGGACCGGACGTTCCAGCGTTGTTTACCGTGCCCATATTCGGGCGTCGTAGAGGGGGATATGAGGAGGGATTCACCATGGAGATTCGAAACCCTTCCTTTCGGTGGTGGAGCTGCGCGGCAAAGGCGCTTTGTACGGGACGTTTGTTGACTCTGGATTACGGTCTGGAATTCGAGGAGTACAGCTCGCCGGACCGCAAGGCAGGCACGCTGCGCGGTTATCGGGGGCACCGGATGGCCGATGACATTTTCGCCGATCCCGGCGAGCAGGATCTGACCGCCCATATCGACCTGACCCAACTCAGGGGCATCGGCGAGGTCAATGGACTCCTCTCGGAGCCGACGATCTCGCAGGGCAGGTGGCTTACGCGCCTGTTGGCGGAGATGCAGGAAGAGCCGGGTTCCTTCCCTGAGTGGACGCCAAAGCGGCTTCGCCAGTTCCAGACCCTGACGCACCCGCAGCATCTCGGGGAGAAATTCCGGGTTCTGGAGCAGCGGCGGCCGGCGGAACCTTGACTACGGCTGTTCCGTGGGAGGCGGCGGTTTCTTCTGGGCCATCTTGACGACCTGCAGGGGGATGCGGGCCTTGATCTCCTCGTCGATCGACACGTCGATGGAATACTGGCCGGTCTTCTCGAATTTCAACCGCTGCAGGCCGATGACGATGTTGCGGGAGAAAAAGAAGAGGCTGTCGGGCATCCGGACCTCGAATTTGGATTCGATCTCCACGGGCTTCACCACCTGGCCGTCTTCATCGATCATCCGCACGGTCAGCGTATGGTGTCCGCTGTCGGTGTCGGTGAATACGATGCGGAGGGCCACCGAGCAGTGGGGGTGCTCGGCGGGGAGCTTGGCGACGCCGATGGTGTCGAACGCGCCGAGGATGCACAGCTTGGCGTTGTAGTCCGTGGCCGCGTCGCAGAGGGTTGCGACTTGAATTTCCATGGGCCCTGTTTAGGGGCGGGGTCCGGGCTTGTCCATGGGGAATTCCTTGTCGACGCCTTCGGCAGAAGCGGGATGGTTGTCGCGGTTGATGGCCTCGTCGGCGTTTTTGCGGGCGAAGCCGAGCTGTGCGCGCCCGTTTCGGCGTTCGAGGAAGAGCGCGCGCTTGCCAAGGATCGGGCTCGACCTTAGCGTTCCGCCCCTTATGGAAAAAGTAGTCATCATCGGAAGCGGTTGCGCCGGTTATACGGCCGCCGTCTACACCGCCCGCGCCAACCTGAATCCGCTCCTGCTCACCGGCCAGATGCCGGGCGGCCTGCTCACCACGACCACAACCGTGGAAAACTACCCGGGATTCCCGGAAGGCGTGGATGGCTTTGAACTGATGATGAACATGCAGAAACAGGCGGAACGCTTCGGGACGCGCGTGCAATTGGGCGTCACGGTCGATGAGGTGGACCTGTCCGGGCGGCCGTTCAAGGTGACGGCCGGCGGCGAGACGATCGAGACCGAGACGCTGATTGTGGCGACGGGCGCGGGGCATCGGCGGTTGGGGCTGGAGAGCGAAGACAAGCTGGAGAATCACGGCGTCACCTACTGCGCGACCTGCGACGGGGCGTTCCCGCGCTATCGCGACAAGCCTCTGGTCGTGGTGGGCGGCGGGGATTCAGCCTGTGAGGAGGCCAATTACCTGACCCGTTTCGGTTCGGTGGTTTACCTGATTCACCGCCGCGACGAACTGCGGGCCTCGAAGATCATGGCCGAGCGAGCCCTTTCAAACCCGAAGATCAAGCCGGTCTGGGATTCCGTTGTGACCGAGATCCTGGATGTGGAGAAGCAGGACGTGAGCGGCGTGCGACTCAAGAACGTCAAAACCGGCGAGGAATCCACGCTGGACTGCACCGGGGTGTTCATCGCCATCGGGCACGTTCCGCACACGCAGATCTTCGAGGGGCAGTTGGACATGAACGACGAGGGCTACATCAACCGGACGGAGGGTTCGAAGACCAACGTGCCGGGCGTGTTTGTCGCGGGCGACTGTTCGGACCATGTCTACCGGCAGGCGATCACGGCCGCGGGCATGGGATGTCAGGCGGGCATCGATGCCGAGCGATATCTGGCGGACTTGGAGAGATGATGAGGCTGGGGAATGGGCGTATAAGGGTATGAGGGTATGGAGCCTTCCGGGACTCCAAAGCCGTCGTCCTCGTCCTCGGACGATTCGATGCTCCTTTGCGGCCCGAGGGCGATTGCATCCTCTCAACCGCTTGTTTCCCGTAACTTGATCGAGCACGAGGACGAGTAGGAGGACGAGGACGAGGACGAAAGACCCTCCCACGCTCATTCCCCGATACCCTCATACCCGAATACCCCACCCAATGACCCCCACCGAACTTTCCGAACGGCTCGCTGCCGGTGATGACCTTGCGCTGCTCGACGTCCGCGAGCCCAACGAGCATGAGTTCGTGTCCCTGCCGAACTCCGTCCATATTCCCCTGCGTGAACTTCCCGCACGGATCGCTGAATTGGAGCCCCTTCGCGATCGCGAGACGGTGGTCTATTGTCATCACGGGGTTCGAAGCGCCCATGCCATCGGTTACCTTCGGCAGCTCGGATTTGAGCGGCTCCACAATCTTGCCGGAGGGATCGACCGCTGGAGCTTGGAGGTGGATCCGACGCTGCCGCGTTATTGAGGAGCGGGGAGTCGCGACCGGGTTGTGAAATTCTTGCCCGGATCGCGCAACGATTCCTTTATTTCGAGGGACAAGCCGTGTTAACTCGCTCGCTCATGGCCCGAAAATCCCAGATCAAACGCGACACGTCGGAGACGCGCATCTCTTTGCGGCTCAACGTGGATGGCACGGGAAAGTCCCGCATCCGGACCGGTATCGCGTTTTTCGATCACATGCTGACGTTGTTTGCCAAGCATGCGGTGATCGACCTGAGCCTGACCTGCAAGGGGGACTTGGAGGTGGACGCGCATCACACGGTGGAGGACTGCGGCATTGCCTTGGGGGAAGCGTTTCTGGAGGCTTTGGGGGACAAGAAAGGCCTGCGACGGTATGGGACCGGTTTTGATCCGCGAAACCCTTTCACCGGGGAAGCCTATCTGCCGATGGACGAAACGCTGGCGCGCTGCGTGATCGATTTCAGCGGTCGTCCCTACCTGGTCTGGCGGAAGTTGGACAAGTTGAGCCACAAGAAGATCAGCGAGGAGGAACGGACGCAGGACATGTCCTCGGCCTTCCGCTTTGGACTGGCGCGCGAGTTTTTTCAGGGTTTTGCCAATGCGGCGCGGTGCAATCTGCATCTGGAGCTGTTGTATGGCGAGGAGCCGCATCACGTGGTGGAGGCGTTGTTCAAGGCTTTTGCCCGGGCGACGGATTTCGCGTGTCAGGGCGACCCGCGGATTGCCGGCCAGATTCCCAGCACGAAAGGCAGGCTCTGAGCCGGATTGACTGAACCGGGGTCAAGAATTTCACGTCCACCATGTCCGACACAATCGACTACAGCCAGGCCGAGGATACGGAGCTGGTGCAGCGGTCCAAGGAGCGGGACATGCAGGCCTACGAAGAGTTGGTGGCGCGGCACCGGGACAAGATCTACGCCCGTGCCTTCAGCATGATGCGGAACGAGGACGAGGCCCTCGACATCTCGCAGGAGGCCTGGGTGAAGGGCTGGCGGCGGTTGAAGCAGTTCCATGGGCAGGCCAGTTTTGCGACCTGGATGACCCGGATCACAATCAACCTCTGCCTGGACCTGATCCGTAAGAAAAAGCGGCAGCGCGCGGAGTCCATCGAGCAGTTGGACGATGATTTGGGCGGGGTCGAGCGGCAGATGGACGTGGTGGAGGTCAACCCCACGGCCGGGCTGGAGCGGCAGGAACTGCGGGAGAAGATCGATCAGGCCCTGGAGCAGCTGTCCGATTCACATCGGACGGCGATTGTGATGCATGAATTCCAACAACTTGAATACAAGGAGATCGCGAAACGTATGAACTGTTCTATAGGAACGGTCATGTCGCGGTTGTTTTACGCGAGGCGGCGGTTGGCGTCGCTCTTGGCGGGCTTGAGAAAGAAAGACGAACTCTGATGAAACTGGAAACACAACTGAGCATTCAGGCATTGATCGACGGTGAGCTGTCGGACGCAAAGAGGCGCGAAGTCGAGCGGTTGCTGGCGGCGGACGCCGGGGCCAAGGCCCTGCACGCGGAGCTGGCAAACACGGTCGGCGCCCTGCGCGACGGAGAACTGGCGCGCGAGTTGCCGGAATCGCGGGAATTCTTCTGGTCCAAGGTCGCCGACGAAATTGAGGCGGCCGAACGGAGCGAGGCCCGATCGGTGCGCTCCCCGGGAGCCAAGGCCTGGTGGACCCGGTTGCTGGCCCCGCTCGGCGCCGCGGCGGCGTTGGTTGTTGCATTCACGGTATTCCAATCCGGCGGGCCGCAGGGTGGTCCGCATGTGGTGCGGCCGGGCGTGGAGACCGTGGCTGACACCGAGCTGGAACTGCCCAATTCCGTTACTTTGCACCTTTTTCAGGAGGATGCCACCGTGATCTGGGTGGATACCACTGCCGACCTGAATTAGCAGTTTACGCACCGGAAAGCAGCCTTTAGAGTCTGATCCCCATGGCACGTTTCAGGATACAATGGATGGTCTTTTCCCTTTTTGTGGCGACCTTGGCCCTTTCTTCGTTCAGCGCACACGCGGGAAAGGACGCTCCCAAGGGCTCGGAGGTGAAATTCCAGGGGCAGCTCGTCTGGGGGACGAATGATGACCCGACAAAATACCCCCACTTCAAGGAGGTTGACGTCAAGAACCAGAAGATTCTCAAGAATTTCAAGTGGAAGCATTATCTGGTCACGAACAAGAAGAATTTCGCGCTGAGCCCCGGAGAGCAAAAGAGGGTGCAGATGAGCGACAAGTGTGAAATTGTCGCCAAACACCGAGGAGCTTCACCCACCCCCGGCAAACGGGACCCCCAGATGATCGCTGTCACGCTGATGGGAGAGGGCAAGCCGGTGGCCCGTCACAGCAAGGCGGTTTGCGAGGGGCATACCATCGCGCTTGGCGGAGACTTGAAGAACGGGACGGCATGGTTTGTCCTGCTTAAGCGAGTTCCCGCCAAACCAGCCTCTGAGTAGACCGTATCCGGCTTGACAGCTGGTTCGCAAACCTATCCCGATTCGACATGTTTCAGGGGTGATTCTCTAGCGCGAAAAGGGTCATTCTGACTCAATTTTGCTTCCATGAGCGCCGTGAGTTTCACGGCCTTAGCGGTTTCCGACGTTCTTGAAGGGGGCAACACAACAGATTTGAAGTTGTCTGTATTGAACCACAACCGGTTGTGGTTTTTTCTCGAAAAACACTCCAATTCTACGTTGTGTTCCACATGGCGAATCGATAGACTGCCCCCCTCTTCCGAGACGTGACCTTACCCCCGCTCGGAGCGATCCATATGGCCGACGAAAAACAGAACGAAGAGAAAGAGTATAATGCCTCCGATCTGGGCACTCTGGAAGGCTTGGAAGCCGTCCGTGAGAAGCCGGGAATGTATATCGGCGGCACGGATGAGCGGGCGTTGCATCACTGTGTCTCAGAGGTGCTCGACAACTCGGTTGACGAGCATCTGGCCGGCTATTGCAAGCGGATCGACGTGACCATCCACGTCGACGGTTCGCTGTCCGTCAAAGACAACGGGCGAGGCATCCCGGTTGACATTCATCCGGAGAAGGGCGTTCCGGGGGTGGAGTTGGTCCTGACGACCCTGCACAGCGGCGGCAAGTACGGACAGGGCAACTACACGTTCTCCGGCGGCACCCATGGCGTGGGCGCCAAGTGCGTGAACGCGGTGAGCGAATGGTTCAAGGTCGAGGTGACCCGTGATGGCAAGGTGCATCACATGGAGTTCGAGCGAGGGCAGACCTCCAAGAAACTCGCGGTCATCGGCAACGCCAAAGGGACGGGAACCCTGATCACCTTCATGCCCGACCCGGAGATCTTCAAGGAGACGACGGTTTTCAAGGGGGAGACCATTGCCCAACGACTGCGTGTGCTGGCCTTCTTGAACAGCGGCTTGGAGATCCATTTTGTCGACGAGCGCGAGGATGGAGCGAAGAACGAGGTCTTTCTCTACAAGGACGGCATTTCCGAATTCGTCAAGCAGCTCAACCAGAACAAGAATCCGTTGTTCCCCAAGACGATCAACATCCATCGGGAGGAGTCGATCGTGAACGACGACAAGAAGGTGGAGATCCACGCGGACATCGTCCTGCAATACAACGACAGCTACAACGACCAGGTCCTCTGCTACACGAACACGATTCACAACCCCGACGGCGGCGCGCATCTGTCCGGTTTCCGCAGCGCCTTGACCCGTGCGATCAACCAGTACGCCAAGTCCAACAGCCTGTTGAAGGACAAGGACCCGGCCATCAGCGGCGACGACGTCCGGGAGGGGCTCACCGCGGTGATTTCGATCAAGCACAGCGATCCGAAGTTCGAATCGCAGACCAAGGTGAAGCTGATTTCGCCGGAGGTGGAAAAGCTGGTTGGCCAGACCGCCTACGAGGGCTTCATGAGCTATTTCGACGCGAATCCCGCGATCGCGAAGAAGGTCATTGAAAAATCGGTGAACGCCGCGCGCGCGCGCGAGGCGGCCCGCAAGGCCCGGGAGACCGTTCGCAAGTCGGCGCTCGCCGGAGGCGGCCTTCCGGGAAAGTTGGCGGACTGTTCTGATCGCGATCCGGCCAACACCGAACTCTACATCGTCGAGGGCGACTCCGCCGGAGGCTCCGCCAAGCAGGGGCGCGACCGGAAGTTTCAGGCGATTCTTCCCATTCGGGGCAAGCTGATCAACGTGGAGAAGGCGCGGCTGGACAAGGTGCTGCAGAACAATGAAATCCGAACCATGATCACGGCCGTGGGGACCGGCATCGGTTCGGGCGAGGGCGACGGCGCCTTCAACATCGAAAAGCTCCGCTACCACAAGATCATCATCATGACGGATGCGGATGTCGACGGTTCGCACATCCGCACGCTGCTGCTCACCTTCTTCTACCGCCAGATGCCGGAACTGATCAAAGGCGGCTTCGTCTACATCGCCTGCCCGCCGCTCTATGGCGTGACCCGGCGCAAGAAGACCGACTACGTCGAGGACGACGCCCAGTTGAACAAGATCCTCATCCGCCTCGGCACCGAGGATGTGAGGCTCAGGGATGTGGCCAGCGACACGGAGATCCCCTCGAAGAAGCTGGCCGAGATCCTGGAACTGCTGGAGTCGCTCAGCAAGTTCGCAGCGGGCATCCGCCGGCACGGCGGCGAGTTTGAACAGTTGTTGGAGCATCGGAACCCTGGCACCAACGAATTGCCGAAACATCTGGTCGTGGTTCGTGAAGGCAACGACGAAAGCGTGTATTACTTCCGGACCGATTCACAATTCCACACGTTTGGCGACGAGAACCCGGATCTGAATCTGTTCGGGGATGTCGAGGAGGAAAACGGAGCGGAGGAAGACGGCGAGGAGCGCCCCGTGGAGAAAACGGTGGGAAAGAAGGAAGGGCCCAACCGGCGCGCCCGGCACACGGAACTGCACGAGAGCAAGGCTATCCAGACCCTGCTGGGGCAGCTGTCCCGCAAAGGGCTGGCCGTGGAGCATTACTCGGCCCAGGACAAACCGCTCTTCGAGTTGATTGAGGGAGAGGGGGACAAGGAGAAGGTGCGGCCGCTATTCTCGATCCCCGAGATTCTTGAAGGCGTGATGGAGGTCGGCAAGAGCGGCATCTCCGTCCAACGCTTCAAGGGACTGGGCGAGATGAACCCCAAGCAGCTCTTTGGCACGACCATGGATCCCGCGACCCGCAAGTTGTTGCGCGTCGATCTCTCGGACGCGGTCGAAGCGGAGGAGATGTTCACCAAGCTCATGGGAAGCGAGGTCGAGCCCCGGCGGCAGTTCATCGAGGACAATGCCCTGAACGTGCGGAACCTCGACATCTGAGTCGGGGCGGACCGGAGAATTTCCACGAACGGACCCAAGGACAGATCGGCGAGATATGGCTGACGAGAACGAAGAAAACCAGGATGCCGGGCAGGAGTCGGCCCCGGAGAACAGTCAGGTGCAGCAGCCGCAACAGCTGCCGGTGACGAACACGCCGCTGTTTGCCGCGAATGAGAACGTCGCCAAGATCAATGTCGCCGACGAGATCAAGAACTCGTTCCTGGACTATTCGATGTCCGTCATCGTGTCGCGCGCTTTGCCGGATGTCCGTGACGGTCTGAAGCCGTCCCAGCGGCGGCTGCTCTATGCCATGAATCAGTTGGGCGTCCAACCCAACAAAAAGCACCTGAAGTGCGCCAAGATCGTCGGTGAGACGATGGGCAACTACCACCCGCACGGCGACCAGGCGATCTATCCCACGCTGGTTCACATGGCCCAGCCTTGGGCCATGCGCGACACGCTGGTTGACGGCCAGGGCAACTTCGGTTCCGTCGAGAACGATCCTCCCGCCGCCATGCGTTACACCGAGGCCCGGTTGACGCACCTCGGCTCGGTCATGATGGAGGACATGGACAAGGACACGGTCGATTTCATGCCGACCTACGACGAGGCCAACACCGAGCCTGTCGTCCTCCCGTCCGCGTTCCCGCAACTTCTCGCCAACGGCGGGACCGGCATCGCGGTCGGCATGGCCACCAACATGGCCCCGCACAATCTCGGCGAGGTCATCGACGGCATCTGCGCGGTGATCGACCGGCCGGAGATCTCGATCGACGAGATCAACGCGGATTACATCAAGGGGCCGGATTTTCCGACCGGCTGCATCATCTGCGGCACGGCGGGCATCAAGAGTTACTTCCATACCGGGCGGGGCAGCGTGAAGGTCAGGGGGCGCGTGGGCGTTGAGCAGCTCAAGGGCAACAAGGAGCAGATCGTCATCACCGAGATCCCGTTCAACGTGAATCGGGCCAACCTCGTCTCCCGCATTGCGGAGCTGGTCAACGACAAGACCCCGGGCTTCACGGATATTTCCGCCGTTCGGGATGAGTCGGACGAGAACACCCGTGTGGTTGTGGAGTTGAAGCGCGATGGCATCCCCAAGGTGGTCATCAACAATCTCTACAAATCCACGGCGCTCGGATCGACCTTTTCGGTCAACGCGCTGGCGATCGATCACGGCCGGCCGAAGACCCTGAATCTCAAGGAGCTGATCAACTGCTACATTGAGCATCGTCGCGAGGTTGTGCTGCGTCGCACGCGCTACCTGCTCAAGAAGGCGGAGGATCGCGCCGAGGTGCTGGAAGGTTACCTGATCGCGCTGGCCAACCTGGACGAGTTCATCCACATCATCCGCAGTTCCAGCAACCGCGAGGAGGCCAAGGTGAGATTGCTGGCCTTCGAATGGAGCAAGGAGCAGGTGCAGAACTGGGGCATCTTCCTGCGCAAGGAGGCGAACATCGATGAGACCGGCCAGTACGCGCTGACCGAACGCCAGGTCAACGCGATCCTTGAACTGAGGCTCTACCAGTTGACCGGGCTGGAAATCGACAAGGTCGAGGCCGAGTACAAGGAACTTCTCGAGACCATCAAGGACCTGCTGGACATCCTCGCCCGCGAGGAACGCGTGCTGCAGATCATCAAGGACGAACTCAAGGTCATCCGCGACAAGCACGCCACGCCGCGGCGGTCGGACATTGTGCCGGACGAAGGGGAGATGGCGATCGAGGACCTCATCGCCAACGAACCCGTCATCATCACGCTCACCCACAATGGTCTGGTCAAACGCACGAACATCAGCTCCTACCGCGCGCAGCGTCGCGGCGGCAAGGGCGTGATCGGCATGGAGACCCGCCAGAAGAGCGCCGTCGAGGGAACGGATTCCGATTTCATCGAGCATCTGTTCACGGCCAGCACGCACGACTATCTCATGTTCTTCACGAACACCGGGCGCGTCTACGTCGAACGGGTGCACGAGATTCCGGACCTGGGGCGGGCGTCGAAGGGACGAAGCATCGCCAATGTCCTGGAAATGCAGTCCGGTGAGAAGATCGCCGCCATGAAGCGGGTCATTGGCAAGTACGATGAGGAGAAGAATGACGTCACCTTCAAGCAGCCGGGCCACATCTTCTTCTCCACGCAGAACGGCACTGTCAAGAAGACCGAGCTCAGCGATTTCTCCAATGTCCGCAAGGGCGGCATCATCGCCATCAAGATCGTGGAGGGCGACGACCTCATCGACGTCAAGCTCACCTCCGGCCACAACGAGGTGGTCCTGATCACGCGCAAGGGCCTGAGCATCCGCTTCAACGAGGAGAACGTCCGTTCGATGGGGCGCGCCACCACCGGCGTGCGCGGCATCAACCTGACCTCGGGCGACGAGGTCGTGGCCATGGCGATCGTCGAGGAGGATCACACCCTGCTCGTGGCGGGCGAGAACGGCATCGGCAAGCGCACGCCCTTCGACGACTACCGCGTTCAGAGCCGTGGCGGCAAGGGCATCATCACCATGAAGACCACCGGCAAGACCGGCGGCGTGGTGGGCGCGCTCAGTGTGCGCGACACCGACGAGATGATGCTGATCACCTTCAAGGGCCAGATGGTCCGCACCCGCGTCCACGACGTCCGCGAATGCGGGCGGAACACCCAGGGCGTGAAGCTCATCGAACTTTCTTCCGGCGACAAGCTCCAGGCCATCGCCCCCGTCATCGACGAGGATCGGCCGGCAGAGGCGGGAGACGAGGCAAACCTGGAATCCGGCGAGGACTGAAGCGGAGAGGCCGGGCTCTCTTTCCTTTCCGCTTTACCTTTCGGACTCCTGTTCCATAAATCCCGCCCGTGCCGAATCCTGTCATATCCATTGCGAATCAAAAGGGCGGGGTGGGAAAGACCACCACGACCATCAGTCTGGCCGCCTGCCTGGGCGCGCAGGGGAAACGCGTGCTCGTGGTCGATATCGATCCGCAGGCCAATGCGACTTCCGGGCTGGGGCTGGAAAAGCAGCCCGGCGGCAGCGTGCTCGGGCCGCTCATGGAGGAGGCTTCCGTTGCCGATCGCATCAAGTACACGGTCTTTGAGAACATCTACGTGCTGCCGAGCGAGATCGATCTGTGCGGCGCGGAGATTGAACTTTGCAGCCGTGAGAATCCGGCCGGGCAGTTGACCCGTGTGCTGGAGCCGCTGCGCGAGAGTCCGGATATCGATCTGATCCTGATCGACTGCCCGCCGTCGCTGGGCATCCTGACCTTGAACGCCTTTTCCGCGTCGGACTGGCTGATCGTTCCGCTGCAATGTGAGTACTATGCGCTGGAGGGCATCTCGACCCTGATGAACACCCTGGAGCAGTTGAAGAGCAACGGCGTGACGTCGAGGCTGGAGCTGCTGGGCATCGTGATGACCATGTTCGACGGCCGCACGAACCTGTCCAACATGGTGGTTGACGAGGTGCAGAGCCACTTCGGCGACAAGGTGTTCGAGACCGTGATTCCGCGCACCACGAAGCTGGCCGAAGCCCCCAGTCATGGGAAACCGATCCGCGAATATGACGGCTACAACGCCGGCGCCGCCGCCTACGACGTGCTGGCCGAGGAGGTGGCGCGACGGTTGGAGGAGGCCAGGGAGCCCCGGAACGAAGCTCCGGGGCAATAGGGCGACGCCGCAAAACTTCGCAGGTCGGGCCGGTATGGAAGGAAGGCGGAACCCGCCCGGCCTCGCGCCGCGTTACTGCTGCGCGGTCTCGCGAACGAGGAATACCGGGATGGCTCCGTATTTCTTGGCGAGTTGCTTGGTGCCGACGTAGTCGCAGGTGAATTCCTTTACGCCGTCGGCGGTCGCGATGGCGGCGAAGGCCTCGCTGGAGTAGATCTGACCTTCTTCCGCGACCGGTTCGATGCGCGCCGTGCGGTTGACGTGGGCGCCATTGAAGGTGCGTTTCTTGAGCACCGGATCGTAGCAGGGGAACACGGGGCCGCAGTGCAGGGCGATGCGGATGCTGAGATCGGGCAGGTCCCATTTGCTCCAGTCCGAACCCCGCACGAGGGCGCGCAGCCTCAGGGCGAAGATGCCGGCGTCGGTGACGGTGTCGAAGACGCACATGACGGCGTCGCCCCAGGTGTTGTGGTGGACGGGCGGATGTTCAAGGTTGAACATGATGTCCGCGACCTGCCCGAGGAAGTGTTTCACGAAGCCGGGGATCTGGACCTCGGATAGCTTGGTGAAACCGACAACATCCGCGAACACCATCGCCTTGATCTCCTGCTTGGCCGAACTCTCCAGCTCGGAAACCTCGGCGCCGGCGGGAGGGCGGGCTGGCGAGGTCGTGACTTCCGGGGAATCTTCCGAGGGCGGCGCCAGGTCTTCTTCCGTGCCGTTCCCCACGTGGATGACGTGGACCTCGCTGCGCTGCTTGTTGCGCCAATAGTCGACACAGCTTTGGGTGCCGCCCGCGCCGTCACCCCGTTTGCCATCCCAGACAAACAAGGGGGTGACGTCCATGCCGAGGAACTGGCTCTTGAGCAGGGCCAGGCCGCTGATCGCCTGATTGCAGAAATCGAAGGCCGCGGAGTCCTGCGCGTCGCCCAGTTCGCTGAGCATGGTCACGGTGGCGGCCTGCTTGAGGACGTTGTCGAACCGCTCCCCCCAGTCCGTTCCGGGCACGATGTCAACGCTGGCTTTCTTGAAGTCGTCCACCAGGAAGGGAAGGACGATGTTGACCTCGCCTCCGTGGGCGAGGAGCGATTCAGCGAAGATCTGGTCCGCGCCGCAGGCCAGCGAGGAATACCCGACGTGAACGTTGGACTTTTTGACGAAGGCATCAATCTGGGCCCGCACTTCGGCCTCCTTGGCGACGGGAAAACGCGGGGTCTCGCGGTCGGGACGGTCGAACATGTGTCCCGAGAAGACCGCGATCTTGGGCAGGTTGAAGCATTGGTCGAGGCGATGGATGTCCTCGCCGAGATACTCGAGGATCATGCGGGCCTGGGCGCGGGTGCGGCTGAGGACGACTGAACCGACGCCGCCATCCTCGCTGCCTTTCCGGTAATAGCTTTCGGCGCCTTCGAAGTCGCCCATGATCAGGAGGGCTTCCGCGAGCGTGGCTTCCAGCCAGTAGCGTTCGCCGGATTCGGGGCTGATGTAATCCAGTGTTGCGGAGCAGATTTCGCTCACCTCCTTGGCCAGCTTCTGGGCGTTTTCCTTGTCGCCGTAGAGCAGGCCGGTGGTGGCCGCATTGATGCCGGAATAATACCCGCCGTTGCGTTCGTAGGCGTCTGCGTAAAGTTCGTAACTGCGGCGGAGGTGCTCCTTGCCTTCCTCGGGATTCATCGACAGCTGCCAGAAGTCCTTGTAGGTGCGGGCCAGGATTCCGAGGGTTTCCTCGTCCTTGTGCCCGGACTGGCTGAGCTGTTCCAGGATGGCATTGGCGCGGCGGGTGGCGCCGGTGCGGGCGAGGGCGAGGGCTTGCAACTGCAGCAGCCGCAGGTCGTCGGTGAACTTGTGGATGCCTTCGTCGGCAATGTCGAAGGCGACAAAACCTTCCCCCTGTTTCAGGGCGACATCCGTGGCGCGACGGTAGATTTCCACGTCCTGCGACCAGATGATCGGAATGCGCTCGGTCCAGAGCTGTCTCAGGCCGGCCGTGGTGATCTTGGGGCTCTTGATCTCGCGCAGCACCGCCTGTGCCTGGTCGTCCCTTTCCTTCTGATCCAGGAACAGGGCGTCGCTGACTGTGGGGTCCTTGCGGTAGCCCAGGGAGATCAGCGTCTTGATCGTCTCAGTGGCGGAGGTGCGGTCCATGTCCCGCTCGTGTTCAGGCAGGTCCTTGAAGGGGACGAGGCAGGGATGAAGCTTGTTGGCGTCGTCGCGCGAGGGACCGTATCTCCAGCCTTGCCGGACGCGCTCGCGCGCCCAGACTTCATGGTTGTTCTCTGCGAACACTTCAGCCAGGGCAAGCACGTCCTGGGACAACTGGATGCGCGAAGTGTCGAGAGGTCGGGGTTCGTAGGTTCCTTCGCTCATGATTGAAACTGAGATGTTCCTGGCGTCTTGATGACCGATTTGGCGGCCGTGGTGAGCGCCCCCGGGGTTCCGGAACGTGGCGGCTCGCCGCTGTCGAGGGGCGTTCTTAGGCCATATGCGGTTGGATTTGAAGCCAATTCTTGGAGAAACGGCGTTCCCGCGGGCGGTTTTCGGGACTGCGGATTGACCCGCCGGACGAATCGAGGCAAATACAGGCGCCCATGAGTTCTACGAGCATTCTCGAAGCCTCCCGTCTCACCAAGACCTACCGCGGTGGAGCCGGCGAGTTGACGGTCCTGGACAGGGTGGATCTGTCGGTGGGGGCGGGCGAAAGCTGCGCGATAGTCGGGCCGTCCGGGAGCGGCAAGACGACCCTGTTGGGTCTTTGTGCGGGGTTGGACACCCCGACCTCCGGGACGGTGAGGTTGAACGGGGCTGACCTGGCCGGGTTGGACGAGGACGGCCGGGCGCGCCTGCGGAATGAATGCGTGGGTTTCGTGTTCCAGAGTTTCCAGTTGATTCCGACCCTGACCGCCTTGGAGAACGTCATGGCCCCGTTGGAATTGCGCGGGGAACGGGGCGCGCGCGACCGGGCTGTTGAATTGCTGGAGCGGGTGGGGCTGGCCGGCCGGCCGGAGCACCATCCCAGCCAGCTTTCCGGAGGCGAGCAACAACGCGTGGCCTTGGCGCGCGCCTTCATCAACCGTCCCCGGATACTCTTTGCGGATGAACCGACCGGGAATCTCGATGGCGAGACCAGCCACAAGATCGTGGACATTCTCTTCGGGTTGAACGCCGCTCAGGAAACGGCGCTTGTCCTGGTCACCCACGACAACGAACTCGCCGCGAAAGCGGGCAAGGTGGTGCGCCTGCGGGATGGCCGGGTGGTCGATTGAGCGGCCGAACATGAAGGATGAAGCCTCAGCCCTGAACTCTTCGCCCGGATCGGCGACCGGAGCAGGCGGGGCGTCGATCCCTCTTCTGGGATCCACCATCCTCGGGGCGCTGTTCCAACCCTGGGTCTGGCGGATGGCGTGGCGGGACAGCCGGAGCAGTCGACGCCGGATGCTGTTCTTTTCGACGTCGATCATGTTCGGGATTGCGGCGTTGGTGGCCATCGGTTCGTTCGGTCACAATCTGAGGCGCAACGTCGATCTCCAGACGCGGACCTTGATCGGCGCGGACGTGGCGGTGACCGCGCGGCAGCCCTTCACGGAGGAGGAATGGCGGGGACTGGAGGCGGCCGGCGGGGAGCTGGCCCGGGAGACCAGCCTTTCCTCGATGGTTTTCTTCCCGAAGGGGGAACATGTGCGGTTGATTCAGATCCGCGCGGTCGAGGGCGGCTTTCCCTTTTATGGGGAGCTGAAGACGCGCCCGGCGGCCGCCGCGGCCGAGTTCCGGGCGGGCCGCGGCGTCCTTGTGGAGGCAAGCGTGCTGGAACAGTTTGGCATCGAGCCCGGCGACCGGATGCGCCTGGGACAATGGGAGACAACCGTGGCGGGGAGCCTGCTGGACGCGCCGGGCGCCAACATCGCTTTCGAGATGTTGGCGCCGACCGTGTTCATCCCGCTGGCGGACCTTGAGAAGACGAAGCTCCTGGGCGCGCGCAGCCTGTCCCGGCATCACGCCTACTTCAAACTGGGCGAGGGCATGACCGTCGGGGATCTGGTCAGGTCGGCGAAGGACGTCGTGCAGGAGCGCGCGCGGTATGACACGGTCGAGGAGCGGAAACAGCAGTTGGGCAGGACGCTCGGCCACCTGAACCGCTTTCTGAATCTCACCGGCTTTGTCGCGTTGTTGTTGGGGGCGGTTGGGACGGCGAGCGCGATCCGGGTGCACGTGAAGCAGAAGCTGGCCACGATCGCGGTGTTGCGGTGTCTCGGATGCGGAACAGGACAGACCTTCGCCATCTACCTGATCCAGACCGTGGCCTTGGGAATGACCGGAACCTTGCTGGGGACGCTTCTGGGCTTGCTCGTGCAACGGCTTCTGCCGGCGGCGGTGTCCGGGGTCGTGCCGTTTGAGATCGAGGTTTCGGTGGCCTGGCCGGCGGTGTTTGAGGCGATGGCGATCGGCTTCGGCGTCTCTTTTCTCTTTGCCCTGGCCCCGCTGTTGAGCGTGCGTCGGGCGTCCCCCCTGGCGGCGATCCGGGGGCTGGCGGAAGACGGTGCCGGAGGCAGGTTCGATCCGCTGCGGGCGCTGGTTCAGGTCGGCATTGCGGCTTCGGTGGCGGCCTTCGCGATCGCGCAGACCGAGCGTTGGGAGTTCGGGGCCGCTTTCGCGGCGGCGATCGGAATCTCGCTGGCGGTCCTGGCCGGCCTCGCGAAGGCGATCACCGTCATCGTGCGACGAACGATTCCAGCGACGCTGCCTTACGTCTGGCGGCAGGGTTTGGCCAATCTTTACCGGCCGAACAATCGCACCGTCCTGTTCATGGTCTCCATCGGTCTGGGCGCCTTCCTGGTCCTGTCGCTCTACCTCACCCAGCATGTTCTGGTGACGAAGCTCTTTCCGATGGAAAAGGCCAACACCCCGAATGCGATCCTGTTCGAAGTCTATCCCGATCAGAAGGCGGGCGTTGTCGAGGTGATGGAGTCGATGAAACTGCCGTTGTTGCAGGACGTGTCGATCGTGAACATGAAGCTGGCGGCGATCAAGGGGACGCCGGTCGAGGAGGTTCCGCGTTGGCGGGGGAGACCGCGAAGCAAGGGCGGACGCGGTCCCGGTCCGGACGGGGACGGTCGCCGGTTGGGCGTGCCCCGTTGGGTTCTGGAACGGCAATACCGTTCGACCTACCGCGACCACCTGGAGGATTCCGAGGAGCTTGTGGCCGGCGAACTGCACGGCCCGTTCACCGGGGGAATTGACGATGTGATCCCGGTTTCCGTCGAGGAGAAAATCGCGGAGGACCTGGGCGTGACCTTGGGGGACGAATTGGCCTGGGATGTCCAGGGCATGCCGATCAGGACCAGGGTGAGCAGCCTGAGAAAGGTGGACTGGCGACGCGTGCAGCCGAATTTCTTCGTGGTGTTTCCGACCGGATCGCTGGACGAGGCGCCGGCGCAGCACATCCTGACGACGCATGTGAAGGACAGCCCGGAATCGGCCGCCCTGCAACGCGAGGTGGTCAAACGTTTTCCAAACGTCTCCGCGATCGACCTCACCTTCATCGTCCAGACCATTGAAGGGATCGTGGACCGGGTGACGTATGTGATCCGGTTCATGGCCATGTTCACGGTGGCGACGGGCGTGTTCGTGCTCGTTGGAACGGTGATGACGGGGCGGTATCAACGCATTCGGGAGAGCATCCTCCTGCGGACGCTGGGCGCCTCGCGGAAACAGGTGCAGCGCATCCTGCTTTCGGAATACCTGTTCCTCGGCGTCTTTGCGGGCGCGACGGGCGCGGTCCTGGCTGTCGGTGGGAGTTGGGCCTTGTCGAGGTTTGTCTTCAAGGTCGATTACGCCTTGGCATGGGGACCGTTGTTCGTGGCGCTGGCGGTCGTGGCGGTGATGACCGTGGCGGTCGGCCTGCTCGGCAACCGCGGGGTGGCGACGCACCCTCCGCTGGAAATCCTGAGGAATGACGGGGCCTGAATCAATGCCTTGGGCTGCTCCCCGTCGGCGTTTGTCATTTGGGGCGTAGGGTATGTGAAAGACAACGCCGAGGCGGTGATGGGGCGAGCAGTCCCATGTGAGCTTCGCTGGGGCATGCTCGGGGCGGCTCATTGAGGACAGTTCGCCCTACCGTTTTGTATGGTTGTAATTCCTCGAACTCCCTGTTCGGAGTCGCCTTTCCGTGGATTGTTGCCCACGATATTCCCATGAATGACATGTCGCCAGACGAGAGCTTTCCCCGTTCCGCCGAGTTGCGGAGCCGGGACTGGATTCTCTTCGGCGTCTTCTTCCTGTCGGGCGCCCTGGCCCTGGTCTATGAGATCTGCTGGATCCGGAAGGCTTCGTCGGTGTTCGGTTCGGAGAGCTTTGCGTTGAGTTGTGTGCTCGCCGTGTTCTTCGGAGGGTTGGCCCTGGGGAGTTTCCTGATAGGAAGACGGACCCCCGGATGTCGTTCCCCTCTGAAATGGTATGGAGCCCTGGAGATTGCGGTGGGGGTGTTTGCGATCTTGAGCCCGGCCCTGTTCGCGCTGGCCGATCGTGTCTACGGACCGGCCTACGCGGCGTTGGAGAATCGCTTTGCGGCGTTGACCTTTGTTCGCTGCCTGCTGCTGACGGCGGTGATGTTGCCGCCGACGGTCGCCATGGGCGGGACGTTTCCCGTGATGTGCCGCTGGTTCGTCACGGCGCGTGAGCACGTATCAGGCAGGGTGGGCGGTTTGTTCGCCTTGAACACCTTTGGAGCCTGCCTGGGCGCGTTGGCCTGCGGTTTCTATCTGATTCCCAAGGTTGGAATCGACGCCTCCATCTATTTCGGTGGCGCGATCAGCGTGGCTCTGGGCGTGGTCGTGATGAGACTTTCGAACGACGGAGGGGAGGTTGTGACGGAAGAGGAGGAAGGGGGGAAGGCGAAGGAAACTCCGGCCGCTTCCTCCGGAAGCGTCGGGGCGATCGAAGCCTTGTTTTTTGCCTCGGGGTTCGTCGCCTTGGGCAATGAGATCCTCTGGACGCGTTTCCTGTCCCTGATCCTGTTGCGCAGCGTCCATACCTACACCCTCGTCCTCGCGGTCGTCCTGTTCGGCCTGGTCGTCGGGGCGGCGGCGACCTCCCGCATGTTTGACGGAAGCCAGCGCCGGGGAGCCTGGTTTGGCGCGCTGCAGATGGCGAACGGTGTCTTTGTCCTGATGGTCCTGCTGGCTCCGGCGGAATTCTGGACGCGGTGGCTGGATGCGGATGGGGTGGCCAGGCAGGCGTCATTGGCCGTGTTGATCCTCCTCGGACCCGCGTGCCTTTCCGGGGCGGCGTTTCCGTTGGCGATGCGGATGGCGGTGGAGGATCCGGCGCGTGCGGGCGCCGGCGTCGGACGCATGACCGCCTTGAACACCGTGGGGGGGATACTGGGATCGATCGTTTTTGGATTCGTGTTGTTGCCCGGCCTGGGGATGCACGCGACAGCCCTGCTTTCCACCGGCTTGAGCGTGGCGGCCGGGGTCACGGCGGTCCTGGCGGTGGAGCGCAACATGCCGAAAAGCGGCAGGCTGGCGTTGGTCTTCGCCGGAGTGGCGCTTTGGGGCGGGTTGGCCGGCGGGATGAAGACCCGGTTGCCGGCGGATTATCTGGGGCGCGGAGGCGCGTTGGTGGATTACCGGGAGGGGGTGAACGCGTTTGTCTCCGTCGTGGATTCGGAGGGCGGTGTGCGACGGTTGATGATCGACCGGCTATGGCAGGGTTTCAACCGCCGGGGGCACCAGGTGATGGCTGCGCACATCCCGATGGCGCTGCATCCCGATCCCCGTGAAATCGCGGTGGTCGGCATGGGAGCGGGGCAGACCCCGAGCCGGTTCCTGATGTACGATATCGACCGCCTGGACTGCGTCGAAATCGAGGGTGAGACGCTGAACATGATCCGCGAGCATTTTGCTGCGGAGTGGATGGACGATCCCAGGACTCATTTCATCGTGGATGACGGCCGGAACTACCTGGCGCACACGCGGCGTTCCTACGACCTGATCTCGATCGAGGTCGGCCAGACCTACCGTCCGGGGGTGGCGTCCTTCTATACGCGGGAGTTTTATGCGGCGGCGGGAAAGCGGTTGAAGCATGGCGGCCTGCTGTGCCAGTTCCTGCCGATCGCGTTCTTTTCCGTCGAGGAGCTTGAGGTGTTGACCGCGACGTTTCTGGAGGAGTTTCCCGACAGCGTGCTCTGGTACAACACCGCGGAGTTGCTGCTGATCGGCCGGCGCGATGAGCGACCGATGATCTACACCGCGCGGTCCCAGGCGTTGGGGACGAATGTCGCGGTCATGCGCGACCTGCAGTTCTCCTACTGGGGCGGGGTGAATTACTTTCTGGTTCATCCGCACGTGTTCCTCGGCGGATTTCTGCTGGGCCCGGAGGGGCTTCACAAGCTCGCTGAAGGCGCCGCGATCTACCGGGACAACCGGCCATGGCTCGAGTATTCGAGCGTGCGGGCCCGTCGCCCGGAGACGGATCTTGTGCAGCGGCTCCGGCCGCTGCTGGATCCGTTGGCTCCATTGCTGGAATTCAAACCAGGGTCGCACGAGATCGCGGCGAGCGAGCGCGTCCGTGATCTGAATCTGCGGGACATCGTGGCCTCCTCGATGCAGGACGATATTCACGCGGCCTTCAGCGCGGGAGACCGTGAGCGGGGACTGCGACTCGCGCGCGAGGCGGCGAACTGGAATCCGGAGAACCTGTTTTTGAAGATGTTGCTGGCGGATGAACTGAGCGAGGAGAAACGGTATGAGGAGGCGGTGGAGCTTTATCGTTCGGTGATTGAGGCCAAACCGGGTTTCGCGGTGGCGCACAGCAATCTGGGGTCCGCGTTGGCGGCGCTTGGCCGCCTGAACGAGGCTGTCGCCTGTTTTCGCGAGGCCCTGAAGCGGGATCCTTCGCTGGAGTCCACGCGCGCGAGCCTCAAGCAGGCCATCGAGACGCGAGGGCGGACCGGACCCAGCCTGGCCGAACTCAAGGAGACCGCCCGGAGAAATCCGCACAACACCTTCGCCATGCTGGATCTGGCGCAGGGGTTGTTCGACGCCGGGGATTACCCGGGGTGCATTGCGGAATACCGGAAGCTCCTGCGCATCGAACCGGAATCGCCAACCGCGTTGAACGATCTGGCCTGGGCTTTGGCGATTGCCCCGGAAGGACAGGGACGCAACCCGTCCGAGGCGGTCGCGTTGGCCGAACGCGCGGTGCAGTTGACCGGCCGGAGCAGCGCCATCGCGCTCGGCACCCTGGCGGCCGCGCACGCGGCGAAAGGCGACTTCGCCAAGGCCCGGGATCTGTCGCGGGAAGCGATTGCCATGTCGCGCCGGGAGAAGGAACCGGAGGTGGAGCGCCTGTTGGCGGAACGGTTGAAGCTGTTCGAACAGGGGCGGGACCTGCGGAGGTGAGACCGGGGGCTTGGGCGGATTCGATCCTTGAACGCGGCGGCGCCCGCGGCAATGATCCGAGTCACCGATGAAGATCCGCTGCGTTCACTGCAATCAGAAGCTCAACGTCGAGGACGACTTGGCCGGCTCGGAGATCCACTGTCCGTCCTGCAACCGCAAACTACAGATCCCGGATGCCTTCGAAGAAGAGGAGGGCGGGGAGGTTAGCGAAGAGGAAGCCGCGTCGCGGAGGCCCAAGCTGCGGAGCGCCGCCTTGCGCGGCGGGGGCAAGGCGGAGTTCACCAATGTCAGCGCCTTGTGGTCAGGATTGATCGCCCTGGGGATCACCGTGGTCTTCTACCTTGGCGTTTTTGTGATCAAGGACACCTACTTTGGGGGCCTGTTCGCAAAGCGTGGAGCCATCCCCTACGCGGAGACGCTCCTGATGTTCTGGTCGGCCGTCATCCTTTTCTGGAAATGGCGCAAGCTGCAGAAGCAGCAGCGCGGCATGCATTTCGACCTGCTGCCCGACGAAATCTCCCCGAAGATCACGAGCGGGAATGTCGACCAGTTCCTCGACCGCGTCACGGAACTGCCGGTGCGTCCGACCGAGAGTTTCCTGATCATGCGGGTGTTGCGGGTGCTGGAGCATTTTCGCGCGCGCAACAACAACAGCGAGGCCGCGGGGTTGCTGGCCACGCAGTCGGACATCGACGCCAACGCCGTCGCCTCCAGCTACAGCCTGGTCAAGGTGTTCATCTGGGCGATCCCGATCCTGGGGTTCATCGGCACGGTCTACGGCCTGGGCAATGCCGTGGGCGGTTTCGCCGGGAGCATCGACGCGGCGAACGACATCAGCGTGGTGAAGGATTCCCTGACAAGCATCACCGGCGGTTTGGCGACGGCGTTTGACACCACCTTCGTCGCCCTGATCATGAGCCTCCTGCTGATGATTCCGATGAGCACGCTGCAGAAGGGCGAGGATGAACTGCTGAATTCCATCGATGAATACTGCAACGAATACGTGCTGCGCCGGTTGAGCGATTCCACCGGACTGACGCTGGACGAGCAGCAGGCGGGTGTGGATGTTTCCGCCGCCCTGCTGAAGCAGTTGGACAGCATCGAACGCACGCTGGCCCAGTTGAACGGCACCCTGGCCGCATTGGGTTCGGCCGCTTCCGGAGACGGTCATGGCCAGGCGTAGGAAAGGCGACGAGGAAACGATTTCGCTGTTTCCTTTTCTCAGCATCCTCACCTGCGTCATCGGGATCCTGACGATGATGATCGCCGGCCTGGTGCTGGCGCAGGTCAGCAACTCGGTCGACCGTAACGACGCCGAGGCGGTCAAGCAGGCGGAGGCGAGGCAGAATCGTCTGGAGGCGGCGAAGAAGGAGGCGGAGGCCCGGGAGAAGGAGCTGGCGGAACTGCGCAAGCAGGTCGCCGCCGCGAAGGCCTTGGAGAAGGACCCCGCAAAGCTTGCGGAGTTGAAGCGCCGCCGCGCCGCGAGTGAGCGGGATCCGGCGGAGGTGAAGGCCGCCGAACAAGTCCTCGCCCAGGTGGACGACCTGAAGAAGGAGATTCCGGAGATCGACGCGGACATCCGCCTGATGGAGGAATCTGTCCAGGATCTGACCGTGGAGTTGCAGAAGATGCGGGATCCCCAGCCGGCCAACAAGATCATCTCCGGCGGCACCGGGCGGTTCCTGAAGCCCACCTTCATCGAGTGTGGAACGAACCATGTCGTGCTGTTTCACGCGGCGGAGCCGGTCAAGGTGGAGACGAAGGAACTGGCGAAGAGCGAGGCGTTTCAGGGGATCGTGAAGCGGGTCGCCGCCGAGGAACAGTCGACCATCGTATTCCTGGTGCGACAGGATGGGGCGGACGCCTTCTACGCAGCGCGTCGGTTGGCGGACGCGGAGGGGGCCCGCAACGGCAAGCTTCCCCTGGTGGGCAGCGGCGACGTCGATCTGAGCTTCTTCAACAAATGACCCCGGGCCATGCGCAGACGCGGAAACAGTGAAGTCGGTTTGAACCTGGACAGCCTGCTGGACACGCTGACCAACGTGATCGGCTTCCTGCTGATCATGCTGGTGTTGATGCGCCTGGGCGTTAGTCAGGCCGTGGAGCGCATTCGGGAGCTTGATCCCATGGCCTTCGCGATCACCGAAGCCGAGGTCGAGCAGGCCGAAGAACAAGCCAAAGCGCGGACGGAGGAGTTGGCGGAACTCAAGCAAGACGCCGAAGACCTGGCGGAGGAACTGGCGTTGCTCGAGGATCCGGCCAAGGATGCGCCCCAGGTGATGCCGCTCGATCAGGCGAAAAAGCTGCTGGCGGACCTGAAGAGCAAGAAGGACGAGCTCGACAAGCAGGAGAAGATCAAGCAGGCCGAAGTCGCGCGATTGAAGGAGCGGATGGGACGGACGCCGCGGGCCGCCGCGCCGGCCCCGCACGAGATTCGCATGCCGGACCCTCGCGCCGCGCCTCCCGGGACGACCGCGATGTGGGTCATGTGCAAGGACAACCGGGCGGTGATGCTCGATGTCGATGCCGCGCGCGCGGCGATCAAGAAGGAAATGAAGGACCCGCGCACCCGGCAGTCGTTGATGTATCGGGCCATGGTCGGCGGCGGTCCCGCGCAGCCCGGGCAGAGCGTTGATGGCAGCGCCTACGATCCCGACAAGGTGATGGCCTGGTTTCGCCGCAACCCGGTAAAGACCCGCGATTATGCCGTTGCCGTGAAGACTTTCGACAACCGCCCCTACGCCAACATGGAGTTCGCGATGCTCAAGGATGGCGGCGAGGACATCAACCGGATGAAGCGGGACACTTCCAAGTTCCGGCGCGCGTTGAAGCTGGCGGAGGAGAAGAAGAACTACGTTCGCTTCCTGGTCTACCCGGACAGCTTTGAGGCCTATCTGACCGCGCGGTCGCTGACGGACGAGGCCGGCGTCGCGGCCGGTTGGGAAATCATTCGCAGTGATACCTGGCAGACGGGTTTGGGAGGCGATATCAAGATCTTCCAGAAAAAGAAGCCGCCGCCGCGTCCCAAGACCGCCTCGAAACCCGATCCCAAGAAGAAGACCCCTCCGCCGCGGGTGATCGATTGACGATTGCGGCAATTCCACCCCAGGGGATGAAATTGCGGCGTTTCTTGCCAATCTTGGAGCCAAATCCGAGTGACTGCGCGGCAAGATTCGTCAGGACCGCGTTGGAGAAGGGGGGGAGATTTTCCAGTATGAGCTTTCCAGTGGAAGCGCTGACATCGGGCGGCGCCGCGTTGTGCGTGAAGAACCTCGCCGGGATGGTCCTTTATCAGAATGACGCCTGCCGGGATTTGTGCGGGGAGCAGGTCTGCGCAGTCTGCGAGAAGAATTGCATGCAGTTGTATCGTCGGCAGCCGGAGGCTCCGCGACGAGAGGAAGGGACGCAGTATTTTCCGAATCAGAAGATCGAGGATCGTTCCTTCGATGTCATCCTGATCAACAACGGCAGTTACCTGAACACGATCCTCTATCCCTTGGAGAGAAAGCGTCGCGCCGACGTGGATTATCTCGCGCGCTGGGGGCTTTCCAGGCGCGAAAAGGAAATCGCCCTGCTGGCGATCGAGGGCCTGACCAACGAACAAATTGCGAAGCGGCTGTTTGTCTGTCTCGCAACGGTCAAGACCCACTTGAACAACATCTACAAGAAGTTGCCCGAGCATCAGTTGGCCAGTTGGCGGGATGGGGGCTCTCAAGCGCCGGAGTCTTGAGCGGAGAGGGGGTGGGCGAGTGGAGGACTGACAACCAAGCCGCGTGTTGCCGGCGGTCTGTGAGGGGCGTCACTGAAGGCATTGAAGTGGGACGCCTGCGGCGAGGCGTCCCTACCTTGGGAAGGTAGATGTAGACGACGCCAAAGCCTCCCTCGCCAATTTCCTGCAGGAGCTTGTAGTTGCCGATGATCGAGCCCGCGGGTTCGTGGGATGGAGGGGAAAAGGCGGTGTTCAGCAGGCTTGAGGCGGAAGCCGGTTGCCGGGTGGCCATGAAGCGGTTGGCATCGGCAAAGGCCGCTACCAGATCCTCGACGCGCCTGAGAAGATCGGCGTCCCCGGCGCACTCCCGTTTGATGAAGGCTGCGCGCGCTTCTTCATCCTGAATCTCCAACGCCGCGTCGAAGATTTCACGCTGTGATTTCTCTGGTTCTCGCACCGGGTGAAACACCAAAGTTGCCGTCGGTCCCGACGGGCGAAGAGAGTGACCGCAACGTCCCTTGCATCACAAACACAAAAAAGCCCCTTTCCGGACGGTGCGGAAGGGGGCTTGTAAGGGAGCAAGTTCCTTATTTCAGGATCGACTTGCCGACGCCGTTGAGGTCGCGCACCGCTTCGATGACGCGGTTCTTCATGTTCTCGCGACCTTGGGCCAGGTACTTGCGCGGGTCGAAGCGTTTCTTGTCCGCGACGATCTCGTCGGTGTGGAAGAGGACGCCCTGGTGTTCGATCATGTGCTTGGCCACGGGTTCGGTGAAGGCGTATTGGGTGTCGGTGTCGACGTTCATCTTGATGACGCCGTAGTCGAGGGTCTCGTGGATCTTCTCCTTCTCGGAGCCGGAGCCGCCGTGAAAGACGAGGAAGAGGGGGTTGTCCTCGGTGTTGTGCTTCTCCTGCACGGCCGTCTGGCCGTTCTTGAGGATCTCGGGGGTGAGCTTGACGTTGCCGGGCTTGTAGACGCCGTGGACGTTGCCGAAGGTGGCCGCCAGCATGTAGGTCCCCAGCGGCTCCAGGGCCTCGTAGGTGGCCAGCATGTCGCCCGGGGTGGTATAGAGTTTCTCCTTGGCCACGCCGGAGGTGTCATGGCCGTCCTCCTCGCCGCCGACCACGCCGATCTCGACCTCGAGGATCATGTTCAGCTCGGCCAGTTCCTTCATGTACTTCTTGGAGACCTCGAGGTTCTCGGCCAGGTCGAGTTCCGAGCCGTCGAACATGTGGCTGTTGAAGAGCGGCTTCTGCCCGGCCTGGACCCGCTTGCGGCTGATGTCGATCAGCGGATCCATGAAGGGCGCGAGATTCTTCGGATGGCAGTGATCGGTGTGAAGGGCGATCAGGATGTTGTATTTGTCCGCGAGCTTGTGGGCGGCCTCGGCCAGGATCTCGGAGCCGAGGACCATGTCCTTGAGGCCGCCGGAGGCGTGCTGTCCCGCGCCGGTGGAGGCCTGGATGATGCCGTCGCTTTCGGCTTCGGCGAAGGCCTCGATGGAGGCGGCGAGGGTCTCGAGATTGCTGACGTTGATGGCCGGGTAGGCGTATTTGCCCGCGCGGGCGGAGGTCAGCATCTGCTTGTACTGGTCAAAATCGGCGATTGGCATGGCTTTGTCTGTGGTTCTCTGGTTGTCGAAATTCCTGTTTGGCGACCCGTTTTGCGGGGCAAACGAGCGCGCAGATTAAAGTTTCGCGTGGGAATGGCAAGCCGGGTTTGTGCGCATTTGCACCTTGGATTGCCACGACGATGGCGACCCGGGGTAATGACAGGGATGAGCCGGGCAGGGAGAGGCTTGGATTTGGGGCCGAGGCAAGGGCAGACCGGTCTCGCAAGCCGGGGAAGGGCTGGAGCGGGGGGATTCATGAATTTGGAGATCCTCCCGGAACGCTGCCATGAGGACGGCGAGGGGAGGCTCGCATCCCGGAGCTGATTGCGGAACACTGCCGCGCGTATGACGAATCTGGATGAGTATTTCCCCAAGCGGGTCAACACAGGCCGATTTCTTCCGGGCTACACGTTCGACGAACTGGAGCGTCGCATTGCGGACGAGGAGATGGCGCTGCCAATCTGCTCGCTGGGAGTGAAGGCCGAGCAACTGGCGTTTCTCGCTCCGTTGACCCTGCCGCCGCTCTATCTGGAGGCCATGGACGACGATCTGCGGGAGAGCATCGTCAACCGCATCCTGCTGACATTCCCCTATTATGGAGGGACGAGGAAGCGGGCGTCGTTCGGGGGACGGTTCTCGATTCGCGAATGCCGGCCGCAGAAGGTCGAATCGCCGGGCTCGCCGAAGATCCTGGCATTCAGTGTGGACACCGCCGTGGAGGAACATGGGCCGCACCTGCCGTTGGGCACGGACACCCTGCAAAGCTACGCCGTGCTGAACCGGTTGGCCGCCGAGACCGACGGTTTGCTGGTGGGGCCGCCCGTGGAATACGGCCAGCTCACCTGGGGGCTTCCTTTCGGCTTGAGCGTGGACCTCACCGCGCCTTTGTTGACCCGATACGTGCGGGGCTTTGTGAATGCGGTGATGAAATGGATCAAGCCGGCCGCGCTATACGTCGTCGATGTGCATGGCTCAATCGTGCATCGCAATGCGATTCAGGAAGGACTTCGCCTCAGCGACTGCGGGCATTGGGCGTTTCGCTGGTTGCACGAACCCCTGGTGGAATTCGCTGGCGAGCGGGGGGACCAGCATGCCGGCGGAGTCGAGACCGCGTTGATAAATCACATCAACCCGGAACTTGTCGATCGCCGCTGGTGGCCGGACAAGGTGGACGAACTGGCCGGCGGTCAGCTGCCGCTGGAGGCCGCGGTCGAATTGGCCGGTGACTTGTTCCGGTTCATCGACGAAGTGGAGGCCAACCCCTTGAACGGCATTGTCGGCGACGTGCGCAATTTCTTTGAATTGGACGCGGCGCTCTTGTTTGAGCGGATGATGGAGACAGCAAGGGCCGATGTGAAGGCCTTGACGGCAAAGCTGTAAGCCTGATCCGGAAATGCCTCGCCTCCGTCCCGTTGCCGGAATCCATCCCCGGGGTGGAGAACCCGGGCAAAATTGAGCGGGCTCCAGTGGCTAGCTGAGATATTTGATCTCGACCAGTTGGGGCGCGTCGATGCCGAGCCGGGAGGGCAATGAGGCGTAGGCGATGCCGACGATGAACAAGACGACCAAAGGAGCCGCAATCATCCAATTTGTGGACAGCATGGCCACGACAATTGTCATATCGGGCGGAGGCGGAACAATTTCGAGATTCGTCAGGCGCTCGGGGCTGTAAAGCAGCGCCGCGCTTTTTTGAAGTGCGATTCCCAGCAAAATGGGGATCGCCATCAAGGCCAAGCCGATCTTCTGGTGGAGCTTCATAACGGCAAAATAAGCGCCATTAATGGCAATTCAAGATTTTCTTGGGAAAGTTTTGCGCTTGGACGGAATTTGTCCAAGCGGGTTGGTTTGAATGGGCGCATGAAATCAACCAGTCAATGCACACCCAAGCAGCTCAAACAGTATCTGGCGGCCCGGTTCGGGCGGATCCGTCTCCTGCGGGACCGATCAGGCATCGGAGTCCTCGCGGACTGCGACAAGCCAACCCCCACCGAGGTCAAGGAGTGGATCGCGATGTTCGGCGACGATATCGTGCTGGGGCCGCCGAAACGCGCTGCGGGCCATTGATTCAGTCCCCTTGCAACGATCGTTCGATGAACCGGATGCGTGGTGAACCAGCCGGCTGGTCGGCGTCGGGGAAAAGCAAGCCCCGGCGGGCGATTACAGCGCGCCCGCCAGGACTTGCAACTCGTGATCGGACTTCGGGGGTATGAAGATCGACGCCCGACCGGAACTATGAGCGACATGCGCGGGGGCAGATTCCGTGCCAAGCGTGTTCGATGGCCGCGTCAAATTTTTGGGGGTGCTTGAGGGCGCGGGGGAGAACGTGAAGGACGACCGCGCTCTGAAGTGGGTGTTCCCCGGGCGAATCAGCGGGGAATCGTGGTATAAGGCCCCTGTTCGGTGAAGCGGAACTGATTATTGAAGCGGAATCCAGAGGCAGGGGCAGGTTGAGGGGGCGGACAGGCTGTCGCAATTGACAAGGGGCCGAGCGTGGCCTGAAACCGTGGAATCGTCGGCCGCCACCATGCTGAGGAACTGTAATATGACGGGGAGGAATACCCGTAGACCGGCTGAGCGGTCCAGACAGTGGACGGATATGGGTAGATTGGCGTGGTAGTCGGCTGCTGGATGGTGATGTGGGTGGTTTGTGTTGCCGGGCCGCTGGCCGCCTCGGGTTGCTGGAGGGGCTGTCGTTGCGCGGCCTCGGCTGCCGCGCGCAACCTTGTTTCCTGGCGTCTGGCCGCTGCTTCCGCCAAGGCCCGGCGGTTCGCGCGGTCCCGCGCATCTTCGGCGAGAGCCTCGTCGAGGTTGATTCCGAGGTGTCCGAGAACTCCCGGATGAACGCTTTCGATATCGACGGCGAACGGGCGGTTGTCGGCGTCGCGGAAGGCAAGCCGCCGGCCGTAGAGCGCGCGGAATTTCACGTTGGCGGCGAGGGGCTTCCGGTCGGGCCCGGGGAGAAGGGCGAACACGCGCGCCGGGCTGCCTGGCACGGCTGTCGGGGCGTCGATTTCGGCCATGAAGCGGGCCATGTCATCGTCGCTGATGCGAGGCGGGGCGGGGGCTGGGGGAGAAGCGGGGCGGATGGCTTCGTCGAGTCGCGCGGTGGTTTCCTTCAGTTCCTCGTTGAGTCGGCGGATTTCGAGCTTCAACTCGTCGATCGCCTGTCCTGAATCCGGGAGGGGAAGGCTTTCTTGGGCGAATGTTCCGGAATCCGGGGGGGAGAGAGCCTCGAAAGAACGATGCGCCGCGAAGGCGATGACGCTCATGGCGGCAATTGCGGCGGGAAGGGTCATCTTGGCTTGGCTCATGGCGATCTTGAATCGAGGGTGAGACGACGCCGGATGGGCGGTTCATTCAGTCAACCTCGGAATCAGAGTCTGTCAAGCGGCGGTTTCCGTGAACGCGGCCGGTGTTGAATCGGGGCGAAACCTTGTAATCGCGTGTTGTTGGTGAAACCGTATCTTTCCACTTCAAAACGGATACACAACATGAACGCTCCAACGAAAGACACCCACAGCAAACTGATCGGCTACATCGTCTGGATCTTCGGGTTCTTTGGGGCTCACCGATTCTACTTTGGCAAGGTCAAGACAGGCGTGCTCTGGTTTTTTACATTGGGGCTGCTCGGCATTGGCTGGCTGGTCGACCTCTTCCTCATTCCGTCCATGGACAGGGAGGCGGATCGGCGGTTCGCCTCGGGACCGAATGACTATACGGTCGCGTGGATTCTGCTGGCGTTCCTCGGGGTGTTTGGCGCGCATCGGTTCTACCTGGGAAAATGGATTTCCGGGCTCATTTACTTCTTTTCGGCCGGCCTCTTCGGCATTGGGTGGCTTTATGACCTCTGCACCTTGAACGATCAGGTGGATGAGCTGAATCGGGGCGGGGCGTAAGTGAATTCCGGCGGACGGCGAGGCGGTTTCATACGATATCGTACGGGGCCGTATGCTCGTCCCCGATTCAGTCCCGGAGTCGGGGCCGAAGAGCGGGATGGTTCACCGTTGAAAGGGACGTGTTCTTCCTTCTTTCCGCTTGCTCTTTCGGGGCGGATTCGGCTTGTTCTCCCGCCTTATGTTGAAAGCCGGCATCGTCGGGTTGCCCAATGTGGGCAAGTCCACCCTCTTCAACGCCGTCACCCGCACGCGCAAGGCGGAGTCGGCGAACTATCCCTTTTGCACCATCGACCCGAACGTCGGTGTGGTCACCGTGCCGGACGCGCGGTTGGAGGAACTGGCGAAGATCGAGCCGTCCGAGAAGATCATTCCGGCGGCGTTTGAGTTTGTGGACATTGCCGGCCTGGTCAAGGGCGCGGCGGAAGGGGAAGGGCTGGGCAACAAGTTTCTCAGCCATGTGCGCGAGGTGGACGCGATCATCCAGGTGGTGCGCTGCTTCGAAGACTCGGACATTCATCACGTGGCCGGTTCGATCGACCCGATCCGCGATATTGAGACGATTTTCACCGAGTTGGTCCTGGCGGACCTGGAGTCGGTGAACAAGCAGTTGCACCGCATTGGCAAGGAAGCCCGGCGCGGCGACAAGACGGCGGCGGCGCAGGAGGCCGTGCTGAACAAGCTCCAGCCGCACCTCGACGCCGGCAAGCCCGCCATCACGCTGGAACTGGCCGACGAGGAGAAGGTCCTGGCGAGACAGTTCTTCCTGCTGACCATCAAGCCGACCATCTTCGCCGCCAATGTGAAGGAGGGGGACCTCGCCGATGCCGACAACAACCCCCACGTTCTGAAGGTCAGGGAATACGCGGACACCCACATGGCATGCGGCACGGCCGTGATCAGCGCCCAGATCGAGGCCGATCTGATCGACCTGGCCCCCGAGGAGGCGGCCGAGTTCCTGGCCGACCTGGGCGTCGAGGAATCCGGCGTCGGCGCGTTGATCAAGGCTTCATTCGACCTCCTGGGATTGCAGACTTACTTTACGGTTGGACCGAAGGAGGCGCGGGCCTGGACCATTCACAAGGGCGATACCGCTCCGAAGGCCGCCGGCGTGATCCACACCGATTTCGAGCGCGGTTTCATCAAGGCGGAGACGGTCTCCTATGACGACCTGATGGCCTGCGGTTCCACGGCGGTGGCGCGGGAACGAGGGCTCTACCGGCAGGAGGGCAAGGAGTACGTGGTCAAGGACGGCGACGTGATCCTGTTCAAGTTCAACGTGTGATTTCTTTGGATTGACTCTTCGTTGGGAGCGATGTTCGTCAATTTATGCTTTCTTGACAGCAATATCTTAGGTGTAATGATGCCATACATGAGAACGACGGTCACCATTGATGCGGATACGGAATCATTGCTTCGTGAAGAAATGGCGAGGACGGGAGTGTCTTTCAAGCAGGCGTTGAACCAGGCCGTGCGGCAGTCGCTAGGGCGTCGTGGAGGCAGGGTGAGCGTGGAGCCGGTGTTTACCGCGGCGTTTCCCGCCGCGTTGAGCGGTCAGAGCTTCAATCGGTTGGCGGACGAATGGGATGACGAAGACACACTGAGGGAACTGGCGTCATGATTTTGCCGGATTTGAATCTCCTGCTCTACGCCTACAACCCGAATGTGCCTCAACATGCGCCCTCCAAACGTTGGTGGGAAGGGGCGATGAACGGCGATGAATTGATCGGTCTGCCTCGTGAGGTTCAGTTTGGCTTCGTTCGCATCGCGACAAATCCGAGGTTGGGACCCGCGGCAGTGTCGGTCGAGATCGCGCAGTCCGTGGTGGAAAGTTGGCTGGACCTGCCGCAAGCGCGTTCGCTTACCGCGGCTCCCGATCACTTCGCCCGTGTCATGGGACTCCTGAGATCCGCCATGGCGGCGGGGGCGATGGTGTCGGATGCGATCCTGGCGGCCTACGCGATTGAGAACCGGGCGTGCCTCTGCTCGAACGACGGGGACTTTGCTCGTTTCCCGGGGCTCGATTGGAGGAATCCTCTTGCTCAGGCGTGAATGCTCAACGAGCAGGGCGTGCGGCGAACGGCGATTGGGCTCGTGGCCGGGATGTGGAGTTGGCTCTGTGAGCCGAAAAGCGCGGGTTTCGCAATAGCAAGTCCATGCGCTCACAGAGCGCACGCTACAGCCCCGACATTACTGGTTGAGTTCTGCGCTCATGCGGCAGCCTTGGCTCAGCGAGATTGATCCTGTCGTCGTCTCCGGCTACAGTCCCCACCCGTGAACCAAAAACTCCTCCTTCCCTTTCTCGTCGCCTTTTCCCTTTCCGCCTCCGCCGCGCGGTGGCGCACTGAGACCATTGCCGGCACGGGTGTTCCCGGGCATTCCGGGGACGGCGGTCCGGCGACGCGCGCCATGGTCAACAACCCCTTTGGCGTTTTGCGTGGCCCGGACGATCTGATCTACTTCTGCGAGTACGACGGGCAGGTGATCCGGCGAATCGATTCGAAGGGAAACATCACCACGATCGCGGGCACGGGGAAGGTTGGCTACACCGGTGACGGCGGCCCTGCCTCGAAGGCCACGATGAACAAGCCGCACGAGATCCGTTTCGATGCGAAGGGCGATCTTTATTTCACAGACATGGCGAATCATGTGATCCGCAAGGTGAACATGAAGTCCGGCGTCATCTCCACGGTCGCCGGAACGGGGAAGCCGGGTTTCTCGGGTGACGGCGGTCCAGCGACGAAGGCGGCGCTGAAGCAGCCGCACAGCCTGGCGTTCGGGCCGGATGGCCATCTTTACATCTGCGACATCGGCAACCATCGCATCCGTCGAGTTCACAAGGACACCGGCGTCATCGAGACGATCGCCGGCAACGGACAACGTTCCAAGACGCCGGACGGGGCGAGATTCAAGGGCGCGCCGCTTAACGGGCCGCGCACCATCGACTTCGACAAGAAGGGAAACCTGTGGCTCGCCCTGCGCGAGGGGAATCAGGTCTTCCGCCTCGACATGAAACGCGGGACTATTCACCACATCGCCGGGACGGGCAAAAAGGGGTTCACCGGGAATGGCGGACCGGCAAAGAACGCGACGCTTTCGGGCCCCAAGGGAATTGCCATCGCTCCCAACGGCGACGTCTACCTTTGCGACACGGAGAGCCACACCATCCGCATGATTGACGCCCGGACAGGCAGGATGGAACTGGTCTGCGGCACGGGCCAGAAGGGGGATGGTCCCGACGGCGATGCCTCCAGGTGTCGGATGGGTCGGCCCCACGGCGTGTTTGTGGATCGTGACGGTTCGCTGCTGGTCGGCGACAGCGTCGCGCACCGCGTCCGCGTGCTTCGGCGCGTCGATTGAGGCATTGGCCAGGGAGGGGCGAATTGTCCCCGATGAGCTGGCGCGAGTATGTTTGGTTGCCGCGGCCGTCAGAGGCGGCTGGACGGTATTCTCACCACACTTGCACGGAGTCCGCTTCGAAGAGTTCTTCCAGGAGTCGGTCGTAGTCCGGGGGGGCGCTGGTCAGGTCAGTCACCATTAGATTGATCTCGGCGAAACCGCTTTGCTCCCTGATCACCCGCTCGGCCAGGCTGTTGTCGGGGCGGGTCAGAATGTGCAGGATTCGCGGCATGGAACTTCGTGACTTCAAAAACGAAGCATCTGCGTCGCGTGGGCGGAAAGGGCGGCGAGTCCGGCGGCATCGATGACTTCGAACGCGATCGGCGGATGAAGGGCGCCCCTTGCCCCTGCGGGCGATGTGTCGCTGTAGATGCCGCCGCCGGCTTCGACGAGGGTGGGCAGATAACGTTCGAAGTTCCCGCCGTCCTGCAGGTCCTCCGGCCATTCGGTGAGAGCGTTGACCGCCGGGCCGAGCAGGCAGACGGAGACGTTGGCCTCGCGCCAGGCGGCGATGCCCGCCGCGATCCGCACCGCCTCCGCCGGGCGATGGCTTTCGCGCGGATCGCTGTCGATCACAAACAGGACTGAGGGGCTTTCGGACATGGCGTGCGACGGATCAGTTGAAACTGAGAAAGCGGTCGGTGTTGGCGATCAGGTCGCTGACGATGGTGAGTCCGGAGAAAACAGCCGAATCGTCCATGGGGATGCCCCGTTTCTCGGCGCCGAAGGCGCAGACGTGGAGCTTCATGCCCTTTTGGCGCAACGCCTGAAACCGTGGGGCTCGGGCCGCGCAAACTCCGTCGTCTATGCAGTAGCAGAAGACATGGATTCCGGCGTTCAGCGCCGCTTCCGCCAGTCCGGCGCAGTGGTGGAAACCGGGGGATTCCGGGGGCGCCGACAGCAGTAATCCGAGTTTCTTTCCGGCGAGATCCATTGGGGGAGATTGGGGGGGCTTCCGCACCGAGTCAATTTCCCGAATTTTGTTGACGGGAATGGGCCGAAATCAATTTGATCGGCGATGCCATTGTCCGAACCGCATGCCATTCAAAAGCCGAATTTCCGGCGCGCAACCCTTTTCCTGACCCTCGCTCTGAATTGATGATGGGAACGGCGCAGAAAAAACGGCCCGGGGGCAGGCGGAAGAAGAAAAATGCCGCCGATCCGCTGGACGCGGCGATCGCGAGGGCTCTCGAGTGGTCAGATGAGGAGCAGCACGAGCAAGGTTTTTGGTGCGGCAATCTGGAGTCCAATTCCTGCATGGAGGCCCAGTGGGTCCTGGCCATGCACATCATGGGGCTCAAGGACGATCCCAAGTATGACGGCGTCATCCGTTGCATCCTAAACGAACAGCGGGAGGACGGATCCTGGGCCATCTACTACGGAGCGAATCTCGGCGACATCAACACGACCGTGGAATGCTACGCGGCCCTGCGTTCGGCGGACATCGATCCCGACAGCGAGCCGATGGTCAAGGCGCGGGAATGGATCTTCGCCCACGGAGGTCTGAAGGAACTGCGTGTCTTCTCCAAGTACTGGCTGGCCTTGATCGGGGAATGGCCATGGGAAAAGACCCCGACGTTGATTCCCGAGTTGATCTGGTTGCCGCCGTGGCTGCCGTTCAACATCTACGATTTCTCCTCCTGGGCCCGCGCGACCCTGGTCCCATTGTGCCTGCTTTCGGCGCGGCGGCCCGTGACGCCCCTGGCCCCGGAGCACAGGCTGGACGAGCTTTTCCCCGAGGGACGCGGCAACTTTGATTTCTCCATCCCGGCCAAGGCCGGCTGGGTTTCCTGGGAAACGGTGTTTCTGGGCTTGGACATATTTTTCGGGCAGGTCTACCACCGGTTGCCGTGGAAGCCGGGGCGTTCGCTGGCCATGGCGCAGTGCCGCGACTGGATCGTGGCGCACCAGGATGCCGACGGCGCCTGGGGTGGCATTCAGCCGCCGTGGATCTACTCGGTCATGGCCCTGTATTTCGAGGGCTGGCCCGTTTCGCACCCGGTCTTGCAGAAGTCCCTGCGGGCCTGGGACACGCATTGGTCCTACGAGAAGAATGGCGGGACCTACATCCAGGCCTGCATGTCGCCGGTCTGGGACACCGTCCTGACGCTGTTGGCGCAGGAGGATTGCGACGAGACCATCGAGGGCCGCGAATCAATGAAGAAAGCGCTGGAGTGGACCCTGGGCAAGCAGGTCATGACCGGCGGCGACTGGCAGGTGCGCGTCAAGAACGTCGAGCCCGGAGGCTGGGCCTTTGAGCATGAGAACGCCGCCTATCCGGATGTGGACGACACCTCGGTGGCGGTGATCGTGTTGACCCGAATCCTGGAGTATTTGAAGGAGAACGACGGGGATGCCGAGACGATCGCCCGCATGGAAGAGGCGATCGACAAGGCCGTGAGATGGATGATCGGTTTCCAATGCCGCAACGGGGGGTGGGCGGCCTTCGACAAGGACAACACCTCGGAATGGGTGACCAAGATTCCGTTCTGCGATTTTGGCGAGGTGCTCGATCCGCCTTCGGTGGATGTCACCGCCCACGTTTTGGAGGCCTTGGGATTGAACGGCTACACGGCGGCTGATCCGGTCGTGGCGCGGGCTTTGGAGTATGTGCTGGAGGAACAGGAGGATGACGGAAGTTGGTTCGGTCGCTGGGGCGTGAATCACATTTATGGCACGGCTGCCGTGTTGCCGGGCCTGGAGGCCATCGGTGAGGACATGAATCAGGCTCATGTCCGCAAGGCTGCGGACTGGGTTGCCTCCAAGCAGAACAAGGACGGAGGCTGGGGCGAAACCTGCGCCTCCTACATGGACGACAATCTCCGCGGCGTCGGCGATTCCACAGCCTCGCAGACCGGATGGGCCTTGATGGCCCTGATCGCCACCGGCTCAGACGATTACAACGATTCGATCCGACGCGGTGTCGAGTGGCTTCAGGAAACGCAGTTGGAGAACGGCTCTTGGGACGAGCCCTACTACACGGGAACCGGTTTTCCGGGATACGGTGTGGGCCATCGGATCGACCTGCAGGGCGATCCCAATACACACCAAGGCCGGGAGCTCGCGCGCGGGTTCATGATCAACTACAACATGTACCGCCACTACTTTCCGCTCATGGCCCTTGGCCGCGCCCGACGGCATTTGGCCGGAGATGGGGAATGAGCGTGGAGCGGTGGGGCGAGCTGTCCTCGGTGAGCCTAAGCGTGCTTGGTCAAGGCCGGCTTACTGAGGACAGTTCGCCCCACCTTCACGGCTTTCGATCGGTTTCTTCTATCGCCTCCGAAACAATCGTCTCCGCTCTTCAGCCGGAATTGAATCGATGGCGGCGCGGCGTTCTTCCTGGCTGAGCTTTCCGTCGCCGTCCTGGTCGTAGCGCGCGACCAGTCGCTTTAACAGGCTGCCTGCGGCTCCGCCATTCTTGCCCCGGTCGGCGAAGCGGTTGCGGATGGCCTGGGTCCCGGCCTCGCGACGGTGCTGATTCACCGCTGTGCGCAGTCTGCGGAGTTCCTCGGAGGTCCGCGTTGTCGCCATCAACGTGACGCTCCCCATTTCGTCAGTCGATTCCTTGCCCCATTTGACACGGCGGGGCGGGCTGAAGGGGTTGAAGACGTTGTTCTCCGAGTTGTCCCAGACAACCTTGGCGTCGAGTCGCGTGCCCGCCGGCAGTTCGACGAAGTCCGAGTAGTTGTATTGTTCCTGCCAGGAAAAATCCCACTTGCGGATCCAGAGCAGTTCCTTCGTTTCACCATTGGGCAGGGTGGCGGTCATGCGGATTTCCTTGCCCAGGTAGTGCGCGTGCGCCGCGATGGCGAACCCTTGGACGTCCACCGGCAGCTCGATGGAATCGGTCTTGGTGTAGTTCGTCGCCCCCGCGGGTATGTCGATGCCGGCCAACGCGCCGAATACGGGCGGCAGTTGGATGGCGGTGAAGTCGTTGGCGGGGGGCTTGTCCGAGAAATACAACCCCAGCGTCGAAACCTCGGTCTCTTCCTTGCCTGAGGGGTGGAAGTGCGAGGAGAGGATCAGGTCCGAGCCCTTGGGCAGCTTGTATGCGAGCCCTTCGGGCAGTCTGTTGGGAGTTCCTCCGACCGCCCAACCGCCCAGGCTCCCGCCGCGTTGCAAAGCCAAACCCATGCGCTTGAAGCCGGGGACGGGGTCGTCGGCGTCGAGTTGTCGGGCTTCGCCGGTGAGGTCGAGGAAGAACAGCGAATGATGCATTACCGAACGTGCGCCGGGCCGGAATTCCACCGCCTTCACCCACTTGTCTTCCTTCAGGTCCAGCGGGACGACGAAGTTGCGGTAGATGTCCGGCCCGTCGGCCGGCACGGTGTAGCCTTGGGGCATGCGGACGATGAGATCCGGCGTTCCCAACTGCCAGCCGTCGATGAACTTCGGCATCGGCGGGAGCTTGGCGGGATCGCCCTCGGGCGCGCCGTTCTTGTGCCAGTTCTGCAGCGTCTGGATCTGGAGGTCGGTGAGGCGGCGTTCGTCGGCGAAACGGTAATCGGTTGATTCGGCGTGCCAGGGAGGCATGTAGCGGTCCTCGGTGACGCGCGCGATCAGTCGGGCCCGCTTTTTGACGTCGTTGTAGTCCATGAACGTGAACGGCGCGGCCTCGCCGGGGCGATGACAGGACGTGCAGCGGTTGAAGACGATCGGCGCGACATGCTCGGTGAAGGTGGGGTTCTCCGGGACTGCGGGGGCGGCGGCAGCCAAAGGGGCGGCCAGCGGGAGCGCCGCAAGAGATGCGGGAAGAAACGGGAGAGAGGAGATCCTTTTCATGGCTCAGCTGTGGGGGAGGGAATGGATCAATTTGGTCTGGGGATGAAGCAGCCGAGAGCTTCGGTTCGCGGCGTCGTGACTGGCTTGCCCGCAAGCAAGGCGTCGATGGCGTCGCGCAGGTCGTGCTGGGTCGCCTTGCGGCGACGCTTGCCGTAGTCCGCGTAGAGATTGCTGATGCGGCCGCGGTAGGCGATGCGGCCCTTTCCGGCGATGACAACGGCTTCGGGCGTCACGTCGGCGGCGGTGGCGTTCGCCAGCGCGAAGTCCTTGTCGAAGTATGCGGAGCAGCCGTCGTGGCCGTATTCCTTGCGGTGCTTCCCGATATCCCCGGGTTTCAGGTCGGGGTCGACATAAACCAACGCAAAGCGCACGGGCTTGTTCTTGTAGTCGACCGTCATGCGCCGGATCTCTGGCGCATAGGCGTTGGCGATTGGACAGTCGGGCAGGACGAAGATCAGGACCGAGGCCTTGTCCTCGCCGGGCAGGAGGGGATGGCGTTCCTTTCCGTCGACGTCCTTCATGGCCAACCCTGGATCGGCGACCGTTTTGATGTCGGGCCGTTTGTCGTCGGCGAGGCAGGAGAGCGCGGTAAAGAGGAGACTGAGCGCGGTCGCTGCGGCGACCAAGCGGCGGTTTGCGAGATGGCGCTTGTCGAAGAACATCGTTCTCAGGGACGGGTTTTCTGACGTTCTGTCTTGAGCCGAGGTTACGCCCGCATTCGGGAATGTGGAGCGGAAACGCGACCCTTTCCCGCTTGCCTTACAATCGTTTTGCCCAATTATACGTGCGCATCGACCCCAGCGGTGGTTTGATGCAGCCCGGTTGTGAAACCCTGATTGAATCCTCGACTGGGAAGAGGGGTTTCAGCCGCCACCTCAAGGCAACCAAACGATGCTCGAACTCTGGCAACACGCGATCTCCCCGATCAATCTCCCGTTCACGGTGTTGTTTGCCATCGTCATGGCCTACTGGTTGATGGTCATTTTGGGTTTTCTGGACCTGGACCATGCGCACGCGGATGTCGGGGGAGATGGCCATTTTGAAGCGCATCCCGACGGCCACGCGGATGCCGATGTTCACTTGGAGCATCCCGGCTTGGTGAGCAGTTTCTTCCAGTTTCTTCATATGGGGGAGATGCCCTTCATGATCGTGGTTACGATCCTGTCCGTGATTCTTTGGATGGGGTCGATGTTGCTGAATTACTATTTCAATCCTGATGCGATCTTGACGAAGGCCGTGATGATCTTTGTTCCGCTTTTCGCTGGAGCCGTGGTTGCGACCCATTTTGCCTCGATACCTTTCAAGAAGATGTATCAACTGATGGAGAAGGATTACGACAGTCACCAACCGATTGTCGGCCAGGTGGGCAAGGTCGTCACCATGGAGGTGACCTCGGAATTTGGACAGGTTCAGATCATCCGCAACGGCGCCCCGGTGACGATCAATGCGCGGACAGCGGTTGGAAAGACGTTGAAGAAGGGCGACGAAGCCCTGGTGGTCGAGGTTTCCAAGGATCGAAGGACTTTTTCTGTAATCAAACACGAACCAACTGAACTGGAGGAATAGAACTATGTTAGCATTCGCACAAGAAGTCGCCCTGTTTGGCGTCGGGAGCATCGTTGTTGTTGTGATGGGCTTTGCCGCGCTGTCGCGGTTCTACCGGAAGGTTGAACAGGGCGAGGCGTTGGTCAGGAACGGCGTGGGAGGCACGGTCGTGTCGTTTACCGGCAAGTTCGTCATTCCCATCATGCACAAGGTGGAGTTCATGGACATTTCCGTGAACCGACTCGAGGTGTCTCGAATGGGCAAGGACGGGCTGATCTGCAAAGACAACATGCGGGCGGACATCCAGGTGAACTTCTTCATCCGGGTGAACAAGACGCCGGCGGATGTCATTGCGGTGGCCACCACGATCGGTTGCGAACGCGCCTCGGACATCAACGCGATCCGGGACCTGTTCGACGCCAAGTTTTCGGAGGCCCTGAAGACCGTCGGTCGCCAGTTCGACTTCATCGAGCTCTATGATTCCCGCGAAAGCTTCCGCGACCAGATCATCAAGATCATCGGCACCGACCTGAACGGTTATGTGCTGGAGGATGCCGCCATCGACTACCTGGAGCAGACCAAGATCGAGGACCTGAATCCCGAGAACATCCTCGACGCCGAGGGCATCAAGAAGATCACCGATTTGACCGCCGCGCAGGCAAAGCTCACCAACCAGATCGAGCGCGACAAGCAGAAGATCATCAAGCAGCAGGACGTCGAGGCCCGCGAGGCGATCCTCGAACTGGAACGTCAGCAGGCCGAGGCTGAGCAGAAGCAGGCCCGCGAGATTGCCACCGTCACCGCCCGGGAACAGGCGGAGGCGAAGAAGGTCGAGCAGGAGCAGCGGCAGAAGGCTGAGCAGGCCCGGATCGCCGCCGAAGAGGAGATCAATATCGCGGAGCAGAACAAGGACCGGCAGATCATCGTCGCCCGTAAGAACAAGGAGCGCACCGACGCCGTCGAGACCGAGCGCGTCGAGAAGGACCGCTTGCTGGAGGTCACCGAACGCGAGCGTATCGTCACCCTGGCCCAGATCGAGAAGGACAAGGCGGTCGAGGTCGAGCAGAAGAAGATCCAGGACGTGATCCGCGAGCGGGTGATGGTCGAGAAGGCCGTCGTCGCCGAGAAGGAGAAGATCAAGGACACCGAGGCCTTCGCGCAGGCCGATCGCGCCAAGCAGGTCAAGATCACCGCCGCCGAGATGGAGGCCCAGGACCAGTTGATCCGCGAGACCAAGGCGGCTGAGGCCGCCAAGCGCGCCGCGGAACTGGCCGCCGACCAGGATGCCTACACGGTGGTCAAGAAGGCGGAGGCCGCCAAGACCGCCGCCGAGCGCGAGGCGGAGCAGATCGTCATCAAGGCGGACGCCGAGCAGGAGGCCGCCGAACGCCAGGCGAACGCGAAGAAGCAGTTGGCCGAGGCCACGACCGCTGAAACCGCGGCTCCGGGACTGGGCGAGGCCCAGGTCATCACTGCCAAGGCGGGAGCCATCGAGAAGCAGGGCACGGCCGAAGCCAAGGTCACCGAGTTGAAGTTGGCTGCCGAGGCCTCCGGCACGGAGAAGAAACTGTCAGCCGAGGCCGCGGGCGCCGAACGGAAGTTTGCCGCGGACGCCAAGGGCATCACCGAGAAGGCCGAGGCCATGAAACTGTTCGACGGCGTGGGCCGCGAACACGAGGAATTCAAGCTGCGACTGAACAAGGACCTGCAGGTCGAACTGGCCCAGATCAACATCCAGAAGGACATCGCGGCCGAGCAGGCCAAGGTCCTGGGCGAGGCCCTCAAGTCGTCGAACATCGACATTGTCGGCGGCGATCAGGTGTTCTTCGACAAGATCGTCAACTCCATCACCGCCGGTAAACAGGTGGATCGCCTGATCGGCAACAGCGAGACCCTCGTCGATGTGAAGGAAACCTTCTTCAACGGCGATGGCGACTACTTCCAGGATCAGGTGAAGGCCTTCATCGACAAGTTCGGCCTGTCTTCCGATGACCTGAAGAACCTGTCCATCTCCGCGGCCTTGGGCCAGTTGATGGCCGCAGCCGAGGACGGACAGTCCAAAGGCGCCATCGGGCGCCTGATGGAGATCGCCGAGAAGGCAGGGTTGAAAGACAAGCCGGTTTCGACGCTGCTGAAGGGTGCGAAGGCGAAGAAGTGACCCGAGTCGTCCCGGCCTGCGACTGACAGCAAGTTGCCACGATGGGGACGCCTCGAACGGGGCGTCCCCACCATGGGCGGCCGGGAATCCGGAAGGATTGAATGCTGCACGCCATGAATAGTGTGATGCGCCAGACGCCCTTGGGCAGGACGCATGCCCCCGTTTCGCGCGTGTCTCCGCGACCAAGTGCCAATCACATGTTTCCAATCACCAACCTGATCCATGCCTGAGGAACCTGACATTCAAGAGGGTCAGCAGACGCCGGAGGGCGGCGAGCAGGCTGTGCTGGAGGGCGGCACCTACGAGATCATTCGGAGCCGCCTCAACGCCCAGGCCAAGGACCTGCGTGATCGCGTCGGGAAGCTGAATGACGCCCGCAAGGACGTCTTTGGCGCCATCCCGACGACGCTCATCGCCACCGAGCGCATCACCACGGTGAACAACTGCGTCCCGCGCGACATGATCGCCATCGGGAAGGGGCGTTTCCTGTTCGGTTACAACGTCCGCTTCGGCCTGAAGACCGAGACCAAGCTGGAGGATGTTCTCGCCGGCTACCACTACAATGCGGAGGATCACACCTTCGCCGAGATCCCGCTGGATTTCATCGGCGACGAACGCTTCCACAGCGATTTCGCCCAGCTCTACAAGTACTACAAGAAGACGGCCTTCGTTAAGTTCTCCAAGATCGGACCGAACCTCTTCATGGTCTTCCGGATCGGTGACGCGGTCACCGACATCAAGACCTTCAAGTGGGCGTTCCAGGATGGGGAGTTGCACTACGTCGGCAATCGGAGCGACCACGAGTTCGTTTATCCGCCGCAGCACGAGTTCGAATGGACCCGCACCCATCGCGACCTGCATCGCGCCGGCGAGCATCCGCACATCTCCATTGAGGATCGTGTGTTTGTCGAGTGTGTCGGCGGCGACCTGACCATCAAGATCGAGGACAACACCTCCAGCGGGGAGGGGATCTACCAGGAGCCGGTCGATGAAAAAGACCAGACTTTGGACGACGCCGAGATCTTTTACGCGGTTGTCGGCAACCTGATCCTGCTCAAGATTCGCCCCTACCAGGAAAGCCAATGGCGGCACTTCGTCTTCAACGAGAAGCTGAGCGAGGTGAAGCGCATCGACGCCATCGAGCATTCCTGCATCCTGCTGCCGGACGACCAGGGCATCATCTTCTCGAATGGCTACTACCTGCAGTTGGGCGAGTTCAAGCAGTTCCCCAGCGACCTGCGAGACATGATGTTCGAGCGGCGCACCCAGGCGCCCAACGGGGAGGATCACCTCTACGTGTTCTACAACCGTCGCGACGGCGTCTACATGCTGATGTCCTACAACATCATCGCGCAGCAGGTGGAATCTCCGATCGTCTGCCACGGCTTCACCACCTTCGACAACGGGGAGTTGGCCTACTTCAAGTCCGCGGACGATCCGCAGAAGCACCACACCATCCAGGTCTGGCGGACGCCCTACGTCGCCACGGAGCAGGTGGTCGTGGAGAAGCAGGACTCGCATCTCTACAAGATAGGCAACCCCTCCATCGTGCGCTGCATGTCCGAATGCCAGGAGATCCTGACGCTGCTCGGCAAGGAGGACACCTACGCGGACCTCTACATCGACATTGTCAAGAAGGCCGCCGACATCGTGGACGCCTATTTCTGGGTGGATCACGCGGAGGCGTTCAACCTCAAGGAGACGCTGAACGCCATCAAGGACGCGGCGGCCGGCGCCATCGATGAATTCGAGAAGGTCAAGCGGCTCAAGAAGAATGCCGCCGACCAGCTCAAGGCGATCTCCGCCAAGGGCCGCAAGCTGCTGGATGAGATCTCCTATGGGCAACTCGGCTCGATCAACGACTTCGTGGAGCAGCTCGCCGGCTTGCGCACGGTGCGCGGCGAACTGATTTCGCTCAAGGAGGTCCGCTACATGGATCTCGCGGCGGTCGAGGCGTTGGAGGTCGAGGTCAGCGAGCGGGCGGAGGAGCTTTCCAACCGTTGTGTCGAATTTCTGCTCCAGGAGGACGCGCTCAGTCCCTACGAGGAGAAGGTCAAGGGACATGAGGCCGAGATCGAAAAGCTGACCAAGGTCACCGAGGCCAGGGAATTGGAGGAGGCGATCGTCAAGACCGGGCAGGAGCTGGAGATGCTGATCGAGATCGTCAGCAACCTGAAGATCGAGGACGCCACCCAGACGACCCGGATCATCGACAACATCTCGGCGATCTACGCGCCGCTGAACCAGATCAAGGCGACCCTGAAACGCCGCAGACTGGACCTGCAAAAGGTCGAAGGCGCGGCGCAGTTCACTGCGCAACTGCGCCTGCTGGACCAGAGCGTCGTCAACTACCTGGAGATCTGCGACACGCCGGACAAGTGCGAGGAGTATCTCACCAAGATCATGATCCAGCTTGAGGAGCTGGAGGGGAAATTCGCGGATTTCGACGACTACATCCTGCAGCTCTCCGAGAAGCGCGACGAACTCTACTCCGCGTTTGAAAGCCGGAAGCTCGCCCTGGTTGAGGCGCGGAACAAGAAGGCGACCACGCTCATGTCCGCCGCGGAACGGATCCTCAAGGGCATCCAGCATCGCGTGGAGAACATGGAGTCGATCAACGACATCAACGGCTACTACGCC